>JAHFRD010000011.1 GCA_023258975.1 Hydrogenophilales bacterium | reverse complement strand
CCTGAAAGGCCGCGACATCCGCGAAGCGTTCAAGGGCGACGAGTATCAAATCCTGCTGGTGGCGAACAAGTTCCAGACCGGCTTCGATCAGCCGCTGCTGTGCGGCATGTACGTGGACAAACGCCTGGCCGGCATCCAGGCGGTGCAGACGCTGTCCCGCCTGAACCGCGCCCATCCGGGCAAGGACACGACTTACGTGCTGGATTTCGTCAACGACAGCGCCGAAGTGCTGGCCGCGTTCAAGACCTACCACACCACCGCCGAACTCGCGGCGACCACCGACCCGCACCTGGTCTATGACCTGCGCGCCAAGCTGGACGCCGCCGGACATTACGACGACTTCGAGGTGGACCGTGTGGTGGCGGTGGAACTGAATCCGAACGCGAAGCAAAGCGAACTGGTGGCCGCGCTGGAACCGGTGCGGGATCGCCTGATGAAACGTTACAAGGCCGGCCAGGACGCGCTCATAGCCGCAACCGGGAAGAACGACGCGGCGGCCAGCAAGAGCGCGCAAGACGAGCTGAATGCGCTGATCCTGTTCAAGGGCGACATGGGCGCGTACCTCCGGCTGTACACCTTCCTGTCGCAAATTTTCGATTACGGCAACACCGCCATCGAGAAGCGCGCCCTTTTCTACAAGCGCCTGCTGCCGCTGCTGGAGTTCGGCCGCGAGCGCGAAGGCATCGACCTCTCGAAAGTGGTGCTGACCCATCACCACCTGAAGCCCCTCGGCAAACAGGCGATGCCGCTGGGCGATGGGGACAAGCCGCTGTTGCCGCCGATTACCGAAGCCGGCAGCGGCAGCGTGCAGGAGAAAACCAGCGTTTACATGGGTGAGCTGATCGAGAAACTGAACGAGCTGTTCGGCGGCGAAACCACGGACCAGGATCAACTGGTTTATGTCAACCACGTCATCAAGGGCAAGCTGCTGGAGTCGGCAACCCTGCGACAACAGGCCGCGAACAACAGCAAGGAACAGTTCGCCAACTCCCCGGACCTGAAAACCGAACTGCTGAACGCGATCATGGGTGCACTCGATGCACACAACGCCATGAGTACCCAGGCGCTGAATTCCAGCACCGTGCAAAACGGCATGAAGGACATCCTGCTGAACCACGTCGGCTTGTGGGAAGCACTGCGGGGTGGGAGCGCGCGGGTCGGTAGCGACTAGCGTCGGACTTGGGAATCGTCGGCCGCGAGGCAGAACGGGAAACTGGGTGGAAGGCCGAGAAAAAAGGATATGGAAGCGGCGTAATACATAAGGCCGTTTTATGCTGTTTTGAGGTAGCAAGCGCCGGCGCCAGACCACTTGCAAGAGGCGGTCAACCTGAACCCGTTGGCGCGGTTGACAGTTTGTTGACACGCTGGAAATGCGAAAGGGCTTACATCGCTGTAAGCCCTTGTTTTTGGCTCCCCGACCTGGGCTCGAACCAGGGACACACGGATTAACAGTCCGTTGCTCTACCAACTGAGCTATCGGGGAATTGAGAGGCCGCGATAATACGGAGGGTGCGGCTTCCGGTCAATATCCAGGGCGGGGTTTCACCCGTTATTTCGCGTTCAGGCGAGGGCCTGGGCGATGCGTTCGATGGCCTTTTTCAGGTTGTCCATCGAGGTGGCGAAGGAGATGCGGATGCAGCCCTCGCTGCCGAAAGCGGAGCCTGGCACCAGGGCGACACCAAACTCCAGCAGGCGCTCGGTCAGGGCCATATCGGTGGCTTCATTGAGCTTGCCTGCGGCGTGCAACTTGGCGATGGCGGCGCTGACGTCGGGGAAGGCATAGAAGGCGCCGCCGCTGTCCACGCAACTGACGCCGGGAATGGCGTTGAGGGCATCGACCACGTAGCGGTGGCGCTCGCGGAAGGCGGCGAGCATGGGGGCGATACAGGACTGGTCACCGTTGAGCGCCATTTCCGCCGCCACTTGCGAGATGGAGGTGGGGTTGGAAGTGCTTTGCGACTGGATGTTTTCCATCGCGGCGATGATCGCGGCCGGGCCGGCGGCGTAGCCGATGCGCCAGCCGGTCATGGCGTAGGCCTTGGAGACGCCGTTGAGCACCAGGGTGCGGTCAACCAGATCCGGGCAGGCGTTGAGCAGGTTGCTGTAGGCGCCATCCGCCATCAGGATGTGCTCGTACATGTCGTCGCTGGCGATCAGCACGCGCGGGTGGCGGCGCAGCACTTCGCCCAGAGCGGCGAGTTCGTCCTTGCTGTAGACGGCGCCGCTGGGGTTGGAGGGGCTGTTGATGACCAGCATTTTGGTCTTCGGGGTGATCGCCGCCTCCAGTTGCGCCGGCGTGATCTTGAAACCCTGTTCGATGCCGGCGTCGATGATGACCGGCACGCCATCGGCCAGAATCACCATGTCCGGGTAGGACACCCAGTAAGGCGCCGGGATGATGACTTCGTCGCCCGGGTTGATGAACGCCTGGGCCAGATTGTAGAAACTCTGCTTGCCGCCGCAGGACACCAGAATCTGGCTGGCCTGGTAGTCGAGGCCGTTTTCCCGCTTGAATTTGGCGATGACCGCTTTCTTCAGGCTGGGGGTGCCGCCGACGGCGGTGTATTTGGTGAAGCCGGCGTGGATGGCGGCGATGGCCGCGTCCTTGATGTGCTGGGGGGTGTCGAAATCGGGTTCGCCGACGCCGAGGCCGATGATGTCGCGCCCCTCGGCCTTGAGTTTCGCGGCACGCGCGGAGACCGCCAGGGTCGGCGAGGGTTTGATGTTCTGAACGCGGTGGGAGAGTTCCACGATTGAGCCCCTACTGGATTGCAACACGGCGGGTTGCACTGGAATGCTAGGATTGCCTGATTTTGAGCGCGCGGATTCTAACTTGGCGATTACTTATCCCAATAGCCCTTTTGCACTGCATCAACCGTTCCCACCGGCCGGCGATCAACCTGTTGCGATCGAGCAACTGGTACGCGGCATGGACGACGGCCTGCGCTTCCAGACCCTGCTCGGGGTGACCGGCTCGGGCAAGACCTACACCATGGCCAACGTGATCGCCCGCCTGGGGCGACCGGCCTTCGTGATGGCGCCGAACAAGACGCTGGCGGCGCAGTTGTATTCCGAGTTCCGCGAGTTCTTCCCGGACAACGCGGTCGAATACTTCGTCTCCTATTACGACTACTACCAGCCCGAGGCCTACGTGCCCTCGCGCGACCTGTTCATCGAGAAGGATTCCAGCATCAACGAGCACATCGAGCAGATGCGGCTCTCCGCCACCAAGGCGCTGCTGGAACGCGAGGACTGCGTGATCGTCGCCACCGTCTCGGCCATCTACGGCATCGGTGACCCGGTCGATTACCACGGCATGATCCTGCACCTGCGCCAGGGCGAACGCATCGAGCAGCGGGCGATACTCCGCCGCCTCACCGAGATGCAATACACGCGCAATGAGATGGAATTCAAGCGCGGCGTGTTCCGGGTGAAGGGCGACGTGATCGACATCTTCCCGGCGGAACACGCGGAAACCGCCGTGCGCGTCTCGCTGTTCGACGACGAGGTGGAAAGCATCAGCCTGTTCGACCCGCTCACCGGCCAGGTGATGCACAAGGCCGCGCGCTTCACCGTCTACCCGTCCAGTCATTACGTCACGCCGCGCGACGTGGTGTTGAAGGCGGTGGACAAGATCAAACTGGAACTGGCGGATCGCCTGGAGTTCTTCAATAAAAACAACAAACTGGTGGAAGCGCAGCGGATCGAGCAACGCACCCGCTTCGACCTCGAACTGCTCGCCGAACTCGGCTTCTGCAAGGGCATCGAGAACTACTCGCGGCATCTGTCCGGGCGCAACCCCGGCGACCCGCCGCCGACCCTTATCGACTACCTGCCGCCCAATGCCGTGATGTTCATCGACGAATCACACGTCACCGTGCCGCAGGTGGGCGGCATGTTCAAGGGCGACCGCGCACGCAAGGAAAACCTGGTCGATTACGGTTTCCGCTTGCCCTCGGCCCTGGACAACCGGCCGCTCCGGTTCGACGAGTTCGAGACCATCATGCGTCAGACCGTGTTCGTCTCCGCCACCCCCAGCACCTACGAGAAGGAACACCAGCAACAGGTGGTGGAACAGGTGGTGCGCCCCACCGGACTGATCGACCCGATCATCGAAATCCGCCCGGTCGGCACCCAGGTGGACGACCTCATGTCCGCCATCAACGAGCGCACCGCGCGCGGCGAGCGGGTCATGGCCACCACACTGACCAAGCGCATGTCGGAGCAACTCACCGAATACCTGTCCGAACACGGCATCCGCGTGCGCTATCTGCACTCGGACATCGACACCGTGGAACGGGTGGAAATCATCCGCGACCTGCGCCTCGGCGTGTTCGACGTGCTGATCGGCATCAACCTGTTGCGCGAGGGCCTGGACATCCCCGAGGTGTCGCTGGTCGCCATCCTCGACGCCGACAAGGAAGGTTTCCTGCGCTCCGAACGCTCCCTGATCCAGACCATCGGCCGCGCCGCGCGCCACCTCAATGGCACCGCGATTCTCTACGCCGACCGCATCACCGATTCCATGCGTCGCGCCATCGACGAAACCGACCGACGTCGAACCAAGCAGATCGCCTTCAACCTGGCCAACGGCATCACCCCCAAGGGCGTGGTCAAGCGGATCAAGGACATCATCGACGGCATCTACAACCCGGAAGCCGCCAACCAGGAGTTGAAGGCCGCGCAAAACCGCGCCAAGTACGAAGTCATGAGCGAGAAAGACCTGGCGAAGGAAATCAAACGCCTGGAGAAAGACATGCTCGCCGCCGCGAAAAACCTGGAATTCGAGCAGGCGGCGGAACTGCGCGACAAGCTACACACCTTGAAGAAACAGTTGTTTGGCGTGGAAGAGCATGATGAGTAATCTTGGAACCCTCGCAAGGAGCCGATGATGAACGCCAACCTCGCCTACCAGCCCACCCTGTACGACGAACTGTGTGACCTGCCGGAAGGGGTGACCGGAGAAATCCTTTCCGGCCAACTCCACACCATGCCCCGTCCCAGCGGGCGGCATGGTGTCGCCGGAAGCGCGCTGGGCGCCGATCTCAGCCCCCCCTTCAACTTCGGCCGTGGCGGCCCCGGCGGCTGGTGGATCATCGACGAACCGGAAATCCATTTCATACGCGATACCGAAGTCGCCGTCCCCGACCTGGCCGGCTGGCGCCGCGAACGCATGCCAGAGGTGCCGGATGGCCATCGCTTCGAGGTGGTGCCAGACTGGATCTGCGAAATCCTGTCGCCCAGTACCACGCGCAAGGACCGATTCGTCAAGTTGCCGCTCTATGCGAAATACGGCGTGGTGCACGCCTGGCTGGTCGATCCGGAGGCACATACCCTGGAAGCGTTCGAATTGCGTGAATCGCGCTGGCTGCTGATCGCCACCCTTCAGGACGACGCGCCGGTGCGGGTGGCACCTTTTGATGCGGTCGAGTTTTCGCTGGCGGATTTGTGGAGTTGATCCGGCATCACCCGATTCTCGCGCCGCAAGCGGACACTCCTACCTCCACGCTCTTGTAGGAGCGTCCACTTGCGGCGCGACCCCACAGATCCCAATACAGCTCGACCGCGAAAACCCCCGTTCCCAAGTCCAACTCCAGAAGCGTAACCCACATGAAACAAACCTCCATACTCATGGTCTGCATGGGCAATATCTGCCGTTCCCCCACCGCCGAGGGTGTGCTCCAGCGCAAGGCGGAAGCAGCCGGCCTGACACATCGGCTGCACATCGACTCCGCCGGCACCCACGACTATCACGTAGGCAGCCCGCCGGATGCGCGGGCGCAGAAAACCGCGCTGGGGCGCGGCTATGACCTCTCCGCGCTACGTGGTCGCCAGGTTAGCAACCAGGATTTCGCGACGTTCGACTACATTTTGGCGATGGATCGCGACAACCTCGCCAACCTGCAACAACGCTGCCCGGAACAATATGTGCACAAGGTGAAGCTGTACCTGGCATTCAGCCGCCGCTTTCCCAATCTCAACGTGCCGGATCCTTACTACGGCGGCGGCAAGGGGTTTGAACAAGTGCTGGACATGGTGGAAGACGCGGCGGATGGGCTGCTGGCGGAAATCGCGCGCGACAACGACTAGTTTTCGGCTCACGCGCCCGTTCGCCTCTGCGGGAAGCGGGCCGCCAATGAAAAAAGCCGGCGCGAGCCGGCTTTTTTCATTGGCGCGAACGGCGTGAGGGATCAGGCCGCCTTGTCCTCGCCGCCAGGGCGGGTCTCCACCATCACCAGCGCTTCCGCAGACTGTTCCTCGTGTTGCGGGCGGGCGCGACGACGCGGGTTGGAGGGGGGGCCCCACTCGCCCGGAGTGGATTGAGCCTGCTCCGGCGTGGCGGCTTTTTCGTTGCTGGTTTCCACCATCACCATCGCTTCCGCCGGCGCGGATGCGCCGCGATTGCGGTTGCGGCGGCGCCGCGAAGGAGCGGCGGCTTCGTCGGCGACTTCGACCACCGGGGCGTGGTGGGTTTCCACCAATTCCAGGCCGGCGCTTCCCAGATCAGGGGCGGGCGCGGGGGCCGGGCTCGCGGCGGGCGTGGGTTCGACCTTGATGACCCGTGGTTCCTGGGCGACATGCGCGGGTTCACGCTCGGCCTCCAGCTTCACCACGACCGGTTCCAGCTTGGCCGCAGGAGCGGGCGTCGCGGCGGGCGCGGCTGCCGGCTGGGCGCCGGACTCGGCGACCAGTTCCTGCACGGTCTGGTCGGTGGTGGCGGTGGTATCGCCACGGCGACCACGGCCACCGCGACGGCCACGGCGGCGGCTTTCGCGGTCTTCGGCACCCGCTGCATCCGTCGCGGCATCGTTTTCCACCGGCGCGGCGGCCTGGGCCGGCACGCGTACCTCCTCCTGGGCCGGCGCGCGTTCGCGGCGCGGGCGCTCCTGACGTTCGCCACGTGGTTCCCGATTATCACGGGGCTCGCGCTTGTCCTGGCGCTCGTTACGCGGCGGGCGCTCCGCCGACTCGGGGCGCTCACCGCGTGGCGCGCGTTCTCCCGACTCGGGGCGCTCGCCACGCGGACGGCGCTCGCCACGGTCACGGTCGTTACGGTCGCCGCGGCCGCGACGCGGTTCCCGCTCGCCACGACGGGGTTCGCTCTTCTTGGTTTCCTCGGCCGGCTTGACCGTTTCGGCGGCTTCGTTGCGTCCACGCAACCAGCCGAAGAGGCGGCCGAACAGGCCCGGTGTGGCGGCGACGGGCGCGGCGGTTTCGCTATCGGCACGAACCGGCGCCGGCTGCGAGGGGGTGATGCCCTGCACCACCGGCTGCGCGCGTTCGGGCTTGGCGGCATTGCCGTTCTTGCCCGCTTCTTCTTCCTCGGCCGGCTTTTCCACCATGCGGTAACTGGGCGCCAGGGTTTCCGACAGGTTGAGCTGGTCGTGGCGCAGGCGCGTCAGGGTGTAGCGCGGGGTTTCGAAGTGCATGTTGGGGATCAGTACCACTTCCACGCGATGCCGCGCTTCGATGGAGAGGATGTCGTGACGCTTCTCGTTGAGCAGGAAGGTGGCGACATCGACCGGAATCTGCACATGCACGGCGCCGGTGTTTTCCTTCATCGACTCTTCCTGGAGCATGCGCAGCAGGTGCAGGGCGAAGGATTCGGTGCTGCGCACATGGCCGGTGCCGGAACAGCGCGGGCAGGTGATGTAGCTGGTCTCGCCGAGGCTGGGCTGCAGGCGCTGGCGCGAGAGTTCCAGCAGGCCGAAGCGGGAAATCTTGCCGGTCTGGACGCGGGCGCGGTCGTAATGCAGGGCATCGCGCAGGCGGTCTTCGACTTCACGCTGGTTCTTCTGGTTCTCCATGTCGATGAAGTCGATCACGATCAAGCCGCCCAGGTCGCGCAGGCGCAACTGGCGCGCGGCTTCATCGGCGGCTTCCAGGTTGGTGTTGAGGGCGGTCGCCTCGATGTCGGCGCCCTTGGTCGCCTGCGCGGAGTTGACGTCGATGGCGACCAGCGCCTCGGTATGGTCGATCACGATGGAGCCGCCGGAAGGCAGCGGCACCATGCGCGAGTAGGCGGTCTCGATCTGGTGCTCGATCTGGAAGCGCGAGAACAGCGGCACCGGGTCGCTGTACAGCTTCACCTTGTTGACGTTGCCCGGCATGACGTGGGCCATGAACTGCTTGGCCTGCTCGCAGATGGCGGGTTCGTCGATCAGGAGTTCGCCAATATCCGGCGTGAAATAGTCGCGGATGGCGCGGATCACCAGGCTGGACTCGGCGTAGATCAGGAAGGCGCCGGACTGGCCGCAGGCGGCGCCGTCGATGGCGTTCCAGAGTTGCAGCAGGTAGTTCAAATCCCACTGAAGTTCTTCGACGTTACGGCCAATGCCTGCGGTGCGGCCGATCAGGCTCATGCCGGCGGGAACATCCAGTTGCGCCAGGGCGTCGCGCAGTTCGTTGCGTTCCTCGCCCTCGATGCGGCGGGAGACGCCGCCGCCACGCGGGTTGTTGGGCATCAGCACCAGATAGCGTCCGGCCAGGCTGATGAAGTTGGTCAGCGCCGCGCCCTTGTTGCCGCGCTCGTCCTTTTCCACCTGGACGACCAGTTCCATGCCTTCCTTGAGGAAATCCTGGATCTTGCCGCGGCTGAAATCACCGCCTTCGGCCCCACGCAGGGAGGAACGGGCAATTTCCTTCAACGGCAGGAAACCGTGGCGTTCGGCGCCGTAATTGACGAAACAGGCTTCCAGGGAAGGCTCGACGCGGGTGACGATGGCCTTGTAGATATTGCTTTTGCGCTGTTCCTTGTTGGCGGACTCGATGTCGAGATCGACCAGTTTCTGGCCCTCGACAATGGCGACGCGGAGTTCCTCCGCCTGCGTCGCGTTGAACAACATACGTTTCATGTTTTACCCCAGCGCTCCTCGCGCCCCGGGTGACAAACCCATGCCGCGCGAGACTTTCACGGCGGCGATGCAGGGCAGGAGATCAGGCGTCTTGTCTTTTGTCGCTGAACGGCTGGTGCATTGGTAATCAGGTTTATCGCTGGTTCATCCAGCCGGCCGGTTTTAAAAAGACCAAGGCCGACCGGTAGATCATCCGGGTACGGGTCGCGCAGAAAAATTGCGTTACCATCGCCACTTTTTTCGGGCTCGCGGACCTCGGGAAGCATTCGGCCTCTTGGTGACTTGGCGCGCTTGACAGCGCGGACTTGGCACACTTGGAGGGGGAATGCTCCGGTAATTCCGGCGGGCTTTCTGCCGGTGAGCGAGACAACCGGCGCCCCTGGGCGGTGCTTGGGCAGGATCTTCAACGCCCCGGGTGCACGCTTTTTGGGCAGCGGGAGTATACGGTAATGCAATCGGTCGTCAAAGCTGCTGTAACCAAAGTACTTATCGGCCCGGAACTGGCCGGACAGCGCATCGACAATTTCCTGGTCAAACACCTCAAAGGCGTGCCGAAAAGCCGCATCTACCGCATGCTGCGCGAGGGTGAAGTACGGGTGAGCGGGCGCCGCGCCAAGCCGGAATACAAGGTGGCGGAAGGGGACGAAATCCGTATTCCGCCGGTACGGGTCGCGGAAAAGGCGGACACCCCCGCGCCCTCCCCCGTCGGCCAACCCCTGCTCGACCGGGTGATCTACCGCGACGACGCCCTCCTGGTGATCGACAAACCGGCCGGCCAGGCGGTGCATGGCGGCAGCGGCGTCAGCCTGGGGGTGATCGAACAACTGCGCCAGGAATTGGCCCAGGAGCAGCCCCAGGTGAAGTTCCTGGAACTGGCGCACCGACTCGACCGGGAGACCTCCGGCGTCCTGGTGCTGGCGCTGAAACGTTCCGCGCTGGTGGAAATGCACCGCATGTTGCGCGAGGGCGAGCCGAAGAAAACCTATCTTGCGCTGGCCACCGGCCACTGGCGCGATGCCGTGCGCCACGTCAAATTGCCCTTGCTGCGCTATGAAGCCGAAGGTGAACGCCGGGTGCGGGTGGATGACGACGGCCAGCGCGCCCACACCCTCTTCCGTCTGCGACATCACTACGACGCATTCACCCTGCTCGAAGCGGAACTGAAAACCGGTCGCACCCACCAGATTCGCGTCCATCTGGCCGCCCTGGGGCATCCCATCGCCGGCGACGATAAATATGGCAGCCCGGAGGCCAACCGCGCCTTGAAGAAACAAGGCTTGCGCCGCATGTTCCTGCATGCCGCGCGCCTGGAAATCAAACACCCTCTCACCGGCGCCGCGCTAGTCGTGGAAGCGCCCTTGGCCTCCGATCTACAGAATTTCCTGAACCTGCTCGAACATGAAACCCAAGCGCTTTGACCTGCTGATCTTCGACTGGGACGGCACCCTGATGGATTCTGCCGGAGTGATCGCCGCCTGCATTCAGGCCGCCTGCGCCGACATGAACCTGCCCATTCCCGGCCGCGAGGAAGCCCGCCACGTCATCGGCCTGGGGCTGCGCGAGGCGCTGGCGCATCTGTTTCCCGACCTGCCGGAAGCGCGCCACCCCGCGCTGGCCGATCATTACCGCCGCCACTTTCTCGGCCAGGATCATGAAATCCCCCTGTTTGAGGGCGCGCGCGAATTGATCGCACAACTCCACGGTGACGGCTTCCAGTTGGCCGTGGCCACCGGCAAGGCGCGCCGGGGCCTGGATCGGGCCTTCAGCCACACCGGCCTGGAGCGTTATTTCCACGCCTCGCGTACCGCCGACGAAACCTTCTCGAAGCCGCATCCGGCGATGATCGAAGAGTTATTGGACGAGTTGAGAGTCGCGCCGGAACGCGCCCTGATGATCGGCGACACCACCCACGATCTGGAAATGGCCCGCAACGCCGGGGTCGACAGCCTCGCCGCCGGCTACGGCGCCCACCCCGCCGAAGGCCTCGGCGAACTCGGCGCCCTCAAGGTCTGTTCCAGTTTCGGGGAACTGGCCGATTGGCTACGCGAGCACGCCTGACCCGGACATCAACGACCACCGCCCCGCCAGTCCTGGTAAAAGGAATTGGCCAATGACCGCAGTGACGCTACCCGCACCGGTTTGCGCAACTGCGTGACGCCGCTCGGCATCCCCCCGCGCGCGGCCACCTCCTCCGGGGCAAGCTCCGTCAACGCCACGATCCGCATGGGGGGGGTAGTGGCCTCGCGCTCCAGGGTTTTCAGCAAATGGAAACCATCCAGCCCGGGCATGGCCAGATCGGCCACCAGCAGATCGGGGCGTGTTTCACCAATTCGAATCAGCGCCTCGTAGGCATCCACCGAGACGCGCAGATGCGCATCCGGCCCCAGGTCGCCCAGCGCTTTTTCCAGAACCGCGCGCTGGGCCGGATCATCTTCCACCATCAAAACTTCGTACTTGCGCGGGCTGCCGCCGCTCGCGCGTTGGCGATTGGCCAGCATTTCCTCCACCGAGCTACGCAGCACTCGGCGATGGCCGCCCGGCGTTTTCCAGGCATTGAGTCGGCCATCTTCGACCCAGAGTTGAATGGTACGCACGCTGGCGCCCAACAATTTGGCGGTCTCTCGTGTGGTCAGGGTGTCGGGGGTGTTGGTCATTTCATCAATCTCCTCATATATGCGACATTTGTCATTGTTGTTGTTGTTGTCAGTTTTATCAACGTTTTTATCGTTTGTAGTATATTGTTCCCAGGCAGGTTTGCGACATAGCATCGCCCTCCCGCTCCCGGACACCGACGACGATGCCCCCCTCTGCCGCAACCACCTCCCCCTTCTTTTCTGATCCGATCTGCGCATCGACGGCGATCGAGGAAGGAGGAAACGGCTTTCGATTCGAACTGGATTGGTATGGCACACGGACTGCGGCATTCGTCATTCGCCATCACGGCCGCGCGCATGCCTATCTGAATCGCTGCGGGCATGTGCCGGTGGAGCTCGACTGGCGGCCGGGTGAGTTCTTCGACAGCTCGCGGCTATACTTGGTCTGCGCCACCCACGGCGCGCTTTACGACCCCGCTTCCGGCGCCTGCCTGGGCGGGCGATGCGATGGCCGGGGGCTGGTGGTTCTGCCTGTCGAGGAACGCGATGGGCACATCTTTCTCATCAAGGAAAATTGAATGTCGACCGACGACAACGCTGAAAAAGGCGCGCTTGAGCGCCTGTTGCTGGCGCATCTGGAGGAGCAGCGGAAAACCCGGCGCTGGAGCCTGCTATTCAAGTCACTGGGCTTCATCTGGTTGTTCGCCGTGGTGCTTCTGGTGGTTTTCCACGAGGACGGAAATTTTTCATCCGTGCGGCCGCATACCGCGTTGATCGACCTGAAGGGTGAAATCGGCGGCAACGACGGCGTCAAAGCCGACGACCTGATCGCCTCACTGAACGCCGCCTTCGAGGACAAGTATTCCCTGGCCGTGGTCTTGCGCATCAACAGCCCGGGCGGCAGCCCGGTGCAGGCCGGGCAGGTCCACGACGAAATCCGCCGTCTCCGCGTCAAGAATCCGACGATCCCGCTCTATGTGGTGGTGGACGACCTCTGCGCTTCCGGCGGCTATTACATCGCCGCCGCCGCCGACAAGATCTTCGTCGACAAGGCTTCGCTGGTCGGTTCCATCGGCGTCTTGATGGACGGCTTCGGATTCACGGAAGGAATGAAGAAGCTGGGCGTGGAGCGGCGCCTGCTCACCGCCGGCGAGAACAAGGGCTTTCTGGATCCCTTCTCGCCGGTGGAGCCGCGCCAGGTGTCGCATGCCCGCGCCATGCTGGAAGAAGTCCACCAGCAATTCATCCAGGTGGTGCGGCAGGGTCGCGGCAAGCGTCTGAAGGAGACGCCGGACATGTTCAGCGGCCTGGTCTGGAGCGGCACGCGCAGTATCGAGCTGGGATTGGCCGATGCGCTGGGCAACCTGGACTACGTCTCGCGTGAAGTGGTCAAGTCCAAGGACATCGTCGATTTCTCGCCCCAGGAAAGCCTGGCCGACCGCCTGGCTCGCCGTATCGGCACCTCGATGGGTGATGCCCTGCGGCCGTGGGCGAAGGAAAACTTCAGGGTGCGCTGATGTCCGGCGACTACGTTTCCATCGCCTGTGCCGACCATGAGCGACTGGAGTTCGCCGTGCTGCGCCGGCGCCACCTGCAACTCACCTGGTTGAACCAGGATGACTGCGCGCCATTCAGTGAACGCGTACTACCGCTCGATGTGGAAACTCGCGACGGCGCCGAGTGGCTGACCATCGAGCGGCCCGGCGGCGAGTCCGAGGTAGTGCGGCTGGACCACATTCTCTCGGTGATCGAGATCTGACCCGTTTCACCCCGCCATCCGTTTACCGCGCGACAGGCCGCTAGCGTCCACCATCCCGCGCCTGGGTAAGCACCACCGGATGCGGTCTGATGAAGCCGCGATAAAGCAGAATCCATGCCTGCGCCAGAACCAGAAAGATGACTGCCGTGATCGACAGCCCGGCAATCGTGGAAGTTGATGCGATGAGGATGAGGACCGAACCGATAAGCCATTCCATGACGTTCTCCAAAAAATCCAATTAGTCCACTCCTCCAAGCCTGTCCATTCGTGGAACTCTTTACCTGGTGAATATCAGGATACGCTTATATTAAATTCGCCACTTACCGCCGACCGACTCACGGCGGCAAACTCATGCTGCGTAGCAACAATGCCACAGGCCAGGATTTTCAATCCATACGCCCCGCCGCCTTGCCGCGCTAACATGGCCCCTCTTTTCCAGCGCCATCGCAAACGCCCGCTCCCGTGATCGCCCGCAACGCCCTCCTCGCCCGCAAGCTGATCTTCACCGTCGGCGCCGGTTTCGCGCTGGCTCTGCTGTTGATCGTGGCATTGACGGTACTGGGTGTGCGCCAGTTGGCGGAGACCAACGCCAACCTGGAGGCCATCGTTCATGAGAACAGCGTGAAATCGCGCCTGGCCAGCCAGATGCGCGACATCCTGCGTGATCGCGCCATTTCCATGCTGTCCATCGTGGTGACGAGCGACCCCTTCGACAAAGACCAGGAAATGCTGCGCTTTTATCAATACGGTTCGACTTACCAGACCGTGCGCCTGCAACTGGAACCCATGCTCAAGCAGTCGCGGGAAAAACAGGTGCTGGCGCGCATCGACCGGCTGACGCGGTCGAATCAGCCGGTCATGGTGCGCACCGTGGATCTGGGCGTGGAGGGTTACACCTTTCTGGCGTTCGAGTTGCTGCAAAAAGAGGGCATCCCGCTGCAACGCGATCTGGTCAAGGAACTGGATGAACTGATCCGCATCCAGCGCGAGATGAGCGCGCGGGCGGCCGACAACGCGCGCGTCAGGTATGGGCAGACACGCTGGCTGATGATCCTGCTGGGATTCCTGGCCGCGCTGGTGGCGGCCATCGTGGCCTGGGTGGTCATCCGGCGCAGCGCCCGGCTGGCCGCCATCACCGAACGCGAACGCACCAAATTCCAGACCCTGTTCGAGACCAATAGCGACGGCATTGTCATACTCGACCAGCACGGCTTCACGGACTGCAATCCCGCCACGCTGGAAATGTTCCATCTGAAACAGGTGGAGGATTTCCTGGCGCGCCGACCGGAGGACCTTGGAATGACCGAGCAGCCCTGCGGCACCCCTTCCATCGCCCTGGCACAGCGCCAGATCCAGGAGGCGGTGAAACGGGGCCATACCGTATTCGACTGGAGCGCGCGGCGGCCGGATGGAAGCACTTTCCCGGCCGAGATCGCCCTGCATGCCATGACCCTGGACGGGCGCCCGGTGATTCAGGCCATCATTCGCGACATTTCCGCGCCGAAAGAGGCCGAGGCCGCACTCAGGGCCGCGCGCGACGCGGCGCTGGAAGCGACGGAGATGAAATCGCAGTTCGTGGCGAATGTAAGCCACGAGATTCGCACGCCGATGAACGGCATCCTGGGCATGACCCGGCTACTCCTGGGCAGCCCCCTCAACCCCCGGCAACTGGATTACGCCGAGGCGATCTCCCGCTCGGCGGAATCCCTGATGCGCATCATCAACGATCTGCTGGATTTCTCGAAAATCGAGGCCGGCCATATGACGCTGGAAGAGATCGACTTCGACCTCCAGACGCTGTTGAAAGATGTGCTGGCGCTCTATCGGCCGCGCGCGGATGCCAAGGGACTGGCCCTGCTCCTGGAAGAGTGCGACACAACGCCCGCCTGGGTGCGCGGCGATCCACTGCGGCTGCGCCAGATCCTGCTCAACCTGCTGGATAACGCAATCAAGTTCACGAAAGAGGGAGAGATTGCCCTCAGCGCCCGGCCCGAAGACGGCGAGACGATTCAATTCGCCGTGCGCGACAGCGGCATCGGCATTCCGCCGGCCGTGCGTGAGCACATCTTCCAGGCTTTCGCGCAGGCCGACGGTTCGGTCAGCCGGAAGTTCGGCGGCACCGGCCTGGGGCTGGCCATCTGCCGGCAGCTGGCGACCCTGATGGGGGGAACTCTCACGCTGGACAGCACACCCGGCCTGGGCAGCACCTTCCGGCTGCGGCTGCGGCTCGCTCCGGGCCAAAAACCCAGCCGCCGCCTGTCAGACCAACCCGATGCGGAACTGCCGCAGTTCCCAGGCGTGCGCGCCCTGGTGGCGGAAGACAACCCGGTCAATCAGAAACTGACTCGCTTCATGCTTGAGAATTTCGGTATGGAAGTGCTGCTGGTGGATAACGGCAAGGCCGCGTTCGACCTGCTGGAACAGGCGCAAGTGGATGTGGTGTTGATGGACTGCCAGATGCCTGAATGGGACGGCCTCACCGCCACCCGCGCCATCCGCGCCCGCGAGCGGGAACAGGGCCGCCCACACCTCCCCATCGTGGCCCTATCGGCCAATGCCATGCCCGGCTTCGAGGAAACCTGCCGCGAGGCGGGCATGGATGCCTATCTGGGCAAACCCCTGCACGAAAAGGCGCTCACCACTGAATTGCGGCGCTGGCTGCCGGGGCGCGACCGTGTCGATACGCGGGCACAACCCGAATCGCGTCCGGTCGCCGTGGCGGATCTCCCGTTCGACCTGGGAAAAATCCATCGTCTGTGCCGAGGCGATGCGCTCAAGATAGAAGAAATGCTGGCGCTGTGTCTCAGCAGCAGTGAAGACCTGCTCGCTCAACTCGCGCGGGCGCTGGAAGCACCCGACCTCGCGCTCGCGGCGCGGCTAGCGCACCAGATCAAGGGCGCGACCGCCTATCTCGGGGCCAGCGAGGCCACCACGCTGGCGTCCGAGATCGAAGACAGCGCCCGGTCGGACAACCTGGAAGCCTCTCTGACCGCCCAGGAAGAGCTGGAATCCGCGTTCATCCGCCTGTTGATCCCCATTCGCGAGGAGATCGAACGCATACAAAGCGAAGCCCCCTCGCGCGGGTAGAATGCGCGTTTTTCCGCAATTCACCGATTCCTTCCCATGCTCGACATTCAGCTTCTTCGCAAAGACCTTGCCGCCGTCGCCCAAAGGCTGTCCAGCCGCGGCGTCACTCTGGACACCGCCCGCATCGAACAACTCGAAGCCGAACGCAAGGCCATCCAGGTACGCACCCAGGACTTTCAGGCCCGCCGCAATCAGCTCTCCAAGCGAATCGGCGTGGCCCGCGGCAAGGGCGAGGATGCGAGCGTGTTGATGGCCGAGGTCACCGGCCTGGGCGATGATCTGAAAGCCGCCGAGGAACGTCTGGCCGGCATTCAGGAAGACCTGTCCGCCCTGCTCATGACCATCCCCAACCTGCCGCACGAAAGCGTGCCGGCGGGCAAGGGCGAACAGGACAATGTGGAAATCCGTCGTATCGGCACGCCGCGCACCTTCCCCCTGCCGGCTCTCGATCATGTGGAAATCGGCGAGAACCTCGACCTGCTCGACTTCCCCACCGCCGTGAAGATCACCACCAGCCGCTTCGTGCTGATGCGCGGCGCCCTGGCGCGGCTGCACCGGGCGCTGGCGCAATTCATGCTGGACACCCACACCCAGGAACACGGCTACGAAGAAGTCTATGTGCCCTATCTGGTGAACGCGGACTCCATGCGCGGCACCGGCCAGTTGCCCAAATTCGAGGAGGATCTGTTCAAACTCACCAACGGCATGTACCTCATCCCCACCGCCGAAGTGCCGGTCACCAACATCGTGCGCGACGAGATCATCCCGGCCGAGAATCTGCCCATCAAACTGGTCGCCCACACCCCCTGTTTTCGCTCGGAGGCCGGCTCCTACGGCAAGGACACGCGCGGCATGATCCGCCAGCACCAGTTCGACAAGGTGGAAATGGTGCAATTCGTGCGCCCCGAAGATTCCTACGAAGCGCTGGAGGAACTCACCGGCCACGCCGAGGCGATCCTGCAAAAGCTGGAACTCCCCTATCGCGTCGTCTCCCTGTGCGGCGGCGATCTCGGCTTCTCGGCGGCCAAGACCTATGACCTGGAAGTCTGGTTGCCCGGCCAGAACACCTACCGGGAAATCTCCTCCTGTTCCAATTTCGAGGCTTTCCAGGCGCGCCGCATGCAGGCCCGCTACCGCGCCGAAAAAGACGGCAAGCCGGGCCGCCCGGAACTCATCCACAGCCTCAACGGCTCCGGCCTCGCCGTGGGCCGCGCCCTGGTGGCGGTACTGGAGAACTACCAGAACGCCGACGGCAGCGTGGCCATTCCCGAGGTACTGCGCCCCTACATGAACGGTGCCGGCGTCATCGCCCACGAGTAGATCGCGCGCGGCGGGTCGCGGAAAACATCCGGGAATGCCGCGTGTTTGGCGCAGGCGCCAACGGCGCTCATCAGGCGCCGAAGAACCCCCGGTAAGGCTTCTCGTACTTCATCAGGATGTCGTAGTAGATACGCACGTTTTCGACGAACGCCCGCGCCTCGCCGCCGCGCGCGTAGCCATACTTCAGCTTCGAGGCGTACTTGCCGCGACTAAGCAGGGGCAGCACTTCCTTCAGGTCATTCCAGGTATTCGGATCGCGTCCCAGTCTTTGCGCCAGGACACGCGCATCCTGCACATGCCCCATACCGACGTTGTAGGCGGCCAGCGCCATCCAGATGCGGTCGGGATGCGCGACCTCCTCCGGCAGCGCCGCCGCCAGCGAAACGAGGTAGCGGGCGCCGCCCAGGATGCTCTCGCGCGGATCCAGACGATCCTTCACGCCCAGATGATCGGCGGTGTCCTCCGTCAACATCATGATGCCACGTACGCCGGTGGAGGAAACCGCCCGCGCGTTCCACTGCGACTCCTGGTAGGCCACCGCCGCCAGCAGTCGCCAATCCATATCGGTATCGTTCTGCGCCTTGTAGAAATGCGACGCCAGGGAACGCAGCAAGGTGCCGCGCTTTTCCAGCACGCCCAGGACATCCGCCTCCTCCAGTTGCCGCACATGGCCGAAGTAACGCTCGCGCAGGCGCGCCAGCTCGCCACTTTTCTCGCTTTCATTGAAGAACCGCATCACCTGGCGAGAAAAACCCAGCCCCATGAGCGGGTCGATCATCCAGGCCTGGGCCTGGCTGTCGCCAAGCGCGAAAGCGCGAACCAGGGTGGGATAAAAATTCCGGGCGATATCGAAACTGTCGGAGTCAGAGACGGCGCAGTCACTGAGTCCCAACTCGACCCGCTCCAGCAACTCCTCGGAACTGGGCACTTTCATTTCCACCCAGGCCAACCCGGGCTGGCGCCGTTTCAGCATGCGCAGGCTCTCGACATGACTGCTCTGCGCCACCACCTCCAGGCGCATGCCGGCCAGATCCGCCACCGATTTCGGCGGCTGGCGCGTCTGCCGACAGACCACCCACTCCTTGACCTGTCCGTAGGTCGGCCCGAAGCGATGGCTTCTGCGGCGTTCCTCGGTCGCGCTCAAGCCGGCCGCCGCGATATGAGCCTGGCCTTTTTTCATGATTTCGAACAGTTCAGGCAAGGTCTCCGCGATCACGAAGCGCACTTTCCAGCCCCGCGCCTGCGCAAACTGCATGACCAGATCATGTTCAAAACCCACCGCCTCGGATTTGGCATTCAGGTAATAGGTGGTCGGACTATTGCGCGTGACCACCACCAGTTCCCCCGAATCTTCCGGCGCCGGAATGGGCGCGGGCGTGCAACCCGCCAGGCAAGAAACCAGCACGGCCGACAGCAGGCAACCCCTGAAATACCGGAACCAAGTCATTTGCTTTGAGCGCGTTTCGACCTGATGAGAATATGGGTAGAATGCCGCCCTTTCCAGCGCAAGACCAGTCTTGACAGGAAAACAGACCCGGAGAGATGGCAGAGTGGTCGAATGCGCCGGATTCGAAATCCGGTTTAGTGCTTGCACTAACGGGGGTTCGAATCCCTCTCTCTCCGCCAATATCAAGCACTTAGGCAACTTCAACCGAGTGGCCTTTTTCGTTTCTGGGACACTGGCGGTACATTGAACCGCCCCGTGTTTCGTGGAGGCCCGTTGGTTTGAGTCAGACCGACATGGCCTGCTCGGTAAGTTGTCGATAGTAGTTGGCTTCAGCTTCGGCGGGTGGAATGTAACCGATGGGCTCCAGCAGTCTGTGATGGTTGAACCAGGGCACCCATTCGAGCGTGGCCAGTTCCACCGATTCCTTGGTCTTCCACGACCCACGTCGATGGATCACCTCGGCCTTGTACAGACCGTTGATCGTCTCGGCCAAGGCGTTGTCGTAACTGTCGCCTTTGCTGCCCACCGAAGGCTCAATGCCGGCCTCGGCCAAACGCTCGCTGTAGCGGATCGAGACGTACTGCGAGCCTCGGTCGCTGTGGTGAATCAAGCTGTTGCCCCGCTCGGGTCGCCGCCCATTCGGATTCATGCTCGGATCGGTGCTCAAACTCCAGGCGCACAGCACGTTCGCGGACTTCGGGGGGAGAACTTCGTTGATTTCCTCATGGCTCCATCTTCTCAAGAGTTGGAGCCTCCTCATAACCCGGGGCGGTTCATCCAAGCGCATCTGTAATTGATGGGGTGCGGCGGGGCCAGGTTTTTTTGATTTTTAGAACCCGCCACGGTAGCGGGCTCATGAGGTATTGTTGGCGGAGACGCAGGGATTCGAACCCTGGATCCAGGTTTTGCCCAGATGCACCCTTAGCAGGGGTGTGCCTTCGACCACTCGGCCACGTCTCCAAGCTTGTTTCGGCGGGGCCGAAAAAGCCGGGCAAGGATACCCGCGAGACGGGGTCAAGGCAATGCCGGAAAGGCCAATGAACCAAGAAAAACCGGATCACTACGAGCTTGCGGACGCCTCTACATCCCGGTATTCGGAAAACATCGCGGCCTGGCCCTGAAATTTGTCGTCGGAGTCGGTGAGATTCCATACCGTCGCGTTGCGAATCATGAAGCGCCGGCCACTTTTGGCGATACGCACGCCGCTGTAATGGTCGATGAAACCTTGCGCCGCCACGGTCTCCAGCAATCGCGCGCGCGCCTCCCGCGCCAGGGGTTCGGCGGAGAGGCTCGAAGGCAGGCCGACGATCTCTTGCCAGGGCATTTCAAAGCACGCTTGCGCGGCGAGGTTGGCGTAGGTGAAACGAGGGCCCGAGGTGGAGTCGTGGGAAAGCACGACAAGGGGGGCATGGTAGAGCGCGCGCGCCGCGTCACGCGGCGACAACCCTGTGTCCAGCAACTCCCCGCCGGTCCAGCGGCGGTAGCTGCATCTCAGCAGTTCCGCGTGTGCAAGCAGGTAGTCGTTATCGGCGGCGGGTTCAGGAAACATGTGAATCATGGCGAGCGGGAAAAGCGGCTCACAACCTCAAACCACTCGGACATACATACGCTTGCGGCGTCTGGAAAAACGCCGGCTGGAAGCCGGCGCTACAAGTTTGCCAACTTGCCCACCGGGGAATCAGGCGACCGCCTTGTCCAGTTCGAAAGCCTGGTGCAGGGCGCGCACGGCGAGTTCCATGTATTTGTCTTCCACCACCACGGAAATCTTGATTTCGGAGGTGGAGATCATCATCAGGTTGATGTTTTCGGCGGCCAGGGCGCGGAACATCTTGCTGGCGACACCGGCATGGGTGCGCATGCCGACCCCGACCATGGAAACCTTGGCGATCTTGTCGTCGCCGCTGACTTCACTCGCGCCAATCTCGTTCTTGACCTGATTCAGTACTTCCATCGCCCGCTTGAACTCGTTGCGGTGCACGGTGAAGGTGAAGTCGGTGGTGTTATTGGCGCCGACGTTCTGCACGATCATGTCGACGTCGATATTGGCGTCGGCCACGGAGCCGAGGATGAGGGCTGCGATGCCGGGTTTGTCGGGCACGCCCAGGACGGTGAGCTTGGCTTCGTCACGGTTGAAGGCGATGCCGGAGATGATGGGTTGTTCCATGCTGTCTTCCTCGAAGGTAATCAAGGTGCCCTCGCCATCTTCCTGGAAGCTGGAGAGCACGCGCAGTTTCACTTTGTATTTGCCGGCGAATTCCACCGAGCGGATTTGCAGCACCTTGGAGCCGAGGCTGGCGAGTTCCAGCATTTCCTCGAAGGTGATGGCATCCAGCTTGCGCGCTTCCGGGACGATGCGCGGGTCGGTGGTATAGACGCCATCGACGTCGGTATAGATCTGGCACTCGTCGGCTTTCAGCGCAGCCGCCAGGGCCACACCCGTGGTGTCGGAGCCACCGCGGCCGAGGGTGGTGATATTGCCGTTCTCGTCCACCCCCTGGAAACCGGCGACCACGACCACGCGGCCACTGTCGAGATCGGCGCGCATGCGGGTTTCGTCGATGGACAGGATGCGCGCCTTGGTGTGGGCGTCGTCGGTGACGATGCGTACCTGCGCGCCGGTGTAGCTCTTGGCTTTCAGGCCGAGGTCTTTCAACGCCATGGACAGGAGCGCGATGGTGACCTGCTCACCAGTGGAGATCAGCACATCCATTTCGCGCGGATCGGGTTCTTTCTGGATCTGCTGGGCCAGGGCGATGAGCCGGTTGGTCTCGCCGGACATGGCGGACAGCACGACGACCACCTGATGACCCAGCATCTTGAACTTGGCGACGCGCTCCGCGACGTTGCGGATGCGCTCGATGGAACCGACCGAGGTGCCGCCGTATTTCTGAACAATGAGCGCCATGATTGGGGAATTTGCACGAAAAGCGGGCATTCTACAGGAGCGGGCAATCGCGTCACCATTTGCGCGAGACCATTGAAACTCTTTCCATCCGCCCTTAGTCTTATCGCCGTTCTCAACCAGTGGAGATTCCACGATGCAAACACCATTCGACAATGTCGCGCGCATGGATGGCGTGATCGCCGTCGAGCAGACCAACAAGGTTCTGCGCAATACCTACATGATGCTGGGCCTGACCATGATCCCGACGGTGATCGGGGCCTACTTCGGCATGAGCCTGAATTTCGCCTTTGCCGCGCAGCATCCATTCATGTTCGCCATCGGCATGATGGCGGTGATGATGGGTCTGTTCTTCGGCATCAATGCCAGTCGCGACAGTGGCCTCGGCGTGGTTCTGCTGTTGCTGCTCACTGGTTTCATGGGCGTGATGCTGGGCCCGATCCTGCAAGTGGCCCTGCACCTGCGCAACGGCGCGGAAATCGTCGGCCTGGCGGCGGGCGGCACCGGCGCGATCTTCCTCACCCTGGCCGGCATCGCCACCACCACCAAGAAGGATTTCAGTTTTCTCGGCAAATTCCTCATGGTGGGCATCGTCCTGCTCATTCTGGCCAGCCTGGCGAACATCTTCTTCCAGATTCCCGCCCTGGCGCTGACCCTGTCGGCCGTCGCCGTCCTGCTCTTCTCCGGATTCCTGCTGTATGACGTCAGCCGCGTGGTGAACGGGGGTGAGACCAACTACGTGATGGCCACCCTGGCGATCTATCTGGACATCTACAACATCTTCGTCAACCTGCTGAATCTGCTGATGGCGTTCATGGGCGAACGTGACTGAGGTCGGTTCCATGCAACAAAAAAGGCGGCCTTGGCCGCCTTTTTTGTTGGCCATCGAAAGAACCGGCGCATAGACACATAGCATTGGAAGCATTCGGAACAGGTCAAACCGCTTTACGATACCGCACGGCGCAACCGTTTTCTCCAAGAGATTCTTCCATGACCCTCACAGTTTTCCGCACGCGATCACGCTTTCAATTCAGCGTTTCTCTATTTCCGTTGTTATTGATCGCGCTCACTGTTCAGCCCCTTTCTTCAGCCAATGCGGGTGAATTCAGCAACCACATCGGCATGCGCTTTGTGGACATCCCGGCCGGCCATCTTCTGATGGGCTCCTGCAGACTCGCCGAATCCACTCTTGACGAGAACAGGAAACGCCGTTTTCTCGGCCTCAAGCCGCTCCCACCCGATTGCGGCAATCCCGACCCAAATGCACAGGACAACGAAACACCACAGCATTCGGTCAACGTATCGGGTTTTCAGTTGGCGCGTACCGAAGTCACTCTGAGCCAGTTCAAGAAGTTCATTGCCGCCACTGGGCGCTTCAATCTGGTGAATGACAAATTCATGAGAGCCAACAGCAATGGCGATGACGTGCCGGTGGTCTGGGTTTCCTGGATGGATGTGCAGGCTTTCATCAACTGGCTCAACAAAATCAAGCCGGCGAATGACACGGGAACTTACCGCCTCCCCAGTGAGGCGGAGTGGGAACATGCCTGTCGCGCGGGTGGGAAACATGACTTCTGCGGTGGCAACAACGCCAACACCGTGGGGTGGTATTACGAGAATGGCGGCTGGCACCCGCGCCCGGTCGCCGGCAAACAGGCCAATGCCTTCGGCCTTTATGACATGAGCGGCAACGTGGATGAGTGGGTACGCGATTGCTACCACCCCAATTACAACGGCGCCCCAACTGACGGTAGTGCCTGGATCAGTGGATGCGGTTCATCCGGCTATGTGCTGCGCAGCAACTCCTGGAAACACTACGAGGCAAAGTACGCGCGCGCGGCCTTCCGCGGCGAAGGCAAATCAACTCTTCTCAATGGAAGGGTGGGCTTCCGGGTAGCTCGGTCGGTGCGGCCATGAAATTTGCCCAACCCTACCAGAAATGAGGGGTTGGCCAGTTCCGTGGCCTGGCACCGGCCCACAACACCTCCGGCGAAACGAGGGAACAGGGCGGGAAATACCCTCCCTGTTTGTTAATCGCGCCGGATTACTTGTAGTTTGGTGGGATGAACAAAGGCAACATTGGAATCGGCTGTGCGACATAAGGCGCGCGCAGCATATTCCCCATCGTCGGGCCATAAGCCTGCGGGTTGGTCATGCCACCCATCCAGGCGCCGTACCAGTTGGGATTGATCGGCGTCGTCGCCATGTTCATCACACGCGGATCCAGCGGCGCCGAAGCCCAGCGCAAATAGACATTGGGATTGACCGCGTTGGCGGCCAGGGCCAGCAGTTTCGGGTCGAGCGGCGCCATCACCCAGCGCATCAGTTTGCCGGGATCGGCCACCACGGTCTGGGTGGCGGCGATGAATTGAGGATCCATCATCGCGGAAGTCCAGGCGGCGATGACCGTCGGGTCCAGCGCCTTGGCGAAGTTGCCGTAGGCGCGCGGGTCCATCAGGCTGGCGGTGGATTGCATATAGAGATTGGGCTCCATCATCGACTTGGCCGCGTCGAGCAGAAATTGCGGCTCGGACACCACGGAAAGCGCGGCCAGGAATTTCTTCGGGTCGGCCAGCATGTCTCCGTTACGGGTGAAATCCGCCAGATAGGCGATCCACTCCTGAGTGCCGCTGGGCATGGCGGCCTTGGCCGGAGCGGGTGCGTCGGCGGCGAAACAGCCCGCGCTGAATGCCGTCAGAACGACGGCGAGGGGTAGGCGGTGGTGGTTCATCCAGGTCTCCTGTTATCCAAAAAACTTAATATTAACAATTGCTTATGCACAAACCCCGGCACAGGCCGGGCGATTGTGCCGGGATTTCAGGGCAAGGTGTCGGAAAAACGCCGCGAGAGGAAGGCCAGCGCCGCCTCCAGGTTGGCGGCGGCCGCCTCGCTCAAGCCTTCGCCCAATTCGAAAGCCTCCCCGCGCAGCGCCAGCACGTAAGCCGGCGGCGGTTCACCGAACAGCATTCCATAGGCGCGCAGCACCGCGCCGGGCGAGAGTTCATGGCTGCTGTAGCTGGCATCCTCCACCGCCACGGCCGGCACGAAAGTGAAGGGCGCGGGGGCGTCGAGACTGGCGTCCACGAACACCACTTCCCGCCGCCCACGCAAATCCAGCGCGTATTCCACCTGGAGCTGAAAGTCGGTCAGCAACTCGACATCTGGAGGAGACAACGCCTCCAGACGCTCGATCAGCAGTGGCCCGAGCGCGTCATCGCCCCGACTGGGGTTGCCGATGCCGATGAGGAGGATGGGGGGGACGATCAAGCGCGACGGTCTTTACAGTAGCGCCGGCATCCGCGCCGGCTTCGTAGGCCTAATCAGAAAAACCAGATAAACGAGGCCGGCGCCACATCTAGGCGCTACAGTCCACACCCCGCGTCAGCCGGTCGATCTCGCGCCCTTCCGCGTCCAGCAACTCGACTTGCAGCGGCATCTTGCCCAGGGCATGCGTGGCGCAGGACAAACACGGATCGAAGGCGCGGATGGCGATCTCGATGTGGTTGAGCAGGCCCTCGGTCAGCTTGCGGCCGTCCAGATACTGGCGCGCCACCTGGCGCACGGCCTCGTTCATCGCCTGATTGTTGTGGGTGGTGGAAACAATCAGATTGGCGCGGATCACCTGATCGTTTTCATCGACCCGGTAATGGTGGATCAAGGTGCCGCGCGGCGCCTCGATCATGCCGACGCCGCGTTCCTGGCGCTCACCCCTGACCACCAGTTCGTCGCCCTGCAAGTCGGCGTCGTGCAGCAATTCCTTGATCGCCTCGGCGGCGTGCAGCATCTCGATCATGCGCGCCCAGTGATAGGCCAGCGTGGCGCCCGTCGCGCTGCCGCCATCGAAGGCCATGAATTCCTGGCGCTCGCGGTCCGCCAGCGGCGTGGGGATGAAGTCGCATTGCGTCACCCGCGTCAGCGGGCCGACCCGATACCAGCCCTGTTCCGGCCCGAGACTGCGCAGGAAGGGGAATTTCATGTACGACCAGGGTTTCACATCCTCAAGGATATGTTCCCAGTAATGGTTGTAATCGACGTGGTCGAACAGCGTCTTGCCGTCTCCGTCGTTGCCAGCCAGGCGGGCACGCAGGCCGCCGTGGTAGAGATCCATCGCCCCATCGGCGCGAATCAGGCTCAGGGTATGCGCGCGAAAGCGGCCGAAAGCGTTGTATTCCTCCAGATTCTGCTCGAACAGATTGCGCGCGATATGCACTGCGTCGCGGCTCCAGCCGATGATCTGGTAGATGTCCTTCAAGAGTTCATCACGCTCGGCCAGGGAGAGATTCTTGTTCACCCCGCCCGGCACCGAACCGGTGCCATGTACCCGCTTGCCGGCCGTATGGCGGATGACCTCCTGGCCGAACTTGCGCAGCAGCACCCCCTGGCGCGCCACTTCCGGATAGGCGGCGGCCACCCCGACGATGTTGCGTTTGGCCACATCGGAACCGAAACCGAACAGCAAATCCGGCGACGAAAGATGGAAGAAATGCAGCGCGTGCGATTGCAGAATCTGGCCGTAGTGCATCAGGCGGCGCAGCTTCTCGGCGGTGGGCGTGAGCTTGTGCGCGCCGACGACCTGATCCAGCGCCTTGGAGGCGGCCAGATGGTGCGACACCGGGCAGATGCCGCACAGGCGTTGCACCATCACCGGCACTTCCCAGTACGGCCGGCCCTGGATGAATTTCTCGAAGCCGCGAAACTCGACGATATGCAGACGCACCTGCCGGACATGGTCGTCCTCATCCAGCAACAAGGTGACCTTGCCGTGGCCCTCCACGCGCGAAATCGGGTCGATGGCGACGCGGCGCAGGGTTTCCGGGTGGGCGGCGGTTTCCAGATTCATGGCGAACTCCTTGTTCCAAGCAAGGCCAAGACTGCATCAAATCGAACCGATGCGCCACCTTGGCCGCCGGCGGGCGCGTGCCGCCCTCCACCACCGCGCGGATGGAGATGCCGAGCCAATAGCGCCCGGCCGCAAGAGTGGCCGCAAGGTATAATCCGCCGCCGTCCGTGAACCGGCTGAAACACAGCCTGTTGGAAGCGTTCATGTGACGATATTGGACAACCTTTGGCAACCGCGAACCGCATGCGCAACATCCGCAATTTCTCCATCATCGCCCATATCGACCACGGCAAATCGACGCTCGCCGACCGCATCATTCATTCCTGCGGCGGGTTGGCCGACCGCGAGATGGAGGCGCAGGTGCTCGATTCGATGGATCTGGAGCGCGAGCGCGGCATCACCATCAAGGCGCAGACCGCCGCCCTGCTCTACAAGGCGAAGGATGGTCAGGAATACCAACTCAACCTGATAGACACCCCCGGCCACGTCGATTTCTCCTATGAAGTCTCCCGTTCGCTGTCCGCCTGCGAAGGCGCGTTGCTGGTGGTGGATGCCTCACAGGGCGTCGAGGCGCAGACCGTGGCGAACTGCTATACGGCCGTGGAACTGGGCGTGGAAGTGTTCCCGGTGCTGAACAAGATCGACCTGCCCTCCGCCGAACCGGAACGGGTGATGCAGGAAATCGAGGACATCGTCGGCATCCCCGCCGACCACGCGGTACATTGTTCGGCCAAATCCGGCCTCGGCGTTATTGACGTGCTGGAAGCGGTCATCCAATACATCCCGCCGCCCGCCGGCGATGAGAGCGCGCCGCTGAAGGCGCTGATCATCGACTCCTGGTTCGACAATTACGTCGGCGTGGTGATGCTGGTGCGGGTGGTGGACGGCGTGGTGAAACTGAAGGACAGGATTCGCCTGATGGCCACCGGGGTCGAATACCTGGCCGAGACCGTCGGTGTATTCACGCCGAAGTCGCTGGCGCGCCCGGAACTGCGCGCCGGCCAGGTCGGCTTCATCACCGCCGGCATCAAGGATCTGAAACACGCCAAGGTGGGCGATACCATCACCCTGGCCAACCACCCCGCCAGCGCCGCCCTGCCCGGTTTCAAGGAAATCCAGCCGCAGGTGTTCGCCGGCCTGTATCCGGTGGAATCGCACGAATACGACAGCCTGCGCGACGCCTTGACCAAACTGCAATTGAACGACGCGGCCCTGCGCTTCGAACCGGAGACCTCGCAGGCGCTGGGCTTCGGCTTCCGTTGCGGCTTCCTCGGCCTGCTGCACATGGACGTGGTGCAGGAACGCCTGGAACGCGAATATGACCAGAGCCTGATTACCACCGCGCCCTCGGTGGAGTACCAGGTCATCATGAAGGACGGCACCACGCTGGTCGTGGAAAATCCCTCGCGCCTGCCCGATCTCTCGAAGATTGAGGAAATCCGCGAGCCAATCATCACCGCCACCATCCTGGTGCCCGAGGAGTTTCTCGGCAACGTGATGACCTTGTGCAACCTGAAGCGCGGCGCCCAGGTGGACATGAAGTATCTGGGCCGCCAGGTCATGATCAAGTACGACATCCCGCTCAACGAGGTGGTGCTGGACTTCTTCGACCGCCTGAAATCCACCTCGCGCGGCTACGCTTCGCTGGATTACGAGTTCAAGGAATTCCGCGCCGACGACCTCATCAAGCTGGATGTGCTGGTCAACGGCGAGAAGGTCGATGCCCTGGCCCTGATCGTGCACCGCGCCACCTCGCAATACCGCGGCCGCGAACTGGTCTCGAAAATGCGGGAACTGATCCCGCGCCAGATGTTCGACGTCGCCGTCCAGGCCGCCATCGGCGCCCACATCATCGCCCGCGAAACCGTGAAAGCGCTACGCAAGAACGTGCTCGCGAAATGTTATGGGGGCGACATCAGCCGCAAGAAGAAACTGCTGGAGAAGCAGAAGGAAGGCAAGAAGCGGATGAAGCAGGTGGGCAACGTGGAAATCCCGCAGGAAGCGTTTCTGGCGATCCTGCAGGTGGGGGATAAATAAGTTCCTGGGCTGGGCAAGCGCGTCACGCGTTTTAGCGCCTCCTTTTAGCGCCTCCTATTGGACTCCGTAGCCCGCCTTGCCGTCATCATCCGCCCCACCAGGCTCGGGCGCAGCGGCGGCATCGCCCCCCTGCTTCTCCGGCACCTTGAAGCCGAGGTAGGTGCCGGCGCTGATTCCCATCAACGCCAGGACGGATGCGTCGAAATCCGGCATCGCCAACTGGGTCAGCACCTGTGATAGGAACACGATGCCGAGCAGACTGGTCCAGGCGATCTGTTGCAGGCGGGGCAGCGTCACTCCGTTCTCGTCCGTGCTGATGTCGAACCAGAAACCTTTGGTCTTGGGAACCGGGCGATCCTGGTCCAACGCGGCAGCCGCCAGAGCGGTGCCACCAGCCATGCCGATGAGCCCGAGGGCGGAAACCGGGATACCCGGCAACTCCCGCATCAACAACCAGAGCAGCACATAGCTGATGAACACGATGGCGAACCACCAGACCATCTGCACACGCGCCAGGCTGTAGGGGCGGTTTTCCTTCCGCCCGTCCGGCGGCAGGCCGGAATCGCGGATCAGGCCGGATTTGAAGATGCCAAAAAGCAGCATCCCGAGAACCGCCAGCAGGATGAGCGCGCCTTCCCACACTTGTGGCTTGTCGAGTAGCTTCAGCTTGCCCGAACCGGTAGCAAACACCTCCCCCTTCTGGCGCAGGCTGATACTCACGTCGCGTTCAAAAGCTCTGCCGTCGTTGGCGGCGAAAGGCCGGCGAAGGAGGGTCAGCCAGGCTTCCGAGGTCTGTTTGTTCACAACGGCGCCGGTGCGGGTAAGGTTGAAAACCAACAGTTTCTGCTCCGCGTCGCAACCGATGGCGCGCACGCCGGTATCCATGCCATCCAGCCACAACTCCTTGGCGCCGACGTCACCTTCACAGGAAAGGTCACTCACATTGAAATGCGCCGTCTGGCCGAGCGCGATGAATTTTTCGTCACGCTCCAGGCTGGCGGCGGCAGGCTTGGCGGGAGATTTGTCGGCGACCACGGGGTTGACGGACGCCGCGATGGAAATGGTCGGCATGCAAAACAACATGAAACACAAAGAGACAAGAAGGTTTTTCATGACGCTTCCTCAAACGGGTTTCAGAAACAGATCACGCTCCGCCGCGCGGCGCTTGACCAGACCCGGCAACACGACACCGCCCGCCCGAACCCAGCGAGGAAATTCATCCGCCGCACCGGCGTAATCGCGCAAATTCAGCTTTTTCAGCAAGGTCGATGAAGAGAGGTTGCCGACCCCCAGATTGAAAGCAAAACTGGTCAACGCGCCGAACTGATTGTCGTTGAGTTCCACCGCCACCACCGCAGACACATCCCGCCCGGCATTGACCAGATCACCATGCAGCAGCGCCTCCGCCTGATTCATGGCGATACCGCCTGGGTAAAGCGACTTCACCATCGCCCGATCCGGCTCGCCCTTGAGAAAACGATTCTGATACCGGATGGCGTGCCCCCAGCCGATGGTCCAGATATTGACCGGATCGAGATAGGGATCAACGTTCACTGTGGAAGGGTCACCGTCTGGAATACCCTCAAAACTTTTGACCAGGTCGATGGTAGCCTGATTGACATCACGTTGCGGCATGGTTATCTCCTATTCGGGTATCAATGATCTGTTGCAACAATAGTGCGCATCGTTGCTTACCGTATCGAAACAGATTTTATATAGCCATTTTTATACCGCGCAAAACCAAATCACACCAGCCCAAGCGACCAATCCGCCAATCCGGATTACTCAATCACAATTCCACGCCAAACAAACCAGCCTGCCCGGCAGCACAACTCGTTTTTGGGCCATTCCCCGCTGGCGAAGCCTGCTGGAGTGAGCCGGCACAATCCCGGCATGCCTCATTGGCGTCTTCTTTTTTAGACAGTTCTTTCATCAAGCCAGCCAAAGTGGCTCGCGATGAATATATCGTGCTGTAGCCAGACAATCGTTTTATTTCCGCGCCCCAGGCCATTTCATATTGAACGTCGGAAAAACTGAATGGATATATTTTTATCTCGCCTCCAGGCAAGGATCCCGTATTCATGGCCGAGAACGAGGAAGCATAGCCCGCCCCCACTTGCAGCGGGAATTGTTCGAGCAATTCCTTCAATTTTGCGGCCGCCGGAACCGCCTTCCATTTAGCGAGCAGCTTATCAAGCTCGACCTGAACCCTCGCGGCAACCGAGCCGGATTTCGCCTCGGCCCAGCCAAGGTATCTCGCTGACAAGGTGTGCTGCGTGACATACAGGCGAGTATCTTTTACCAGTGAAACGGGGTCGTCAGGCCGGTGCAGATTTGCGTGCAACAAGTCCTTCCCAACCGCCAATGATGCGATGCGAATGCCGCCCATCACCAAATAGCCGTTGACCTCCTTCTCCTTGGAGAAACTGGCTGATGCCGCGTCGGCAACATTGGCATTGGCGTCGACCTTCACGTGCCGGGTCCAATTGGTCACCACTACACCCGGGTTTGCCAACAAGCGATCCAACTCCCGCTTTCTGGCCTCCAGCGTTCTCGCCACTTCCTCGGCCTTTTCGCTCGCGGTCGTCACCGCCTTCAACAGACTGTCCTTGTCTTTCACGGAAGGATCGACATCTGCCGCCAATTCAATCAATTTTTCAGCCGTTTTTGTTTCATCATTTTTTGAATCCTTGATCGCCAGATATTGATCTCGGATCGACTCCAGCAGTTTCTTGTTCAACCGCGTCTTGACGTCCAGCGATTCCTCATCCTCCAACGCAATCAGCTTTTCCCGCACGGTGAGTACGCCTTGTTGACCGGCGACGTCGCCATAAGTCTTCACCACAATGAGAGAACATCCCTTTGCCAGACGAGGTGACAATGTATCCGGGCTATTTGACGACCCCAGCAAAGGGGGCATTTCAAATAACGGTGGGTCAGGATCAATGGAGTACCCCCCGACCGCATCAAATGAGTTCATGCCGGTTACATCCACCACACGCATCAGGCGCAAGCCCGTTGCCCCTTTATCCGTCTTTGTCGCGGTGCCAAGTTCCGTCAAGGCGATCGTCAAGGGCGGCGTTGCCGCGCATCCGGCCAAAGCCAGCACCGACAGTAGCGAAACGATAAAATTACCGGATTTCATGATTACCCCTTGAAATAAACATAGTCTTATTATTCATCTGGAATCACAGGATTCCACGATTGCCAATCCTATTGATTGCGCGCCAGTCACAAACCAACATAACCGACGAACCCTGATAAACCCGACTTCGGTTCATCCGCACCGCTCACCCCGGAATACAGCGTCCTCCGCTACTTTTCTTGATCGCCGCATCCGATCATGGCCTGACGCCCGCGCACTCCTCCTACACGGAACCTTGCATTGAATACAGGTTATTTATCGCCACGCGCGGCGGGTTTCGCAAGCATATTTTTCATATTCATCTCACGCCTCACCTCCGGTTCGTGGCTGCGGGTTGTGTCGTCACGAGCCGTTTCCCGGTTTCCCGCTACAATCTCGCCCGCTTCCATCCCTTCGCTCGCGCAAGTCACTACATGAATTTCGCCCTGATTCTGTTCCTCGCCCTGGCCATCACCGGGACCATCTGGCTGCTGGACCACCTGTTCCTCGCCAAGCATCGCGACGCCGAGGCCAAGTTGCCGCTTCTGGTCGATTACTCCAAGAGCTTCTTCCCGGTCATCCTGATCGTGTTCGTGCTGCGTTCGTTTCTGGTCGAGCCGTTCAAAATCCCCTCCGGATCCATGCTGCCGACCTTGCTGATCGGCGACTTCATCCTGGTGAACAAGTTCGAGTACGGCATCCGCCTGCCGGTCATCAACAAGAAAATCGTGCGGCTGGGCGACCCGAAGCCGGGCGACATCATGGTGTTCCGCTACCCCAGCGATCCGTCGCTGGATTACATCAAGCGTGTGGTGGGCACCCCGGGTGATGTGGTGGAGTACCGCGAGAAGCGCCTGACCCTCAACGGCAAGCCGCTGGCCATGTTCCTGAACGGCAAGTACGAATACACCGCCAGCGGCTTCAACATCGTCCAGGGCGTTACCTGGCGCGAGCAACTGGGGGAGCACAACCATATCGCCATGACCCAGCGCGACATGCCGCCGGTCGTGGTGCATCAGGTCGCCGGCGATTTTCCGTATCGCGACAATTGCAGCTACAGCGACACCGGCTTCAAGTGCGTGGTGCCGGCCGGGCATTACTTCATGCTGGGCGACAACCGCGATGCCTCCAACGATTCCCGCTACTGGGGTTTCGTGCCGGACGCGAACATCGTCGGCCGCGCCTTCTTCATCTGGTGGAACTTCGACGATTTCCTGAACTCCCTGAAATCGTTCTCGGCACCCCAACGCATTGGCCACAGACTTGAGTGAACTCAACATGAAACGGCAAACCGGCGCCACTCTCGGTGGCTTGATTTTTTTTCTGCTGCTACTGAGCCTGGCGGCCTACTCCGCCTTTCGCATCGTGCCCGCCTACATGGACTACTGGCTGGTGGGGCGGGCGCTGGACAACCTGGTTGCCCAGCCCAGCATCCAGAACGGTAGCGACGAGCACATCCGCTCACAGTTCGCCAAGCAACTGGGCTTCAACAACATCACCCTGGCCACCCGTTCCGACCTGCTGATTGAGCGCATTCCCGGCGGCGTGAAACTGTCCACCACTTTCTCGGCCAAGCGTCCTTTCCTCGGGCCGGTGAGTTTGTGTATGGATTTCCAGGCCGAGGCGATTTCCGGCAATTCACCGGGTCATTGATCTCGCGCCCCCATGCCCGCTGCCTGCCAATCTCTGGAGACCCATCTGGGCCATACCTGGCGGGAACGCCATCTGCTCACGCAGGCGTTGACGCACCGCAGCCACGGCGCCGACAACAATGAACGCCTGGAGTATCTCGGTGACGGGGTGCTCAACTGCGTGGTGGGGTTGATGCTCTATCAACATTTTCCCGATCTTCCGGAAGGCCGTCTGTCGCGTCTGCGCGCCAATCTGGTCAACCAGGATTCCCTGCACGAAATCGCCCGTGAACTCGACTTGGGCCGCTATCTCCGCCTGGGCGAGGGCGAGTTGAAAAGCGGTGGCGCCAGTCGCCCCTCCATCCTCGCCGATGCGTTGGAGTCACTGTTCGGCGCGGCCTTTCTCGATGGTGGCTTCGAGGCCGCGCGCGCGATGATCGAAGGGCTGTTCAGCGAACGAATCAACGCGATCAACCCCACGGTGCAGGGCAAGGACGCCAAGACCCGGCTGCAGGAATGGCTGCAATCCCGGCATCACGGCCTGCCGCGCTACACCCTGATCGACACCAGCGGCCAGGCTCATGCCCAGACTTTCCATGTGGAATGCCATATCGCCGCGCTGAAGATCACCACGATGGGCCAGGGCTGCAACCGCAAAACCGCCGAACAAGTGGCGGCGACGGCGGCGATGGCGCAACTGGAAGGAAAGAAGATCACCACAAAAAGCGTTCCCGCCGCAAACAAGGCGCAACCCGCATGAGTCCACCTTTCCGCACCGGCGTCATCGCCGTCATCGGCCGTCCCAATGTGGGCAAGTCCACCCTGGTCAACGCGCTGGTCGGCGCCAAGGTCAGCATCGTTTCCAGCAAGCCGCAGACCACGCGGCATCGCATCCTGGGCGTGCGCACCGAAGCCGACGCGCAATTCATCTTCGCCGACACCCCCGGCTTCCAGACCCAATACAAGAGCGCGCTCAACACCGCGATGAACCGCTCGGTGACGCAGGCGCTGGCGGAAGTGGATGTGGTGGTCTGGCTGGTGGAAGCGCGCAAATTCACGCCCGCCGACCAGCGCATCCTGCCCCTGTTGCCACGCAACAAGCCGGTGATCCTGGTGGTCAACAAGATCGACACGGTCGCGGACAAGGCCACCCTGTTCCCCTACCTGGAAACGTTGTCGCAACAATACAAGTTCGCCGAAATCGTGCCCCTGAGCGCGGAAAAGGCCAAAGACGCCGAGCGCCTGCCCGCCATCGTCAAACCCTATCTGCCCGAGGGCGAGCCCTGGTTCGCCGAGGACGACATCACCGACCGCAGTTCCCGCTTTCTCGCCGCCGAGATCGTGCGCGAGAAGGTATTCCGCCTGACCGGCGACGAAATCCCCTACGCCGTGGCGGTGACGATCGAGGAATTCACGGAAGAGCCGAACCTGTTCCGCATCGGCGCGGTGATCTGGGTGGATCGCGACGCGCACAAGCCGATCCTGCTCGGACGCGGTGGCGAGCACATCAAACGCATCGCCACGGAATCGCGCCAGGACATGGAAAAACTGTTCGACCGCAAGGTCTTCCTCAATGTCTGGGTGAAAGTGAAGGGCGGCTGGGCGGACGACGCGCGGCTCATCAAGCAATTCGGGTATGAGTGAGCGCGTCGACGGCGATCCTGCCTTCGTCCTGCACACCCGCCCCTGGCGCGAAACCAGCCTGATCGTCGATATTTTTTCCCGTCATCACGGCCGTCTCGGCCTGGTGGCGCGCGGCGCGCGGCGCGCCGGGGCGGCGGTGAAGGCGCGTTTGATCCCGTTTCAGCCGCTCACCCTGTCCTGGTTCGGCCGTGGCCAGTTGCGCACCCTGCACGCGGCGGAGTGGCAGGGCGGCGGCCTGATGTTGCGCGGCCACGCGCTGATGTGCGGTTTCTATCTCAACGAACTGCTGCTGCGCCTGTTGCCGGAAGGCGACGCCCACGAAACCCTGTTCGACCACTACACCCTGGCGCTCGCCGATCTGAACTCCCGGCCGGAGGTGGAGCCGGTATTGCGCCGCTTCGAACTCGATCTGCTCACCGAACTGGGCTACGCGCAATCACTCGGCCACCTGGCCAGCGGCGGCGTGATCGACCCCGAGGCGCGCTACGGTTACGAGATTGGGGCAGGCGTCATCCCGCCCAACCGCGCCGCCGGCTACAGCGGCCGCGCGCTCCTGGCCCTGGCGGCGGGCGACTTCAGCCAGCCCAACACCCTGGCCGAAGGTAAACTCCTGATGCGCGCCCTCCTCGCCCATTATCTCGGCGACAAACCCCTCGCCACCCGGCAACTCCTCATCGACCTGCAAAGACTATGACCCGCTCCACCTCCCCGATCCACCTGGGCGTCAACATCGACCATGTCGCCACCCTGCGCCAGCAGCGCGGCACCCGTTATCCCAGCCCGGTACAGGCCGCCCTGCTGGCGGAATCCGCCGGCGCCGACCTGATTACCCTGCACCTGCGCGAAGACCGCCGCCACATCCAGGACGCCGACGTGCATATCCTGCGCGGCCTCCTGCAAACCCGCATGAACCTGGAAATGGCGATCACCGACGAGATGCTCGCCATCGCGATCCGGGTGCGCCCGCAAGACGCCTGCCTGGTGCCGGAGCGGCGCCAGGAACTGACCACCGAGGGCGGCCTCGACGTCGCCGGGCATTTCGAACAGGTCAAGCATGCCTGCCACACCCTGCGCGACGCCGGCGTGCGCGTCTCCCTGTTCATCGACGCCGATCCGCTGCAACTGCAAGCCGCCGTCGAAGCCGGCGCGCCGGTGGTGGAAATCCACACCGGCCGTTTCGCCGATGCCGCGACGGAAACCGAGGCGGCGCATGAACTGGAGCGCATTCGCGCGGCGGTGGAAACCGGCAATGCCTTGGGCCTGCGCATCAATGCCGGCCACGGCCTGCACTATCACAACGTCCAGGCGGTCGCCGCCCTGCCCGGTATCGAGGAACTCAACATCGGCCACGCCATCGTCGCGCAGGCGCTGTTCGTGGGCTGGGAAAACGCGGTGCGGGAAATGAAGCGGCTGATGCTGGAAGCGAGATAGCTCTCGCCCCGCCACGCATTCACTCCCCCTTCACCAGGCAAAAGCACACCTCGCCATCCCGGTTGTGCGCCAGTTCCAGGCGGTAGCCCGCGCTTGCCGCCTGCTTGGTGGCTTGATAGAGGCCGATGCCGAGGCCATCGTAAGTCGATACCGGCGCATGGAACAGTTTGTCCTTGACCTCCGCCGGCACGGCCTCGCCGGAGTCGCACACCGTCAGGCACGGGAAGGGATGCGTTTCCAGATCGACACTGACCGCCACATCGGGCTGTCCCACACGCTTGCGCAAGGCGTTCTGCACCAGATTGTCGGCGACGCTGTCGAACAACTCCTGCGGCAACCAGACCGTGGCATTCACTTCATCCACGGTGAAGCGCAGTTCCTCACGCGCATAGCGGGCCTTCAGCACGCGCCACCATTCCCGCGCCTGAATCTGATTGGTGTCGAGCGCCTTCTCCGGCGCCTTCAACTTGTCCAGGGTGATTTCCAGGCGTTTGGCCATCTGCGGCAACTGCCGCTGCATCAGGGTTTGCAGCGACATGGCCTGCTCGGGCCGGCTGTGCTCGGCGGCCGAACACAGCGTCTTCAGCGATTGCAGCAGGTTCTTCACATCATGCGTGAGACGCGACCCGGTCTCGAAAATCGCCTGGGAATAGGCATTGGCGCGCATGGCGCGTTCGCGTGTCTTGGCCGCGTAGAAGTAGCCGATGATCTCGGTCAACAAACGCAAATGCAGGGCGAAGGCCGGATTGACCGGGGTTTTCGTATAGAACGTCACCTCCACCTCCAGGTGCGAGAACGCGGTCGCATGCCGGCTCTTTTCCCCCAGCGCCCCGCTGGAAGCCGGTGTATGCCAGGTAACTCCGGTGGACCAGGGCAGATGGGTAAACCCCGCCATCGCGCCGCGCAGGAAGACATCCGGCTCGGGCTGCTGTTCGGCGGCGTCGGAGAGCTGCTTCAGCCACTCCTCCAGCGGCAGCCCGAGGGACAGCACATAACGGGAAAACAGGTTGCGCAGGCCGGAGGAGCCGCCGCGCGGCTCCCACAGCCAGGCGAATATCAGCAAGGTCGCCGCCAGGGTGCCCATACTGAGCAACAGGCTCTCTGCGTAATCACTCTGACGCAGATTCATGGCGACATAACTGCCCAATGCCAGCACGCCGAGGATGAGCACGAACATGAGGGCATAGAGCAAGTCCACCGCCGAGCCGCCGCGGCTGAGGCGGGGCGAGGGAAACAGCATCACCACCAGCGGCAGCAGAAGCAGGCTGTCGCGCCAGTACGCGACCTGGCCGACCTGGCGCACCGGCAGCCCATAACCCTGCGGCAGCAGCCAGACGAACAGCAGCAGCAACAGATAGAGCACCGCCGACCACAAACCCAGCCGTTCACGTATGGACGGCAGCGTGACCGCAACCGCCCCCAGCAACCCGGCCAGCATCACGCTCCAGAGCGCCGCCACCCAGACGTTGTGCAGCCCCGCCAGCGCCGCGCCCACCAGCAACACCCCCAGCGCGCGATGCCAGGGCAGGCGTTGCTGGCCGCTGAAAAACGGCTGCCAGAGCAGGAAGGCGCCGTAATGCGCCAGCACCACGGCCTGTCCCCACAACTCGCCCTGTCCCCAGACGAACGCGGCGTGCAGAAGCAGCAACATCACGGCCAGGATACGGTTGCCATAATGCTGCAGACGTAACGGCCCCATCTCCGCGCCGACATCCAGCGGTTCAATGGGGTGGGGTGTGTTCGCTATGGACATGGCGGGTGTCGTGAAGCACCGATTTCGAAACATGAAAGCACGTCTTTGTTCCGCATGGCCCGCCGCTCGTCGTTGTCATCGTTCAGGCTATGCCGCCCTCTCGCGTCTTGCCATGCAAAAGAATCCATCCGTTTCATTGGTGTGCCGAGATTTCCGGTTCGCGAGACCAGGTTTATCGGCCGACCGCAAACAAAGTTGAGCGCGGGTGAATGCGATAAACTGCCGGCCGATTCGGGTTGCAAGTGATGTCCAGATTGACATGCCTGTCGAAGCCTCGCCACTCCCCTTACGGGTAACAGCTCCAATTCATTGATTTCAAGAGAAACGCAACAAGGCCCGTTTATTGCATGCGTGAAAACCGGCATGAAAACCACCGATATTCCGGAAAACACCGACCGCCCCCGGGCCAAGCTGCGGCACCTGTTCCCAATCGCCTACCGCACAACATGACGCGAGAACCGCGCGGCTTCACCTTGATCGAACTCGCCATCGTGCTGGTGGTGATCGGCTTGCTGCTGGGCGGCGTATTGAAAGGCCAGGAACTGATCGAGAGCGCGCGGGCGCGCAACATCATTTCCCAACTCGACAGCATCAAAGCCGCCTATTACGCCTTTCAGGACAAATATCGCGCCGCGCCCGGCGATTACCCGGGCAGCCTGGCCTACGCCAACCTCACCGGCATCGCATCGCCCCAGGTGGGCGGCAACGGCGATGGGGTGGTGCGCGACACGCCGCAGGCACGGGAAAGCCTCCTGTTATGGGTTCACCTGGCGCACGCCAACCTGATTTCCGGAAACTACCGCGCGGAAGGGAGCTTGCCCGACCGCAACGGCGAATGGCCGCGCAATCCCTACAACGCCAATCTCCAGTTGCAATACGACAACCAGTTCGCCAACGCCGGAAGCACGCCACGCCTCAACCTGAAGACAGGCAACCAGGTCCCCGCCAAGGTGCTGGCGGACATCGACCGCAAGATCGACGACGGCCGCGCCGACAGCGGCCAGTTCCGCTTCAGCAATTTCGACGGCGGTGGTGGGGCGCCCTCGGCGCAACGTTGCTACGACGCCAACACCGGCCTCTGGCGCGCCGCCGAGAACGAACCCAACTGCGGGGCGACGGCGCTGTTCTGAGGTTGCGTCCGCTCCGTGGCGCCGGCTTGCGCCCCCGCGGCGCCGACATTTTGCCGGCTCGCGCTTCCAGCCGGCCGGGAATCCGGATCAGCGCTTCCAGCGTGCCAGCAATTTTCGCGCCTCTTCCAGCAACAACACGCCGGCGGCGGTAAGCCAGGCCAGCGCCCAGTCGCTCAAACTCAGATCCACGGTGTGGAAGATGGCCTGAGCCGGCCCCCAATGCACCGCCACCACCTGCATCAGGAGAACGGCGGCCAGGGCCAGCCAGAGTTTGCCGTTGGCGAACCATTGCCGGTTGAAGGCGCTGCCTTCCTCGTTGCGCGCGTTCATGACATTGAAGAACTGGAACAACACGAAAGTGGTGAAAGCCAGGGTCAGCGCCCTCTCCCCGCTCCCCGTCTGCAACGCCCACCAGAACACGCCCAGGGTGCCGACCGCCATGACCACGCCATACTGGACCAGCCGGGCGATGCGCGGGCCGGACAGGATGGCCTCGCCCGGCGGGCGCGGGGCCGCGTCCATCACCCCGGTGCGCGGCGGGTCCACGCCCAGGGACATGGCGGGCGGGCCGTCCATGATGATGTTGATCCAGAGAATCTGAATGGCGGTGAAGGGCGCCGGCAGCCCCATGAAGGTGGCGGTGGAGACGGTGAGGATGGCGCCGATGTTGGTGGAGAGCTGGAAGCGCACGAACTTGACGATGTTCTCGAAGATGGTGCGGCCTTCCCGCACCGCCCGCACGATGGTGGCGAAGTTGTCATCGGCCAGCACCATCGCCGCCGCCTCGCGGGTCACTTCCGTGCCGGTGATGCCCATCGCCACGCCGATGTCGGCGGTCTTCAGCGCCGGCGCGTCGTTCACCCCGTCGCCGGTCATGGCCACCACATGCCCCCGCCCCTGTAACGCCGCCACGATCTTTACCTTGTGTTCCGGCGCCACCCGCGCGAACACGGTGACACGCTCGATGGTGGCGGCCAGATCGCGCGCGCTCACCGCGTCCAGTTCCGCGCCGCTCATCACCTCGCCGTCACTAGCCTCGCCCATCAGCCCCAGTTCGCGGGCGATGGCGGTCGCCGTGATCTTGTGGTCACCGGTAATCATCTTCACCTGGATACCCGCCCGCCGGCACAGGGCGATGGCCTCCCTCGCCTCGGGCCGGGGCGGGTCCTGGATGCCGGCCAGGCCCTGGAAATCGAGTTCCGCCACCCAGGCGAAAAGATCGCCAGCGGGGTCGAAGTCGCGCGCCGGAATGCTCCTGGAGGCCACCGCCAGCACCCGGAAGGCGCGCGCCGCGAGGTGCTCGTTTTCCGCCAGCACCCCGCCGCGCGCGGCGGCGTCGAGGTCGGCCACACCCCCCGGCCCCGCCCAGCGGCTGGAATGCGCCAGCAGCACATCCGGCGCGCCCTTGACCAGCAAGAGGACACGGTCGCCTTCGTGGTGGAAGGTGGCCATGAACTTGTGCGCGGAATCGAAGGGAATCTCGGCGATGCGCGGGCGATGCTCCAGCGCCGCTTCCGGCTCCACGCCGCCCTTGGCGGCCAGCGCCAGCAACGCCCCCTCGGTGGGGTCGCCGATCAGCTTTCCGGTGGCGATGCGGCTCTCGCCGCACAGAGTCATGGGCAGCAGCAGCGGCGCGAAATCCGGCGCCTCCGCGTCGTCCTCGGGAGTGATTTCCCCCACCCCCGCATACCCCTCGCCGGACACCCGGAAATACCGCCCACGGTAATAAAGCGCGCGCGCGGTCATCTGGTTCAGCGTCAGCGTACCGGTCTTGTCGGAACAGATGACGGTGGTACTGCCCAGGGTCTCGACGGCGGCGAGTTTCTTGACGATGGCGCGCTGTTGCGCCATGCGATACATGCCCACCGCCAGGGTCACCGTCACCACCGCCGGCAGGCCCTCGGGAATGGCCGCCACCGCCAGAGCGACGGCATTGAGGATGGCTTTCATCAGATTCTGGCCATAACCGATGCCGACCGCGAGGATAACGGCGATCACCGCCACGGCGATGCCGGCGAGACGCTTGCCGACCCGATCCAGTTCCTTCTGCAACGGCGTCTCACCCTCCTCCGCCGCCTCCAGCATGGCCGCCAGCCGGCCCATCTCGGTGGCCATGCCGGTAGCGGTGACCAGCATCTCGGCGCGGCCGCGCGTGACCGTGGTATTCATGAAACCCATGTTCACCCGTTCCGCCAGCGGCGCCTCGGCCATCACGGCTTGCGTATGCTTGCCCACCGCGAGCGATTCCCCGGTCAACGCCGCCTCATCCACCTCGACGCTGTGCGCGGCGAGAAAGCGCCCGTCGGCGGGAATGCGGTCGCCGGCTTCCAGCAGCGCCAGGTCACCCGGCACCAACTCCTCGACGCCCACCTCGACCACCTGCCCATCGCGTTTGACGCGCGCCCGCCGCGCCAGCATGCCCTTCAAGGCCGCCAGGGTCTTCTCGGCGCGGTATTCCTGGTGAAAACCCAGGATCGAGTTGAACACCACCACGACCAGGATCACCAGCGCGTCCTTGAGTTCGCCGATCACACCCGCCAGCACCGCCGCGCCGATCAGCACGACGGTGAGCACGTTGCGAAACTGGTCGAGGAACTTCAGCCAGGCCGGGCGTGGCGTCTTCTCCGTCAGACGGTTGCGACCGAATCGCTCAAGCCGCAGACCGGCTTCCTCGGGGGAAAGTCCGCGCGCCGGTTCGCTGTTCAACTCGGCGCGAACCGCCGCGAGGTCGAGCGCATGCCAGCGGGGGGAAGGGGAATCAGGCAGGGTCATGATGTTCTTTCACCAAGAAGCCACGGTCGCCATCACGAAGAGGGTGTAAACGGCCAACAGTATGGGGCCGCGCCAGCGGGAGATGGCATCTCGTCGCGGCAGGATCAGCAGCACCGTCAACACGCCCGCGACCAGGGCCACGGCGACCTCGTCGAAGTTCGCCTGGATGGGGTGGATGACGGCGGCCACGCCGACGATGGCCAGACCGTTGAACAGGTTGCTGCCCAACAGGGTGCCGAGGCCGACGTCGTGATGGCCGCGCAGGCGGGCGAGCAGCGTGGTTACCAATTCCGGCAGGGAGGTGCCGATGGCGACCACGGTGGCGCCGATCACGTAGGCATGCACGCCCAGGGCGACGGCGATGCCGCTGGCGCCGAGAACGAACAGCCGTCCGGCCAGGATCAGGCAGCCCAGGCCGATCAAGGCGTACAGCCAGGCCCGCCAGGGCGGTTCCGACGCCGCCGCGTCCGCCACCGTGGCGCGGCGATGGCGCATTGCCTGGCGCACGACCAGAATCAGCCAGAAGGCGAACAGCAGCAGCAACAGCGTCCCCTCCGCGCGTGACAGGGCGCCGTCGAGCGCCAACACCAGGGTGAGCACGGGCACCGCCAGTGCCAGCATGAAATCACGGCGGATCTCGCCCAGACTCGCGCTCAGCGGACCAAACAGCAGCACCAGCCCGAGAATCAGTCCGAGATTCACCACATTGCTGCCGAGGGCGTCGCCCAGGCCGATTTCCGGGGTGCCGGCCAGCGCCGCCATGCTCGACACCGCCAGCTCGGGGCTGGAGGTGGCGAAGGCGGCCAACGTCGTGGCCACCAGCAGCTTGGGCAGCCGCAACCAGGCGGAAATACCGAGCACGCCCTTGAGAAACGCCTCGCCACCCAGCGCCGCCAGGGGAATCGCGGCGAGCAAGAGGGCAATTTCCTGGAAGGCGGCGGTCATGGCTGATCCAGCGCCGCCCCCGGCTCATCGTCCAGATGCGCGGCCCATTCCCGCCACACCGCCCAGGCCACGGCAAGCACGATGGGGCCGGCAAACAGCCCGACCAGGCCGAAGGCCAGCAAGCCCCCCAGCACCCCGAACAGCACCAGCAGGAAGGGGATGGCGCCGACGCTGCTGATAAAGATCGGGCGCAGCACGTTGTCGATCTGGCTCACCACCGCCGCGCCCCAGAGCCAGACGCCGATGGCCGCTCCGGACTCACCCTGGAACAGCAGCCAGGCGCCGGCGCCGCCCCAGGCCAGCGGCGTGGCGAAGGGAATCAGGGCGAACAGCGCGGTCAGCACCCCCAGGGTCACCGGCGAGGACATGCCCGCGACCCAGTAGCCGACGCCCGCGAAGGCGCCCTGCACCAGCGCGGTGAGCAGGATGCCGTAGACCACGGCGCGGGTGGTCATGGCGGCGGCGGCGAGATAGTCGTGGGTGCGCGGGCCGATGAAACGCGCCAGGACATGGCCCAGTTCCCGCGCCATGCGGGCGCCGTCGCGGTAGAAGAAGAACAGGCTCACCAACACCAGTACCAGCTTGGCCAGATTGCGGCCGGCGCCGCCCACCAGCGCCACCGCCTCGCCAGCGTGGGCCGCGAGCCAGACCTTGGCCGCCTCGATGACGCCTTGCGGGTCGGCCAGCAAGCGCGCGCGTTGCTGGCCAAGCCAGTCGCCCAGCCAGGGCAGGCCAAGCAGGAACTCCGGCAGCGCCGGCGGATGATTCACGAAGGCGCGCAGGCCAGCATAGAACCCCGCCAGTTCCTGTTGCGCCAGCCAGACGAACCACAACAGCGGCGCGAACAGGGTCAGCGCCGCCAAGGCCGTGCTCAGGCCGGCGGCCAGACTGTCGCGACCGCCGCAGCGCGCGCGTATCCGCTCCGACAGCGGCCAGGAGGCGTAGGCCAGCACCGCCGCCCAGGCCAGCGCCGCGAAAAACGGCCGCAGCACCAGAAACGCGAGCAGCGCCAGGCCGGACAGGGCCAGCCAGGGCGCCAGACGGCGGCTGATGGGCGAGGCGGCGGCCATGCGCGTCATTCCCTCGCGGTGGCAGGAATAGCCGCTTTCTGGAGTGTCTCGTGGGTTTCCAGCACCTGATTGGTGGCCGACTGCTTCATCGCCACCTGCCCCAGGGGGATGCAGAGATGGCGGTTCTTGGAGGTGCCGGAAGTGGCGGGGGTATCGTGGTTCATCTTGATCTCCGGGTTTTGGTTCATTCAGCGCGTCGCGTACTGTCGCGTTCACATTCAGGATAGGCCGCCTCGAAGCGCAAAAAATTCGGATAACCCAGCAGCATTGATCGTATAAATCGAATCGAAAAATGCTTCGTGCTGGCCATTCCCGCAAACCGGACAGCGGGCATCGCCGCGCGACAGCGCGCGCTGTCGTGATAACCGGCGCGGCCTCGGAATCCGCCCGGCTCAGACCAGCGTGACGCGCTGCCCGGCCTCTGGCGCTTGCGTCCGCCAGCCGAATTTTTCCGCGATCAGGGCCGCGAAGCCGGTCGCGGTTTCCGCCTCGCCATGCACCACGAATACCTGTTTCGGCGGCGCGCGGAAGTGGCCGAGCCAGGCCAGCAGGGCGTCACGGTCGGCGTGGGCGGAGAGGCCGCCCAGGGTGACCAGGTCGGCCTTGACCGGCACGTCCTCGCCCATCAGGCGGATGCGTTTGGCGCCGTCCACCAGGCGGCGCCCCAGGGTGCCGGCGGCCTGGAAGCCGGTGATGAGGAGGGTGGCCTTGTTGCGCGGCAGGTTGGCGCGCAGGTGGTATTTGATGCGGCCGGCGTCGCACATGCCGCTGGCGGAGATGATGACCGCGCCGCCGGCGATGCGGTCGAGCGCCTTCGATTCCTCCGCGTCGCCGACGAAGGCGAGTTTCCGGAAATTCGCCATGCCGCCGTACTTGTCCATCAGCTCATGGGTTTCCCGATCCAGCAACTCCATGTGCCGGTAGGTGATTTCGGTGGCGGCGGTCGCCATCGGCGAATCGACGAACACGGTGAGTTTGGGAATGCGCCCCCGCCGGCTCAGATCGGCCAGCAGATAGAGCATGTCCTGGGTGCGCCCCACGGCGAAGGCGGGGACGATGAGGTTGCCGCCCTTCTTTTCCAGGGTGTCGTTGACCACCCGCACCAGTTCGTCCTCGGTTTCTTCCATGCTCTTGTGCAGGCGGTTGCCGTAGGTCGATTCCACCACCAGATAATCCGCCTCGGTGATCGGCGTCGGGTCGCGCACCAGTGGCCGCGCCGGCTGCCCGAGGTCGCCGGAGAACACGATCTTGCGGCGTTGCGCACCTTTGCCCAGCCAGACTTCCGCGATGGCCGAGCCGAGGATGTGGCCGGCGTCGCGGAACACGCAGCGCACCGCCAGGTGCGGGGTGATTTCCTCGTCGTAATCCACCGGCCGCAGTTGTTTCAGGCAGGTGCGCGCCTGTTCCACGGTGTACAGCGGCGCCACATCGTGGCGCGGCGCTTTCTTCCTCGACTTGAAGCGCCGGTAGTTCTCGCTTTCCGCCTCGCGCTCCTGGATATGCCCGGCATCCGGCAACATCACGCCCAACAGATCACAAGTGGCGCGGGTGGTGTAAATGGGGCCCTTGAAGCCCAGCGCCACCAGTCGCGGCAGCAGGCCGGAATGGTCGATATGGGCATGGGTGAGAAGGACGAAATCAATCGTTCCGGGGTCGAAGGCGAAGGCCTGGCGGTTCTTCTCGCGCGCCTCGCGGCCGCCCTGGAACATGCCGCAATCCACCAGAAAACGCGCGCCCTCGGCCTCCAGCAGATAGCGGGAGCCGGTAACTTCGCGCGCGGCGCCGAGAAAGGTGAGATTCATCGAGTTCGCTCCTCCGGAAGGGGACGTTCAGGCGGCCGGGGTGGGGTGATGATCTCTGTATAGCTTCCGGCTTCCCGGGTATCCGATTGATCGCCTTGCGGCGGTGGTGCCAGGGATTCGATCCGCAGGTGCAGCGCCGTCTTGGCCAGGAGGTGCGCGGAGATCGGGGCGGTGATGAACAGGAACAGGGTCACCAGCACCTCGTGCAGGCTCATGCCCCGGCCCTGGCTGCTGAAGTACACCGACGAGGCGATCAACAGGCAGCCCACGCCCAGGGTGGTGGCCTTGGTGGGGCCGTGCAGGCGGGTGTAGAAATCACGCAGCCGGGCCAGGCCGAGGGCGCCGATGAAGGTGAACAGCGCCCCGGCCAGAATCAGGAAAGACAGCAGGTATTCCAGCATGGTCGCCTCCTATTCGATGATGTCGCCACGCAACAGGTACTTGCACAGCGCCACGGTGCCGACGAAGCCCATCATGGCGATGAGCAGCGCGGCCTCGAAGTACAACGCGCTGCCGAGATGGATGCCCAGCAGCACCAGCAGCGCGATGGCGTTCACGTACAGCGTATCCAGCGCCAGGATGCGATCCGGCGCGCTCGGGCCGCGCAGCAGGCGCCACACGCTCATCGCCACGGCGGCGGCCACCAGGGCGAAGGCGATGGGGATGACCAGCTTCAGCATGCTTCAAACACCTCTTTCAGGGGCGCCTCATAACGCTGCTTGATGGCGGCGATCAGCGCGTCGCCATCCGGCGCGTGCAGCGCGTGTACCAGCAGAAAATCGCGATCCGGGCTCAAGCGCGCCGATACCGTGCCCGGCGTGAGGCAGATGGTGTTGGCCAGCAGGCCGATGGCCAGGTCGCTTTTCAGTCGTAGCGGCACGACCAGAAACGCCGGGCACAGGGCTTGCGGCCGCCCCAGGATCAGCCGCGCCACGACCAGATTGGCCAGCACGATGTCCAGCAGCACCACGGCCAGGAAGCGCAGCAGCGTAAGCGGCTTGCGGATACGCACCGTCTGCGGCCAGAAGCGCGCGGTGAACAGGGGAATGGCCCAGCCCAGGAGCAGGCCAAGCGCGATATGGCCGGGCGCCAGACTGTTGTTGAGCAACAGCCAGATCGCGGCCAGGATCGGCGTCAGGAGCGGGTGCGGCAACCTCTTCACGGGCGGCCTCCGAGCACGGCGTGGACGTAGTGATACGGCTGCGACAACTGCTCCGCGATGCTGGCCACATGGGCCTGGAGCGGCCCGGCGAACACGGTCATGGCCACGCCCAGCAGCAACAGCCCGACGACCGGAACCAGGGCGGCCGCGAGCGGCTCTGCGCCATCCTCCGGCGGCAGGGTTCGGAAGAACAGCAGGCTGCCGCTCCTGGCCAGGGCGATCATGCCGAGCAGGCCGGCCAGCAGCACCGCCGCCATGACCCAGGGCGCGGCCGGATGCTCCAGGGCGGCGCGCAGGAGCAGGAACTTGCCGAGGAAGCCGGACAGCGGCGGCAGCCCGACCCCCTGCATGGCCGTGACGAAGAACAGCCCGCCCAACAGCGGGGCGTGGGGCATGGCCGGGCCCGGCGCGAGGCGGTCGCCGCTATCGCCGCGCCGGCTGGCGATGACGTCGGCGAGCAGGAACAGGGCCGCCGCCGCGAAGGTGGCGTGCGGCAGGTAATAGAGGCCGGCGGCGATGCCGGCGGTGCTGTCGAGGGCGAAGGCGGTCAACAGCGAACCGACGGAAGCGACCACCAGATAGGCCGCCTGTTGCCGTAGGGTGGCCGCCGCCAGCACCCCCAGCATGCCGACCAGCAAGGTCGCCAGGGCCAGCGGCAGCAGCCAGGGTTCGACCAGGCGCGCCAGCGGCCCCGCCGTGGCGCCGAAAACCAGGCTGTAGACCCGGACGATGGCGTACACCCCCACCTTGGTCATGATCGCAAACAGGGCCGCCACTGCGGCGCTGGTGTGGGCATAGGCGGCGGGCAGCCAGAGATAAAGAGGCAGCAGCGCCGCCTTGAGCGCGAACACCGCGAACAGCAACAGCCCGGCCACCCGCGCCAGGCCGAGTTCCGATGCCGGCGTGGCCGCCACCTTCAGCGCCAGATCGGCCAGATTGAGCGTGCCGAAGACGCCGTAGAGCGTGCCCACCGCGATCAGGAACACGGCGGAGCCGGCCAGATTGAGCACCACGTAATGCAGGCCCGCGCGCACCCGCGCGCGGCCGCCGCCGTGCAGGATCAGCCCGTAGGAGGCCAGCAGCAGCACCTCGAAGAACACGAACAGGTTGAACAGGTCGCCGGTGAGAAAGGCGCCGTTGAGTCCGAACAACTGCAACTGGAACAACACATGGAAATGTCTTCCGCGCGTATCGCCGCCCCGGCAGGCATACAGCAGCGCGAACAGCGCCAGCAAGGCGGTGGCGAGCAGCATCCAGGCCGCCAGCGCATCCGCCACCAGGACGATGCCGAACGGCGCCAGCCAGTTGCCCAGGAAATAGGCCAGGATGTCGCCGCTACTCGTCGCGCGGGTGAGCAGCAGCGCCAGGCCGACCTGGCCGAGCACGGCGGCCAGGCTGAACACCCGGCGCGGGCCGATGCCGGTATGCCGGAACAGCAACAGCAGGATGCCGGCCAGCAGGGGCAGCAACAGGGGCGCGATGGCGAGGTGGTTCATGGCGCAATGGCCCTGTAGCGCCGGCGCCTCGCCGGCGAGTTCTTCCAATCAGGCGAACGAGCCGGCGAGTCGCCGGCGCTACAAGGGCGCGTGTCCGGGTTCATGTATCAATCCACCCCATCGACATGGTCGTTGCCCAGTTCCGCCCGCGCTTTCAACGCCAGGACGATGACGAAGGCGGTCATGGCGAAGCCGATGACGATGGCGGTGAGCACCAGGGCCTGCGGCAACGGGTCGGCGTAGGCCAATTCGGCGACGGCGGCGGCGCGAATCACCGGCGGCCGGCCGATGGCGAGCCGGCCCATCGCGAACAGGAACAGGTTGACCGCGTAGGACAGGAAGGTCAGCCCCAGCACCACCGGGAAGGTGCGCCCGCGCAAGGCGAGATAGACGCCGCAGGCGGTGAGCACGCCGATCGACAGGGCGATCAGGGCTTCCATCGGCGCGCCTCCGGAACGGCGGCAGTTTCGCTCCCGGAGTCCTTGCGGTGCATCAACCCCAGATGGATCAGGATCAGCAGGGTGGCGCCCACGACCACCAGATAGACGCCCAGGTCGAAGATCATGGCCGAGGCCAGTTCGACATCGCCCAGCCAGGCCACATGGCCGAAGGTGGAGGTGAGGAAGGGATGACCGAGAAACAGGCTGCCCAGGCCGGTGAGCGTGGCGATGGCCAGACCCGCGCCGATGACCGGATGCAGGTTTCCCGGCAGGCGGGAATGGGTCCACTCCACGCCATTGGCGAGGTACTGCATGATTAGCGCCGCCGCCGTGACCAGCCCGGCGATGAAACCGCCGCCGGGCAAGTTGTGGCCGCGCAGCAGGATGAACGCCGAAACCAGCAATGCCAGCGGCAACAGCAGGCGGGCGAACGAGGCCATGATGGCCGGGTGCGCGTCCCGGTTCCAGGCGCGCCCGTCGGCGTCCTGGCGCGGCCCCTCCAGGCGCGTCGATTCCAGCATGGCGTGGATGGCGAGGCCGGCCAGGGCCAGCACGGTGATTTCGCCGAGGGTGTCGAAGCCGCGAAAATCCACCAGGATCACGTTCACCACGTTACGGCCACCGCCACCGGGAACACTGTTGGCAAGGAACCAGTCCCCGATGCCGCTGTAGGGCCGGGTCAGCACCGCCCAGGCCAGGGTGCCCATGCCGCCACCGGCCGCCAGGGCGAGCGCGGCATCGCGCGCGCGGCGCGACGGGCGCGACTCGCGGGGGGTGTGCTGGGGCAGGAAATACAGGGCCAGGAGCAGCAGCACCACGGTCACCACTTCCACCGACAACTGGGTCAGGGCGAGATCCGGCGCGGAAAACTTCACGAAGATCAGCGACACCAGCAGCCCCACCACGCCGATCAGCACCAGGGCGGTGAACCGCCGCCGATGCAAGGCCACGACCGCGAGGGACACCACGACCAGGGCGACGGCAACCAACCCGCTCACGCCATCCACCGGCAACAGAGCGCGCGGGCCGGTCAGCGCGGTGTCGTTGCCCACCGCGCCACTCATTTCACCACCGGCCCAGCCCAGCAGCAGGGTGAAGGACAGGAACAGGGCCAGCATGCGTTGCAGGGAGCCGACATCGAGCAGGCGGGTCACTTTCCGCGCGAAAGCGAACAGCGCCCGCTGCAACGCTTCATAAACCCGACGGGCATCCAGGCGCCCCTCATGGCGCTCATGCCAGGCGAACAGCGGCCGCCGCGCGCCGTAGAGCAAGGCGCCGCCGACCAGGGCGATCACGCTCATCCACAACGCCGGCGAGAAGCCATGCCAGATCGCCAGATCATGCGCGGGCGGCGGCCGCCCCAGCACGCCGGCGGCCGCCACGGCCAGGATGGGCTCGACGGTCTGGCCGGGAAATATCCCCACCAGCAGGCATAGCAGCACCAGCACCTCCACGGGCACCTTCATCCAGTGCGGCGGTTCGCGCGGCGTCCGGGGCAGGTCGATGGGATCGCCATTGAAAAACACGTCATGCACGAAGCGCAGGGAATAAGCCACGGCGAAGATGCCCGCCACGGTCACGCCCAGCGGCAGGATCCAGCCGAAGCGCATCTGGGTGGCCAGGCTGGCCGACTCGGCGAAAAGCATTTCCTTCGACAGGAAGCCGTTGAACAACGGCACCCCCGCCATCGCCGCCGCCGCCACCATCGCCAGGGTGGCGGTATGCGGCATGAAGCGCCAGAGGCCATTGATGCGGCGCATGTCGCGGCTGCCGGTTTCGTGGTCGATGATGCCGGCGGCCATGAACAAGGAGGCCTTGAAAATGGCGTGATTGATGATGTGAAACACCCCCGCCACCGCCGCCAGGGGGGTGCCGATGCCGAACAGCAGGGTAATCAGCCCCAGGTGGCTGAGGGTGGAATAGGCCAGCAAACCCTTCAGGTCATGCTTGAACAAGGCGGTGAAGGCGCCGATCGACAAGGTCAGCAGGCCGACGCCGCCCACCAGATGCGACCATTCCCAGGTTCCCGAGAGGGCCGGGAACAGGCGCGCCAGGAGGAACACCCCGGCCTTCACCAGGGTGGCCGAATGCAGGTAGGCCGAAACCGGAGTCGGCGCCGCCATCGCGTGCGGCAACCAGAAATGGAACGGGAACTGCGCCGATTTGGTGAACGCCCCGAGCAACACCAGAACCAGGGCCGGCAGGTAGAGCGGATGCGCGCGGATGAGGTCGCCCGAGGCCAGGATCACCGACAACTCGTAACTGCCGGTGATTTCGCCCAGCAGCAGGATGCCGCCGAGCAGGGCCAGGCCGCCGGCGCCGGTCACCGCCAACGCCATGCGCGCGCCCTGGCGCGCCTGTTCACGCTCGCGCCAGTAACCGATCAGGAGAAACGAGGAAAGGCTGGTCAGTTCCCAGAACATCAGCAACTGAATCAGGTTCTCGGACAGCACCACGCCCAGCATGGCGCCCATGAACAACAGCAGATAGGCGTACAGACGGCCCAGGCTGTCGCGCTCGGACAGGTAATAGCGGGCGTAGAGGATCACCAGCAGGCCGATGCCCAGAATCAGGCCGGCGAACAACAGCCCCAACCCATCCAGGCGGAACGCCAGATCAAGCCCCACCGCCGGCATCCAGGCAATCCGCTGGATATGAGTCATGCCGGAAAACGGCCCGGATGCCAGCGGCGACAGCCAGGCCAGCGCGGCCAGACCCACTCCCCCCGCCGCCCAGGCGGCGTGGGAGCGGCCGCAGCGGGATATCCAGGCCACCAGGATGGCGCCCAGGAACGGAGTGAGGATGGTGAAAAGCAGATTCATGAGAGGCCGACTTTACTGGACATGTGACATGCGGTCGGCGTTTCCCGATACCTCAAGTTACCGGGATACCGCATGGCGGGCCTCGCTCCTCCCTTTCCAAACCAGCCTGTCGCCATCGGCGCGGGCGCCTTCCCCCGCGCCTCAGACGAAGCGATCACGCGGCGCGCGGCGCGCCGGCATCATGTGGAGGTCTTGCGCGTGGCGATCAGGCTGGCGGCCACGCTGGCGCCGATCAGCACCGCGACGATGGCCAGCGAAGCCGCCACCGGCACGTGGTACCAGGGCGCGATGAGCATCTTGGCGCCGATGAAGGTGAGCACCAGGGCGAGGCCGTATTTCAGCAGGTGGAAGCGGTCGGCCACGTCGGCGAGCAGGAAGTACAGCGTGCGCAGGCCCATGATGGCGAAGATGTTGGAGGTGAAGACGATGAAGGGATCGGTGGTGATGGCGAAGATGGCCGGGATGGAATCCACCGCGAATACCACGTCGGAGGTTTCGATCAGGATCAGCACCAGGAACAATGGCGTGAACCAGCGCGCGCCGTCCTTCATCACGCTGAAGCGCTCGCCGTGGTGGTCATCCGAGATGCGCAAATGCCGCCGCGCGAATTTCAGTACCGGGTTCTTCTCCAGCTCCGGCGCCTTCTCCGCCATGACCAGCATGCGCATGCCGGTGATGGCCAGGAAGAGGCCGAACAGATAGAGCACCCAGTTGAATTCGCGCACCACCCAGGCACCGGCCAGGATCATGGCCGCGCGCAGGACGATGGCGCCAAGCACGCCGTAGATCAGCACCCGGCGCTGATGCTCCGGGGCGACGTGGAAGGCGGAGAAGATCAACAGAAAGACGAACACGTTGTCCACCGACAGCGACTTCTCGATCAGGTAGCCGGTGAGGAACTCCAGCGCCTTGCGGTCGGCGATTTCGGCGCCGAAAGTGCCGTTGAGATGCCACCAGAGGCCGGCGTTGAACAGCAGCGCCAGGCTCACCCAGACCAGCGACCAGGTGGCCGCCTCCGCGACCCCGACCTTATGCGCGCGGCGGCCGCCGAACACGAACAGATCCAGCGCCAGCATGGCCAGCACGAAGCCGATGAAGGCGGCCCACATCCAGGGTTCGCCGATGGAAACCGCGTCATTCATCCTGGATTCTTCGGTTGAACGCGTTGTAGCACCGGCGTCCCACCGGCTTGTTCGTCTGTTTGGATGAACTCGTCGGCGCTACTCGGGTGCAATCCCGGATTCATTGCCCCGCCTCAAGCGCGGCGATGCGTTCTTCCAGCGGCGGGTGGGTCATGAACAGGCGCTTGAGGCCGCCACCGCCGCCGCCACTGATGCCGAAGGCCGCCATCTTGTCCGGCAGGGGGGCGGGATGCAGCGCGTTGAGCCGTTGCAGCGCGGCGATCATGTTGCGCCGCCCGGCCAGGGTGGCGCCGCCGCTGTCGGCGATGAACTCGCGTCGGCGCGAGAACCACATGACGATGATCGAGGCCAGCACGCCCAGTACCAGTTCGGCGACGATCATGGTGACGAAATACGCCGGGCCGGTGCCCCTCTCGGTCTTGAACACCACCTTGTCCACCACGTAGCCGATGACGCGGGAGAAGAACATGACGAAGGTGTTCACCACGCCCTGGATCAGCGCCAGGGTCACCATGTCGCCGTTGGCGGCGTGCGAGACCTCATGCCCCAGCACCGCCTCGGCCTCCTCGCGCGTCATCTGGTTGAGCAACCCGGTGGAGACGGCGATGAGCGAGCTGTTCTTGCTCATGCCGGTGGCGAAGGCGTTGACCTCGGGCGACTCGTAGATGCCGACTTCCGGCATCTTGATGCCGGCGCGTTCCGAATACCTGGCGATGGTGTCCACCAGCCAGAATTCGGTCGAGTTCGCCGGCGCCTCGATCACCCGCACGCCCATCGACTTCTTCACCATCCACTTGGAAATGGCCAGCGAGAGGAACGAGCCGCCGAAACCCATCACCGCCGCGAAGATCAGCAGCGCTTGCAGGTTCAGCCCCTGTTCGTTGAGATAGGGCTCCACGCCCAGAAGGCGCATGGTGACGGACAGCACCAGCACGATGGCCAGGTTTGTGGCGAGGAAAAGCAGGATGCGTTTCATGATTTGATTCCCTTTGACGCTATTGAAAGCCTGGCTCAGTGGCCGGCGGATTTCGTGAGCCGATCCAGTGATCGCTCACGGCCGCGCTTCCCGCCGGGAACCGGCTGACGCGCGCGTCAGCCGGTCGTTGACCGCCCACCAGACGTCTTCGTCAGGCGGCGCTTCCACCAGCAAACGGTCGAAGGCGAAACGATCGAGTTCACGCAAACGGCCATACAGGCAGCGCGCGTACTCCTCCGGCCGCGTCGGCAGGAGAAATTGCGGCAGCGGCGGCAGCGTCGGTTTGCCACGCAAACTGCGATTGCCGCGCAACACCGCCACCCGCAACCCTTGGGCCAATAACGCCTCGGCGCGAGGAATCAGATTTTCCAGGGCGTGAACCTCCAGCGGCGTCACGGGCGCGTAATGTCCGGGCAAGGTGCCAGGCACTCGTGGCGACGGCGCGGATGGGTCGCCATACTCGACGCCCTCCTCGCCCAGCACCTGACGCAGCGCGGCCAGCGGCAATGCGCCGGGCCGCAATACCCGCGGGCGCTCGTCGAGCAAAGAGACGATGGTGGATTCCAGGCCATAGCGGCAGGGGCCGCCGTCCAGCACCAGATCCACCTGCCCGCCAAGGGAGGCGCGCACATGCCATGCCTCGGTGGGGCTGACGGCGCCGAAACGGTTGGCCGACGGCGCCGCCAGGCCACCATCGAACGCGTTCAGCAAAGCCAGAGCCACGGGATGGCTGGGCACGCGCAGCGCCACGCTGTCCTGACCGCCGGTAATCGCGCGCGGCACATCGCCACGCGCGGGCAATACCAGGGTAAGCGGCCCGGGCCAGAAGTGCGCCATCAAGCGCCGCGCGGTCTCCGAAATCTCGGCTGCCCAATCCTCCGCTTGCGCCTCATCCGCCACATGCACGATCAAGGGGTGGTCGGCGGGGCGCCGCTTGACCTCGAATACGCGCTTGATCGCCGTCTCGTTGCGCGCGTCGGCCCCCAGGCCGTAGACGGTCTCGGTGGGAAACGCCACCACGCCGCCCGCGCGCAACCGATCCACCGCCTGGTTGATGAGGAAGGGCGCGGACAGGCCGCGTTTCGCTTTCCGGGTCATGGGTACGTCACGCCCGCTTGTGCCGCGCCATCAGGTTCCACCGGCATGCCGGGCGCGAATTCCCGCCGCCGCGCCAACTGCCGTGCCAGGGCACGGCCAGCGCGCTCGGCGGCGCGGTCGATGGCGACGTAAAGGTCGGATTCGGTGTCTTCGATCACGACCGCCGCCGCAGCCTTGAGCCGCACCTCAATGAAGCAGCGTTTGTCGGCGCCGCCGCGCGGGCCGTTGATGTCGGACAAGCGCACGGTGACGCGGGCGATGGCGTCGTCACCATGATTCAAGCCATAAGCCAGACGCTTCATGAGGTAGTCGCGCAGCCCCTCCGTGAGGGGAAATCCCTGGCTTTGAATATCCACATGCACGGCTGCTTCCTTTATTCGGCTGAATACGGTGGCATCCTACGGGCATTGGTTAATAAGAAATATTCGAATTATCATGATGATTAGTTCGTATTTTTCGATCACAAAACGACATGCTCAATTTCAAGCACCTCCATTATTTTCTCGCCGTGGCAAAGGCCGGCGCGGTCAACCGCGCGGCGGAAAAACTCCACCTCACGCCGCAGACCTTGTCCGGCCAATTGACGCTATTCGAGCAAAGACTGGGTGTGGCGCTGTTCCGCCGTACCGGGCGGAGACTGGAACTGACCGAAACCGGGCGCCTGGTTCTGTCCTATGCCGAGGAACTGTTTCAGGTGGGGGCGGAACTGGAGGAAGCCCTGCACGGCCGCCAGGAGGAGAAAGCGTTCCCGTTCCGGGTGGGCATCGCCGACGTGGTGCCGAAATCCATCGCCCATCGGCTGCTGGCGCCGGCGCTGGCCCTGCCCGAACCGGTGCGCCTGTTATGCCGGGAGGATCGACTCGACCGCCTGCTGGGGGAATTGGCGGTACATCGCCTGGATATGGTGCTGGCCGACCGACCCATGCCACCCGGCATGGACGTGAAAGGCTACAGCCACCCTCTGGGCGAGTGCGGCGTCACTTTTTTCGCCGCGCCCGATCTGGCCGCGCGCCTCTCCGGCGGTTTTCCCGAAATGCTCGATGGCGCGCCCCTGCTCATTCCCGGCGAAGACAGCGCCCTGCGCGCGCCGCTCACGCGCTGGCTGGAGCGCCGCGACGTGCGGCCACGCATCGTCGGCGAATTCGACGACAGCGCGCTGATGAAGGCTTTCGGCAAAGGCGGGGCGGGGGTCTTTCCCGCGCCCGGCGTCACCCGCCAGGAAGTGGAAGGCCAGTATGGCGTGGTCATGCTGGGTGAAACGAAGGAGATCAGGGAACAGTATTTCGCCATCTCCGTGGAACGAAAAATCGTCCACCCCGCCGTGCGCGCGGTGAGCGAGAGCGCGCGAGCGGGTGTGTTTCCACGCGATGAGGGGTGATGGGGCCACACAGGCCCGGCGCGTCATCGGGAGCGCCGCGCCGGTCGCCTGTCGAACCTGGGTCGTCGGTCGCGAAAATCGGCACCGACGAGGGAATTATTGGGGTGATGGATGGGACTCGAACCCACAACAGCCAGAATCACAATCTGGGACTCTACCAATTGAGCTACCACCACCAGTGGCAAACCGCTACAGCAAACAACGTGACAACCATTTACAGCATTCCACGACGGGAACTCGGCCCCCGGCATAGGAACGACCACCGCCATTGAAGTCTGGCCTGCCCGACAGGGATCGAACCTGTAACCCCCAGCTTAGAAGGCTGGTGCTCTATCCAATTGAGCTACGGGCAGAATCCCGCGGGCTTTCGGAGTTTCCAGACCGGGAACGATTGGTCGGGGTGAGAGGATTCGAACCTCCGACATCTTGCTCCCAAAGCAAGCGCGCTACCGGGCTGCGCTACACCCCGAAGGCGCGGAAATATACCCGCCGATCCCGGGAAAAGCAATGCCGATACAGCGGCCGCTCCAGTAAAATTGCGCTGGTTTCAATCCAGCCTCCTTCCTCGCCATGACCGCTCGACTCCTCGATGGCAAAGCCATCGCCGACGCCCTGATCCAGGACATCAAACGCGAGGTCGACGCACGCCTCGCCGCCGGGCGGCGAGTTCCGGGGCTGGCGGTGATTCTGCTGGGCGGCGACCCCGCCTCCGGCATCTACGTGCGCAACAAGCGCCTGGCTTGCCAGAAGGCGGGGGTGCTGTCGATTTCCCACGACCTGCCCGCATCCACCAGCCAGGCCGACCTGCTGGCGCTGATCGACCAGTTGAACGACGACCAAACCGTGGATGGCATTCTGGTGCAGGCGCCCCTGCCGGAGCACATCGAAGACGAGACGGTGATCGAGCGGATTCGCCCGGACAAGGATGTGGATGGTTTCCATCCCTACAACATCGGCCGCCTGGCGGTGAAGAAGCCCACGCTGCGCTCCTGCACACCCTATGGCGTGATGCGCCTGCTGGAAGCCACGGGCGAGGCCTTGCGCGGCAAGCACGCCGTGGTGGTGGGCGCGTCCAACCATGTGGGCAGGCCGATGGCGCTGGAACTGCTGTTGGCCGGCTGCACGGTGACGGTATGCCATTCCGCCACGCGCGACCTGGCGGCCCAGGTGGGGCAGGCGGACATCGTGGTGGCTGCGGTCGGGCGACCGGAAATGGTCAAGGGGGAATGGATCAAGCCCGGCGCCACGGTGATCGACGTCGGCATCAACCGCCTGGAAGACGGCCGCATCGTCGGCGATGTGGAATTCGCGGTGGCGCGCGAACATGCCGGCTGGATCACCCCGGTGCCGGGCGGTGTCGGACCGATGACGGTGGCCACGCTGCTGCGCAACACGTTGGAAGCGGCCTTGAAACGGTACTGATCAGCGGGCCGGCAACCATTCGGCGGATGCAAAAAACGCCGGCTGGAAGCCGGCGCTACACGGTCGCGGCCAGCGCCGCGCCCTTGAGTCCGACATCGGGATCGAGTACGACCTTGACCGGCACGCTTTCCATCCACTCGGAAAAACGCCCCTTGGCGCGAAAGCCGGCGATGAATTCACCGCTCCGGAGCAAACCCGGCAATTGCGGCGCGATGCCACCGGCGAGGAAAACGCCACCCGCAGCGCGTGCCAGCAGCGCCAGGTCGCCGGCGACCTGGCCGTAAATCCGCGCGAACAGACGCAAGGCGCGTACCGCCTCGGCATTGCTCGCCGCCAGACCGGCCGCGCTGATGGCGGCCGCCGCATCCGGCGCGTCGAGGCCGACTTCCGGCCGGCCCGCCTCGCGCAGGCAAAAGCGATACAGGCTGACCAGCCCGGGGCCTGAGAGCAGGCGTTCGACGGACACCCGGCCATGCTCCTCGCGCAGGAACGCCAGCAGACGATCCTGCGCGGCGTCGGTCGGCGCGAAGCCGATGTGCCCCCCCTCCGAATCGAGCGGCTGATGCAACGCCCCCCGCGCCACACAAAGCGAGACGCCCAGGCCGGTGCCCGCGCCCAGCGCGACGCGGGGAGCGCTCGCCAGGGGCATGCCCGGCTGGAGTGTGGCGAGTTCGCCGGCGCCGACGTCCTCCCGCAATGCGTTGAGGCCCCAGCCCACGGCGGCGAAGTCGTTGACCAGACGAAACGGCAGGCCGAAACGTTCAGACAGGGCGGCGGCCTCGATCCGCCAGGGCAGGTTGGTGAATTGCGCGCTGAGTCCATCGGTCGGCCCCGCCACGGCGAGGCAGCAGGCATCGACCCGATCCCCCCGGTCGGCCAGCGCGGCAAGAAAGTCCGCCAGCAGCGCGTCCACGCCGGCGCGCCCGGCATTGAGGACGCGTTCCACTTTTTCGATATGCACGCGGGCGCCATCGAGTCGCGTGAGCGCGAGGCGGCTGTGGGTGCCCCCGATATCGCCGGCAAGAATTTTCATGGATGGGGATGGTGCTCAAGAGTGGGCGCTTCACGAACCTCCGTGAACACGCCGCCCGACGGGTTATGCGGGATGGTCGGCGCCGGGTGATCGGGCGGCGCTTGCGGAGTCGGCATGGTGGCGCACAACCACGCTGCCCGGCCCTTTGGTCTCGGCTTCATGCAGGGCGGAATAGCACGCCGCCAGGCATTCCTCATGGGTTTGCTCGGACAAGTGCACCACGCCGATATGCACGCCGACCTGATAGGTTTTGCCCTGCCAGGACTGGCGCAGGCCGATCACGCTGTCACGAATCTGTTCGGCGATGTGCGCGGCCATTTCATCCGGGCAGGACTGCAACAAAATACCGAATTCGTCTTCCCCCATGCGCGCCAGAAAGTCGGATTCCCGCACCCGGAGATTCAACAGGTGCGTCACCTGGCGCACCAATTCATCGCTGCAGGCATGGCCCGCCTGATCGCGCACCCGCTTGAGGTTGTCCAGGTTGATGAGCAGCAGGGAAGAGCGCAATTCCGACGCCCGTTTGCCATCCAGCGATTGAGCCAGGCGTTCCTCGAAAGCGTAACGGTTGGCCAGGCCGGTCAACACGTCATGGTCGGAGTGCCAGAGCAGCTTGCGTTGCAACTCGCGCGCCTCGGTGACATCGCTCATGACCAGCACACCGCCGATGATCGCGCCGTCGGGCGCATGGATACATGAGCACTTGCCTTCCACCTCATACTCCATGCCCTGCGCGGACAGCAGGCAGGCGGAAGGAGGCAGAACGACCGCCTTGCCCTCCAGCACCTCGTCCAGCAAGGTCGCGGTCAGGTCGGCGCGGCTCTCGCGCTCATACAGATGAAGAACCTCAACGGCCGGCGTGGAGGCGGAGGTCTCCTCATCCTTGCCCAGCAGGGTCTCCGCGACCGGGTTCATATAGCTGATACGGCGTTCCTCATTGAAGCGGATGACGGCATCGCCGAGTGAACGCAGGGTCACCACGGCGCGCTCGCGTTCCTGGAACAGATCGGCCTCCATGCGGCGGCTCACGCGAATCACGAATACCGCCACGCCGACCGCCACCAGCAACGCCAGGGTGGAAAGCCCCAGCACCAGGCCACGCGCCCGCTTGCTGGCTTCGGTCGCCTCGTTGACGGCGGCGGCATTCTTCACCCGCTGCATGTCCACCAGATGATCCCACTGGCTCATCATGTTCAGTTGATGCGGCTTGAGATTCAACCGGATCATCCGTTTGGCCTGATCTCGCTGACCGCTCTCCATCAGGTCGAAAGCCTCGTTCGTCATGTTCTCGACGATTCCCACTCCCTTGCGTACCGCGCCCCAGGCCGCCAGTTCCGTGTCATCGAGCGAGAGCGCCAGAAAGCGGTCGCGCAGAACGATGAATTCGCGCGCCATCTCGGAGAAACGCATCCTCTGTTCGTCGCGCTCGAAAGGGTCGTCCAGGTTGCTGGCCAGCAGGATGGACTGATAGCGTGAGTCGTGCAGCCCCTTCATCGAGGTTGCCAGTTCCGATTTCAGATTGCGCTCGGCGACGATGGCCGTGAGCTGGCCGCTGAGGGTACGGATATGCGAGACGCCGATGGCCGCGACGCCAATCAGCAGCAGAATCATGATGCCGAAACCGGCGATGACCGGCATCTGTGCCGAGTGCAGGCAGCGGCTGCCGTTTTCGACGGGATAATTTGGCATGGCGCTAATGTTTGAATATCAGGCTTGCGCCTGCGTCGAACCGTTCGAAGTCATCAGCCCGCATCTCGTTTTCCTCAATTTTTCTTGTTGCCGCATCCTGCCGTCAGCCTCGCATGGCGTCAATCGAGAAGTTCCAATTCCAGCAGCGCGTCGTGCAGGGCGGCGCGATCTTCGGTCAAAACCGGAACGATCCGGTGTTCCCGTCCGTATTCCCAGGGGCGGCCATGCATGTCGGCCATCATGGTGGAGGGCGTTTGCGGCTCCAGCACCAGGGCACAGGGCGATTCCAGCACTTCCACCACCACGCAAATCTCGCCCTGATGACGCACCTTCAAACCGATCAGGGTGCGCAGGTGCGGCAGCGTGATGACCTCGCTCACCCTTGCAGTCCCCGCGTCCAGCGCCCATAAAGCTGTTCCGCAACCGCGCGCATGACCGGCAGGTTGGCCGCGTTCAGCTCCCGCATCTGTTGCGCCGTCTGCACCGCCGGGCTGGCGGCCGCCGCCGCGATTTCCTCGGCGCCCACCTCGCACCAGGACTGGATCATGGCCTCGGTCATTTCCACATGGCATTGCAGGGCCAGATGCGGGCCCAGGGCAAAGGCCTGGTTGGCGCAATAAGCGCTCTCCAGAATGCGTTCGGCGCCGGGAGGCGGAGCGAAGGTTTCACCGTGCCAATGGAATGACTCGAACGTATTCACGGCGGCGAACCAATCCCGGGCAACCGGCGACTCCAGTACCCGCACGGCTCCCCAACCGATTTCCTTGATCGGATTGCGCCCCACCGAGCCGCCCAGCGCACGGGCCATCAACTGGCCGCCGAGGCAATGGCCGAGCACCGGAAGATCCGCCGCCGCCGCCGCGCGGATCAGGGCCAGCGCCGGCGCGATCCAGGGCAGATCGTCGTTCACGCTCATCGGGCCGCCCATGAACACCAGACCGGAAAAATCATTCGGGGTGGCGGGAATCGGCTCACCTGCGTCGATGCGCAGCAATTTCCAGGGCAAGCCGTGAGCATCGCAGAAAGTGGCAAAATGGCCCGGACCTTCATGGGCGGCGTGGCGAAAAATGGCAATGGGTTTCACGACAAATATCCAGGCGGTAAAAGTGATAGCCGCCGCATTATGCCTTTCCGGCTGGCTGGCGTGGGCGCATGCGGCAACGATGGTCGGCGTCGGCGGCACACTGGGTGACAAAGCCTTGATCTCGGTCAATGGCGCCCCCGCCAAAGTGGTTTCCGTGGGCGGGCAAATCGACGGTGTGCGCGTAATCGACGTGCGGGGCGATCACGTCACGGTGGAAGTCGAAGGCCAGCGCCGTACCCTGTCCGTGGGCCCGGGCGCCGCGTTCGCCACGCGGCCCTCCCCTCCGGATGGCGGCAAAAAGGCGGAAGGACGCGGCAGTCTGGTGCTCACCGCCGACGCGCGCGGCCAGTTTTCCGCGCAGGTCGAAATCAACGGCGTCGGCGCGCCGTTTCTGGTGGATACCGGGGCCAGCGTCGTCACCCTGCCCAGCAGCCTGGCCAAACGCGCCAACATTGATCTGGAGCGCGCCACCGCCATCACCATCTCCACCGCCAATGGCCGCGCGCGGGCCTATCGGGTGGTGCTCAACACGGTCAAACTGGGCGTCCTCGGCGCCAATCTGGTGGAAGCCATCGTGGTCGAGGACGCCAAACTTCCCTTCGCCCTGCTCGGCATGAGTTTCCTCAACCGCATGGACATGCACCGCGAAGGCGACAGCCTCACCCTGCTGCAACGCTACTGAAACCTCATGGTCTATCCTGACGGGAGGAGGGATTTACCACCTTGTACTTCCAGTCTGTTTGACATTACTCAATGCGCAACATAGAGTTAATAACGTTTTTAGATTAACTCTAAACTCCACCGTCCACCTGGCACGGGTATCTGCCGGGTATTTCAATCAGGAGAGCGCCATGCAACTGAAAGGATCAAAAACCGAGCAGAACCTGAAGGACGCCTTTGCTGGCGAATCCCAGGCCAATCGCCGCTATCTCTATTTCGCGGCCAAGGCCGACGTGGAAGGCTACAACGATGTCGCCGCCCTGTTCCGTTCCACCGCCGAAGGTGAAACCGGCCATGCCCACGGCCACCTGGAATACCTTGAAGCCTGTGGCGACCCGGCCACCGGCATGCCTTTCGGCCCGACTCCCGACAACCTGAAGACCGCCGTGCATGGCGAGACCCACGAGTACACCGACATGTATCCCGGCATGGCCAAGGCCGCGCGCGAGGAAGGCTTCGACGAAATCGCCGACTGGTTCGAAACCCTGGCCAAGGCAGAGCGCTCCCATGCCAACCGCTACCAGAAGGCGTTGAACGAACTCGACGCCTGACCTGTTGTTTGCGCCCGGCGCAGGCCGGGTTCAGACGAGGAGCCGCGCAATGGCCACCCCCATCCGTGAAGGCAATCTCGAAGCGCCCACGCGCCATCCTCTCGACTGGCGCAATCCCGATTTCCACGACGAGGCCTCCCTGCACCAGGAAATGGAGCGGGTATTCGACATCTGCCACGGCTGCCGCCGCTGCGTCAGCCTGTGCCAGTCCTTCCCCACCCTGTTCGATCTGGTGGACGATTCCGAGTCGATGGAAGTGAACGGGGTGAACAAGTCCGATTACAGGAAGGTGGTCGACCACTGCTACCTCTGCGACCTCTGCTACATGACCAAGTGCCCCTACGTGCCGCCACACGCATGGAACCTGGACTTCCCGCACCTGATGTTGCGCGCCAAGGTGGTGAAGTTCGAGAAAAACGACATCAAGCCGCGCGACCGCGTCCTCACCAGCACCGACGCCATCGGCCGTCTGGCTGGCCTTCCGGTAGTGGCGCCGCTGGTCAACGCGGTGAACAAATTCGCCCCCGCGCGCAAGGCGATGCAGGCCGTCGCGGAAATCCACGCGGAGGCCTGGCTGCCGGAATTCCACAGCAAGCCACTGCATTCCAGATTGCGCCGGCTGCCCGACGCCACCCCGGGCGAAGCCGCTGGCAAGACGCGCGGCAAGGTCGCCCTGTTCGCCACCTGCTACATGAACCGCAACGAACCCGGCATCGGCGAAGATTTTGTGGCGGTGTACGAACACAACGGCATCCCGGTCACCCTGGCCGAGAAGGAGCGTTGTTGCGGCATGCCGAAACTGGAACTGGGTGACCTCGACGCCGTGATCGCCGCCAAGGAGGCCAACATTCCGCAACTGGCGAGGCTGGTCGATGCCGGCTGGGATCTCACCGCGCTGATTCCCTCCTGCGTGCTCATGTTCAAGCAGGAACTGCCCTTGATGTTCCCGGACGACCCCGACGTGCAAAAAGTGAAGGCCGCCTTCTTCGACCCGTTCGAATACCTCATGCTGCGGCACCGGCACGGCAAGCTGAAAACCGACTTCAAACAAAGCCTGGGCAAGGTCGCCTACCACGCAGCCTGTCACCAGCGGGTGCAGAACATCGGCCAGAAGACCCGCGAAGCGCTCGCCCTGGTGCCGGGTACCGAAGTGGAAATCATCGAGCGCTGCTCCGGCCATGACGGCACCTACGCGGTAAAGAAGGAATCGCACGCAGCGGCGATGAAAATCGTCAAACCCGTGGTCGGCCGCGTCACCCAGGCCCAGGCCGACCACTACGGCAGCGACTGCGCGATGGCCGGCCACCACATCGAAAACGCCATGAAGGACGGTCGCGGCCCGGAACACCCGATGACCCTGCTGCGCCGCGCCTACGGCCTCTGAACCGACCCAACCCAGGAGAACACCATGTCCGCTTATCAGGAATCCATCGAACAACTCAGCGACGAGGCACGCGACATGCACCGCGCCATCAGCTCCCTGGTGGAGGAACTGGAAGCGGTGGACTGGTACAACCAGCGCGTCGATGTCTGCGCCGACCGGGAACTGAAAGCCATCCTGGCCCACAACCGCGACGAGGAAAAAGAGCATGCGGCCATGGTGCTGGAATGGATCCGCCGCAAGGATCCCCGTTTCGACCATGAACTGCGCGACACCCTGTTCACCGACAAACCCATCGCCCACGAGTAACCCGACGGACTCGCCCCATGACCCACCTGACCCGGGAAGACCTCTACAGCCTGGAAAAGTACGCGGAAATCCGCCCGGCCTTCCGCGCCAGAGTGATCGTCCACAAGAAGAATCGCCGCGTGCCGCTGGGCGAACACGCGGCCTTGTATTTCGAGGACGCGCTCACCATGCAATACCAGATTCAGGAAATGCTGCGCATCGAACGCATCTTCGAGGCCAAGGGCATCCAGGAGGAACTCGACGTCTATAACCCGCTGATTCCCGACGGCCACAATTGGAAAGCCACCTTCATGGTCGAATACGCCGACGAAACCGAGCGGCGCGACGCTCTGGCGAAACTGGTCGGTGTCGAAAACGCCATCTGGATGCGGGTGGAAGGCTTCGACGCGGTTCACCCCATCACCAACGAAGACCTCGACCGTTCCAGCGACGACAAGACCGCGTCGGTTCACTTCATGCGTTTTGAATTGACGCCGGAGATGGTTGCGGCGGCGAAGAACGGCGCCGCCATCGCCGCCGGTATCGACCACCCCAATCTGAACGTCCACCTCTCCCCCCTGCCGGACGCCCTGCGCGCCGCCCTGGCCGCCGATCTGTCGTGGGAGGCCCGCTCGCGGGCCGAATAACGCCCCCACGAAGTTCCCCGATAGCGTTCCCGCAACCGCCGCGAGCGGGCCTCCTACGACACGGGACGGGGCCGCGTTATCATGCGGCCCTCGTTCCGGAGCCCGCCATGCGCCACCTCTATACCCTGCTTTTCGCCCTCCTCACCGTCGCCGCCCACGCCGCCGATCCTCTGGTCTGGGGCGAAAGCAACAAATGGGATCAATTTGAATACGCTTTCGACGACAACGCCAAATGGCAGGAACTGCAACACCAGCTACCGCCCTACCCCAAAGCGGAAAACTTCATCCCCATCCCCCTCGGCGCGCGTTCCAGCAACCAGTTCTTCGTCGACTACGCCTCGGTCACCGCCAGCGAAGACGGCGTGGTGCGCTACGTCATGGTGGTGCAAAGCCCCTCCGGCGCCGAAACCGTCAGCTTTGAAGGCATGCGTTGCACCAGCGGCGAGCGCAAGATCTACGCCTTCGGCCGCGCCCATGACAAGGACGGCGAATGGTCGCGCAACCGTTACGCCAAATGGGAACCGATCCAGGGCCGCAGCCTCAACGACTTCCGCCGCGAACTGTTCTATCACTACTTCTGCACCGTGGAAGGCGCGGTCAAGCTCCCTGCCATCCAGCACAACCTGAAAACCGGCGGTTTCTACCAACAGAATTGACCTCGGCCCGTAGGAGCGGGCTTGCCCGCGATAACCCTCCAACCACCGCGATTTCGCGGGCAAGCCCGCTCCTACAAGCACGGTCAACCGAGCTTACCTCCTCGGAGGGATGGCATTTACCCGCATCCTCCCCTAGACTGCCGCCCGCTTCTGGTGCTCGCCGCAAGGTGAGTGAAACGGGAAACAGGTGAAAGACCTGTGCTGCCCCCGCAACGGTAAGCGCTCAACGGTTTTCCAACAGCCACTGTCCACGCGACGGGAAGGCGGAACACTTCAAGCGCGAGCCCGGAGACCGGCCCGAAGCAAGGTACGCGGGCCGCGGCGGGCGGCACTTCCCCCCCTCTCCCCCAGGGAGAGGGCCGGGGTGAGGGAGCAGCGGCGAATCCATCGCACACATTCCAACTCACCCCACAGCCTTTTTCGGCCCGCGTTTTTTGCTTTTTCCGGCGGGGACGCCGGGAACGAAAAAGGAAGTTTCTCCATGCAACGCACCCCTCTGGCCGCGCTCATTGCCGGCCTGTTCACCCTGCCTGTCCAGGCGCAGGAAGTCCCCACTCTCGACGAAATCGTGGTCACGGCCACGCGGATTCCGACAGCGGATGTCGTCGCGCCCTACGCCTCCGAGGTTCACACCCGGCGCAGGATCGAGCAATCCGGCGCCGCCACGCTGTATGACTATCTGGCGCAATACAGCTCCGTTCAGGTGCTGCCCAGCTACGGCAACAAATTCACGCCCAAGCTCGACATGCGCGGCTACGGCATCGGCGACGGCTACCAGAACATCGTCGTTACCGTGGATGGGCGGCGCATGAACAACATCGACATGGTCGGCCAGCTCATCGGTTCGATCCCCCTGGGCGACATCGAACGCATCGAAATCACCAAGGGCAGCGGCTCGGTACTATTCGGCGACGGGGCCACCGCCGGCTCCATCCAGATCATCACGCGCGCCCATAGCGGCGTATCCGTTCAGGCCGCGCTGGGAAATTCCGGTGAACGCAACGCCACGGTCACGGCCGGCCTGAAGAACGAAAAAGTCAGCCTCAGCCTCAGCGCAGACACCACCCATACGGATGGCCACGGTGATGCCGACATCACCGGCCACAAGGATGCCTCCAGCAACCGTACCTGGCGCGGCGGCCTGGAACTACACCCGATGGAACGTCTGAATCTGGGTCTCGACCTGGCCAGCACCCGGATCAACACCCGCTACATCGGCGCGCTCACCCAGGCCGAGTTCAACGCCAACCCCGCGCAGAACAGCGGCAATACCTATACGCCACAGGTTTTTGAATCCGATTTGTGGCGCGTTCATGCCGGGCTGGATCTCGACCGGAACTGGAGCCTCCTCGCCAGCCACAGCCAGGAAGACAAGTTGTCCGAGTATCTGAATGGGTGGGGCGCGTCGAATTACGACTACCGCGCCGACGATCTGGCCTTGCAATACCGGGGCCGCGATTTCGATCTCACGATGGGCGCGCAAACCTTCAGCGGTACGCGCATCGGTTCCACCAACCGCACCAGCAAGGACAACACGGGCAGGTACGCACAGGGCCAGTACCGCTTCGGCGCCACCACGCTGTCCGTCGGTGCGCGCGCCGAGAACGTCGAATACACCTACGCCCCCAATACCGGCGCCACGCTCAAGGCGAATCACGATCTCAACGCCTGGGACATCGGCATGAACCATCGCATTGATGAGCGCCTGAGCCTGTTCGCCAACTACAACCGCGCCTTCCAGGCACCGGATATCGACCGCTTCTTCAACTGGGGCGGCACCTTCAACAGCTTCATCGAGCCGGCCATCAGCCGCACGCTCAATCTTGGCCTCAACCATGTCACGCCTTCCAACCGGCTGAAAATCTCACTCTTCCACACGAACCTGGACAACGAGATTTACTACTACAAACAGACCTGGCCGCTTCCCAGCAGAAACACCAACCTCGACAAGACCCATAAATACGGCCTGGAGCTGCAAGACACCTGGCGCGTCAACGAGCCTTTCTCCGTCAACCTGAACTACACCTACACCCGCGCCCTCATCGACCAGGAGAACGAAGGCGCCGGCGCCTACAACGGCAAGAATCTGCCGGGTGTGCCACGGCATGGCGCCACTCTGGGCCTCGCTTACCAGTTGAGTCCAGCATCCAGGGTGAATCTCAGCCACACCTGGCGCGGAAGTGCCTACGCCGCCGATGATTTCGCCAACACCCTCAGCCAGAAGCAGGCCGCATACCAGTCCACCGATGTCGCCTACCGCTACCGCCGCGACAAGGTCGAATGGTTCGCCAGCGTGGAAAATCTGTTCGCGCACAAAAACGGCTTGTGGATACAAAACGACGCCATCTACCCGGTCAATTTCACCCGTAACTGGCGGCTGGGCATGAAAGCCGCCTTCTGATCCGGTAGGGTGCGCCATGCGCACCCTACGAGAGGGAACTCCAATGACCGACCAATCCACCCGCCACGCCACCCGCATGGCGAAAAAGAAGGAAGTGATCGACGCCGCCATCGCGCGTGCCGACCAGGAGAAAGGCCTGCTCCTGGTGCTTACCGGCAACGGCAAGGGCAAGTCCTCCTCCGCCTTCGGCATGGTCGCGCGCGCCCTCGGCCACGGCATGAAAGTGGGCGTGGCGCAGTTCATCAAGGCGCGTACCGATACCGGCGAGGAAGCCTTTTTCAGCCAACAACCCGGCGTCGAATGGCATGTCCTGGGCGAAGGCTTTACCTGGGACACGCAAAACCTGGAACGCGACATCGCCACCGCGAAACAGGGCTGGGAGGTGGCGCGGCGCATGCTGCGCGATCCCGGCATCCAGCTCGTGGTGCTGGACGAGCTCACCTACCTGCTCAGTTACGGCTGGCTGGATACAGAAACCGTGCTGGCCGACCTCACCGCGCGGCCACCCATGCAGCATGTCGTCGTCACCGGCCGCGCCGCCGCGCAAGCCTTGCGCGACGCCGCCGACACGGTAAGCGAGATCGCCGACGTCAAGCACGCCTGGCGCGCCGGAGTGAAGGCGCAGGCGGGGGTGGACTTGTGAGCGCCGCCCGGCATTGCCCCGCGCTGCTGGTTGCCGCTCCCGCCTCCGGCCAGGGCAAAACCACCGTCACTGCGGCGCTGGCGTGGCGGCACCGGGAATTGGGCAGGCGCGTGCGCGTATTCAAGACCGGGCCGGATTTTCTCGACCCGATGATTCTGGAACGCGCCTGCGGACATCCCGTTTATCAGCTCGACCTGTTCATGGGTGGCGAGACGCATAGCCGCCAACTGCTGTTCGACGCGGCCGGAGAGGCCGACCTGATCCTGATCGAAGGCGTCATGGGCCTGTTCGACGGCACGCCCTCCAGCGCCGATCTCGCCGCGCTGTTCGGCATTCCCGTTCTCGCGGTGATCGACGCCTCGGCGATGGCGCAAACCTTCGGTGCCGTCGCGCATGGGCTGGCGACTTACCGGGCGGAGGTGCGGCTCGCCGGCGTGCTGGCCAACCGGGTCGGCGGCGCGCGCCATGCCGACATGCTGAAAGCCAGCCTGCCGCCGGAGATCGCCTGGTATGGCGCGCTACCGCGCGATGCCGCCCAGGCCCTGCCGGAACGCCATCTGGGCCTGGTGCAGGCGGCCGAAGTGGCCGATCTGGAGGCGCGCATCCAACATGCCGCCGACGCCTTGCCGCCGGAAGCCTGCCGCCTGCCCGAGCCGGTCGTCTTCGCTGCGCCGGATGCCGTGCTGGTGCCGCGCGCGCTGCAAGGAAAGCGCATCGCCCTCGCCCGCGATGCCGCGTTTTCCTTTCTCTACCCCGCCAATCTCGACCTGCTCGCCGCGCTGGGCGCGGAACTCGTGTTTTTCTCGCCGCTGGCCGGCGACACCCTGCCAATCTGCGACGCCGTCTGGTTGCCTGGCGGCTACCCGGAACTGCACCTGCAAGCCCTGGCCACCAACACCGCCCTGCCCACCGCGCTACGCGAACACCAGGCGGCGGGCAAACCCCTATTGGCCGAATGCGGCGGCATGTTGTATCTGGCCGAATCCATCACCAACACCCAGGGCGAACAGGCGAACATGGTCGGCCTGCTGCCCGCCCACGCCGTCATGCAAAAACGCCTGGCCGGGCTGGGACTGCAAGACATCGCACTCCCGGAAGGCCGTTTGCGCGGCCACACCTTCCACCATTCCCGCCTGGAAACCGACCTGCCGCCGCTGGCGCGCGCCGACAACCCCAATGGCGGCGCGGGCGAGGCGGTGTATCGCCTGGGCCGGCTCACCGCCAGTTATATGCATTTCCATTTCCCGTCCAACCCGGAGGCCGCCGCGCGCCTGTTCCTGCCATGAGCCACTCACACGCCTACCCCCCGGATGAAATCGCCGCCGTCTACCGCGCCATCGCCGAGCGGCGCGACATGCGCCACTTCCTGCCCGGCCCCCTGCCAACCGGCCAGCTCGAACGTCTGATCGAGGCCGCGCATCGAGCGCCTTCCGTCGGCTACATGCAGCCCTGGCGCTTCCTCCGCATCACCGACCCCGCCCTGCGTGAGCGCATCCACGGCCTGGTGGAGGAGGAGCGCCTCGCCACGGCGGCGGCGCTGCCATCGCGCAACGAGGCGTTTCTCCGGGTCAAGATCGAGGGCATCCGGGAATGCGCCGAATTGCTCGCGGTGGCGCTGATGCCGCAACGGGAGAAACACCTGATCGGCCGCCGCACCCTGCCGGACATGGATCTGGCCTCGGTGGGCTGCGCCATCCAGAACATGTGGCTGGCCGCCCGCGCGGAAGGCATCGGGCTGGGCTGGGTCTCCTTCTTTGATCCCGCCGCATTGGGCCATCTGCTCAAGCTGCCGGAAGGCGCGCGAACCGTCGCGCTGCTTTGCGTCGGCCCGGTGCCCGCCTTCTACCCGCGCCCCATGTTCGAGGACGCGGGCTGGGGCGCGCGCCTGCCGCTGGCTGAAATCCTGTTCGAGAACCGCTGGCCGGATGGCGCGGGCGGAACGCCGACGGCTTATTGATGATCACCATGAACCGTTCCCGCGCTTTTTTCGCCCTCGTCCTGCTCGCCCTCGCGGCGCTGTCCAGCATATTGCTGGCGCTGGTTGTCGGCAGCGTGACGCTGGACGCGGGCGAGGTGTGGGCGGCGTTGTTCGGGCGTGGCGAAGGCCTGGCGGCTGAAATCGTGCATGGCCTGCGCCTGCCGCGCGCGCTGGCGGCCGCAGCCGCAGGCGGCCTGCTCGCCCTGGCCGGGGCGCTGATGCAGGTGTTGCTGCGCAATCCGCTCGCCGACCCCTACGTGCTGGGTATTTCCGGGGGCGCGGCGGTGGGGGCGCTGGCGGCGATGATGCTGGGCGTCGGCGCCCACTTCGGCCTGGAAGCCGCCGCCTTCACCGGGGCGCTGGCCGCGATGGGACTGGTATTCGGTTTATCCAGAGGGGATGGCAGTTGGACGCAGACGCGGCTGCTGCTCACCGGCGTCATCGTCGCCGCCGGCTGCGGCGCGGCGGTGGCCCTGATGCTTTCGCTGGCGCCGGATCACCAGTTGCGCGGCATGTTGTTCTGGCTGATGGGCGATGCTTCCCAGGCCGGCGACCCGTGGCCGGCGCTGCTGACCCTGGCGCTGGGCTTGTCCGCCGCCCTGTATTTCGCGCGTGAACTCAACCTGCTTGGCAAGGGCCCCCTGCTCGCCGCCACCCTCGGCGCCGACGTGGCGCGCCTGCGCCTGGTGTTGTATTTCCTCGCCTCGCTGCTCACCGCCGCCGCCGTCACCACGGTGGGCAGCGTCGGCTTCATCGGACTGGTGGTGCCGCATCTGGTGCGCCTCGCCCTGGGCAACGATCAGCGCCTGCTGTTGCCGGCGGCGGCGCTCGCGGGCGGCGCCCTGCTCACCCTGGCCGATACTCTGGCGCGCTCGGTCATCGCCCCGCAACAACTGCCGGTGGGTGTGCTTACCGCGCTCATCGGCGTGCCGGCGTTCCTGTTCCTGCTGGCGCGGGCGCCGAGGGGGGAGCAGGCATGAGCCCGAACGTAGGAGCGGGCTTGCCCGCGAAATCGCGGTGCTTATCGTGGTGCTTATCGTGGTGCTTATCGTGGTGCTTATCGTGGTGCTTATCGTGGCGTTTATCGCGGGCAAGCCCGCTCCTACCTCACGCTTGACCAGGCGCTCCGAAATGAATTCGCCCCTGCTCGCCACCCACGACCTCGCCGTCTCCATCGCCGGCAAAGCGGTCGCGCGCGATCTGAACCTCACCCTCCACCCCGGCGAGCGCCTCGTCCTCCTCGGCCGCAACGGCGTCGGCAAGACCACTCTGCTGCACACCCTGGCCGGGCTGCGCGCCCCCGACTCCGGCGAAATCCTGCTCGCCGGCCAGACCTACGCCGCCCTCGGCCCGCGCGGTGCGGCGCGGCTGCGCGGGTTGTTGCCGCAGCACCAGGGCGACGCTTTTGCCGCCAGTGTGCTGGAAACCGTGCTGATCGGGCGGCACCCGCATCTTTCCCGTTGGGACTGGGAAAGCGCGGCGGATGAACAGATCGCGCGCGAAGCCCTGGCGGCGGTGGGGCTGGGCGACCTGGCTGCCGCCGGGCCGTCCCAAGGCAGTCATGGCGCCCCCTCGGGGGGCAGCGAACGCAGTGAGCGTGGGGGTCGTTCACTCGCCGCGCGCTCGATTCACACCCTCTCCGGTGGCGAACGCCAGCGCGTGGCGCTGGCCACGCTGCTGGCGCAGCAACCCAGGGTGTATCTGCTCGACGAACCCCTGGCACATCTCGACCTCAACCACCAGATCGCCGTACTGGAACTGGTCAGCCGCCGCGTTCGAGAAGAGGCCGCCGCGCTGGTGATGGTGCTGCACGACATCAACCTGGCGGCGCACTTCAGCGACCGAGCGCTGTTGCTGTACGGCGAGGGCGAGCACGAACTGGGCGACAGCGCGGCGGTGCTGGACGCGGCCAGACTGTCCCGGCTGTACGGCCACCCGTTGCGGCTGATCGAAGATGGCGAGCGGCGCTGGTTTGTGCCGGCGGTCGGCCTCGGCACCCTGCCGCCGTCCAACTACAATGGCAAAGTCTGACATTTCATGGAGCCCGCCATGTCCCTCAATGTTTCTCTCCCGCCCGAACTCGAAAATCGGGTACGCCGCCATGTCGAATCCGGCCTTTATGGCTCCGCCAGCGAAGTCATACGCGAAGCGCTGCGCTTGTTCGAGGCCTACCAGCAGGTTCGTTCGGCATCCCTGGTGGCCCTCCAGGCAGACATCGACCAGGGTGTCGCCGACATCAAAGCGGGAAAGGCCAGGGAAATCGACATCGAGTCAATCAAACAACGCGGCCGGGCGGCGCTCGCCAAGCGGGCGGAAGCCAGCTGATGAGTACCCTGCGCTATGCCGACAGCGCCGAAAACGATCTTCTCGATGCCTGGCTCTATATCGCACCCGACAACCCCGAAGCAGCGGATCGAATCATCGAAGCCATAGACCGCGAAGCACGTCTTCTGCTGATTCATCCGGGCATGGGACGGAAGCGGCCCGAGCTTGCGGCTGGCCTGCGGAGTTGGCCTACCAGCACCCGCTATATCCTGTTTTACTTCGCCGACACGGCGGGAATCACCATTGCGCGGGTACTGCACCACGCGCGGGATGCCGGTGCCGTGGAAAACTGGCCGGAAACGTATGAGGGCAAGGCGTGAGGAGTGCGGCGGCAGACGACAAAACAACGCGGCGCAGCCACGCCTCAGCGTCGCCCGCGCGCCGTCTCCAGATGCCGGCAGAGTTGTTCGGCGCCGTCGAGCAGGCGCGGGGTGGGGCGCTGCATGAGGTCGGACGGCACGAAGAACAGATTGCCGCGCGACACCGCCCGCATCTGTTTCCATTTGTGCCAATCCTCCAGACCGACCGGCGTGGCTTGTTGAGCCCCCACGCTCACTGCGTTCGCTGCCCCCCGAGGGGGCGCGGGCTTTCCTTGAGGCGGCTCGGCGGAAGGCCGGCCCATGCCGCTGGCGACGATGGCCTCCGGGTTGGCGGCGAGCACTGCCTCGACGCTGACGCCCGGCGCCTTGTCCGGAAGTGCCGCGAACACATTCGCGCCGCCGCACAGACGGATCACGTCGCTGATGATCTGGTCGCCACCCACGGTCAACAGCGGGCGATGCCAGACTTGGTAGAACACCGGCACGCTGGCGCGAGCGGCGTATTGCTTGCGCAAGTTCGCCAGACGCAGGCGAAAATCCGCCGCCACCTTGTTCGCGACGGCTTCCGTGCCGGCCAGACGCCCCATTTTTTCGATGCCGGCCGGAATGTCTTCCAGACGGTCGGGTTGCGATTGATAGACGGTGAGGCCCAGCGATTTCAGCCTGGACACAACGGCGTCGGCATTGCCGCTTTGCCAGGTCAGCACCAGGTCGGGCTTGAGCGCGACGATGGCCTCCAGATCGGGGCGCGAGTAGCCGCCGACGCGGGGAATGCGATTCGCCGCGTCGGGATAATCGCTGTAGTCCACCGCCCCGACCAGCCGCGCCCCGGCCCCAGCGGCGTACAGGTTTTCCGTGATGTGCGGCGCCAGGCTGACGATGCGCCGGGCGGCTGCGGGCAAGCGGATCGTGGCGCCGGTGTCGTCCTGGAGGGAGACTTCGGCCCTGGCTGTGGCGATCAGGCAGATCAGCCCCAATGCAAGCGGGAGAACGCGAAAAGGGTACATGCGGGTCTCGTCATGAACGCGGTGCGGCATTCTATGGGATGCCGCACCGCGCATTTTTTTGAATCGTTTTTTTCCCAAAGGAGTTGACCATGTTGATCGCCATTTTTGCCCTCCTCGCCGCGACGGGCCTCGCACTGTTCTTTCGTTTTCACGCCCGCCGCGCTCGCGCGATTTCCGATCCGGACGGCCCGCGCACCTTGTTTCCCGGCCTGAAGGGGTAACCGCCGGCCATGACGGCGTTCCTGATGGCTCTGGCCATCCTCCTCGACTGGCTGCTGGGCGAGCCGCGCCGCTGGCATCCGCTGGCGGGTTTCGGCCGGATGGCGGCCTGGCTGGAGCGGCGGCTGTATGCGCCGGATCGCCCGCGCGGCGTGTTGCTGACGGCCCTGTTGCTGTTGCCGCCAACCTGGATCGCCGCCGAATTGGCCACGCTGCCGGATCATTGGGGCGCGGGGTTTTCTCTCCTCGCGCTGGTTTTCGCCATCGGCCACCGCAGCCTGCACGACCATGTCCGTCCCATCATCGCCGCCTTGCGCAGCGGCGACGAGGCGGCGGCGCGTCTGGCTACCGCGCGCATCGTCAGTCGCGATGCCGGGAGCCTGGAAATTGCGCCGGCGGCTTGCGAAAGCACGCTGGAAAACGGCAGCGATGGCGTTTTCGGCGCGCTGTTCTGGTTTCTCGTCGCCGGCGCGCCGGGGGCCATTCTCTACCGCCTGGCCAACACGCTGGATGCCACCTGGGGCTACAAAACCCCGCGCTATCTCGAATTCGGCTGGGCGGCCGCGAAGCTGGACGACATGCTGGGCATCGTCCCGGCGCGCCTGACCGCGCTCACCTACGCCCTCCTCGGCCATACCCGGCAGGCACTGGATTGCTGGCGCGAGCAGGCGCCCGCCTGGGACAGCCCCAATGCCGGGCCGGTGATGGCGGCCGGCGCCGGCGCGCTGGGCATCCGCCTGGGCGGGGCCGCCCGTTATCAGGGCGAATGGCACGAACGACCGCCGCTGGGCACGGGGGAGCCACCCGCGACGCAGGACATCGAACGCGCGCTGGCCCTGGTGCGCCACGGCGTGCTGCTCTGGCTTGCACTGATCGGAGCAGGCGCGGCGGTCTGGTGGGGGCTATCGCGGGCAAGCCCGCTCCTACCCACCATCCTGGATTTCTTGTGGGAAAACCTCCTTGCTTGAACACGGCGGACGCCTGCGCGCGGCGGCAAGGCAATACGGCATTCCGCTCGCCGACTGGCTCGACCTGTCCACCGGCATCAACCCCGATGGCTGGCCGGTTCCCTCCATTCCAGCCGAAACCTGGACGCGCCTGCCGGAAGATGACGACGGACTGATGGAGGCGGCGCGCGCCTGCTACGGCGCGCGACACCTGCTCCCGGTGGCCGGCTCGCAGGCGGCCATCCAGGTGCTGCCGCGTCTGCGCCCACCCTGCCGGGTGGGTGTGGTGGCGCCGGGCTACGCGGAGCACGCCCATGCCTGGCGACAGGCGGGGCATGAAGTGGTGGCGGTCGGCGCGGCGCTCGATGACCGCGATCTCCTCGATGGCCTCGACGTCCTCGTCCTCATCCACCCCAACAACCCCAGCGGCCGAACCTATGCGCCGGCGATCCTGCTTGAATGGCGCGCGCGACTCGGCGGATGGCTGGTGGTGGACGAGGCGTTCATGGACGCAACGCCGGAATCCAGCCTGGCGGCGCACAGCCATCAACCCGGCCTCATCGTGCTGCGCTCCCTGGGCAAGTTCTTCGGCCTGGCCGGCGCGCGGGTCGGCTTCGTGCTGGCGGAAGCCGCCTTGCTGGAACGCCTGCGCGACCTGCTCGGGCCGTGGGCCGTGTGCGGCCCCGCGCGCCACGTCGCCACCCTGGCGCTGCGCGATGCCGCCTGGCAAGCCGCCGCCCGGCCGAAGCTGATCGCGGCCGGCGCGCGCCTGGCCGATGTTCTGGCGCATCACGGCCTGCCGCCTGACGGCGGCTGCGCTTTGTTCCAGCGCGTGGAAACCGCGCGCGCCGGCGAGATTCACGCCGCCCTGGCACGGCGCGGCATCCTCACCCGCCGGTTCGAGCACCCCGCCAGCCTGCGTTTCGGCCTGCCGAAAAATGCGTCGGAGTGGGCGCGGCTGGATGCCGCGCTGGCCCACCTCAGGCCTTGACCCTACCCGGCCCGATCATGTATATCCCGTATATACACACTCCCTGGAGAACCTCATGCTGACCCGTGCATTCAAGAGCGGCAATTCACTTGCCGTGCGTATTCCCAAAGAACTGGCCATCATCAAGGCCGGGCAGGAAATCGAGATCGAACAAGTTGGTAACACGCTGGTGGTGCGGCCGGTGCAGAAGGAAACACTGGAGGATTTGATGGAGATTTTTGCCTCCTTCCCGAAAGGATTCATGGCCGAAGGACGTGAATTCCACGAACAGAAAGAACGCGACTGGAGCGGGTTCGGGCAGGTCGATAAGGAGGAATGATCGGTGCACTACCTGCTCGACACCAATATCTGCATCCACCTGATGGAAGTGCATCCACCGCACCTGATCGAACGCTTTCGCAATACGTCCGCTGGCGACCTGGCGATGTCGGTCGTCACTTTCGCGGAGTTGCGCCACGGCATCGAACGCTACCCGACGCATGACCCGGATCGTCTCGCGGCGGAACACTCGTTGCGCCGCTTGCTGACGCGCGTACCTTCGCTGCCCTTCGATCAGGTCGCGGCGGAGAAGTACGGCATCCTCGCCGCCGCCGTCCGCGACCGCCGCCGCGATGCGCTTGACCGCCTGATCGCCGCGCATTGCATCAGCCTGGATGCCACCCTGATCACCAACAACGAAGGCGATTTCAAGGATTTCTCGGGCTTGAAAGTCGAAAACTGGGTGCATCCCGCGACATGAGCGCTCGCGTGCTCATGATCCAGGGCTGCACCTCGGACGCCGGCAAGAGCGCGCTGGTGACGGCGTTGTGCCGCTGGCTGAAGCGGCGCGGCGTAAAGGTGGCGCCGTTCAAGCCGCAGAACATGGCGTTGAACAGCGCGGTGACGGCGAATGGAGGAGAGATCGGCCGCGCCCAGGCGGTGCAGGCGCAAGCCTGCGGCCTGGCGCCGCACAGCGACATGAACCCGGTGTTGCTCAAACCCAATTCCGACACCGGTTGCCAGGTCATCCTGCAAGGCCGCGCGGTGACGAATATGGAGGCGGCGGCTTATCACGACTACAAGCAGGTGGCGAAGGCGGCGGTGCTGGACTCCTTCGCGCGCCTGTCCGGGCAATACGACGTCCTCATCGTCGAGGGCGCCGGCAGCCCGGCGGAGATCAATCTGCGCGCCGGCGACATCGCCAACATGGGCTTCGCCGAGGCGGTGGATTGCCCGGTGATCCTGATCGCCGACATCGACCGGGGCGGCGTCTTCGCTCACATCGTCGGCACCCTGGCGCTGTTGTCGGAATCGGAACGGACGCGGGTGAAAGGTTTCGTCATCAACCGCTTTCGCGGCGACCTCGGCCTGCTGCAAGACGGCCTGGACTGGCTGGAACGGGAAACCGGCAAGCCGGTGTTGGGGGTGTTGCCGTATCTGCACGGGCTGCATCTGGAGGCGGAAGATGCGTTACCGGCCGTGGCAGCGATGGCCGGCGGGACGCCGGCGCTACAGAGACGGTTTCGCATCCTCGTCCCCGTCCTGCCGCGCATTTCCAACCACACCGATTTCGACGCCCTGCGCCTGCATCCCGGTGTGGATTTCCGTTTTATCGGTCTGGACGAGGCGCCGCCACCGGCCGACCTGATCGTCCTGCCCGGCTCGAAATCGGTGCGCGCCGATCTGGACGCCCTGCGCGAGCGGGGTTGGGCCGCGCACCTGAACAAACATCTACGCTATGGCGGCAAGCTGCTGGGCATCTGCGGCGGTTTCCAGATGTTGGGCCGTGCGATCCACGACCCGCTGGGCATCGAAGGCGCGCCCGGTTCCAGCGCGGGCTTGGGCTGGCTGGATATGGAAACCACGCTGGCGGCAGACAAGCAGTTGCGCAATGTGACGGGGCGGCTGGCGTTCGACGACGCGCTGATCTCCGGCTACGAAATCCATGCCGGTGTCAGCACCGGCGCGGCGCTGCAACGGCCGCTGGCCTGGTTGAACGGCAGCCCCGACGGCGCGCTCGCCGCTGATGGCCAGGTCGCCGGCACCTATCTACACGGCCTCTTCGACACCCCCGCCGCCGCCGACGCGCTGCTGGCCTGGGCGGGTTTGTGGGAATCCCGCGCGCCGGACATCCACGCTCTCCACGAAGCCGCCATCGACCGCCTGGCCGACGCCGTGGAAAATCATCTCGACACCTCAACCCTGCTCCATTTGCTGTCATGACCGCACTCACGCAAAGCTACGGCCCCGCCGACATCGCCCGCTGGTTCGACCCCACCTACATCCGCAGGGCGCAATCCTATGGCCACGCGGTACACGACCTGGTGGTTCATGCGGCGGAGATCACCGCTCGGGTGCGGGGCACGGCGCGCCTGCCCTATCAGGTGCGGGTGGCGTTTTTCCAGGGCAACGGCCGCATCCAGATCGACGCCCATTGCACCTGCCCGGTTGAAGATGCCTGCAAGCATTGCGTCGCGGTGCTGGTGGCGGCGCTGGCCCGGCGCGGCGATAGCGGCCAGGCCGACGCGGCGCCGGCACCGCCGAGCAAGGCGATCCTCGCCTGGGCCGAGGCTACCCGGACGGCGCTGCGCCCGGCCACCGCCGCCGTCACCCGAAAACCCGGCAAATCGAAGGACGCCCTGCACTACCTCATCGTGCCGCCAACGCGGGAAGGCGGCCCCCAACTGGTGCTGTTCAAGGGACGGATCAACGGTGGCATGCCCTCGGGCAAACGCTGGGACAACATCGAACGCGCCCTGATCGAGCCGCCACTGTTCGTGGAACACGACGATCTCGACATCCTGCGCCAGTTGCGCCGTCTGCTCGGCAAACATCATTACGCCGACGACCAGGTCGTGGCGGGCGCCGCCGGGGCCGAACTATTGGCGGCCATCGCCGCCAGCGGCCGCGCCTGGCTGGTGGAGAGCAAGGGGCGTGATTACGCGCCGTCGGATTGGCATTGCCTACCCTTGCGGCCGGGCGACACACGCCCCGCCCGCCTCGACTGGAACATAGATCAGCAGGGCCACACCCGCGCCACACTCAAGGCCGAGCCCGCCGCCAGCCATCTGCTGCCCACCGATCCGCCCTGGTATGTGGACAAAGACCAAGGCGAAGCCGGGCCGCTGGACTGCGGCGCCCACGCCGCGCTGCTGCGCCGCTTGCTGGAACTACCCGCCCTCGGCCGAGGCGATCTGCCGGTGGTGGCGGAACTGCTGGCGGAAGCGGCGCCGGAATTGCCCCGGCCCGCGAGCGGCGCGGAAATCACCGTGATCGAAGGCCCACCGCTGCCGGTGCTGAAGCTGGCCACGGACACTTTCATAAACTGGAACGCGCATCGCGGCTATCCCGCGCACCATGACTATCAGCGCCGCCCCTACGATTCCGCCAGCCTCGCCTTCCGCTACGGCGCGGGCGAACAGCAGGTGGAAATCGCGCCGGACGATACCCGTCAATACACCACCCTGGCCGATGGCCGGGCCGCCCGCATCGCGCGCGATCCAGCGGCGGAAGCGGCGCGCCAGGAGGAACTGCGCGCCCTGGGCTTCGCGCCCGTGCCGAGCCGGGTTTTCACTTTCATGTATTCCGGCGTGTCAGTGGCCGGCAAGCTGGGACTGGAGAGCGAGTTGCACTGGCAACGCTTCTTCGCCGACCTCGCCCCGCGCCTGGCCGCCTTGGGCTGGCGGCTGGAATTCCCGCGCGACTTCCGCCACCACATTCTGGAAGCCGAAGGCTGGGAGGCGAACCTTGAGGAGGAAGGCAACGGTTGGTTCAACCTGAACCTGGGCATTCTGGTTGACGGCCAACGCCTGTCCCTGGCGCCGCTGCTGGCCGAGTTGTTCCAGCGCGAGCCGCGCTGGCTGGATTCTGCGCAGTTGAATGCCATCAAGAACGATGATGCGGTGATCCTGTACACCCCGGCCGGCGACCGCGTGCGGGTGATGGCGGAACGGATCAAACCGCTGGCCGGCACCTTGATCGACCTGTTCGACACCCTGCCCGCCGGCGGCGAACTGCGGGTTTCCGGGCTGGACGCCCCGCGCCTGGATTTTCTGGCGGACAAGGCGCGCTGGCAGTTCAAGGGCGACGACGAAGTATTCAATCTGGCGCGGCGCTTGAAACAGGCGCAAGGCGTCAAGGCCGTGGCGGTGCCCGCGGGCTTCAACCTCGACCTGCGTCCCTACCAGCGCGAAGGCCTGGCCTGGCTGCAATTCCTGCGCGAACAGAATCTGGCCGGCATCCTGGCCGACGACATGGGCCTGGGCAAGACCGCGCAGGCCCTGGCCCATCTGCTGGCCGAGAAACAGGCCGGCCGCCTGGATCGCCCGGCCCTGGTGGTGCTGCCCACTTCCCTGGTGTTCAACTGGAAACGCGAGGCGCTGCGCTGCGCCCCGGACCTGCGCGTGTTGAGCCTGCACGGCCCGGCCCGCGCCGACGCCTTCCCGCTGATTCCACAACACGACGTCTGCCTCACCACCTACCCCCTGCTCTGGCGTGACGAGGAGGCACTGGCGCGCCATGAATATGCCTTCCTGATTCTGGACGAGGCGCAGACGGTGAAGAACGCCAAGGCGCGCGCCGCCGGGGTGGTGCGCCGGCTCAAGGCGCGGCACCGCCTCTGCCTCACCGGCACGCCATTGGAAAACCATCTGGGCGAACTGTGGGCGCAGTTCGACTTCCTCCTGCCCGGCTTCCTCGGCGATACCAAACAGTTCACCAGCACCTGGCGCACACCGATCGAGAAACGCGGCGACGCACTCCGCCGCGACCTCCTGGCGCGCCGCATCGCCCCCTTCATCCTGCGCCGCAAGAAGGAGGACGTCGCCCGCGAACTGCCGGCGAAGACCATCATCGTGCGCAGCGTGGAACTGGAGGGTGGCCAGCGCGACCTGTACGAAACCGTGCGCGCGGCGATGGACGCACGGGTGCAACAGGAAATCGCCACCAAGGGCTTCAACCGCAGCCAGATCATCATCCTCGACGCCCTGCTGAAGCTCAGGCAGGTCTGTTGCGACCCGCGCCTGCTCAAGACCGTGCAGGCGGCGGCCAAGGTGAAGGAGCGCGCCAAGCTCGACCTGCTCATGGACATGCTGCCGGAACTGGTGGACGAGGGCCGCCGCGTCCTGGTGTTTTCGCAGTTCACCTCCATGCTCGCCCTGATCGCCGAGGCGCTGGACCGCGCCGGCATCGGCCACGTCAGCCTCACCGGCGACACGAGCAACCGCGAGGAAGTCATCACGCGCTTCCAGGACGGCCGGGTGCCGGTGTTCCTCATCAGCCTGAAAGCCGGCGGCGTCGGCCTCAACCTGACCACGGCGGATACCGTCATCCACTTCGACCCCTGGTGGAACCCGGCGGCGGAAAATCAGGCCACCGACCGCGCCCACCGCATCGGCCAGACGAAGAAGGTGTTCGTCTACAAACTGGTGGCGGCGGGCAGCATCGAGGAACGCATCGTCGCCCTGCAGGAAAAGAAAGCCGCTCTGGCGGCCGGCGTGCTCTCCGAAGACGCGGCGGCCCTGGCCAAATTCGGCGAAGCGGACATCCGCGCGCTGCTGGCGCCATTGCCGGGGAAATGAGGATGAAAAATGTAGCGCCGGCGTCCTCGCCGGCCTGTACTTGCCTCTGTGCCGTAGGAGCGGGCTTGCCCGCGATAAGCACGGCACCGCCCTATCGCGGGCAAGCCCGCTCCTACGACAACTCGCGTCCATAAAGCCCCATGCTCACCCTGATCCTCGGCGGTGCCCGTTCCGGCAAGAGCCGCCACGCGCAGGAGTTGGCTTTGGCCGGCGGCCTGGCGGTGACCGTGATCGCCACCGGCGAGGCGCGCGACGCCGAGATGGCGGCGCGCATCGCCCGGCATCGGGCGGAACGCCCCAGCCACTGGCGCACCGTGGAACAGCCCTTGTATCTGACGACGGCCTTGCAAGCGGCCTCGGGCGAAGGGCGTTTCGTTTTGGTGGATTGTCTGACGTTATGGCTGATGAACCTGCTGGAAGCCGGCGAGGAGACGTTCACCCGCGAGCGCGCCGCCCTGCTGGAAACCCTGCCGGCCCTGCCCGGCGAAATCCTGCTGGTCGCCAACGAAGTCGGCCTCGGCGTGATTCCGCTGGGCGAACTCAGCCGCCGCTTCGTGGACGAGGCCGGCTGGCTGAACCAGGACATCGCCCGCCTGGCCGAATCCGTTACCTTTGTCGCCGCCGGCCTGCCGCTGAAACTGAAATGACCACCCCTGTTGACCTCAACGTAGGAGCGGGCTTGCCCGCGATAAGCAGCGCACCGCCATTTCGCGGGCAAGCCCGCTCCCACGACACAATTCCGCCACCTAAAGAAACCATGCCCCACTCCAACTTCAATACTCAAAACCCGACCCTGCCGTTGAACGAAACCGCCCGCGCCGCCGCCCGCCTGCGCCAGGACAGCCTGACCAAGCCACCCGGCAGCCTCGGCCGCCTGGAACAGGTCGTGATCGAACTGGCGGCCATGCGGGGACGGGAAAAGCCGCGCATCGAGCGGCCCTGGATTTCCATCTTCGCGGGCGACCACGGCATTGTGGCGGAAGGCGTTTCGGCCTTTCCCCAGGCCGTCACGCAACAGATGCTGGCCAACTTCGTCAACGGCGGCGCGGCGATTTCCGTGCTGGCGCGCGCGGCCGGCGTCCCGCTGGAAGTGATCGACGTCGGCACCCTGGCGCCGGCGCCCCTGCCCGGCGTGTTGTGGGCCAAGGCTGGTGACGGCAGCGCCAATTTCTGCCAGGAACCGGCGATGAGCGAGGCGCAACTGGCGCATTGCCTGGCGCTGGGCCGCGACGCGGTGGAACGCGCCCTGGCCAGCGGCGGCGACCTGTTCATCGGCGGCGAGATGGGCATCGGCAACACCACGGCGGCGGCGGCCCTGTCCTGCGCCCTGCTCGGCCTGCCGGGACGCGACCTGGCGGGGCCGGGAACCGGTCTGGACGCCGGCGGAGTGAGCCACAAGGCGGAAGTGATCGACCGGGCGCTGGCGCTGCACGGCTTTCTCCCCTCCCCCCCTGGAAGCGAGGCCCTGCGCTGTCTTGGCGGCTTCGAGATCGCCGCGCTGGCGGGCGCTTACATCGCCTGCGCGCAACAGGGTCTGCCGGTACTGGTGGATGGTTTCATCACCACCGCCGCCGCTCTGGCGGCCTGCCGCATGAACCCCGGCGCGCGCGACTGGTTGCTGTTCGCCCACGCCTCGGCGGAACCCGGCCACGCCCTCCTGCTCGCCGCTCTGGACGCCGAGCCGCTGCTGCGGCTGGAAATGCGCCTGGGCGAGGGCAGCGGCGCGGCGATGGCGCTGCCGCTGCTGCGTCTGGCCTGCGAATTGCACGGCGGCATGGCCACCTTCGCGGAAGCGGGGGTGAGTGGTGGAAAAAGCGATGGAAATTGAAGGCGCCACCCTCGTCACCGTGCTGCGCCACGGCGCCGTCGAGGGGCGCCCGTTCGTCTATCGCGGCCGCCAGGATGATCCACTATCGGAACTCGGCTGGCGGCAGATGGAGGCTGTTGTGGGAGCGGGCTTGCCCGCGATTTATGCCGGCAATCGCGGGCAAGCCCGCTCCCACATCGCCCTCTCCCACATTACCCCCTCCCACATCGCCACCTCGCCCTTGCGGCGCTGCCGGGCGTTCGCGCAACGACTGGCGGAGCGGCAAGGCGCGCTCCTCCAGGTCTTCCCGGCTTTTCAGGAAATGGCCTTCGGTGAATGGGAGGGCCTCACGCCGGAAGAAGCGGCCAGCCGCGACCCGCTCGAACACCCGCTGTTCCGCGCCTCCGCCGGCACGGTGGCCGCGCCCGGCGGCGAGACGCTGACCCAGGTGCGCCGGCGCGCGCGCGCCGGCTGGGAGGAATGGCTGAACGGAGCAGGTGGCGGCCACCGCCTGCTGGTGACCCATGCCGGGGTAATGCGCGCGTTGCTGATCGAACTGCTCGGCCTGCCCGCCTCCCACATTTACCGCGTGGCCCTGCCGGAGGCCGCGCATTTCCGGGTTTCGATTCTGGCCGGCGAGGCGCCCATCCTGTTGTCGCTGAATTCATGCGCGGCCTGATTCTCGCCGTTCAATTTCTCACCCGGCTGCCGACACCCGCGCTGCCGGATTACCAGCCGGAAGCACTGGCGCGCGCGGCGATCTGGTTTCCCCTGGTGGGGCTGTTGCTGGGCGTGCTGATCGCGGCGGCGGTGTGGTTGGGCACGCGGGTCGATCCCTGGCTGGGCGCCCTGTTCGGCCTGCTCGCCTGGATCGGCCTGACTGGCGCCCTACATCTGGATGGCCTGGCCGATCTGGCCGATGCCCTGGGTGCTTCGCATGGCGACAAGGATCGCCTGCTGGCGGTACTGGCCGACCCGCATCTGGGCGTGTTCGGCGTCACCGCGCTGGGGGTGCAACTCCTGAGCAAGCTGGTGTTGCTGATGCTGCTCGCCAAGTCCGGCACGATCTGGCCGCTGATCCTGATTCCCGCCTGGGCGCGCCTGGGCACCCTGCTCTGGGCGCGGCTGCCTTCCCTCAAGCCGGGGCTGGGGGAACGTTTTGCCTGGCGGGTCGGGATAAGCGGCGTGTGGTTGTGGGTCGCGCCGCTGGCCGCCGCGAGTCTCCCGGCCCCCGCCCTGCTCGCCGCGCCGCTGTTGATCCTCGGCTGGCGCGCCTGGCTGCTGGCGCGCCTGGGTGGCATGACCGGCGACGCTCTGGGCGCTGGAGTGGAATGGGTGGAAACCGGGTTGCTGCTGGCGCTGGTGCTGGGTAGCGCGGCGTAACGAGGCGGGAGCGGGCTTGCCCGCGATTCACGCTGGCTATCGCGGGCAAGCCCGCTCCTACGCGCGCTTTTCCTTCCTCGCCCGCTTGACCTGATACATCCGGGCATCCGCCGCAGTGAGCAGGCTATCCAGGGTGTCGCCGTCGCGTGGATAGATGGCGTAGCCGATGCTGCACGCGGGCAGCAGTTTCAGGCCATCGACCTCCACCGGCTGGCCGACCGCTTTTTCCACCTTGGCGCAAAGAGGCGGGCATTCTCCGGTTTCCTGAACGCCGACGAACAACAGGGCGAATTCATCGCCCCCCAGGCGCGCCGCCGTGTCGGCAATCCGTACCACATGGTGCAAACGATCCGCCACCGCGCGCAGCAGGGCGTCGCCGGCGGCGTGGCCATGCACGTCGTTGACCTGTTTGAAATCGTCCAGGTCGATATACATCACGGCCAGCGAGAATTGCTCTTCCGCCGCGTGCGCGATGGCCTCCTCCATGCGGCGATAGAACAGCGCACGGTTCGCCAGGCCGGTCAGCGGGTCATGCGTGGCCTCGTGTTCGAGCCAGGTTCCCGCCTGTTCCAGTTGGTGCATCTGGTCGAAGATGGTCAGGGCATGGCGCCGCAGCAGGCGCCGAGTGGTTTCGGAGATCAGCAGTGCCAGCAGGATCAGGACGCCACCCAGGACGAGATGCAGGCTGATGGCATGCTGGGTCGCCTGTTGCGTCTCCTCCAGCGCGACGCGGATGAGGTCGCGTTCATGCCGGCGCAAGGCTTCGACGATCTCGGTGTAGGCCAGGTTGAGCGGGCGAAGATCCGCCGCCAGCCTGGCCAGGGCTTCTTCCATCACCCCGCGCGCAGCCAGATCGCTGATGATCTCCTGCTCATCAATGATATGGGCCACCAGGCGATCCTGCCGCAGCAGGTTGGCGCGCTCGAAATCGTCCAGCGGCAGGGTCTTCAAGGTGCTGCGCGCCAGGCCCACCTGGTAGCCCCACTTGATGTATTGCTGGAAATTGTCGTCACGCTCGAAAGCGTCGCGCGACACGGCCTGATAGACCAGGGCGTTATGGCGGTTGTAGGAGGCTTCCTGCAAATCGGTGGCGAGTTGAATCTTGCGGTTGCGCAGTTCGACGATGTCGCCCATGCGTTCCTTGAGATCGCCGATCTGCCACACCGCGTGGCCGATCAGGCCGCCCATCAGCACGATGAGCAGCGCGAACCCGGCCAGCAATTGGCGGGTCATGCGGCGTGGCAACTGAGAATTCATGGCAATGGAAGGCCGGTCGGGGTAACGAGTCATCGCCTTATCGGCCGCCGCCGGCAAAACTTGAGCCGATTCAATGGTTAAGCGCGGTGAATGCTGCCCGTACAATGACCCGTCGCTTTTCCCGCCCGTCAGCCATGTCCGCCTTCTTCGCCGTCATTCCCGCCCGTTACGCCTCCACCCGCCTGCCCGGCAAACCCCTCGCCGACATCCACGGCAAACCGATGGTGGCGCGAGTGGCCGAACGCGCGGCCGCCAGCGGCGCGGCCGGGGTATGGGTGGCGACGGATCACGAGGACGTCGCCGAGGCGGTGGTGGCGCACGGCTTCCCGGCCGTGATGACCTCGCCCGATTGCGCCTCCGGCAGCGACCGCCTGGCGGAAGTGGCGGAACGGCTGGGCTGGCCGGACGATGCCGTGGTGGTCAACGTGCAGGGCGACGAACCGCTGATCGACCCGACGCTGATTCATGCCGTGGCGATGGCCCTGTTCGCCCACCCGGACGCCGCCATGTCCACCGTCTGCCACCGCATCCACGACGCGGCCGAGGTGTTCAACCCCAACGTGGTGAAAGTGGTCACCGACAAGGATGGCTACGCCCTCTACTTTTCGCGCGCGCCCATCCCCTGGGCCAGGGATGCCTGGGCCGGAAACCCCACTCCCTCGCTCCCGGATCGCCTTCCCGTCGCCCGCCACATCGGCCTCTACGCCTACCGCGTCGGTTTCCTCAAGGCTTATCCCGCCCTGCCCCGGCCGGCGATCGAGGAATTTGAATCCCTGGAGCAACTGCGCGCGCTCTGGCACGGCCACCGCATCATGGTGATCAAGGCCGGCCAGGCGTTGCCGCCGGGAGTGGATACGCCGGAGGATCTGGAGAAAGTGCGCGCGCTGTTCCACGCCGAAAACCACTTCTGACGAGCGGCGCCTCGGGAGACGCTTCGCAAGCCTGAACGAAGGGCTCGGGCACAACGCCAGACCGTTGATTCCATTAGAAACATGCTTGTCGATTCCGGGGCGGAATCCACCGAATCCGCGCATCCCCTGGCAAACCGCGCCATATTGCACCGCAGCAAATGGTTCTCAATAACCTGACCTTATAACCAAATACAAAAAATTGAGTGTTCCTGTCCCGGCCGGACGCATACCCTACCGCCCGCTCTGGTTTTTCCGTACCCACTCCACCCATCCCGCAAGGGACTGATTTAAAGAGGTTTTTCCATGCGTATGATTCTTCTCGGCGGCCCCGGCGCGGGCAAAGGCACCCAGGCCAACTACATCAAGGAACGCTACAGCATTCCGCAAATCTCCACCGGCGACATGCTGCGCGCCGCCGTCAAGGCCGGCACCGAGATGGGTCTGGCCGCCAAAAAGATCATGGACGCGGGCGGCCTGGTGTCCGACGAAATCATCATCGGCCTGGTGAAAGACCGCATCCAGGAAGCCGATTGCGCCAATGGCTTCCTGTTCGACGGCTTCCCCCGCACCATCCCCCAGGCGGACGCCATGAAGGCCGCTGGCGTGCCGATCGACGCCGTGGTGGAAATCGACGTGCCCGACGCGGAAATCGTCAAGCGCATGTCCGGCCGCCGCGTGCATGTGGCTTCCGGCCGCACCTACCACGTCGTGTTCAACCCGCCCAAGGTCGACATGAAGGATGACGTGACCGGCGAAGACCTGATCCAGCGCGATGACGACCACGAAGAGACCGTGAAGAAGCGTCTGGACGTGTACCACGCCCAGACCGAGCCGCTGGTCAAGTACTACTCCGACTGGGGCAACTCCGGCGCCGCCGGCGCGCCCAAGTACTTCAAGATCGCCGGCGTCGGCTCCGTGGACAGCATCCGTGATGGCTGCTTCGCCGCCCTGGACTCCGTGAAGAAATAAGCAGGCATGAGCATTCCCGCGAGTATTCCCGGCTTCTCCGAATCCGATCTGGCGCTGACGCATGCCTATCTGAAGGAACGTTTCGGCAAGGAGATCGAGGTTCAGGAAGTGGAGACGGAAGTCCGTCTCTCGCAGGGAGACCGGGAACTCGCGCTTTGCCCGGCGCTGTACTGGAAAGAGGATGGCTGCGCGTTCGTGCTGTCCAGAACCGGGCTGGCGACTTACCGGGCCATGTTCTTCTATTCCGTGAAAGACCGTTTCGGCACCGGCCAGGAAGAGTACGACAACCTCGGTGATTGCCTGATTACCTTGCTCAAGGTGCAGGAAGACGCCCACGCCAGGCGCGCTGCGGAATCGGGCCCCCGCTAAATCAACGCCGCGCCGCGCGCACCCTACGAAAATGGAGAGTTCCATGACCAAGAAAAACGCCTTTTACGCACAATCCGGTGGTGTCACCGCCGTCATCAACGCCTCCGCCTGCGGCGTCATCGAAACCGCGCGCAAGCACGCCGACCAGATCGGCACCGTCTACGCCGGCCGCAACGGCATCATCGGCGCCCTGACCGAGGACCTGATCGACACCGCCGCCGAATCCGACGCCGACATCGCCGCGCTGCGTTCCACCCCCTCCGGCGCCTTCGGCTCCTGCCGCTTCAAGCTGAAAAGCCTGGAAGCCAACAAGCGCGAATACGAGCGCCTGATCGAGATCTTCAAGGCCCACGACATCGGCTACTTCTTCTACAACGGCGGCGGCGACTCCGCCGACACCTGCTTCAAGGTCTCGCAACTGTCCGAGGCGATGGGCTATCCCATCCAGGCCATCCACGTGCCCAAGACCGTGGACAACGACTTGCCCATCACCGACTGCTGCCCCGGCTTCGGCTCCGTCGCCAAATACATCGCCGTCTCCACCCTGGAAGCCTCGTTCGACGTGAAGTCGATGGCCAAGACCTCCACCAAGATCTTCGTGGTCGAAGTGATGGGCCGCCACGCCGGCTGGATCGCCGCCGCCGGCGGTCTGGTCGCCGACCAGGGCATTCCGGTCGTGATCCTGTTCCCGGAAATCGAGTTCGATCAGGCCAAGTTCCTCGCCAAGGTCGATGCCAACGTGAAAGAGCACGGCTTCTGCACCATCGTCGTCTCCGAAGGCTGCCATTACCCGGACGGCAAGTTCCTCGCCGAACAGGGCACCCGTGACGCCTTCGGCCACGCCCAGTTGGGCGGCGCCGCGCCGGTGGTCGCCAACATGATCAAGGACGCGCTGGGCTACAAGTTCCATTGGGCCGTGGCCGACTACCTGCAACGCGCCGCCCGCCACGTCGCCTCGAAGACCGACGTCGAGCAGGCTTATGCCCTGGGCGAAGCCGCCGTCAACCTGGCCCTGGCCGGCCGCAACTCGGTGATGCCCACCGTGGTGCGCCTGTCCGACACCCCCTACCAGTGGGAAATCGGCGCCGCCGAACTGAAGGACGTGGCCAACGTCGAGAAATTCATGCCGCGTGACTTCATCAGCGAGGATGGCTACGGCATCACCGACAAGTGCCGCAACTACCTGTCCGGCCTGATCCAGGGCGAGGACTATCCGACTTACGAAAACGGCCTGCCCAAGTACGTCACCCTGAAGAACCAGGCGGTGGCGAAGAAGCTGCCGGAATTCAAGCTTTAACCAATATCAAGAGCATGGGTTTTCCAGACCCGCGCTCTTGATTACATTCGCCCTCCCATGACCCTCACCCGCGCCCGCGAACTGCTGAAAGTGCAAGCCGATTTCGGCGGTTTCTACAACGCCAACTCGGCCAAACTGATTCTTTCCGAAGTCCGGAAGGAATATGGCCAGGCGGCGGTGGATGGGCTGATCCAGGAATTGCATCTGGAGCAGATTTTCGGCTTCGAGCGCGGTACGCGCTTCGAGGGTGGTCTGGCGCTGGGCAAGGAGATGTAGTTTTTTCGCCGGCCTTCGGGGCGGCGAACCGATTTTTAAATCGAGACCTGGCTCAAGCCAGGCAAAACGGAAGTCCCACAGCGGGGGGAGCCCTGTGCGGTGCGACGGTTTTCTCAAATGTAATTTGGTGTCTTTCTAGGAGATGAAGCGATGAATGAAGGTCTGTTGTTCGCCCTCGTGGCGGCGGGTCTGGCCCTGGTGTACGGGGCCATGTCCATCAAATGGATTGTCGGTTTGCCGACCGGCAATGATCGAATGCGGGAAATCGCCGCCGCCGTGCAGGAGGGGGCGCAGGCCTACCTCAACCGGCAGTACACCACCATCGGCATCGTCGGCGCGATTTTGCTGGTCGCCATCTTCGCCACGCTGGGCTGGCAAACCGCCGTCGGCTTCGCCCTCGGCGCGGTTCTGTCCGGCCTCACCGGCTACATCGGCATGAACGTCTCGGTGCGCGCCAACGTGCGTACCGCCGAGGCCGCCAAGCAAGGCCTCAACGCCGCGCTGAACGTCGCCTTCAAGGGTGGCGCCATCACCGGCCTGCTGGTCGTGGGTCTCGGCCTGCTGGGCGTGGCCGGCTACTACGCCTTCCTCACCCTGTACATGGGCGAAACCACCTCTCAAGCCACTCACGCACTGGTCGGCCTCGCCTTTGGCGGCTCTTTGATCTCCATCTTCGCCCGACTCGGTGGCGGCATCTTCACCAAGGGCGCCGACGTCGGCGCCGACCTGGTGGGCAAGGTCGAAGCCGGCATCCCGGAAGACGACCCGCGCAACCCCGCCGTGATCGCCGACAACGTCGGTGACAACGTCGGCGACTGCGCCGGCATGGCCGCCGACCTGTTCGAGACCTACGCCGTTACCATCATCGCCACCATGCTGCTGGGCGGCCTGCTGATCACCGGTTCCCCCGAAGCGGTCATCTACCCGCTGGTGCTGGGCGGCTTCGCCATCATCGCCTCCATCGCCGGCACCTACTTCGTGAAGGCGCGTGAAGGCGGCAAGATCATGAACGCCTTGTATCGCGGCCTGATCGTCTCCGGTGGTCTCGCCGCCGTCGCCTTCTACCCCATCACCACCCGCATGATGGGTGAAGGCGTGATGATCGACGGCCATCTGGTGTCCTCGATGAACCTGTACCTCGCCACCCTCATCGGCCTCGGTCTGACCGCCGCCATGGTGTGGATCACCGAGTACTACACCGCGACCGAGTTCAGCCCGGTGCGCCACATCGCCGAAGCCTCCACCACCGGCCACGGCACCAACGTAATCGCCGGCCTGGGCGTGTCGATGAAGTCCACGGCCGCCCCCGTGCTCGCCGTTTGCGCCGCCATCTGGGGTGCCTATGACCTGGCCGGCCTCTACGGCATCGCCATCGCCGCCACTTCCATGTTGTCCATGGCCGGCATCATCGTCGCCCTCGACGCCTACGGTCCGATCACCGACAACGCCGGCGGCATCGCCGAAATGGCCGGCCTCGATGACAGCATCCGCAACATCACCGACCCCCTCGACGCCGTGGGCAACACCACCAAGGCCGTCACCAAGGGCTACGCCATCGGTTCCGCCGGCCTCGCCGCCCTGGTGCTGTTCGCCGACTACACCCACGCCCTGACCGCCGGCGGTCAAAACCTGACCTTCGATCTGTCCAACCACATGGTCATCATCGGCCTGTTCATCGGCGGCATGGTGCCCTACCTGTTCGCCGCGATGGGCATGGAAGCCGTCGGCCGCGCCGCCGGTTCCGTGGTGGTCGAAGTGCGTCGCCAGTTCAAGGAAATCCCCGGCATCATGGAAGGCAAGGCCAAGCCGGAATACGGCACCTGCGTCGACATGTTGACCAAGGCCGCCATCAAGGAAATGATCGTTCCCTCCCTGCTTCCGGTCGCGGTTCCCGTGATCGTCGGCCTCACCCTTGGCGCGCAAGCCCTGGGCGGTGTGCTGGTCGGCACCATCATCACCGGCATCTTCGTCGCCATCTCCATGACCACCGGCGGCGGCGCCTGGGACAACGCCAAGAAGTACATCGAGGAAGGCAACTTCGGCGGCAAAGGCTCCGACGCCCACAAGGCGGCCGTGACCGGCGACACCGTTGGCGACCCCTACAAAGATACCGCCGGCCCCGCCGTCAACCCGCTGATCAAGATCATCAACATCGTGGCCCTGCTGATCGTGCCCCTGATCGTCTGATTTTGAGCTGCACCAGCAAGTGAAACGGGCCGGCTCATGCCGGCCCGTTTGCATTGGTGCGCCCCGGACGGGATAGCTGGTTACGACCCCATCCAAGATGGAACGCCCCCCCCGCTTTCGAAAAGCGCCACATCCGATTCACCTCGGTTGGCGGCGCCCAAAAAAAAGCCCGGTCGGGCGACCGGGCTAAATCCACCTTGGAAGGAGGATGGAGGAGACGACACTGACAACGCTCAGGGAGGTAAGCGTTAGCGCCAGCGTCATAAGCATCTTCTAATATTCCTTGACGCCGGACAATCGTCATCTCACTAGCGGGAAAAACTATCCGTGGAGGAGTCGCCCGGCCGCAACATTGCACTGCAACATAAGGGGTTTTCCCCCTTCAGCGCTGGTCGACCGGGACGAAATCGCGGCGTTGTGGGCCGGTGTAGAGCTGGCGCGGGCGGGCGATCTTGTGCCCGGGGGTGGTGATCATTTCGTTCCACTGCGCGATCCAGCCGGCGGTACGCGCCAGGGCGAAGATGGCGGTGAACATGGAGGTGGGAATGCCCAGGGCGCGCAGGACGATACCCGAGTAGAAATCGACGTTGGGATACAGCTTCTTCGCGATGAAGTATTCGTCTTCCAGGGCGATCTGTTCCATTTTCAGGGCCATCTTGAACAGCGGGTCATCGTGCAGGCCGAGCTCGTCGAGCACTTCGTAGCAGGTCTGGCGCATGATCGCGGCGCGCGGGTCCATGTTCTTGTAGACGCGGTGGCCGAAACCCATGAGACGGTAGCTGGAGCTGCGATCCTTGGCGCGGGCGATGAATTCTCCAATGCGCGAGATGTCGCCGATTTCCGCCAGCATCGCCAGCACCGACTCGTTGGCGCCGCCATGCAGCGGCCCCCACAGGCAGGCGGTTCCCGCCGCGATGCAGGCGAACGGGTTGGCGTAACTGGAGCCGGCCATGCGCACGGTGGAGGTGGAAGCGTTCTGCTCGTGGTCGGCATGCAGGATGAAGATGCGATCCAGCGCGCGCGCCAGCACCGGGTTGGGCGTATAGGCCTCGCAAGGGTTGGCGTGCAGCATGTGCAGGAAATTTTCCGCATAACTCAGGTGGTTCTGCGGATAGATGAACGGTTCGCCCTTGTTGTACTTGTAGGACCAGGCCGCCACCGTCGGCACCTTGGCGAGCAGGCGGAACATCGAGATTTCACGCTGGTGCGGGTCGGCCACATCGCTGCTTTCCGGATAGAACGCGGCCATCGCGCCGATGATCGAGACCATCACCGCCATCGGGTGCGCGTCGCGGCGGAAGCCCTTGAACAGGGACAGCATCTGGTCGTGCAGCATGGAGTGCTGGCTGACCAGGTGGTCGAAATCCCGTTTCCGTTCGGCATCGGGCAACTCGCCGTGCCAAAGCAGATAGGCGGTTTCCAGGAAATCCGATTTTTCCGCGAGCTGTTCGATGGGGTAGCCGCGGTGATAGAGCAAGCCCTCGTCACCGTCGATATAGGTAATGTTGGAGGAGCAGCTGGCGGTGGAAAGAAAGCCGGGGTCGTAGGTGAAATAGCCCTGACCGCCCAGCGCGCGGGTGTCGATGACATCGGGGCCGAGGCTGCCCCGCATGGTCGGGAGTTCGATGGACTGGCCACCGATCTGGAGGCTGGCGTTGGACGTCGTCATGGTTGTTGATACCGGGTTGATTTGATGGCTTCCACTATGGCCTGTAATTCGGCGGGCGGCTCGCTCTCTCCCGTGAACCAGTCGAACAGCGCCATATCGTCCTGATCCAGCAACCGGGCAAAAGCGGTTTGCATTTCCGGGGTGAGGTCGGCGTGGCGCGTGTCGAGAAACAGCGTGAGCCAGGCATCCAGTTCCAACATGCCGCGCCGGCAGAGCCAGCGCAGACGGTTGATGGATGTGGTCACAGCGCCCGTTTCACGAGGAGGGTCTTGATTTTGCCGATGGCCTGGGTGGGGTTCAAGTTTTTCGGGCATACCTCGACGCAGTTCATGATGCCGTGGCAGCGGAACAGGCGGTAGGGGTCTTCCAGAAAATCCAGGCGCTCGTCGGTGGCCTGATCGCGGGTATCGGCGATGAAACGGTAGCCCTGCAGCAGCGCGGCGGGGCCGAGGAACTTGTCCGGATTCCACCAGAAAGACGGGCACGAAGTCGTGCAGCAACCGCACAGGATGCACTCCCACAAGCCATCGAGTTCGGCGCGGTCTTCCGGGCTTTGCAGGCGCTCGTTTTCCGGTTCCGGGTCGAGGTTGATGAGATAAGGCTTCACCGCGCGGTAATGCTGATAGAACTGCGCCATATCGACGATGAGGTCGCGGATCACGCCGAGACGCGGCAGCGGCCGAATTTCGATGGGTTCCTTCAAACCCTCCAGCGGCGTGATGCACGCCAGCACGTTGGCGCCATTGACATTGACGCCATCGGAACCGCACACGCCCTCGCGGCAGGAGCGGCGGAAGGAAAGGCTTTCGTCGAGCGTGTCCTTGATGGCGATGAGGGCGTCCAGCACCTTCCTGCCTTGCGGGTCGATGTCGAGCTCATAGTCCCGCATCGAGGGCTTGTTGCCGGACTCGGGGTCGTAGCGATAGATGCGAAAGCGCATGGTTTCTCCTTGTAGCGCCGGCTTCCAGCCGGCATGCCGGCTGGAAGCCGGCGCTACATCAATACGTGCGTTCCTTCGGCTGGAAGGTCTCGACCGTCAGCGGCTTCAGCTTGACCGGCTTGTAGTCGAGCTGATCGTTCTCACTGAAATACAAGGTGTGGCGCAGCCACTGGTCATCGTCACGTTGGGGGTGATCCTCGCGGGTGTGGGCGCCGCGGCTTTCCGTGCGCGCCAGCGCGGAGACCAGAGTGGCGCGGGCGATGGGCATCAGGTTTTCCAGCTCCAGCGCCTCCAGGCGGGCGGTGTTGAACATCCTGCTGTGATCGGACAGCGCCGCGTCGGGCAGGCGCGCTTCCACCTGGTCCAGTTTCGCGAGGCCTTCCTTGAGCAGCGCCTCGGTGCGATAGACGCCGCAATGATCCTGCATCACCTTCTGCATGTCGCCGCGCAGGCCGGCCACGGTTTCCGTGCCCTTGGGTTTATCCCAGCGCGCGAGGCGGCCCAGGGATTTTTCCACCTCAGCCTGCGGCAGCGGGCGCGGAATCGGGTTCTCGCGCAGGTAGTCGATCATGTGCATTCCGGCGGCGCGGCCGAACACCACCAGATCGAGCAGCGAATTGCCGCCCAGGCGGTTGGCGCCGTGCACCGAGACGCAGGCGCACTCACCCACCGCGTAGAGGCCGGGCACCGCTTCCTCGGGGCCGGTGTGGATTGGCGCCACCACCTGGCCGTGCATGTTGCTGGGGATGCCGCCCATCATGTAGTGCGCGGTCGGGGTGACCGGAATCGGGTCGGTGATCGGGTCGGCGCCGGCGAACTGCATCGACAGCTCGCGGATGCCGGGCAGGCGCGCCTTGATTTTCTCGGCGCCGAGGTGCTCGATCTTCAAATGCACATAATCACCGCGCGGGCCGCAGCCGCGTCCGGCGCGCAATTCCTGGGCGATGGCGCGCGCCACCACGTCGCGCGAGGCGAGGTCGCGGGCGTTGGGCGCGTAGCGCGACATGAACTTTTCACCGTCCTTGTTCTCCAGGAAACCGCCCTCCCCTCGCACGCCCTCGGAAATCAGGCTGCCCACTTCCGGAATGCCGGTCGGGTGGAACTGCCAGAACTCCATGTCTTCCAGCGGCAGGCCGGCGCGCAGCGCCATGCCGAGGCCATCGCCGGTGTTGATGTGGGCGTTGGTGGAGTGGCGGAAGACGCGGCAGGCGCCGCCGGTGGCCAACAGGGTGGCGCGAGACTCGAAAGCCCAAGGCTGGCCGGTCTCGATTTCCAGCGCGGTGACGCCGAGCACGTAACCATCCGCGTCGCGGATCAGATCGAGGGCGAAGAACTCGTCGAAAAACTGGGTGCGGGCGGCGATGTTGCGCTGGTACAGGGTATGCAGCAGGGCGTGGCCGGTGCGGTCGGCCGCCGCGCAGGTGCGGATCGCCTGCTCGCCGCCATAGTTCTGCGACTGGCCGCCGAACGGCCGCTGGTAGATTTTTCCGGCGTTTTTGCCACCCTCCAGACGCGAGAACGGCAGGCCCATGTGTTCCAGCTCGTAGACGGCGCTGGCGGCGTTGCGGCACAGGTATTCGATGGCGTCCTGGTCGCCCAGGTAATCCGAGCCCTTCACCGTGTCGTACATGTGCCAGTGCCAGTTGTCGTCCGACACGTTGGCCAGCGCCGCCGTGATACCGCCCTGAGCGGACACGGTATGCGAGCGGGTGGGAAACACCTTGGAAATCAGCGCCACCTTGAGGTTGGCCTCGGCCAGTTGCAGCGCCGCGCGCAGGCCGGCGCCACCGCCGCCGACAATGACCGCATCGAATGTGCGCTTTGGGATCCTCATTTCCGTCCTCATTTCCGTCCTCATTTCCGTCACCTCACGCTCCAGAGAATGTCCGCCGCCCACACCAGGCAGGCCAGGTAGAGCGCGGCGACGGCAAAGTACAGGGACAGACGCAGCATCACGCAGCGCGCGCAGTGCAGGTAGTCGATGAAGATTTCGCGCAGGCCGATCCAGGCATGCGCCAGCAGCGCGGCGAAGAACAACAGGGTCGCCACTTTCATACCCAACGGCAGAAACAGCGCGCGCCAGCCGGCGTAATCCAGACTGGGCGCGGCGAGCGCGAGGAGCAGGAACAGCGGCAGAAACAAGGCCATGTAGATCGCGCCGGCGCGCTGCGCCAGCCACATATCGAGGCCACGACGGGCACCGCCGACTCTCCTCATGGGAACCTCCACAAAGCGATCAGCGCGGCCACCACGAGCGCCGCGAGCAGGCTGGCCCAGGCGGTCACACGGGCGATTTCCCTGCCTTCGCCCCAACCCAGATCGAAACCGAGGTGGCGCAGGCCGGCCAGGAAGTGGTGCAGCAGCGCCCAGATCGTGAGCGTGGAAAGTACCCAGCCGAGGAGCCCGCCGAACCAGTCCGCCACCCGCTGAAAATCTTCCGGCGAACGCAGACTGAGCATCAGGGTATAGAGCAGACAGGGAATCGCCAGCGAGAGCGCCGCGCCGCTGGCGCGGTGCAGGATGGAAACCATGCCGCCGATGGGCAAGCGGATGGCGGCGAGATCAAGAAAATAAGGGCGCTCTGGCTTCATTCTCCATCCTCTCGGGCTGATGCGAGCCGATTTCGTTGCACGGCATTAAACGCTTATTGCAGTGCACAATCAATCGCGAGAACAGCCACTCCGGGAATGTCGGATGGCCGTTCCTCGCCCTCCGGCAGGCCGCAAGTCAGACCCGAATCTGGATGGGTGAGCCGACGCGGTCCCAGGCCAGTTGGATCGGCGCGGGTGGGGTTGGAGCCGCGCGGTCGGCAATACCGGCCGAGGATTCGCTCGCGGCCTGGGACGGGCCGGCCGACGCCAGAACGAGCAGCGCCAGCAGAGCAAACGGTTTGCGATGAGGCAGGAATCCGGTTTTCACGATATGTCCCCTATCCCTGGTCGCCATCAATTCAGCGTGGCCGGAGCGGCCAGCATCGAGTCGGCCACCAACTCGCGCGCGGCCTGGTAGGGGGCCTCTGCCTGGACGCGGCGGCGCACATTCTCTTCACCGAGCAGGGCCTGGAGTTCGTTGACCAGGCCGAATCGGTCGCCCGGCTCCAGCGGCGCGCGGCAGGCGACTTCGAGAGCATTCCACAGATAGGCCGGCTGTTGATCGCGCTGGAACAGGCGCTGGCAAGCCCGCATCAGTTGACGCCCCTTGTCGCGCCGCGCATCCCCCTCGGGCAACGCCAGCAGATCCTCGAACTGGGCGCCGAGAATCTCGTTTTCGATGGCTGCGGCCAGGCTGTCGTTGCCCTCGTTGCCAGTTCCCAGCGACCGCAACGCGGCTTCTTCATAGGCGCGAGCCTTGGGCGAGGCCGGATCGGCGATGCTGTAGGACAGGCCGGCCCAGTGCAGCAGGCGGGCGCGCCCGGTATCGCGCGCATCCATGCAGGTGACCAGATAATCAGCCAGACCCTGCGCGCTGCCGTCGCGATTCGCCGACATCAGCTCGTGCAGGGCACGGATATAGGGCGGACAAGGTTCCAACAGGGTGACGTGGGCCTTGATCCAGAGCTCGCGCTCGATGTCACGCAAACGGTCCTGGTTGTGTTCCGCGATGCGCTTGGCGCTGGTCGGGTTTTCCCAGTTCTGCACCGTGGTCACGGAAACGCTGGCCAGCGCCGCCAGACGCTCTTGCGACAGCCGATAACGCCGTCTCAGGCCGCTCACCCAGTCCGCCTCGAACTCGCGTTGGCTGCTGTAGCGCCGCATCGGTTTCGACTGGTGCTCATTCCACTTCTGCTGCAGAAACGACATGCGGCCTCCTTGCTGACGGCTTCGGGTGTGATGGCAAGATAACGATCCGGTGCAAGGCGCGACACCAACCGGGTTGGGGCGACGAACTATTTGCGCTCCTGGTAGTAGCGTATGGCCGCTTTGGCCAGCACATGCACCTCTTCGTTGCTCAGTTCCGAATAGGCGTCGCTGATCGTGCGCGCCACCCAGAAATCGGTACGGCTCCCATTGAGCTTGCCGCCTTCCTGAAAAAACGGCTCCACGCGACGCACGACATCATCGAACAGGGCGCGCAAATTGGCATGTTTGCGCCGATCGGGCTGTTCCGCCCCTTTCTCGTCCACATACTGATCCACGGTTGTTTCTCCTTATGGGTTGTCCATGAATAACCTGGAATGCCGGATAACGGCCGGATCGACCCGGCCTTGAGCTTGATTACCGTTTTGTTGACAAAGATCATGCCACTCACGCGAATACCCGCCAGCATGCGAGCCATGACCCACCCCACCGATTGTCCCTGCGGAAGCGGCCGTCCGTTCGCGCAATGCTGTGGCCCCTATCTGGCCGGCACCACCCCGCCCCCCGATGCCGAAGCGCTGATGCGTTCGCGCTATTGCGCCTATGTGTTGCGCGACGAGGCCTGGCTGCTGGCGACCTGGCATCCGGATACCCGGCCAGCCAGTCTCGGCCTCGACCGGGAACCCGCCACGAAATGGCTGGGTCTGGCGGTCAAACGACACGAAAACGGCGGCGAGGGGAGAGCCGTGGTGGAATTCGTGGCGCGCTACAAGATCCATGGCCGCGCCCACCGGTTGCACGAAAACAGCCGTTTCCTGCTTGAAAATGGCCGTTGGTGGTATCTGGATGGCAATTGCCCTTGATTGCGTCAAACTTGCGACGAACCTCACCCGAGACAAACCATGTCCACCTCTTCGCCGGACAAATCGCTGTTCACCCGCAACACCCTGGCCGCCATCCGCGAGCTGGACATCGCCATCGCCAATCACATCAACTGGCTGCGGCAACTGCATGCCGCGCTGATCACCGACGCCCCCTGCCCGGCCAACGATCTGCGCGTCGATGCCCACCATCGTTGTGAATTCGGCAAGTGGTATTACGGCGAGGGCATGGCGCAGCATCACGGAGAGGCCGGCTTCGCGGAGATCGAGAAGACACATCACGACATGCACGACGCGGCCCGCCTGCTGCTGACCCACCGGGTTGCCGGCTCGCCCATCGACATCACGGAATACGAACGCTTCATGGATCTGGCCGTCCAGTTCAAGCAGGATGTGCGGGTCTATCAATACGCCCTCATCAACCTGGTGTGCACCGTGGACCATCTCACGGGCGCCTGGAACCGCCATGCGATGGCCTTGAAACTCGCAGAGGAAAGCGAGCGCACGCAACGTTCCGGCCAGACTTGCGCCCTGTGCATGATGGACATCGACCACTTCAAGCGGGTCAACGACCAGCACGGACACAAGATCGGCGACGAGGTGTTGCAGGCGTTCACCTCCATCGTCAGCATCGAGTTGCGCAAGTACGACAGCCTGTTCCGCTATGGCGGCGAGGAATTCCTCATGCTGCTGCCCAACACCACCCTGGACAACGCGGCCCTGCTGCTCAACCGCATCCGCGAGACCCTGGCCGCCACGCCCATCACCTGCGGCAACGGCACGGTGATCCATCTGACTGCGTCTTTCGGTGTCGCTCAACTGGTCAGCCACGAAGCCATCGAGGATGCCCTGGAACACGCCGACCATGCGCTCCTGGCCGCCAAGGCCAAAGGGCGCAACCGGGTCTGCGCGTGGGAAGTGCCGCTGAGTTGATGGGCGCCGGGTCGAATTTTCCGATCCCCGGGGCGGTGCGCTTTTCGCGCGCGCCGTAGAATGCGCGCCATGAAAATCGCCATCGCCCAATTCAATGCCACCGTCGGCGACCTCGACGGCAATGCCGCCCGGATTCTCGACCTGGCCAACCAGGCCGCCACAGCCGACGCCGCCCTCATGCTCGCGCCGGAACTGGCGCTATGCGGCTACCCCCCGGAAGACCTGGCGCTACGCGCGGATTTCTACAGCGAGAGTGCCCGCGTGCTGCTCGAACTGGCGCGCGGCCTGCCGGCCGGACTGGCGGTCGTGGTGGGACACCCCCTGGCGGAAGGCGAGGAGCGCTACAACGCGGCGTCGGTTCTGCGCGACGGCGGCATCCTCGCCACCTATCGCAAACAGAAGCTGCCCAATCACACGGTTTTCGACGAACTGCGCACCTTCACCCCGGGGAAGGAAGCGGTGGTGTTCGAACAGGGTGGCGCGCGCTTCGCCCTCAACATCTGCGCCGACATCTGGGAACCCGGCCCGGCCGCGCAGGCGCGCGATGCCGGGGCGGAAGTCCTGCTGGTGCTCAACGCCTCGCCGTTCCACCTGAACAAACAACCAGAGCGCCATGAAGTCGCGCGCCAGCGCGTCGGCGAATGCGGCCTGCCGCTGATCTACGCCAATCTGGTCGGTGGCCAGGACGAACTGGTATTCGACGGCGCCTCTTTCGCCCTGGACCACACCGGCGCCCTGACCGCCCAGTTCCCCGCCTTCGAGGCGGGCCTCTACTGGCTGAACCTGGAAGCGGGCACGCCACGGGGGGATGTCCAGGCGCTTCCCAACACCGAGGCGATGGTCTACCAGGCGCTGGTGCTGGGCGTACGTGATTACGTGGCGAAAAACGGCTTCCCCGGCGTGCTGCTGGGCCTCTCCGGCGGCATCGACTCCGCGCTGACTTTGGTGGTGGCGGTGGACGCCATCGGCGCCGAAAACGTGCAGGCGGTGATGATGCCGTCCGCATTCACCGCCAACATCAGCCTGGAAGATGCCGAAGCCCTGGCCGAGAACCTCAAGGTGCGTTACGACGTGCAGCCCATCAAGCGCATGTTCGACACCTTCATGGAAGAACTCTCCGACGAATTCGAGAACCTGCCGTTCGACCAGACCGAGGAAAACATCCAGGCGCGCATCCGCGGCGTGGTGCTCATGGCGCTGTCCAACAAGTTCGGGCAACTGGTGCTCACCACCGGCAACAAGAGCGAGATGGCGAGCGGTTACGCCACCCTCTACGGCGACATGGCGGGCGGCTTCGCGGTGCTCAAGGACGTGCCCAAGACCCTGGTGTGGCGACTCTCGCGTTACCGCAACAGCCTCGGCGCGGTCATTCCGGAACGCATCATCACCCGCCCGCCCAGCGCCGAACTGCGCGCCAACCAGTGCGACCAGGACAGCCTGCCGCCCTACGAGGTGCTCGACGCCATCATGGAACGCTACGTGGAGCGCGACATGGCCCCGCGCGACATCATCGCCGAAGGCTACGCGGAAGCCGCCGTGCGCCAGGTGGTGAACCTGATCGACCGCAGCGAATACAAGCGCCGCCAGTCCCCGCCTGGCATCCGCATCACCGCGCGCGGCTTCGGCCGCGACCGGCGCTACCCCATCACCAGCAAGTACCGCGCACCCTACTAGGAAACCGCCATGAAGAAGATCGAAGCCATCATCAAACCCTTCAAGCTGGATGAAGTGCGTGAAGCCCTTTCCGCGCTGGGCGTATCCGGCGTGACCGTGACCGAGGTCAAAGGCTTCGGTCGCCAGAAAGGCCACACCGAGTTGTATCGCGGCGCCGAATACGTGGTGGACTTCCTGCCCAAGGTGAAGATGGAACTGGTGGTGGCCGACGGCCTGGTCGATACCGCCATCGAGGCCATCGTCAAAGCGGCCCGCACCGGCAAGATCGGCGACGGCAAGATCTTCGTCAGCAATGTCGATCAGGTCATCCGCATCCGCACCGGCGAGACAGGCGAAACCGCCGTGTGAAGTGGCGTATGAAGTGGCGTTTGAAGTGGCGTATGAGACGGTAAAGGTCGAATCCGTTGGTCGACTATTCATAATCGAAATTGATATTCCTCATACACGGAAGCACCGCCTGGCTCCCTAATCCACCTCGGCCCACGCACTGCCATCACAGGCCAGGCGGGGCGCCGAGGAGACAGCGATGCGGGAAGCGCAAGCGTTTAAGTTCAATCAACGCTCCATCAACGATCCTGATGGATTCTGGAACGAACAGACCCGGTTGATCGACTGGCACACGCCGCCCGCGCGCGTGCTCGACCCACCCGCCCCGCCCTTCCGCGAAGGGTTCGTCGGCGGCGAGACCAGCCTCCGCCACAACGCGCCGGAGGGAATCCGCAAGGCGGCCCCCTACCTTGAGGCAACACCATGACCACACCCACCTCTCCCGGAGCGAAGTTCCGCGCCGCCGTCGCCGCCGAACAGCCCTTGCAGGTGGTCGGCGCCATCAATGCCTACTCGGCGCTGCTCGCCGAGCATTCCGGCTTCAAGGCGCTGTATCTCTCAGGTGGCGGCGTCGCGGCGAGTTCCTGCGGCATTCCCGACCTCGGCATCACCACGCTGGAGGACGTGCTGGTGGACGCCCGCCGCATCACCGATGTCACCCCCCTGCCCCTGCTGGTGGACATCGACACCGGCTGGGGCGGCGCCTTCAACATCGCCCGCGCGGTGCGCGCGCTCACCCGCGCCGGTGTCGCGGCGGTGCATATCGAGGACCAGGTGATGCAGAAGCGTTGCGGCCACCGCCCCGGCAAAGCCATCGTCACGCAGGCGGAAATGGTGGATCGGGTGAAGGCGGCGGTGGATGCCAAACTCGATTCCGGGTTCGTGGTCATGGCCCGCACCGACGCGCTGCAAGCCGAGGGCCTGCAAGCCGCCATTGACCGCGCCGGCGCCTGCGTCGAGGCCGGCGCCGACATGATCTTCCCGGAAGCCATGACCGAACTGGCGCAGTACGCGGCGTTCAGCCAGGCCGTGAACGTGCCCATCCTCGCCAACATCACCGAGTTCGGCGCCACCCCGCTGTTCACCGTGGAAGAACTGCGCGGCGTCGGCGTCGGCCTGGTGCTCTACCCGCTCTCTGCCTTCCGCGCCATGAGCCAGGCGGCGCTGAACGTCTATGGCGCGATTCGCCAGGAAGGCACCCAGAAAAACGTCATCGACCGCATGCAGACGCGCATGGAGTTGTACGAGCACCTGGGTTACCACGGCTTTGAACAGAATCTGGACGCCCTGTTTTCCGAAGGCAAATAGCGGTAGCGCCGGCGCTACATTGGAGACGAGATGAGCGAAGCCCAAGCCCCCGGCATCAAACCGAAGAAATCCGTGGCCCTGTCCGGCGTCGTCGCCGGCAATTCAGCGCTGTGCACGGTCGGCCGCACCGGCAACGACCTGCACTATCGCGGTTACGACATCCTCGACATCGCCGATGTCTGCGAATTCGAGGAAGTCGCCCACCTGCTGATCCACGGCCATTTCCCCAATCACGCCGAACTGGCGGCCTACAAGACCAGGCTGAAAGCCCTGCGCGGCCTGCCGGCGGTGTTGAAAAGCGTGCTGGAACAACTGCCCGCCGCCGCCCACCCGATGGACGTGATGCGCAGCGCCGTTTCCGTGCTCGGCTGCATCCTGCCCGAGGACGAGAAACAGCCCGTCGCGGGGGCGCGCGACATCGCCGACCGCCTCATCGCGTCCTTGGGTTCCGCCCTGCTCTACTGGTATCACTACAGCCACAACGGCCGCCGCATCGAATGCGAGGGTGGCAACAGCGGCGATGACGACTCCATCGGCGGCCATTTCCTGCACCTGCTGCACGGAGAGGCTCCACCGGAGATCTGGGTGCGCGCCATGCACACCTCGCTGATCCTCTACGCCGAACACGAATTCAACGCCTCCACCTTCACCGGCCGCGTCATCGCCGGCACCGGCTCGGACATGTATTCCGCCATCACCGGCGCCATCGGCGCCCTGCGCGGCCCGAAGCACGGCGGCGCCAACGAGGCGGCCCTCGGCATCCAGTCGCGCTACGACAACCCGGACGAAGCCGAGGCCGACATCCGCGCGCGGGTGGAGAAAAAGGAAGTCATCATCGGCTTCGGCCATCCGGTCTACACCGTCTCCGACCCGCGCAATGGGGTCATCAAGGCGGTGGCAAAACGCCTCGCCGACCACACCGGCAACCGCAAGCTCTATGACGTGGCCGACCGCCTGGAAGCGGTGATGCAGGAAATCAAGAACCTGTTCCCCAATCTGGACTGGTTCTCCGCCGTCTCCTACGCCCAGATGGGTGTGCCCACCGCCATGTTCACGCCGCTGTTCATCCTCTCCCGCACCACCGGCTGGGCCGCGCACGTGATCGAACAGCGCATCGACGGCAAGATCATCCGCCCCTCGGCCAACTACACCGGGCCGGAAGACTTGAAGTTCGTGCCCATCGACCAACGCCCCTGAAACTGTAGCGCCGGCGTTATGGTCCACAGGACCGGTATCCTTTAGGGCCCACCGGCTTGGTAGGCCTGATCAGAAAACCATGCCGGCGAGACGCCGGCGCTACATCCCCCTTCTCCCGCCTGCGGGTGGGGGGCTAACTAAAAAGGAACCCCATGTCCGCCCACGACATCCGCTCCGCCGAACGCCCGCCCTTCGACACCATCCTGCGGGCCATGACCGATTACGTCATGGACTACGACGCCAGCACCGCCACCCTGGCGATGGACACCGCCCGCTACTGCCTGATGGACTCGCTCGCCTGCGCCCTGATGGCGCTGGATTACCCGGAATGCACCAAGCTGCTCGGCCCCATCGTGCCCGGCGCCTCGCTGCCCGGCGGTACCCGAGTGCCCGGCACCGCCCATGAACTCGACCCGGTCAAGGCCGCCTGGGACATCGGCTGCCTGGTGCGCTTCCTCGACTTCAACGACACCTGGCTGGCCGCCGAATGGGGCCATCCCTCCGACAACCTCGGCGCCATCCTCGGCATTGCCGACTGGCTGTCGCGCAAGCGCGTGGCGGATGGCAAAGCACCCCTGCTGATGAAGGACGTGCTCACGGCGATGATCCAGGCGCATGAAGTACAGGGCGTCACCGCCCTGGAAAACGCCTTCAACCGCGTCGGCCTCGACCACGTCATGCTGGTGCGCATCGCCTCCACCGCCGTCGCCGCGAAAATGCTCGGCGGCAGCCGCGAGGAAGTGCTCAACGCCCTCTCGCACGCCTGGGTCGATGGCTGTTCGCTCAGAACCTACCGCCACGCCCCCAACACCGGCTCGCGCAAATCCTGGGCGGCGGGCGATGCCAGTTCGCGCGGCGTGCATCTCGCGCTGATCGCGCTCACCGGCGAGATGGGCTACCCCTCGGCGCTGTCCGCCAAGACCTGGGGCTTCCAGGACGCCCTGTTCCGTGGCAATGAACTGAAGTTCAGCCAGGGCTTCGGCAGTTACGTGATGGAGAACATCCTGTTCAAGATCAGCTTCCCCGCCGAATTCCACGCCCAGACCGCCGTGGAATGCGCCATGCAGTTGCACCCGCAAGTGAAGGATCGCATCGGCGAGATCGAACGCATCGAGATCGAAACCACTGACGCCGGCTGCCGCATCATCGACAAGACCGGCCCGATGAACAACTACGCCGACCGCGACCACTGCATCCAGTACATGGTCGCCGTACCCCTCATCAAAGGCGGCCTCACCGCCGCCGACTACACCGACGCCGGCGCCGCCGACCCGCGCATCGACGCCTTGCGCGCAATCACCACGGTGAAGGAAAACCCGCGCTTCTCCCGCGAATACCTGGAACCCGAGAAGCGCACCATCGGCAACAGCGTGCAGGTGTTCTTCAAGGACGGGTCTTCGGCCGAGAAAGTCAGCATCGACGCCCCCATCGGCCACCGCCAACGTCGCGGCGAAGGCATCCCGGTTCTGGTGAAGAAATTCGAGTCCGCCATCGCCGCCAAACTCTCGCCAAAGAAATGCGCCACGTTGAACCACCTCTGCGCCGATCAGAGCCGCTTCGAGGCGGTGCCGGTGCAGGAATTCATGGGGTTGTTCGCGGTGTAACCCCTCTACCGTGGGGCTGGTGGGTCAAAATTGACCCCCAGCCGGCAACGCGACCTTCTTGCCCGCCATCGTCCAATGGACTACGCTCGCGCCATGAATTTTGAATGGGATGAAGTGAAAAGCGAGGCGTGTTTTGCACAGCGCGGTTTTGATTTCGCCTACGCCGCGCGGGCGTTTTTCGATCCTGATCGAATCGTGCGGGCGGACACCCGGCACAGCTATGGCGAGGAACGCTACCAGTTGATGGGCAGAATCGAACAGCGCATCTTCGTGGTGGTCTACACCACACGCCCCAGCGCCCTGCGCATCATTTCCGCGCGCAAGGCCAATCAACGCGAGGTCAGACACTATGAAAACCGTACGCATGAGCATTGATCCCGCCACCCCGGCGGTCGGCCGCATCGACCCGGCTCGCGTGGACGCAACCTCGGAACGGGACATCGACGCGCAGCAAATTGCCGACGAGGCGGAAGCCATGCTGGATGCGGCCAAGTTCGCGCGCCGTGTCAGAAAACGCCTGGGTCTGAGCCAATCCGAATTTTCCCAACGTATCGACGTCTCGCTCGACACCATCCGCAACTGGGAACAAGGCAAACGCTGCCCGACCGGCGCCGCCAAGGCGCTGCTCAAGATATTGGACAAGGCGCCGGAAGCGGCGCTGGCGGCGCTTGATTGAAATTTTTGCCGGGATGTGAATGCCGCGCGCCACATCCAACGAGGCTGACTCGTTACTCCACCTCTTCCCCATGCCACCCCAGCGGTGACAAGCCGCGCGCCAGCGCGCCGGCCCGCAAGGCCTGCAACAGCGCGTGCGGGCCGGCGACGTAGAAGTCGGCGCGGCGCAGGTCGGGGTGCTGGGCGAGGAGGGCTTCGGCGATGGCGGCCGGGCCGGGGGCGGTATCCAGCGCCTGATAGCTGAAATCGTCGAGGGCGTCGGCCCAGGAACGACAGTGGTTATCCTGATAGTGGCCAACGCCGTTATCGCCGACACTCGCGGCTGCCCAGTAGAGGTGCATGGACTCCGCGATTTCCAGGCTCATGGCGTGTTGCACCAGGCTCTTGATCGGCGCGAAACCGTCCTCCCAGGCAACGAAGATCACCGGCCGGCGTGAATCCAGCTTCATCACGAAGCGGCCTTGCGGGCCGTCGATGCGCACCATGTCCTCCTTGGCCAGATCCTCGAAGACATGGCGCGCGAAAGGGCGATTGTCGCGGCGGATGTGGAATTCGATGTGGCGATCCTCGCAGGGGCAACTCGCCACGTAGTACTCGCCGCTGACTTCGCCGGCGCTCAAGGTCACCCGCTGCCCGGCGAGGAAATGCAGGCGCTGGCTGCGCGGCGCGGTGAGATGCAGGGCGGCGACGCGCTCGTTGATGATGTCCACCGCCTTCACCCGGGTGGGGATGCTCTGGAGCGGAATGTCTTCGGCGCCGGAAACGCCGGCCTCCACCACCACGTCGCTGACCGCCGTGTAGGAGCAGAGCAGGAAAGCGCCATCGGCCTTTTCCGCTTCCTTGAGCACGAAATCGTGCGGGTGCACCTTCTTGATCTGGCCGGAAACCAGCTTCGCCTTGCACTCACCGCAGTTGCCGTTGCTGCACCCGTAATTGAGCGGGATGCCGGCGCGCAGGGAGGCTTCCAGCAGGGTGTCGTTGCCTTCCACGAAAAACTCGTGGCCGGCGGGAAGGATCGTGACTTGAGCGGACATGATGCGCATCACATTTTCCTGGGCCAGCAGGGCCTCGGCGCGCGCGGCTTCCGTGGGCGTCGCGTCGAGTTTCTGTCTGAGCCATTGTTTGAGGTTGGCGACGGCCTGGCGGGCGGGTTCGTCGCCCACGTCCATCACGTCGTCCAGTTTGTGGTCGAGGAAACGCAGTACCTCGTCGTAGTGCAGCAGCAGGGTCTTGGCGGCGGCGAACTCCTTGCCCATCTCGAACAGCCGCTCGGCCAGCACCTCCTTGTCCGGCAGGGTGCGTTCCATGACACGACGGGAAAATGCCTTGGCCTTGATTTCCTCAACCCGCTTGAACTCGCCGTTGTCCTCCCACTGCACGTCGGGAAACACGCGCAGGAGTTCGTTCATGTCCACCATGCCGTCGAAGGTATCCAGTTCGCCGTCGTGAATCATGCGCTGGATGACGGAACGCGGCTGGCCCACCAGACGGGCAACGCGGGAGAGGGGGAGAAAATGGGACATGGCCCGCATAATAGCCAGCCACCTCACCCCCGCAAAACAGCGCGGCCGAATATTTGAACATGCTGAAACTCGCCCCCCGCCCCTATTCCGAAGCCGCCGCCCGCTCGCTCAACCAGGCCGGCATTCCGCCGCTGCTGGCGCGGCTCTATGCCGCGCGCGGCGTCGAGACAGCGGAACAGATGAAGCACAAGTTGGCGGAATTGCTGCCCTACGCGGCGATGAAGCATTGCGAGGCGGCGGCGGCGCGGCTGGCGGACGCCATCGAGCGCGGCGAGAAGCTGCTGGTGGTGGCCGATTACGACGCCGACGGCGCCACCGCCTGCGCCGTCGCGGTCACCGGCCTCACCGCGCTGGGCGCGAAGATCGAATACATCGTGCCCAACCGCTTTGAATACGGCTACGGCCTGTCGCCGGAGATCGCGCGCCTGGCTTTCGAGCACCGGCCCGACCTGCTCATTACGGTGGACAACGGCATCGCCGCCCACGCCGGCATCGAGGAGGCGCGCCGCCTGGGCATGGAAGTCCTGGTCACCGATCACCACCTGCCCGGCGACAACGTGCCGGAGGCGTTGATCGTCAATCCCAACCAGCCCGGCTGCGCGTTCCCCAGCAAACATCTGGCCGGGGTGGGCGTGATGTTCTATGTGCTCATGGCCCTGCGCGCGGAGAGACGCAAACGCGGCGCCTTCGTGAACTGCCCTCAACCCAATCTGGCCGAACTGCTTGATCTGGTCGCGCTCGGCACGGTCGCCGATGTAGTGAAGCTCGACACCAACAACCGCCTGCTGGTGGAACAGGGGCTGGCGCGCATGCGCAAAGGTCTGGCGCGGCCCGGCATCCAGGCGCTGTTCACGGCGGCGGGACGCAAATCCGAGCGCGCCAGCGCGGAAGACCTCGGTTTCCTCATCGGCCCCCGTCTCAACGCCGCCGGCCGCCTCGCCGACATGAGCGTGGGCATCGAATGCCTGCTTGCCGGCGACCTCGCCACCGCGCGGAAGCTGGCCGGAGAACTCGACCTCCTCAACCGCGAGCGCCGGGAAATCGAAGCCGACATGAAGGATCAGGCCCTCGCCCTGCTCGACGGCATCCAGGTCAGCGAGGGCGCCAGCCTGACCCTGTTCGACCCGGCCTGGCACCAAGGCGTGGTCGGCCTGCTCGCCTCGCGTCTGAAGGAGCGGCATCACCGCCCGACGATCATCTTCGCCGACGGCGGCGACGGCCTCCTGAAAGGCTCCGGCCGCTCGATTCCCGGCCTGCATCTGCGCGACGCCCTGGATGCGGTGGATCGCCATCACCCCGGCCTGATCCTGAAATTCGGCGGCCACGCGATGGCGGCGGGCCTGACCCTGCGCCGGGAAAACCTCGCCACCTTCACCGCCGCCTTCGAGCGCGTGGCGCGCGCGAACTTGTCCGCCGCCGACCTGGAAAAGGTGATCGAAACCGACGGCGAACTCAGCGCCGCCGAATGCACCCTGGAAAACGCCGAAGCCCTGCGCAACGCGGTCTGGGGCCAGGGCTTCCCGGTGCCCGCCTTCCACGGCGAATTCACCGTCGAGTCGCAGCGTCTGGTCGGCGAGAAACACCTCAAGCTGCGCCTCTCAGGCAATGGTCTGAGCGCCGACGCCATCCTGTTCAATCAGGACACCCCGCTGCCGGAACGCATCCAGGCCGTGTACAAGCCGGAAGTAAACGAATGGAACGGCAACCGCGCGCTGCAATTCAACCTGGCGCACTGGGGCGAGGCATGAAGGTCGCGATCATCGGCGGCGGCCCGGCGGGGTTGATGGCGGCGGAGGCGCTGACCGGCGCGGATATGCAAATCGACCTGTTCGACGCCATGCCCTCGGTCGGCCGCAAGTTTCTCCTCGCCGGCAAGGGCGGCCTCAACCTCACCCATTCCGAAGAACGCGAAGCTTTTCTCTCCCGCTACGGCACTCGCCGCGCCGACATCGAACCCCTGCTCGACGCCTTCTCCGCCAGCGACCTGCGCGCCTGGGCCGAAAACCTGGGTATCGAAACCTTCATCGGCAGCTCCGGCCGGGTATTTCCGCGCGAAATGAAGGCCGCGCCCCTGCTGCGCGCCTGGCTGCACCGCCTGCGCGCGACGGGCGTGAACTTCCATGTCCGGCATCGCTGGCTGGGCTGGAGTGCTCATGTAGCGCCGGCGACTCGCCGGCGTCTTTCCTTCGCCACCCCGGAAGGTGAAATACAAGCGGAGGCCGACGCCGTCATCCTCGCCCTCGGCGGCGGCAGCTGGGCCAAACTCGGCTCCAACGGCGCCTGGGTGCCACTCCTGCAACAACACGGCATCGACATCGCCCCGCTGAAGCCCGCCAACTGCGGCTTCAACATTGGCTGGAGCGAACACTTCCGCACCCGCTTCGCCGGCCAACCGCTGAAAACCGTGCTCGCCAGTTGCCTGGATACCGAAGGCAATGAAATCCACCGCCAGGGTGAGTGCGTCATCACCGAAACCGGCATCGAAGGCAGCCTGATCTACGCCCTCGCCGCGCCCCTGCGCGACCGCATAGAAGCGGAAGGTTCCGCCCTCCTCCACCTCGATCTGACACCGGGGAAATCGCTGGAACGGGTGGCGGCGGAAGTGGCGCACCCGCGCGGATCGCGTTCGCTCTCCAGCCACCTGCAAAGCCGCGTCGGCATTGCCGGCGTGAAGGCCGGCCTGTTGCGCGAAGTATTGGGTGTGGAAACCGACCCCACGCGACTCGCCGCCGCCATCAAGTCTCTACCCCTGAAACTGATCGCCCCGCGCCCACTCGACGAAGCCATCAGCAGCGCCGGCGGCGTGCGCTTCGAGGAACTTGACGAACACCTGATGTTGCGCACCCTCCCCGGCATCTTCTGCGCCGGCGAAATGCTCGACTGGGAAGCCCCCACCGGCGGATACCTGCTCACCGCCTGCTTCGCCAGCGGCCACGCGGCGGGACTGGGTGCGCGGAAATGGCTCACACGCGGGATGTGGGGGTGAAAGTATGATTCTGTAGTATCAGAGCTTCAATGAGGCCGGGGCCAATTGGCCCCGGAATTCGGCAGTTCCCGAAAGCTAAGTAATCATGTGAAACTGATTTTGTATTTTGAGCCAAACCCATCGAGCAAGGCATGTACCTCGGACTGCAATTGATGCGCCGACCAAGAGATGAAGCGACGCCAGTGGTATTTGGCGT
>JAHFRD010000010.1 GCA_023258975.1 Hydrogenophilales bacterium | reverse complement strand
GCGACGGCGAGCCAGGCGTGAAGACCGTCTGGTTGGGCCTCCAGCGCGTCATGGACTTCGCTGCGGGGATCAGATTCGCTCGGGAGGCTCATGCGATTTGAGTTGTGTGTAATGGGATGCGCTCAGGCCCACCGCGCCGCAGCCCTCGCCGAGATCGAAACGCGGGTCGATGCCGTTTACGCTTCCGCCGCGCCCCGGCTGGAAATCGACCAACTGGCGCTCGCCGTGCAATACGGCCTCTCGGAAAAAATGAACGAGGCCGGCATCGGCTACAAAATCTTCCGCATGAACGAGATCGTGCAAGGCCGCATGGCCGATAACGGCGCCATGAAATGCGCCGACATTTCCGCCGAGGAATTCGCCAAGTACAAGCTGAACCGGGGTGATGTGCTGTTCAACCGTACCAACAGCATCGAACACGTCGGCAAGACTGGCCTGTTCGATCTGGACGGCGCCTATTGTTTTGCCTCTTATCTGGTACGTGTCGTGCCCGATACCGAAAAGGTGTTGCCGCTGTTTCTGACACGGATGATGAATTCCAGGGCCTTCCTGCAAGAAGCCCGGAGCGGTGCGGCGCGAGCCATCAATCAGTCCAACATCAACGCCACCAAGATGCGCCAGATCAGGATTCCCGTGCCGCCGCTGGCCGAACAAAAACGTTTCGTCGCCCTGATCGAATCCCTTGAGCGCGCTATTGCCGCTGCCCAGGCTGTCATCGCCGCCGCCCCCATCCGCAAGCAGTCGGTCATGCAGCACTATTTGTGACGGCAACCCCGACCATGAACAGCGATCACCCCACCGCCATCGAGCATTACCCCGTGTTGCTTGCCAGCATCAAGCAGCGCATCCGGCAAGGCCAGACGCGGGCGATGCTGGCGGTCAACGCCGAGCTGATCCGCCTGTATTGGGAAATCGGCCAGATGCTGGATGCGCGGCAGCAAATCGAGGGCTGGGGCGCGGCGGTGATTCCCCGACTGGCGCGGGATATTCGCAACGAGTTGCCGGAGGTCAAAGGCTTTTCCGAACGCAATATCAAACGGATGCTGGCGTTTTTTCGTGAGTACCGCGCTTTGGTGCCACAAGCTGTGGCGCAAGCCGCCGGGGAAGTGCCACAGCCTGTGGCACTTTTCTTACCTGAACTGCTTTTTGCGCTTCCCTGGGGGCATCACCTGATGCTGATGGAGCGGGTCAAGGATGTGGCCGCACGCGAGTGGTACATGCGGGCGACTTTGGCCCAGGGCTGGAGCCGCAATGTCCTGCAAATGCAGATCGAGACCGGCGCTCACGTTCGTCAGGGTAAGGCAACCAGTAATTTCACGTCGCGGCTGCCGCCGCCCCAGTCCGATCTGGCGCAACAGACCTTGAAAGACCCTTATCTGTTCGATTTTCTGACTCTGGAAGAGCCCTTTCACGAACGCGAACTGGAGACCGGATTGATCGGCCATCTGGAAAGATTCCTGCTGGAGTTGGGACGGGGGTTCGCGTTCGTGGGGCGGCAGTATCACATCGATATTGGCGAACAGGATTTCTACATCGACCTGCTTTTCTACCATCTGCGGCTGCGCTGCTATGTGGTCGTCGAACTCAAGCGCGGCGCGTTCAAGCCGGAATATGCCGGGAAGATGAATTTCTATTGCAGCGTGGTGGATGAATTGCTGCGGCATGAGGCCGATGCGCAGACCATCGGCTTGATCCTCTGCCAGCAGCGCAATGCGGTGGTGGCAGAGTACGCGCTGCGCGGCATGGACAAGCCCATCGGGGTATCCACCTTCGAGTTGACCCGTGCGCTGCCCGCTGATCTGGAATCCAGCCTGCCCAGCATCGAGCGCATCGAGCGGGAGTTGGGCGTGGGTGGCGAGTCGGTGCAATAAGCCATGCGATTTCCTTTCTCGCGTAGAAAAATGCCCCTGATGCAATACGCCATCCTGTGTTTCCTGGTGTTCCTCACCGCCTGTTCCGGCCCGGTGAACAGCCCCTATCCCGCCGCCGACGCTGGCGCGTCGGTGGTTTATTCGGCTTTTGGCGAACGTCCCAAGCATCTCGATCCGGCGCGTTCCTACAGCGAGAACGAGTACGTCTTCCTCGGCAACATCTACGAGCCGCCGCTGCAATATCACTATCTCAAGCGGCCTTATCAGTTGGAGCCGCAGACCGCCGCCGGAATGCCGACGGTGCGCTATCTGGATGCCAGAGGGCGCGAGCTGCCGGCGGGGGTGGCGGCGGCGAAGATCGCGGTGTCGGAATATGAGATTCGTATCAAGCCGGGCATTCGCTATCAGCCGCATCCGGCTTTCGCGAAGGACGCTTCGGGCAAGCCGCGCTATGTACCGATGCCGGCGGGGGAACTGGAGCGCATCGTTCGGTTCGAGGATTTCGCGGAGAAGGGCACGCGCGAGCTGACCGCCGCCGATTACGTCTATCAGGTTCGCCGCCTGGCGCATCCGCGCGTGCAGTCGCCGATCCTGGGGCTGATGGCGGATTACATCGTCGGCCTGAAAGACCTGGCGAAGACCCTGGGCAAGGTGGCCAGGGAACAGCCGAAGGACGCTTACCTGGACATCGGGCAATACGATTTCTCCGGCGCCGTTGTGGTGGATCGCTACACCTATCGCATCCGCATCAAGGGCAAGTATCCGCAGTTCGTCTACTGGCTGGCGATGCCGTTCTTCGCGCCGGTGCCGGAGGAGGCGGAACGCTTCTATCGGCAACCGGGCATGGCGGAACGGAACTTCACCCTGGACTGGCAGCCGGTGGGCACTGGCGCCTATTACCTGGCCCAGAACGACCCGAACCGGGTAATGCGGCTGCAAAAGAACCCGCATTACCACGACGATTTCTATCCCTCGGAAGGTGACCCCGGCGATGCCGAGGCAGGTCTGCTGGCGGACGCGGGCAAGCGTCTGCCGATGGTGGAGTCGGTGATCTATTCGCTGGAAAAAGAGGATGTGCCGTACTGGAACAAGTTCCTGCAGGGCTATTACGACGCTTCCGGGGTGAGTTCCGACAGCTTCGACCAGGCCATCCGCATGAACGCGAAGGGCGAGCCGGATTTGACCCCCGACATGCGCGAACGCGGCATTCTGCTTGCCACCGCCGCGCGGCCGTCGCTCAACTACATGGGTTTCAACATGCTCGACCCGGTGGTGGGCGGGCTGTCGGAACGCGCGCGCAAGCTCAGGCAGGCGTTGTCCATCGCCATCGACTACGAGGAATTCATTTCCATCTTCCTGAACGGCCGTGGCCTGCCGGGGCAGGGGCCGTTGCCGCCGGGGATATTCGGTTATCGGGACGGCGAGGCGGGGATGAATCCGGTGGTGTTCCGCTGGCAGGACAAGCAGACACGCCGCCGCCCGCTGCAGGATGCCAAACGCCTGCTCGCCGAGGCCGGCTACCCCAATGGCCGCGACGCCGCGACCGGGCAGCCGTTGACTCTCTACTTTGACACCGCCGCCAGCGGCCCGGAAGCGAAGTCGCGCATGGACTGGTTCCGCAAGCAGTTCGCCAAGCTGGATATTCAGCTGGTGATCCGCGCCAGCGACTACAACCGCTTCCAGGACAAGATGGGCAAGGGCAGCGCGCAGCTATTTGAATGGGGCTGGAACGCCGATTACCCGGACCCGGAAAACTTCCTGTTCCTGCTCTACGGCCCCAACCGCAAGGTAGGTGTGGGGGGCGAGAACGCGGCCAATTACCAGAACCCGGAATTCGACCGCCTGTTCGAGCGCATGAAGGACATGGACAACGGCCCGGCCCGCCAGGTGGTAATCGACGCGATGGTGAAGCTGGCGCGCGAGGACGCGCCCTGGATTTTCGCCTTCCACCCGAAGAGCTTCGGCCTGCGGCACGGCTGGGTGATGAACGCCAAGCCCAACCTGATGACCCACAACCTGCTGAAATACCGGCGTATCGACCCGGCCGCGCGCGCCGCTTATCAGACGAAATGGAACCGGCCGGCGCGCTGGCCGCTGGCCCTGGCCGCCGTCGTGCTGGTGGCCCTGATCTGGCCGGCGGTGGCGGGGTATCGGCGGCGGTTGAAGGCGACGGCGGGGTGAAAATGATGCTTGTCGATTGGGTTGGAATGACTTACGGTAAGGATGTAATGCGTTCCTTGTATGGAGATTGACATGAATACCATCGCCAAAGTCACCAGCAAAGGCCAGACCACGATTCCGCAAGAAATTCGTGCCTTGCTCAATGTGAAACCCGGTGATCTGCTGTCCTGGGAGGCCCTGACCTCGGGCGAGGTGCGCGTGCGCCGGGTCGAGCCGCTGGATCTGGAATACCTGCGCGCCGTGGAGGGCACCTTGTCGGAATGGGCCGGGGCGGCGGATGAGGAGGCCTACGGTGCTCTCTGAGGAGACGCTGTCGGCCTGGCAGGTGGTACGGGTACCGTTCCCGTTCACCGACCGGCAGGCCGTCAAGAACCGTCCCGCGCTGGTGCTGTCCGACGCGGCGGTTTTCAACCTTCCGGCGGGGCATGCGGTCATGGCCATGATTACCTCCGAGGCCAATTCACCCTGGCCGCTGGACTGTCCCATTCATGACCTTGAAATGGCGGGCCTGCCGGCGCCGTCCAAAGTGCGCTTCAAGCTCTTTACCCTGGATCGGCGCCTGGTTCGTGGCGTGCTGGGCCAGTTGGCCAGCGAGGATGAGGCCCGCGTGCGTATGGGTCTGGCCAGTTTGTTCGGCGAGAAGGCGCGGCGACTGGTACAGGAGGACAGGGCCGGCTACGGTGTGGCGGGGGAAGCGCGGCCGCAGACTGGCGCATCGCCCGAGTAAACACGGCCCCCATGCTTGACTACCTCATCCGCCGCGTCCTCTACGCCATCCCCATCCTGCTGGGGGTGAACCTGCTGACCTTCGCCCTGTTCTTCATGGTCAACACACCGGACGACATGGCGCGCATCCATCTTGGCGCCAAGCACGTCACGGCGGAGGCCATCACCCGCTGGAAGAGCGAACACGGCTACGACAGGCCGCTGTTCTTCAACGAGCAGGCGGCGGGCGTGGCGAAGGCGGCGGATACCCTGTTCGTGGAGAAGTCGCTCAAGCTGTTCGCGCTGGATTTCGGTGCCGCCGACGATGGCCGCGACATCGCCCGCGAGATCAAGACGCGGATGTGGCCAAGCCTGGCCATCGCCCTGCCGACCTTTCTGATCGGCCTGCTCGCCTACATCAGCTTCGCGCTGCTGCTGGTGTTCTTCCGGGGCACCCGGCTGGATACCGCCGGGGTGGTGCTGTGCGTGGCGCTGATGTCGATTTCCGGCCTGTTCTATGTGATCGGCGGCCAGTACCTGATGGGCAAGCTGTGGCACTGGTTTCCTATTTCCGGCTATCAGCCGGGGCTGGATGCCTGGAAATTCCTGCTCATGCCGGTGCTGGTCAGCGTGGTGGCGAGCATCGGCGATTCGGCGCGTTTCTACCGCGCCCTGTTCTTCGAGGAGATCGCCAAGGATTACGTGCGCACCGCGCGCGCCAAGGGGCTGTCGGAGTTGCGCGTGTTGTTCCGCCATGTCCTGGGCAACGCCATGATTCCGATCCTGACCGGTGTGGTGGTGGTGATTCCGCGCCTGTTCATGGGCAGCCTGATTATCGAATCCTTCTTCGGCATTCCCGGCCTGGGCAGCTACACCATCGACGCCATCCAGGCGCAGGACTTCGCCATCGTCCGCTCGATGGTGTTCCTCGGCTCGCTGCTCTACATCCTCGGCCTGGTGCTGACTGACCTTTCCTACACGCTGGTGGATCCAAGGGTGAGGCTGGAATGATCAAGCCCATCCTGCTCTGGTCCGATGTCCTGATTCTGGTGTTGTTGTGGAGCGTGGCGGCGCTGGTCTGGCTGGCGCGCGAGAATGGGCAAATGAGTGAGACGTTGCGCGGCCCCTGGCGCCAGGTGATGCGCAGTCGGGTTGGCGCCAGCACCGCGCTGATCCTGGCGGTTTATGTCGGCATCGGCCTGCTTGATTCCGTGCATTACGTCGAACGCCTGCCCGATACGCCGGGCCAGGCGGCGCAATATGGCGGTGAGGTGTATTCGGCGCTGGACTGGGTGCTGACGCCGCTGCGCGAGAATGTGGAGAAGACTTACTCGGCGCCGTTCGCCACCCACCTCTACGCCAAGGAGACCCTGCAGGGGCCGGTGGGTGGAGAAGTGCGTGATTTCCCGCGCCTGAAATATGGCGGCGCGCATCTGGCCGACGTGGAGCGGGAGTTCTGGCCGGATGTGCTCAAGCGCGGCGGGCTGGGCATGCTGGCGGGGTTGTTGGCCTGGTTTATGGGTTACCGGTTGACTGGCCGGAGTTCCCTCTCCCCCGTCCCGCCCCCCGGAGGGGGAGGGGACGGGGGAGCAACGTTCGCCCTCTCGCCCACGCTGCTATTCCTCTGTCTGCTCGCCGGCCTGCTCGTTGCCCTCGCCCCCGTCTACCACGTCTTCGGTACCGACAAGGTGGGCCAGGACGTGCTCTACCTGTCGCTTAAATCCATCCGCACCGGCCTTTTGATCGGCAGTCTCACCACCCTGGTGATGTTGCCCTTCGCCCTGGGCCTGGGCATTGCCGCCGGCTACTTCGGCGGGCGCATCGACGATGTCATCCAGTATCTCTACACCACGCTCAATTCCATCCCCGGCGTGCTGCTCATCGCCGCCGCCGTGCTGGTGGTGCAGGTGCAGATCGAGGCCCACGCCGAACTGTTCAACACCGCCGCCGCCCGTTCCGATGTGCGCCTGCTGGCGCTGTGCGGGATTCTCGGGGTGACCGGCTGGACCGGCCTGGCGCGGTTGCTGCGCGCCGAGGCGCTGAAACTGCGCGAGCTGGAATTCGTGATGGCGGCGCGCGCCTTCGGCGTCAGCCACGGCCGCATCCTGCTGCGGCATCTGCTGCCCAACGTCATGCACCTGGTATTGATTACCGTGGTGCTCGATTTCTCCGGCCTGGTGCTGGCCGAGGCGGTGCTGTCCTATGTCGGCGTCGGCGTCGATCCGGGCATGATCAGCTTCGGCAACATGATTAACGGCGCGCGTCTGGAACTGGCGCGCGAGCCGGTGGTGTGGTGGCAGTTGGCCGCCGCCTTCGTGTTCATGTTCGTGCTGGTGCTGGCCGCTAACCTGTTCGCCGATCAGGTGCGCGACGCACTCGATCCGAAATCGAGTGCACGCAAATGAGGCGGTCATGAAAGGCTTGAGCGTCGAAAACCTGAGCGTGGAAATCGCCGCCGGTGGGCGCCTGTTGAAGCCGGTGGACGACGTCAGCTTCAGCATCGGCGCCGATGAATGCGTGGCCCTGCTGGGCGAGTCCGGCTGCGGCAAGTCGATCACCGCGCTGGCCTTGATGCGCCTGCTGCCGGAGGGCGCGCGGGTGGCGGCGGGCCGCGTCAGCCTGCAAGGCGAGGCATTGTTCGATCTGCCGGAAGCGGCGATGGGCGAGGTGCGCGGCGGCCGTCTCGCGATGATTTTCCAGGAGCCGCAAACCAGCCTGAACCCGGTGATGACCGTCGCCGAGCAGATCAACGAGGCGCTCGCCGCGCACCGTAAACTAAGGGGTGACGCCGCCCTGGCCGAGGCCGGGCGCCTGCTGGAAGCGGTGGGTCTGGAACGCGACCGGCTGACCGCCTACCCGTTTCAGCTTTCCGGCGGCCAGCGGCAGCGGGCCTTGATCGCGATGATGCTGGCGGGTGAACCGGAAGTGCTGATCGCTGACGAACCCACCACCGCGCTGGATGTGACCGTGCAGGCGCAGATTCTGGCCCTGTTGCGCGATCTGCAACGGCAGCGCGGCATGGGCCTGCTGCTCATCACCCACGATCTCGATGTGGCGAAGGACATGGCCGACCGCGTGGCGGTGATGTATGCCGGCCAGATCGTCGAATGGGCGAGCCGCGACAGCCTCTACGCGCAGCCCCGCCATCCCTACACGGAAAAACTGTTCGCCGTGCTGCCGCGTTTGGAGCGTCGCGGCGAACGTCTGGACAGCCTCCCAGGCCGCGTGCCGCCGCCCGACGCGCGGGTCGCCGGCTGCCGTTTCGCGGAACGCTGTCCGGCCGTGTTCGCGCGTTGCCGCGAGGAAGCGCCAGCCTTCCACGAAGCGGCGCCGGGGCATTTCGCTCGCTGCCACTTGGCGGAGCCGCAGACAAGTCGCCCGGATGCGGCGTGGCGGAATCCGGGGAGCGCGCGCGAACCTTCCCGGATTCCGCCCGCGCCTGCATCCGGGCTACAGAGTGAAGTGCTTTCCGTGCGCGACCTCGCCGTCCACTTCCCCGTCCGGAAGGGGCTGCTGCGCCGCACCGTCGATCACTTCAAGGCGGTGGATGGCGTCAGCCTCGCCATCAAGGCCGGCGAGACGCTGGCGCTGGTGGGCGAGTCCGGTTGCGGCAAGAGCACCCTGGCGCGCGCCATCCTGCGCCTGCTCGAACCCACTCGCGGTGAAGTGCGGGTGGCGGGCGAGGCCATCGGTGGATTGTCCGGCGAGGCGCTGCGGCGGAAGCGGGCCGAAATGCAGATCGTGTTCCAGGATCCGTTCTCCTCGCTCAACCCGCGCATGCGTATCGGCGAAATCCTGGAGGAGGGCATGGCCGCCCTGTTGCCGCTGGCCGCCCCGGCGCGGCGCGCGCGAATCACGCAACTGCTCGATCAGGTGGGCTTGCCCCTGGATGCCGCCGGCCGTTATCCGCACGAATTTTCCGGCGGACAGCGGCAACGGGTCGCCATCGCCCGCGCCCTGGCGGTGCAACCGAAACTGCTGATCCTGGACGAGCCGACCAGCGCGCTCGACGTCTCGGTGCAAGCGCAAATCCTCAACCTGCTGGCGGAGTTGCAGGCGGAATACGGCTTGGCTTACCTGTTCATCACCCACAACCTGCCGGTGGTCGGCTACCTGGCGCAACGGGTGGCGGTGATGCGGGCGGGGCGTATCGTCGAGGAAGGCGCGGCGGAAACCCTGCTCACCGCGCCTCGGCACGAGTACACCCGCTTGCTGCTGGATTCGGCGCCGGGACGCGGGCGGTAGTCACGCCAGGCAACAAAAAAGCGGGCCTCGGCCCGCTTTTTTGCTTCCGGGTGTCGCCTGGATCAGTGGGTCATGATCCATTTGGCCAGCGCGGCGGCGTCGCCAGCGGCCTTGGCTTGCGGCGGCATCGGGATCTTGCCGTAGACGCCCTTGCTGCCCTTGACGATGACTTCGGCCAGTTTGGCTTCGGCGCCCTTGTCGCCCTTGTGCTTGGCGGCGACGTCCTTCCAGGTGGGGCCCAGCTTCTTGGCGGTGGCGTCATGGCAGGCGATGCAGGCATTCTTTTTGGCCAGGTCGGCATCGGCGAAGGCGGCGCCGGAGGTGGCCAGGGCGGCGGCGATAGCCAGGGCGGACAGAACTTTCATGGGTATTCCTTTCGAGGTGGAGGGGTTGCGAAAGTATATAAGAAGTCACTTATCAGTAATTGATCTATGTCACGCGCTACCAGGCCACGACATGCACGTTTGAAAGGGTGCGGCCGAGAAAACGTTCTCCTATGGTCTGGAAACGCAATGGCACATCGGTGACCCAGAAATGATAGTCAGGCGGTGTGCGATCCGGGTTGTGCAGATGGAGTTCGGTGAGCAGGTCGGCGGTCTGTTCGGCCATCGCTTCGGCGGAATCCACCAGTTGGATGTCGGGGCCGACCACGTCCTGCAACAGGGGTTTCAGCAACGGGTAATGGGTGCAGCCCAGCACCAGGCTGTCCACCTTCTCGGCCAGCACCGGCTTCAGGTATTCCTGCGCGGTCATGCGGGTGACCGGGTGATCCAGCCAGCCTTCTTCCACCAGAGGCACCAGCAGGGCGCAGGCTTGTGAAGTCAGGCGCGCGTCGGGTGAGAGGTTGTGGATGGCGCGCGCATAGGCGTTGCTGTTGATGGTGGTGGGCGTGCCGATGACGCCGATGCGCCGCGTGTGCGTCGCGGCCAGGGCCGAGAGGGCACCCGCCTCGATCACGTCCAGCACCGGCGTCGGTGAGAGGTCGCGCACCACCTGGGCGGCGACGGCGGCCATCGTGTTGCAGGCGATGATCAGCACCTTGACGCGCTTTTCCAGCAGGAATTCGGCGATCTGGGTGGTGTAGTGGGCGATGGTCTGCACCGATTTGACGCCGTAGGGCACACGGGCGGTGTCGCCGAAATAATGGATGGATTCGAACGGCAGCCGCTCCATCAGCGCGCGCACCACGGTAAGCCCGCCGACGCCGGAGTCGAACACGCCGATGGGGCTACGCGGGTCTGGCCCGGATGCTTCATGAATTCGCGTGATGATCGTTGAGGTCATTGTTTGTGCAGGGAATTTTGAGAAGGAGCGGCGTGGTGATTCATACGCCCGACTGAGCAAGGTTTTCCTGTGCGGACAAGGGGCCAGCGAGGGCGCGCGAATTCATGAAATATCCGGGCTGAATGGCTCTGCACGGTTGTCTGCCTGGCGGGAAAGTGCCCATTGTAAATGCTCTCGAACCAGCGCCGAGGGGTGGTCGAGGCGTGCTTGCAAAGCGGCGATGGCGGTTGGCGACGACGGCGCGTTACCCAGCGCCACGGCGATATTGCGCAGCCAGCGTTCATGGCCGATGCGGCGAATGGCCGATCCTTCACAACGGGCCAGGAACTGTGCCTCACCCCAGGCGAACAGTTCGATCAGGCTGGCCGTGTCCAGCTTGTTGCGCGGCTGGAAATCGGCAACGGCGGCGGGGTGGGCGAAGCGGTTCCACGGACAAGCCAGCTGGCAGTCGTCGCAACCGTAGATGCGGTTGCCCAGCAGCGGGCGCAGTTCGACCGGAATCGAGCCGGCATGCTCGATGGTCAGATAGGAAATGCAGCGGCGCGCGTCCACCTGGTAGGGCGCAATGATGGCGGCGGTCGGGCAAACGTCGATGCAGGCGCGGCAACGGCCGCAGTGGGGCGCATCGGCTGCATCCGGCGGAAACGGCAGGTCGGTGAACAGTTCGCCGAGAAAGAACCAGGAACCTTGTCGATCCAACAGCAGCGTGTGCTTGCCGCGCCACCCCAGGCTGGCGCGGCTGGCCAGCGCCACTTCCAGCACCGGCGCGCTGTCGGAAAAGGGGCGTGCCTGGAACGGGCCGATTGCGTCGGCGATGCGCTCCGCCAGTTTTTGCAGCCGGGCGCGCATCAGCTTGTGGTAGTCGCGTCCCAGGGCGTAGCGGGAGACGTAGGCGCGTTCCGGGTCGTCCAGGTTTTTCCACGCTTCGGCGGCATCCGGCAGATAGTCCAGGCGCGCGCTGATGACGCTGGCGGTGCCGGGCACCAGTTCCGCCGGCCGCGCGCGGGTCGCGCCGTGCCGGGCCATATAATCCATGTCTCCGTGAAACCCTTGATCCAGCCAATCCATGAGTTCCCATTCAGCAGTCCCCAATTCGATGGGCGCGAAGCCCACCGCGCTGAAACCCAGTTGCCGGCCCCATTCTCGGATCAGCGGTTTCAACGCGGCCAGGGCTTCGGGAGATCGGTCTTGAGTCATGTCGGCGATGATAGCGGGGCAGCCAGGCAGGGAATGGAAATTCAACCCTGCGCCGGCGTGGATAACGAAGGCGAGTTCACCGCCGCGCTGCCGGACGATACCGCCACTCAGGCGCTGGGCGCGCGGCTGGCGCGAGTGCTGGCTCCGGGCCTGAGCGTCTGGCTGTGCGGCGATCTGGGGGCGGGGAAAACCACGTTGACGCGTGGATTGTTGCGTGAACTGGGTTATGGTGGGCGTGTCAAGAGCCCAACCTATACTCTGGTTGAACTTTATCCATTTTCGAGTTTCAATCTATACCACTTTGATTTATATCGGTTTGTGGATCCAAATGAGTGGGAAGGCGCGGGTTTCCGCGAATACTTCAACGACACCAGCCTGTGCTTGGTGGAATGGCCGGAAAAGGGTGGTGCCCTGCTACCCCGGCCGGATGTCCGGGTACGCCTGGATATCCTCGACGACGGGCGTGTCGCCCATGTGCAAGGACTGACGGAGGTGGGCAGACCATGTATCGCGCGCTTATCCACACCTTGAGCCGGCTTCTGTTCCTGCTTGCCCTGTTCGCCGCGCAGGCTGCGCAGGCCATTGAGGTCAAGGCCACGCGGCTGTGGCCTTCGCCGGAATACAGCCGTATCACGCTGGAGCTGTCCGAGGCGGCGACTTACAAGTATTTCAGTCTGAAAAACCCGGAACGCCTGGTTCTGGACCTGGAAGGGGTGGAGCCGGAAGGCGCGTTGCTGGAAATCATGGATAAAGTGACGCCGCAGGATCCGCAGATCGCCTCCATTCGGGTGGCGAGGAACCGTCCCGGCGTGACCCGTGTGGTGGTGGAACTGAAAACCGAAATCCGCTCCCAGGTGTTCACGCTCAAGCCGATGGGGGATTACGGCCACCGCCTGGTTCTGGATGTCTACCCCACTTCGATGGATGCCGTGGAGAAACAGGTCGAGGCGGCCATCGACAAGGCGGGCAAGGCCGGCCGCGCCTCGGGCGAGAAACCGGTGGAGTCCCGCGCCGGCAAATCCACCGCCAGGCCCGAATACGTCCGCCTCATCACCGTCGCCATCGACCCCGGCCACGGCGGTGAGGATCCCGGCGCGCAGGGCGCCAACGGTTCCCACGAAAAGGACATCACCCTGTCCATCGCGCGCCGCCTCAAGGCGCAGATCGACAAACAGGAAAACATGCGCGCCTACCTCACCCGCGACGGCGACTACTTCATCCCCCTGCATGATCGGGTCAACAAGGCGCGTCGGGCGCAGGCCGATCTGTTCGTTTCCGTCCACGCCGATGCCTTCGTCAAACCGCATGCGCGTGGTTCATCGGTGTTCGCGCTATCGGAGAAGGGCGCCACCTCGGCTGCGGCCAAGTGGCTGGCCAGGCGTGAGAACGAGGCCGACCTGATCGGCGGCATCAACATCGACGTCAAGGATGTCTATCTCAAGCAGACCCTGATCGACCTTTCGCAGACCGCCGCCATCGCCGACAGCCTGAAACTCGGGCGCGCCGTGCTGGAGGAAATCGGCGGCATCAACCGCCTGCACAAGGGCCAGGTGGAACAGGCCGGCTTCGCGGTTCTGAAGGCGCCGGATATTCCCTCCATCCTGGTGGAAACCGCTTTCATCTCGAATCCGGAAGAAGAGAAGCGCCTGAACGACGATGCTTATCAGGACAGCATGGCCGCCGCCATCGTCGCCGGCATCAAACGCTACTTCGACAAGAACCCGCCGCTGGCGCGCAACAAGGTGGCGAGCAGCCTCTGACGCCGGTTTCTCGAAGCGGCGTTCAGCGCCCCAGCAGCACTTCCAGCACGAATTTCACGCCGACATAGGCCAGCATCAGGCTGATGAAGCCGGCCAGGGTCCAGTGGATCGCGGTGCGGCCACGCCAGCCCCTGATGTGGCGCCCCAGCAGCAGACCCGCGAAGATCAGCCAGGAAGCGATGCCGAATACCGTTTTGTGGTTCCAGGGCAATGCCTTGCCGAAGATTTCCTCGGAAAACAGGACGCCCGAGGCCAGGGTCAGGGTGAGCAGGACGAAGCCGGCCTGGATCATGCGGAACAACAGCTTTTCCAGGGTCAGGAGCGGCGGCAGATCGGCGACGATGGTGGGGGGAACCGCTTTGTGCAGATGCTTCTCCGCCAGTGCGATGAGCAGGGCGTGCAGGGCGGCGATGGTGAACAGGGCATAGGCGGCGAAGGCCACCGCCAGATGCAGTTGGAAGGCGGGCATGGCGCTGTGAACCGCCGCGTGAGGCACGGGGGAGATGGCCTCGATGGCCACCGCGATGCCGGCGAAGGCCATTACGAAACCCTGCAAACCGGCGAGGTGGTAGCGCCAGGCGGCCACCGCGTAGGTCATCACCGTAAGGGCGGCGACGGCGGAGACCGAGGTCGAGAAGCCCAGGTGGATGCCGCCACCCTCAAACACTCCGACATTCAGCAGATACAGGTGCGGCAGCAGGGGAAGTACCGGCAACAGACGCGGCACCCAGTCCATGCGGCAGCACCCCGGCCGCCCCGGCCAGAACCAGGTGGCCAGGCCAAGATAAGCCAGTACGCAGAGCGTGTAGAGAATGGGTTCCGACATGGGCGGTGGGGCGAGCTTGGGGTTGGCTTCAGGTTGACTGATAAACTGCGCAAGTTTATCTCATACACCTCAAACCAACATGTTCGACAACCTTACCCAACGCCTTTCCCATGTCGTCAAGAATCTGCGCGGCCAGGGGCGCCTGACCGAGGCCAACGTCCAGGATGCCCTGCGCGAGGTGCGCGTGGCCCTGCTGGAAGCCGACGTGGCCCTGCCGGTGGTACGCGACTTCATCGCCCGCGTGAAGGAAAAGGCGCTGGGCGCGGAAGTGCTGAAGAGCCTCACCCCCGGCCAGATGCTGATCGGCGTGGTGCACAAGGAACTCACCCACCTGATGGGCGAGCAGGCCGCGCCGCTGTCCTTCGCCACGCAGCCGCCCGCCGTGTTCCTGATGGCCGGCCTGCAGGGGGCCGGCAAGACCACGTCCTCGGGCAAGCTGGTGCGGGTGATCCGCGAACAGGGACGCAAGAAAGTGCTGCTGGTGAGTTGCGACGTCTACCGTCCCGCCGCCATCGAGCAGTTGAAGCTGGTTTCCGCCCAGGCCGAGGCCGATTTTTTTCCCTCCGTTCCGGAGCAGAAGCCGATCGACATCGCTCGCGCGGCGCTGGATCACGCGAAAAAGCACTTCTATGACGTGCTGATCGTCGACACCGCCGGCCGCCTGCACGTCGATGCGGCGATGATGGACGAGATCAAGGCGTTGCATGCCTTCCTGAAGCCGGTCGAAACCCTGTTCGTGGTGGACGCGATGCAGGGCCAGGACGCGGTGAATACCGCCAAGGCCTTCAACGACACCCTGCCGCTCACCGGCGTCATCCTCACCAAGCTGGACGGCGACGCGCGTGGCGGCGCCGCGCTGTCGGTACGCCACATCACCGGCAAGCCGATCAAATTGGTGGGCGTGGGCGAAAAACTTTCCGGCATCGAGGTGTTCCACCCGGAACGCATGGCCAGCCGCGTGCTCGGCATGGGTGACGTGCTCTCCCTGATCGAGGAAGCGCACAAGGCCGTCGATCACGCGGAAGCGATGAAGACGGTACAGAAACTGAAGAGCGGCAAGGGCTTCGATCTGGAGGATTTCAAGGCGCAGATGCAGCAGATGAAAAAACTGGGTGGCCTGTCCTCTCTTATGGACAAACTTCCGGGCGCCGGCCAGATCGGTGCTGGCGACCTGGCCCAGGGCGAAAAACAGATGGTGCGCATCGAAGGCATCATCAATTCCATGACCCCGGCCGAACGCCGTAATCCCGCCCTGTTGAAAGCCTCGCGCAAACGCCGCATCGCCGCCGGCTCCGGGGTTCAGGTGCAGGACGTCAACCGGCTGCTGACCCAGTTCGAACAGGCCCAGAAAATGATGAAGTCGATGGGCAAGGGCGGCCTTTCCAAAATGATGCGCGGCATGAAGGGCATGATGCCGGGAATGCGTTAGTCGCCCGTCGAATTCCTCCGCTAAAACAACCGCTTGGAATGCCTGTCCGGTTCACGTAGAATGTCCGGCTTTCCGCGTGGGTTTCCCACATGGGTTTACACACTCGCCCGGTTTTTCGGGTGTTTCGTCAGATACTTAGGACAGATTAAACATGGTCAGCATTCGTCTTGCCCGCGGCGGCTCCAAGAAGCGCCCCTTCTACAACATCGTGGTGGCGGATTCCCGCGACCGTCGTGATGGCCGCTTCATTGAGCGTATCGGCTTCTACAACCCCCTCGCGACCGGCGGTTCCGAGTCGCTGCGCATTGATCGCGAGCGCCTGGCCTACTGGCAAGGCGTCGGCGCCCAGGCTTCCGGTACCGTTTCCCGCATCGTGCACGTCAAGGCTGCGGCCTGATTGTCTTGAAGGGCGTTCCTTTGGCGAGTGGCGCGCCGCCCGCGGGTCGGCGGCCTGAAGAGGACACCCTGGTGGTCATGGGGCGGATTTCCGCTCCTTATGCGATCCGCGGCTGGGTCAAGATCAAGACGCAAACCGAGTACATCGACAGCCTGTTGGACTATCCGGTCTGGCATGTGGGCGGGAATGGTCGATGGCGCCCGTACCGTCTGGTCGAAGGCAAGGTGCATGGGCAATACCTGCTCGCCCACCTGGAAGGAGTGGATGACCGGGACGCCGCCGAGGCGGTGATGGGCATGGAGATCGCGGTGCCGCGCGAGGATCGGCCGGAAGCCGAGGACGGCGAGTATTACTGGGACGATCTGATCGGCCTGGATGTGGTGAATGGTGAAGATGTGGCACTCGGTCGGGTGACCGGACTGTTGGAAACCGGCGCCCATGATGTGATGGTGGTCAAGGGTGAGCGGGAGCGGCTGATTCCCTTCGTCGATGCCTACATCCGCGAGGTGAACCTGGCGGCCCGGCGCATCGTGGTGGAGTGGGGCCGGGACTGGGGCCTGGATTAACAAGGTGGCGCCGAGTTTTCACGTCGTCACCCTGTTTCCCGAGATGTTCGCCGCGCTCACGGGATACGGCGTCAGCGGCAGGGCGGTGAAGAAATCGTTGTGCTCCGTGAAATTCTGGGATCCCCGGGACTTCACGCAGGACAACTATCGCACGGTGGATGATCGGCCGTTCGGGGGTGGCCCCGGCATGGTGATGTTGGTCGAGCCGTTGGACCTGGCTTTGACGGCGGTGAAAACCGCCCTGAGCCGGGAAGGCCGGACGCCGCGTTTGATTTATCTGTCGCCGCAAGGCCGCAAGCTGGATCAGAAGCTGGTGGAAGAACTCGGCGCGGCACCGGCTCTGGTGTTGTTGGCCGGGCGCTATGAAGGCATTGACGAGCGCTTGTTCGCGCGCCACGTGCTGGAAGAGGTTTCCATCGGCGACTACGTGCTGTCCGGAGGCGAGTTGCCGGCGATGGTGTTGCTGGATGCATTGATACGCCGTATCCCCGGAGCATTGGGGCATGCGGATTCGGCCGAGGAGGATTCCTTCGCCGATGGTTTGCTGGATTGTCCGCACTACACGCGTCCCGAGGACTACCTGGGGCGCAAGGTGCCGGAGGTGTTGCGTTCCGGCAACCATGCCGACGTCGCCCGCTGGCGGCTGAAGCAGGCGCTGGTTAGAACCCGCGCGCGGCGCCCGGATTTGTTGGCCGGGCGTGAACCGAGCGGGTTGGAAAGAGAATTGCTCGACGAGATCGAATAAGTTTCGTCGTGGTTCCGGAGCAATCCGGTTATTTAGAAACGGCGGCATGTCTCTTCGCGTTGTCCGAGACCTCTACCCCCAATATCGTGCAAGGAAACGAAGATGAATCTGATCGAACAGCTGGAACAAGAAGAAATGGCCCGCCTGAGCGTGGGCAAATCACTGCCCCCGTTCGCGCCCGGCGATACCGTGGTGGTCAGCGTGAAAGTGAAGGAAGGCACCCGCGAGCGTCTCCAGGCCTATGAGGGCGTGGTCATTGCCAAGCGCAATCGTGGCCTCAATTCCGCCTTTACCGTGCGCAAGATTTCCGCCGGCGAAGGGGTCGAGCGTACCTTCCAGACCTATTCACCGCTGCTTGCCAGCCTCGTGGTGAAGCGTCGCGGCGATGTCCGCCGCGCCAAGCTCTACTACCTGCGCGACCGCTCCGGAAAGTCCGCCCGTATCAAGGAAAAGCTGGACTTCCACAAGAAGAAGGGCTGATTTCCTTCTTTCCAAAAAAGCCGCCTTTGGGCGGCTTTTTTTCGGGTGGTGCGTTCAGAGCCACGCCTTGGCCAGCAGAGAGGCTCCGCTGCAGAGCAGCAGGAAGCTGACGCCTCGCAGCATCTGGCGATCCGTGAGACGGGCGTGGACGTGGCCGCCGACATACAAGGCGATAAGGATCAGAGGCGCGGCGAACAGGAGATTGCACCAGATTTCATGGCCCAGCAGCAGGCCGGCGATCAGGAAAGTGACGATGCGCAGCAGGCCTTCCAGGAAGAACAGGGCCGAGAGCGTGGCGCGCAGGACACGCTTGTCCTGGATACGGTGCGAAAGGTAGATCACATAGGGCGGCCCGCCGGTGCCGAAGAGGCCGCTCACCGCGCCGCCGGAGAGCGCGGCCGGCCAGGCCCAGTGCCTGGAGGCCGGCACGAAGCCGGTGTTCCCGAGGAGCAGCGAACGCAGGGCGAAGGCGAGCACGAATACGCCAAGTATCGACAGCAGCAGCGTGGTGGGCAGCGAAATCAGCAGATGTGTGCCGATCACCACGCCAACCACGCTGGCGGGGATCAGGCGGCGGATTTCCCGCCAATCCACCTGGCGAAACGTCAGGCCACCGACGAGGCCAGAGGCGCTGAAATCGGCGATCAGCATGAATGGCACCACCTCCGGTAGCGGAAAGCGCAAGGCCAGCAAGGGGACGGCGATGAGGCCGGAGCCGAATCCGGAGATGCCGCGCACGAAATAGGCGAGCAACAGCACAGCAATGGCGTAGGCGATGTCCGGCGAATTCATGGGGGGCAAAAAAGCGCGGATTGGAGCATGGCCGGGGCGGGAATGGAATCGTCGATTGGGAGATAATCGGACGCCCCCATCCAGATGGAAGCCCGCTCATGCCGCCCACCCCGGACACCCTCATCCTTCAATTTGATAAAGCCCTGCGCACGGTCTTCGCCAAGGCCGGCTCGCGCCGCCCATACCCGGATGCCGGCTTGCCGGACGCGGAACTGGGCGAGGCGGACAAACATCATGCCGCCGGCCTCATGCGCATCAACCACAGCGGCGAGGTGTGCGCGCAGGCCCTTTATGCCGGCCAGTCCCTCACCGCGCGCAATCCGGAAGCGCGGCGCGCCCTGCTGGAAGCCGCCGCCGAGGAAACCGAACACCTGGCCTGGTGTGAAAAACGTCTGGAAGAACTGGGCAGCCACAAGAGCTTTCTCAACCCGCTCTGGTATACCGGCTCCTTCGCCCTGGGCGCTTTGGCGGGGGCGCTGGGCGACAAGTGGAACCTGGGTTTCCTGGCGGAAACCGAGCGTCAGGTCGAGGGGCATCTGGATAGCCACCTCGGCTTGTTGCCCGAAGGGGACAGCAAAAGCCGCGCCATCGTCGAGCAGATGAAAATGGATGAAGCGAAACACGCAGACACGGCCATCGCCCACGGTGGCGCGCCGCTGCCCGCCCCGGTGCGGGGCGCCATGCGGCTCACCGCGAAAGTTCTCACCCTTGCCGCATACCGAATCTGATGAGCTTCGCTGACAACCTGGCGCAATTGCCGACCGTGAACAATCTGTCCCGCATCGAGTTGGTCAATGGCGACGCGGTCGTGGCGGTGATCGAAAACCGGCCTGGCAGCGCCGGATCCGTTCGTGTCTATGCCTGGCTGGCACACCGCTTCGGCCGTATCGACCGTGAAGCGGCGGAAGAAGGGCTGCGGCTCTACGCGGAACATGGCGAGGATGCGCGCCAGCATCCCGGCAAACATCCCAATATCGACCGCCTGTTCGCCATCGTGTCCGGCGGCACGCCGCTTCGAGTAGTGCCGATTCCCGCCGGGCAATAAGCAAGGATAAAAAAAGCCCGCGAGGCATCGCGCCTCGCGGGCTGGTTCGCGCCAGGCCGGATTACTTGGCCGGGCAGGTGTCGTCGCCGGGTACCTTGCCGGGGATCAGAAGGAACTGCTCGAACGGGCCCATGACTTTCATGGCTTCAACCTTCGGGCCTTCGAACTTGAGACGGTTGAACATCATGGCACGCATGGGGCCGTATTCACCGGCGCCCATCTCGTGCCAGCGCTTGGTTTCGGCGTGCATCTTGTAGTCCATCTCGTAGTTCAGGTCGGCGTGCTGAACCGGGCCGGCGTAGATGCAGGTGGTCTTGCCGCCCTTGGTGGAGATGGTCATTTCCACTTTCCCGGCTTCGCCGCACTCGTCGCGATACATGTGGATGACCTTGTAGCCACGGCCGCCGTCGTTCGGCGCCCACTTCACGGCCAGCTCGTCGGTGAGTTGCTTGTTGGTATTCCAGTAATTGCAGGCCTGCTGCGCCCATTCGTTGGACATCAGGGGGGCGGCTTGGGTGGCCAGGGAAGTCAGGCCGGCGGCGGCGAGGGCCAGGGTAATCATGCGCATGGGTGTCTCCTCCAAATGCGGGTTAACGGTACCCCCGGTTCGGAAAAAGCACCCGAGCCGCCCCTCGATGGGGCCAAGTCAACCCCGGGATAGTCCCGCGATCGACTTGAGAGGCAATAAAAGCCGGCGCGAAGGGTAGTCCGCACCTCAATGGCTGTCAAAAAAAAACACCTTTATGAATGAGGTGAAAAAACTAATGAGGCACGTGTTGCTTTAATGCACCATACAGCCAGGTGCCGTGCAGCGCGCCGGCCAGGACAACGAGAGCGCCCAGCGAGCCGGTGCCTGCCAGCGCGAACATGGGGCCGGGGCATAGCCCGATCAGACCCCAGCCGAAGCCGAACACCAGCCCGCCGAAGACATAGCTTTTCGTGCCAGGCGCTTTTTCCGGGATGTCGATGACCTGGCCATCCAGCGCCTTGCGTCTGCCCAGGAGTTTGACGATCTGGACGCTGACCAGGCCGGTGGCGATGGCCGAAAAGAGAATTCCATACATATGGAAGCTCTGGAAATGGAACATTTCCTGGATGCGATACCAGGAAGCCGCTTCCGCCTTGATTAAGACAAAGCCGAACAGGACGCCGACCAGGAGATAGGGCAGATAGCGGGTCATTGCAGCATCCAGGGAACCAGAAACCAGGAGGCGGTGATGCCGCCACCGAAGATGCCCAGCACCGCGTAGAGCGAGGGCAGTTGCAGGGTGGCCAGGCCGGTGATGGCGTGGCCCGAGGTGCAGCCGCCGGCATAACGGGTGCCGAACCCCACCAGCACGCCGCAGGCGAACAGATAGGTGAAGTTGCGCACGCTGGTGTGGAACAGTTCCTCCGGCACCAGATTGTGGCCGGGTTGCGTGAAGCCCCATGCGGTCAGCATGTCCTGGGCGGCCTGGCTGAGTTCCACCGGATGCGGGTTGGCGAACACCACGCCGGCGAGATAGCCGCCCAGTCCGGTGCCGATGACGAACACCAGGCTCCAGGTGTGTTCCTTCCAGTTGTAACGGAAGAAGTCGATCTCCACCTTGTGCGGCTGGGTGATCGCGCACAGGTGGCGCAGGTTGTTGGAAATGCCGAATGAGCGGTTGCCGATGAACAGCATCATCGGCACCATCAAGCCGATCAGCGGCCCCGCCACATACCAGGGCCAGGGGTGGGTAAGCCAGTCCATGTCTCTCCTCCAGGGATGGTGCCGGGGCGCGATTGTATAAGCATTCGCTTATAAGCCTAGGGTATTACTCGGGTACTGGTTGGTGTGTACCAGTCAGGCGCGAAAGAGATCCAGCCCGTGCGGCAGCCAACGGGCGAGGTGGCGTCGCGCGCCGTCCGGGTGGCGTTCCAGCAGGCCGTCGGCGGCATCGCGCGCCTGTTCCAGCAGGTCGGCATCCGCCACCGGGTCGGCGAAGCGCAGCAGTTGCTGTCCGGACTGGCGCGCGCCGAGGAATTCGCCGGGGCCGCGTAGTTGCAGGTCGGCGCGGGCGATGGCGAAACCGTCATTGTGGTCGTGGATGATCTTCAGGCGTTGTCTCGCGGCTTCGGAAAGCGGGCCTTCGTACATCAGCAGGCAGGTGGATTCGCGCGCGCCACGCCCGACGCGGCCGCGCAACTGGTGCAGTTGCGCGAGGCCATAGCGCTCGGCGTGCTCGATCACCATGAGCGCGGCATTGGGCACATCGACACCGACCTCGATCACCGTGGTCGCCACCAGCAGATGCAGTTCGCCGGCCTTGAAGGCGCTCATCACGGCGGCCTTTGCCTCCGACTTCATGCGCCCGTGCACCAGGCCGACGTTCAACTCCGGCAAGAGGGCGACGAGTTCGGCGTGGCTCTCCTCCGCCGCGCGCAATTGCAGCTTTTCCGACTCCTCCACCAGCGGGCACACCCAGTACGCCTGGGCGCCGGAAAGGCAGTAGTCGTGTAGGCGCTCGATCACCTCGGCGCGTCGATTTGCGTTGATCGTGCGGGTGGTGATGGGGGTGCGTCCAGGCGGGAGTTCGTCGATCACCGAAACGTCGAGGTCAGCGTAATAGCTCATCGCCAGGCTGCGCGGGATGGGCGTGGCGGACATCATCAGCATGTGGGGTTGCGAGTCGGCATCCGAACTTGCGACTCGCGCCTCGCAAGCAGAAACCGCCGCGCCCTTGTCGCGCAACGCCAGCCGTTGCGCGACCCCGAAGCGGTGTTGTTCATCGACCACCACGAGGGCGAGGTTGTGGAAGGCGACCCCGTTCTGGAACAGGGCATGGGTGCCGACCGCGACCCGCACCGTGCCGTCGGCGATGCCCGCCAGTGTGGCCTTCTTCGCCTTGCCCCTGAGCGCGGCGGCGAGCCAGGCGACTTCAAGGCCCAGGGGTGCCAGCCATTCGTGGAATTTCAGAAAAAGCTGTTCGGCGAGAATTTCGGTGGGGGCCATCACCGCCACCTGGTGGCCGGCGGCCAGGGCGGGTAGCACCACGAGCGCGGCAACCAGGGTTTTGCCGCTGCCGACATCGCCTTGCAGGAGACGGTTCATCGGGTGTGGACGTGCCAGGTCGTGGCGGATTTCATGCAGTGCCCGCTCTTGCGCGGCGGTCATGGCGAAGGGCAGGGCGGCCAGCAGGCGCGCGGCCAGGGCGCCGTCGTCGGGCAGGGGGAGGGCGCGCAGCGCCAGGCGTTGACGCGCGGCCAGGCGCAGCGAGAGTTGCTGCGCCAGGAGTTCGTCGTACTTGAGGCGCCGCCAGGCGGGCGTGTCGCGGGATTCCAGCGCGGCGAGGTCGGCGTCGGGCGGGGGATGGTGCAAGGCGCCCAATGCCTCGGCGAAGCCGGGCAGGTTCAACGGCACGGGCAGCGGGTCGCTCAGATCGGCCTCGGCCAGGGCGCCGGCGACCGCTTTGCGGATAGCGTATTGCGACAGCGCCGCCACCGCCGGGTAGATCGGGGTGAGCGTGTCCGGCAGCGGGGTGTTTTCCCTGACCACGCGGAACTGGGGATGCACCATCTCGGCGCCGAAGAAACCGGGCCGGATCTCGCCCAGCAGGCGTACCCGCGCGCCGGGTTTCAGCAACGCCACCTGACTGGGGTAGAAGTGCAGGAGGCGGAAAAAAAGCTGGGCGCCGCCGGACACGGTGTCGGTCACTTGGGCGATCAGTTGCCGGCGTGGCCGGTTCTGGACTTCACAGTGTTCCACCACGCCTTCGACCTGTGCGGTGTCGCCCGGACGGACATCGCGCAGGGGCGTGATCCGGGTTTCGTCCTGGTACCGGAGCGGCAGATGCAGGATCAGGTCGGCCGGGCTGGCGTAGCCCAGTTTGCGGGCGACCTCTTCCGGGGACGAAGCCGCCATCTGGCCCGGGTCAGCCGAGCACCATCACCGCGTCTGCCTCCACCAGCGCCGCGCGCGGCAGGCTGGCGACGCCGACAGCGGCGCGCGCCGGGTAGGGCTGGCTGAAGTACTGCGCCATGATTTCGTTGACCTTGGCGAAATGACCGAGGTCGGTGAGGAAGACGTTGAGCTTGACCACGTCGGCCAGGCCGCCGCCGGCGGCGGTCGCGACGGCGCGCAGGTTGCGGAATACCTGATGAATCTGCGCTTCGATGCCCTCCACCATTTGCATGCTGGTCGGGTCGAGGCCGATCTGGCCGGACAGGTAGACGGTGTTCCCCGCCCTGACGGCCTGGGAATAGGTGCCGATGGCGGCGGGCGCGTCGGCGGTGGCGATGATGGTTTTGGTCATGGGGGTAGGAGGTTCGCTCGCGGGCCGAACTTGGGTTGACGAAGGGGGGAGTGTCGCGCGGCAAGCGGACGCTCCCGCCGGTTATACGACATTGACGCCGCGTTCCTCGCCCTTGCCCTTCATGCGCTGGATGCGCACCACTTCATGCAGTCCACGCAGGGCGCGCATGAGGCGGGCGAGGTGCAGGCGATTCTGCACGCTGACGGTGAAATACAGGCTGGTATAGGTGTCCGCCTCTTCTTCCATGCGCACGTTGTCGATGTCGGAGCCTTCCGAGGCGATGGCGGCGGCGACCTTGGCGAGGACGCCGCGCTGGTTGGCGACGATGACGCGGATGCCGACTTCAAACTGTTTGTCGAGCTGCGCGTCCCAGGTGACATCGACCCATTTGTCCGGGTCTTCGCGGTAATGGCGCACCTGTGGACAGTCGTGGGTGTGAATGATCAGGCCCTGTTCTTTCTTGATCTGGCCGATGATGGGGTCGCCGGGGATCGGCCGGCAGCATTTCCCCAGGCGCACCACCACGCCTTCGGCGCCGTGGATGGGCATGGGGCCGGCGCTCTTGCCGGGCAGGGCATCGACTTCCTTGGCCAGGAGTTGCCGCGCGACCACGAAGGCGAGGCGTTTTCCCAGGCCGATGTCGGCCAGGGTGTCTTCACGGCCGCGGCCGATTTCCTTCTGGAATTGCTCCCAGTGCGCCGCGCTCAGGCTGTCCGGTTCGCTGCCCAGCGCGCGTATGGCCTGATCCAGCAGGCGGACGCCGAGCAGGATGGACTCATGCCGATGGGTGCTTTTCAGCGCATTGCGGATATGCGCACGCGCCTTGCCGGTGATGGCGAAATGTGCCCAGGCCGGATTGGGGCGGGCGGATTCCGAGGTCAGCACCTCGACCCGGTCGCCGTTCTTGAGCGGTGTGGACAGCGGCATGAATTCGCTGTTGATCTTCACGCCCACGCAATGGTTGCCCACGTCGGTATGCACGCTGTAGGCGAAATCCACCGCCGTGGCGCCGCGCGGCAAGGCGACGATGCGGCCCTTGGGGGTGAACACGTAGACCTCGTCGGGGAACAGATCGAATTTGATGTGTTCCAGAAATTCCACCGAATCGCGGCTGTCGGCCTGGATGTCGAGCAGGCTTTGCAGCCACTGGTTGGTCTGGATTTGCAGTTCCGAGATCGAATTTTCGCCGGCCTTGTAGAGCCAGTGCGAGGCGACGCCCGCCTCGGCGATGCGATGCATTTCCTGGGTGCGGATCTGCACTTCCACCGGCGCCCCGAAGGGGCCGAACAAGGTGGTGTGCAGGGACTGGTAGCCGTTCGGCTTGGGAATGGCGAGGTAGTCCTTGAATTTGCCGGGGATGGGTTTGTACAGCGCGTGCAGCGCGCCCAGGGCCACATAGCAGGCGCGGGCATCCTCGACGATGACGCGGAAGCCGTAGATGTCGAACACCTCGGAAAAGGCCAGGTGCTTTTCCTGCATCTTGCGGTAGACGCTGTAGAGATGTTTCTCGCGGCCGTAGATATGCGCCGGAATCTGGCAGGTGGCGAGCTTGGCCTCGATCGCCGCGCGAATCTTGTCCACCACTTCGCCACGGTTGCCGCGCGCCGCCTTCACGGCTTTCTCGATGACCTTGTAACGGGTCGGGTGCAGGTGTTCGAAGGCGAGGTCTTCCAGTTCCTGATACAGGTGATTGAGCCCCAGGCGATTGGCGATGGGAGCGTAGATGTCCAGGGTTTCCTGGGCGATGCGGCCCTGTTTGTCCGGGCGCATCACGTCCAGGGTGCGCATGTTGTGCAGGCGGTCGGCCAGCTTGATGAGGATGACGCGTACATCGCGCGCCATCGCCAGCAGCATCTTGCGGAAGTTCTCGGCTTGCGCCTGGGCCTTGTTCTCGAACTGAATCTTGTCCAGTTTGGTGACCCCGTCCACCAGGCCCGCCACCGCCTTGCCGAATTCCTGGGCAATCTCGGCGGAACCGATGCCGGTATCTTCCACCACGTCATGCAGCAGCGCGGCGATCAGGGTCTGCGCGTCGAGCTGCCATTCCGCCAGGATTTCCGCCACCGCCAGGGGGTGGGTGATGTAAGGCTTGCCGTCCTTGCGGAACTGGCCGGTGTGCGCGTGCTCGGCAAACCGGTAAGCGCGCTGGAACGCCGCGATATCGGCGTCTTTCAGGTAGGCGATGCAGGCTGGAGGGGGCGCATCCTCATCCGGCGAGAGGCGCGAGGACGCGAGCGGTGCCGCGTGGGGCACCTGTTCCGCGTTCGCCGCCGCTTTCATCGCCCTTTGCCTTGTCGCTCAGGATTGCGATTTTTTCAGCACTTCCACACCGGTCAGCCCTTCTGCGATTTCGCGCAGGGCGAGCACGGCGGGCTTGTCCTTGTCCGCTTCCACGCGGGGGGTGGAGCCGGTGGAAATCTGGCGCGCGCGGTAGGCGGCGGCCAGGGTCATTTCGAAACGGTTGGGGATGCGCTTGATGCAATCGTCGACGGTAACGCGGGCCATGTGATTTCCTTGATGAAACGTTGAGTGACGGGGGATTCTAGCGGAATGAGCGGTCAGCCCTCGCGCGGCTTGGCGCGGTGAGGACAGTCTTCCTTCACGCATTCGACATAAAGATGCAGCGCGTGTTCAGCCAGCTTGAAACCGTGCTCGGCGGCGATGGCGCGCTGGCGGGCCTCGATCTCCGGGTCATAGAACTCTTCCACGCGGCCACACTGCATGCACAGCAGATGGTCGTGATGGCCGCCCTGGTTGAGTTCGTAGACCGCCTTGTCGTTGTCGAAATGATGGCGGATCAGGATGCCGGCCTGCTCGAACTGGGTCAGCACCCGGTAGACCGTGGCCAGGCCGACGTCGATATGCTCGACCAGCAACATGCGATACACGTCGTCCGCAGTGAGATGACGCTGGTTGGTGGACTCGAACAGGCCGAGGATTTTGAGGCGCGGGCCGGTGACCTTGAGACCGCTGTGCTTGAGTTGTTCGTTGCTGGCCATCGCTTATGACGGGGAAAGTGGTTGCGCGCTATGATAGCGCGCCTTTTCCCATCCCCCCGCGCGCGCCGCCATTTGCTTCCATGCGATTCACCACTCTTTCCCCGAACCTGTTGTTGGCCGCTTTCCTGACAAGCCTCCTGGCGGGTTGCGGCAGTTGGTCCAACCCGATCGAACGCGCGATGGATCGTATTTCGCCCTACAAGGCCGACATTCAACAGGGCAACGCCATCTCCCAGGACATGCTGGCCAGGCTCAAGCCCGGCATGACGCCTTCCCAGGTTCGTTTCGTGCTGGGCACGCCCTTGCTGGTCGATCCGTTCCGCGACAATCGCTGGGATTACGTCTACCGCCTGGAGAAGGGCGGCAAACTGGTCGAGGATCGGCGCATCACCGTGGTGTTCGAGAACGACAAGCTGAAAGGCATCAAGGGGGATGTGGTGGCGGCGGAACCCGCCAAAGCGGAAGGAGTGAAAAAATGATCAAGGTGGTGATCGCCGGCGCTTCCGGGCGCATGGGACGCGCCCTGCTGGAAGCGCTGGCCGGCGCGTCGGATCTCCGTCTGTACGCGGCCCTGGATCGCCCTGGAAATTCGGCCCTGGGCCGCGACGCCGGGGAGTTGATCGGCACCCGGTTGGGCGCCGTGGTCAGCGACGATGTGGCCACCGCACTCGCCGGCGCCGATGTCCTGATCGACTTCACCCGCCCCGAAGCCACGCTGCGCCACCTCGCCGTATGCCGGGAGAAAGGCGTGGCTGCGGTGATCGGCACGACCGGTTTCGACGATTCGGGCAAGGCGGCCATCGCGGCGGCCGCGCAACATGTTCCGGTGGTGTTCGCGCCCAACATGAGCGTGGGGGTCAACCTGGCGCTCAAATTGCTGGACATGGCCGCGCGCGTGCTGAATGAAGGCTTCGATATCGAGATCGTCGAGGCGCACCACCGCCACAAGGTCGATGCGCCCTCCGGCACCGCGCTGGCGTTGGGCGAGGCGGTGGCGAAGGCGCTGGGGCGCGACTTGAAAACCTGCGCGGTCTATGGGCGCGAAGGCGTGACCGGAGAGCGTGATCCTTCCACCATCGGCTTTGCCACCGTGCGCGGTGGCGATATCGTCGGTGACCATACCGTGTTGTTCGCGGGGACGGGTGAGCGGCTGGAAATCACCCACAAGGCCAGCAGCCGCATGACCTTCGCCCTTGGCGCAATCCGCGCGGCACGGTACATCGCCGGCCGCCGCGATGGCTTGTTCGACATGCGGGATGTATTGAACTTGAAATAACGGCCCTCGGGGCTCGAATAACCCATAACTAGGATGGTTGGATGCGGCTGTACGGCTGGTTCCTCCTGATGATTTTTTCGCTGCATGCGGTGGCGGTGGATGTCGTCGTCAATCGTGGCGTGCCCGGCACCAGTCTGGCGCAGGCATCGGCGCGCGCCCTCTTCGGCATGCGCCTGACCAAGTGGCCGGATGGCCGGCCGGTGCAGATTTTCGTGCTGCCGGATGGACATCCCGTTCACGCCGCCATGTGCAAGGAACAACTTAATATTTACCCTTATCAATTGCGCCAGGCCTGGGATCGCTTGGTATATTCTGGCTTGGCACAGGCACCCATAGAGGTGTCCACGGAAGAGGAAATGATCAGCCGGGTGGCGACGACCCCTGGCGCTCTGGGGTATGTCAGGAAGGTGAAGCCAAATGATCCGGTCAAGGTGTTTTATGTTGAATAGGGTGGCGCTCTTCCTCGCTTGCGCGTTGGCGCTGTCGACGGCCGAAGCCATCGAACTGGGTGATGGAGTACAGGCGCACGGTTTTCTCAGCCAGTCGCTGGTGTATACCAGCGGCAACCGTGTCGGGGGCAACAGCGACGATGGGCTGGCGATCGATATGCGGGAAATTGGCGGCAACCTGTCCTGGCGCCCCAACGCGGACTGGCTGCTTTCCGGCCAGGTACTGGCGCGCTGGGCGGGTGAATCGGATGGCGGCGACCTGCGTCTGGACTACGGATTCATCGACCGTACCCTGCTGGCCGATGGCGATACTTCCGTGGGATTGCGCCTGGGCAAGATCAAAAATCCCTATGGCTTCTACAACACCACCCGCGACGTGGCGCATACCCGGCCGGGCATCATCATGCCGCAGTCCATCTACATGGATCGGGCGCGCAATTTCTGGTTGGCCGCGCCAGGGGTTTCGTTATACGGCAACCATGAGAACCCGGGTGGTAACCTGTCTTGGCAGGTTAGCGCCTTGCAGCCCGAGGTTGATGATCCCGATCTGACTTATTTCATGACGGGTAAAAATTTCGGCCGTTTCGCGGGCGAACATTCATGGTTGGGACAGGCCATGCTCGAAACTGTAGGCGGCCGTTGGCGTGCCGGGTTGTCTCTGGGGCAGATGGCCATGCAATACCGGCCGGGAGCCGGGGACGATCTCGAACCGGGGGATACGCGCTTACCCACCTGGGTGTTGTCTGTGGAACACAACATGGAATTCTGGTCGCTGACGGCCGAGTATGGGCAAACGAAGGTACTCAGCCGGAATTATGGGGCAACGCCACACGCAATCTCGATTGAGCAGGACAACACGACCGAGGCCTGGTACGTGCAGGCGACTCGCAGGATGGGTAACGGCTGGCAAGGTTTTCTGAGATATGACGTGTTTTATTTCGACAAGAAAGATCGCGATGGCACTTCTTTTGCCGCCTCCAGCGCCTATACGCTCCCCGCGCGTATGCGCTTCGCCAAGGATTGGTCGTTTGGTGTGCGCCGTGATGTGGGGCGCTGGGCCTGGTCAGGCGAGTGGCACCACGTCGATGGTACCGCCTGGTTGTCGCCGACAGATACGCCGACCCGTGCGTCGGTGCGCAAGTGGGATCTATTGTTGTTGCAGGGTGCCTGGTATTTCTGAGCCTCTCCATTCATGAGCAAGCAACCTGAGAGCAAAGGCGGCGGGAGTGTGGCCCCGCTGTTTCTGGGCATCCGCGGCAAGATCATCCTGCTTGCCGGTCTCACCCTGGCCCTGACCGCAGCCACCTTCACCTGGCTGCAACTGCGCCACTTCGATCAGTTGCGGGAACGGGCCTGGACGCAACAGCGCCAGCAAAGCCTCGATCTGGCCGCGCGCCTGTTCGTGCATCAGTCGGCCCGCCTGCAATCGCTCGCCACCCTGGTGGCCGATTTGCCCGGGGTGCGTCCAGCGCTGCTCGCGGGCGACTCGGCAATGCTGAATCGGATATTCCAGCCGTTCTGGTCGGAACTCAACCTGACCCACGGCCTTGATCGCGTGGTGTTTTTTTCGCCGACGGGAAGCCGCCTCGGCGCCTGGGGGTTGTCTGCGGGGGATGGAGCAGCTCGTGGCCTGGCTCTGGAAGCCGGCCGCCGCGAGTTGCCGGTGTATGGCCTGGATTGCACGACCACCTGCTATTACACGGCCGCCGTGCCCCTGGTGGAGCGTGGCCAGGCGGTGGGCGCAGTGGTCTTGGCGATGGGTTTGCAGGATTTGATCATGGATTTCCGCAGCCTGTCGGGTATGGAAGTGGCTTTGCTCGGGCAGCTTTCGGGAGGAGATGGAACCCAGCCTGGCGTTCTCGGCGGGCGCCTGCTTTCCGTCAGCGGTGGCGCCCAATACGAAGAATTGCTGCGCTCCATTCGCCCGGAAGAGCATATGGGGGCCGGGTTTGCGCTGGAGCGCGGTGATCGCCTGTATCAGTTGTTTCTGTTCAATGCGCCCGCCATCGGCGGAGACAAGGTTCGTTTCCTGGTCATGCAGGACAGCACCGCGAGCATCCAACAAATGCGCGCGGCGATCTGGAAGAGCCTGCTGCTGGGGGGGGCGGTTCTGCTCTCGGCCCTGCTCACGCTCTATCTGTTGCTGCGTCCCAGCATGAATCGCATCAATCAGGCCGTGCGCGCCTTGCCCTTGCTTGGCGTGGGCTTGTTCGCGGAAGCGCGCGGCGCCTTCCATAGTCGCCAGCGCCGCCTGCTCCGCGACGAGGTGGATGACCTCGGGAACCTGACCTACGCTCTGGCCAATACCCTGGAACATCTGCAAGCGCAGTCCCGGCATCATGCCGATTCTCTACAGGCGCAGGCCGCCCAACTCGAACATGAACGCGATTTCGTGGCCGGCCTGCTCGATACCGCGCCGGTGCTGATCCTGACCTATGCCGCGAGCGGTCGCATCCGCCTGGCCAATGCCCATGCCATACGCGCCACCGGGTTTCCCGCGCGCGCGGTGATCGGCGCGACCTTCGCGGACAGGTTTTTGCAAGCGGCGCAGCGCGCCGACTACCTGGACAGCCTGGCGCGCCTGAAAGTCGGCATGCCGCTCCAGGGCGAAGGCACCCTCTCCTGCGAGGATGGCGGCGAGCGAGAGATCGTCTGGTTTCACTCCCGCCATGACGAAGTGGATGGCGAGACGGCCTATCTCTCGGTCGGTCTGGATGTCACCGATCACAAACGGACGGAACGGCGCCTCTCCCTGCTGGCCGATCACGATGTGGTCACCGGCCTGTACAACCGGCGCGCCTTCAAACGTGAACTGGAAAACCGGCTCGGCCTGGACGAACACGGCATTCTGCTGGTGTGCGACATTGATGAATTCAAGGCGGTGAACGAGGCCAGCGGGCAAGAGGCGGGCGATGTCGTTTTGTTCCAGTTCGCTCGCCTGTTGCAGGGTTTGTCGCCGATGCCGACCCTGACCGCGCGTCTGGGCGGCGACGATTTCGCCTGTGTCTTCCCGGGGCTGACTCCGGCCGAGGCGATTGTCCTGGCGCGCAACGTCAATCAAGGCATGCAGCGCTTGCACCCGGACAAGGAAGTGAACAGCCATCGCCGCCTGTCGGTCAGCGTCGGTGTGGTCGCCTATCCCGAGCAGGGCGAAAGCGCCGATGCCCTGCTCGGCAACGCCGATGTGGCGCTTTCCCAGGCGCGCGCCAAGGGGCATGGCTCCTGGCATCTCTACAGCGTCGACGATCCCTACAAGGAGGTGGTCAGTCGGCGCGCCCACTGGCGTGGCGAAGTCGAGCAGGCGCTGGAGGAAAACCGCTTCGTGATGCATTTCCAGCCGATCCAGCACATTGCGTCAGGGCATGTCGGCCATTACGAAGCCTTGCTGCGTTTGCGCAATCGCGATGGCGGCCTGACCCCGCCCGGATTGTTCATTGACGTGGCCGAGAGTACAGGCCTGATTCGCCGCATCGACCGCTGGGTGATCGAGGCCGTGGTGAAGTTCGTGTCACGCCAGAACCAGAGCGTGAAAGTGGCGCTCAACCTGTCCAGCCGCAGTTTCGATGACGACGCCGCCTTCGATTTGTTGCAGGCCGTGCTGAAGGAGCATCAGGTTGAGGGTGATCGCCTGCTGCTGGAAATCACGGAAACCGCCGCGCTGGCCAACTTCAAGGGCGCCACGCGCATCATGGGCAAATTCCGTGGCCTCGGCTGCGCCTTTGGCCTGGACGATTTCGGGGTCGGCTACAGCTCGTTCCAATACCTCAAGGAGCTGCCGGTCGATTTCGTCAAGATCGACGGCTCCTTCGTCAAAGGCCTCACCAGCAACCCGGACGATGTGGTTTTTGTCAGAGCCCTGACCGACGCCGTGCGCGGCTACGGCAAGACCACGGTGGCCGAATTCGTCGAGGATGACCTCACCCTGGGCATCCTGCGCGAGATCGGCGTCGATTACGCGCAGGGCTATCTGATCGGAAGGCCGGCTCCGGAGTTGTTGTAGCGCCGGCATCCTTGCCGGCGTCTTTGGGTTGGCAAGACGAGCCGGCAAGGATGCCGGCGCTACATGCCCCCTTGAACCATCAGCCATCCGCCCCATCTATGCCCCTGTTTTCAACAAGGGGAGATGCCCGCCATGACCGAAACCGTTGCCAAGGAAACTCTGGGATTCCAGGCCGAGGTGAAGCAGTTGCTGCACCTCATGATCCACTCGCTGTACAGCCACAAGGAGATATTCCTGCGCGAGTTGATTTCCAACGCTTCGGACGCCGCCGACAAGCTGCGCTTCGAGGCTCTGAGCGACTCGGCGCTGTTCGAGAGCGACGCCGAATTGAAGATCAGGGTCGGCATCGACAAGGACGCCAAGACCATCACCATCCGCGACAACGGCATCGGCATGAATCGCCAGGAGGTGATCGAGCACATCGGCACCATCGCCAAGTCCGGCACCAAGGAGTTCTTCGGCAAACTCAGCGGCGACCAGAAGAAGGACGCCCAATTGATCGGCCAGTTCGGCGTCGGCTTCTACTCCAGCTTCATCGTCGCCGACCGGGTCACGCTGACCACCCGCCGCGCCGGCCTCACTCAGGAACACGGCGTGCGCTGGGAGTGTTCGATGCTTGGCGAGGACGCCGGCGAATACACCCTGGAAACCGTCGAGCGCACCGAGCGTGGCACCGAGATCGTGTTGCACCTGCGCGACGACGAAGCCGAGTTCCTCGACGACTGGCGGGTCAAGTCGGTGATCCGCGAATACTCCGACCACATCGCCATTCCCGTGGAGTTCGCCGACGAGAAGGGTGAAGGCGAAACCGTCAACCGCGCCAACGCCCTGTGGGCGCGGGCCAAAAACGACATCACGGAAGACGAATACAAGGCCTTCTACAAGCACGTCGGCCACGACTACGAAGACCCGCTGGCCTGGACCCACGTCAAGGTCGAGGGCCGCCAGGACTACACCGCGCTGCTCTATGTGCCGGCACACGCGCCCTTCGACCTGTGGGACCGCGACGCCAAGACCGGGGTCAAGCTGTATGTGAAGCGGGTGTTCATCATGGAAGACGCGCGCAAGCTGATGCCGGCGTATCTGCGTTTCATCCGTGGCGTGATCGACGCCGCCGACCTGCCGCTCAACGTCTCGCGGGAAATTCTGCAAGAGACGCGCGACATGGAAATGATCCGCAACGGCTGCGTGCGCAAGACCCTGGATCTGCTCGACGAGATTGCCAAAGACAGCGCCGAGAACCGCAAGGACGACTACGCGAAGGTCTGGGAAAACTTCGGCAAGGTGTTGAAGGAAGGCGTCGGCGAAGACCAGGCCAACAAGGAGCGCATCGCCAGGCTGCTGCGTTTCCGTTCGACCCAGACTGACGAGGAAACCGTCGGCCTCGCCGACTACCTGGCGCGGGCGAAGGAGGGCCAGGACAAGATTTACTACCTGACCGCCGACAGCCTGCCCGCCGCCAAGGCCAGCCCGCACTTGGAAGTGTTCCGCAAGAAGGGCGTGGAAGTCTTGTTGCTGACCGATCGCGTCGATGAATGGGTGGTATCCAACCTGTTCGAGTTCGACGGCAAGTCGCTGGTGTCGGTGGCGCGCGGCCAGGTCGATCTCTCCGCCATCACGACGGAAGGCGAGGAGGCGATCGAGGCGCCCAAGGAAGAGGAGGCCAAACCCTTCCTGGAACGCCTGGCGAAAGCGTTGGAGGGCCGCGCCAAGGATGCCCGCGCCAGCCACCGTCTGGTCGATTCCCCCGCCTGTCTGGTGGCCGACGAGGGCGACATGAACGCCAATCTGACGCGCATGCTGAAACAGATGGGCCAGGCCGTTCCGGAAACCCAGCCGATTCTGGAAGTGAATCTCGGCCATCCGCTGCTGAAACGCATGGAGGGCGAGGAGGGTGAACGCTTCGATGAACTCGCCGGACTGCTGCTGGATCAGGCCGTGCTGCTCGATGGCGGCCAGCTGGCCGACCCGGCCGGGTTCGTGAAGCGGGTGAACGGACTGTTGTTTGGTTGATGCGTGGGTGCGGGTTATGTACATGCTATGATTCGACTATGTACACATGCCCGCCGCCATCATGCAAACCGTCACCCTGACCGCCCTGCGCCAGAACATCTTCCAACTCGCCGATCAGGTTCTGGAAACCGGCGAGCCGGTGGTGATTGAACGCAATGGCCGGCATCTACTGTTGGTGCCGGAAAAACCAAAACTGGATTTGAGCAAGCTGCCGCGCCGTCACCTGTTCAATGGCGACCCCGATGAACTTGTCACCATCAAAACCTGGGATGAAGCCGAATGGGGCGAACCGGACAACCTCGGCTGATCCATCTTGATACCCATGTGGTGATCTGGCTCTACGAGGGACGATTCGAAGCGCTTTCCAACACCGCGCGATCCCTCATCGAGGAAGGTCGATGTGGCATTTCCCCTATGGTTCAGCTGGAGTTGCAATACCTGTTCGAGATTGGCCGAAATGGCCTGGGCGCGGATTCCGTGCTTGCCTCCTTGCGCCAGGTGATGGAACTGGAAATATCCGGCGCCGCGTTTGACGCAATCGTGAAACAAGCTCTTGGGATACGTTGGACCCGCGATGCCTTTGATCGCCTCATCACCGCCCAGGCGGCTCACGAAGGCGCTCTGCTGGTGACGCAGGATCGCCGCATCCGCGATAACTACTCTGGTGCTGTGTGGTAAGCACCGTCTCGAAATGAATCTGGCCTGACTGCCCTGACATGACCCAAATCACCCTCGCCCTCTCCAAGGGCCGTATTTTCGAAGAAACCCTGCCGCTTCTGGCGGCGGCGGGCATCGTGCCGAGCGAGAGCCCGGAGTCCTCGCGCAAACTCATCATCGGCACCAACCGCCCGGACGTGCGCCTGATCATCGTGCGCGCCAGCGATGTGCCGACCTACGTACAACACGGCGCTGCCGATCTCGGCATCGCCGGCAAGGATGTGCTGATCGAGCATGGTGGCGAAGGGGTCTACCAGCCGGTGGATCTCGATATCGCCAAGTGCCACATGATGGTGGCCACCCAGGTCGGCTTCGACTATCAGGCCGCCGTGCGCCGCGGCGCACGCCTGCGGGTGGCGACCAAGTACGTGAACACCGCCCGCCTGCATTTCGCCGGAAAGGGGGTGCATGTCGATCTCATCAAGCTCTATGGTTCGATGGAACTGGCACCCCTGGTCGGCCTGGCCGACGTCATCGTCGATCTGGTTTCCACCGGTGGCACACTCAAGGCCAACAATCTGGTGGCGGTCGAGGAGATCATGCCGATCAGTTCGCGTCTGGTGGTGAACCAGGCCGCGCTGAAACTCAAGCACGACACCCTGCAACCCATCATCGAGGCGTTTCGTGGCGCCGCCGGGGCGTAGTTTGAAGGTGGTTTGAAGGCATCCCGGCCTTTCCCCGTGAAATGATGTCGGCAAAACTTGAGCCGGCCAGGGGCGGGCCACCATAATCCGCGCTTGCCGCTGTATCTCCCGCAACCCTAGAAAATTGTGAGGCTTGGAAACGATGCGTCCCCAAACGATGAAGATGTCCGTGCTGTTGACCGCCCTGGTCTTTGCCCTCGCCGGCTGTGGCGAGAAGAAAAGTGTGGATGCGCAACCCAGCCAGGCTGCGGCCAAGATCAACGGCGAGGTAATCAGCGCGCGGACTATTGAAAGCGAGTTGGCCAAGGCCGGCGTGAAGAATCCCGGCGAGGCCCAGGATGCCGGCAATCTGGTGCTCAATGCCTTGCTGGAGCAACGTTTGTTCGAGCAGGCGGCGAAGAAAGCCGGCCTGGAGAAAGATTCCGCCGTGATTCAGGCGCTTCAGGCGGCGGAGCGCAAGGTGCTCGCACAGGCTTATCTCGACAAGGCCACGGCGAACGCGGCCAAGGCCAGCGATAACGAAGTCGCGGAGTATTTCGACAAGCATCCCGAGTTGTTCGCCGAAAGGCGGATCTACCGCCTGCAGGAAATCATGATCCAGGTCAGCCAGGAGAATGCCGCTCCCGTGAAAGCCCGGTTGAGCAACGGCTCCAACCTGAATGACCTGGCGCAGTGGCTCAAATCGCAGAACATCCCCGCGCGCGTCGGCCAGGCGGTGAAAAGCGCCGAGCAGCTTCCCCTGGAACTGCTGGTCAAACTGCATCCGCTCAAGGACGGCCAGGCCATTACGCTGGAAAACCCCAGGCAGATCACCATCCTGGCGATCACCGGCTCGCAAAGCCAGCCGCTCACGCGCGAACAGGCCAAGCCGGCCATCGAACGTTTCCTGCTCTCCATGCATAAGCGCGAGATGGCGAAGGCCGAACTCGACAAGCTGCGTGCCGCGGCCAAGATCGAATACGTGGCGCCTTATGCGGAGGTCAAGGCGGGCGCCAAGGATGCGGGCCATGCCGTCAGCACGTCGAAGGACGAGCCCGCCGAACCGGGAATGCTCGAAAAGGCGATCTCCGGCCTCAAGTAAGCCGTTCCAGGCTGGCGGAAGGCCATGAACCGGCCGATGCTCGCTCGCGTCGCCCCGTTTGCCCTGTACCTGGCCTTTCTTGCCGTGGAACAGGCCGCGCGAACCTGGGGTGGCGGCTTCGACGCGCGCTGGCTGTATCCCGTCAAGGTGGCAGGGGTGGCGTTCGCGCTCTGGCATTTTCGGGGCGAGTACCGCGAATTGCTGGCGCGGCCACCACGTTCGTCCGTGCTCGTTTCGATTCTGCTGGGCGTGCTGGTGTTCGCGTTGTGGATTCATCTCGATCAAGGCTGGCTCAACCTCGGCGGCGCGGCCGGCTACGACCCGCGCACACCGGCTGGGGGGATGGATTGGCCGCTGGTGGCTTTCCGTCTGGCCGGCGCCGCGCTGGTGGTGCCGCTGATGGAGGAACTGTTCTGGCGTTCCTTTCTACTGCGCTGGATCGAACGCCAGGATTTTCTTTCCGTTTCGGCGAGTGAAGTCGGTTTTCGCGCCATCCTCCTCTCCAGCGCCTTGTTCGGCAGCGAACACAGTCTCTGGTTTGCCGGCATCCTGGCCGGCCTGGCTTATGCCTGGCTATACCGGGCCTATGACAACCTCTGGGCGCCCGTCATCGCGCACGCCACCACCAACCTGATTCTCGGCCTGTGGGTGCTGCAAACCGGCGCCTGGCAATTCTGGTAAAGAACAACAATGAAGCAGACCATCCTGATTACCGGCGGCGCGGGCTATATCGGTTCGCACGCCTGTATCGAATTCCTTGCCGCCGGCCATGACATCGTGGTTCTCGACAACCTGTGCAACAGCAGCGCGGAATCGCTCAAGCGGGTGAAGGAACTCTCCGGTCGGGACTTCCCCTTCATTGAGGCCGACATCCGCGATCGCGCCGCGCTTGATGCCTTGTTCACGCAATACGCGATCGACTCCGTGATCCACTTCGCCGGCCTCAAGGCGGTGGGGGAATCGGTGGAGCAGCCGCTACGCTATTACGACAACAACCTTGCGGGCAGCATCACCCTGTTCGAGGCCATGCAGGCGGCCGGGGTGAAGACCGTGGTGTTCAGTTCTTCCGCCACGGTCTACGGCGATCCCGCCTCGGTGCCGATCCGCGAGGATTTCCCGGTGGGCGCCACCACCAATCCTTATGGCCGAAGCAAACTGATCATCGAGCAGATTCTCGGCGACCTGGCCGCATCCGACCCGGAATGGAGCATCGCCCTGCTGCGTTATTTCAACCCGGTGGGCGCGCACGAAAGCGGGCGTATCGGCGAAGACCCGCGCGGCATTCCCAGCAACCTGATGCCCTACATCGCCCAGGTGGCGGTGGGCCGCCGCGAATATCTCAACGTCTGGGGCAACGACTACCCCACCCCGGATGGCACCGGGGTGCGCGACTACATTCATGTGGTGGACCTGGCTCAGGGCCATGTGAAGGCGGTGGAAAAACTGGCCGAAGGCCCCGGGGTGCGGGTCTGGAACCTGGGCACCGGGTGTGGCTATAGCGTGGTGGAAATGGCGCAAGCCTTCGCGAAAGCCAGCGGCCGCCCCGTACCCTACCGATTCGCGCCGCGCCGCGTTGGCGACATCGCCCAGTGCTGGGCCGACCCCGCCAAGGCGGAGCGCGAGCTGGGCTGGAAAGCGCTGCGCGGCCTGGAGGAAATGTGCGAGGACACCTGGCGCTGGCAGTCCATGAACCCGCAAGGCTTCACCGAAATAACAACCGGAGAAAAAGCATGATCCTCGTCACCGGCGGCGCCGGCTTCATCGGCGCGAATTTCATCATCGACTGGCTGGCCGAGCACAACGAGCCGGTGCTCAATCTCGACAAGCTCACCTATGCCGGCAACCTGGAGAATCTCGCCAGCCTGCGCGGTGACGCGCGCCATGTATTCGCCCAGGGCGACATCGGCGACCGTACCCTGGTCGGCAAACTGCTGGCCGAGCACCAACCGCGCGCCATCGTCAACTTCGCCGCCGAGAGCCATGTAGACCGCTCCATCCACGGCCCGGAAGACTTCATCCAGACCAACATCGTCGGCACCTTCCACCTGCTCGAAGAAGTGCGCGGCTACTGGAACGGCCTGGGCGCAGCCGAAAAAGCCGCCTTCCGCTTCCTCCACGTCTCCACCGACGAGGTTTACGGCTCATTGGGCAAGGACGACCCCGCCTTCACCGAGGAAACCCCGTTCGCCCCGAACAGCCCCTATTCGGCGAGCAAGGCCAGTTCCGACCACCTCGTGCGCGCCTATCACCACACCTACGGCCTGCCGGTGCTCACCACCAACTGCTCCAACAACTACGGCCCCTACCAGTTCCCCGAGAAACTCATTCCCCTGATGATCCTCAACGCCACCCACGCCAAGCCCCTGCCCATCTACGGCGACGGCATGAACGTGCGCGACTGGTTGTACGTTTCCGACCACTGTTCCGCCATCCGTGTCGTGCTGGAACGGGGGCGCGTTGGCGAGACCTACAACATCGGCGGCTGGAACGAAATGCCCAATCTCGACATCGTCCACCGCGTCTGCGGCCTGCTTGACGAGTTTTTGGCAAAAGATGGCCAGCCCAGCCCGGCCGGCCCCGCCACCCGCCTCATCACCTACGTCAAGGATCGCCCCGGCCACGACCGCCGCTACGCCATCGACGCCAGCAAGATTCACCATGAACTCGGCTGGAAACCCGCCGAAACCTTCGAGACCGGCATCCGCAAGACCGTGAAGTGGTATCTCGACCACATGGGCTGGGTGGAAAACGTTGCCAGCGGCGAATACCGCAAATGGCTCGACGCCAATTACCAAGGACGCTGAACCATGACCGCCTCACCCAGAAAAGGCATCATCCTCGCCGGCGGCAGCGGCACCCGGCTCTACCCAGCGACGCTGGCGGTGTCCAAGCAGCTCCTGCCGATCTACGACAAACCGATGATCTACCACCCGCTGACCACGCTCATGCTGGCCGGCATTCGCGACATCCTCATCATCTCCACCCCGCAGGACACTCCGCGCTTCACCCAACTCCTGGGTGACGGCGGCCAGTGGGGCCTCAACCTCCAGTACGCCGTGCAACCCAGCCCCGACGGCCTCGCGCAAGCCTTCCTCATCGGCGCCGATTTCGTCGGCGACAGCCCCAGCGCCCTGGTTCTCGGCGACAACATCTTCTACGGCCACGAGATGGCCCACGACCTCAAGGACGCCAGCGCCCAGGAAAGCGGCGCCACCGTGTTCGCCTACCGGGTGCACGACCCCGAGCGCTACGGCGTGGTCGAATTCGACGCCGCCGGCCGCGCCATCAGCCTGGAAGAGAAGCCCAGGCAACCCAAATCCAACTATGCCGTCACCGGCCTGTATTTCTACGACAACCGCGTGATCGACATCGCCCGCGCCATGAAGCCCTCCCCACGCGGCGAACTGGAAATCACCGACGTCAACAAGCGCTACCTGGAATGGAACGAACTCAACGTCTCCATCCTCGGGCGCGGCCACGCCTGGCTCGACACCGGCACCCACGAATCGTTGCTGGAAGCCGGGCTGTTCATCGAGACCATCGAAAAGCGGCAAGGCCTCAAGATCGCCTGCCCGGAAGAGATCGCCTACCGCCAGGGCTACATCAGCGCCGAGCAGGTGGAGCGGCTCGCCACCCCATTGAAGAAGAACGCCTACGGGCAATACCTGCTGGGCATGCTCAAGGAAAAGGTCTTCTGATGCGGATCCTCCCGACCGAACTGCCCGAAGTCCTCCTCATCGAACCGAAAGTATTTGGCGATGCGCGCGGATTCTTCATGGAAAGCTGGAACCGCAAGACCTTCCAGAGCCTCGGCCTCGACCTCGATTTCGTGCAGGACAACCACTCGCGTTCCGCGAAAGGCGTGCTGCGCGGCCTGCACTATCAGCTCCACCAGCCGCAGGGCAAGCTGGTGCGGGTCACCCACGGCGCGGTGTACGACGTCGCCGTCGATCTGCGCCGCTCCTCGCCCCACTTCGGCAAGTGGACCGGCCACGAACTGTCCGCCGAGAACCGGCACATGTTGTGGATTCCGCCCGGTTTCGCGCACGGCTTTCTGGTGCTCTCGGAGTTCGCCGACTTCCTCTACAAGGCCACGGAGTATTACGCCCCCGAGCACGAGCGTTGCGTACTGTGGAACGAACCGGCCATTGGCATTCCTTGGCCGCTCGATGGCGAACCGGCGCTTTCCGCCAAGGATAAGGTGGGCAGTCTGCTGCGGGATGCGGAGGTCTATCCATGAAGATTCTGCTGACGGGCGCCAACGGCCAGGTCGGCTGGGAACTGCGCCGCACCCTGGCTTGCCTGGGTGAAGTGGTCGCCGTTGACTCGAAGTCGATGAATCTCGCTGACGCCGCCGTCATTCGCCGCGTGGTGCGCGAAGTCGCCCCGCGCATCATCGTCAACCCGGCCGCCCACACCGCCGTGGACAAGGCGGAAAGCGAAACGGATCTGGCCCATTCCGTCAATGCGATCGCTCCCGGAATTCTTGCCGAAGAGGCGGAGAAGCTGGGCGCCACGCTGGTGCATTACTCCACCGATTACGTGTTCGACGGCAGTGGCGAGACACCCTGGCGGGAGGGCGACGCGACCGGGCCGCTCAACGTCTACGGCGCCAGCAAGCTGGCCGGAGAACAGGCGATCCAGGCGGCCTGCCGGCGCCACCTGATCTTCCGTACCTCCTGGGTCTACGGCGCGCGGGGCGCCAACTTCCTGCTCACCATGCGCCGCCTCATGCGCGAGCGGCCGGAACTGAAGATCGTCGCCGACCAGATCGGCGCCCCGACCTGGAGCCGCATGCTGGCCGAAGCCGCCGCGCTGATCCTCGCCCAACAGATTTCGCCCGCGCGCGGCGCCGACCGGCCCGATCCGTGGGGCGTGTATCACATGACCAACGCCGGCGAGACCTCCTGGCACGGTTTCGCGCAAGCCATCCAGGCGCTCGACGGCGAGGAATCGAAGGCGAACCTGTTGCCCATTCCGAGCCGCGACTACCCGACTCCGGCCAGGCGTCCGCTCAACTCGCGCCTGAACAACGACAAGCTGGCGCGGGTGTTCGGGGTGCGATTGCCGGACTGGCGCGAGGCATTGAGCTTGTGCATGCAAGGTTGAACCTGGATAACGGCGGTTGAATTGATGGATACCCCTCTGGCCGCCCTCATGGGGCTGGCGCTGGGCTTGCTTTCCGGCCTGGTGCTGCTGTTCTGGCAACGCGGTCGCTGGCAGACGCGTATCGCCGAACTGGAAATCCGCCTGGAGCAGGCGCGCGCCGGCGCCGGCGCGAACGCGGCGTTGCTGGAGAACGCCGAACGCGAGCTGGCCGACGCCTTCAAATCCCTTTCCGCCGATGCGCTCAGGAACAATAACCAGGCGTTTCTCGATCTCGCCCGGCAGAATCTCGCCGGTTTCCAGGAGCAGGCCAAAGGCGACCTGGCGGCGCGGCAGCGGGCGGTGGAAACCCTGGTCAAACCGCTGGCGGACACCCTGGACAAGCTCGATGCGCGGCAGCGGGAAATGGAACATTTGCGCGCCGGCGCCTATGCCGGGCTCACCGAGCAGGTGAAAGGCCTGCTCGCCGCGCAGCATGAATTGAAAGGCGAGACGCACCGCCTGGTGACCGCCCTGCGTCGCCCCGAGGTGCGCGGGCGCTGGGGCGAGGTGCAGTTGCGCCGGGTGGTGGAAATGGCCGGCATGCTGGATCACTGCGATTTCTTCGAACAGGAAACCAGCGCCGATGGCCGTCGCCCGGACATGGTGGTGCGCCTGCCTGGCGGCAAGAGCGTGGTGCTCGATTCCAAGGCGCCGCTGTCCGCCTACCTGGAAGCGACAGAGGAGGAAAGCGTGGACGCGCGTCACCGCGCCCTGGCCCGCTATGCCCAGCATGTGCGCACCCATGTCCAGCAGTTGTCGGCCAAGGCCTACTGGGAACAGTTCGCGCCGGCGCCGGAATTCGTGGTGCTGTTCCTCCCCGGCGAATCCTTCTTCGCCGCCGCGCTTCAGGAAGATCCGGATCTGATCGAATACGCCAGTGAGAAGAAAGTGATCCTGGCCACCCCCACGACCCTGCTGGCCCTGCTCAAGGCGGTCTATTACGGCTGGCGCCAGGAGGCGCTGGCCGACAACGCCCGTCAGGTCAGTCTGCTCGGCGCCCAGTTGTACGAACGCCTGAGCAAGCTTGGGGAACACTGGAACAGCGTCGGCAAGAATCTGGGCCAGGCGGTGAAAGCCTATAACGACGCCACCGGCTCGTTGGAGACGCGGGTGCTGGTGGCCGCGCGCAAATTCGAGGAATGGCGGGTGGCGCCGGAAGGCAAGGCCTTGCCGGTGGCGGCACCGGTGGAACAGGCCGCGCGCATGCCGCAGGCGCCCGAATTCACGCCGGATGCCTGACCCTTGGGTTCCACCTGGATGCTCCTGGCCGGCGCCTCGTTCGCGCTCATGGGCGTGCTGGTCAAGCTGGGCACGCAGTGGTTCTCCAGCCATGAACTGGTGTTCTACCGTTCCCTGGTTGCGCTGGCCTTGTTGCTGGCGGTGATGACGCTACGCCACGGCATCGGCGCCGGGCGGCATTTTTTCGGCGAGCACACCGGCTTGCACCTGCGCCGTGGCCTGGTCGGTTTCCTTGCCTTGGCCACTTTTTTCCACGCGGTCGCGCATCTGCCTCTTTCGCTGGCCATCACCCTCAACTACTCGTCGCCTCTGTTTCTCGCGCTGCTCATGCCCTGGCAGCTCGACGAGCGGCCCAGCCGTGCCCAGTATGCGACGGTGGCCGTCGGTTTCCTCGGCGTGGCGCTGCTGCTGCGCCCCTGGGACAGCGCGCCGCGAGACCTGGTGGCGGGCCTGATCGGCCTGTTCTCCGGGGTGATGGCGGCGTTTGCCTATATCCATGTGCGCCGTCTGGGGCGCCTGGGCGAGCCGGAATGGCGCACGGTATTCTGGTTCGCCGCGATCTCTACCCTGGGCGCCGGCCTGCTGGCCAGCCTGGATGGAGGCTGGCATGTTCCCGCCACAGGGGAGCATGCGGGGTTGTTATTGGGTGTCGGCCTGCTCGCCACCCTGGGCCAGCTCGCCATGACCCGCGCCTACCGCAAGGGCGATACCGTGGTGGTGGCGGCATTCGCCTACAGCACGGTGGTGTTCGGCAGTATTCTGGATGTCCTAATCTTCAACATGGAAATGCCGATAACCGCTTGGTTCGGCATGCTGATTACCGTGCTGGCCGGCGTGGCCGCCAGCCTCCGGGCGACGAAACTTGCGAGAAATGACCTATGAGGAGTGAAAAATGATTGCGATCAGCAGCGATAAAAACCTGGTTTCCGTTTCCGTTATCGGCGAGTTCACGCTGGCGGATTACAAGGATTTCGAGCAGCACGTGCTGCATGGCCTGCAATTCGAGGGGGGCGTCGAAGTGCTGCTCGATCTACGCGACATGGTGGGCTACACCCTGGATGTGGCCTGGGAAGAGATCCGGTTTTCTCGTGAGCACCGTTACGATTTTCGCAAGATCGCGGTGGTGACGGCCGACGAATGGATGGTCTGGCTGGCCTGGTTGAGCCGCCTGTTCGTCGACGCGGAAGTGCGGGCCTTCGACGAGCCCGGCATCGCGCTGGAGTGGCTCACGACTGAGTGAGATGCCCCATTTCCGGGCCGATTACGGGATGGCGCTACTGACGGCGGTTGCCTGGACCGCCGTGGTGGGGGCCTCGCTGGTCTGGAATATTCATCAGGAACGCGAGCAGGTGATGGCGCAGGCACGCGCCGCAGCGGTCACGAATTACAACAAGGACATCACCTTCCGGCGCTGGGCCACTCGGCATGGCGGTGTTTACGTGCCGATTACCGCCACCCAGAAATCCGTGCCCTGGCTGGCGCATGTGCCGGGGCGCGATGTCCTCACCCGGGACGGCCGCCGGCTGACCCTGCTCAACCCCGCATCCATGTTGCGCCAGATGATGGATGCCTATGCGGCAGAGTACGGCATCCAGGGGCGCATCACCGGCCTCAGGCAGCTCAACCCCGGCAATGCGCCGGATACCTGGGAGCGCGAGCAGCTGGAAGCCTTCACGCGCGGCGAGAGGCGGGAAATCTGGGCGTATGCCGAGATGAACGGCGAGCCGCATCTGCGCTATCTGCGCGCCATGTACATGGAACCGGGCTGCGAGAAATGCCATGCCATTCTCGGTTACAAGCTGGGCGACATGCGTGGCGCCACCGGCGTCAATCTGCCACTCGCGCCTTATCTGGCCGCCATCGAGATCAGCCGGGAGAATCTGGCTTTCAGTCACGGTGGCATCTGGTTGCTCGGACTGGCCGGAATTGCCTGGGGCGTGCGTCGCCAGAAGCGCCACGCGCGAGAGCGCCAGTCCATGCTGGCCGCGCTGCGGGCCAGCGAGGAGCGTTTCGATCTGGCGGTGGAGGGCGCCCAGGAGGGCGTCTGGGATATGGATCTGGTCGCGGGCGAGATGTTCCACTCGCCACGGATGCACGACATGCTGGGCTACACCCAGGCGGAATTGCCGGCCAGCATGAACGCCTGGCGCAACGTGTTGCATCCCGACGACCATGCCGCCGCGATGGCGGCCTTGCAGGCGCATCTGGACGACCCCGCGCGGGACTATGAAGTGGTGTTCCGCGCCCGCCATGCCGATGGCGATTGGCACTGGATATTGAGCCGAGGGCGCGCCGTGCGCGATGCCGGGGGGCGCGCCGTGCGCATGGTCGGCACCCATACCGACATCACCCGGCAGAAACAGCTGGAAGCCCAGTTGTTCGAGGAGAAGGAGCGCGCCCAGGTCACCCTGGCCTCGATCGGTGACGCGGTGCTGACCACGGACGCGGAAGGCGGCATCACCTTCATGAACGCCGTGGCGGAACGCCTGACCGGCTGGCGCCTGGACGATGCCTTGGGCATGCCGGTGGAAAGTGTGGCGCCGCTCTACGACGAGCGCACGCATGATTCCCTGGAGGGGCCGGTCAGCCGTTGCCTGAAAGTGGGGCAGGTGGTCGGCCTGGCCGAACACACGCTGCTGATCAATCGGCTGGCGCGGGAAATCGCCATCGACGACACCGCCGCGCCGATCCTGGACAGGGATGGGCACATGGTCGGCGCGGTCATGGTCTTCCGCGACGTGACCCAATCGCGCGCGCTGACCCGCGAGATGTCCTGGCAACTGACCCACGATGGGTTGACCGGCCTGATCTCGCGGCGTGAATTCGAGCGTCGTCTCGGGCTGCTGGTGGAAGAAGCGCGCGCGGGGGGCGGTGAGCACGCCCTGCTCTATCTCGATCTCGATCAGTTCAAGGTGGTCAACGACACCAGCGGCCACCTCGCCGGTGACGAGTTGCTGAAACAACTGGGCTTTCTGCTCTCCGAACAAATGCGCCGCAACGATATTCTCGGCCGTCTCGGCGGTGACGAATTCGCCGCGCTGCTGGAGAACTGCCCGGCCGACAAGGCGTTCGAGATCGCCGAGAAAATGCGCGCCACCGTCGCCGAGTTCCGTTTCACCTGGCGGGACAAGGCCTTCGATGTGGGCGCCTCGATCGGCCTGGCCGTGATCGGCGCCGAGACCGCCAGCGCGCAGGAGGCCATGCGCGTGGCGGATGTCGCCTGTTATGCCGCCAAGGAGAAAGGGCGCAATCGGGTCGAGGTGTATCGGCCGGAAAGCGACGCGTCGAGCGATCGGCGTGGCGAGATGGAAGTGGTGGCGGATATCCGCGCCGCGCTGGCGCATGGTCGTTTCGTGCTTTACGCGCAGGAAATACGCGCCCTGCCGGAACAGGCGGAACCCAGCTACGAGGTATTGGTTCGCATGAGCGATGCCCACGGCAACCTGGTGCGGCCCGACGCCTTCATCCCGACCGCCGAGCGCTATGGCCTCATGCCGGCGGTGGATCGCTGGGTGGTCGAACACACGTTCCGAATCCTGGAACTGGCGGGGCCGGCGGCGGCGCATACACACCTGAGCATCAATCTCTCGGGCCTCAGCCTGCTCGACGACGATCTCCTCGATTTCATCCGCGAACGTCTGGCGCATTACCGCATTGACGCGCCCCGGATAACTTTTGAAATCACGGAAACCGCCGCAGTGGCACACCTCGCCAAGGGTGTGCGCTTCATGCGCGAACTGGCGAAAACCGGCTGCCAGTTCGCCCTCGACGACTTCGGATCGGGCATGTCCTCCTTCGCCTACCTGAAGAACCTGCCGGTACAGGTGCTCAAGATCGACGGCTCCTTCGTGCGCGACATGCTGGATGATCCGGTCGATAGAACGTTTGTCGAAGCGATCCACCGCATCGGCCACCTCATGGGCATGCGGACGGTGGCGGAATATGTGGAGAACGAGGACTTGCTCGATGCCATCCGCGAAATCGGCATCGAGTACGTCCAGGGCTATGCCGTCGGCAAGCCGAGGCCGCTGGAGGCGGTGCTGGCGGGGTTGTAGGGCTTGTCGGTCAGGTCGCGGCTTGATCGCTACCCGACGCTCCCTCTTCAACGATCTCGAAGTCGTGCGTCATCCGCGCGGTCTTGCCCAGGATGATGCTGGCGGAACAGTATTTTTCCGCCGACAGCTTGATGGCGCGGTCCACCAGTTCCGGTTTGACGCCACGCCCGCGCACCGTGAAATGCATGTGGATCTGCGTGAACACCTTGGGGTGATCGTCGGCCCGTTCGGCGCTTACCTCCACCTCGCAGCCGGTCACCTCCTGGCGGCTCTTCTTCAGGATCATCACCACGTCCACCGAGGTGCAGCCACCGGCTCCCATCAACAACATTTCCATCGGTCGCGGCCCCATGTTGCGACCGCCTATCTCTGGTGAACCGTCCATTATCATGGCGTGGCCACTTTCCGATTCGGCCATGAAACAGACGTTTTCCACCCATTTGACGCGGGATTTCATTGAGTTTCTCCTTGCAAGAAAATGCGGGGCCGCCCCGAATCGTGTCGTTCCCGTGGGGGGCGTTAATTCCGTATGCGATACCAGGCCAGGCCGATGCCTTCGTGCATGGCCAGATAACTGTCGTGAAGCCCCTTGGCGCTGGGCACGAAGTCCATCGGGCGTGGGCCGCGAGGCAGGGAATAGCCGGTTCCGGCCGGCACCACGCGCAAGCCTTCCCGTTCAAATTCCGGCGCCGCGCGCGGCAGATGCCAGGCGTGGCTGACCAGATAGATGCGTTGTATGCCCGCCGCTTTCAGTATCGCGGCGGAGAAAATCGCGTTTTCGCGCGTGTTGCCGGAACGGTCTTCCGTCCAGCGTACCTTTACATCGAATTCCCGTTCGAGGGTCTCGCGCATCAACACCCCTTCGGGGCGGCCGCCGTCGGGGCTGCCGCCGGTCACCAGCAGCGGTTTGCCCAGCTTGCGCGCCAGCCAGGCGCCATAGCGCACCCGCTCCAGGGTGAAATGGCCCACCGTGTCGCCGCCGTATTCCACCGAGTCGAAGTTGGTGCCGCCACCCAGAACCACGATGGCATCCGCTTCCGTGCCGTCGAGACGGACGGGAGGGGGTTTCAATATGTTGAGGAGGGCGCCACCCACGAAAGGCGTCGCCAACAGCCAAAGCGCGCCCAGGCTGAAGCCGATCAGGGCTTTGCCCAAGGCGCGCCGCCGCTTGAGCAGCAGCAGCCCGAGGCCGCCGAGAATGAGCAGGTTGAGCGGCGGCAACAGGAACGCCGCGATGAAATTGGTGACCAGCCAGGAGGGTTGGGAAATGAGCTGGGAAGGGAGCGACATGGGCCGCGATTATCCCGATGCACGCGCATCAGGCAAATACCGGTTTGACACGAAAACAGAAAACCCAATAGAATCCGCCGCTTTCCGAAGTCCCCCATTCTGGTACAAGACATGAAAACCTTCTCCGCTAAACCCCACGAGATCCAGCACGACTGGTATCTGGTGGACGGCACCGACAGGGTGCTGGGACGTCTGGCGTCCGAAATCGCCCGCCGTCTGCGCGGCAAACACAAGGCCATCTTCACCCCGCACGTGGATACCGGCGACTACATCGTCGTGGTCAACGTGGAAAAACTGCGTGTGACCGGCAACAAGGCCGAAGGCAAGAAGTACTACAGCCACACCGGCTATCCCGGCGGCATCAACGAGACCACCTTCGGCAAGATGCAGGATCGCTTCCCCGGCCGCGCGCTGGAGAAGGCCGTGAAAGGCATGCTGCCCAAGGGTCCCCTGGGCTACGCGATGATCAAGAAACTCAAGGTCTATGCCGGCGGCGCTCACCCGCACACCGCGCAGCAGCCCAAAACCCTGGAAATCTGAGGTCTCGAATGATCGGTAACTATTACTACGGCACCGGCCGCCGCAAGAGCTCCGTAGCTCGCGTGTTCATCAAGTCGGGCTCCGGCAACATCGTCGTCAACGGCAAGCCCGTCGACCTGTATTTCGCCCGTGAAACCGGCCGCATGATCGTGCGTCAGCCCCTGGTGCTGACCGAGCGCACCGCGACCTTCGACATCATGGTGAACGTCAACGGCGGCGGTGAAACCGGCCAGGCCGGCGCGGTTCGCCACGGCATCACCCGCGCCCTGATTGAATACGACGCGGAGCTGAAAAGCGCGCTGAAGAAGGCCGGTCTGGTCACCCGCGATGCACGCGAAGTGGAACGCAAGAAAGTCGGCTTCCACAAGGCGCGTCGCCGCAAGCAGTTCTCCAAGCGTTAATTCGCTTTGGATATTCGAGAAGGCCGCCCGAGGGCGGCTTTTTCGTTTGCACCTCTTTTAAGGAGTCAACCCATGATCAAGGCAGGCATCGTCGGCGGCACCGGCTACACCGGCGTCGAACTTCTCCGTCTTCTGGCGCAGCACCCCGAGGTCGAACTGGCCGCCATTACTTCCCGCAAGGAAGCCGGCATGGCGGTGGCCGACATGTTCCCCAGTCTGCGCGGCCGGGTCTCGCTGGCCTTCACCACGCCGGAAGAGGCGCCGCTCAAGTCCTGTGACGTGGTGTTCTTCGCCACCCCGAACGGCGTCGCCATGAAGCAAACCCGCGAGTTGCTCGATGCTGGCGTCAAGGTCATTGATCTGGCCGCCGACTTCCGCATCCAGGACATCGGTGAATGGTCGAAGTGGTACGGCATGGAGCACGCCTGCCCGGATCTGGTGGCGGAAGCGGTGTACGGCCTGCCCGAGATCAACCGGGAAAAAATCAGGGGCGCGCGCCTGATCGCCAATCCCGGTTGCTACCCTACCGCCGTGCAACTGGGCTTTCTGCCCCTGGTCGAGGCCGGCGTGGTCGATACCACCTGGATGGTGGCCGACTGCAAGTCCGGCGTGTCCGGCGCCGGCCGCAAGGCGGAGATCGGCGCGCTCTACGCGGAAGCCTCCGATACCTTCAAGGCCTATGCCGTACCCGGGCATCGCCACTGGCCGGAGATCCGCCAGGGGCTCACGCGCATGGCTGGCTTCGCGGGGGAAATGAGTGTTGGCCTGACTTTCGTGCCGCACCTCACCCCGCTGATTCGCGGCATCCACGCCACCCTGTACTGCAAACTGAGCAAGGAAGTCGATTTGCAGGCGCTGTTCGAGGCGCGCTATGCCGACGAGTATTTCGTCGATGTGCTGCCGGCGAAGTCGCACCCGGAGACCCGCTCCGTGCGCGCTTCCAACCTGTGCCGCATCGCCGTGCACCGGCCGCAAGGCGGTGAGGGTGGCAACAACGTCGTGGTCATCCTCTCTGTGATCGACAATCTGGTGAAGGGCGCCGCCGGCCAGGCGGTGCAGAACATGAACCTGTTGTTCGGCCTGCCGGAAAATATGGCGCTTACCCAGATTCCGGTAATGCCTTGATTTTTCCGGAGGAAACCCCAGTTAGCCCGTGGTTGACGGGCGCCGCCCCGGCGCCAATAATGCCCCGCACTTAGACCTGACATAGGAGTATCGCGAATGAATGCCGCGACCGAAATGAGTCCCTTCAATTTCACCGACAGCGCCGCCAACAAGGTGAAGGCGCTGATCGAGGAAGAAGGCAATCCCGACCTGAAACTGCGTGTATTCGTCACCGGCGGCGGCTGTTCCGGCTTCCAGTACGGTTTCACCTTCGATGAAGTGACCAACGAAGACGACATGATCATGGAAAAGAACGGTGTCACCCTGCTGGTCGATCCGATGAGCATGCAGTACATGATGGGCGCCGAGGTCGATTACACCGAAGGACTGGAAGGCGCGCAGTTCGTCATCAAGAACCCGACTGCCACCTCCACCTGCGGCTGTGGTTCTTCCTTCTCGACCTGATACGACCTTGACTTGAAAAGGCGGCGCAAGCCGCCTTTTTCGTTTGGAGACGCCGATGCCGGAGAAATACATGAAGGTGGCCTGCCCGACCTGCGGCAAGCTCGTGGAATGGCGCGCGGAAAATGCCTGGCGGCCTTTCTGCTGCGAACGCTGCAAGATGATCGACCTGGGCCAATGGGCGGACGAGAAATTCAAGCTGCCCGTCGAGGAAACCGATGCGCTTGACGAACACCTGGGCGGTTAGCCTCTTCATCGCCTGGTTGTCGCTGCTTCCATCGGCGCCGGCGGCCGAATTGCCCGGCCTGGCGCATGCCGAGAGTTACCGCGCCGGTATCGACCCCGCCCCTTATTGGGTCAGCGAAAAGCTGGATGGCGTGCGCGCCGTGTGGGATGGCGCGCAATTTCGCTTCCGTAGCGGCCGCCTGATTGCCGCGCCGCCCTGGTTCACCCGGGGTTTCCCGGCGCGGGCGCTGGACGGCGAGTTGTGGCTTGGGCGTGGCCGGTTCGAGCGCCTCGCCGGCATCGTTCGCAAGGCGGCCCCGGACGACGCTGAATGGCGCGAGGTGCGCTACATGCTGTTTGAACTGCCGGGGGCGGAGGGGGACTTCAGCGAACGCGTCGCCGCGATGCGCGGCATCATCGCCGAGGCCGCGCTGCCCTGGTTGCGTGCGGTGGAACAGTTCCGCGTCGCCGATCAACGGGTGTTGATACAGAAGTTCGATGAAGTGGTGAAGGGCGGTGGCGAGGGGCTCATGCTGCATCGCGCGGATGCCGCCTACCGCGCTGGCCGTAGCGACGACCTGCTCAAGTTGAAACCCTGGGACGACGCCGAAGCGGTGGTCGTCGCGCATCTGCCGGGCAACGGCAAATACGCCGGCAAGCTGGGTGCGCTGCGGGTGGAATTGCCGGATGGCCGGCGCATTCGCATCGGTAGTGGTTTCAGCGATGCCCAGCGTGCCGACCCGCCGGCCGTGGGCGCCACCATCACCTATCGCCATCGCGGCCGGACGGCAAACGGCCTGCCACGTTTCGCCACGTTCCTGCGCGTGCGCGAGACGTTCTGAACGCATCTCCCAACCCCAACCGCCAGCCCATGCGTGTTTTATCCGTCATCCCGCCGATGACCCAACTCAACACACCGTACCCCTCGACGGCGTACCTGACCGGTTTCCTGCGCTCGCGCGGCGTTGACGCGGTGCAGGAAGATCTCGCCCTGGCCCTGGTGTTGCGGCTGTTTTCACCAGCGGGGCTGTCGGCCATCCGTGAGTACATCGAAGCGTTGCCGAGGAATAAACGCACGCCGAAGCTCAACGCCTTTACCGAGAAGTTCGACCGCTACCTCGCCACGATCACGCCCGCGGTCGCATTTCTGCAGGGGCGCGACCCCAGCATCGGGCATCGCATCGCCGGGCGGAATTTCCTGCCGGAAGGGCCGCGTTTCGACTCTCTTGACGCCTACGTCGATGACGATGGCGGCGACCCGCTGGCCTGGGCATTCGGCATCCTCGGGGTGCAGGATCGCGCCCGCCATTTCGCCACCCTGTATCTGAACGATGTCGCCGACGTGTTGCGCGAGGCCGTCGATCCGCGTTTTGAATTCGTGCGCTATGCCGAATCCCTGGCGCAAAGCCAGCCCACCTTCGACCCCCTGGCCGAGGCGCTCGCCGCGCCACTCAATCTGGTCGACCGGACTCTGCGCGAACTGGCCCTGGATGCCTTGGCGCGGCACGCGCCGGGCCTCGTTCTGGTGTCGGCGCCCTTTCCCGGCAATGTCTACGCGGCGTTTCGCATCGCCCAGGCGATCAAACTAAGCAACCCCGCCATCGTCACCGTGCTCGGCGGCGGTTTCGTCAATACGGAGTTGCGCGAACTCTCCGAGCCCCGGGTGTTCGATTATTTTGACTACGTCACTCTGGACGATGGCGAACGCCCGCTCCTGGCTTTGCTCGAACACCTGCGTGGTGAGCGGGAGCGGGGTCGCCTGGCACGGACGTTCGTGCGCACCGGCGACGGGGTTCACTATATCGACGCCGGCGAGCCCGACATCCCCTTCGCCGAAGTCGGCACGCCCACCTGGGATGGCCTGCCCCTGGATCGCTATCTCTCGATCCTGGACATGCTCAATCCCATGCACCGGCTCTGGTCGGACGGACGCTGGAACAAGTTGACCGTGGCGCACGGCTGTTACTGGAAGAAGTGCACCTTCTGCGATGTCACGCTGGATTACATCTCGCGCTACGACGGCGTCGCCGCCGCGACCCTGGTGGATCGCATCGAAACCATCATCGCCGAGACCGGGCAGAGCGGCTTCCACTTCGTCGATGAAGCGGCGCCGCCGAAGGCGCTCAAGGCACTGGCCGAGGAATTGCGGCAACGCAATCGCGCGATTTCCTGGTGGGGCAACATCCGCTTCGAAAAATCGTTCACGCCGGAGTTGTGTCGGCAACTGGCGGATAGCGGTTGTATCGCCGTCTCCGGTGGCCTGGAAGTCGCCTCCGACCGCCTGCTCCAGCTCATGCAAAAAGGCGTGTCGGTCGATCAGGTCGCGCGGGTGACGCGCGCCTTCACCGACGCCGGCATCCTGGTTCACGCCTATCTGATGTACGGCTTCCCGACGCAGACCGTGCAGGACACGGTGGACGCGCTGGAATACGTGCGGCAATTGTTCGCGGCGGGATGCATCCAGTCCGGGTTTTTCCACCGCTTCGTTTGCACGGCGCACTCCCCCGTCGGCAAGCACCCGGAACGGTTCGGCATTCAGTTGCAACCCCGGCCGCAACCGCCGTCCGCCGTTTTCTTCGCCCGCAACGATGTCGCTTTCCTTGATCCGGCCGGGGTGGACCACGATGCCCTCGGCATCGCGCTGAACAAGGCGCTGTACAACTACATGCACGGCATCGGCCTCGATGAGGATGTCCGCAACTGGTTCTCGCAACGCGTTCCGCGTACCCGTGTGCCGCGCCACTTCATCGAGCGGGCGCTCGGCCGAGCATCCTGATCGGTCGAAAAATAGGCTGCAATCCGGTGGGCTACAACCCGGTGCGTTCGTAGAGGTCGTCGAGGCAAAGCGAGGCGCGAACCGGGCCGCAGACCAGCGCCACGATGTCTTCCTCGTCCAGCGTCTGTTCCAGCCAACCCTCGCTGCCGTTGTCACCCTCGCGGATGAAGACGCGGGCGTGGCGTTTCTCGGAATCGATCAGCAGGTAGTAGCGCAGGCTGGGAATGGCGCGGTAGTGCAGCCATTTCTCGCGCTCGTCGATGCTGGCGGTGGAAGGGGAGAGCACCTCGACGATGAGACAGGGAGCGGTGCGGTAGAGCGGGTGGTCGTCGTCCTTGGGACAGCCAAGCATCACATCCGGGTAGTAGAAGGCCTGATAGGCCTCCACTTTTACCTTCATGTCGGCCATGAAGGCTTCGCAGAAGGTGCCGCGCGTGGCGGTGTCCAATCGAGTGGCCACATTGAGCGAAATCCGGTTATGCCGGGCACTCGCGCCCACCATCGCGTAGCTCTCGCCCGCCACATATTCGCGCTTGCGCGGGGCGAATTCCTCGCTTTCGAGGTATTCGGCTTCACTCAGCGATTCATGTTTCAACGCCATGCCCATGTCGATCTCCATTACCGGGTAAAGGTCTTCACCCCTTCCTGCGTGCCCATCAGGCAGACATCGGCGCCGCGGCGGGCGAACAGGCCGACGGTGACGACGCCGACGAGCTGGTTGATTTCACTTTCCAGCGCCACCGGGTCGAGGATGCTCATGCCGTGCACGTCGAGGATGACGTTGCCGTTGTCGGTGGTGAAGCCCTGGCGCAGCACAGGATTCCCGCCGAGTTTGACAAGACTCCGGGCCACGTAGGAACGCGCCATCGGAATCACTTCCACCGGCAGCGGGAAGGTGCCCATCACGTCCACCAGCTTGCTCTGGTCGATGATGCAGACGAATTTCTTGGCGCAGGCGGCGACGATCTTCTCGCGCGTCAGCGCACCACCACCGCCCTTGATCATGGCCATGTGGTGGGTGATTTCGTCGGCGCCGTCGACGTAGACCTCCATCTCACCGGCCTCGTTCAGGTCGATCACGCGGATGCCGTGTTTCTTCAGGCGCTCGGCGGTGGCCACGCTGGAGGCCACGGCGGCGTCGATCCTGCCCTTGATGTGGGCGAGTTCGTCGATGAAGAAATTGGCGGTGGAGCCGGTGCCGACGCCGATGATGCCGGCGGGAACGTGTTCGATGGCGGCGCGGGCTGTGGCTTGTTTCATTTCGTCCTGGGTCATCATGGTGCTCTTTGTCCTATTAGGCTTTGTCGTTTACGGGCAAGCCGCGAGAATAGCGGCCTTCTCTCCCCTGTTCAAACCGTGATGACCGATTATCTGGAGCGTATCCTGCTCGCCCGCGTCTACGACGTCGCCATTGAATCTCCCTTAGAGGAAGCCGCGAACCTTTCGCGCCGCATCGGCAACACCGTGTTGTTGAAGCGCGAGGACATGCAGCCGGTGTTTTCCTTCAAGTTGCGCGGCGCTTACAACAAGATGTCCGGCCTCACCAAAGCGCAGTTGAAGCGCGGCGTGGTGGCCGCTTCCGCCGGCAACCATGCGCAGGGCGTGGCGCTTTCCGCGCAGGTTCTGGGTTGCGAGGCCACCATCGTGATGCCCGCCACCACCCCGGCGATCAAGGTGGACGCGGTGGCCAAGCGCGGCGCGAAGGTCGTGCTGCGCGGCGATTCTTATGACGATGCCTATCACCACGCCAAGGAAATCGCCAAGCGTGAGAAGAAGGTGTTCGTGCATCCCTACGACGATCCGGAGGTGATCGCGGGCCAGGGCACCATCGGCATGGAACTGTTGCGCCAGGCGCGCGCGCCGATCGACGCGGTATTCGTTCCGGTGGGCGGCGGCGGCCTGATCGCCGGCATCGCCGCCTACCTCAAGCGCCTCAAGCCGGAGATCAAGATCATCGGCGTCGAGCCGGAAGACGCCGATGCGATGGCGCGCAGCCTGTGCAAGAAAGAGCGCATCGTCCTGCCCCAGGTCGGCCTGTTCGCCGATGGCGTCGCGGTGAAACAGGTGGGCGAGGAAACCTTCCGCCTTTGCCGCGAATACGTCGATGAAATCATCCGGGTGAGCAACGACGCCATCTGTGCCGCCATCAAGGACGTGTTCGAGGACACCCGCTCGATACTCGAACCCGCCGGCGCGCTGGGCGTGGCCGGCGCCAAGTTCTGGGCCGCGCGCGAGAAGGCGAAGAACAAACACCTTATTGCCATCGCCAGCGGCGCCAACATGAACTTCGACCGCCTGCGCTTCGTCGCCGAGCGCGCCGAACTGGGCGAAAAACGCGAGGCCGTGCTGGCCGTGACGATTCCGGAAACCCCCGGCAGCTTCAAAACGTTCTGTTCCCTGCTGGGCGCGCGCGCCATCACCGAATTCAACTATCGCTACGCCGACGTCAAGGTGGCGCACATCTTCGTCGGTGTTCAGGTGCATGACCGTGCCGAGGTGGACAAACTGCTGCGGACGCTGGAGAAGCATGATTTGCCGGTGCTGGATCTTTCCGACAATGAAATGGCCAAGTTGCACATCCGCCATCTGGTCGGCGGGCGCGCCCCGCAGGCGGAAAATGAAGTGCTCTACCGTTTTGAGTTCCCGGAACGCCCCGGCGCCTTGATGAAATTCCTGAACAGCATGAGCCATGCCTGGAATATCAGTTTGTTCCATTACCGCAACCACGGCGCGGATTACGGCCGGGTGCTGGTCGGCATTCAGGTGCCGCCGACGCAGCGGGAAGAACTTCAGGAATTCCTGGATGGCTTGGGCTATCGTTATTGGAATGAATCGCGCAATCCGGCGTATAGCCTGTTCCTGAAATAAAAAGCGCCCCAAATTGGGGCGCTTTTTATCGCGGTCAGAAAATCATTTGTCCATCGGACAAGTATTCATGCCGAGCAGCGGGTAGAACGGGCAGAACTTGAACAGGCCGGTGGCCAGGGGCACCACGCCGATCCACGCCCAGATCGGGCCATTCAGGGCGGCCACCCAGACGATGAGGGCCAGGCCCACGGCGATGCGCAATATACGGTCGATACCACCAACATTCGCTTTCATGACGATCCTCCAATCAAGGTAAAGGGCTCCGTTTGGGAGTGGCGGCAGAGTAGGTGACGACGCCATCCCACTCAGTGACTTTGGTTACACGAACGATAATGAGGAACCTGCAAGGCTAAATGCCATCGAACATGGTGCGATGCATTAAGAATTTCAGGTTTTTCCTGATTTATCGTTACATGGCTAGTACTTAAGCTATAGGAATAAGAAATTCTGCAACAGGGAGGAACGGCTTTACAGCTGTTTTACGTTGGAGCTTTCAAATATGAACATAGACGCGCTCGGCGCGGTATTTTCACCCGACATGAAACGGGCCCTGGATTGGGTGCCCGCCATGATATGGGTGGCCGGTCCCGACGGCGGCTGCCGTCATGTCAATCGTGCCTGGCTGGAGTTCACGGGGCGCAAGCTGGAAGACGCCCTGGATGATGGCTGGCTGTCCATGATGCACCCGGAAGACGCCACCGCCTGGCATGGCCTGGTGGCCGAGGCGATTCGCGGCGCCACGCCTTTTACGCTGGAATGCCGCCTGCGCCGCCGTGATGGCCGCTATCGCTGGTTGTTGAAGATGGGGCAGCCGGTGTTATCCGACAAGGGCAAGTGCATTGGTTTCGTCGGCTATTGCACCGATGTCAGCACCCAGAAGCAGGCGCTGGAATCGCTCAACCAGGCCAGCCAGAAGCACCGTTCCGTGCTGGCCAGCCTGCGCGAGGCGGTGGGGGTCATCGAGGATTTCCTGCACACCGACGAACCCGGCGCCAAGGCGCATCAGGATGATCGCCTGACACCGCGTCAACGTGAAATCCTGCACCTGATCGCGCGTGGTTACGCCACCCGCGAGATCGCCGCCCAGTTGCATGTCAGCGTGAAGACGGTGGAAAGCCATCGCGCCCAACTCATGCAGCGACTCAATATCCACGATGTCGCCGGTTTGACCCGGTACGCCATCCGCACGGGCCTGGTGGCCGCCGACCTGTGACCGCCGGGCTGTGAGGGGAACACTTGGGCGAACTACGTTTCGCCCTGGTGCCGCCCTCCCGCCAGCAGACGCGCGGCCGCCAGGCCGTTCACCAGGCCGGTGATCCAGGCCGCCGTGAGGAAAAGCGGCATCAGGCCAAGGATGCTCGCCCCGGGCAGCAGCCAGGCATCCACCACCAGCAACTGCGCGCCGATGTGGGCGAAAGCGGCCAGCATGGACAAGCTGATCGGGCCGAACCAGCGTGCCGGCAGACGAGCCCCCAGGGCCAGCAGCAACAGGCTGGCGACTCCACCAGACAGGCTCAACACGAAAGCCGGCGTCAGAAACTGGCCCAGCGCCAACGCCCCCGCGACGATGCGCAGGCCCGCCACCCAGGCGGCGGTACGCCAGCCGTAGCGATACAACACCACCAGCGTAACGATATTGGCGAGGCCGGGCTTGACGCCGGGAATTGGCAGTGGAATCGCCGCTTCGGCCAGGGTCAAACCGATCGCCACCGCCGCCAGAGCGGCCACCCTGCGGTCTTCGGCGCTGGCATGGAGTTCGAGTTGCATGGCGCGATGGTAAATGAGGTCGTGGACGTCCAGTAGGAGGCTCCGCTCGCGGGCGGAGCCTCCTACGAGTCCGACCGCCCCTTGTCGGCCAGGATGCGGGCCAGCTCGCGGTATTGCTTGCGCGCATCCGGCTCCATTGCCCGGTAGGCGTGGACGATGTCCTGTTCGTCCTGCACCCATGAGGGTGGCGCGGTGGGGAGTGGTTCCGCGTCGGCCAGGGCGAACAGCTGGTAAATCTTCACTTCCAGTGCCGCCGCCAGGGCTTCCAGTGTTTCGGGGCGTGGCCACTGGCTATCGTTTTCCATACGCGAAAGGCTGGATTTGGTGATGCCCGTCCGCTCCGCGAGTTCGTCCAGCGACCAACCTCGCCGCACCCTCAGCTGTTCAATCGTGCCGCCAATTTTCATGCGAGCTGCGTCCATCGGTTCCGCGGAGTCATGGCTCCGTTCCATTCTGGTCTGTTCATTTTTTTCAAATATTCCCGGCCCGCCATGCTGACCGCTAGTTGCGCAGACTGCAACATGAAATCGCAACGATACCCTAAATCGAGTCGCGCAACGAAATGTTGACACGCGTTGCGCGTTCCGGAACACTAGCCCACGTTTTGCATGGTCGGCCGCCTGGCCGGCTGGCTCGAATATCGAGCCCAACGACCTGAACAACAAGAAAAGTGGAGCAAGGGATGAGTCCGTTGAGAAAGGCCCGTTTGGAACGGGGGTTGTCCATCTACGATCTGGCCGACGCGGTTGGCATGTCGGCGGCCAGTATTTCCCGTTTGGAGCGGCGTATCCAGAGTACCTCGCCGGCTACCGCCGCCAAGCTGGCCGCGCTGCTGGGCCTGACGCTGGCGCAGGTGTTGTTGCCGGATCCGAACGAAACGGTTCCTCAGGTGGGCGCAGCGGAGAGCGAGGTGGCGCCATGAGCGAACTGCTGATCGGCTTGTTGGCCTGGTTGGGGGTGGCGGTTGTGGCCGGTGTGGTGATCGGGCGTTTCATGCGGATGCCCGAGGCCATTGAGGCGCCCGACGTCGCGCGGGAAAAAACCGGCCTCTATCTGCTGCCGGGATACGGATGGGAGGAGGCGGAAAGGGATCCGCCGACAACCCTGCAATCCACCGCCCACCTGGAGCAGGATCGTTCGTTCAGTAATTGAGCGTGTCGTAACCCGCCGCCGCGTTTTCCACACTGACCCGGTTGGGCAGGCAGACCGCGGCCCCCCCGGGCGGAATCCAGCCCTGGCGCACACAGAGTTGGCGCGGACTGGGGTCGCTGGCGACGCGCACGCGGCCATCGTGGATTTCGATGCGGCTGACGCCCAATGGGCCTTTGATTTCCAGCCTGCGGTTCAGGCGCAGGCTGGCCTCGGCCACCACCTTGCCGTCCAGGCGCGCGATGACGCGCCCTTCCAGGCTGCCCGCCTGGCGCATCCACAACCCGCCCACCAGCGCGAGCCCGGCAAGCAGAATCAGCCAGTCACCGGGGCGTGGTGGGTCAGGAAAGTTCACGATGCCGGATCAGCACCTGCTGGACATCCTGGAAGTGATCGGCCAGGGTCTCCGCGAAGTAGACCGAGCGGTGCTGGCCGCCGGTGCAGCCAAGGCCCACGGTGAAATAGCTGCGGTTGTCCTTGATGTAGGAAGGCAACCATTTGGCGACGAAGACGCGGATATCTTCCAGCATGTCCGTTACCTGTCCCTGTGATTGCAGGAACGCGATGACAGCCGCATCGCGGCCGGTCAGCGGCTTGAGATAGGGGTCGTAATGCGGATTGGGCAGGCAGCGCACATCGAACACCAGATCGGCATCCATCGGAATGCCGTGCTTGAAGCCGAACGATTCGAACACCAGGGTGAAGCTGGCGCTGTGCAGGTCGAGGAAGTTCTTGATCCAGTCGCGCAGGGTGTTGGCGGAGAGGTCGCTGGTGTCCATCAGATGGGCGTTTCCGGAAATCCGCGCCAGCATCTCGCGTTCCTTGCGGATGCACTCTTCCAGCGAGTGTTCGCCGGTATTCAGGGGATGGCGCCGCCGCGTCTCCGAGAATCGCTTGACCAGGGCTTCATCCTTGGCGGTGAGGAAGATGACGCGCAGATCGACCTTGGCCCGCATGCGCTCCAACTCGTCCGGCAGGCCGACCAGGCTGCCGCCGCTACGGGAGTCGATGCTCAACGCGGCGTCCTGAATGCCGAGAAGACGCAGATATTCCACCGCCTCCGCCAGCAAGGCGGCGGGGAGGTTGTCGATGCAGTAGAAGTTGGCATCTTCCATCGCCTTGAGGGCGACACTCTTGCCGGATCCGGAAAGTCCGCTGACGACGACGACTCGCATATATCCAAAGCCATACGGTTGAGAGATGCGGGATTATCCGGCTATTGCCTGTTGCATGGGGCAGAACGGTTTGTGTGTGCTGGCATTTTTGTACCAGGGTGGCGTCGGCGCAATGTTTGCATTCAGGCGGGAGTGGGCTGCCGGTAAAGGGCCTGCGTTGCCGCCACCTGCTCACACACCCGCCGCCTCAGCGCATCCGGCCCCAGCACTTCGCAATCCGGGCCGTACTTGAGAATGTCCATGACCAGTTCCCGATCATCAGCATAGGGAAGTTCCAGCAAAAAAGCGCCATCGGCTTCCAGGTGCCCTTTCTGCCTGGGATGCCATCGCTCGGACGCCACCCAGCGTGATCGCTCCGGGCTGAAGCGGAGTCTGGCCCATTGCAGCCGGCTACCGGAAAAAATGCCGTAGCCGGCGCCAAGCGTCTTGTTCAGCGTTTTTTCGACCAGGCTACGCGCGGGTTTTTCCAGGATTTCCGCGCGTTCGATGGCGTCCACGGAAAAGTTGCGCAGCCCGCAGCGCAAATGGCACCAGGCATCCAGGTACCAGTTCTCGCGGTAATGCACCAGGCGTTGCGGCGACACTTCCCGCTCACTGACTTCGCCGCTGCCGCGCGCGTGGTAAGTGAGGAGCAGCCGCTTGCGGCGCAGCAGGGCGGAGCCCACCCGCTCGAACTGCGCGAGGTCCAGTTTGCGGGCGGCCATGCCGATGACGCGCACCCGTTTGCGCACCTCTTCCGCGCTATCGTCGGCCGTCCCCATGAGGCCATTGAGGCGCGCCATCAGAGGCTGTACATGGGGGCCAAGGAGGCCACCCCGATCCAGGCCGGCGAGCAGATGCCGCATGGTCAGCAGGGCATGGATTTCCTGTGCGTTGAACCACAGCCCGGGCAGTTCGAAGCGAGCGCCGGCGCGCAAGCCGCCTGGCGCCGCCTGTCCGGCATAGCGATAGCCGCCGGCCGCGCGATCCCAGACGATGGGGGCATTGAGGCGGTCGCGCAGATAGAGCAGGTCGCGCTTGAGCGTGGCGCGAGAGATTTCCAGCGCGGCCAGCAGGCCGTCGAACGGCACCACGAGGCGCTCGGTGAGCAACTGGTCGATCTTGTAGAAGCGTTCCGTGCGATCCATCGGAATCCTCGCTGTGGCAATGGAAGGCGGCAGCGTATCACTCCCGCGCGCGGGAGGCCGGCTCATGCCATGCCGCTGGCGGCTTTGCTGTTGGCTCATCTGGTGAGCCTCTTGGCGAGCATCATCTCGCTACCCCGATTCTTTGTGAGACCGACATGAATGCGACCGATCCGACCGCTCGTTTGTCCGCCGTGATCTATCCCGTGATGATCGTGGCCGGCGCCGCCTGGGGCGTGACCGGGGAGGCGGGCGCGGGGTTGGCGGCCCTGATTGTCGCGCTGGTGTTCGGGGTGGCCCGAACGGATGGTCGGGTTACGCTTCGCTAACTTTCATGCCTCGACGAGCCACTATTGATGATGAAACACGGTTTGCTCCCTGCTCCTGCGGGCGGGATGCCGAAGGGTAGAGGCTTCATCAGAAGGGCCGGAGATGAGGGGGCTCGCCCAGCGTGACCACGTAAGCACCGCTCCTCACCCTAACCCTCTCCCGCCTGCGGGAGAGGGGACGTGCCTTTTGCGAGCGGCGGAGGTGTGCGGGATGTTTCATCATCAGGGGTGGCTCGTTGATCCATGAAAGTGAACCCGACCATCCGCTACACCCGGAACTGATTCACCAGGCTTTCCAGTTCCCGCGCCAGACCGGCGAGCCGTTCGCTGGCGCCGTGGGTATCGTGGGCGTGGCTGGAGGCTTCGCGGGCAACGGCGCCGATGTCGCCGAGTTTCTGGTTGATGCTGTCCGCCGCGCTGCTCTGGCCTTTCGAGCTGGCCGCGATCTGGGCGTTCATGCGGGTGATGACGCCCACCGACCCGGAAATGGTGGCGAGCGCCTCGGCGCTTTCCTCGACGCTCTTCACGCTGGAGTTGGTTTTCTCTTCCGCGCTCTGGATCGCGCCCACGGCTTCCTTGGCGCGCCCCTGCACCATGACGATGATGCTCTCGATTTCCTCGGTGGCGGACTGGGTGCGTTGCGCCAAAGTGCGCACTTCATCGGCGACCACGGCGAAACCGCGCCCCTGTTCACCGGCGCGGGCGGCCTCGATGGCGGCGTTGAGCGCGAGCAGGTTGGTTTGTTCGGCGATTTCACGGATCAGGCCGATCACCCGGCCAATGTCGCGGCTATCGGTATCGAGGCGCTGGATGACCCGCACCGCCTGCTCCAGTTGTTCCGACATGGCGGAAATGGCGCCCAGGGCGCTGGTGGCGGTCTTCGTTCCTTCCTTTGCATCGCCGTCGGCCTGGCGCGCGGCGTCGGCCGCCTCCTGGGTGTTATGCGCCACTTCCTGCACGCTGCCGGCGAGTCGCGACAGCGTGGCGGCCAGGAGTTCGGTGTCTCCGAGTTGCTTGTCGACGCCGGCCTGGGTGCGGGTGGTGACCATGACCAGATGGCCGGCCACCTGGCTGAGATTGCGGGTGGCGCCACCGACCTGGCGGATGATTTCGGCGAAACGTTCCATCATGGTGTTGAAAGCGCTTGCCGCGCGGGCGATTTCATCCTTGCCATCGACCGGAATGCGCAGGTTTAGATCGGACTCCTGTTCGACCCGGGACATCAGCGCGGTCAGGCGGTTGATCGGCGCCGCCACGGTGCGGCGCAGGGCCAGGATGAGCAAGGCCATGCCGATGAGGAACAGCACGCCGTGGATGCCCAGGCTGGCCAGGCCCGCGTTGCGGATGCGCGCATCCACGGGCGCCAGATCGTAGCTGACACGCACCACGCCCAGCACGGTACCGGCGGGTACGCCGTGGCAACCCAGGCAGTTGACCCCACGGGTTTTTTCGCTGGCCCGGAACGGCCGCGCCAGGGTAAGCCTGCGCCCCTGCCCGCTTTCCTCGATGCGCGCGGTTTCCTTGCCTTGCAAGGCGGCGCGATCCAGTTCGTCGCTCGCCATTTCCTTGCTGTCCGCCGGGCCGTACTGCCCGATCACGGCGTCGCCGCGGATGACCCTGGCCTCCAGCACATTGGGTAGCGCCTTGATCTGCCGCGCGAGTTCGTCGCGCGTCGCCATGCCGCCGGTCAGCATCAACTTGTTCAGGCCATCGAAATAAGTGTCCGCGATGCCGGCGACATGGCCGCCGACAAACTCCTCCGCCAGGTTCTTCTGTGCGTAATGGCTATGAATCAGGGAAGTGGCGAGGAGGATCAGAAACAGGCCCGCCGTGAAGGCGAGAATTCTGGAAGCGATGGTGCCGGTGCAGAAAGCAAGCGACTTCACGGGGGTCTCCGTCCATTCTTTTTGAGATTGCCTGCCTTAACGGCGGCGGGAGACGAAACTTGAGCGCGCGGCGGGCGGGGTGTCTCAACCCACGATTTCCGCCCAGCGTTTTTCCAGCCTTTTTACCGATACCGGATCCGGAGTCCTCAGTTCCTGGGCGAACAGGGAGACGCGCAGTTCCTCCAGTTGCCAGCGGAAGGCATCCAGCGCCGGATCGGTCTGGCCGGTGGCTTTCTGGCGCTCCACGCGGGCGCGCCAGGCGGTGCGCAGGGGGGCCATCTCGCGTTGCGCGGCGGCGTCGCGCGCGGGCTGGTTGGGAAGCTTGGCCAGGCGCAGTTCCATCGCCTTGAGGTAGCGGGGGAGGTGCGCCAGGCGCTCACCGGGGTGGCTGGCCAGGAAGCCGGGAAACACCAGGGAATCGAGTTGCTCGCGCAGATCCGTGGCCGTGGCTTTCCAGGCGGCGGGCGCCTTGTTCAGAGCCTGGGACAGGCGATGCGCGGCGGCGAGGCATTCCGTCGCCGTGTTGGCGAGCCGGGCGACGGCTTCCGGCAGGCGCGGGCGAATCGCTTGCGCGGCTTCGGTGAAGGCGGACTGGGAACGGATGTCGGATACGTCGCGCAGGCCGAGCACGGCGGCGGCCAGCACGTCGCGGGCCAGGCCGGGGCATGACGCGCCCTTGAATAGCAGGGCGTATTGCAGGCAGGCGGGTTTCAGGCGCGCGGCCAGATCGCGCTCGCTCTGTTTCATGAGTTCGGGGAAGCCCATCCAGAGCAGGCGGGCCACGCCCAGGCGGTGGGCGGCGCGGGCTTCGGCAAGTTGGTCGAACAGGCGCAGGCCGACTTGGCCATCGACGCAATGCAGGGCCGGGAAGGCGGCGACGACGCGGCCGCCGCTGGCGACGTTTGCCGTTTCGGGGAGCTCGCCGCCGAGGTTGCCAAAATCCCATCTCGTGATCGGGTCGCGCTGGAATTCGCCGGTGAACTGGCCAACTGAGCGCGCCAGTTCCTCGCTGGCGGCGCCGCCCAGTTCCTGGCGCAGGGCGGAAAGGTCGCGGCCTTCGGCCAGGGTCTTGCCGGCTTCGTCCTGAACCCGGAAATTCATGATCAGATGTGGCGCCAGGGCTTCCGGCCGCCAGGCGTCGCGCGGGATGAGCTGACCGGTGGATTTTGCGAGGAAGGCGGCTAAAGCGTCGGTCAGTGGTGGGGTGGGCGGTGCTCCCTCACCCCCGGCGGGGGAGGGGAGAAGAGCCGCCGCTGCGGCCCTGGCGTATTCCGGAACCGGCACGAAGGCGCGGCGGATGGATTGCGGCAGGCTCTTGATGAGGGCGGCGATCTTTTCCTCCAGCAGGCCGGGCACCAGCCATTCGCAACGCGCCGGGGAAATCTGGTTCAAGGCGGCGAGCGGCACGATCAGGGTGACGCCGTCGTCGGCCGCGCCGGGGTCGAAGCGGTAGGCCAGCGGATAGCGGGCGCCGTTGAGTTCCAGTTGCGGCGGGAAATTTTGAAAATGCGCCCGCTCCTGGCTGTCGTGGTCGTCGGCCAGCAGGTCGGCGCGCTCCAGATGGAGCAGGCGCGGATGGGCGTTTTCCGCCTCGCGCCGCCATTTGTCGAAGGCGGCGCCGTTGTGGATGCCTTGCGGCACGCGCGCGTCGAAGAAGGCGTAAAGACGGTGCTCGTCCACGGCGATGCGGGCGTTGCGGGCGCGATGGGCGAGGTCGTCGATCTCCTCCAGCAGGCGGCGGTTGTGTTCGAACCAGGGCGCGCGCGTCTCGAATTCGCCCTCGACCAAAGCGCCTCTTATGAATAGCTCGCGCGACAGCACCGGGTCGATCGGGCCGTAGTGCACGCGGCGGCCGTTCACGATCGGCAGGCCATACAAGGTGGCGCGCATGGACGCCGCCACGTGCGCCGGTTTCTTCGCCCAATGTGGGTCGCTATAGGACACCTTGAGCAGGTGCCGGGCCGCGTGTTCGATCCATTCCGGCTCGATCTTCGCCACCATGCGCGCGTAGACCCGCTTGGTTTCCACGATCTCGGAAGCGAGCAGCCACTTGGGTTTCTTCTTCACGCCGGAGCCGGGGAATATCCAGAACTTCATCTCGCGGGCGCCGAGATAGACACCCTCCTCGGTGAGCATGCCGAGGTTGCCGAGGAGGCCGGGGAGGAGTGCCTGGTGCAGCGCGGCGTAGGGGATTTCGGGTGGCTCGCTCTGTAGCGCCGGCGTCCCCGCCGGCGTCTTGGAGGCAGCCGGCGAGACGCCGGCGCTACCTGGCGGCGCCGATTCCGCCACATGCCAGCCCATTTCCTTCACCTGCGTGGTCAGTTGCGCGTACACGTCGCGCCATTCGCGCACCCGGTTGGGGGAGAGAAAATCGGCCTTCAGCGCGTCACGGAATTTGCGTTGCGATTTGCGGTGCAGGCTGAGTTGGTCGATGTGCGCCCAGAGCTTGAGCAGGCTGATGAAATCGGAGTCGGGGTCAATAAAACGGCGATGCTTCTGGTCGGCCGCTTCCTGTGCCTCCAGCGGCCGCTCGCGCGGGTCCTGCACGGAAAGGAAGGCGGCGATGATGAGCACTTCATGCAGGCAGCCGCGATCCTGGGCGGCGATCAGCATGCGGCCGATGCGCGGATCGACCGGCAGGCGGGCGAGCTGTTTGCCGATGCCACTCAGTCGGCCGCGTTCATCGAGGGCGCCGAGTTCGCCCAACAATTGCTGGCCGTCGCGGATGCGCTTGCCTTCCGGAACGTCGAGGAAGGGAAACACCTCGATGTCCGGCAGGCGCAGCGATTTCATGCGCAGGATGACGCCGGCCAGCGAGGAGCGCAGCAGTTCCGGCGTGGTGTATTTCGGCCGGGCGAGGAAGTCCTGTTCGTCGTAGAGGCGGATGCAGATGCCCGCCGCAACCCGGCCGCAGCGCCCGGCGCGCTGGTTGGCGGAAGACTGCGCGATCTTTTCCACCTTGAGTTGTTCGATCTTGTTGCGGATGGAGTAGCGCTTCACCCGCGCCAGGCCGGTGTCCACCACATAACGGATGCCGGGCACGGTGAGCGAGGTTTCCGCGACGTTGGTGGCCAGCACGATGCGGCGGCCGCCGTGCGACTGGAACACTTTCTCCTGATCGGAAACCGAGAGGCGGGCGAACAGCGGCAAAATCTCGGTCTGCGGCGGATGGTGTTTGCGCAGCGCCTCGTGCGCCTCGCGTATCTCCCGCTCGCCCGGCAGAAACACCAGGATGTCGCCGGGGCCGGCGGCGGCGAGTTCATCGACGGCGTGGATCAGGGCGAGGTCGTAGTCGGGCTCTTCCTCTTTCGCGGCGCCCCCGCTGTCTTGCCGCGTTGACGCAGACTTGCCCGATTCGCGTTCCAGCGTGCGATAACGCATCTCCACCGGATAAGTCCGCCCCGATACCTCCAGCACCGGCGCGCCATTGAAATAGGCGGAGAAGCGGTCGGCCTCCAGGGTCGCGGAGGACAGGATCAGTTTCAGATCGGGCCGCCGTGGCAGCAATGTCTTCAGGTAGCCGAGCAGGAAGTCGATGTTGAGGCTGCGCTCGTGCGCCTCGTCGAGGATCAGGGTGTCGTAGGCGCGGAAGTCCGGGTCGGACTGGGTTTCCGCGAGCAGGATGCCGTCGGTCATCACCTTGATCCGACTCTCCTTCGAGACCTGATCGGTGAAACGCACCTGCCAGCCGACCAGGCCGCCGAGACGGGATTTCGTTTCCTCGGCGATGCGCGCCGCCACGCTCCTGGCCGCGATCCGGCGCGGCTGCGTCATGCCCACCAGGCGGCCGCCGATGCCGCGCCCGGCGGCGAGCGCGATCTTGGGCAACTGCGTGGTCTTGCCGGAACCGGTCTCGCCACAGACGATGATGACCTGATGCGCCAGCAAGGCGGCGGCGATGTCCGCGCGGCGGGCGGAAACCGGCAGCGCCTCGGGGAACTCCAGGTGGGGTAGGCTTGGCGGGGTGGAAAGCGGGGGTTCAATCATGGGGCGGCGAAAATAGCATGAAAGTCAGAGGCTGGATGTGGTGCGGGGTGTTGCTGTTGGCCATGTCGGGCGCGTTGGCGGAGACCCTGCGCGTGGACGCCATGAGCCTGTCCCCCGACGCGGCCTGGCGGCGTGGCGACGCGGCACAGGAAAAAGAGGACGGTGTTTATCTGCTGGAATGGCCGGTTCCGCAGGGGGTCGCCATGCAGGTCGCGTTGCCGCGCCGGGCGACGCCGATCAAGGCGGATGCGGAAGCGTTCCACGCCAATCTGCGCAAGAAATGGGCATATCAATATGGCAAGAGCGCGGAGATCGGGGAAATCGAGATCGGCGCCGCGCGCTGGTTGGTCTGCCGCCGCCCGGCGGGCGATGGCGCCGCCATCGTGTTCCAGCTTGCCACGGTGCATGAGGGGCGCGCCTACAGCCTGCTGGCGTTCGCCTCGCCGCAAGCGGCCGGCTTGCCCAAGCCGGTATACGACCTCCTCGCCGGCGTGGGTTTCGGCCCCGAGGCGCGGCCCTGGAGCGCGACCCGCGTCGTCGCCGCGCAACCCGGCCGGGAGGCGCTGGAGGCCCTGGTTCACGGGGATGCGGAGCGCCTCGGCCAGGATGGCATGTTGACCGGCTATGGGGTTGAGTACACCCGGCCTCCGGAAGCGGCCAATCTCGGGCGGGGCCTGGCGTGGTTCATGGAAGGCTTCAAATGGCGCAACCCGGTCGGGCGCGATGAACGCCTGCCGCTCAGTCTGCGCGGCAACCTGGAGGCCGGGGTGGTGCCCGGGCCGGCTGGGGGGCTTGCCATCTCGCTACGGCTCACGGCGGAAACCGGCGCGGAGGTGGAAGTGGAAGTCAGCCTGCTGGATCTATGCGCGCCGGCCGCCGAACTCGACGATGCGCTGGTTCGCCTGGCGCGCGGTGCCCGCGCGCCCCTGGAACGCCTGGCGCGTGAGCGCCCGGCAACCTGTCCCGCGCCGCCGATCAGCGCGCCACCCCGGGTGCTGCTCGCGCGGCCCGGCCAAGCCGTGGCGGAAACCCTGGAATTTCCCCCCGGCCCCACGCCGCCGACACCGCCGGGCTTGAGCAGGATCAAAATTCTTGCCGCGCGCCCGCGTCTGGCGGGCGGCGAAGAGGCGTTGGGGCAGAGCCTGCTGCGGCCATTGGGGCTGTATTTCATCTATGGGCCGGAGTGAGCCTCCCGTTTTTCGCCGATGCGGGGGTACGGCCAACTTGCCGGGAACCCGCTTCATTGCTGGTGTTTCGCCACCTTTTCAGGGTGTCAAGAGCGACTTGTGTCCACAGTTGCAACATCTTTGTCAGAAAACGTGCGTATCTCACTGATGTTGCTAGGTGTTTTTGTAAGTCATTGATTCTTAACGCCGACGTGGCTGCCTAAAAAGTGGTCGCCACATACAAGCCACTGGCGGGACGGGGGGTTAGGGCATTTGTCCCGTGTTTGTGCACAGAGTTATCCACAGAAGCTGTGGACTTTTCAACACCCCCAGCCAAGCCTCCGTCTTGGCCTTGAGCCGCAGCGGAGCGCGGGCCACAATGCCGGCCCCCATCGGAATCTCCGTTGTGACCATCTCATTCGATCTGCCCTATCCCGACGACAGCGCGCGTGTGTTCGCGCCACTGGCGCATCAGCCCTGGGCGCACTGGCTGGACAGCGCCTGGCCGGCGAGCCGGGCGGGGCGATATGACATCATCACCGCCCTGCCGCGCGCCACGCTGGTCACGCGCGGAATGGAGACCCGCGTCGAATACGCCGGCGGTGGCCTGGAACAAAGCCGGGATGACCCACTGGAATTGTTGCGCGCGCGACTCGGGCCACCGCGCCCCCGGGTTTCGGCACCCTTTGTCGGGGGCGCCCTGGGCTACTTCGCCTACGATCTGGCGCGGCGCCCGCATCGTCTGCCGAGTGTGGCCAGGGATACCGAGGGCCTGCCGGAAATGGCCGTGGGGCTCTATGACGGCGCCCTGGTGATCGACCACCACGAGCGTACCTGCCGGTTGTGGGCGAGCGACGATGCCGCCGGGCGGGGCTGGATGGAACGTTTTCTGGCGGGTATGCGGGGTGAGCCGGAGGCGGACGATTTCGCGCTCACCGGCGAGATCGAATCCAGCCTGGATCGGGATGCTTACCAGCGCGCTTTTGCCCAGGTGCGGAAATACATCCATGCCGGCGATTGTTATCAGGTCAACCTCGCCCTGCGTTTCGCCGCCCCCTGCCGGGGACGGCCCTGGCCGCTCTACCGGGCGTTGCGCGCACGCAATCCGGCGCCATTCTCGGCCTGGCTCAATTTTCCTTTCGGCCAGGTACTGTCCTCCTCGCCGGAACGTTTTTTATCGGTACGCGACGGGCTGGTGGAAACCCGCCCGATCAAGGGCACGCGGCCGCGCAGCGACGACCCCGGCGAAGACGCCCGGCGCATGGCGGAACTCTCCGGCAGCGCCAAGGACCGCGCGGAAAATCTGATGATCGTTGACCTGCTGCGCAACGACCTGGGCCAGGTCTGCGCGCCGGGCAGTGTCACCGTGCCCAGCCTGTTCGCGCTGGAAAGCTATGCCACCGTGCATCACCTGGTCAGTACCGTGCAGGGGCGCCTGGCCCACGGCCAAAGCGCGCTCGATCAATTGGCGGCGGCTTTCCCGGGCGGATCCATCACCGGCGCACCCAAGTTGCGCGCCATGCAGATCATCGAGGAACTGGAAGCGGAACGGCGCGGCGTCTACTGCGGCGCCATCGGTTACCTCGGCGCGGACGGCAGCATGGATACCAACATCGCCATCCGCACCCTGACCTGCGCCGGCAACCGCCTGCGCTTCTGGGCCGGCGGCGGCCTGGTGGCGGATTCCCGGGCCGACGCGGAATACCAGGAATGTCTGGACAAGGCGCGCGCGCTGCGCGAAGTGCTGGCGGGGTTCGAGCAGCGGTCGTCGAAAAAGCCGCAATCCGGCCCGTGCCCGCCGCCCCGTTTGTAAAATAGTGGTTTGGTGGTATGTTTCCCCGCTTTCTTTATGAAGCCGGGCGCGGTCGTGATGGCCGCAACCTTGTTTCCGTGATCTGAAAGCAGAGAAATGTCCGACTACCTGATGCAAACCTATGCGCGCCTCCCGGTCGCTTTTACACGCGGCGAGGGAGTCTGGCTGTTCGACGAGAACGGCGACAAATATCTGGATGCCCTGGCCGGGGTGGCCGTGAACGGCCTGGGCCACGCCCATCCCGAACTGACGCGGGCTTTGTGTGAGCAGGCCGGGCGCCTGATTCATACCTCCAACCTCTACCACATCCGCGAACAGGAACGTCTGGCGGAACGCCTGTGCGCCCTGTCCGGGCTGGAGCGCGCCTTCTTCTGCAACTCCGGCGCCGAGGCCAATGAGGCCGCGATCAAGATCGCCCGCCTGCATGCCCATAACCGGGGCATCGAAAATCCAGCCATCGTGGTCATGGAAAAAAGTTTCCACGGCAGGACGATGGCGACGCTCTCCGCCACCGGCAACCGCAAGGTACAGGCCGGTTTCGAGCCTTTGGTCACCGGTTTCGTGCGGGTTCCGTTTGGTGACGCCGAGGCCGTCGCCGCACTTGCCGCGCATCATAAAAATATCGTCGCCGTGCTGGTGGAACCGTATCAGGGCGAGGGCGGCGTGCAGATTCCGCAGATCGACTACATGGCCAGGCTGCGCCGCATCTGCGACGAGAATTCCTGGCTTCTGATGCTGGACGAAGTGCAGACCGGCGTTGGCCGCACCGGCACCTGGTTCGCCTTCCAGCACAGTGACGTCAAGCCCGACGTGATGACCCTGGCCAAGGGCCTCGGCTCCGGCATGCCGGTGGGCGCCTGTCTGGCGCGCGGCGTCGCGGCGGAGACTTTCGTTCCGGGCAAGCACGGTTCCACCTTCGGCGGCAATCCGCTGGCCTGCGCTGCGGCGCTGACCACCTTGCGGGTCATGGACGAGGACCAGTTGCTGGAGAACGCGGCGGCGGTCGGCGCCTTCATACGCGCCGACCTGATCCACCGCCTCGATGGGTTGGCGGGCGTGCGCGAGGTGCGTGGCCAGGGCCTGATGATCGGCATCGAGCTCGACCGGCCCTGTGGCGATCTGGTGAAACAGGCGCTGGAACGGAAAATGCTGATTAACGTCACCAACGACACCGTGGTGCGCCTGCTGCCGCCGCTGATCCTGAAACGCGAGGAAGCCGCCCTGCTCACGGAAAAACTGGCGGAACTGATCCGCGCATTTCTGGAATAAGTTCATGGCGCCGGCATTGAAGCACTTCCTGCAATTCAAGGACTTCTCCCGCGACGAACTGGAGTACCTGTTCGCGCGCACTCGGGTCATCAAGGAACGCTTCAAGCGCTACCAGCCTTACCACCCGCTGGCGGATCGCACCCTGGCCATGATTTTCGAGAAGAGCTCGACCCGCACCCGCCTCTCCTTCGAGGCCGGCATGCACCAGTTGGGTGGCTCGGCGATCTATCTGAACACGCGCGACACCCAATTGGGCCGCGGCGAGCCGGTGGAGGACGCGGCGGAGGTGATTTCGCGCATGGTGGATGTGGTGATGATCCGCACCTTCGAGCAGGAAATCATCGAACGTTTCGCCGCCCATTCACGGGTGCCGGTCATCAACGGCCTGACCAACGAATACCACCCCTGCCAGATCCTCGCCGACATCTACACCCTCATCGAGCGGCGCGGCCCCATCCAGGGCAAGACCGTGGCCTGGATCGGCGACTCCAACAACATGTGCAACACCTGGCTGCAAGCCGCCGAGGTGCTGGATTTCAACGTCCATGTCTCCACCCCGCCCGGCTACGAAGTGGAACCGGAACGCGCCGGCCTGTTCGGCACCGACCACTACGAAGCCTTCGCCGATCCGATGGACGCCTGCCGCGACGCCGACCTGGTCACCACCGACGTCTGGACCAGCATGGGTTTCGAGGCGGAAAACGCCGAGCGCGTGAAGGCCTTCGCCGACTGGAGCGTCGATAACGACATGATGCGCGTGGCCACCGAGGGCGCCCTGTTCATGCACTGCCTGCCCGCGCATCGCGGCGAGGAAGTCGAAGCAGACGTCATCGACGGCCCGCAATCGGTGGTTTGGGATGAAGCGGAAAACCGGTTGCATGTGCAGAAGGCGTTGATGGAGTACCTGCTGTTGGGACGGGTCGAGGGTCGATGGGATGCCCAAGCCGTATGAATACATGGGGCTCATCATCCCGTTCTATGCCAACGAGCATGAACCCGTGCATGTCCATGCCAAGCGCCAGGGACGCGAATCCCGCGCGGAACTTGTCCTGATCGGCGGCAAGGTGGTCGAAGTGCTTTTCAATCCCGCCTCGGGCCGTTTGCCCTTATCTCCGAGGGAGATGCGGCACTTTCAGGAACTCGTCATTGCCCGCGCCGATGAGATCGTTGCCAAGTGGATTGATTTCTTTGTCTTGCACAAACCCGTCGCCAGCGAGCGCCTGACCCGGAGGCTGAAATGACCCCCGACATCATCAACATCGTGAATGCCGAATGGCTGGGCGATTACCGCATCCGTCTGGATTTTGATGATGGCTTCAGCCAGACCCTCGGTTTCCTGCCTTTCCTGCAACGCTCCAACCATCCCGCCATCCGCGCCTGCCTGGAACACGGCGAATTGGTATGGGGTGACTATGATCTCTGCTTTCCCATCATTGACCTCTATCACAACAACATCGGTGGGGAAGCCTTTCTGGCTCAAGCCGCCTGATTTTTCGATCTGGAATCTGAATCATGAGTGACCTCAATAAAGTTGGAATCAACAAAGTAGTCCTCGCCTACTCCGGCGGCCTCGACACCTCGGTCATCCTGAAATGGCTGCAAGACACCTATCAATGCGAGGTGGTGACCTTCACCGCCGATCTGGGGCAAGGCGAGGAACTGGAACCGGCGCGCGCCAAGGCGCTGAAGTTCGGCATCAAGCCTGAACAGATCTACATCGACGACCTGCGCGAAGAGTTCGTGCGCGACTTCGTCTTTCCGATGTTCCGCGCCAACACCGTCTACGAGGGCGAATACCTGCTCGGCACCTCCATCGCGCGGCCGCTGATCGCCAAGCGCCTGATCGAGATCGTCAACGCCACCGGCGCCGACGCCATCTGCCACGGCGCCACCGGCAAGGGCAACGATCAGGTGCGCTTTGAACTCGGCGCCTATGCCTTGAAGCCGGACATCAAGGTCATCGCTCCCTGGCGCGAGTGGGATCTCCTGAGCCGCGAGAAGCTGATCGCCTATGCCGAGACCCACGCCATTCCCATCGACATGAAGCACCGCCAGGGCGGCTCGCCCTACTCGATGGACGCCAACCTGCTGCACATCAGCTATGAAGGCCGTCATCTGGAAGACCCCAACGCCGAGGCCGAGGAGGACATGTGGCGCTGGACCGTGTCGCCGGAGAAGGCGCCGGACGAGGCCGAATACGTCACCCTGGATTACACGCGCGGCGATGTAACCGCCATCAATGGCGTGGCCATGAAGGCCCATGAAGTGCTGGCGGAATTGAACCGCCTCGGCGGCAAACACGGCATCGGCCGCCTCGACCTGGTGGAAAACCGCTACGTCGGCATGAAATCGCGCGGCTGTTATGAAACCCCCGGCGGCACCATCCTGCTCAAAGGCCATCGCGCCATCGAATCCATCACCCTCGACCGCGAAGTCGCCCACCTCAAGGACGACCTGATGCCGCGCTACGCCAGCCTGATCTACAACGGCTACTGGTGGGCGCCGGAACGCGTCGCCCTGCAAACCCTGATCGACCATACCCAGGCCAACGTCAACGGCTTCGTGCGTCTCAAGCTGTACAAGGGCAACGTTATCGTCGTCGGCCGTGATTCGAAGAACGACTCCCTGTTCGACTCCACCATCGCCACCTTCGAAGACGACGCCGGCGCCTACGACCAGAAGGACGCGGGCGGCTTCATCAAGCTCAATGCGCTGCGCATGCGGATCGCCGCGAAACTCGACGCCAAAAGGAAATAACCATGACCCAATTCGACAATGTTTCCGTCATCAAACAGGCCAACGTCTATTTCGATGGCAAGTGCGTCTCGCATACCGTGCAGTTCGTCGACGGCACCCGCAAATCCGTGGGCGTCATCCTGCCGGCGCGGCTGACTTTCAACACCGGTGTGCCGGAAATCATGGAAGGCGTGGAGGGACGTTGCCGCGTGCTGCTGAAGGGCGAAACCGAGTGGAAGGAATACGGCGCCGGCGTATCGTTCTCCGTGCCGGGCAATTCCAGCTTCGAGATCGAAGTGGCCCCCGGCGAGGCTTACCACTATGTCTGCCATTTCGGCTGACAACCCGATCCGCCATGAAAAAGGGCCGCGACAGCGGCCCTTTTTCATGGCGCGTGCAAGTCAGCGCGACAGTTCCAGCAGCAAGTCGGCCAGGTGTTTCTCCTGTGCCCGGATATCCAGGCGCCGCGCCCTGGCGATGGCCAGGAGATCGGCCAGCGCGGTATCGAACTGATCGTTGACCACCAGATAGTCGAATTCCAGGCAGTGGGACACTTCCTCCCGCGCCGCCGCCATGCGCCGGGCGATCACTTCCTCGCTGTCCGTGCCGCGCCCGCGCAGGCGGCTGCGCAATTCCTCGATGGACGGCGGCAGGATGAAGATGGAAATGGCGTCGGGAACCAGGCGGCGTACCTGCGCGGCGCCCTGCCAGTCGATTTCCAGCAGGATGTCGCGCCCGGCGGCGCGTTCGGCTTCAATCCACGGCTGCGAGGTGCCGTAGTAGTTGCCGTAGACCTCGGCGCTTTCCAGAAACTCGCCTTTTCCCAGGCGTTCCTGAAATGCCTCGCGGCTGACGAAGTGGTAGTGGACGCCGTCTTCCTCGCCCGGGCGCGGCGCCCGCGTGGTGTGGGAAATGGACAGGCGGATCGCGGGGTCGCGCTCCAGCAACGCTTTGACCAGGCTGGATTTTCCGGCGCCGGAGGGCGCGGAGACGATGAACAGGTTTCCGGACATGGCGCTTACTCGATGTTCTGGATCTGTTCGCGCATCTGCTCGATCAGCACCTTGAGCTCCACGGAAGTCTGGGTGAGTTCCAGGGAGACCGATTTGGAGCCCAGGGTATTGGCTTCGCGGTTGAGTTCCTGCATCAGGAAATCCAGGCGCTTGCCGGCGGCGCCGCCACTGCCGAGGACGCGTTCGACTTCCGCCAGGTGGGTGAGCAGGCGGTCCAGCTCCTCATCCACGTCGATCTTCTGCGCGAACAGGGCGACTTCCTGGTGGATGCGGTCGTGGTCCGGCATCGGCAGCAGTTCTTCCAGGCGCTTCTGAAGTTTTTCGCGGTAGGCGGCGACGATTTCCGGAGTGCGCGGGCGGATGCGGGCGACATGTTCGCGCATGGCTTGCAGGCGTTCCAGGATGACGGTTTTCAGCTTGGCGCCCTCGCGCGCGCGGCTGGCGTTGAATTGTTCCAGTGCACGTTCGAGCATCGCCAGCGTGCCGGCTTGCAGGGCCTCGCCATCCAGAGTGTTGTCGCCCAGCATGCCGGGCCAGCGCAGGATTTCCGCGACGTTGAGCGCGCCGGCTTCCGGAAAGGCGCGCCGCGCCGAGGCGGAAAGGGCGCCGAGCTGGTCGAGCAGCGCGCCGTTGAGTTCCGCAGGCAACGCGGCGTCGGCGCGCGCGGCCAGATTGAGACGGCATTCCAGCTTGCCGCGTTTCACCCGGTTCGTGATGCGCTCGCGCAAGCCCGGTTCCATCGCGCGAAAATCCTCGCCCATGCGAAACGAGAGGTCGAGAAAGCGGGAGTTGACCGCGCGCAGCTCCAGCGTGACGTGGGCGCCCGCGATGTCGGCGGATTCGGCGGCATAGCCGGTCATGCTGCGTAGAGTTTCCTTCATGGCTGCCACGATCTTGGTTATCCTTCGTTGAATTCAAACCGGCGCATCTTACCCCGCCCCCAAGCCGAACACATGGCCCTCCAATCCACCGAACCGCTGCCCCAGAACTATCAGCTGGGCGAGTACGTCATTGATCGCCGCATCGGCGGCGGCGGTTTTTCCTTGGTGTATCTGGCCTATGACATCGAGGGGCAGCCGGTCGCCATCAAGGAGTACCTGCCGGGCGGCGTCGTGGGGCGCGGCAAGATGGGTACGGTGCACCCTCTGGCGGAAGACAAGGAAGCCTCGTTTCGTTACGGCATGAAGTGCTTTTTCGAGGAGGGCAGGGCGCTGGCCGGCATCCGCCATCCCAACGTGGTGCGCGTGACCAATTTTTTTCGCGCCAACGACACGGCCTACATGGTGATGCGGTTCGAGCAGGGGAGAACCCTGCAACGCCACATCACCGGCCTCAAGGAACCCATGCGCGAGTCGTTCATCCGCGGTGTGTTCGTGCAGTTGCTGAACGGTCTGCGTGAGGTTCATGCCCACAAGATCCTGCACCTCGACATCAAGCCCTCCAACATCTACATCCACGCCGACGGTTCGCCCGTGCTGATTGACTTCGGCGCCGCGCGGCATGCGCTGACCTACGATTTTCAGGCCGCTTCCCCCATGTATACGCCCGGTTTTGCCGCGCCGGAGCAATACAGCCAGCGCGAGCGCCTGGGGCCGTGGACCGACATCTACAGCGTGGGCGCGACGCTCTACGCCTGCATCGCCAAGACACCTCCGCAGCCATCCGACCAGCGCCAGGATAAGGACAAATTGCTGCCGGCCGCAAAAACCCATGCCGGGCTGTTTTCCAGGGAACTGCTGGAACTGGTCGATTCCATGCTCAAACTCAACTACACGGAACGCCCGCAAAGCGTGTTCGCGGTGCAAAAACGCCTTGTCGAAATGGCCCAGGTATCGCGCGAACACAAGCCCAGCTTGCTGGCCGTCATAAAAGAACGCATAACCAGAAAAGCATGAAATACGTCGTCTATCAGGCCAGCCGTTGCGGTGGTCGCCCCTACAACGAAGATCGGGTGGGTTATGCCTACACCTCCGATGCCCTGCTCATGGTGCTGGCGGATGGCATGGGCGGCCATGCGCGCGGCGAGATCGCCTCCCAGCTCACCGTGCAGGTCATCACGGGTCTGTTCAATGCGCGCGCCAAGCCCCTGCTGGCGGATATGGCATCCTTCCTGCTCGACGGCATTTACGCCGCCCACGATGCCATCAACGAATACGCCATGCGCCACAAACTATCGGAACCGCCGCGCACCACCTGCGTGGTCTGCGTGGTGCAGAAAGGCCAGGCCTGCTGGGCGCACGTCGGCGATTCCCGCCTCTACCACTTCAATCGGCGCGCGCTCAAATTCCGCACCCACGATCACTCCGCCGTGCAGCAAATGGTGGATGACGGCCTGCTGGACGAAGACCAGATGGGCGTGCACCCGGATCGCAACAAGCTCTACAACTCCGTGGGTGGCTACATGCTGCCGGACATCGAGCTGGAAGATCCGGTCAAACTGGCGGAAGGCGATGTCCTGTACCTGTGCACCGACGGGGTCTGGAGCGAGCTCAACCCGCAGGAAATGCTTTCCACCCTGCGCGCCTATCCGCTGGAGCGGGCGGTGAAGAACATGCTCGACCACGCCGAATTTCGCGCCGGCCAGTACGCCGACAACCTTTCCGCCGTGGCCATGCGCTTCGGCGAGGAAAAGTTCGACGACGACGAACTGGTGCAGGCCGATGACCTCGGCCTGGACGGATTCACCACCCAACTGAAGCGCCTCGGCAACAAGGAAATGGAAGACCTCGCCGGCAGCGATTACGAACTCGAACGCGCCCTGGCGGAAATTCAGACCGCCCTGGGGCGCCACGACCCCACCTCCTGAAGGAATACAGCATGTCCGAACAGCAACGTCCCTCCGGGCGCGCGGCCGACCAATCGCGCGCCGTCCGCCTCACCCGCAACTACACCCGGCACGCCGAAGGCAGTGTGCTGGTGGAATGTGGCGACACCAAGGTGCTGTGCACCGCCAGTGTGCTGGAAAAAGTCCCGCCGCACGTGCGTGGTAGCGGCGCCGGCTGGCTCACCGCCGAATACGGCATGTTGCCGCGCGCCACCCACACGCGCGGCGACCGCGAGGCCGCGCGCGGCAAACAGTCCGGCCGTACCCAGGAAATCCAGCGCCTGATCGGCCGCTCCCTGCGCGCGGCCGTCGATCTGGAAAAGCTCGGCGAGCGCACCATTCATATCGACTGCGACGTGCTGCAGGCCGACGGCGGCACCCGCACCGCCAGCATCACCGGCGCCTGGGTGGCGGTGCATGACGCCCTGGAATGGCTGGTGCGCGAAGGAAAGCTTGCCGGCAACGTCATGCGCGATCAGGTCGCCGCCATCTCCGTCGGCATCTGGAACGGCGTGCCGGTGCTCGACCTCGACTATGCCGAGGATGTCGCCTGCGACACCGACATGAACGTGGTGATGCTGGGCGAGTCCAGCCTGATCGAAGTGCAGGGCACGGCGGAAGGCGTGGCCTTCACCCGAGTGGAACTGAACGCGCTGCTCAATCTGGCGGAAAAGGGCATCCGCGAACTGATGGCCGCGCAGCGCGCCGCGCTTTGAATGTAGCGCCGGCGTCTCGCCGGCGAGTGTGAAAGGAATTCCAATGAAAAAAATTGTCATCGCCTCCAGCAACGCCGGCAAGTTGCGCGAGATCGGCCGCATCCTCGAACCGATGGGCCTGGAAGCCATGCCACAGGCCGCCTTTGGCGTGCCCGAGTGCCCGGAACCGCATGTCACCTTCGTCGAGAACTGCATCGCCAAGGCGCGCCATGCCGCTGCCCACACCGGCCTGCCGGCGCTGGCGGACGATTCCGGCATCTGCGTCGACGCCCTCAACGGCGCCCCTGGCGTGTATTCCGCCCGCTATGCCGGCGAACCCAAATCGGACGAGCGCAACAACCGGAAACTGATCGAGGCGCTGCAAGGCCAGGCCAACCGCCGCGCGCATTACTACTGCGTGATGGTCTACGTGCGCTACGCCGACGATCCCACCCCGATCATCGCCGAGGGCGCCTGGCACGGCGAGATCATCGACGAACCGCGCGGCGCCGGCGGCTTCGGCTACGACCCGTATTTCCTGGTTCCCGCCTTCGGCCAGACCGGCGCCGAGATGAGCATGGAAGACAAGAATGGCGTCAGCCACCGTGGCCAGGCGCTGCGGACTCTGGCGGAAAAACTGGCGGCGCTGGAGGCGTGATCCGCAGGGCGCGGGTTGGGCAAAGCGCGTGGTGCCCCAACCCTACGCTCTCACCTGCTCCAGTCGCGCCAGCAGTTCCCCCGCGCGTTTGTCGTGCGTGTGCCGGGCGCGGGCGGACTGGATGCAATCCAGGGCTTCGTTGACCAGGTGCAGGTCGCGGCCGCGTTGCTCCATGTAGCTGATGAGCAGGTAGGCGTGGTTGAGCAACAGACGCGGGTTGCCCGGTATCTTGTGGCGCGCCTCGCGCAGCAGCGAGAGGGCTTCATCAAGCTTGCCCTCGCGTGACAGGCGCACGCCCTTGTCCATGATTTCCAGGGCGGCGCGGGTGGCCTCCTGTACCAGTTTTCCCCCTTCCTCCTCGCGGCCCGCCTCGGCATAGAGCGCGCGCACCCGGCTCGCATAGTCGGGGTGCTCATGGTGGTTGGCCAGCAGGCTGGAGAACAGCGCGTCGGTGGTTTCCATGTCGCCCAGGCGCATCAGCGGCCCGGCCAGCGCGAAGGCCATCTCCGGCGGCAGCAGGTGGGCGTCGTCGCGCAGGGTGGGCGCCAGTTCCTCCAGCAGTTTGCGGGCGGCCTTCTCGCCGCCGCTGTTCAGACGGATCGGGATTTCCATCACGCGTGCCAGGAATTGCGCGTTGTCGTCCTCTTTCATGTCGCTGGCGAGGCGGCCGATTACCTTGGCGGCCTCGCCGCTCTCGTCGCGCGCCAGAAAGATGCGCGCCAGGCTGAGATAAGGCGCCGCCGTCGCATGCGGTGAATTGAGCCCCAGTTCGATGCAGCGGCGATAGGCGCGCGCGGCCGTCTCCAGATCGCCGCGCCGGGCCGCCACCTCGCCCAGGCTGGATTGCCGGCTGGCGACATGGGGCGATACCGAGAGCGCGCGTTGCAGTGCTTCCTGGGCGCCCTCCAGATCGCCCAGGGTTTCCAGCGCGCGGGCCAGCCAGTCGTGCGCGTCCAGGTAGGAACGGCTGCCGGCGGTCACGTCCAGCAGATGTTGGCGGGCTTCCTCAAAGCGGCCCTCCTGGAACAGGGTGCGCGCCAGGCCGAGGCGCGCCCAGGGCTGGTCGCGCTGGCCCAAGGCTTCCTCGAATACCGCGCGGGCCCGCGCCGGGTCGCCCGCGAGCAGCGCGAGTTCCGCTTCCATGCGTTTCAACTCCCGGGTGTGCGGGCCGGGAGCGGCGAGAAGTTGGCCGACCAGACGCATGGCCTTGAGGTACTCGTGGTCGCGCATGGCCTGTTCGATCGGAGCCAGCATTTTCTTCTTGTCCATCTGGCGCAGCAGGCGGGTGAACAGCAGGGTTTCGGTGATCGGCTTGACCAGATAGTCGTCGGGCCGCGTTTCGGCCATGCCCGTGACCATTTCCGAGGTCTTTTCCGCGCTGACCATGAGCCATACCGCATGCGGCGCGACGAGGCGGCGCTGGCGCGCTTCTTCCAGCACCTGCTGGCCGCTCTTGCCGTGGCCGAGATGGAGATCGCAGAGCACGGCGTCGTAGCGGTTCTTTTCCAGCATCGCCAGGGCACCGCCGCCGCTACTGGCGAAGTCGATGCGCGTGGTGCCCGCGCGACCGAGGATGTCGCGCAGGATGCCGCGCATCCCCTCGTAATCCTCGATGACGAGAAACGATTTCTTCGAGAAGTCGGGGCGGGGGAGGTCATGAATCTTCATGGTATTTATTCAGGGTAATTCCAGTTGAAAGCAGCCGCCGCCGAGGCGCCCACCGTTCTCCAGACGGGTGCCGCCTCGATGTTCGCCATTGCGATGCAGGCCGGCCACCACGGCGGCGAAATACAGCCCGAGCCCGGTGCCGCCGGTGTCGAAGCTGACCCCACAGTCGCGCGAGGAGCCTTCTCGCAGCAGGAAATCGGGGAAGCCCGGGCCATTGTCTTCCACCCGGATGCGGATGCCGCCGCGCGGGTTCGCCGCGATCAGGCAGAGCACACTGTCGCGGGTGTAGCGCAGGGCATTGTGCAGCGCCTGTACCAGTACCCCGAGAACCAGTTCGTAATCGACCCAGCCGTAAAGATCATCGGCGCACTCGTATTCCAGGGTGACGCCGCTGGATCGCGCCAGATTGGCGACGCGCGACAAGGCATCGTTGGCCAGGTCGGCGAGATTCTGTTCCTGCGGGTCGAACGGGTAGAAATCCTGGTCGATCTTGTAGAGGGCGAGAAGCTGGATCAAGTGGTCGTTGATGCGCTGATTCTCGTACAGCGCCTGGCTGGTCTGCCGGTACAGCGGGGCCGACGGATCCGGCGCCAGCGCCAGCGCGGATTCCAGAAAGTTCGCCATCACCGCCAGGGAATTCTTCATGTCGTGTACCGATGACACCAGGAAATTGGCCATGCTCATGCCGGATTCGGCATCCAGGGATGGGGGGGCGCTCATCGTTTCAGGGGCTGTGGTCGGGTTGGCATCGCTCATACTATCGGCATGTCCGAGATCCTCTTTAACCCGCCAATTTCCACGCCACCCCGCGCGCCGCTCTCGGTCTACGCGCACATCCCCTGGTGCGTGCGCAAATGCCCATATTGCGATTTCAACTCCCACGCCCAGCGCGAGGAAATCCCGGAAGCGCGCTATCTCGACGCCCTCACGCGCGACCTGGAGCTCGCCTTGCCCGAGGTCTGGGGGCGCGAGGTGTCGAGCATCTTCATCGGCGGGGGCACGCCCAGCCTGTTCACGCCGGAAGGCATCGACCGCCTGCTCACCACCCTGCGCACCCTGTTGCGCGTCTCGCCCCTCGCGGAAATCACGCTGGAAGCCAACCCCGGCACCTTCGAGGCGGCGCGCTTCCGGGGCTATCGCGAGGCGGGCGTGAATCGCCTCTCGCTGGGCATCCAGAGCTTCAACCCGGCGCACCTGAAGGCACTCGGCCGCATTCACGACGAACGCGAGGCGCGCGCGGCGGCGGAGGCCGCCATCGGCCTGTTCGAGTCGGTCAACCTCGACCTGATGTATGCCTTGCCCGGACAAGACCTGGAACAGGCGCGCGCCGACCTGGAAACCGCCATCCGCCTGGGGCCGGCGCATCTCTCCGCCTACCATCTCACCCTGGAACCCAACACCCCGTTCGCCGCGCGGCCGCCGGCCCTGCCCGACGACGATCTCGCCGCCGACATGCAGCTTCAGGCCGAAGAACTGCTCGGCGCGGCCGGCTATGAGCACTACGAAACCTCCGCCTTCGCGAAACCGGGCGCGCGCTGCCGCCACAACCTCAACTACTGGACCTTCGGCGACTACCTGGGCCTGGGTGCCGGCGCCCACGGCAAACTCACCTTTCATGACCGCATCGAACGCCAGGCGCGGCTGAAGCACCCGAAAGCCTACATGGACGCGGTGCTCGCGAATCCACCCGGCCACATCGCGGAAACCCGCGCGCTGGGCCGTGGCGACCGCGTATTTGAATTCATGATGAACGCCCTGCGCCTCAACGCGGGCTTCGATCCGCGCCTGTTCGAGTCGCGCACCGGCCTCTCCATCGCCGCCGCCGAAGCCGGGCTGGCGGAGGCGCAACGGCGCGGCCTGCTGGAAAGGGAGCTGCGCAACGCGCGTCCCAGCGCAACCGGCCGGCGCTTTCTCAACGAGTTGTTGCAGGTTTTTCTCTGAGCCGCGATAAAGCGGGTTGCGAGCGCGCTTCGCGCATCCAACCCACCAGGAGGACACCCCATGACCAGCTACACCCGCGACGACCAGCTCGCCGTCCAGCCCGAAGCCACCTTCGGCGGCAAGATCGAAACTTCCGGCGCCTATATCGGCCGCCTCACCCTGGCCAAGGAGCGCACCGCCAAGACCGGCACGCGCGGCATCGAATTCACCTTCGAGGCGGATGACGGGCGCGTGGCGCGCTACCTCACGCTCTGGGTCGCCCGCGCCAACGGCGACAAGATCGAATACCCGTTCAGCCTGCTCTCGGCGCTGATGGCCTGCCTGGAGGTGAAGAAGATCGACTCCACCCAGGAAACCGTCGATGAATGGAACGCCGCCACCGGCCAGTGGGCGCCGACCGAAGCGCAGACCTTTCCAGAGTTGATGAACAAACCCGTCGGCTTGTTGTTGCAGCGCGAGGAACGCGAGTGGGAAGGCAAGACCTACGTCAGCATGAAGATCGTCCAGTTCTTCGACCCGCGCGACCGCAGCACCCCCTCCGAGATCCTCTCGGGCGCCCGATCCGGGCAAGCCCTGGAGAAAATGGTCGGCAACCTGCGTGAAACCGTGGTCCGCGCCGACGCCCCTCCGGCCGGTGCCGCGCCCACGAGCGGTGGCTCCGCCAGCTTTTCCAGCATCGACGACGACGACGTGCCGTTCTGAGCCGCGCGGCGCCACCAGCGGCGTTCCCGCGCGGAAAAACCCGCCCTACGCCAACCCTTTCGGCAATGGAAAATTCACGTTTTCCGCGACGCCATCCAGGGCCGAGACCCGGCTGGCGCCGAGTTCGCGCAGGCGGAGGATGACGCCTTCCACCAGCACTTCCGGGGCGGAGGCACCGGCGGTGACGCCGACATGGGCCTTGTCTCGCAGCCATTCCGCTTGCAGTTGCCCGGCGTTATCGACCATGTAGGCGGGGGTGCCGGCTTTGGCGGCAACCTCGCGCAGGCGGTTGGAATTGGAGCTGTTGGGCGAACCGACCACGATCACCACATCGCATTGCGCGGTCAGCGTCTTTACCGCGTCCTGGCGGTTCTGGGTGGCGTAGCAGATGTCATCCTTCTTGGGGCCGCGTATCTTCGGGAAGCGCGCGCGCAACGCCTCCACCACACGGCTGGCGTCGTCCACCGAAAGCGTGGTCTGGGTGACGTAAGCCAGTTTCTCCGGATCGGCCACTCGCAGCCCGGCGACCTCTCCCGGGGTTTCCACCAGATACATGCCGGCGTCCGCCTGGCCCATCGTGCCTTCCACTTCCGGGTGGCCCTTGTGGCCGATCATGACGATCTCCAGGCCGGCTTCGCGCATCTTCTTCACTTCCACGTGCACCTTGGTGACCAGCGGGCAAGTGGCGTCGAACACGTTGAGGCCGCGCGCCTCGGCCTCGCGCCGCACCGCGAGCGGCACACCGTGGGCGCTGTAGATCAGGGTGGCGCCGGCCGGCACATCGGCCAGGTCTTCGATGAAGATTGCGCCCTTGGCCTTGAGGTCATCGACCACGAAGCGGTTGTGGACGACTTCATGGCGCACGTAGATGGGGGCGCCGTATTTTTCCAGGGCGCGCTCGACGATGGTGATGGCGCGGTCGACTCCGGCGCAGAAGCCGCGCGGATTGGCCAGAAGGATGGTTTGCGGCATGGTCATCTCGGTTCGATGGCAAGAATCCGGACTTCGAAGTTGACGGGCAGTCCGGCCAGGGGGTGGTTGAAATCGACGCGCACGTTGTCGCTGTCGATCTCCAGCACCGTGCCGGTCAACGTCTGGCCGTTGGGTAGGCTGAAATCGACGTCGCTGTTCGCTGTCAGTTCCATCTCGGGGGGGAAATCGCCGCGCGGCAGGGTGTGGATCATGGCCGGGTCATGCGCACCGAAGGCTTCGCCGGGGCCGAGGTCGTAATTCATGTGGTCGCCGACGCGCAGGCCGAGCAGCAGGGTTTCCAGGCGCGGGTCGATCTCGCCGTGGCCGAGGGTGAAGGTTTCCGGCGCGCCGGGGAACGTGTCGGCCAGGGTTTCCCCGTGGCAGGCCAGGCGGTAATGAAAAGTAGCCTGGTCGCCCAGGCGCAGGGGGGCGGAATCCATCATGAGAGGGGCAAGTCGGGGAACAGGCGCGCGAGTGTACCGTTGCCCACCCTCCGAAATCCGAAATCCCCTCAGCCGCTGGTCACGACCCGGTCGCGCCCGGCCTGCTTGGCCAGATAGAGGCGGCGGTCGGCAAGGTTGAGCAGGTCGGCGGGGGGGAGCGGGTGATCGGTTTCAAACAGGGCGACCCCAATGCTGCAGGTGACGGCGCCGATGGGCAGGCCGCCCAGGCCGCTCTGGCGAGTCTGGCGCACGATGCGCTCGGCCACCTCGCTACTCAGCGCCTGGTCGCAGCAGGGCAGCAGAATCAGAAATTCCTCGCCACCGTAGCGCACCACGATGTCCGATTCACGCACCCAAATCACCAGTTGCCGCGCGAGATCCCACAGCACGCGGTCGCCGACGGGGTGGCCGTGGCGGTCGTTGATGCTCTTGAAGTGGTCCACGTCCAGCATCATGGCCGCGATCGGGTAGTGGTGGCGCTGTGCCTGGCGTTGCTGATGATCCAGCCATTCCCACATGAAACGGCGGTTGAACAGGCCGGTCAGCGGGTCGCGGTTGACATCGTGCTCCAGGCGTTGCGCCACGTCGGTGAGCGCCTCGGTGCGCAGCACGCTGCCGGTCACGTCGATCACGCTGACCACGGCCAGATGCTCGCCCCGCCAGTGGTAGGCCTCGATATGCACATGCTGGCGCATCAGGCCGAAGCCGTGGCGCGCCAGGTGCGGCAGGTCGATGGGAATCAGGTAGCGGTGCAACGCCTGCGACAGGATTTGCGGCCCGCCGTTGCGCAGAACCAGATCCACGGCCATCTGGAAACGCGGGTTGCGAAAGCCGGGAAACAGGTCTTCCAGGCGCTGTGAAACCGCGCGCGTCTCGGGGATGCCGGTGTGCTCGGCCAGCCAGCGGTTCCATTCACGGATGCGCATCTGGCCATCCAGCACCAGGACGCCGATGGGCAGGGGATCGTAGGGGTGGTCGTACATGGCCTATTCCGCCGCCAGAATCAGCGCCTGCACCGCGAACATCACCTTTTCCGCCGCCGCCGCCGACAGCATCAGCAGAATCCTGCCTTCCAGCCCGCGCCGGGCGGCGGTCAGTTCGGTGTGGATCAGCAGCGCCGGTGGCTCCGCGCGATCCAGCGCCGCGTCGTTGAACAGATCCTGCGCGGTGGCTTCGGCATAGCGCGGAACGGAGACGTCGATGCGCAGTTCCAGCATGTCGGCCATGGCGCTGACGCAGGAGGAAATGAGGATGTTGCCGATCTCGGTCATCGCCTCGTGTTCAAAGGCGCGCAGATCCAGGGCGTGCAGCGGTGCGGCGTGGCCGAGCAGTTCCTGAAACAGGAGCTGGCTGCCGCGCGAGGGCAGCAGCAGAGCGATGCGCCCGTTCAATTCGCCGGACATGCGCTGGTAGACGCAGGCCAGCTCGCCACTGTTGTTTTCCAGGTAGCGGCCGGCCTCGCTCGCGGTACAGAGCTCCACGCGCGGCACCGCGATGCGGATCGGCTCGTTCAGCAGCATGGAAAGCTGGCTCGCGGCCCGGCTGATGCCGATATTGCCCAGTTCCGTGAGCACATCGCGTTGCGCGTCCGATAGGTGCATCGCGCTCGATCCGGTTAAGGGGCGATGCGCAGGGCGGCGCTGATCTTGTCGCGGCTCACCGGCTTTTCCAGCACGCCGACGAAGCCCGCCGCGCGCGCTTCCTCGATGATCGCTTGCTGCACATTGGCGGTGAGCAGGAAGCAGTACGGATCGAGGCCCGCCGCGCGCAGGTTGCGGGCGATTTCGATGCCGTTGCAATCGGGCATGTTGTAATCCAGGAACGCCACGTCCGGCCGGACTTCCAGGGCGACGCGCAGGGCGCTCGCGGCGCCCTCCGCCTCATGCACGGCATGTCCGCCCTCCGTCGGCATGTGAATGCGGAACAACATGCGCGAGGTCGAGGAATCGTCCACCACCAGCAGCACGAGCGGGCGCCCCGCCGGCAATCGCGCGCAGGGAGAAAGTTCCGTCAGGCTGGCGCGCCGCATCAGGGCCTGCATGTTGTTCATCATCTCGCGCAGCGGCAATTCCGGCTCTTCCCCGGCAAGCATCTCGGCCAGCGGGGTTTTGCGGCATTGCTCCACCAGCGCGGTGACCGCCTGGGTGAGCAACGCGTGGGTTTCCTCGTGCTGGCCACCGCGCCTCAGGTGGCGCAGCAGCCGCGCGTAGCCCGCCACCACCCGGCTGTAATGCTCCAGCCAGGGGAGATCCACCGCGCGCGCGCCGCCGTGCAGGCTGTCGAATTCCTGATGCACGAGATCGTAGTCGCAGTCCTCCGAACCCCGCTCCAGGCAGGCCAGCGCCCGCGCGAGGCGTTCCCGCGTTTCCTTGCAGAAAACATCCAGCAACGCCTCGCGCGACAAGGACATGGGTGGTGGGGGATTGGGGTGTGACGGCATGGTCAGCTCCTTGCCATTTCAATGAGATGCGTGGGAATACGCGCCAAAGGGACGACCTGATCCACGCAGCCGGCGGCGCGGGCCGCGCCCGGCATGCCGTAGACCACGGAACTTTCCTCGTCCTGGGCGAAGACATGGCCACCGGCCTGGTGCAGGGCGATCAGGCCGGCGCAGCCATCGGAACCCATGCCGGTGAAAATACCGCCGACCGCGGTCGCGCCGCAGCAACGCGCCAGGGAATGGAACAGGGCGGTGGCCGATGGGCGGAAGCGTTCGATCAGCGGCTCCGAGGACAAACGGGTATGCAGGCGGCCGTTGCGGCGCGCCACTTCCAGATGTTGGTCATCCGGCGCGACATACACGGTGCCCGCCAGCAACGGCATGTCCGCCCTGGCCAGGCACACTTCCAGCAGGGTCTGGCCGCGCAGCCAGCTCACCAGGCCGCCGACAAAGCCGGGCGAGATATGCTGCACCACCAGGAGCGGCAGCGGATAGCCGACCGGCATGCCGGCCAGCAGTGTGGATAGCGCCTGCGGCCCGCCGGTGGACAGCGCCAGCCCGACCACCTCATGTTGGGTGCCGTGGCGAGGTGGCTGGGGCTGGAAGATGGCCGCGCTGGGCTGAGGGCGGCGCCGTCGCACCACCTTGACCTCGGCCATCGCGCGCACCGTCTCCACCAATTCGCGGCGCAGCCGCTCGAAATCCGGATGCGCCAGGCCGCGCGGCTTCTCGATCACCGCCAGCGCGCCTTCCTCGATGGCGCGGAAAGTGATGCGCAATTCCTCGTCGTCCACGCTCGAACTGATCACCACGATGGGCAGGGGCTGCGTGGCCATGAGCATGCGCGTGGCCTCGAAGCCATCCATCACCGGCATGCGGATATCCATGGTCACCAAGTCCGGCTTCAATTCCCGCGCCAGGGTCACCGCCTCGCGCCCATCGCGCGCCCGCCCGATCACCCGCATGTCCGGCTCGGCGTGGAATATGCCTTGCAACAGGGCCGCGACGACGTCGGAATCTTCGGTGATAAGAATGTTGATCATCGCGCCGACCCGCCTCGTGGGAGCGGGCTTGCCCGCGATAGCCGGCGTTGCATCGCGGGCAAGCCCGCTCCCACGAGGCGCTGAGTGAAGACCGAAATCATAAGAGTTGTTCCACCACTTCCAGCAGTTCCCGCGTCTCGAAGCTGCTTTTCACAACGTAAGCGTCGGCGCGGACTTCCAGGCCGCGGCGGCGGTGTTCCTCGCTGCCCAGCGAGGTGACGATGACCACCGGGAGATCGGCCAGGCGCGTGTCCGCGCGAATCCGGCGGGTGAGATCAAAACCATCCAGCTCGGGCATCTCCACATCCGTGATGAGCAGGTCGAAGCTGCCGCCGCGCAGCGCTTCCCACGCCTGCTCGCCGTCGGCGACGACCTGCACGCGATAGCCGGCGTTTTCCAGAATGCTTTGCTCCAGGGTGCGGGTGGTGATGGAGTCGTCGGCGATCAGGATGCGCCGCGTGGGAGGAGCTTCGGCATGGCGCCGCGATACCACGTGGCCGCTGGCGCCCAACGCGCTGGCGAGCAGATCGCCCACCGCCAGCACCAGCAGGATGTCGCCGTCGCGCCCGAGGGTGCCGCCGGCGACATGGCGCACCGCCACCAGGGGCGGCGCCAGCGGTTTGACCACCATCTCGCGCTCACCGAGAACGTGATCCACGCGCAGCGCCACGCGCTGCCAGCCACGCTGGATCACCACCACGCTGATGAGTTCGGCATAGTCTTCCGCGCCGCCGCGCTGCCCGAGCAGGGCGGCCAGGTCACGCAGCGGCACCGGCGTGTCGTCGACCAGCACCGCCTGGCTGCCCGACACCTCCAGAATCTGTTCCGGCGCCAGTTCCAGGATGCGCTGCACATACAGGCTGGGCAGGGCGAAGACCTGACCGGCCACGCGCACCAGGAGGCCGTGGTCGCTGGCCAGGGTGAGCGGCAGGGTGAGCCGGAAGCGGGCACCGCCGTTCAACTCGGTATCCACCGCGATGCGACCGCCCAAGGCTTGCAGATTTACCTGCACCACGTCCAGCCCGACCCCGCGTCCGGAGATTTCGGTCACCTCGTCGCGGGTGCTGAAACCAGGGCGGAACAGGTAGTCGAGCAGGTCGCGCGAGGACAGGGCCGCGACCTCCTCCTCGCTGGCCAGGCCGAGATCGCGGATGCGCCCGCGCACCCGGGTGGCATCGACCCCGGCGCCATCGTCGGACACCGTGACCATGACCGACTGCCCCTCCCGTTCCAGACGCAGGGTAATCAGACCGGTTTCCGCCTTGCCCAGGAGACGCCGCTGTGTCGGCGTTTCGATGCCGTGATCCACGGCATTGCGCAGCAGGTGCGTCAACGGGTCGCGCAGGGCATCCAGGATGGCGCGATCCATTTCCAGGCGTTCGCCCTCCAGCAGCAGCTCCGCTTGCTTGCCCAGGCCGCGCGCCAGATCGCGCACGGTCAGCACCAGGGGTTTGAGCACGCTTTCCGCCGGCACCATGCGCAGGTCGCGCACGTCCTCGCGCAAGGCCACGGCCAACGGGCGCAACTGCGCCACGGTGGCGCGCAGGCCGCGCTGCATGGAGTCGGCCAGGCGCTCGATTTCCAGAATCAGGTCGCTGGCTTCGGTGAGCAGATGCCGATCCTGGGGGAGTTCGGAATTCGGGTTTCGGATTTCGGAATGGACGGATCGCCGCGACTGGCCGATCTGTTCCCAGATTTGCCCGAGACGTTGCGCCAGGTCGTGTTGCTGGCGGCTCACCTGGTAATGGTCATCGACGCGGATCTTGCTGGCCTGCAATTCTTCCGCCAGATCGGCGATGCGATCCAGGCGCGACACCGGCAGGCGGATGGTATCCAGCAGAGGCCGCGCCCTTGCCGACGCGGGCGCCGCTGTCGCCGTGGCCGGCGCTGGCGGGGGAGCGCCCGCCGCCACCGCGCGCAGGCGTTGCAACAGATCGGCGCTGTTCGGGCTGATCGAACCGTCCGCCGCTTCCACTTCGACCAGGCTGCGCAATCCCTCCACGGCGGCGAGGCACAGTTCCACCAGGCCGGGCTGGCTGACCACGGCATCGCGCTTGAGCGCGGAGAACAAATCCTCCAGGGCATGCGCGAGTTCCGCCGCTCGCTCCAGGCCGACGCCGCGCGCCGCCCCCTTGATGTTGTGGGCATCGCGAAAGATGGCGTCGAGGATTTTCGCGCGTTTTTCTCCGGCGGCGCCTTGTTCCAGCGCCAGCAAGCCGTCGACGATGGCCTGCAGGCGTTCGTCCAGTTGCGCGCGGAAGGTTTGCAGCAGTTGCTGCATCAGGCGCGGGTCGATGTCGTTACGGGGCACAGCTCACACCTTGTACAGACTCGCCACGGCCGACAACCGTTGCGCGAGGTGGGAGAGCTCATCGGTGGCGGCGCGGGTCTGTTCCGTCGCGGTGACGAAGCGGGTGGTGACGGCGTGGATGTCGCTCATGGCGGTGGCGATCTGTTCGATGCCGGCGCTTTCCTGGCGCACCGCCGCGACGATCTGGCGGCTGCCCAGGCTGGTGTCGCGCACCACGCCTTCCAGGCCGCGAATCGCCTCGCCGGCGCGCTGCACCAGTTCGAGGCCATGCACCACGCCCTTGGCGCCGTCCTCGGTGGCCATCACCGCGCGGTCGGTGGCATGGCGGATTTCTTCCAGGATGTGCTGTACCTGTTCGGTGGACGCCTGCGATTGTTCGGCGAGTTGCTTCACCTCGATGGCGACCACCGCGAAGCCCAGGCCCGCCTCGCCGGCGCGGGTCGCCTCGATCGCCGCGTTGAGCGAGAGCAGGCGCAGTTGCCGGGCGATGCCGCCCACGACCGAGGTGATCTCGCCGATGCGCTGGGTCTGCTCATTGAGGGAGAGGATGGTGCGGGCGATGGCATCCACCTTGAGATTCACTTCACTGATGCCGACGATGCTTTCCTCCACCACCCGGCGCCCGTGTTCGCCTTCGCTGCGCGCCCGTTCCGCCATCTCGCCGAGCCGCTGCGCCTTCTCCAGGGTTTGCCCGGAGGTGGCGCGAATCTCTTCCAGGGTGGTCATGGTCTGGGTGACCGAGGCGGCCTGCTCGCTGGCTCCCGAGGACTGCGCCGCCACCGCGCTCTGCATCTGGCTGACGGTCACGATCAGGGTGGAGCCGGTTTCGCGCACGCGCCCGGCCAGGCCCGCGAGGCCCTCGGCCATGTGATTGAGGCTGCCGGCCAGGCGCCCCAGGGTGTCGTCGCCTTCGGTCAGGCGCCCGGAGAGGTCGCCGCTGGCGATGCGTTGCGCGAAATGCTGGATTTCCAGGCTGTGCCGTTCCAGTTCCGTGCTCATCCCGCGTTCGCGATTCAGTTGCCGCCCCTGTTCGGCGACCAGTTGCGCGAGCTGGCCGCGCAGCGCGTCCAGGCTGCTGGAGAGCTGGCCCAGTTCGTCGCGGCTTTTCGGCGGCAGGGAGACGTTGAAGTTGCCGCCGGCGATGCCGTGCATGGCGGTGAGCAGCCAGCGCGAGTTGCCGCTCACGTTGCGCGCCACCCGCACGATCAGCCACAGACTGAGGGGGATGGGCAGCAGGGCGAGCGACACGATCCAGATCAGGCGTTGGCGGCTGGCCGCGTCCAGCGCGCCGGTCAGTTCGGTGAGGTGGCGCGCGTAAGTGGCCTCCACGTCGTGCAGGCGTTCCATGCGGCAACTGGCCGTGTCGAACCAGGTTTCCGGACTGGGGCGCGCCCTGGCCTGGGCATCGCGCAGGGACGCGCGCAACGCCGGCAGGGCCTGCACGCAGTCGACTTGTTCGGCATCGCGCCAGGCGCGGCGCAGGGGTTCCGGCGCCCGCGCCAGAAACTGTTCGAGCAACAGGGTCTGGTTGGCCGCGAGTTCGATCAGCCGGTTTTGCAGGCTCGCGCCGCCTTCTCCCGCCAGCCAACGGCCACCCTCCGCGCGTTCCAGTCCGGCGGCCTCCTTGGCCTGGGCGAGCCAGCGGTAGGCGGAAAACTGGCGCGCGATTTCGACATCGGGCGAGCGCGCGGAGAGGCCATCGAGCGAGCCCAGCAGCGCGCGTATCGTCAGGCTGTAGGTTTCCACGGCGCGCGTGGCGGGCAAGGCCAGGCGATCAATTTCACCGCGCAATTGCGCCAGTTCCGCGCGACGTTCCGCCAGCAGGCTGGCGGGCAGGCCAAGGTCGCGATTCGCGTCCCGCGCGTTGAGCGATTCCAGCGCGCGCCAGGCCTGGTCGGTCGCCGCGCGCTGCCGGGCCTGTTCCATCGCGAAACGCTGTCCCCGGCTGGACAGGAACAGGCCGCTGCGGCCGCGTTCCGCCTGGAGTTCATGCACCAGGTTGCCGATTGCCAGGGATAACGTGCCGGCGCGCGCCAAATCCGCCATGCCGGCCTGCCGCAGGGTTTCCTGCCAGAGCGCGTGGCCGGCGAACAGGCCAAGGGCGAACAGGGGCAATACCAGCACGGCGACCAGCTTGTCGCGCATGGAGAGGTTTTCAACGTGGATCACGGCTGTCTCCCGGGTCGATCCGGATGGCCGCTGCCCCCCGCTGGCCGGCTGTTTTTCGCCCTCATGCCGACTCCCTGCACTTGGCCTCGATGATGTCGAGCAGTTCGACGATGCGGGCGGAGAGGGTGCGTACCCGGTTCATCACCCGTTCGGCGTTGGGATGGCGGCCGCCGTTCTGTTGTTGCACCACCTCGTGGATCAGTTCGTGCAGTTCGCGGTGCGGCGCATCCAGGGCGAGCATTTCCGGAATATGGCCGTAGCGTTGCAGGCCCTCGCCGTCATACCAGCGGCCCAACTGGCAGTGGTGGTGGGAGACGGCCTCCTCCTCGGCAAGGCTCTCGCGCCCGGCCAGGAAGGCTTCCAGCCGCGCTACCCAGGTGTGGTGCAGGGTGCGCGCGCGGTCGAAGTCGAAGCGGGCGCCGCCCACCTGGAACAGCCGCACCATGTTCTGCAACAGGGCGGCATAGTCGGTGAGCTGGTCGGTGGCGGCCTCGGTCTGGTGGGTGGCGACGACGAACTGGCTGGTGACCCGGCTGATGTCGCCCATGGCGATGCGGATCTGGTCGATGCCGGCGGCCTCCTGGCGCACGGCGGCGACGATCTGCTGGCTGGCCAGGGCGGTGTCGTGGATCACCCGGTTGAGGCCGTGCAGGGTCTCGCCGGCGCGGTCGGCCAGATTGGCGCCACGGTCGGCGCCCTCGTTGCCTTCTTCCACGGCGCGCACCGCGCGCGCGGCGGCGTTGCGAATCTCCGCCAGGATGCCCTGCACCTGGGTGGTGGCCTGGCGTGACTGTTCCGCCAGATCGCGCACTTCCTCCGCCACCACGGCGAAGCCGCGCCCGGCGTCGCCGGCCTTGGCCGCCTCGATCGAGGCGTTGAGCGCCAGCATCTTGGATTGCGACGCCAGTTCGCCCACCGCGTTGGTGATGTCGCCGATCTGTTGCAGACGCTCGTTGAGCACGCCGATGTGGCCGGCGATGGCCTCCACCTGGCCGCGCGTGTGGCGCATGGCGTTCACCGCCGCTTCCACCGCCGCCAGGCCCTGGTCGCCCTCGCTGCGGGCGCGGTCGGCCACTTCCTTGAGCGCGCTGGCTTTTTCCAGGGTCTGCTGCGAGGTGGCCTTGATCTGTTCCAGCGTCGCGGTGGTTTCGTTGACCGAGGCGGCCTGCTGCGCGGCGCCGCTGGACTGGGCGCCGATGGAGGCGCGCACCTGCTCGACGCTGACCAGCATGGCGTTGCTGGATTCGGCGACCTCGCTGGTCATTTCCGCGAGGCGGTCGGTCATCTTGTTCAGGTTGTCGCCCAGGTTCGAGAGGTCGTCCGCCGATCCGCTGGCCACTTGCACACGCGCGGTCAGGTCACCCTGGGCGACGCGGTCGATGAGGCCGTTGTAGGCGGCCAGGCGCTGTTCCAGTTCCTCCTTGGACAGGCTGACCACCTTGAGTTCGGCGCCGAGACTGTGGATGTAGGTGTCGATGGCGAGTTGGGCGTCCAGCGACAGCACCTTGTCCAGCGCCATCACGGCTTGCAGGGCGCGCCCGCGTTGCCAGCGCCAGTGGCGGAAGATGAGGGGCGCGAGCAACTGCATGTAGACCGAGTAACTGCCCAGATACCAGCGCGGGGTAAGGCCGATCTTGTGGTGGATCACGCCCACGCGCAGGCGCCGCTCGAAATACTCCGGCCCCAGGTCGCCCTTGAACAGTTCCAGCAGGTAGGCGCGCTGGGTGCGCTTCAGGCGTTCCATGTTGGAGCCGACGCCCTGGATCAGTTGTTCCAGTTCCGGGTAGTGCTGGACGTTGGCGTAAAAACCATCGACGACCGCGTCGGCATGGCGTTCGATCTCCGGAGCCAGTTCCACCAGCAGGGCCAGATCCGCCTCGGTCAGCCCGATGAAGGCCTTGTGCCGCGCCTGTTGCGCCGCGTCCAGGCCCATGAGTTCGGAGAGGTTGGCGTTGGCGGTGTCGGTCAGGAATTTTTCGATCATGGGATCACCCGGCATGTAGCGCCGGCATCTTGCCGGCGTCTTTTAAAAGCCGGCAAGATGCCGGCGCTACGAGTCAAAGCCGAAATCATCTCCGGTCCCTCCACTCCATCGCGTCGCCGCTGATGTTGTGGAACAGGTCGGCATCGCGGCCGCGCACGGCGTCGGCGGGAATGTCCAGGCGGGCGGGGTCGTGTTCCAGAATGTCCAGAAAGACGCCGACGATGTCCGGGTCCCAGAAGCCGCGTGCGGTTTCCTCGCGCAGGATGCGAATGACCTCCTCACGCGCCAGGGCAGGTTTGTAGGGGCGTTCGCTGGAGAGCGCGTCGTAGACGTCCACCACCTGGAAGATGCGCGCCAGCAGGGGGATGTCGGCACCGGCCAGGCCGGATGGGTAGCCGCCGCCGTTCCACTTCTCGTGGTGGTAGCGAATGATGTCCACGGTGCGGCGCATGGTGCGCAGGGCGCTACACAGATACGCGCCGGTGGTCGGATGCTGGCGCATGACCGCCCATTCCGCCTCGTCGAGCTTGCCCTTCTTGAGCAGGACGGCGTCGGGGATGGCGACCTTGCCGATGTCGTGCAGGATGCCGCCTCGGCGCAACGCTTCAAGATCGTCGAAAGGCAGGCCCAGCGCCTCGCCCAGCACCACGGAGAGATGCGAGAGGCGGTCGCAGTGGTCGCCGGTGGTGCCGTCTTTGGCCTCGACCACGCGGGCCAGCGCGAACAACACCGATTCGGTGTCGTCGAGGCGGTCGGTCAGGCGTTTCTTGTCCACGGCGGCGCGTACCCGCGCGGTCAGTTCCACCGCGTTGAACGGTTTGGTGATGTAGTCGGAGGCGCCCACTTCCATGCCATGCACCACGTCGTCCGGGCTGCCCAGGGAGGTGAGCATGATGATGGGCAGCAGGCGGAATTCCTCCTGCGCGCGCAGGCGGCGGCAGACTTCGATGCCGTCGATGTCGGGCATCATCACGTCGAGCAGAACCACGTCTGGGCGCAGCGCGGGGACGCGCGCCAGGGCGGCATCGCCGGACTCCGCCTCCAGCACCTCGAATTCCCGCGCGTCCAGCACCGCGCGAATCAGGGCGCGGTTGGTGGCCATGTCGTCCACCACCAGAATGCGCGCGGGGCTGTTGCTGTGGCTGCTTTGCATTGCGTTCATGAGGGTTCCTCGATCCTGATTCGCGGGTCGCCCAGCAGGGCTTCCAGATCCAGCATGGCCAGGCGTCCGGCGTGGATGCCGGTAATCCAGTTTTCTTCGCCGCTGGCGGTGCCGGGCAGGGGCGGGCCGAGCGACTCGATTCGATAGCGGTCGTTGCCGAGCACCTCGGCCACGCGCAGACCGACGCTGTAGCCGGCGGCGCTGACCAGAACCAGCCGGGTTTCCTCGTTGTCCTCGCCGCACTCTTCATTTCCCACCACGCGCAGCAGGCGCGCGAGGTCGAGCACGGCGAGCAGTTGCCCGCGCCGCGCCATCACCCCGGCGACGAAGGCCGGCGTGCCGGGCACCTTCGTTACGCCGCGTGGCCGCGCGATCTCGTCGAGCCAGCGATAGGGGATGCCGTAGTGCTCCCGCGCGCCCAGCCGCACGGCGAGAAACAGGTCGCCGCGCGGCGCCCGCCGGGCCTGATCGCGGGCTTGTTCTCCCTCGCTGGCCAGCCTGACCGCGCGGCGATGCAGGACGGCCCGAGCGTGGGGGGAGTCGGGGATTTCGGGTTTCGGATATGGGGTTTCGGCCGGGGTCATCGCTTGCCTCCGCTGTCCGCTTCGTACATGCGCAGTTCGTGGCGCAGGATGGCCGCCATGCGCTTGTGGTCGCGTCCGGCGGCATCGTGCAGGCGGCGCTCCGGCCGCATGCGCTCGGCGATGGCCAGAGCGTTTTTCATCGACTTGAGCCCGCTCTGGCGCGCCCCGCGCCGCATCTGCAACAGACCCAGCTGGTAGTGCGCTTCCACGAAGTTGCGATCCAGATAAAGGGTGCGGCGCAGGGATTCCTCGGCCGCCTGTGGGCGATGCAGTTCCTGCAGGATGAGGGCGCGCAGGAAGTGGCTGTGCTTGTCGTCGCCATCACGCGCCAGGCTGGCATCGCAGGCTTCCAGCGCTTCCCGCGCGCGCCCCAGGTTGGCCAGCGCCTTGGCGCGGAACTGCGGAAGCAGCGCGCCGCTGTCGTCCGCCATCTGGCGAGCGGTGATCGCCGCCAGGGCCTCGCGCCATTGCTCGCGCCCAAGCAGGGCGGTGATGTCCTCGTAGCTCGCCGCCGGCGCGGCGGCCTGAGCGGCGACCTGCGGCCGTGGCGGTTCGATGGCTCGCGTCGGCGCGGTTTCCGGAACGGCCGCCGGGACGATCGCCGGGGTGGTGTCGTGGCGTTCCAGATAGAAGGCGTTGTCCAGACCGCGCAGGGTGAAACCGCGCAGCGCGGCGCTGTCGATCAGGTCGGAGGCGCCCAGCAACAGGCAGCCGCCCGGGTTCAGGCAGGCGTGGAACTTGGCGCAAACCTCGGCGACGATGGCCGGGTCGAAATAGATGAACACATTGCGGCAGAAAATCAGGTCGAGCGCGGTGGTCTCGCTCAACATCGAGGGGAAGCTGTCCTCGCGCAGGTTCAGGTAGGCGAAGCGGACATGGCCGCGCAAGGCGGGTGAAATCGACCAGGTGTGATCTCTTTCATGATGGAAATGGCGTTGCCGCGCCGCTTCCGGGGTGGCGCGCAACGACCATTCGCTGTAGCGGCCGCGCAGGGCGCGCGCCAGGGCCGCAGCATTGAGGTCGGTGCCGAGCAGGTGCAGGTTCCAGCGCTCCCTGTCCGGCAGCAGTTCCGCCAGCAGCATGGCCACGCTGTACAACTCCTGGCCGTCGGAGCAGCCCGCGCTCCAGATGCGCAGGGAGAGGTTGCCTTCCTCGCGCCGCCGAGCGATCACGCGCGGCAGGTATTGCTCGCGCAGCCAGTCCATCTGCGCCTGGTCGCGGAAGAAATAACTCTCGCCCACGGTGATGCCGGCGATCAGGTGCTCGCATTCCGGTGAACTCGCCCGCGCGGCGCGCAGGGCGGCCAGATAGTCCGCCTCGCCGGCATGGTCGAAGCGCGCCAGGCCGTCGGCCACGGTGCGGCGCAGGGTGTCCATCTGGTGATCGTGGATGCGAATGCCGGTGCGCTCGCGCACCAGCAGGCAGATCTGCTCCTCGATGGCGGGAAGCAGGGCGCGGGCCGGCATCAGCGCGCCTCTCGCAGGAGCGGGCTTGCCCGCGATACGACGGTGGCTATCGCGGGCAAGCCCGCTCCTACGATGCGGTCAACGCTGAGACTCCGCATCAATTGTTCTCCCGGCACAGGGAAAGCAGTTCGTCGTCGAGGGCGAGCGGCCGCGACAGGCCGGACAGGTCGATGTCCAGAATGCGCAACGCGTCGAGCAGGAGGGCGGTGCCGTCGGAACTGGTGACCGCCGAGAGCACCGGCGGCAGGCCGTCGCGGAACAGGGCATCGCCACGCAGGGCCGCGCGCGGCACCGTCCGCACACCCTGCACCTCGTCCACCACCAGCCCGGCGCGCAGGCCGCCGATGGCCGCCAACACCACCGGGGTATCGAGCGCGTAGCGCGCCACGGCGGGGAGATTGAGGCGCCGCGCCAGATCCAGTACCGGTACCGCCTCGCCACGCAGATTCATCACGCCCAACAGGTAGTCCGGCCCTTCCGGCACGCTCTGCACCTGCATCAAAGGCAGCAAACGCTCCACATCGCCCAGGCGCAGGCAAAAATGGTGCCCCGCGACCGCCATGTACAGGAGGCGGTGCGAAGTGTCGTTGTCTGCCAAGCGGTTCACGGTCGGGAATGCCCCAGAAAAAGTACCGACCATTAGCGGCGAACAGGGGGGGAAACTTTAGGGAGAAATGCGCGCGAAATTCAGCGTTTGCTTGGGCCGGGCCGTGATCGCCCGAATGCGATCACGACCGTTGCTCAAGCCCTGACGCCCGCCCGCGGAAGCTGTCCAGGATCAGCAGCGTGGCGCCCACCGTGATGGCGCTGTCCGCCACGTTGAAAGCGGGGAAGTGCCAGACGCCCAGGTAAAAATCGAGGAAGTCGATGACATAGCCGTACAGGACGCGGTCGATCACGTTGCCGACGGCGCCGCCCAGAATCAGCGCCAGGGCGGCGGAGAACAGGGGCCGCCCGGCGGTCTTTTTCAGCAGGAAATAGATGACGGCCGAGGCGATGACGGCGATGCCCAGGAAAAACCAGCGTTGCCAACCGGGCTGGTCGGCGAACAGGGAAAACGCCGCGCCGGTGTTGCGGACGTGAACCAGATTGAAGAAGCCGGTGAGGGGGATGACGTCGACATAGGCGACCAGCGCGTCGAGCACCCAGAGCTTGGTGAGTTGGTCGAGAACCAGAACCAGTCCGGCGAGCCAGAGCCAGACGAGGCCGGAACGGGGGGCGGTCATCGCCGCCCCCTGTAGCGCCGGCGTCTCGCCGGCTCGTTCGCCTGATTGGAAGAACTCGCCGGCGAGACGCCGGCGCTACAGGGGCGCGCGCCTGGATTCGCCGCCAATGGACAATCCGGATTGAACAAAGCCGGCAAGGACGCCGGCGCTACGGTATTACGCATGAACACGCGCTTCCCCTTCGCCGTGCAGATTGCTCACGCACCGACCGCACAGGTCGGGATGTTCGGCGACTGCGCCGACATCGTCTCGGTAATGCCAGCAACGTTCGCATTTCTCGTGGCTGGAGGCGCGGGGCTCGATGCGCGTTTCTCCTTCGCTCGCGACCACCTCGGCGGCGGAGGTGATGAGGACGAACTTGAGATCGTCGCCGAGGGCGGATAGCAGCGCGTAATCGTCGCCGGCGGCATGCACGCTGATCTCGGCCTGGAGCGAGGAACCCACCTTGCCTTCCACGCGCAGTTCCTCGATGCGCTTGGCGCACAGCGCGCGCAATTCGCGGATGCGGTCCCAACGGGTGAGCAGGTCGTCGCTGTCGGCTTGTCGCGGCAACGCGTGCCAGGCGCTCAGGAACACGCTCTCCGACGGGCATTGCAGCGCCCAGATTTCTTCGGCGGTGGACGAGAGGATGGGCGCCAGCAGCCGGGTGAGCGTGTGCAGGATGTGCCATAGCGCGGTCTGCGCGGCGCGCCGCGCTTTTGAATGGGCGCCGCAGGTGTAGAGGCGATCCTTGAGCACGTCGAGGTAGAACGCACCCAGGTCTTCCGAGCAGAACGCGTGCAGGCGCTGCACGGCGGTATGGAAGCTGTAGGCGCGGTAGTCGGCCAGCACCTCTTCCTGCATTTGCCGGGTCAGCGCCAGGGCGTAACGGTCGATCTCCGGCATCTCGGACACGGCCACCTCGTGGTTCGCCATGTCGAAGTCGGCGGTGTTGGCGAGGAGGAAGCGCAGCGTGTTGCGGATGCGCCGGTAGCCGTCCACCGAACGCTTGAGGATTTCGTCGGAGATGGTCAGCTCGCCCGAGTAATCGGTGGAGGCCACCCACAGGCGCAGGATGTCGGCGCCGTAGGTGTCCATCACCTTTTGCGGGGCGATGACGTTGCCCTTGGACTTGGACATCTTCTTGCCCTTGGCGTCCACCACGAAGCCGTGGGTCAGCAGCGCCTTGTAAGGCGCGTGGCCGTCGCTGGCGCAGCCGGTCAAGAGGGAAGACTGGAACCAGCCGCGATGCTGGTCGGAACCTTCCAGATAGAGATCGGCCGGGTGCGCCAGACCTTCGCGCTCCTTCAACAGGCAGGCGTGGGTGACGCCGGAATCGAACCAGACGTCGAGGGTGTCCTTGACCTTGATGTACTCCTCGGCTTCGGCGCCCAGGAGTTCCGCCGGGTCGAGGCTGAACCAGGCTTCGACGCCGCGCTGTTCCACCCGCTTCGCGACTTCTTCCAGCAGTTCGGCCGAACGTGGGTGCAGTTCTCCGGTGGCCTTGTGCATGAAAAAGGTGATCGGCACGCCCCAGTTGCGCTGGCGCGAGACGCACCAGTCCGGGCGGTTCTTCATCATCGCTTCCAGGCGGGCGCGGCCCCAGGCGGGGAAGAACTCGGTCTCTTCGACCGCCTGCATGGCTTTGTCCCTCAGGCCGGCTTTGTCCATGCCGATGAACCACTGCGGCGTGGCGCGGAAGATGATCGGCGTCTTGTGCCGCCAGCAATGCGGGTAGCTGTGGCTGAGGCGGCCTTGCGCGAGCAGGTGGCCGTTTTCGCTCAGGGTTTCCAGCACCTGTCTGTTGCCGTCCCAGATGGACAGCCCGCCGACGATGGGGGTGTCGGCGTAGAACTTGCCGTCGCCGCCGACCGGGTTGGCGACTTCCAGTTGATATTTCAGGCCGGCGATGTAGTCGTCGTGGCCGTGGCCGGGGGCGATGTGAACCAGGCCGGCGCCGGCCTCGGTGGTGACGAAGTCGGCCAGGATCACCGGCACTTCCTGTTCATAGAAGGGGTGGCGCAGGCGCAGTCCTTCCAGGGCGGCTCCCTTGACCTGGCCCAGGGTTTCCACGGTCTCGAAGCCGTAGCGCCGGATTGCCGCCTCGGCCAGATCGCGCGCCAGAATCAGGATGCCCTTGGGTGTGCGGATCAGGTCATAGGTGAAGTCGGGGTGTACCGCCACCGCCCGGTTGGCCGGCAGAGTCCACGGCGTGGTGGTCCAGATCACGGCATAGGCGGCGGTGTCCAGGTTGGCGACGCCGATGCGTTTCGCCAGGTCGGCCAGGTCGGCCACCGGGAAAGCCACGTCGATGGCCGGCGAGTTCTTGTCCTCGTACTCCACTTCCGCTTCCGCCAGGGCCGAGCCGCAATCGACGCACCAGTGCACCGGCTTGGCGCCGAGATATAAATGGCCGTTGCCCTGGATGATGCCGAGTTGGCGAATGATGTCCGCCTCAAACCGGAAATCCATCGTCCGATACGGGTGGTTCCAGTCACCCAGCACGCCCAGGCGGATGAAGTCGGCCTTCTGCCGTTCCACCTGGCTGGCGGCGTATTCGCGGCACAGTTCGCGGAATTTGGCGGCCTCGATGTGCTTGCCGTGGGCTTTCTCCACCACCAGTTCAATCGGCAGGCCGTGGCAGTCCCAGCCCGGCACGTAGGGCGCGTCGAAGCCGTCCAGGGTCTTCGATTTGACGATGATGTCCTTGAGAATCTTGTTCACCGCGTGGCCGATATGGATGTCGCCGTTGGCGTAGGGCGGGCCGTCGTGCAGGATGAACTTCGGCCGCCCGGCGGCGGCCGCGCGGATTTTTTCGTAGAGCTTGTTCTCCTGCCATTGCTTGATCCAGCCCGGCTCGCGCTTCGCGAGGTCGCCGCGCATGGGGAAAGGGGTGTCGGGCAGGTTCAGGGTGGTTTTGTAGTCAGGCATGGTTATTCCGGGTCGGTAACGAAACCGATGGGGCGTTTCTTGGGGTTGGCGGGTGCGGTTAATTGGCGGATGGCGTCGATGACGCCGGCCAGGGCTTGATCGTGGGAGGAGACTTTACGTTCCAGGTAATCCAGTTTTTCCGCCAGCTCGCGATGTGTGGACAGCCATTCCCGCAACTCGACGAAGGCGCGCACCACGAACACGCTCATTTCCACCGCCTTCGGTGAATTCAGAATGGTGGCGGCCATGATGGCGCCGTGTTCGGTGAAGGCGTAGGGAACATGGCGGCGGCCACCGCGTCCGGGCGAGGTGGTCGCAATTTGCGACCACCTCCCTTCGCTGTTTGAGGTCGCAATTTGCGACCTCAAAGAAGCGAACTCTTCCGCCGTCAGTTGAAACATGAATTCCGGCGGAAAGCGGGCCAGGTTGCGCTTGACCTGCTCGTTGAAGCGTTTGGTGGCAACGCCGTAAAGCTCCGCCAGATCGGCATCCAGCATCACCCGCTGGCTGCGGATTACCAGGACGCGGTCAGTGATTCCATGCCGCGAAAGCAGTTCAGACACCCAGCAACTCCCGCGCCTGTCGCGCGTCGAGGTCGATCTGGGCGATCAGGGCATCCAGGTTGGGGAACTTGGCTTCGTCGCGCAGCTTGTGCAGAAATTCCACGCGCAGATGCTCGCGGTAGATCGAACGGTCGAAGTTGAACAGGTGCACTTCCAGGGTCGGGCGGCCATTGGCGTGCACGGTGGGGCGGGTGCCCAAGCTGGCGACGCCGGGCCAGTCGGCTTTGCCGAGTCCCTGCACGCGCACCGCGAAGATGCCCTGCAACGGTGGCTTGTTGTGTTTCAACTGGATGTTGGCGGTGGGGTAGCCGATCTTGCGGCCCAACTGGTCACCGCCCACCACGCGGCCGGAGATCGAATAGGGGCGGCCCAGCATCTGCGCGGCGGTGGCCATGTCGCCGCAGGCCAAAGCGTCGCGCACGGCGGTGGAAGACGCCCGTTGGCCGGCCGCTTCGATGGTGTGCAGGGCCTCGGCCTGGAAGCCGAATTCGCGGCCCATGCGTTCCAGCAGGGCGAAATCCCCGGCGCGTCTGGCGCCGAAGCGGAAATCGTCGCCCACCAGCACATAGCGCGCCTTCAGGCCGTCCACCAGGATGCGGCGCACGAATTCCTCGGCGGAGAGAGCGGCGAAAGGCTTGGTGAAGCGGCAGACGTGGACATGCGCCACGCCCAGGGCGCGCAGGATCTCCAGCTTCTCGCGCATGGAGGTCAGGCGGGTGGGGGCGGATTGCGGCGTGAAGATTTCGCGCGGGTGCGGTTCAAAGGTCAGCACCGTGGGTGCCGCGCCCACCGAGGCCGCGCGCGAAGTCAGGCGCGCCAGCATGGCCTGGTGGCCCAGGTGGATGCCGTCGAAATTGCCGATGGTGATGGCGTTGGGACGGGTGGCGCGATGTTGCGTACGAAGTTGCGTACGAAGTTGCGTATCGAACCAGCCGTGGGTCATCAGCATGAGGAAATTACTCCGTGAACCAGCTTGTGCTGGATACGCCTTGGAAATGTTGGAAATCGGCCAGGTTGCGGCTCACCAGCGTCAGGTTGCGGCTGGCCGCCACGGCGGCAAACTGGCTGTCGCGGAAGGGTGGCGTCAGGCCGGCGGCTTCCAGGCGCGCCCGCTCGCTTGCATGCCAAAGCGCCGCATCCAGGTCGTAGGGCAGGATCGCCATGCCGCAATCCACCAGGCCATCGACGAAGCCGCGCAGGCGCGTCTTGCGCGCGCCATCGGGCAGGCGCGCCACGCCATAGGCCAGTTCGTGCATCACCACGGCGGTGGTGGCGCAGACGGCGCGATGCCGCGCCAGTTGTTGCATCACCCCGTTGTTGGCCCCGGCCTTGGTGAGTTCGGACAGGACATTGCTGTCCAGGAGAAAGCTCAGGCCTCCCATGCGAAGTCCCTACCCGGAGAACGGTCGCGCAAAGCGTCGATTTCGGCGTCGCTCAGGCCTTGCCAATCGCCCGGCAGCGCACCGCGCCAGCGCTGTACAAAGTCGAGCAGATCGCCGCGCGGTGCCGCGTGCTCACACAATTCCTGATATTCGGCTTCGGAAAGAATCACCGCCACCGGCCGCCCGTGCCGGGTCAGGTGGACGACTTCACCCCCCTCGACCTGATGCACCAGGGCGGTGAAGGAGTTTTTTGCTTCCGTGATGGGGGTTTCCAGCATGTTGACGGGTAATCTGGCTATTTGGTGGCCATTTTATGCTTTGAGAGAAGTCGGTGGCAATGGCGCGGTCTCGGCAAATCCGCCGTAGGAGGGCCGCCGGCGGCCCGAAGCACCGGCAGGCGCAAAGGTGGAACGTTCGCCAGGGCCGCACCGTTCCACGATTGCGGGCTATCGCCCGCTGCGGGCCGCGAGCGGCCCTCCTACGGCGGGGGGCTGTGTATTTCACGTTAAAGATCGTTACGGGCTTGCCGTTATCCATCACCGAAGGACTGGGCGATCCTTCTCTTTCAAATACTCAAATACCTGGAGCCACAAACATGAAATCGCTGTTCTTGCGGATGCGCATGGTGCATTGGTTGGGCGTGGTGCTGCTGTTGGGAAATGCCACGTTCTTCACCGATAACCTGTTCGGCTCCATCGTCCAGTACGTTGTCGCGCTGGTCGTGCTGCTGCACGACATCGACGAAAAGCGCTGGGGGGTGGATACCGTGCGCCAGGTTTCCGCTTATCTCGCGCACTTCACCGCCAAGGATCTCTCGCGCGAGGCGCGCATCAACGCCACATTCAATCAGGAAGTGCACGACATGCTGACGGTGATCGACCAGTTCCGCGAGAACATCCGTGTCGCGCTCGAAGAGGTCAAGCAGTCCTCGCGGGAAAGCGGCAACGTGGCCGCCTCCTTCAGCCAGGCTTCGCGCCAGATCGGCCAGCATGTGGAGGAGGAAACCGCGCTCGCCGCGCAGGCCGGAGAAAGCGCGGCGGCGATTGCCGGCGCCGTCTCGGAATTGGCGGCGGACGCGGAACGCACCGCGCGCGACATGGATTCCGCTCGCGATGAGCTGGCGCGTACCCGCAAGGAGGTGAATGCCATGATCGGGCATGTGGCGGAGAGCATCCGCATGGGCGATGCGCTGGCGAGCCGATTGAACCAGCTCTCCGATTCCGCTTCCCAGGTCAATCAGGTGCTGACCACCGTGTCGGAAGTGGCGGAACAGACCAACCTGCTCGCGCTCAACGCCGCCATCGAGGCGGCGCGCGCGGGCGAGCAGGGGCGCGGTTTCGCGGTGGTGGCCGACGAGGTGCGCAAACTGGCGGAACGCACCAAGCGCAGCGTCGATGAAATTGGCGGCACCCTGGGGGGAATCAACCAATCGGTGGCCGAAACCACGCGCGAGATGTCGCGCCAGTCGGAGGTCTATCGCGGGCTGTCCGAATCCTCGCGCAATGTGGAGGGCGTCATCGAAAGCACCACGCAATGGGTGGGCGGCGTGGCGGGCATGGTGAAGAACACGGCCGCAGTGTCCGCCCAGGTACAGGACGGTGTCGAGCGCATCGTCGGGCAGATTTCCCGCATCCAGGCCAGCGCTCGCGCCAACGCCGCCCACGCCGGTGAAATCATCGAGGGCGCGGATCGCATGGATCGGCTGACCCATGAATTGAACGGCCGTCTGAACCAGTTCCAGACCTGAGGCCGGTTACGCGCTCACTGCCCCCTCACTGTCCATCTCGCGTGACGATCAATTCCTGGAGCGCGCGCAGCCTGGCCAGTAATTCGTCGCGCAACGCGAACAGTTCCGGCAGGCGCTTGCGCGCCGTGTCGGTATCGCCGGCATGCAGCAGGGCGAGCAGGGTGCCACCCAGTTCATGCACCTGATGGTGCACCGGGGCGATGGCGATGAATTCCGCCATCTCGCCATAGCGAATCTGGCCGGAGCCGTGGTACCAGCGCCCGAAGCGGCACAGTTCCGGCTCCAGCGCGAGGGGAACATTCTTTGCGCTGTCGCCTTCGATGAGACTGGTGAGGGTGTCGATCCAGTCGCGGTGGTTGTGCTCGGCCAGCAGCAGGGCGAAATCCTCGCGATGCCAGCGGCGGAAATTCTCCTCGCTCCATGCGTGCGGGGTATCCCACTTCGCGATCCAGCCAGGCAAGGCGTCGGCGGGCATGGGCCGGGCGATGCTGTAGCCCTGGGCGACCGCGCAGCCGAGTTGCAGCAGCAGCAGGCCCGACTCCAGGCAGTCCACGCCCTCGGCGACGATGTCGCGGCCGAACGCCTCGGCCAGGGCGATGACCCCTTCGACGATGGTCAGATCGTCCGGGTCGCGCAGCATGTCGCGCACGAAGGACTGGTCGATCTTCAAGGTCTGTACCGGCAGGTGTTTCAGATAGGTGAGGGAGGAATAGCCGGTACCGAAATCGTCCAGCGCGAAATCGCTGCCCATGTGCTGGCAGGTGCGGATGACCTCGGATACGCGCGCCAGATCTTCCAGTGCGGCGGTCTCCAGAATTTCCAGTTCCAGTTGCCGTGGCGAAACGCCGGGGTGGGCGGCCAGGCAGTCCTGGAGTTTTTCCAGGAAATCGGGGCGCTGGATGTGCTGCGCGGAAATGTTGACGCTGACGGTGATCTCCAATCCCTGTTCGCGCCAGGTGGCCAGTTGCCGTAGGGCCTGGCGCAGTACCCATTCGCCCAGGGCGGTATCCAGCTCGGTGCTTTCGATCACCGGCAGGAAAGCGGCCGGACTGAGCAGGCCGCGTTCCGGATGGCGCCAGCGAATCAAGGCTTCGGCGCCCACCAGCGCGCCCGTACGCATGTTGACCTGGGGTTGATAGAACAGCTCGAATTCGTCGATTGCCAGCGCCTGGCGAATACGTTCCTGGGTTTCCCGATGGCTGCGCGCGCGGCGGTCGCCTTCCACGTCGTGGAAGGTGTAGCGCCCGCGCCCGGCCTGTTTGGCGGCATACATGGCCTGGTCGGCGTGGCGCAACAGAGTGTCCGGATCCTCGTCGTCGCTGGGGTAGAGGCTGACGCCGATGCTGGCGGACAAATTGGCGATCTGCCCGTCGATCAAGGCCGGTTGATTGATGACGCCGAGCAGCCGGTTCAGGGTGGTTTCGCATTCCTCCAGATCATCCAGCCCTTGCAGCAGCAACACGAACTCGTCGCCACCTAGCCGCGCCACCGTGTCGCCGCTGCGCAGCGCATCGCTCATGCGCCGCGCCATCTCCACCAGCAGGCGGTCGCCGGCCTCGTGTCCGTGGGTGTCGTTGATCGGCTTGAACCCGTCCAGGTCGAGATAGCCCACCGCCAGCATGTTGCCGCCACGTTTGGCCTGGGCGATGGCCTGGCGCATGCGGTCGGCGAGCAGCACCCGGTTGGGAATGCCGGTGAGGGCGTCGTGCTGGGCGAGATGTTGTAACTGTTGTTCCTGCTGCTTGACCAGGCTGATGTCGGAGAACACGCCGAGGTAATGGCTGATGGCGCCCGTCGGGGCGCGGATGGCGGCGATGGACAGGCGTTCCGGGTATTCCTCGCCATTCTTGCGGCGGTTCCAGATTTCGCCGATCCAGTGCCCCTCCTTGATGATCGCCCGCCACATGCTGGTGTAGAAGGCCGGGTCGTGGCGCCCGGACTTGAGAACACGCGGCGTTTTGCCAACCACTTCCTCGCGGGCATAGCCGGTGATCTGGCGGAAAGCCGGGTTGACGTCGACGAGGGTGCCGGCGGAATCGGTAATCATGATGCCCACTCGCGCATGCGCGAACACGCTGGCGGCCAGGCGCATCTCCCCCTGGCTGTGCTGGATGGCGCGCGCCATCTCGTTCAGGCTGTGCGCCAGATCGGCGGTTTCGTCCGTGCCCTGCTCCGGCGCGCGCCAGGTGTAATCGCCCACCGCCAGGCGCCGCGCGCCCTTGCGGAAGAGGTTCAGGCGACGCACCACCAGCAGGTGCACGAGCGCGCCGGCCAGCAACAACGCCAACACCACCACGGCAAGATGAATGCCCTGTTCATGCCACCACAGGCCGAGAATGCGCGCCTCGGTTTCCGCTGCGGGCAGCTTGACGCTGAGGATGCCGCGCAGATCGCCCAGCTTGTAGCCATAAGCCAGGTCATAGCGTTGCCGGATGGCCGGCGGGGCGTCCTCGGGCTTGCCGTGGCATTTCAGGCAGTAGGTCTCGGTCCAGATCGGGGTGGTGTAATGGTAGAAACGCCGTCCCTGCCGATCCTCATAGGTGGCCAGCCGCTCCTTGGCCTCGGGATGGGCGCGGAAATATCGCATGGCCGCCATTTCCACCGCGTCCGCCTGATTGGCGGGATTGCGGGCGCGGTCGCTGACGTTGTTGAAGCGCACGCCGCGCCGGTCGAAGGCCTGGAAATCGTGGGCGATGCGCGGCATGGCGTGGGCGGGCAGAAAGCCGACGGTGCGGGCGTCGAGTTCCAGGCCGCTGGCCAGAAACTGGCGCTGGTAGGTGCGCCGCATCGCCATCAATACGCCGTGCAGGGAACGGCCTTCCTCCAGCAGCGTGGCCTCCACGCTCCGTTGGGAGTGCTGGTAGCCGAACCAGGCCATGACCGCCAGGGCGGCCAGCAGCGCCACGCCGATACCGAGCCAGATTTTGTAGACGAGTCTCATGGCGTGGTGTCGGCGCGAGGAGAGCGGCTGCTCAGTGTCTGCTCCGGGCGGCCGATGTAATAGCCCTGGCCCAGTTCCACCCCCATCTCGCGCAGCGCATCCACGACTTCCCGTGATTCCACATGCTCGGCGATCACGCGGATGCCGAGGCTGGTGGCGAGTTGGTGGATGCTCTGGACAAAGGCGCGATCCTTGTCGCTCTCCAGCATGTTGACGACGAAATCGCCCTCGATTTTCAGGAAGTCCAGCGGCAGGTGGCGCAGGTATTGGAAGGAGGAGAAGCCGGAACCGAAATCGTCGATGGCCAGCTTGTAGCCCGCCAGTTTCAGCTCCGCGACCAGTTGCGCCAGCGTGGCCAGGTTCTTCAGGGTGTCGCGCTCGGTGATCTCGAACACGACCCGGCCGGGGTCGATGCCGCATTCGGCGACCACGCGGTTCAGGTTGCGCAGGAAGTCGGCCAGGGCCAGAACGCGTGGCGACAGGTTGATGAAGATCAGCCCGTCGTACTCGCGCACGGCCGCCGCGCGCAGCGCCTTTTCCATGACCAGGGCGTCGAGGCGATGGATGATGCCGGCCTTCTCGGCGAATTCGATGAAGCGCGCCGCTTCCATGTGCCCGCCCTCCAGCACCATGCGGGAGAGCACCTCGTAACCGACGATGTTGCCGTCGCGCAGATCCATGATCGGCTGGAAGAACGGCTCGATGCGGCCTTCGTTGACGGCGTTGACCACTTGCAGGGTGAGCTCGGTCATGTCGCGGAACACCGCCGCGACATCCTCCTCGCTGGGCGCGCCGACCTGATTCTTCCCCGCCGCCTTGGCTTTGAACATCATGGTGTCGGCGAACAGGAACAGGTCCTTGGTGTTGTCCGCGTGCAGGGGGAAGACCGCCAGGCCGATGGAGGCGCTGCCGGAAATGGGGTTGGCGACGCCGCCGAGATGGCCCCTGTCGATGGATTCCACCCGTATTTCGGTGACGGCGTCCAGCACCCGCCGCGCGATGGTGGCCGCCATCTCCGGCATCACGTCGGGCAGCAGGGCGATGAATTCGTCGCCGCCGTAGCGGGCGAGGATGTCGCCCGGCCGCAGCACCTGTTTGACCGTGTGGGCGAAGGCCTGCAGATAACGGTCGCCCATCGCGTGGCCGTGGCCGTCGTTGACCAGCTTGAAGTTGTCCAGGTCGAGCACCATCAGGCCGAAGCTGTAGCCGCCACGCTTGGCGCGCGCCACCTCGTATTCGAACAGTTCCCAGAACACACGGCGGTTGTAGAGATCGGTGAGCGGGTCGCGGGTGGCGTAATACTCCATGTCGTGGGTGTATTTGTGGATCGCCTTCACCGAGCCGACCACGTTGAGCATGGTGGAGAGAATGCTGTCCATCACCAGGCGCAGGGTGTCGTCATGCACCGCCGAGGCATGCACGCCGATGCCGACGATGCCGCCGATCTTGGGCTGGTCGAGGATCAACGCCTTGGTTTCCAGCACCACGGAACGGTGATCCAGTTCCAGTTCCGTGCCGTCGCCGGGGGGGGGTGTGATGGTGCAGGGTCACCTGGGCCAGGCCGGAGAGGCGCACGTCGGCCGCCACCACGGCGCGAATGTGGTTTTCCATCGTCTCCCGCGTGGCGCGCGAGGGCGGCTGGCTCCAGAAGATTTCCAGATCGAACACCTCGTCGCCGACCTGGAACACGGAGAACAGCACATGGGTGGGCATGACCGTGTTGATCTCGGCCAGCAGGCGGGCGATGTACTCGCCCCAGTCGCGCACCACTTCCGAGGTGATGACGAATTTTTCCAGGAGCCCGATCTCGAAGCGCAGCACATCCTTGTCCACCGCCACGGCGCGCAGTTTTTCCACCAGTTGCCCGAGGTGCCCGAACAGGCGGTTGAGTTCCTCGAAGCCGAGATCGCGGCCGGCGAATTCGAGATGCCGCAGGTCGGCGACGGCGCCGACTTCGGCCACGGCGGCATCGACGATTTCGATCGACTGCTCCAGGCGGCGGTTGACCCGCCACACCACCAGGGCGGCGCCCGCCAGAAACAGCGGCGCGGCGATCAGCAGCCAGAGCAGGAGTTCGTCGCGCGCGCGGGCGAGCAGGGGGGTGAAGTCCTGCTTGACTTCGACGATGCCCAGCACGTCGCCCGCCCGCGCGCCGGCATGGCAGCGCAGACAGCCCGCGCCGGCCAGAAGGGGCTTGAGGTGGCGCACGCCGCCGGGAGGCGATTCGGTCAGCGGCCGGCCGCTCGCGAACACTTCGCGCAGGCTGGGATCCAGCGCGGGTTGCGCGATCTCGCCGTAATCGGCCGCCGTCGCCGCGCCGCGATAGATTTGCAGCGAGGTGCCCGAATTTCCCGAGGCGTCGCGCATGGCGGCGATGTAGGCCTCGGCCTGCGCGCGGCTCCAGCCCGTGCTCATGACCTGAACCATGCCGGTAAACGCCGTCTGGGCCAGCACCTCGGAGGCGGCGCGGGCATTTTCCCGGACGCTATGGTCGAGGATGCGGCTGACGCTGAAATAGCCGATGCCGAAGAAACCCAGCGCGACCACGCTGGACGCCGTCAGGATGAAGGTTCGGATGCGCATCGGGGATGCTCCTGGCAGGGAGGGGCGAGTCGGCTTGAGGACCATGCCGCGCGGCTCGCGTATTCGATTGATTTCGCCCCGGGGGACGGCGCGGGGCACGCCTGTTCCGGGCTTCGGTGGAGATCGGGTGGGTTCATCCTGGAAACCGCAGTTGGCCATACGCAAAACGCTCGAAAGCTGCGTGGGCAAAGGCATGACCGGTGATTGTTCGCTTCACCCGCAGGGTGAGTGGAAACGTCACTCGTAGGAGCGGGCTTGCCCGCGAATGGCCGCGTTCTATCGCGGGCAAGCCCGCTCCTACGGCACTTCGGTG
>JAHFRD010000002.1 GCA_023258975.1 Hydrogenophilales bacterium | reverse complement strand
GTCCGATCCATTCCGCCAGGGTGGAGCTCGCCAGGGTGACGCCCTGACGGGCGGCGATTTGTTCGATGCGGTACAGCGGCAGGTGATCGGCGTATTTGCCGATCACCACCCAGGTCAGCAGTCCCGGCGCAGCCAGGCCGCCATCGATGATTGCAGCCGGGATCGTGGCAGCAGAGAGGCTGGCATTGGCCGTAGGGGGCAGCAGCTAACAACATGATTTGCGAACACAGCCAAATTCAATGCACACGGGTGGTCAGTTTTAAACGCGCGCCGACTGTGACACCTCCTACGGCGCTAATTGCGGGCTTTCCAGCATCCACCCCCTTATACTCCGCCCCGGAGTTGGCCAGGCAGCCGCTGTGCGGGAAACCGCATGGAGGAAAGTCCGGGCTCCACAGGGCAGGGTGCCAGGTAACGCCTGGGCGCTATAAGCCGAAGGCGCGAGTCTTCGACCCAAGGCGACGGAAAGTGCAACAGAGAGCAGACCGCCGATGGCCAGTCGCAAGATTGGATCAGGCAAGGGTGAAACGGTGCGGTAAGAGCGCACCGCAGACGTGGCAACACGGACGGCACGGTAAACCCCACCCGGAGCAAGGCCAAATAGGCAGGCGCGTCTTCGGACATCGGCGGCCCGCCGAAGCCTGCGGGTAGGCTGCAAGAGGCGACGGGCGACCGTCGTCCCAGATGAATGGCTGCCCACGACAGAACCCGGCTTATCGGCCAACTCCACCTTATTCACGCATGGCCGGTGCAATGCAGACACCTCGCGCCGTGGAGCCCCCAGCCGGGATAGCTGTGCTGGCCGACGTGAGCCGCATTCCTGTGGCGCCGTACCCGCCCTCACCAGGCCGATCAATAAATCCGCGTTTGCCCTGCCGACCGTTTTCCCTAATAAGACCCGCGCAAAGTAGCAGAGACGTAAAAAAAGCCGCTGTTTCCAGCGGCTTTATTCGTTCGTGACGGGGGCGCGGATCAATACCGGTAATGCTCCGCCTTGTACGGCCCGGTCTTGGGCACGCCGATGTAGGCGGCTTGCTGGTCGGTCAGTTCGGTCAGTTGCGCGTTGAGCTTCTTGAGTTGCAGGCGCGCGACCTTTTCATCCAGGTGCTTGGGCAGGGTGTAGACGCCGACCGGGTAGTCCGCCGTGCGGGTGAACAGTTCGATCTGGGCGATGGTCTGGTTGGCGAAGCTGGAGCTCATCACGTAGGACGGGTGGCCGGTGGCGCAGCCGAGGTTCACCAGGCGGCCCTGGGCGAGGAGGATGATCCGTTTCCCGTCCGGGAAGATGATGTGATCGACCTGGGGCTTGATCTCTTCCCACTCGTATTGCTCGATGCCGGCGACGTCGATTTCGTTGTCGAAGTGGCCGATGTTGCAGACGATGGCCTGGTCTTTCATCTTCGCCATGTGGTCGTGGGTGATGACGTGGTAGTTGCCGGTGGCGGTGACGAAGATGTCGGCCTTGTCGGCGGCGTAGTCCATCGTCACCACGCGGTAGCCTTCCATCGCGGCCTGCAGGGCGCAGATCGGATCGACTTCGGTGACCCACACTTGCGCGGAGAGCGCGCGCAAGGCCTGGCAGGAACCCTTGCCGACATCGCCGTAGCCGCACACCAGGGCGACCTTGCCGGCGACCATCACGTCGGTGGCGCGCTTGATGCCGTCGACCAGGGATTCGCGGCAGCCGTACAGGTTGTCGAACTTGGACTTGGTGACGGAATCGTTGACGTTGATGCCGGGGAACTTGAGTTCGCCGCGCTCGTGCATCTGGTACAGGCGGTGCACGCCGGTGGTGGTTTCCTCGGTGACGCCCTTGATCTGCGCCAGGCGGGTGGAATACCAGGTGGGGTCGGTCGCGACCTTGGCCTTGATCGCGGCATAGAGGATGGTTTCCTCCTCGCTGCCCGGATTGGCGACGACGGAAAGGTCTTTCTCGGCGCGCGCGCCCAGATGCAGCAGCAGGGTGGCGTCACCACCGTCGTCGAGGATCATGTTCGAATAACCGGCATCGGGCCACTCGAAGATGCGGTGGGTGTAATCCCAGTATTCGACCAGGGATTCGCCCTTGACCGCGTAGACCGGCACGCCGGTGGCGGCGATGGCGGCGGCGGCGTGGTCCTGGGTGGAGAAAATGTTGCAGGAGGCCCAGCGCACTTCGGCGCCCAGGGCGGTGAGGGTCTCGATCAGCACGGCGGTCTGGATGGTCATGTGCAGGCTGCCGGTGATGCGCGCGCCGCGCAAAGGCTGGCTGGCGGCGTATTCCTCGCGGATGGCCATGAGGCCGGGCATCTCGGTCTCGGCGATGCGGATTTCCTTGCGGCCCCAGTCGGCGAGGGCCATGTCGGCGACTTTGCAGTCGGTGAAGTTTGTAGCCACAGCGTTCATGCGAACTCCTTGAACTTGCGGCCGGACGGGCGGGTGAGCGTACTCACCTGATACCCCATGCCCGGCACGAGTTGAACAGGCGAGCGCGGTTTGGAACCGAGCCTGACGGATGAACCGTTGCAGCGCTCCTCGGTGGGGCGGGATTATCCCGACTCCCGGCGCAATCGCAAACCCGGCGTCAAACAGGTCGGCCAGCCGATATTCGGCCACGCCGTTTACCCCTTTTTGACACCGCCGGTGCCATGCTGGCGCGGTTTCCACTTTGATCCCTCCCATGCACAACCGTTTCCCCAAGCGTGTCGCCTCCCTGGCCCGGCGCGGCGTGCCTGGCTATTTTCTGGCGGTCGCGGCCTGCGCGGCGGTGGCGTTGCCGGTGCGCCTGCTCGCGCCCTGGCTGGCGCCGGCCAATATCGTCATGCTGTTTCTCCTCGCGGTATTCCTGGTGGCGCTCTATCTGGGGCGGCGGCCGGCCATGCTGGCGGCGTTCCTCAGCGTGGCGGTGTTCGATTTCTTTTTCGTGCAACCGCATTTTTCCTTTGCGGTGGTGGATGCGCAGTATCTGGTGACCTTCTCGGTGATGCTGGCCGTGGCGCTGATTACCGGGCAGTTCGCCGCCCGCCTGGGGCAGCAGGCTGAAGAAGCGCTGGAGCGCGAGTCGCATACCCGCGCGCTCTATGAAATGGCGCGCGAACTGGCGGGGGCGGTGTCGGTGGCGCAGGTGGCGGAAACCACGCAACAGTTTCTCGAAGCGGGCCTGGGCGCGACGGCTTCCCTGTTGCTGCCGGATGCGAACGACAAGTTGCACGCAGTGGCGGAAGGCCAGGCCGTTTCCCAGGATTTCTCCCTGCCCCGGCGCGCCTACCAACGCGGCGAGCCGGTGGAGGTGCTGGGATTTTCCGGGCGTGGCGTGATTACCCTGTATCTGCCCTTGCTGACGCCGATGCGCGCGCGCGGGGTGCTGGAAATCACCGCCGAGGCCGGTCTTCTCCACCAGGAACGCGCCTTGCTGGATACCGTCGCCTCGCTCGCGGCCATTGCCGTGGAGCGCCTGCATTACGCCGAAGTGGCGCGGGCGGTGGAAATGCGCATGGCGGCGGAGCGGCTGCGCCATTCCGTGCTGGCCAGCCTGTCGCATGACCTGCGCACGCCGCTGACCGCGCTGGTCGGACTGGCCGATACCCTGCTGCTGGACGTGGATCCGGCCACGCACCGGGAAACCGCCCAGGCCCTGCGCGAGCAGGCGATGGCGTTGACGCGGATGGTCAACAACCTGCTCGATCTGGCGCGTTTGAGCGCGGGCGGCGTGGTGTTGCGGCGCGAATGGCAACCGCTGGAGGAGGTGGCCGGCGCGGCCATCAAATTGCTGGGAACGGCGCTGGACGGACATCCGGTCACGGTGCGCCTGCCGACCGACCTGCCGTTGCTGGAATTCGACGCGGTGTTGCTGGAGCGGGTCATCGGCAACCTGCTCGACAACGCCGCCAAATACGCGCCGGCCGCCTCGCCCATCCTCCTGGAAGCGCACCTCGCGCAAGGCCAGGTCGAGGTCAGCGTGTGCGACGAGGGGCCGGGCTTCCCACAAGGGCTGGAACTGCTGGAACCCTTTGTGCGCGGCGCGGCGGAATCCAGCCAACCCGGCATCGGCCTGGGCCTGGCGATCTGCAAGGCCATCGTCGAGGCGCATGGCGGCCGCCTCGAACTGGCCAACCCTCCCGAGGGCGGCGCCCGTGCGCGTTTCACCCTGCCACTGGGCTCGCCGCCGGCCATTGACGAGGAAATGCCATGAGCCGGGTACTGATCGTCGAGGACGAACCCCAGATCCGCCGTTTTGTGCGCCTGGCCCTGCATGGCGAGGGCTGCGAAGTGACGGAAACGGGCACCCTGCGCGAGGGCTTGGCCTTGGCCGGAGACACCCGCCCCGATCTGGTGATCCTCGATCTGGGGTTGCCGGATGGCGACGGGCTGGATTTCATCCGCGCCTGGCGCGCCTGGTCGGAAGCGCCCTTGCTGGTGCTTTCCGCGCGCGGCCTGGAAGCGGACAAGGTGGCCGCGCTCGACGCCGGCGCCGACGATTACCTGTCCAAGCCGTTCGGCGTGGCCGAGTTGCTGGCGCGGGCGCGCGCCCTGCTGCGGCGGCGCGGAGCCGGCGAAGGCGCGGCGCGGCCATTGCGCGAATTCGGCCGGGTGGCGGTGGATCTGGCCCGGCGCGAGGTTCGCGTCGACGGCCAGGCGGTGCACCTCACGCCCATCGAATACCGCCTGCTCACCCTGTTTCTCTCCCATCCCGGCCGCGTCCTCACACACCGCCAGTTGTTGCGGGAGGTCTGGGGCCCCGGCCACGGCAACAGCGGCCATACCCTGCGCGTCTATGTGGGACGCCTGCGCCACCTGCTGGAACAGGACCCGACCCAGCCGCAGCATGTGCTGACGGAAATCGGGGTGGGATACCGCTTCGAGAGTGAAGCCGCGCCGACATGACCCCCACTCCCGAATCGAAACGTCTGGCCACGCTGGCCGTGGCCGCCCTGGGCGTGGTCTATGGCGACATCGGCACCAGCCCGCTCTACACCATGAAAGAGGTGTTCGCCGGCGCGCACCACCCGGTTCCCATCACCCTGGAAAACGTGCTGGGCATCCTCTCCCTGATCTTCTGGTCGCTGATCCTCATCGTCTCGCTCAAATACGCCGCCTTCATCATGCGCGCCGACAACCACGGCGAGGGCGGCATCATGGCCCTGATGGCGTTGGTGCAACGGGCCGGCGGCGATTCCCGGCGGGCGCGAGGGCTGGTTTTGCTGGGCCTGTTCGGGGCCGCGCTGTTCTATGGCGATGGCGTCATCACGCCAGCCATCTCGGTGCTCTCGGCGGTGGAAGGGCTGGAAGTGGCGACGCCGATGTTCAAGCCCTGGGTGGCGCCGATCACGCTGACGGTGCTGCTGGGCCTGTTCGCCATACAGAAACAGGGCACCGGCAAGGTCGGCGCCTGGTTCGGGCCGATCACCGGAGTCTGGTTTCTGACGCTCGCCGTTCTCGGCGTCGTCAACATCCAGAAAACGCCGATGGTGCTGGGCGCGCTGCTGCCGACCCATGCCGCGCTGTTCTGCCTGGCGCAGCCGAAGCTCGCCTTCCTGTCCCTGGGCGCGGTGGTGCTGGCGGTGACCGGAGCGGAAACCCTGTACGCCGACATGGGCCACTTCGGCCGCCAGCCGGTGCGTCTGGCCTGGCTGGGCCTGGTATTGCCGGCGCTGGCGCTCAATTATTTCGGCCAGGGCGCGCTGCTGCTCGCCGACCCGACCGCCATCGCGCACCCCTTCTATCACCTGGCCCCCTCATGGGCGTTGTTGCCGCTGGTGGGCCTGGCGACCGCCGCCACCGTGATCGCCTCGCAAGCGGTGATTTCCGGCGCCTTCTCCGTCACCCACCAGGCCGTGCAGCTGGGCTACGCGCCGCGCATGCTGGTGCAACATACCTCCAGCCAGGAACGCGGACAGATCTATGTGCCGGGGGTGAACTGGGCGTTGTTCCTCGCGGTGGCGGCGCTGGTGCTGAGTTTCGGTTCATCCACCCACCTGGCCGCCGCCTACGGTATCGCCGTCACCGGCACTATGATCATCACCACCCTGCTGGTCTACGTGGTGGCGCGCCGCGTCTGGGGCTGGGGCCGGTTCAAGGCCGCCCTGGTGCTGGCGTCCTTCCTGGCGGTGGATATGGCCTTCTTCTCGGCCAACCTGACCAAGGTGGTCGACGGCGGCTGGTTTCCGCTCGCCTTCGCGGCGCTGCTGTTCGTGTTCATGACCACCTGGAAGCGCGGCCGTGAATTGCTCAAATCGCGCCGCGACCGCGACGCCATGCCGCTGGCCGCCTTCGCGGCGAGCATGGCGCATAGTGACGTGCCGGTGGTTCCGGGCACGGCGGTGTTCCTCACACCGCACCCGGAACAGGTGCCACACGCCTTGCTGCACAGCCTCAAACACTACAAATGCCTGCACGAGCGAGTGGTGATCCTGTGCGTGGAGTTCCTCGACAAACCATTCGTGCCGATGCACAGGCGGGTACGCATCGAACCCTTCGGCGCGCGTTTCTATCGGGTGCGGGTGGAATTCGGCTTCATGGACCGCCCCGATCTGGCCAAGACCCTGCATTCCTGCTCCGGCAAGGGCATGGCCTGCGATCTCAGCGACACCACCTTCTTCCTGGGCCGGGAAACGCTGATTCCCCGAAAAAACTCGGAAATGGCCTACTGGCGCGAAAAACTCTTTATTGCCCAGTCCCGCAACGCCGGCAGCCCCGCCGCCTATTTCGGCCTGCCGCCCAACCGGGTGGTGGAGCTGGGAGCGCAGATCGAGTTGTGAGGGCGCGCCGTTGCTGCGCGCGATCACCTCACGGCGTGGTGGCGGCATGGCCGCCGGCGCCGCCCAAGCGTAACGGCCCGTTCTCCAGGCGCTTCCTTCGCCGCGCCCTCCCGCCATGACGATTCTCTATACATATGCGCAATTACGCATGTATAGTTACGAAAGAGACGTCACGCACACCAAATGTAACAAAATATTCATATGGATCAGCAAATATACTTCGACGCGCTGGGCGACCCCATCCGGCGCCGGATTCTGGCCATGCTGCTCGATGCCGACGAGCGTTGCGTGTGCGAGATGCACGGCGCGCTGGATGCGTCGCAACCCAAGGTTTCGCGCCACCTGGCGGTGCTGCGCGAGGCCGGCCTGGTGCTGGCGCGGCGCGACGGGGTGTGGATGCATTACCGCATCCACCCCGACCTGCCGGCCTGGGCGTATCGCATCCTGCTGCACATGAAGGACGGCATGCCGGCGCTGGCCGCCACTGAATCACAAACTTGCGCCGCATGAACCCCGCGAACGAGCCGGCGGGGAGGCCGGCGCCACATGTAGCGCCGGCCTCCCCGCCGGCGTCTTTTCGTTACATTGAAACCGACCCCATGAAGGAAACCCCATGACCGCCACCGTTCTCGTGCTCTGCACCGGCAACTCCTGTCGCTCCCAGATGGCCGAAGTCCTGCTCAACGCCGACCTCGCCGGTCAGGTGCGGGCGCTGTCCGCCGGCACCAAACCGCAACTCAAGGTAGCCGACGGCGCCATCGCCGCGCTCAAGGAAGCCGGCCTGCCCGTCGAGGGCCTCTATCCGAAGGATGTGGACGCGGTGATGAACGAGGCCATCGACCTGGTGGTCACCGTCTGCGACAACGCGAAAGAAACCTGCCCGATCTTTCCGCGCCCGGTGAAATCCATCCACCTGCCCTTCCACGATCCGCACGGCGAGCCGCTGGAGTCCTTCCTGAAAGTACGCGACGACATCCGCGCGCGGCTGATTCCGGCGGTGCGCGAGCACCTGGGCCTCTGAAAACCATGTCCGCCCAATGTGAAACCACCGCCAAACGTGCCGCCGGCGAACCGATGAGTGTGTTCGAACGCTGGCTCACGCTCTGGGTGGCGTTGTGCATCGTCGTCGGCATCCTCGCGGGCCAGTTTTTCCCGGCGCCGTTCCAGGCGCTGGGGCACATGGAAGTTGCCCAGGTGAACCTCCCGGTCGGCCTGCTGATCTGGGTGATGATCATCCCGATGCTGATGAAGATCGACTTCGCCGCCCTGCATCAGGTGAAATCGCATTGGCGCGGCATCGGCGTGACCCTGTTCGTCAACTGGGCGGTGAAGCCGTTCTCGATGGCGTTGCTGGCTTGGGCTTTCATTCGCCACCTGTTCGCGCCCTGGCTGCCGGCGGAACAACTCGACAGCTACGTCGCCGGCCTGATCCTGCTCGCCGCCGCGCCGTGCACGGCAATGGTGTTCGTGTGGAGCCGGCTGACCGGCGGCGACCCCTATTTCACCCTGTCGCAGGTAGCGTTGAACGACGCCATCATGATCTTCGCCTTCGCCCCCATCGTCGGCCTGCTCCTGGGACTGTCGGCCATCGTCGTGCCGTGGGACACGCTGTTCATCTCGGTGCTGCTCTACATCGTCATCCCGGTGATCCTGGCGCAGGTCTGGCGGACCGTGTTGCTGAAACAGGGCCAGGCGAAGTTCGACGCCACCCTGGCCACCCTGGGCCACGCCTCCATCCTCGCCCTGCTGACCACGCTGGTGCTGCTGTTCGCCTTCCAGGGTGAAGCCATCCTGAAGGCGCCGCTGATCATCGCCCTGCTGGCGGTGCCGATCCTGATCCAGGTGTTCTTCAACTCGGGTCTGGCCTATTGGCTCAACCGCAAGGTCGGCGAAAAGCACAGCGTCGCCTGTCCCTCCGCCCTGATCGGCGCCTCCAACTTCTTTGAACTGGCGGTGGCGGCGGCGATTGCCCTGTTCGGCTTCGAGTCGGGCGCCGCGCTGGCCACCGTGGTCGGTGTGCTGATCGAGGTGCCGGTGATGTTGCTGGTGGTAAAAATCGTCAATCAAAGCAAGGGCTGGTATGAAGCCGGCCTACCCGCTCGTTAAGGAATGCTCATGCCGCAACGTCTCGTTTTCTTTCTGTTCGCCTGTTTCACCAGCCTGGCCGCGTTCGCGGATTACCAGCCCCGTGCCGAGCACGTGGTCGCCAACGTCTACGCCCTGGTCGGCCCGCTCGGCCAGCGTAGCGACGAAAACGACGGCCTCAACGCCAACTTCGGCTTCGTCGTCACGCCGCAAGGCACGATCCTGATCGACTCCGGCGCCAGCCGCCTGGGCGCGGAGAAAATCGCCGCCGCCGTCCGCGCGGTGACCGGGCAGCCGGTGCGCTGGGTGGTCAACACCGGTGGCCAGGATCACCGCTGGCTGGGCAATGACTTCTTCGCCAGCCAGGGCGCGGAAATCATTGCCCTGAGCCGCACCGCCGCCACCCAGGAAAAAAACGCGGAACAACAACTGGAAGGCCTGCGCCGGTTCCTCGGCGAACGCTTGCGGGGTACCCAGCCGCTGCCGGCCACGACGCGGCTCGCGGGCGATGCCGTGACCCTGGAACGCGGCGGCGAAGTCCTGAACCTGGCCTACACCGACGCCCATTACCCGGGTGATGCCCGCGTCTGGCTACCGAAACACGGCGTGGTGTTCAGCGGCGACCTGATCTATGTCGATCGCCTGCTCGGCGTGTTGCCGGGGTCCAGTGCGCGGAACGGCCAGAAGGCGTTTCACGCGCTGGAAGCATTGAGCCCGGCGCGCATCGTCCCCGGCCACGGCCGCGTCTGCGATCTCGCCCAGGCGAAACGCGAAAGCGGCGATTACTACGACTTCCTGGTGAACAGGATCGGCGCCGCCGCGAAGGACATGGAATCCATGAGCGAGGTGCTCGCCCGCCACGCCGGCCTGCCCGCATTCAGGCATCTGCAAAACTACGACACCCTGCATCGCGGCAACATGAACCGCGCTTTCCTGGAATTCGAGTCCGCGCCATGACCTTCATCCCGCAATCCACCCTGGTCTGCCCCCACTGCGGCCACACCGCCACGGAAACCATGCCGACCGACGCCTGCCAGTGGTATTACCCCTGCCCCGGCTGCGGCGTGTTGCTGACGCCCAAGCCGGGCGACTGCTGCGTGTTCTGCTCCTACGGCGACGTGCCCTGCCCGCCCATCCAGTTGCAACGCGCCGGGCAGGGCGCCGGCTGTTGCGGTACCTGAACCATGCTCGACGCGCTCGCCGCCTGGCTCACCTTCGACCTGATCGGCCTCTCCCGAGGCACCCATCTGGGCGAGGCGGTGTGGTTCTTCCTCTATGACGTGCCCAAGGTGTTGTTGTTGCTGGTTGCCGTGGTGTTCCTCATGGGCGTGGCGCACAGCTACATCTCGCCGGAACGCACCCGCGCCTGGCTGGCAAACAAGCCGCTGGGCCTGGGCAACGTGATGGCGGCGGGGCTGGGCATCGTCACGCCGTTCTGCTCCTGTTCGGCGGTGCCGTTGTTCATCGGTTTTCTTTCCGCCGGGGTGCCGCTGGGGGTGACCTTCTCGTTTCTGATTTCCGCGCCGATGGTCAATGAAGTGGCCCTGGCGCTGCTGTTCGGCCTGTTCGGCTGGAAAGTGGCCGCGCTCTACCTCGTCCTCGGACTGAGCGTGGCCATCGTCGCCGGCCTGGTGATCGGCCGCCTCGGCATGGAACATCACCTGGAAGACTGGGTGCGCAATATCCAGATGGGCGCCGCGCCCGACCTGGGAGATGAAAAACCCGGTTGGCGCGCGCGCCTTGGCCGTGGCGTTTCCCACGTCAGGGAAATCGTCGGCCGCGTCTGGCCCTGGCTGATCGCCGGCATCGGCATCGGCGCCGGCATCCACGGCTACGTGCCGCAAGACCTGATGGCCGGCATCATGGGCAAGGAACGATGGTGGGCGGTGCCCGCCGCCGTGCTGCTGGGCGTGCCCATGTACAGCAACGCCGCCGGCATATTGCCCGTCATCCAGGCCCTGCTCGGCAAGGGCGCGGCGCTGGGCACGGCGCTGGCCTTCATGATGAGCGTCATCGCCCTGTCCCTGCCGGAGATGGTGATTTTGCGCAAAGTGCTCAAACCCGCCCTGATCGCCGTGTTCGCCGGCGTGGTGGCCGCCGGCATCATGCTGGTGGGCTTCGTCTTCAACGCGGTTTTATGAGGTATTCAAATGGCTGACCTGCATCCTTCCATCGTCGCCCTGGTCTCGCTCGCGGCGAACATCGCTTCCAACCACCCGAAACAGGGCCTGTGCCAGGTGGACAAGCTCAAGGAATACGGTGTCGCGAAGGAACAGATCGACGCCGTGATCGAGATCGCCCGCCATATCCGCGATGAAGCCGCGCAGGCGCTGGACGCAAAATTCGACGCGGCCTGCGCGGAAGGTTTTCAGCCCGCCAAGCCGAAATTACCCGTTGACCCGTTCGCCAACCTCGCCGTAGTGGAGGCTGGCGGATCGTGCTGCACGCCGACCCGATCCGGGCAGTCCTGTTGTTGACGCCATCGCGGCGACGGCCAGCCGACTCTTGTCAAGGCGCCGGCAAGTAACCCGGCGCTAAACTGCCTCTCCCCTCAAACCCCTCGGAAATTGCCCATGAAAAACGTGAAAGTCCTCGGCAGCGGCTGCGCCAACTGCGAAACCACCGCCAAACTCATCGCCGATATCGCCGACGCCAAAGGCATCCGGATTGAACTGGAAAAAGTCACCGACATGGCCGCCATCCTCGGCTACGGCGTCATGACCACCCCCGGCGTGGTGATCGACGGCAAGGTCGTTCATGCCGGCGGCGTACCCGACAGCGCCAAGGTCGCCGGCTGGCTGGCCCCGGCGGCGGGCGGTGGCGGCTGTTGCGGCGGCTGCTGCTAAGTCGGCCCCTGTAGCGCCGGCAACGCGCCGGCCATCGCTTTCTGCCGGCAATCCGGGCACAAACCCATCAGGCGCGCCTGTTCCCCCTGGAACAGGGGATGCCCCGCCATCATGGCCTGGGCCCGCGCCTGCATGATGCGGTTGGTGTAAGGCTGGCCGCAGCCGGCGCAGGCGACCATTTCCGCCTCGGCGACGATGCGCGGCGCCTCACGCGCGGCCCGGACGACGAGCAGACGCGGATTGAGAGTCACGGCTTTCTCCGGGCAGACATTCGCGCACAGCCCGCATTGCAGACAGCGCGACTCGATGAAGGCCAACTGGCCGAGGCTGCCGGGAAAGTTCAAGGCATCGGCCGGACAGATCCGTACACAAGCCGCGCACAGGGTGCACAGGGCGGCATCAATGCGAACCTCGCCGAGCGGCGCGGCGGTGGACAAGTCGATGCTGGCCGGCGGGGAAGCCGCATGCGCGGCGAGATGGTCGAGGGCGGCGAACATCAGGGTACGTTTGTCGTCCCCTACCGGCGGCGTGAAGGGCGCGAGCGGCGGCAACGCTTCCAGGGTCGCGCCGGCCTGGCCTAGCGCCGGGGATAGCCCGAGTCCGGCAAGCAGCGCGCGTCCCAGTTCGATCTGGCTGTCCAGCGCCGCGCGACCGGGTTCGGGAATGCCCCGCGCGGAAATGGCGGTGCGCCCGGCGCCCAGCGCCAGCGCGGTCAACCAGAATTCCAGGCCCAGGCTGGCGGCTTCCTCGACCGGCCAGGGCAGCCAGCCGGCGGGCGCCGTTTCTGCGTCGCCGATCCAGACGCCTTCCACATTGCCGCTCAACGCCCCGCGCAGACGAACGAGCTGAATCGCCGTTCCGGGAAGGGCATGTCGCGTCGCTCCCGATGGACAGACCATCGCGCAGCCGCCGCAGCCCTGGCAGAGATGGGGCTCAATCCGCACCGTCTCGCCCGCAACGCTGATGGCGCCCGCCGCGCAGGCGTCCAGGCAGGCTGAACAGCCGGCGATGCCCTGGCGTCGATGCGCGCACAGGTCCGCGTCGAAATGGAAATAACGTGGTTTGTCGAAGCCCTCGCGCAGGCGGGTGGCGATCTCCAGCAAGGCGTGTTTCAGCGCCGGGAAATCGTCGGGAGGCAGCGTGTAATAGCCGAGTGGCGCCACGCCTTTGCCCGGCGCCGGGGCGCCGGAAAAGTCGAGTACCCAGTCGAAGTGGCCATCGTCATGGAAAGACAGCGGCGCCAGGTCCACCGGGCCGTCACCGCCTTTCATGCGGGCGCTGAAGGCGCCCATCCAGCCGGAGACATCGGCCAGGCGGCCAGGCAGTGCGCGCCGGCCACGTGGCAGGCGCCCCAGGTCGGGCAGATCGCTGCACAACAACGCCGCGCGAAGACCGGCGATGCGCAAGGTTTCCATGCGCTTGAGCAGGAGGTCGGTGGGGCCGACCAGGAGGACGCAGTCGCCGGGGGCGTAGTGAATGGAGGGGGTTTGCATGGGAGGCGCGGTGGTCGCTGCGAGGAAGACTCCCCTCTCTCGGGGGAGAGGGAAAGGCTACGACTTCACCAATTCGGCCGCCAACTCGGCCGCCGCCTGATCCAGGCCAGCTTTGAGCAGGCCGGCGAGCGCGGCGAACAGCGGTTCGCGGCTTTGCCCGATGATCGCGTCGGCCCAGCGGGGCGCCCAGGCGGTGAGATGCCGGCCGAGGAAATCGCGTTGCTGGTCCAGGCGCCGGCGGGCCTTGTCCGTCTCGTTCGCCCGCCGGGCTTCGGCTTCGCGCAGCGCGAGCAGGGCCATGAACTTGAGTTCCACGGCGGCATGATCCTGGGGGCCGGCGCCGGGGTCGATGTCGGCGAAGCCGGCGCGCGCGTAGGCCTCGATCACCGCGACGGTGCTCTCGCCGATCAGACGATCCTCGCGCCAGACCGATTCAAATGGCGGCGGTGGCCCCATGCCCTCCTGCATGCCGGAGAACAGGCGGGTGAATTCGACGCCCAGCCGTTCCAGCGTGGCGGCATCCGTCTCGGGCGAGGCGCGGGCCAGCGTTTGCCAGGCGGCATCCAGCGCCGTCGCCGGCGTGTCGGACTCAGGCGCGGGCAGGCTGGCAATCCGGTCGGAATCGGGCGGGCCGAGGAACCACTCGGCCAGCCACCAAAAAAAACGGCTTCGGCCTTCCGCCGAAACCGCGAGGTCAGTATCCGTCATTCGGGAAACCTCTCATGCCATGAAGGGGAAATGCAGCGCCGGCGGATAAACGCTCCTCCCCCGGGCAGGGGAGGAGAAATACGCTCACTTTTTCATGTTGTAAAACACCGTGGCGACACTGCCGTCGGAGTGGCAACCGATGCACTTGGCGCGTTCGACCGCCTTCACCTTTTCCTTTTCACCGGCCACCTGCCTCGGGAACTCGCTCTTGCGCAGATAGAGATAGTTGTCCGGGTAGGCATCGTTGCTGTGGCAGCCGCCGCACTTGATGCCCAGGGTTTCCACATGGATCTGGTGGAAACGGCCTTCTTCCGCGAGGGAATAGGCCTTGCCCACGTTCACCGTGCCGCCCCGGATGGCTTCGGCCGTCTTGCGCAGGTTCATCGGCTTGTCCTCCGCCACGGCTGCGGCGGAGAGGGTGGAAAACACGGCGGCCAGTACGGCCAGGAGAAGTGTATGTTTCATCTCAGTAGTCTCCCCCGTTGAGGACGTAATAGACCTGCGGCTCGGTGCCGAACTCCTTCTTGAGCTGGGTGGCCTTCTTCCTGGCGATGTAGGTCGAGACCGCGCTGTTGGGGTCGTCGATGTCGCCGAACACCCGCGCCTGCACCGGGCACACCAGATCGCAGGTGGGGGTGAACTCGGGCACCTTGCCGATCTGGTCCATCTTGCCGCTGGACACCGCCTTTTCCAGCTTGTGCCAGCAGAAGGTGCATTTCTCGACGGTACTGGCCTTCTTGCGATGCAGGGGCGAGAGATTCCCCATCTTCTCGTAGGGAGTCTTCTCGCCGTCGGGGTAGAGCGTTCCCAGTTGGGCGCCATTGAGTTGTGGCACGCCATAGGGGCAGGTGGTGGCGCAATAGCCGCAGCCGGTGCATTTCTCGTAATCCACCAGCACCACGCCGAAGGCGTTCTTGCTGATCGCCTTGAAGCCGGCCGCGTCGCAGGCCGCCTTGCACGACGGATGCTCGCAATGCATGCAGTTCATGGTGACGAAGTTGCGGGCGACGTGGGGATAACGGCCGGTTTCGTATTCCACCATCACGTTCCAGGGGGATTCCGGCGTGAAGTGGTTCTCCACCGCGCAGGCCGCCACGCAGGAGCGGCAGCCGAAGCAGCGTTCAGTGTCGATGACGCGAACAAACTTTGCCATGGTGTCTTCTCCTCAGGCCTTGTAGAGCTTCACTTTGGTGTCATTGAAGGAATTCATGCCGGAGACGCGGTCCGGATGCAGTTCCATCGCCTGATTGATCCAGGTGCCCTTCTTGGCGTATTCGGGATAGCCCAGACTCCAATGGCCGTGGTGGTAGGAAATTGCGATGGTGTCGGGGCGGATGCCCTGGGTCAGTTTCACCTTGCCCTTGGCCTTGCCCACCCGGCTTTCCACCACCACCGCGTCACCGTCCTTGAGCCCCAGACCCTTGGCCGTGTCGGTATTGACGGCAATGAAGTTCTCCTGGGTGTCGGCGCCGATGGCGAAGTTGAGGATGGGGTTCTGCGCCGTGTTGCCGGCCTGGTTGCGGTACATGCGCTTGTGGGTGATGAGGTAGAGCGGGAAGCCCGTGGCCTCCCGGTGTGGCGTGGGGAAGGCGTGGTCCTTGAGTGGGATGGGTGAGTAGGCCAGTTTGTAACCAGCCAGGTCGATATTGGTGATGCCGTTGGCCCGCACCGTTTTTTCCACCTTCATGTAGCTCTCGACCAGTTGATCGGCGTAAAGCTTCATGCGCGGCTGGCCGGCACCCTTGCACTTGGCTTCCAGCCCGTCCAGGTAGCGGTGCTTGGTGTCCACTTTCTTGCCGGTGAAGGCATGATCCAGCGCGTACTGGAAGGGCTTGTGGGCCTTCTCCGTCCAGATTACCTCGACCATTTCCTTGGGCGTGTAATCACGGCCCTTCTCGAATTTGATCTCCTTCAGGCCCCAATTCTTGTTCAGGTTGTCCACATAGGCATCGCGGATGCCCAGGCGCTTGGCCAATTCCCACAGGATGCTGGCGGCATCATGGGGGAGGTTGTAGACGTTGGTCATCGGCTGACGGATGGCGGAGTGCTTGGTGCCGGGCGTCCAGCGGGTGGGGGAGAAGTGCCAGGCCTCCAGGTAGGTGAGGTCCGGCAGCACCAGATCGGCGAATTGGGCGGTCTCCGTGTTGACGATGTCGATCACCACGTTCCAGGTCTTCTTCAGGCCATCCAACTGCTTCAGTGCGTCCGAAGTCGAGAAGGGCCGGTTGGTGGCGAAGAAAATCTGCATTTCCGGGGTGTAGCCCAGGCCGTAGGCCTTGGGGTCGTTCACCGTGTACTGCACCTGCTGGCAGACGTCGTGGTGGCCGTTGGGGAAGTAGACGCTCTTGGCCAGATCCACGCGCTTGGGCGGGTACTCGCACTTGGAGGCATCCAGGTAGGCCGGATTCTTCATGACGTCGTGCAGATTCAGGCCGCCAACCGCGTCGGTCGAACCGATCAGCATGTTGAGGATCAGCGCGGCACGAGAATTTTGCACACCGAATTCCTTGGCCGCCAGGCCACGGAAAGTGTAGGCCACCACCGGGCGATAACGGATGTTCTGCCCTTCGATCTTCATGATCGAGCCAATGCTGGCGGCGGTGGCTATTTCCTTGGCCAGGCTCTTGATGCGGGCGGCGGGAATGCCGGCGACTTCCTCGGCGTATTCCGGGGTTGCGTCCTTGAGACTGTCCGCCAGCACCTGGAAGGCGGTGCGGTATTTCTTGCCGTTGACCTCGAAGGTGCCGGTCAGAGCCGCGTCCACCGAGGCATCGTCATAGTCCCGCGCGGAGCCGTAGATGGCCTCCCAGACCTGCGGCTTGCCATCGGCGCTCTTCAGGATCAGGCCATCCTCGCCTACCAATTGCGTGGCGTTGGTGTAGGTCTTGAGGAAATTGACGTCGATGGCGTTGGCCTCGATCAATTGTTTGCACAGGGCCAGGATCAGCGCGACATCCTTGCCGGGGCGTACCGGTATCCACTCGTCGGCCTTGGCGGCGGCATGGGAGAAGCGCGGCTCGATCACGATCATCTTCATGCCGCGTTCCTTGCCGTCCATGATGGCGTGATCCAGCCAGCGCGACCATTGCTCGCCCTCGAACGGGTTGGAGCCGAAAGACAGGTAGAGCTGGGTGTATTCCAGATCGGGCAGATGGCCGTGGTAGCCCCAAGTCAGTTCGTCGGCCACATGGCGCGAGGATTCGCAGGTGGTGGTGCGGTGCACCACGTTGGGGGTGCCGAAAGCGGCGCAGAAGGCCTTGGGGAACTGGTCGCCGATGGTGTACTTGCCGTGGCCGTGGTGCCAGACCAGCTTGCTGGGGTTGTCGGCCTTGATCCTGGCCAGTTTCTCGGTAAGGGTCTGGAACGCCTCATCCCAGGAGATTTCCACCCACTTCGGGTCTTCGTTCATGCCCTTGTTGGGGTTGGTGCGCTTCATCGGCTTCTTCAACCGGTAGGGGTTGTAGGTGTTGAACACCCCCGAGGCGCCCTTCGGGCAGATGCCCCAGTTGTAATAGTCGGCGCGCGCCTTGTCCGGGTAGATGGCGCGGATCACGCCGTCCGACATGCGGGCTTCGATGCCACAGAAATTCACGCAATGGACACAGGTGGACTTGACCACCTTGTCGCCCAGGGCCGTCGCGCCTGCGGCGGCGGCTTCCGCCTTGTCGGCGGCGCGGGCGATGGTAGGCAGGCTCACGCCAACGCCGGTTGCACCCGCCAGGGCGCTCATGCCCCGCAGGAACCCTCTTCGTGTCATTTCCATAGCATGTCTCCTTTATGTTGAACATCGTCGGGTTCGGCCCGAACCCGGTGTGCCGCCGGTATGCCCCTACCGGGGGAGGGGCGCACGATAAACACATCCGTTCGCCAGGCCGGTTGCGGCGTGACATTCCGTTGATCCAACTCAACATTCCCTAGCTGATTACTCAACCAATTCACCCGCTGGAGGGCAATTCATCTGGTTGAAATGCAGCAGCTTCCGGCTGTCCAGTACACAGATCAGTCGACCCTGAACCTCGATGACACCTTCCTTGCTGAGATACTGGAACGCGCGCGACAGCGTTTCCTGGGTGAGATTCAACTTGGCGGCGATATCCCGTTTGGTGGTGGACAACAGGATGTCGTAGCTGCCCATGCCGGCTTCAGGCCGGTGCTGCAGCAGGAAGCAACTCACCCGTTGCAGGCTGGAGCGCGGCGTGCAACTTTCCATGTCGCGCATCAGGTCCATCACCCGGTGCGAGAGGTCCGCCAACAGACGCTCCGCCAGGAAAGGCTCCTGGCGCGCCTGGTTCATCAAGGTGCGGCGATCCAGCAGGAGCAGGTGGCTGTCGCTCTTGGCGACGGCGTTGGCCGGGTGAGGCATCCCCAGCCAGACCGCAGCGATGCCGAAGCTTTCGCCGTGGCCCACCAGGGCGACGATCTTTTCGCCGCGATTGGCCAGGGACAGGTAAATCTTGACCTGCCCATTCACCACGACATACAGCGCATCGGCCTGGTCACCCTTGCTGAACACCGCTTCGTCGCGCCGCACCGTGATCTGGCGTGCGCCGACAGACAACTTGTGCAGGGTGGCCGCATGCAATTCGCGGAAATACCCCAGCCGTCCGAGGACGGAACTGATCTGGGCCGAGGAGAGAGGAAAGGCGTTCATGGCATGGTCCGATGGCTCGTGTACCTCCTAGCAAGGCTCGCGCCACTTTCGTAACATATTGTATTTATTACATAAATAGCCTTCTGAATATTGGCCCGTCACCTTCTGGTAACCATCTGGATCATCAAAGGCGTGGCCGCGTTGAAGCGGCGAAAATCGGTTACCGACAGGTAACTGGCTGGGCGGAATCAAATCGCCGCCGTTACACTTCGGTAACACCGGCAACTGGGCATGGAGAATGATCCAGGCCCGTTCCTCACCCCCACCCCTTTCCCGAGCATGGGGAAAGAGGAACTTCGAGCATCGTCACGCGACGTTCACGTTTAGGAGGCACGATGGAGAGACGTCTGTTTCTGGGTCGCATGGCCCACGGACTTGCCCTGGCCCTGGCCTGGCCGCTGACCACCCACGCGGCGGCCAGGCCACTGCGCATCGGCCTCACTCCGGCCTTTCTCCATGACCGTCATGGCCTGATGGCGGAATGGCAGGCTTACCTGGAACAGCAACTGGGGCGGCCGGTGAAGTTCGTGCTCCGCGACAGTTACAGCGACACCATGAACCTCATCAAGCAGGGGCAACTGGACGCGGCCTGGCTGTGCGACTACCCCTACGTGTTGATGAAATCGCGTGTGCGCCTGCTGGCGACGCCGCTGAACGAGGGGCGTCCCTATTACCGCTCCTACCTCATCGTTTCCGCTCTGGACACGACCACAAAGTCGATCACCGATCTGGCCGGCAAGGTGTTCGCGTATGCCGACCCCTTCTCCAACACCGGCTATCTGGCGCCCAGATACGAACTGACTCGGCGTGGAGTCGACCCGCGCGGCCATTTCAGGAAAACCTTTTTCACCTGGTCGCACCGCAAGGCCGTCGAAGCCGTGGCCCTGCACCTGGCCGATGGCGCGGCGGTGGACAGTTATATCTGGGAATCCCTGGCCAAGGTGGAGCCGGATCTCACCCGCAGAACTCGTGTCGTCACCCGTTCCGTGGAATTCGGCTTCCCTCCCTTCGTCGCCAACAACACACTGGCGGAGGCCGATTACCAGGCACTGCGCCGGGTATTGATGGAGATGGCGAAGAACGCCCAGGGGCGCGAATTGCTGGCAAAGCTGCATCTGGACGGTTTCATCGAAGCCAGTCCGGCGCTCTACGCCAATGTCGAGGAAATGGTGCGTCTGGCGGGCGAGCGGCCGAATGCGGATTTTTGATCTCAGCTTCCGCTTCAAGATTCCGCTCTGGGGAAGCGCGCTCATCGCCGTGACGGCGCTGATCCTGTCCCTTTCCTTCGTGGCCCAGTCCTATGACGACCTGAAGCGGGACATGCTGGGCGGTTCGGAAAGTCTGGGCCGAACTCTGGTTCGCACCCTTTACACCACCCTGCTGCACGACGACACCTGGCGCGCTTTCGAGATCGTCAACGCGCCCTATCAGGGCGGTGTGCGCCACGGCAATTTCCAGGCGGAAGGCCTGATCGTGCTGAATGGCCTGCATCAGGTGTTCGTCTCCAGCCAGCCCGATACCTGGCCTTTGCTCGCCAACATGAAACAGCTCGGCCCCGCCTATGCCGCGCTCGACCAGCGCATCGGCGGCGCCCGCGCCAACGACTCGGTGACCCTGGAGGCCGGCGGCAAGATCCTCCTGGCCATTCCCCTGGTGGCGGACGGCATCGTGCTGGGCCATCTGGTATTGGTGCACCCGGCGGACTTCTACTGGCCACGTTTTCGCGCCCTGATTCTGCGCGCCCTGGCCATCACCGCCCTGGTACTGGCCGTGTTGCTGCCGATCAACTGGTACTGGGGACGGCGCATGGCCATCCCCCTGGTGCAACTGTCCAGGCGCATGGACGAACTGGGGCGCCGCCTGCCCGAGCCCCTGTCCGCCAGCGCCTATGCCTATCGCGACGAACTGGGCCACCTGTTCCGCACCTATGACCGCATGTTGGCCGAACTGGTGGAAAAGGAAGGCCTTGAACAGCAGATGGTCAAGGCGGATCGCCTCGCCGCCCTGGGACGGCTGACCGCCGGCATCGCCCACGAGATCAACAACCCGCTGGGCGGCCTGCTCACCGCGCTGGACACCCTGAAACGTCATGGCCGGCATGACCCCGTGCTGGATCGCGTGGTTCCCTTGCTGGAACGCGGCCTCAATCAGATCAAGGACATCGTCGCCGCGCTGTTGGTGGAGGCCAGGATCCAAAGCCGCGCGCTGACCCGTCAGGACGTGGACGACGTGCATACCCTGCTCGCCCAGGAGGTAAAAAAGCGGGCGGTTGCCTGGGAGTGGCACAACGGTCTGGAGGGCACGGCCGAGTTGCCCGCCACGCTGGTGCGCCAAGTGCTTATCAACCTGCTGCTCAACGCCGTACAGGCCGCCGGGCGGAATGGCCGTGTCAGCGCGCGCATCCTGGCCACGCCGGGCGGCCTGCGCATCGAAGTCGGCAACGACGGCCGCTGCATTCCCCCGGAACTGATGGAACACCTGTTCGAGCCCTTCACCGGCCGTAATGAAGAAGGCCACGGCCTCGGCCTGTGGATCACCTATCAAATCATCCAGCAATTGCACGGCCGCATCGACGTGGACAGCCGGGAAGGCTGGACCCGCTTCGTCGTCGAACTACCGGAGGGAGAAGCCCCATGCCTGTCTGTCGAATCTGCCTGATCGAAGATGACGAGATCATGGGTGGCGCGCTCGCCCTGCGCTTCGAACTCGAAGGCATGGACTGCGACTGGCACAAGACCGGCAGATCGGCCCTGGCCGCGCTGCGCAAACAGGCTTATGGCGCTGTGGTCAGCGACATCGCCCTGCCCGACCTGTCCGGCGAGGCGCTCTACCTGGAACTGCTGGAGAGCGCCGTCGCCGCGCCCCCCTTCATCTTCATGACCGGCCACGGCGCGGTGGACCAGGCTGTGCGCCTGCTCAAGCGCGGCGCGGTGGATTACCTGCTGAAGCCGTTCGAACCCGACCTGTTGCTGGGCAAGCTGAAAGAACTCGACGGCTGCCATGAGGCAGGGCGGGCGGACACCGATGTCCTCGGCATCGCCCCGGCCATGCGCGCCGTGGAAAGCCTGCTGCCTCGCCTGGCGCAGAGCCAGGCCTCGGTGCTGATTACCGGTGAGTCCGGCGTCGGCAAGGAGCGGGTGGCCCTCAAGCTGCATGCCCTGCAAGGTGCGGCGCGCCCATTCGTGGCGGCCAATTGCGGCGCCTTCAGCGAAAGCCTGCTGGAAGCGGAGTTGTTCGGCCATGAGAAGGGCGCTTTCACCGGCGCGGTTCGAGCCAAGCGTGGCTTGTTTGAACAAGCCGAGGGCGGCACTCTGTTGCTCGACGAAATCGGCGACATGCCCTTGCCCATGCAGGTCAAGGTGCTGCGCGCCATCCAGGAACGCCAGATCACACGGATCGGCGGCGAAACCCCCATCGCGGTGGATTTCCGCCTGATCGCCGCCACCCATCAGGATCTCAAGGCGCGGGTGGAACAAGGCCTGTTCCGCGAAGACCTCTATTACCGCGTCAACGTCATCCAGATTCGCGTGCCGCCGCTGCGCGAGCGAAAGGAGGACATCCTCTGGCTGGCCGCCCGTTTTCTCGCCGCGCCGGGGGATGGGCGCGGCCTGGTGCTGACGCCCGCAGCGGAGCGCGCCCTGCTCGACCATCCCTGGCCGGGCAACGTGCGCGAGCTGAAACACCTGCTGGAACGCGCCCGCGTGCTGGCCAGCGGCCCCCTGCTCACCCCGGAACTGCTGTTCGGCGACACCTCGCCCGACAGCCCGGCACAACCACTCGACACACTGGGTGAGCATCTGGCCGGACATGAACGCGACTACATCGTGCGCGCCCTGCAGTCGCAGGGCTGGCAAATCCAGGAAACCGCCAACCTGCTCGGCATCAGCCGCAAGAATCTGTGGGAGAAGATGAAGCGGCTGGAAATCAAGCGCGACGGGGACAGGTAGGCGCGTCCGCTTGCGACGCGAACCATGCCGCTTTCCGGGATAATCCCGCCCTTTTTCCGGAGTCCCGTCCATGTGGTTCAAGAATCTCGTCGTCTATCGTCTGCCCGCCGGATTGAAGCTGGACATCCCCGCGCTGGAGGAGAAGCTCGCGACCCTGACCATGCAGCCGTGCGGCAAGATGGATCGGGAGACGCTGGGCTGGGTGTCGCCGCGCGGCGATGACCGGCTGTTGCATGTGCTCAACCAGCAGGTGCTGATCGCGCTGGGCACGGAAGCGAAGCTGTTGCCGTCCTCGGTGGTGAACCAGTTCGCCGAGGAGAAGGCGGCCGAGATCGAGGAACAGCAGGGTTTCAAGGTCGGCAAGAAGCAGATGCGGGAATTGAAGGAGCAGGTGACCGATGAATTGCTGCCGCGCGCCTTCACCCGCCGCCGCACCACTTTTGCCTGGATCGACCCGGTGAACGGCTGGCTGGTGGTGGACGCGGCGGCGCCGGCCAAGGCGGAGACGCTGTTGGAGGCGCTGTCGAAATCGGTGGACGATCTGCCGGTGAAATCCCTGCACACGGAACGCTCACCCAGCGCGGCGATGACCGATTGGCTGCTTTCCGGCGAGGCGCCGGCCGGCTTCACCGTCGACCGCGATCTGGAACTGCGCGCGTCCGACGAGGGCAAGGCGACCGTGCGCTATGTGCGGCACGACCTGGAGGGCGAGGAAATCGCCACTCACATCGCCGCCGGCAAACAGGCGACGAAATTGGGCATGACCTGGAACGACCGCATCTCCTTCGTCCTGGGCGAGGCGATGGAAGTGAAGCGCCTGGCCTTCCTGGACATCCTCAAGGAACAGACGGAGCAGGGCGAATCCGCCGACGAACAGTTCGACCTGGATTTCGCCTTGATGAGCGGGGAAGTGGCGAAGCTGCTGGCCGATCTGGCGGCGGCGCTGGGCGGGGAGAAGCCGGCGGCGGTGTAAGGGTCTGGCTAAGGCTGGCTCCCACGTGGAGCGTGGGAACCAGATACAAAGCCGGCTGGAAGCCGGCGCTACAAAACCACTTTCACCGCCGGGTGCCCGCTCAATTCGCGGTAGAGGTTATCCAGTTGTTCGCGCGAGACGGCGCGGATGGTGCAGGTGACGGAGAGGTAGGCGCCGCCGCTGGAGGTGCGCATTTCCACGCTTTCGGCGACGTAATCCGGGGCGTGGCGCAGGACGATGTCCACCATGTTCCGGGCGAAGTCGTCGCCGCGCTTGCCCATGATCTTGATCGGGAAGTCGCAGGGATATTCGATCAGGCTGTCTTCGCTCACGCGATCTCCTTTCCGCGCATGACGGTGTGTTTGTAGTCCTGGTAGGCGGCGTGCATCTTGCGGAACAGGGGGCCGGGTCGGCCGTCGCCGACCGGTTGGCCGTCCAGGGTGGTGACGGCGAGGACTTCCTTGGTCGAGGAGGTGAGCCACACTTCCTCGGCGGCGCGCAGTTCATTCTCATGAATCGGCCGCGTGGCGTGGGCGATGCCATGCGCGCGCGCCAGTTCCAGCACCACGTCGTAGGTGATGCCGGGCAGCATGAGGTTGGACTTGGGCGGCGCCAGCAGGACGCCCTCCGCCACCACGAAGACGTTGCTGGCGGAGCCTTCGGAAAGGAAACCTTCGCGCAGCAGCAGGGTTTCCGCGCATCCGGCATCCACCGAGAGCTGGCGCAACAGGACGTTGGGCAGCAGGGAGGTGGCCTTGATGTCGCAGCGCAGCCAGCGGTTGTCCGGGGCGGTGATGGCGGCGACGCCGCTTTCCACCAGTTCGCGCGCGGGCGGGATCAGCGCCAGCGGCAGGATGAACACGGTGGGTTGAACCTCTTTCGGGAAAGCGTGGTCACGCGGGCCGGCGCCTCGGGTGACTTGCAGGTAGATGCCCTGATCCTCGCCTTCCGCCTGTTCGATGATGCGAACGACCAGGTTTTCCCATTCCCGTGGCGTGTGCGGATTGGTCAGGCGGATGCCGTCGAGGCTGGCTTGCAGGCGGGCCAGGTGCTCATGCAGGCGGAACGGCCGCCGCGAATAGACGGGAATGACTTCATAGACGCCGTCGCCGAACAGGAAGCCGCGATCCATGACCGAAATGCGCGCTTCTTCCAGCGGGAGGAATTGGCCGTTGAGGTGGATGGTGGGCATGGGCGTATCGGCGAGGCGGGAGGCGGCGGGAGTGAGGAGGGGGATGCCCCCCTCTTCACCGGAACATCAGCAGCATGTTGTCCCAGGTGCGCCCGAGCAGACCGGCGACGGCGGCGCTTTCCAGCGCGACCAGCGGATAGTCGGCGAGGTGGCTGCCGTCGATGCTGAGGCGCAGGGTGGCGATGCGCTGGCCACGATGCAAGGGCGCCAGCAGCGGCTGCTGGGAAATGACCTGGGCCTGGATGCGCTTGCCTGCGCCGCGCGGTACGGTGACGTAAAAATCGGACAGGAAACCGGCGCGGGCCTCGCTTATGTCGCCCTTGTACAGGCGCATGGTGCTGACGGCCTGGTTGCCGGGGTAGAGGCGAACGGTCTCGAAGAACTGGAAGCCGTAGTTGAGCAGTTTCTGGCTTTCCATCGCGCGGGCGCGGTCGGAGTCGGTTCCCAGCACCACGGAGAGCAGACGGCGCTGGTCGCGTTTGGCGGAGGCGATCAGGCAGTAGCCGGCGCTATCGGTGTGGCCGGTTTTCACGCCATCGACACTCGGATCGACGAACAACAGGCGGTTGCGATTGGGCTGGCGGATGCCGCTGTAGGAAAACTCCTTCATCGAATAGATCTTGTAGAACTCGGGGAAGGCGCGGATCAGGGCGCTGCTCAGGCGGGCCAGGTCGCGCGCGGTGGTGACGTGTTGCGGGTGCGGCAGGCCGGTGGAGTTCAGATAGTGGGTGCCGGTCATGCCCAGACGGCGGGCCATGTCGTTCATCATCGCGGCGAAACCTTCCTCGGAGCCGGCGATGGCCTCGGCCAGGACGATGCAGGCATCGTTGCCGGACTGCACGATCATGCCCTTCAACAGGTCTTCCACCTTGGCCGGCTTGCGCGGGTCCAGGAACATGCGCGAGCCCTCGGCTTTCCAGGCTTTTTCCGAAACAGGGAGTTGCTGGTCCAGCGCCAGGCGGCCTTCCTTGATCGCGCTGAACGCCAGGTAGGCCGTCATCAGTTTGGTCAGGGAGGCGGGTTCCACGGACGTATCGGCATGGCTTTCCGCCAGCGGCAGCCCGCTGTCGGTGTCGATCAGCAACCAGGAGCGCGCGTCGAGTTGCGGAGCGGGTGGCACCGGCAGCGCGGCGGCGGCGGGCAGGGCGAGAAATACGAGAGAAAACAGGAAGGCGACAGCTTTCATTGGGTGCGCGAAGGTGAAGGAAGAGCAAAAAGGGAGTGGATTATATCGGCTTGGTTCCCCGGCTCCGGTCAGCGGGTGCCGGGGGCGTCAACGGTTGAAAGCCGACCGCGCCGCTATAACCGGCGCCATAAGCGCGTGAAACATGAGGGCGTCAACGCCTGCCGGATTGCGGCCGTTCCTTGCGCGCCCGTTCGATCAGCGCGTCGGCCACCGCGAGCAGGCCGGCGTGGCCGCGCCCCGCCTGCCCAACCACGCGGTAACGGCCCGCCACGGTGAGCAGGGGGACGCTGTCCACCTTGTAGGCGCGGCTGAGTTGTTCGGCGCGCGCCACACGGGTTTCCGTCGAGAAACTCTTGAAAGCGTCGCTGAATCGGCGCTCATCCACGCCCTGTTGCCGTACCCAGGCGAGCGCGGCGGCTTCCGTATACAGGTTGGCGCGCTGGTCGTGAATGGCGGCGAACACGGCTTCATCCAGGCGCGCGAGTTCGCCGATGCCTTCCAGTGCATAGAACAGACGCGCCAGATTGCCCCAGGCGGCGCGGCCGAAGCTCACCGGCACCCGCTTGAACACCACGTCCTTGGCCAGGGCGTGCTCCCAGCGCGTGACCAGCGGGTTGAATTCGCGGCAATGTGAACAGCCCCACGAGAAGAATTCCAGCACTTCGATCTTGCCGGGGCTGTCGCCGAATTGCGGCGGCGTGATCGGCAGCCATTCCGGGCTGGCCGCTCCCGCCGGCAGGGCGGTGGCGGCCAGGGTGGCCAGCAGGAAGCGGTGAAACTGGCGGCGCGAGGGGTCGAAGGGCTTGGCTGGGTGGGACATGGAGGCTCCTGGGTCAATGTCTGAATAGTCTGCGTTCCGGTATCGGGCGCCACGCCCGGTAGGCCAGCGCCAGACAGACCGCGAAACCGAGCACGGACCAGTTGGCCAGAGACAGTTTCAGGATCGTCATTTCGACTTCTTCGCAGAATCCGGTGGCGAGAAAAAGTTCCGGCCGCAGTTGGCCCAGCCATTCCACCAGGCGCTCGATCAGGCCGAGTTCGCCGCCCACGCAGGAAACACTCCCGGCGGGCTGCGCCTGCAGCCAGCTCTGATAGAGGGCGACCGCCAGTCCTCCGGCGGCCAGGGGGATGGCGAGGAAACCGACCCGGCGCGCCGCCGGACGGGGCGCCAGCAGCCCGGCGACGAGGCCGACGCCGGCCAGCAGCAGATAGAGCAGGCGCTGGAAGATGCACAGGTGGCAGGGATGGAGGTTCTGCCAGGCGGTCAGCGCCAGGCTGGCGACGGTCAGCACGGCGGCGGCACCGGCCATCAACAGCCAGAGGCGCCGTGGAGTCAGGAAGGTTTGCGGCATCATGGCTGCAATCGTAACGCGACTAAGGGCTCGTCAAGGAATAACCTGGACGTTCATGGGGGCGTTGGCGGGATACGACGCGGCGTGGCCGGAACGTTCAGGTTATTCAATCACGAGCCCCAGGCCGCTTGCCGGCCCACCTGAGCCTGGGCTCCGGGTTAAAATCGCCGTTTTCTGAGCTACCCGGAGTTTTCATCATGTCCATGGCCGACCGCGACGGTCTTATCTGGTACGACGGCAAGCTGGTGAACTGGCGCGATGCCACCACCCACGTCCTCACCCATACCCTGCACTACGGCATGGGCGTTTTCGAGGGCGTGCGCGCTTACGAGACTCCCGACGGCCCGGCCATCTTCCGGCTCCAGGAACACACCGACCGGCTGTTCCGCTCGGCGCACATCCTGGGCATGAAGATGCCCTACGACAAGGCAACCCTGATTGAGGCGCAGAAGGCCGCCGTGCGCGAGAACAAGCTGAAGAGCGGTTATCTGCGGCCGATGGCGTTTTTCGGCCCGGAGGCGATGGGCATCTCCGCGAAGAATCTCTCGGTTCACGTGATCGTCGCCGCCTGGCCCTGGGGCGCCTACATGGGCGCGGAGGCGCTGACCGACGGCATCCGGGTGAAGACCTCTTCTTTCACCCGCCATCACGTCAACATCACCATGTGCAAGGCCAAGGCCAACGGCAACTACATGAATTCCATCCTGGCCCACCGCGAAGCCGAAATGGACGGCTATCAGGAAGCCCTGTTGCTCGACGTGGACGGCTTCGTCGCGGAAGGTTCCGGCGAGAACGTGTTCATCCTCCGCAACGGCAAGCTCTACACCCCGGACACGACCTCCGCCCTGGAAGGCATCACCCGCGACACCATCGTCCAACTGGCCGGCGAGCTGGGCATTCCGGTGATCGAGAAGCGTATCACCCGCGATGAGGTCTACTGCGCCGACGAAGCCTTCTTCACCGGCACCGCCGCCGAGGTCACCCCGATCCGCGAACTCGACAACCGCGCCATCGGCAGCGGCCACCGCGGCCCGATCACGGAAAAGCTGCAAGCCCTGTATTTCGACTGCGTGCAGGGGCGCTCCGCCGCGCACGCCCACTGGCTCACCCACGTTTGAGGAGGCGGCCATGAGCAAGAACCGGCGCGTGGTGGAAGTCAGGGAATCCGATCTGCCGCTGCACTGCCCGATGCCGGGCGATACCGTCTGGGACGCGCATCCGCGCGTCTATCTGGCGGTGGAAGAAAAAGGGGAGGCGCTTTGCCCCTATTGCGGCACCTTGTACAAGTTGCAAGGTTGGGACGGGCACGCCCGCCACACACACTGAGAGGAATCGGTACATGAAAAAACTAACGGTAGCCCTGCTCGCCAGTTGCAGCCTGTCCGCCTTGGCGCAAGCGCCAGAGCCCAGCCAGGAACAGCTGCGGCAGATGATGATGGCGCGGCAGATGCAGATGATGGCCACCATGTACGACCTGCGGCACTCTCACCTTGGCTTCGAGGAAACCGTGGCGGCGATCAAGACCAGCGCGGAAAAGCGCGGCTGGAAAGTTGGCGACGTGGTGGACATGCAGGCCGAGATGCGCAAGGGCGGCGCCAAGGACGCGAAGCGCATGAAAGTGGTCGGCCTGTGTCCGGCGGGCGCCAATGATCGTGTCATCAAGGCCAGCGGCGGCAAGGCGCCCCCGCTGCCCTGCCGCTCGACGGTGTTCGAAAGCGCCGACGGCAAGATCAACGTGGTGCGCCTGAATCTGCATACCCTCGCCAAAGGCATGCAGGGCGATCTGTCCAAGGTGCTCGGCGAACTCGCCGCCGAGGAAGACGCGATGTACAAGGGCATCCTGGATTAGGAGCCGAGAAACAATGACTTGAACATTCTGGCTGCACTGACGGGCGCACTGTTCCAGTGCCCGCTGGAATGCGCGAACGGGCCGGCGGGGCCCTAAAGGATACCGTCCCGATGGGACATAACGCCGGCGCTACAAAGGGCGCCTCAACTGTAGCGCCGGCGTCTTTTCGTTTCCATGCGGCTGCCGGCCAGGTGACGCGGGTCAGGCCGTGCGCGAGTAGCGCGGCTGATCCTGGTTGGCTTGTTTGAGATAGCCGTCGAAGCACATGGCGATGTTGCGCAGAAACAGGCGGCCAAGATCGGTGACGACGATGCGCGTGGGTTCCAGGCGAACCAGGCCGTCGGCCGCCAGCGGTGGCAAATCGGCCAGGCCATCCGCGAAATAGGCGTCGAAGTCGATGCCCCAGGCGGCGGCGAAGCCGGGCTTGTCCAGTTCCAGATCACACATGACGCGGGTGATGGCGTCGCGGCGAATCTGGTCGTCGCGGCCGAGTTTCAGGCCACGCTCCACCGCCAGGCCGCCCTTGCCGATCATCTCCTGATACTTCTTCAGGTTCTTCTCGTTCTGCATGTAGCAGTTGGGCGTCTGGCTGATGCTGGAGGCGCCGAAGGCGTAGATGTCGCAATCCTTGTGCGTGGTGTACCCCTGGAAGTTGCGCCACAGGGTCTTGTTCTTCTGCGCCTTGATCATCTCGTCCTCGGGACGAGCGTAATGATCCATGCCGATGTTGTCGTAACCGGCGGCGCCGAGGCGTTCGTGGATGAGTTGTTGCAGGTCTAGGCGGGTGGCGAAACTGGGCAGGTCGGCTTCGTTGATGAGCTTCTGGTGCTTCTTCATCCAGGGCACATGGGCGTAGGCGAAGATGGCGAAACGATCCGGCGCCCACGGCACCACCTTGTCCAGGGTGTGCGCGAAGCTGTCCAGGGTCTGGTGCGGCAGGCCGACGATCAGGTCCATGTTGATGCTGGAAAAGCCCAGTTCACGCGCCCAGCCGTAGACGGTTCGGATCAGTTCCTCCGGCTGCACCCGGTTGACCGACTTCTGCACCGCTTCATCCAGATCCTGCACACCGATGGAAAGGCGGTTGAAGCCGGCTTCGCGCAGGGCGACCAGATGCTCGCGGGTCAATTCGCGCGGGTCGGCCTCGCAGCCCATCTCGGCGTCCGCCGCGATGCTGAAGCGGCCGCGCATCATGTCCATCAGGCGGCGAATGTCATCGGGTTTGAGGTAGGTCGGCGTACCGCCGCCCCAGTGCAACTGTTTTACCTGGCGACGTGGATCGGTGAGGCGCGCCACCCGATCCATCTCCTGTTCCAGGAAACCCAGATAGTGGCTGGCCTTGCTGTAATCGCCAGTGGCGACCATGTTGCAGCCGCAGTAATAACAAAGGGTGTCGCAGAACGGAATGTGCGCGTACAGCGAGAGTCCGCGCGCCGGGTCTTGCGAATCCTTGATTTCCTCGACCCAGTCCGCTTCCCTGAAGCCGGTATGAAAATAGGGCGCGGTGGGATACGAGGTATAGCGCGGCCCCGGTTTGCTGTATTTCTCAAGGAGGGCGGTGAACTGCGACATGGCGGCTATTCCGAGAACGGCTAGGGGCGAGGATTGTAGGCGGGGCGCGAAAGAGCAGGCAAGGCGGCGCGCTGACCTGAATCAAGCCGGATACCGATGACGACGTGGCAGGAAAAAGAATAAAGTTGAAACCCTGACGAAATCGTCAAAATATCGACATATCCCACTTGGTACAAATCTATCCAAATGCAATAACTTGTTGATATTTAAAGGCCGAATTTCGCGCCAATTCAGGCACGGCCATTGCTTATATGAAAGCACTGGGCGAGAGCTCAACCCAACCTCCCTGACCGCCGCAATGGCGGTTTTTCAAGCGGCATCGGTTTCCGATGCCGCTCTTTTTTTGTGCGGTCGAAATGGCGCGCTTTTGCGTTTGTGCGCTTGCTGGCGGGCCGACCGCCAAATCAAAGATAATCGCCCGGCTCTCACTGTCTGAATCGTCATGGGCGACATCCCCCCGGAAATCTTCAAGGCCTACGATATTCGCGGCATCGTCGGCAAGACGCTGACTCCCGAACTCGTCGAACGGATCGGCCGCGCGGTCGCGACGACGGCGCGCGCGCGCAGCTGCGGCGACATCGTCATCGGCCGTGACGGCCGCCTCTCCGGCCCCGCGCTCGGCGCCGCCCTGGCCGAGGGCATACGGCGCGGCGGCGGCAACGTCATCGACCTGGGCCAGGTGACGACGCCGATGGCCTATTTCGCCGCCTGCCATCTCGACACGCGCTGCGCGGCCATGTTGACCGGCTCGCACAATCCGCCCGATTACAACGGCCTGAAGCTGGTCATCGCCGGTGAAACCCTGTCTGGAGAGGCCATCCAGGATTTGCGCCGGCTTGTCGAAAACGGCGATTTCGCGGACGGCGCGGGCAGCTATCAGCGGCACGACATCACCGATGCGTACATCGCGCGCATCGTCGGCGACGTGAAACTCGCGCGCCCCATGAAGATCGTCATCGACGCCGGCAACGGCGTGGCCGGCGCGTATGCCCCCACCTTGTTCCGCGCGCTCGGCTGCGAGGTGGAAACCCTGTTTTGCGAGGTGGACGGCACCTTCCCCAACCACCATCCCGACCCTTCCGTGCCCGAGAACCTGGCCGATCTGATCGCCCGCGTGAAGCTGGGCGATGCTGAAATCGGCCTCGCTTTCGACGGCGATGGCGACCGCCTCGGCGTGGTCGCCAGGGATGGCGGCATCCTCCATCCGGATCGCCAGCTCATGCTGTTCGCCGCCGATGTGCTGGCGCGCAATCCCGGCGCCCTGGTGCTCTACGACGTGAAATCCACCCGCAATCTGCGCCCGTGGATCGCCGCGCGCGGCGGCCGGTCGATGATCTGGAAGACCGGCCACTCGCTCATGAAGGCGAAGATGCTGGAAACCGGCGCGCTCCTGGCCGGAGAATTGAGCGGCCACGTGTACTTGAAGGAACGCTGGTACGGTTTCGACGACGGCCTCTATGCCGGCGCCCGCCTGCTCGAAACTCTCTCGCGGCAGCCCGATCTCGACGCCACGCTGCGCGGCCTGCCGGACAGCGTGAACACGCCGGAACTGCACATCAGGATGCGGGAAGGCGAGCCACACCGCGTAATCGACCAATTACGCGAGCGCGCGCATTTCGACGGCGCCCGCGAGGTCATCACCCTGGACGGCCTGCGCGTGGAATATGACGATGGCTTCGGCCTGATGCGCGCCTCCAATACCACGCCGGTGATCGTGGTGCGCTTCGAGGCCGACGACGCGGCCGCGCTGGCACGCATCCAGGCACAATTCCGGCGCCTGCTCGCCGTCGCGGCACCCGCCGCGCAACTCCCCTTTTAATTCAATGGAAACAACCATGACCGCTCCCCTCGTAGGACTCATCATGGGCAGCGTGAGCGACTGGGACACCATGCGCCACGCCGCCGACATCCTGACCCAGCTCGGCATTCCCTTCGAAAAGCGCGTGGTCTCCGCGCATCGCACGCCCGACCTGCTGTTCGAGTACGCCGAGAGCGCCGCCGGGCGTGGCCTCAAGTGCATCATCGCCGGGGCCGGCGGCGCCGCCCACCTGCCCGGCATGACCGCCGCCAAGACGCATCTGCCGGTGCTGGGTGTGCCGGTGATGTCGAAGGCGCTGAAAGGCATGGACTCCCTGCTTTCTATCGTGCAGATGCCCAGGGGCATCCCCACCGCCACCTTCGCCATCGGCGAGGCCGGCGCCGCCAACGCGGCCCTGTTCGCGGCGGCGATGCTGGGCAACGAGCTCCCGGAGATTCGCGAACGCCTCATCGCCTTCCGCCGCCGCCAGAGCGAAAGCGTGCTGGCGATGGCCCTTCCGGAAAACCCGTCATGATCCTGCCCGGCGCGACCCTCGGCGTGCTGGGCGGTGGCCAGCTTGGCCGCATGTTCACCCTGGCCGCAAAAATCATGGGCTATCAGGTGGTGGTGCTCGACCCGGATCCGCATTCCCCCGCCGGCCAGCTGGCCGACATCCATCTCAAGGCCGATTACCGCGATGCCGTCGCGCTGATCCGCATGGGTGGCCTGTGCGACGCCGTCACCACGGAATTCGAGAATGTGCCGGCGCAAAGCCTGGAGACGCTGGCCAAGCATTGCCTGGTGGCGCCGTCGGCGGCGGCCCTGGCGGTGGCGCAGGATCGCTTGCAGGAAAAAACCCATGCGCGGGACTCCGGCTGTGTCACCGCGCCGTTCGCCAACATCGAATCCGCCGCCGATCTGGCCGCCGCCTGGCGACAGATCGGCGCCCCCGCCCTGCTGAAAACCCGGCGTCTGGGCTATGACGGCAAGGGGCAGGCGCGGGTGGACAGCGAAGTCGATCTCACCGCCGCGTTCAAGGAACTGGGCGAGGTGCCCTGTCTGCTGGAAGGTTTCCTGCCGCTGGAGAGCGAGGTTTCCGTGGTGCTGGCGCGCAATGCGATGGATGAGATCGCCTTCTTCCCGCTGGCGGAAAATCGGCATCGCGACGGCATTCTCGACATCAGCATCGTTCCCGCGCGGATTCCCGAAGAACTCGCCGAGACGGCGCGCGACATGGCCGCGCATCTGGCTCGCGAACTCGATTACGTGGGCGTGATGGCGGTGGAGTTCTTCGTGCTCAAGGACGGCCGCATCGTGTTCAACGAGATGGCCCCGCGCCCACACAACAGCGGCCACTACACCCTGGACGCCACCGCCTGCGACCAGTTCCAGCAGCAGGTGCGGGCGCTGTGCGGCCTGCCGCTGGGCGACCCGCGCCTGCTCTCGCCGGTGGTCATGGTCAATCTGCTGGGCGCTGTCTGGCGGCCGCAACCGCGTTGGGACGCCCTGCTCCGGCACCCCGGCGTGCAACTGCACCTCTACGGCAAGGCCGAAGCCCGGCCCGGCCGCAAGATGGGGCATTACAACTGTCTGGCGCCCAGTGTGGAAGAAGCCTTGGCGCTGGCGCTGGAGACACGCGCGGAGTTGGGAATCGGGGTGGATTGACGCGTCGTGGCAGCGGGCTTGCCCACGATAGCCAGCGCTGTCGCGGGCTTGCCCGCTCCTACAGCGCCTCCTCCAGGCTCAACTCCAGCACCTTGCCCTTCTGATCCAGGGTACGGATGCGCAGCGGCAGCCAGTATCGGGACGGCGCCAGCCAGACATCGAGCGTGCCTTCGCCATCGCGGCCGCCTTGCAGATGCAGGGTAGCCACCTCGCGCTCGCCCAGCGTCAGGCGCTCGTATCCCAGATTCCTGAACAGGTATTCGCGCAGCTTGCGGCCATTGGCCACCCACAAGCTCCACTCCCGCGAGGACTCGTCCACGGTCATCGCCAGGTGAAAGGGGAAACTCAGCACATCCTGGCTGCCGGGCGGCAGTTCGACGCCGTTGTTTCCTTGCACCAGGCGTCCATGAACCCAATCGAAGCGGGCCGTATCCTGTTTGCGTTCGTTGCGTGAAAGCCAGTATTGCTCGGGCCGCAAGCCGCGCGCGGTAACACTGCCCTCACTGGTCTGCGCCAGTTTGCCGCTGACGAACAGCGAGGCCAGACCGGTGGCCTGGGCGACGCTGACCAGGCTGTAACGGCCGTCGCGCAGTTGCCAGGAATAGATCGCCCGCCCCAGGTTGAATCCCCCCTCGCCGGCGCGCACGGCGTAGCTGAGGCTCAGATGCTCCGGGAGCTTGCGCAAGGTGGGCGGCAAGGCGGGTTCCGCCGCCACGGGTTCCGGCGCTGGCGGGGGCGGCGTTTCGACCACCGGCGTGGGCGGAACGATCACGGCGGGCGGCGCCGGCGGGGCGGCGGGTGGCGGCGCTTCCACCGGGGCGCCGGGCGCCACGGTTTCGGTCGGCGCGGGCGGAACGATCACGGCGGGCGCCGCCGCACGGGCGGGCTTCGGCTTCGGCCCGGCCGCCGAGGCGGCCTCCGGAACGGCTTCCGCCACCTTGGCTTCGGGCATGGCCAGGTTGGCCTCGATGGGAAATGGAACTTCCCCCACCGGCGGCGTCCACCAGGAACCGGCCGAGGCCAACATCAACAGATGAACCGCCAGGGAAACGAATAGCGCGGACGCGAGGATGCGATGCGCGCGCGGCATGGTCAGCCGCCCGGCGAAACCAGCGCGGAATCCGCCGCCTCGGCCAGGCCACGCACAACCACCGTGCCGTCGGCGCGCCAGGTGACCCGCCCTTCCGTGAACCAGCGCACGGCCATCGGGTAGATGCGGTGTTCCTGGCGCAACACGCGCGCGGCCAGGCTGTCCGGCGTATCGTCCGGCAAGACCGGCACGGCGGATTGCGCCAGGATCGGGCCGGCGTCCACCACCGGGGTGACGAAATGCACCGTGCAGCCGTGCAGTTTCACGCCCCCGGCGAGGGCGCGCTCATGTGTATCCAGGCCCGGAAAAGCCGGCAGCAGGGCGGGATGGATGTTGATCAGGCGACGTTCGTAATGCAGCACGAAGGCATCGCTCAACACCCGCATGAAGCCGGCGAGGATGACCAGATCCGGTTCATGGCGGTCGATCGCCGCCGCCAGGGCGGTATCGAAGGCGGCGCGGTCGGGATAATCGCGCGGATTCAGCGCCAAGGTGGGCACGCCGCACGCGGCGGCGATCTCCAGTCCCTTGGCATCCGCCTTGTTGCTGATGACGCAGGCGAACTCGACCGGCAGGTTCGCCTCCAGCAAGGCTTGCATATTGCTTCCTCGACCGGAGATGAGAATGACGACACGCATCAGACGATGACGGTCTGTTCCTGCCCTGGCGCGCGCGTGGCGATTTCGCCCAGGCGGTAGACCGTTTCGCCCTGGGCGGCGAGGAAGCGCATGGCGGCTTCGGTGTCGCCCGCAGCCACCACCAGCACCATGCCGATGCCGCAGTTGAAGGTGCGGTGCATTTCCGCGAGGGCGACGTTGCCTTTTTCTTGCAGCCACTGGAACACCGGCGGGAAAGTCCAGGCGTCGCCGTGAATCACGGCGGTGAGGCCGTCGGCGAGAATGCGCGGAACGTTGCCGGTAATGCCGCCGCCGGTGATGTGGGCCATGCCCTTCACCGGCAGTTCCTTCATCAGCGCGAGCAGGGGCTTGACGTAGATGCGGGTGGGTTCCAGCAGGGTTTCGCCCAAGGTTCTGCCGTTGAAATCGCTGGCGAGGTCGGCGCCGGAGACTTCGACGATCTTGCGCACCAGGGAATAGCCGTTGGAGTGCGGGCCGCTGGAGCCGAGGCCCAGCACCACGTCGCCGGGGCGGATGTCGCGGCCGCCGATGACTTTGGACTTTTCCGCCACGCCGACCGCGAAGCCGGCGAGGTCGTATTCACCGGCCGGGTACATACCCGGCATTTCGGCGGTTTCGCCGCCGATCAGGGCGCAGCCGGCGAGTTCGCAACCCTTGGCGATGCCGGCCACCACTTGTTCCGCGACATCCACGTCGAGATGGCCGCAGGCGAAGTAGTCGAGGAAGAACAGCGGCTCCGCGCCCTGCACCAGGATGTCGTTGACGCTCATGGCGACCAGATCCTGGCCAATGCTGTCGTGCCTGTTCATCTGGAACGCCAGTTTCAGCTTGGTGCCGACGCCATCGGTGCCGGAGATCAGCACCGGCTCCTTGTAGTTCTTCGGCAGTTCCATGAGGGCGCCGAAGCCACCGATACCGGCCAGGACTTCCGGCCGCATGGTGCGTTTGGCGTGGGGTTTGATGCGCTCCACCAGGGAATCGCCGGCATCGATATCGACACCGGCATCGCGATAGGAGAGGGAGGTCTGGGGGGCGGAGGAGGTCGGCACGGTGCGAGAGGAGGTAGAAAAAGGGGGCTGAAAAATCGGTGATATTCTACCGTACATGCCCTTCACCCCAGCCGCCAACCGCTCGCTGCTCACCATTCTGGTCGCCATCGCCGGCGGCTATCTGTTTTACCTGCTCACGCCCATCCTCACCCCTTTCCTGGTGGCGACGGCGCTGGCCTATCTGTGCAACCCTCTGGTGGATCGGCTGTGGCGCCGGGGCGTGAACCGGGCGCTGGCCACGGCGCTGACGCTGCTCGGCCTGGTGCTGCTGTTCCTGCTGGTGGTGGCGGTGATGGCGCCATTGTTCCAGGCGCAGGCGCGCCTCTTGATGCAGCAGGTGCCGCGCGTGGTCGAGTGGGGCAGCCAGACGCTACTGCCCTGGTTCAGCGCCACGTTCGGTGTCGATCTCCTGCACGACCAGGCCGACATCCTGGCCTGGCTGAAAACTCATACCTCCCAACTCTCGCAACTGACCCGCTATCTGCCGAAACTGACCGACGGCGGCCTGGCGTTGCTGGGGTTCTTCGCCAATCTGTTGCTGACCCCGGTGGTGTTGTTCTATCTGTTGCGCGACTGGCACGTCGTCATTCATCACCTGGGCGGCTGGATTCCGGCGCGGCTGCGTGCGAAGAGCGACGCGATCACGCGCGAGATCGACACCGTGCTGTCCGAGTTCGTGCGCGGCCAGATCATGGTCATTCTGGTCATGTGCGTGTTCTACAGCCTGGCGCTGTGGCTGGCGGGATTGCATTACGCCCTGGCGGTGGGCCTTTTGGCCGGCATCCTGGTTTTCGTGCCCTACATGGGCGTGGTGGTGGGGGTGCTGCTCGGCAGCCTGGCCGGCTGGGCGCAGTTCGGCGCCGACGCAAACCCGCTGGCCGCGCTGATTCCGATCTGGGCGGTGTTCGGCATCGGCCAGTTGCTGGAGGGCATGGCCATCACGCCCTGGCTGGTGGGCGAGCGGGTCGGCCTGCACCCGGTGGCGGTGATCTTCGCCCTGATGGCGTTCGGCCAGTTGTTCGGCTTTGTCGGCATCCTGCTCGCCATTCCCGCCGCCGCGACCTTCCTGGTGGCGCTGCGCCACCTGAAAACGCAACTCGATTGAACCCGAATTCCGTAGGAGCGGGCTTGCCCGCGATGCAACGGTCGCTATCGCGGGCAAGCCCGCTCCTACGGGGGGTAGCTTGAATCACCATCTCGAAAGCTGGACCGAGGAAAAGCGTTCCGCCTGGCTCTACCGCATCGTTTCCGACCGCGAATCCGGCACGCCGCGCCAGGTGTTGTTCCTGGAACTGGCGCAGGCCGCCGAGCATCAGGCCGGCCTGTGGGCGAAGGAAATGGCGAAGCTGGGAGCCCCGCCGCCCCCCGCTTACCACCCCGATTCACGCACCCGCCTGGTCGGCTGGCTGATTCCACGCCTGGGCGTGCGCCCGCTCAAGGGCATGCTGGCCGCCATGAAGGTGCGCGGCATGAGCCTCTACAACGCGCCGGTGCCACACGGCATCCCAAGCAGCCTGGAGCAACTGGATCACAAGGCTCGGCATACGACGGGAGGCGGCAATCTGCGCGCGGCGGTGTTCGGCGTGAACGACGGCCTTGTCTCCAACGCCAGCCTCATCCTCGGGGTCGCCGGCGCCGCCGCCGCGCCCTCGGTCATCCTCCTCTCCGGCACCGCTGGCCTGCTGGCGGGCGCATTCTCGATGGCGGCGGGGGAATATGTCTCGGTGCGATCACAACGTGAATTTTATGAATACCAGATCACCCTGGAGCGGGAAGAGCTGGATCAGTACCCACAGGAAGAAGCGGCGGAACTGGCGCTGATCTATCAGGCCAAGGGCGTCGGCAAGGCGGAAGCGCGGCGCATGGCCGATACCCTGTTGCTGGACCCCGACCGCGCCCTGGATACCCTGGCGCGCGAGGAGTTGGGCCTCAACCCGGAGGAACTGGGGTCGCCCTGGGGCGCGGCGATTTCCTCCTTCCTGGCGTTTTCCTTGGGTGCCTTCATTCCCCTGCTGCCCTATCTGCTGCTTTCCGGTGGCGCCGCCCTCACCGGCACCCTGCTCGCCACCGGCATCAGCCTGTTCGGCGTGGGCGCGGCCATCAGCCTGTTCACCGGCAAACAGGCGCTGTTTGGCGGCCTGCGCATGCTCGGCATCGGTGCGGCGGCGGGCGGCGCCACCTGGCTGATCGGCCGGGCACTCGGGGTGGCCCTCGGCTAGAATCGCCGCTCACCGCTCACCGCTCACCGCTCACCATGACCGACCGCACCTTCAGCATCGAATTCTTCCCGCCGAAAACACCCGATGGCGTGGAAAAGCTGCGCCATGCGCGCCGCCAGTTGGCGCAGCTCAACCCCAAGTTCTTCTCGGTGACTTTCGGCGCCGGTGGCTCCACGCGCGATCGCACCCTGGAAACCGTGCTGGAAATCCAGAGCGAGGGCCTCGCCGCCGCGCCGCATCTGTCCTGCGTCGGTTCCACCCGCGAGAACATCCGGGAAATCCTGGAAACCTTCCGCGTCCACGGCATCCGCCACATCGTCGCGCTACGTGGCGACCTCCCTTCCGGCATGGCCGATCCGGGTGAATTCCGTTATGCCAACGAACTGGTGAGTTTCATCCGCGAGGAAACCGGCGACTGGTTCGAGATCGAGGTGGCCGCCTACCCGGAAACCCATCCGCAAGCGCGCAACTACCGGGAAGATTTGGTCAACTTCAAGCGCAAGGTGGACGCCGGTGCCAATGCCGCCATCACCCAGTATTTCTTCAATGCCGACGCCTATTTCAACTTCGTCGACGATTGCGCGGAACTGGGCGTCACCCTGCCGATCGTGCCGGGCATCATGCCCATTTCGAATTACAGCCAGTTGTCGCGCTTCTCGGCCATGTGTGGCGCCGACATTCCGCGCTGGCTGGCGCGCAAGATGGAGAGTTATAGCGACGACACCGCCTCGATCAAGGCGTTCGGGCTGGATTTCATGACCGGGCTATGCGAGCGCCTGATCGAAGGTGGCGCTCCCGGCCTGCATTTCTACACGCTGAACCAGGCCGGACTGACCACCACGCTCTGGCAACGGCTCGGACTCGATTAAGCCAGCCATCGCATTCGGTATAAGGGAATACATTAGGAAATACATTGCTTCGTTTTCCTCTGCTACATTGACGCGCTGTCGAAGCGCGTCGTCGCGTAACAAAAGAAAACCGGGGTCGAAGCGATGCTCCGACCCCGGCAAAATACGGCGAATTTCTTATTGCCTCCCCAACCACCCCAAGTGTCGAGGGGTTGCAACGCATGTACCATGCGGATATTACTGGTGGCGATAATACAAGTGGAATCTATCTTTAGTACAGTATTACCAGTACTTAAGCCATAAGGAGTCGGTCGTGATAGTGCTGTTGGCGGATGACCACCCCCTGTTTCGTGAAGGGGTCAAGCCTGTGTTGCAGAAACTGGGGCCCAAGCTGGAAATCATCGAAGCGATCGACTACCCCTCCGCTTTTGCCGCCATGCATCAGGCCGGGGAAGTCGATCTGGCCTTGATCGACCTGTACATGCCCGGCATGTCCGGGGTGGAGGGCGTGATTCGGTTTCGTTCCGCGTTTCCCGACATCCCCCTGGTCGTGTTGTCCGCCTCGGAACAGGCGGAGGACATCCACCGCCTGCTGTCTGCGGGGGCGCTGGGGTATGTCACCAAGTCCTCGCCCAGCGAGGTGATCCTCGGCGCGTTGCGCCTGGTGCTGGCCGGCGGCGTCTACATCCCGCCCAGCCTGCTTGACCACCACCACAACGGCGGCGTTGAGTACGACTCCTCGCGTCCCGCGCCGCTGACTTCACGCCAGGTGGAAGTACTGCGTGAACTGGTCAAGGGGCAGAGCAACAAACAGATCGCCAAGGCGCTTGAAGTGACCGAGGGCACGGTAAAAATCCACCTGGCCGCCATCTTCCGCATCCTCAAGGTCAACAACCGCACGGAAGCCGTGCTGGTGGCCCAGAAGATGGGCCTCAACGAAACGGCCTGATTTCCCCTGGGCGAGTCCCATCCACGCTCAGAACCGCGTGAGCTTGTTTTCCTCGTTTGCCAACACCTCCGAACCGGCCCCCACCAGCAGTGGATCGGGGGCGTGGGCGACATGCTCGTCCTTGCCGGGATACGGCAGGCTGTGCAGGAAATGGCGCATGCAGTTGAGGCGCGCGCGTTTCTTGTCGTCGGACTTGATCACGATCCAGGGCGCATCCGCCGTATCGGTATGGAAGAACATGGCGTTCTTGGCGTCGGTATAGTCGTCCCACATATCCAGGGACTTGATGTCGATGGGCGACAGCTTCCAGTGCTTGAGCGGGTCGTCGCGGCGCGAGATGAAGCGGCGCAACTGTTCCTCGCGGCTGACCGAGAACCAGTACTTGTAGAACAGCACGCCGCTGTTCACCAGCATGCGTTCCAGTTGCGGCGTCTGGCGCATGAACTCCAGATATTCGTGCGGGGTGCAGAAGCCCATCACCCGCTCGACACCGGCGCGGTTGTACCAGGAGCGATCGAAGAAGACCATTTCACCTGCGGTGGGCAGATGCTGCACATAGCGCTGGAAAAACCACTGACCGCGCTCACGATCCGAGGGCTTGTCCAGGGCCACCACGCGGGCGCCGCGCGGGTTCAGGTGTTCCATGTAGCGCTTGATGGTGCCGCCCTTGCCGGCGGCATCGCGGCCCTCGAACAGGATCACGATTTTCTGGCCGCTCTCGCGCACCCAGTTCTGCACCTTGAGCAGCTCGATCTGCAACTTCTCCTTCTGTGCCTCGTAATCGCCACGCCGCATGCGGGTGCGGTACGGATAACTTTCCGGCAGGGGCGCGTAATCGCTCTCCTCGTTGCTGCCACGCGGCGCGTGCGCCACCGTCATGGCCGCCGGACCGTGGCTCACCGACTCGATTTCGGCGGCGGCGGCGGGATTGGGCGTTGGCGCTTCGGCCGGCGCGGCGGCCGCCTCGGCCGGTGCCTGGAGAGCGACCGCAGTTTGCGCGAGCGGTTTGCGCCGCCGGGATCGAGTGGCGGCGCGGGGCGTGGCGGGCTTCGGGTCCGTCATGGCATTCTCCTGGGTCAAAAAGTCAGAAATTATCCGCTTTGAATTCAAATCGGTGGATGGATTGTTCTTATCTCCACGCGCGCAAATCCGTAGACTCGTCACTCCCTCATTCGTCCTGTTTATGGTCATCTCATGCAACTCCTCCGTATTCTGCAATCCCAGGGTTTTGGCGCGCGCCGCGCCTGTCGCGAGTTGATCCTGGCGGGGCACGTCCAGGTCAACGGCCGGGTGGTCGAAGACCCCGAAGCGGAATGCGACACGGCGGCGCTGACCCTGACCCTGGACGGCCAGGACTGGCGCTATCGCGAAAAGGTCTACCTGGCCTTGCACAAGCCGGCCGGCTTCGAGTGTTCCCGCCAGGCGCAACACCATCCCAGCGTGTTCGGCTTGCTGCCCGCGCCCTTGCTGGAACGTGGCGTGCAACCCGTGGGACGCCTGGATCAGGACAGCACCGGGCTGTTGCTGTTGTCCGACGACGGCGCCTTCATCCACCGCTACACCTCGCCGAAGAAGGAAATCGGCAAGACCTACCGCGTGGTGTGCAAACACCCGGTGAGTGAAACGCAGATCGCCGCCCTGCTGGACGGCGTGCTGCTGCGCGATGAACCCGCGCCCATCGCCGCGCGGGCATGCGCGCGGGTGAGCGAGAACGTGATCGACCTGGGCATCGCCGAAGGCAAATACCATCAGGTCAAACGCATGCTGGCCGCCGCCGGCAACCGCGTGGAATCCTTGTGCCGCACCCGGGTTGGGGGCTATTCCTTGCCGTCCGATCTGGGTGCGGGGCAGTGGCGCTACCTGGAGGATGCAGACCTGGCGCGTCTGGCGGAATCCGCATGAGCCGCTGTACCATTCGCTTGACCGGCCGCGTGCCGGATTTTTTTTGTCTACCTAGCGGGGGTTGGTCATGGCCGTACTGGAACTGAACGAGCAGAACTTCGAGGAAACCATCCTCAACAACGATTTCGTCATCATCGACTTCTGGGCACCCTGGTGCGGCCCCTGCCGCGGCTTTGCGCCGGTCTACGACGAAGCCTCGGAAAAATATCCGAACATCACTTTCGCCAAAGTGAACACCCAGGACGAGCAGGCGCTCGCCGGCCATTTCCAGATCCGCTCCATCCCCACCCTGATGATCTTCCGCGAGAAAGTCATCATCTACTCGCAGCCCGGCGCCTTGCAGGCCAGCGGCCTCGACGACCTGATCGCCCGCGCCGGCGAGGTGGACATGGCGCAGGTGCATGCGGAGATCGCGACCGAGGGCGAGAAGGGCTGATTGGATTGGAGTGGTGGGAGTGGGCTTGCCGGCGATACTGCGTGTTCCCGCATATTTCGCGGGCAAACCCGCTCCTACAACGCCCCGCGCCGGTCACCGCGGCTGAATCCAGTCGGCGCGCGTTCCAGCCCCCGCCCCAGGGCGATCACCTTGAACGACTCGCCCATCTCCATCGGTTGCACCAGCTTCTGCACGGCGGCGGCGGCGCGCAGATAGTCCGGCGTTCCCGGTCGCATTTCCCCCAGCAAATCCAGCAGCCCGCCATTCAGCAGGAAATTACCCTGGCTGGTATAGCCGAGCAGATCGAGGCCGGCGTCACGCCCCGCCTGAGCCACCGCGCTGAAATCGACATGCGCGGTGATGTCCGCCAGGCCGGGCAGATGGAAGGGATCGTCCAGGCTGTGGTGGCGGTAGTGCACGCGCAGCGTACCCATGTGGCGCTGCGGGTGATAGAACTCGGCGGCCGGAAAGCCGTAATCGAGGAACAGAAGCATGCCACGCCGCAGCCGTTCGGCCAGACTACCGATCAGGGCCGTCGCGGCCGGGCAGACTTCCGTGAGATAGCCGCCCACCTCCGGCAGGGTTCGCGCCATCTCGAACAGCGACCCCGCGCTCAGGGCACGATCTTCCCAGGCAAAACCCTCGTTCCAGACCACGCCGCGCTCGAAACCGCCCGACGCGGTGCCATACAGCAGATGCGCCGGCAAGGCATCGAGCACCTCGTTGCCCAGCACCACGCCCTCCACCCCATCGGGCAGGGTATCCAGCCAGCTCATCCGAGGCAGCAGATGCGCCGCTTCTTTTCGCAGCAGATCATGCTGGCGCGCGCGCAGGTCGGGACTGACTTCCAGGATGAGATAACGATCCGGCGGGTGGCCCAATCGTTCCAGTTCGAGCAGGACATCGAGCGCCAGGCGGCCGCTGCCGGCCCCCAGTTCAACGATGTCGCCACCACTCTCTGCGAGCACGGCGGCGATCTGCCGCGCCAGCGCGCGGCCGAACAAAGGGGTCATTTCCGGCGCGGTGATGAAATCTCCGGCGGCCCCCAGCTTGGCGGTGCCGCTGGCGTAATAGCCGAGGCCGGGCGCGTACAGGGCCAGTTCCATGTATCGCGAAAACGACAGCCAGCCGCCGCCGGCCTCAATCTGTTTACGGATATGCGCGACCAGGCGGACGCTGTGGGCCAGGGCTTCGGGAGCGGGTATGGGTAGTGAGGTCATGTCAGCTGTGCTAGTTTTGCGGCCATGATAACGGCATCCCGCATCCCCTCATGATCGTCGCCATCCTCGGCGCCGGCCCCGCCGGCATGTCCTGCGCCAACGCCTGCCTGTCGTTCGGACTTTCGCCCGTGGTGCTGGAACGCGGCGACCATCTGGGCGGCGCGCAGCGCAGCAATTTCCATCCCAATCTGTGGATGCTGGGCTTTCCCGGGGAATCCGGCGAAGCCATGACCCAACGCCTGGCCGAGCATTACCGCGCCTTGCCGGTGTTGACGCATTACCGTACACAAACAAGCGGCGTGGCCCGGCAGGCTGCGGGTTTCAGTCTGGCCCTGGCCGGCCTCGATACGCCGCTGCATGCGAACGCCGTCGTCATCGCCACCGGCACCCGCCCGCGCGGCACGCCCGAACTGGAGAAACTGGCCGCCGGCAACAGGCGGATCATCATCGGCCCCTTGTCGCACGCCATCCGCGACCATATCCAGGGCGCCAATGTGTTGATTCTCGGCGGTGGCGACAATGCGCTGGATCATGCCCTGTTCCTGGCCGAACGTGGCAATCACGCCGTCGTCTGCACGCGCGCGGGACTGTCCGCGCGGCGGCCTTTCATCGAATCCTGCCTGCTGCGCCGGGAGATCGACCTGCGCACGAATTGCCCGATGCCCCGCATCACCTGTGACGGCGATCAGGTGGTCGCGCGGTGGCCCGGGCGCGAACGCGGTTTCGACTGGCTCCTGGTGATGTATGGCTATCTGCCCAACACCGATGTGCTGGAAGTATTCGACCCCGGGATTCGCCCGGCCCTCACCGGCGGCGGCTATCTCCATGTGGATGCCTGGCAGCGCAGCAGCGTGCCCGGCATCTACGCCGCCGGCGACGTCACCGATACGCCACAACCCTCGGTGCCGACGGCGATGGCCCAGGGGCTCACCGCCGCGCGCGCGGTGGAACGGGATCTGGCGCCGTCATAAAACCTTCACGCAACCGTCATACCATGCCGCGCATCCCGTCACTCCAATGAGGCGCGCATGTCCGCCAGCATTCTCGTAGTCGAAGACGAACCCGGCATTCAGGAACTGCTCAAGTTCAATCTGGGCCATCACGGCCATGATGTAACCGTGGCCGCCGATGCCGAAGAAGCCACGGCGCGCATGCGCGAGAGCCTGCCCGACCTGATCCTGCTCGACTGGATGCTGCCCGGTGCCTCCGGCATCGAACTGGCGCGCAAGATACGCGCCGACCCGCGCCTGAAGGACGTGCCCATCATCATGCTCACCGCGCGCGGCGATGAACGCGACAAGGTGCTGGGCCTGGAAACCGGCGCCGACGACTACATCACCAAGCCGTTCTCACCGCGTGAATTGATGGCGCGCATCAAGGCCGTGCTGCGGCGCCGCGCGCCGCAGATGACCGAGGACACGGTGGTGATCGCCGGCCTCAAACTCGATCCGCTGGCGCATCGTGTCTACGGCGGCGACCAGGCGCTCGATCTGGGGCCCACCGAATTCCGCCTGCTGCACTTCCTCATGACCCACTCGGAGCGCGTCTATTCCCGCTCGCAATTGCTCGATCAGGTCTGGGGCGACCATGTGTTCGTCGAGGAACGCACCGTCGATGTGCATATTCGCCGCCTGCGTTCCGCCCTGGAACCGACCGAACACGACCGTCTGATCCAGACTGTGCGCGGCGCCGGTTATCGTCTTTCCAGCAATCTCGCCTGACGTAGAATCCAGCCTCTGTTGCCCATTCCCGCGATCTGATGTCCTTCTGGTGGCGCCCCCTGTGGATAGTCCTGGCCCTCGGCGTGTTGGCGCTGATCGCCTCGGCCGGAAATCACGCGGGCAGTGGCTGGATGCTGTTTGCCGGCGGCCTGGTGGCGTATCTGATCTACCACCTGCGCCAACTCTCCCGGCTATCCATCTGGCTGAACCGTGACGAGCGCCCCCCCCTCTCCGGCGACGGACTCTGGGGCGATGTCTTCTACCGCCTGGAAAAACTGCTGCGTGACCGCCGCGGCGCGCAGCGGAAAACCGCCGCCGACCTGGAGCAGATGCTGGAAGCCACGCGTTCCCTGCCGGATGGCGTGGTGATCCTCGATCAGGACAACCGCATCGTCTGGCTCAACGACGCGGCGGAACGGCTGCTCGGCCTCTCGGCGCAACGCGACCTCGGACAATTCGTGCTCTACCTGCTGCGCAACTCGCGCTTCGGCGAATGGCTGATGTCGGAAGACCTGGCGCGCACGCTCACCCTGGAATCACCCTCCGCCCGGGAACACACGCTGTCCCTGCAGATCGTGCCGTTGCCGCGCCAGCAGAAAATGCTGGTGGCGCGCGACATCACCGAACTGGCGCGGGTCGAAGCCATGCGCCGCGACTTCGTCGCCAATGTCTCGCACGAACTGCGCACCCCGGTCACCGTCATCCTCGGCTTTCTCGAAGCCTTCGAGGACATGCCCGGCGCGGAGCCTGGCGAGTTCCGCAAACACATCCCGCTGATGCGCGAACAGTCCGAGCGTATCCGCCGCCTGGTCGACGACCTGCTGGCCCTGGCCAGGCTGGAAAGCGAACCCGACACCCGCGACGAAACCGTGGACATGCCCGCGCTGGCGCGCCGCCTCGGCGACGAAGCGGAATCCCTGAGCCAGGGGCAACACCACGTCCATCTCATGCTGGACTGCCAGGCCCGCCTCATCGGCAACAGCCAGGAGCTGTACAGCGCCCTGGCCAATCTGGTCACCAACGCGGTGCGTTATACCCCGGCGGGCGGGCAGATCGGCATCCGCTGGGGCATGGCGGAAAACGGTGGAGCGAGTTTTTCCGTGACGGACAGCGGCGAGGGAATTGAGGCGCGCCACATCCCACGCCTGACCGAGCGCTTCTACCGCGTCGACCGCGGCCGCTCGCGCGCCACTGGCGGCACCGGCCTGGGGCTGGCCATCGTCAAGCACGTGCTGCAACGCCACCAGGCCAGGCTGAGGATCGACAGTACCGTCGGCAAGGGCAGCACCTTCAGCGCGCAATTCCCGTTTGAACGGGTGATTCCGGAGGCGGCCGGATCCGCGTAGGAGGCCCGCTCGCGGGCCTCCTACGCGTGGTCGAGGCGCATCAATCAATCAGCCGGCGCCGCGCTTCCTCGTATTTCTCGGCGGTGCGGGCCACCACCTCAGGTGGCAGTTCCGGGCCGGGCGCCTGTTTGTTCCAGCCCGAGGCCGTCAACCAGTCGCGTACATACTGTTTGTCGAAGCTGGGTGGATTGCCGCCGACCTGATACTGGTCGAGCGGCCAGAAGCGTGAGGAATCCGGCGTGAGCACCTCGTCGATCAGGGTCAGGGCGCCGTTCTCGTCGAGGCCGAATTCAAACTTGGTGTCGGCGATGATGATGCCGCGCGTCAGGGCATATTCCGCCGCCGTCTGATAGAGCGCGATGGCGGCAGCGCGCACACGGGCGGCGAGGTCGCCACCCAGCAGTTCGGCGCATTGGGCGAAGTCGATGTTCTCGTCGTGGGCGCCCACCGCCGCCTTGGTTGAGGGGGTAAACAGGGGCTGCGGCAACTTGTCCGCCTGCCGCAGACCGGACGGCAGCGGGATGCCGCATACCTTGCCGCTCTTCCGGTAATCGGCCCAGCCGCTGCCCACCAGATAGCCACGCACGATGGCTTCCACCGGCAACGCCTTGAGCCGCTTCACGACGATGGCGCGGCCAGCCACCTGAGGGCGCTCATCGAGCGCCACCACCGCCTCCGGCGCGTCACCCGTGAGCTGGTTGGGCAGGATGTCGGCCAGTTTGTTGAACCAGAAATCCGCCACGGCGGTGAGCACGCGGCCCTTGCCGGGAATCGGCGTGGGCATCACCACGTCGAAGGCGGAGAGGCGATCCGTGGTGACGATCAGCATGCGCTTTTCATCCACGGCGTAGATGTCGCGCACCTTGCCCTTGTGGATCAGCGGCAGGGAGTGAATGGTCGATTCGTAGAGGGCGTCGGTCATGGTGTGAAGCGGGTGGGGGCCGCCGAAAAGTGGGCATTCTACAGGTGCGGACGAACCCGTCTCAGCCGACCTGCTCGGGTGCGGAGAGGAAAACGATGCGGTGGCCTTTCAACGCAATCAGGGTTTTCGCTTCTTCGCTCAGTTGCCCGGGATCGGCCAGGGCGAGGGCGGAAATCCCCCGGTAGCGGCTCAGATAGCGCAGGGCTTCCTCGCCCATCTCGCCGTGCGCGCTGGTCACGCGATAGTCGATACCACTGTGTTCGAGACGCAGCAGCAACATGGCGAGCATCGTGGTGGGCTCGCGCGGCGGGTTGATCAGCAGAATATCCAGACGCCGGCACAGGAGCACGCAGCGCTGCAGCACGGTGGCGAGCAGTTCCGGCCCCAGGGCGAGGCCATCCAGCGCCAGGAGGACACGGGTATGCGCGCGCAGCATCTTCATGAGCGATGCATGCTCTCGATCAAACAAGCAAAAAGCGGCCACGAGGGGCCGCTTTCAGGATGCCGGGTAAACACCGGAGTCTTACTTGACCTTGGGATCCAGCTCGCCCTTGTCGTAACGCTTCTGCATGTCTTCCAAGCTGTAGACCTTGGTGATCTTGCTGGCCATGCCGGCGGCGCCGAAGGCTTCGTAGCGCGCCTGGCAGATGCCGCTCATGGCCTTGGTGGCTTCCTTCAGGAACTTGCGCGGGTCGAAGTTGGCCTTGTTCTCGACCAGGTGCTTGCGGATGGCGCCGGTGGAAGCCATGCGCAGGTCGGTGTCGATGTTGACCTTGCGCACGCCGTTCTTGATGCCTTCGACGATTTCCTCGACCGGCACGCCGTAGGTCTGGCCCATGTCGCCGCCGTAGCTGTTGATGATGGCGAGCCAGTCTTCCGGCACCGAGGAGGAGCCGTGCATGACCAGGTGCACGCTGGGGATGCGGGCGTGGATTTCCTTGACGCGGTCGATGCGCAGCACCTTGCCGGTGGGCTTCTGGGTGAACTTGTAGGCGCCGTGGCTGGTGCCGATGGCGATGGCCAGGGCATCCACCTTGGTCTTGGAAACGAAATCGGCAGCCTCGTCGGGATCGGTCAGCAACTGGCTGTGATCCAGCACACCCTCGGCGCCGTGGCCGTCTTCCTCGCCGGCCTTGCCGGATTCCAGGGAGCCCAGGCAGCCCAGTTCACCTTCCACGGAGACGCCGCAGGCATGCGCCAGCTCGGCCACGTGCGCGGTGGTGTCGACGTTGTACTCATAGGTGGAGGGGGTCTTGCCGTCGGTGCCGAGCGACCCGTCCATCATCACGGAACTGAAGCCGGACTGGATGGAGCGGAAGCAGATGCTGGGGGAGGCGCCGTGATCCTGGTGCATGCAGACGGGAATCTGCGGATATTGCTCGATCGCGGCCAGGATCAGGTGGCGCAGGAACGGCTCGCCGGCGTAGGAGCGGGCGCCGGCGGAACCTTGCAGGATCACCGGGCTGTTGCTGGCGGCGGCGGCCTGCATGATGGCCTGCACCTGTTCCATGTTGTTGACGTTGAAGGCCGGCAGGCCGTAGCCGTGTTCGGCGGCGTGGTCGAGCAGTTGACGCAGGGAAATCAGGGCCATCGTGTTTCTCCTATTCGGTTGATTTGAATCAGGCTGAGGGTTTGGATCACGCCTTCTTGCGTTCGCCGACGCGAACGATCTTCAGGGTATTGGTGCCGCCCGGCTTGCCGATCGGCTCGCCGATGGTGAGCAGAATCAGGTCGCCGTTGCGAACCGCGCCGCGCCTTCTGAGTTCGTCTTCCGCCTCAGCCAGCAACTGATCGCGTTCGTTGCTGGAGGGGCGGAAGTTGACCGGGTAGACGCCGCGGAAGAGGGTGACCTTTCTACGGGTCTCGACTTCCGGCGTCAAGGCGTAGATCGGCACATGGGTGCTGATCCGGCTCATCCATAGCGCGGTGGAACCGGACTGGGTCATCGCCGCGATCGCCTTGATGTTGAGATTGAGCGCGGTGAAGGCGGCCGACATGGCGATGGCCTCGTCCACTCGCAGGAAACCGTGGTCCAGCATGCGCTTGCCGAACGCGGGTTCCTGCTCCTTCTCGGCTTCCAGGCAGACCCGGTGCATGGCGGAAATGGCTTCCACCGGGTACTTGCCGGCGGCCGTCTCGGCCGAGAGCATCACCGCGTCGGTGCCGTCCAGCACCGCGTTGGCGACGTCGGAGACTTCGGCGCGGGTGGGAATCGGACTCTCGATCATGGACTCCATCATCTGCGTGGCGGTGATGACGACCTTGTTCTTTTCCCGCGCCATGCGGGTCATGCGTTTTTGCAGGGCGGGCACGGCGGCGTCGCCGACTTCCACACCCAGGTCGCCGCGCGCCACCATGATGGCGTCGGAAGCATTGAGGATTTCGTCGAGCGCCTCGATGGCCTCGGCGCGTTCGATCTTGGCGACGATCCAGGCGCGGCCGCCGGCGGCGCGCAGAATCTCTCGCGCCTGCTGGATGTCGGCGGCGGAGCGCGGAAAGGAGACGGCGAGGTAGTCCGCCTTGATCGCGGCGGCGGTCTTGATATCCTCGATGTCCTTCTCGGTCAGCGCGGCGGCGGAGAGGCCGCCACCCTTGCGGTTGATGCCCTTGTTGTTGGACAGCACGCCACCCTGCACGACCTTGCAGAACACCTCGTCACCCTTGACCTCTTCCACCCACATCTCGATGCGGCCGTCGTCCAGCAGCAGGGTGGCGCCACGGGCGACGTCGCGCACCAGTTCCGGGTAGTCGAGACCGACCCGAGTCTGGTCGCCCATCTTGCAGGTGGCGTCGAAGATGAAGGGGTCGCCGGGGCTCAGGGAAATCTTGCCGTCCTGGAACCGGCCGATGCGGATCTTCGGACCTTGCAGGTCGACCAGCACGCCGACCGCGCGGCCGCGCGTCTTGGCCAACGAACGCACCAGTTCGCAACGCTGCTGATGTTCCTCTGCACTGCCGTGGGAAAAATTGAGACGGACGACATCCACCCCGGCTTCCAGCATCTTGTCCAGAACCTTGGGATCGGAACAGGCGGGGCCGAGGGTGGCGACGATTTTGGTTCTACGTAGCATGATTTATCCAGAAGTCGTAGGAGCGGGCTTGCCCGCGATTCACCCTTCTCAAGGCGTCATTCGCGGGCAAGCCCGCTCCTACAAGATCAGCCGGCCGCCCGCTTTTCCAGGATGTCCACGGCGGGCAGAACCTTGCCTTCCAGGTACTCCAGGAACGCGCCGCCGGCGGTGGAGATGTAGGACACCTTGTCGTAGATGTCGTACTTCTGGATGGCGGCGATGGTGTCGCCGCCGCCGGCAAGCGTAAACGCCTTGGTGTTGGCGATGGCCGTGGCGATGGCCTGGGTGCCTTCGCCGAACTGGTCGAATTCAAACACGCCCACGGGGCCGTTCCAGACCACGGTGCCGGCCGACAGGATGATGTCGACGAGTTCCTGGGCGGATTTCGGGCCAATGTCGAAAATCATGTCGTCGTCGGCCACGTCGCCGGCGTCTTTCAGCACTGCGGGCTCGTTGGCGTCGAACTGCTTGCCGCAGACCACGTCCACGGCGATGGGGATGGTGGCGCCACGCGCGGTCATTTTGGTAATCAGTGCCTGGGCGGTGGGCACCAGGTCGGCTTCACAGAGGGACTTGCCGACGTTCTTGCCGGTAGCCTTGAGGAAGGTGTTGGCGATACCGCCGCCGACCACCAGTTGCTCGCACTTCTCGGACAGGGCTTCCAGCACGGTCAGCTTGGTGGAGACCTTGGAGCCGCCGACGATGGCGACCATGGGGCGGGCCGGGTTGGCCAGGGCCTTGTCCAGGGCTTCCAGTTCCTGGCTCACCAGGATGCCGGCGCAGGCGGTGGGCGCGAATTCGGCGATGCCGTAGGTGGAGGCCTGGGCGCGGTGCGCGGTGCCGAAGGCGTCCATGACGAAGACGTCGCACAGGGCAGCGTATTTCTTCGCGGTTTCCTCGACGTTCTTCTTCTCGCCCTTGTTGACGCGGCAGTTCTCCAGCAGCACGACTTCGCCCTCGGCGACATCAAAACCGCCATCGACCCAATCCTTGATCAGGCGCACCGGCTTGCCCAGCTTGGCGGCCATGACGTCGGCCACGGGTTGCAGGGACACCTCGGGAGCCCATTCGCCCTCGGTGGGGCGACCCAGGTGGGAAGTGACCATGACCTTGGCGCCGGCCTTGAGGGCGTGTTCGATGGTGGGCATGGACGCAGTGATGCGGGCGTCGGAAGTGACCTTGCCGTCCTTGACGGGCACGTTCAGATCGGCGCGAATGAAGACGCGCTTGCCCTTGAGGTCGAGGTCGGTCATGCGGAGGAATTTGGCCATATCGGTGCTCCTGGATAAGTAAGTGGTAAGGGCTGAGTCGACTCAGGCCTTACGGCTCACGGGGGGGGGCGAATCGCAAGTGGCTGACATTTGCCACTCGCAACTCGCCACTCGCTGCCTTACTTCGCTACGTGCTCGACCAGACGCAGCATGTTGCAGGTGTAGCCGTACTCGTTGTCGTACCAGGACACGACCTTGACGAAGGTGCCGTCCAGAGCGATGCCGGCATCGACGTCGAAGGTGGAAGGCGCGCTGTTGCCGACGAAGTCGGTGGAGACCACCTTCTCTTCGGTGTAACCCAGCACGCCCTTCATGGCGCCTTCGGAGGCGGCCTTCATGGCGGCGCAGATGTCGGCGTAGGAGGCTTCCTTGTTCAGTTCGACGGTCAGGTCGACCACGGAGACGTCGGAGGTGGGGACGCGGAAGGCCATGCCGGTGAGCTTGCCCTTCAGTTCCGGCAGCACCACGCCAACCGCCTTGGCCGCGCCGGTGGAAGACGGGATGATGTTTTCCAGGATGCCGCGACCGCCGCGCCAATCCTTGCTGGAGGGGCCATCGACGGTCTTCTGGGTGGCGGTGGCGGCGTGCACGGTGGTCATCAGGCCACGCTTGATGCCCCAGTTGTCGTTCAGCACCTTGGCCACGGGAGCCAGGCAGTTGGTGGTGCAGGAGGCGGCGGAAACGATGGCTTCGCCGGCGTACTTGGAATGGTTCACGCCGTACACGAACATCGGGGTGGCATCCTTGGCCGGAGCGGATTGCACGACTTTCTTGGCGCCGGCCTTGATGTGGGCCTGGCAGGATTCGGTGGTCAGGAAGAAGCCGGTGCAGTCGATCACGATGTCGGCGCCGATTTCGTTCCACTTCAGGTTGGACGGATCACGTTCGGCGGTCAGGCGGATGGTCTTGCCGTTGACGACCATGTTGCCGCCGGCGGTGGACACGTCACCGTTGAAACGGCCATGCACGGAGTCGTACTTCAGCATATAGGCCAGGTAGTCGGGTTCGAGCAGGTCGTTGATGCCGACCACTTCGATACCGGGGAAGTCCTTGGCGATGGCGCGGAAAGCCATGCGACCGATACGGCCAAAACCATTGATGCCAACTTTGATAGTCATGCTTTATCTCCTTGATAAGAAAACATCGGATCGGGTGGCGAGGCCGCCCCGATCCGCCTATTCAGTGGGTATTTACAGAATGCCCTTGACCTTGGCGACCACGTTCTCGACGGTGAAGCCGAACTCCTTGAACAGCAGCGGGGCGGGGGCGGATTCGCCGAAGCGGTCGAGGCCGATCACGGCACCGCGCAGGCCGACGTACTTCCACCAGCCGTCGGTGACGCCGGCTTCGATGGCGACCTTGTGCACGGTGGGCAGCAGCACGCTGTCCTTGTAGGCCTTGTCCTGCTTGTCGAACACGTTGGTGGAGGGCATGGACACCACGCGGGCGGCGATGCCCTCGGCCTTCAGGGCTTCCTGCGCCTTCATCGCCAGTTCCACTTCGGAACCGGTGGCGATCAACACGACCGCAGGCTTGCCTTCGCAATCGGAGATCACATAGCCACCCTTGCGGATGTCGGCGATCTGGGCATCGCTGCGCTTGACGAAGGGCAGGTTCTGGCGCGACAGGATGTGGCAGGACGGGCCGTCCAGCTTCTCGACGCTGGCCGCCCAGGCGACCAGGGTCTCGGTGGTGTCGCAGGGGCGCCAGACGGTCATGTTCGGAATCATGCGCAGGGTGGCGGTCTGCTCGACCGGCTGGTGGGTCGGGCCATCCTCGCCCAGACCAATGGAGTCGTGGGTGAACACATAGACCACGCGCTGCTTCATCAGCGCGGACATGCGCAGCGCATTGCGCATGTATTCCGAGAACATCAGGAAAGTGCCGCCGAACGGGAACAGGCCGCCATGCAGCGCCATGCCGTTCATGATGTGCGCCATGCCGAACTCGCGCACGCCGTAGGAGATGTAGTTGCCGCCCGGGTTGCGGTGCAGGGGGTGGCAGCCGGGCCAGTTGGTCAGGTTGGAGCCGGTCAGGTCGGCGGAACCACCGACGCGCTCGGGCAGGGTGGAAACCAGGCGCTCGATGGCCAGCTGGCTGGCCTTGCGGGTGGCGACGGTCTCGGCCTTTTCCAGGGTGGTGGCCAGCGCGGCTTGCACGCGGCCGGCCCAGTCGGCGGGCAGTTCACCGTTCATGCGGCGGTTGAATTCGGTGGCCAGTTCGGGGAACTGGGCGGCGTACTCGGCGAACTTGTTGCTCCAGAGTTTCTCCAGGCCTTCGCCCTTGGTCTTGGCATTCCAGCCGTCGTACACGTCCTGGGGAATGACGAAGGGCTCGTGGTTCCAGCCGATGTGCTTGCGGGTGGCCTCGATTTCGGCGTTGCCCAGGGCGGCGCCGTGCACGTCGTGGGTGCCTTCCTTGTTCGGGGAACCCTTGCCGATGATGGTCTTGCAGCAGATCAGGGTGGGCTTGTCGGCGGACTGCTTGGCTTTCTGCACGGCGGCTTCCACGGCGACGGCGTCATGGCCGTTGACGTTGGCGATGACGTTCCAGCCATAGGCCTCGAAACGCTTCGGGGTGTCGTCGGTGAACCAGCCGTCGGTGTGGCCGTCGATGGAGATGCCGTTGTCGTCCCAGAAGGCGATCAGCTTGTTCAGGTGCCAGGTGCCGGCCAGGGCGCAGGCTTCGTGCGAAATGCCTTCCATCATGCAGCCGTCGCCCATGAACACGTAAGTGTGATGGTTGACGATGTCGAGGCCGGGTTTGTTGAACTCGTGCGCCATCAGCTTCTCGGCCAGCGCCATGCCGACCGCGTTGGTGATGCCCTGGCCCAGCGGGCCGGTGGTGGTTTCGACGCCGGGGGTGTAGCCGTATTCGGGGTGGCCCGGAGTCCTGGAGTGCAGTTGGCGGAAGCTCTTGATGTCGTCGATGCTGACGTCGTAGCCGGTCAGGTGCAGCAGGGCGTAGATCAGCATGGAGCCGTGGCCGTTGGACAGCACGAAGCGGTCGCGGTCAGGCCACTTGGGGTTGGCCGGGTTATGGCGCATGTGGTGGTTCCACACCACTTCCGAAATTTCCGCCATACCCATGGGCGCGCCGGGGTGGCCGGAATTGGCTTTCTGCACAGCATCCATCGCCAGGGCGCGGATGGCGTTCGCGAGATCGTTACGTGTTGCCATGTTTTTGATTCCTCAAGAAAAAAACCGGTATCAACACCCAGTCCGGGCGGAAAGTTTTGATTATGTGCAAGCCCCATATGCCAGAGCAAGCCCCATAAGCTCCCGAAAGCCCTGTCCAGTGCCGCGCAACCGGCCTTGCGGCCTTGATTCACGCGGAGGTTGGGGTGATGTCGGGGAAAATTAAAATGTTTTTATATGCCGTTGTCGCTCGCTTATGGAATCCACCGGGAAGCCGCTTCTGGTGCGGCGCACAACGATATTGGTCGCGACCTTGCGAACACCTCGTCAGGCGACCTTGATTGTCCCCCCGCCGGGAAAATTCCCCGGCATTCGGAAAACGTCAGTTCTACGTGGATTTCAGCGCGCCGGCCACCCAGCCTTGCCATTGCGCCAACAGTTCCGGGGTTTGCGCCGCCAGCACCGGGCGGCACCAGGGGTCCGCCGCCAGGAAGTCGGCGCCATTCAGGCCGCTGACGGCGCCGCCTGCTTCCTTCAGGATCAGCCAGCCGGCGGCGTAGTCCCACATCTTCTGGCCGCCATGCAGGTAGATGTGCAGGCGGCCGGCGGCGACGTAGCACCAGTCCAGGGTGCTGGCGCCCAGGTTGCGCTGCGAGGCGAACGGGTGCTCTCGCGCCAGGTTTCCGGCCAGGGTGCGGTCGATGCGCTTCAGGTCGATGCCGGCCATGCAGCGATTCAACCTGTCGGGGGGCAATTTCAACGGCAGCGCATCGCCATTCAGCCAGGCACCGCCGCCCTCGCTGGCGTGGAAAGCCTCGTCCGCCTGAGGGTCGTAGACCACGCCAAGCACGGCGCGGCCCTGCCGAACCAGGGCAATGGAAACCGCGAAGAAGGGCAGGCCGTTGACAAAGTTGCTGGTGCCGTCGATGGGGTCCACGCACCAGAAACCGGCATCGCCCCGATTCCAGACCTCGTGCTGCTCCGCCTCGCTCATTTCCTCGCCCAGCATGGGATAAGGAGCGATGGCGCGCAGCCGCTCGAACAAGGCGCTCTGCGCGGCGAGATCGGCCTCGGTGAGCAGGCTGCCGTCCATCTTGCGCTGGTGCGCGACCTTGAGATAGCGCGGCATGATCTCCTCGCGCCCGACTTCGCGGGCGGCGGCGATGACCTGATCCAGGAGCGTTTTCATTCCCGCCATTTGATCGAACAGCCCATGCTGGGAATCTGCTCGGCTGGCCCCTTTCCGGTTTCAGCCACCTGTTTCATGGCTTCGAACAGGTCGCGCCGGGCATCGGGCGCGGCCTCCTTGCGCGATGCGTCGAGGCGGCCGCGATATTGCAGTTCCAAATCGCGGTTGAAGCCGAAGAAGTCGGGGGTGCAGACGGCATCATATTGGCGCGCGACTTCCTGGCTGGCATCCAGCACATAAGGCATGGGGAAACCCCGTTCATGGGCGATGCGCTTCATGTTCTCGAAACCGTCTTCCGGATACTCGGCGGGGTCGTTGGACATGATGGCGATGGCGCCGACACCCAATGTCTTCAGTTCCGCCACGTCGCGCGTGATGCGGTCGATCACCGCCTTCACATAAGGGCAATGGTTGCAGATGAACATGACCAGGAGCCCGTTCGGGCCGGCGGCGTCGCGCAACGTCCAGGTCTTGCCATCGACGCCGGGCAGGCTGAAATCCGGGGCTTTCCAGCCGAAATCGCAGACCGGTGTTTCCATACGCACCATCTCAAGACTCCGCCAATAGATTGAGTGCGGCCGATAATAGCACCCGTCAAAACCCCGACCTCGCCGTCCATGCCGCGCTTCCACTGTGATCTCGCTCTCGCCCCCGGCCACCTTGTGGCGCTGCCCGATGCGGTGGCGCGCCACGCCATCGGCGTCCTGCGCCTGCGCGCAGGCGCGGCCGTGGTGTTGTTCAACGGCGACGGCGCCGAATATCACGGCGTGCTGGAAAATTGCGGTGGCAAGGGCGCGACGGTTCGCCTCGATTCCCGCCATGAACCCGCGCGGGAATCGCCGCTCCAGGTGCATCTGGCGCAGGGCATCTCCACGGGCGAACGCATGGATTACACCCTGCAAAAGGCGGTGGAACTGGGGGTATCCGCGATCCAGCCGCTGACCATGCGGCGCACGGTGGTGCGCCTGTCTGCGGACAAGGCGATCAGACGGCGCACGCACTGGCATGGCGTGGTGAATTCCGCCTGCGAGCAGTGCGGCCGCAATGTGCTGCCGCCGGTGGCGGAAATCCGGGAATTCGTTGACTGGCAACGTGGCATCGCCCATGAAACGGAAACGCTGAAGCTGCTGCTCGACCCGGAGGGCGAACTCGGCCTGCGTGATCTGCCGCCGCCCACTTCATTTTCCACATCTCCCATCCTCCTGCTCGCCGGCCCCGAGGGCGGCTTCGACCCGGCCGAACGCAAACTGGCGCGCGCCGCCGGTTTCCTCGGCCTGCGCCTGGGGCCGCGCGTGCTGCGCACCGAAACGGCGGCGCTGGCGGCGCTGGCCGCGATGCAGGCGGTATGGGGGGATTTCAGGTAGTCCACCTCAAGTTTTCCGGTGTTCCGCCGTAACATCGTCGGCATCTTCAAAAGACGCAGGCTGGAAGCCATGCGCTACATGGCGCAAAATATTCCTTTTGAATCAATTGATTATATTTCTTTAGAGAGGGGGGTCGGAATCATGTCGAAAACAGGGGAAGCGAACGCCACCGCCTTCGTCGAGTGGTTTCGCGCGGCCGCGCCCTATATCCACGCGTTTCGCGGCAAGACCTTCGTTCTGGCTTTCGGCGGCGACGCGATGCTGCGCGAGGACTTTGTCGATCTGGTCTACGACATCAATCTGCTCAACGCGCTTGGCGTGCGCCTGGTTCTGGTGCATGGCGTGCGGCCGCAGGTGGAGGAGAGACTGGCTGCCGAGGCGCAATACGTGCGCGGTCGCCGGGTGACCGACGCGGAGGCGCTGGAGCACGTCAAGGACGCGGTCGGCTCGGTGCGGGTGGATATCGAAAGCCTGCTTTCCGTGGGCCTGCCCAACACGCCGATGGCCGGCGCCGAGATTCGCGTTGCTTCCGGCAACTACGTCACTGCGCAGCCGGCCGGCGTGGTGGATGGCGTCGATCTGCAATTCACCGGCGAGGTGCGCAAGATCGCCGTCGCCCCCATCCGTGACCGCCTTAACGCCGGCGAGATCGTCCTGCTCTCCCCCATCGGCTATTCCCCCACCGGCGAGGTGTTCAACCTCACCCTGGAAGAGGTGGCCACCCAGGCCGCCATCGCCCTGGCGGCGGACAAGCTGGTGTTCATCCTCGACCACGGCGACACCGTCGATGCCCGGGGGCGCCGCATCAACCGGGTGACCGCCGCGCAGGTGCCCAGGCTGCTGCGCGACCTGCCGGAGGGCGACATGAAGCTGTATCTGCCGCACGCCGCGCATGCCTGCAAGAAAGGGGTGGCGAAGGTGCATCTGGTCAGCGCGGATGTCGATGGCGCCCTGCTCATGGAGCTGTTCACCCATGCCGGCGTCGGCACCATGATTACGCGGCAATCCGTGGAAAGCCTGCGTCCGGCCAGCATCGACGACGTCGGCGGCATCCTCTCGGTGATCGAGCCGCTGGAGGCCGATGGCATCCTGGTGCGGCGCTCGCGCGAGTTGCTGGAACAGGAAGTGGAGCAGTTCTTCGTCGACGAACTGGATGGCCGCATCGTCGGTTGCGTGGCGCTCTACCCCTTTCCCGAGGCGGGCGCGGCCGAAATGGCCTGCCTGGCGGTGGCGCCGGAATTCCAGCGTGGCGGCCGCGGCGACGCCCTCCTCGCGGCGGCCGAGGAAGCCGCCAGGGAGCTCGGCCTGAGCCAGTTGTTCGTGCTCACCACGCGCACCGCGCACTGGTTCATTGAACGCGGCTTCGCCCTGGGCGGCCCGGAAGACCTGCCGGCGCCGCGCCAGGCCATGTACAACTGGCAACGCCGCTCCAAGGTGCTGGTCAAGCGGCTGGAGCCGGCATGAGGCGGTTGTTCGGCCTGTTGCTCGGCCCGCAGGCGGGCTTCCTGCTGGGGCTGCTGTTCGGCCTGCAAGCGGGTCTCCAGCCACTCGCCGCGCGGGCCGACCCGACCTTCACGCTCGGCGTCCCGCCCATCCACGGCGCGCGGGTGCTGGCGGAGCGCCACGAGCCGATGCGGGCATATCTGGAGAAGCACCTGAAGCAACCGGTGCGCGTCGAAAGCGCGGCGGATTTCGCCCGCTTCCAGGCGCGCACGCTGCGGGGTGACTTCGATCTCACCATCACCCCCTCGCATTTCGCGCGCCTGGCGCAGAAAGACGCGGGCTTCCAGGCGCTGGCGCAGTTCACCCCGGACCATGACGCCCTGCTGGTCTACTCGTCCGATCACCCGCTTGCCGGCCTCGGTGACCTGCGCGGCAAGCAACTGGCGGTGATCGACCGCCTCGCCGTCACCGTCATGGCCACGCTGAGTTACCTCGAAGAACAGGGTCTGGAGGCGGATCGCGACTATCGCGTCACGGAGCACCGCACCCATGCCAGCGTCGCCTATTCGCTGGTCACCGGTCTTTCCGTCGCCGCCGTCACCACCAGCCAGGGCCTGCTGCAAATCCCCGAATCTTCGCGCCGCAAACTGGTAGCGCAGAAACACATCGCCGACATCCCCGCCTTTGTCTTTCTGGCGCGGCCGGAGGCGCCGCGCGTCCAGGTGGAACAACTGAAAAAGCTGCTGCTGGAATTTCCAGCCGAGGCCGAGGGCATCGACTTTCTGCGCAACACCGGCTACTCCGGCATCGTCGCGGCCAATGAAACGCGCATGAAGCGCGTGGACGCCTACCTCAAGGCCACCCGCAAAGCCCTGGCCCCCTGATGCGCCGTTATCCGCGCCCGCCGCTCTGGCTCAAGCTCACCCTGGCCGGTCTGCTGGTCGAGGCGCTGATCCTCGGCCTCCTGGTATTCAGCAATGTGCGCCTGACCGAGGAAGAACTCATCCGCAAAGCCCGGCTACGGGTGGACAGCGCGATCCCCCTGCTCAACGCCGCCCTGGCCCCCCGTCTGATGCAGCGCGACTACGCCGCCCTACAGGATATTCTCAGCGAGGCGCGCGGCAACGGCGCCTATCGCTACCTGGTTCTGCTGGGGCCGAATGGGCATCGTCTGGCGGCGGCCGGCATCACCGCCGAAGAAGCGCTGCCGACGGTGGACGGCCAATTGAGCGACGACGACCCGGTGTACGACACGGTGATTTCCATTCGCCTCGCCGGAACCGAATACGGGCGCCTGCATTTCGGCATCGCCACAGACTTCCTCAATGCGGCGCGCGCGCGCGTGCTGCGCCAGGGTGTCTATGCCGGCCTGGCGGCGGTGCTGTCGACCTTTCTCACCCTCTCTCTCATCGGCTATCTGTTGACACGCAGGCTGGCGCTGCTCACCGAAGCCAGCCGGGCGCTGGCCGGGGGCGACTTCGGCGCCCGTCTGCCGGCCCCCGCGTTCGATGAAGTGGGCCGCCTGTCCGCCGCCTTCCAGGAAATGGCGCGGCAATTGCACGGCCGCATCAGCGCGCTGCACGAATCGGAAGCGCGCACGCAAACCTATCTGGCCGAGTCGGAAGCCGAGCATGCCCGCCTGCAGGCCCTGCTTTCCGCGATGAACCTGGGCATCCTGTTCGTCGGCGCGGATGGCCGCGTGGTCTATCACAATCCCGCCTTCAACCGTCTCTGGCTGATCCCGGAAAGCGAGGATCTGGTGGGCTGGCAGCCGCGCGAGGTGTTCGCGCGCAGCGCCTGCAAACTGCTGCAACCCGGCCATTTCGCCAGCCACATCGAAACCATGCTGGCCGGGCGCGAGCAGGGCGAAAGCCTCGACATCGTGGTCAAGGATGGCCGCATCGCCACGCAGTTGAGTTACCCGGTATTCGAGCGCGACCGCCATTTCATCGGCCATCTCTGGATCTACGAGGACGTGACGCGCGAGCGCCAGACCGCCGAACAACTGCTTTATCTGGCGGAACGCGACTCGCTCACCGGCCTGTTCAACCGGCACCGCTTCCAGATCGAACTGGAACGCGCGCTGGCCGAATCCATGCGCCAGGGCGACCTCTCCGCGCTGCTGTATTTCGACCTCGACGAGTTCAAGGCGATCAACGACCATTTCGGCCACACCGCCGGGGATGCCCTGCTGATCCGCGTGGCCGGCGAGGTTTCCGGACTCATACGCAAGAACGAGATGCTGTTTCGCCTGGGTGGCGATGAATTCGCCGTGCTCCTGCCCTATGCGGAACAGGCTCAGGCGCAAGCTCTGGCCGAGCGCATCGTGCGCGCCATCGCCGCGATTCCCTTCCGCTTCGATGGACGCACCCTGCATATTTCCTCCAGTCTGGGGATCGCCCTCTACCCGCGGCATGCCGCCGACCAGGATCAGATGGTGGCCTGCGCCGACGCTGCCATGTACCAGGCCAAGCAGGCCGGCAAGAACGCCTGGCGCCTGTATCGCGCCGACCTCGACACCGCGCCGGAAATGGTCAACCGCCTGTCCTGGAACGAACGCTTGGCGACCGCGCTCAACACCAATCTGTTCGAACTCCACTTCCAGGGCGTCTATGGGGTACGCGACCGCCGGCTATCCCATCTGGAAGCGCTGATTCGCCTGCGCGACGCAAACACGGGCGAACTGGTCTCCCCCGGCCAGTTCATCCCGGTGGCGGAAAAGAGCAACAAGATTCTGGAAATCGACCGCTGGGTGCTTGCCCAGGTGGCGCGGCTGCTCGCGGATCACCCGGCCGGGCCATCCATCGCCGTCAACATTTCCGGGCGTTCCTTCGACGACCCCGGCCTGCCCGGCCATATCGCCGATCTGCTGCGCGGCCGGAATATCGAACCGGCACGCCTGTTGATCGAAGTGACGGAAACCGCCGCCGTGTCCGATCTCACCGACGCGCAACGCTTCATCGGCGCGCTCCAGGCGACCGGCTGCGGCGTCTGCCTGGACGACTTCGGCGCCGGCTTCGCATCCTTCGCCTATCTCAAACACATCCGGGTCGACACCATCAAGCTCGATGGCATGTTCATCCGCGACCTGCCCCATGACCACGACAATCAGGTCTTCGTGCGTGGCATGGTGGAAGTCGCGCGCGGCCTCGGCAAGCGCACGGTGGCGGAATTCGTGGAAGACGAGGCGACCCTGAATCTGCTCGCCGAACTAGGGGTCGATATGGCGCAGGGCTACCACCTCGACCGTCCGCAAGCCGATCACCCGGCGCTGCGGCGGGAGGTCGGGACATGAAACCCGGTAACGAAGTTGTTTCACGGTAAGGATCAGACCCACATGAACCCGCTCCAGCAAGACAACGCCGCCACCCTGGCGCGCCTGCACGACCTCGATCGCGCCATCGCCAGCCACGCCACCTGGCTGGCGCGCTTCAACCGGCAACTGATTTGCCGGGAAGCGGCCAGCGCCGACGACCTGGCCGAGGACGCCCACGCCCGCTGCCGCTTCGGCGCCTGGTTCTACTCGGCGGGACAGGCCGATCTGGCGGATGCGGGCAGTCTCGCCGCCATCGAATCCGCGCATCGTTCCATGCACGACATCGCCCGCCACCTGCTCGCCCGCCAGGCCATCGGCGAATCCGTGCCCGGCCCCGATTACGACGCCTTCACCGCCATCGCCACCCGATTCAGGCAATTGCTGCGCCGCCTGGAACTCGACCTCATGGGCCGCCTCGGCGCGGTGGACAATCTCACCGGGGTATGGAACCGGCAGGCCGTGAATCTGCGCCTGGCGGAAGAAATCGAACGGGTTCAGCGTACCCACCAGCCCTGCGCCGTCTGCTACGCCGACCTGGACGATTTCGGCCGCTTCAACGAAACGCACGGGCAGCGTCTGGGCGACGCCATGCTGCGGGCCGTCGCCGGCTTCTTCGCCGACCACCTGCGCCGCTACGACACCATCTTCCGCATCGGCGGCGAGGAATTCCTGCTCTGCCTGCCCAGCACCGACATCATCCAGGCCGGCGTCCTGATCGACCGCCTGCGCGTCAGCCTGGCCGCCCACACCTTCGCACTGGAAGACCGGAAGCTGAAGATCACCGCCTCGTTCGGCGTGGTCGCCCTGGAACCCGTGTTCTTCATCGACGAAACCCTGGAGCGCGTGGAGCGCGCCCAACTCATCGCCAAGGCCGAGGGTGGTAACCAGGTCTGCGTGTGGCGCGACGAGTGGGAGAAGGACGAGGCGTAGGATGTAGCGCGGGCGTCCCGCCTGCAAGCAGGCGGGACGCCCGCGCTACCACGGCCGCCGACGCGGCCTCACCCGCCGCAGTAACGACAGCCGGAGGCGTGCGTCTCCATCACCACCACCTCGCTCAGGCCCGGTAACGTGGGCCGCAAACGCTCCCAGATCCAGATGGCGAGATGTTCGCTGGTGGGGTTCTCCAGGCCGGCGACCTCGTTCAGATAGCGGTGATCCAGCGCCGCGTGGATCGGCCACCAGGCCGCCTGCACGTCGGCGAAATCGCACACCCAGCCGAGTTCCGGATCGAGCGGCCCGGAAACATGCACCTCGACGCGGAAGGAATGCCCATGCAGACGTGAACAGGGGTGCTCGGCCGGCAGGCGCGGCAGGCGGCGCGAGGCTTCCAGGTGGAAAACGTTGAAGAGGTCCATCCGCGTGTGCCTAGCGTTTGCCAGTCTCCAGCCGGAACACGGCATGGCAGGACGCGCAGTTGTCCATCACCTGGCCGAGTTGTTTCAGCGCGTGGTTGGCGTCGCCCAGGCTTTCCGCGTCGCGCGCGAGATCGTCGAAGCCCTGGTGGGTGGCGTGGCCCATCTTCTTGAACGGCAGCGGCAGTTTTTCCCGCAGTTTCGCCGGCACCTCATGGGCGGCGGCCATACCGGCTTCGCGCGCGGCCTCGGCGACCGCCTTCATATCGTTGCCGGCGGCGGCGCTGACGATCTTCTGGGTGCTGGCAAGAAAGGCGCGCATTTCCAGATGGATGTGCGCTTTCTCTTCGGCCGTGACAGGGATCGGCGTGCGCTGCTCCAGTGCCGAACCGTGATGGGTATGGCCGGCCGCCTGGGCCGGTGTGATGAGGAAGGGAAAGAGGAGTGCAAGGGTGAATCGGTACACGGTGAAAACTCCATCATGGACAAGCCGGCGGGCCCTGAAGGATACCGCCCCTTCGGGACATAACGCCGGCGCTACGGGTTACAAAAGGGCCAATGTGGTTTCCGCCAGCAGACGCATCTCGGGTTCCTCGATGACGTAGGGCGGCATGAAATAAACCGTGTGGCCGATGGGGCGGATGAACACGCCTTTCTCCAGGGCGCGGCGATGGAAGTCATCGGAAAAACCGGGCGCCGCGTCGGCCACGTCGAAGGCCCAGATCATGCCGGTGTGGCGAAAGTTCCGAATACGCGGATGCGCCGCGACGTCCCGCAACAACTCGGTGAAGCGCGCCGCCTTGACGCGGTTCGCCGCGATCACGTCGTCCTGTTCGAAGATGTCCAGCACCGCCAGGGCGGCGCGGCAGGCGAGCGGATTGCCGGTATAGGAGTGCGAGTGCAGGAAACCGCGCGCCGTGGCGTCGCCGTAAAACGCGGCGTAGACGGCATCGGTCGTGAGCACGCAGGACAGGGGCAGGTAGCCGCCGGTGATGCCCTTGGACAGGCAGAGGAAATCGGCCCGGATACCGGCCTGTTCACAGGCGAACATCGTTCCCGCGCGGCCGAAGCCGACGGCGATTTCGTCGGCGATCAGGTGTACCTGGTACTGGTCGCACAGTTCGCGCAGCCGGGTCAGGTAGATGGGGTGATACATGGCCATGCCGGCCGCGCCTTGTACCAGGGGTTCGACGATGACCGCAGCGGTGGTGTCGGCGCATTCGGCGAGAAAATCCTCCATCTGGGCGACGGCGCGCCAGGCGTAGGCTTCGGGCGATTCCTCCGGCTCGGCCAGGCGCCAGTCCGGGCTGGCCACCTGATGCGACTGGCGCAGCAGCGGCGCATAGACGTCCTTGAACAGCGCGACATCGGTGACCGACAGCGCGCCCAGGGTTTCGCCGTGATAACCGTTTTGCAGGCTGACGAACCCCGTCTTGTGCGGCTGTCCCCGGTTGCGCCAGTAGTGGAAACTCATCTTCAGGGCGATCTCGGTGGCGCTGGCGCCATCGGAGCCATAGAAGGCGTGGCCCAGGCCGGTGAGCGCCCCCAGGCGTTCCGACAGATCCACCACCGGCGCATGCGTGCAACCGGCGAGGATGACGTGTTCGATGCGCGACAACTGGTCGATCAGGGCGGCGTTGATGCGCGGGTTGGTGTGGCCGAACAGGTTGACCCACCAGGAGGAGATGGCATCGAGATAACGACGGCCTTCCGGGTCGATCAGCCACACCCCCTCGCCGCGCGCGATCGGCAGCGGCGGTAGCCGCTCCAGATGCTTCATCTGGGTGCAGGGGTGCCACAGGGCGTTACGGGTGCGGGATGCCAGATTCGATTCGGTCATCGAGAAGGAGCGTCCCTCTTGATCCGTTTGGTCAAATAGGGCGGCCAGAAATAAGGCATTCGATTTTCATTGAAAAAACAGCAAAGCCATAGTGTGTGCCCTATTGCTCCATTCCTGTTGAAGCCAACTTTCACTGGAAACGGCATAGAGCCGCTTCTTCGCGGTGCGCGGCAGCCCCTTCTTCTGGCCCTTGTACGAGACAGGGAAGAAGGTTTCGTCAGCTTCCACCACCCCGGACAAGGCCGAAGGCTTCTGTCCGTTCAGGAATCCCAGGAACTTGTGACGCCAACGGAACGCCTTGTCTACCGTGATGACCAGGCGGGCCGCAGTCTTGCGGATGGACAGCCCGCCCGCCATGCGCGCCTGCACCAGGCGCCGCACCCTGTCAGCATCCTTGCGTTGCCGCAGCGTCCCCAGCAACGCCTAGAACTGATTGTCCGTGAGGCCTTCGAGACTCGCAACCAACTGTTTGTATTCGGCTTGTTCCATGACACCCCTCCGATTCGCTCGGATATTACATCCTCGTCCTTAGTTAAATTGAACACAGCCCATGCGGGAGGAATCCGGGTTGATCAAAAAACCACATTTGAATTTTTCCAACCGGCTTGCCGTGGGGAGATGGGTTTCGCTATCGCTCAAGCCATCCTACGGGGCGCCTTCCAACAGGCGAGCCAACTTCCGGATCGACAGAAACATCGGCACCGGCTGCATGGGCGCTTCGCCGGTCACCGGTTCCAGGCGCAGGAAGCCGAAGGTTTCGTAGTAGCCCGCCGCTTCCGGCTTGGCGTCCACCAGCAGGCCGACGCAGCCGAAGTCGGCGCTCATCCGGGTGGCCAGCAGGCAGACGTGGCGCAGCAGGGCCTTGCCGACACCCTGGCCCTGGGCTTCTTCATGAGTGGCCAGCCGCGCCAGGCGCAAGACCGGCAGTGGGTAGCTGGGCAGCCGCTTGCGCTCGGAATCGTTGAGCTTTTCACATTCCAGGTGCGCCGGGCTGACCGTGGCATAGCCGACTACCCGGCCGTCTGAGACGGCGACGTAAGTGGTGCCGATGTGGTGGCGAAACTGGTTTTGCCCGGCGTATTGCTGGAAGAAGTAGTCCAGGGCCGGGTTGCCGGAGCGGAATGCGCTCCGGTCGTCTTCCGGACGCAAGGCGCGCAGTTCAGGCATCGCTCAGAAGTTCGCGCAGGGCGGGGGCCGGTTCGCTGGTATCCGCGAGGGCGTTGACCACGGCCTGCCAGCTTTCCGGCGTGACGGTCAGTACCGGCGGCGTAATGAACTCGCCCGGCACGGCATTCAGCGCCAGCAGGTAGTGGCGCAGGGCGGTTTCGATGACGAACCCTTTCTTCATTCCGCGCTTCTGGACCGTGGCCTCCAGCAGGCGTTGGGTTTCGTCGGAAACGACGGCGGAGATTTGCATAGCCATGTCCTAGAAAAACCTACATAAATGTAGGGTAACACGATGGCCGGCGAGACGCCCGCGCTACAAATGCGAAACCCCGCGTGATGCGGGGTTTCGTTTGCTACGGCAAACCAGGCCGAAGCCTGGTCTGGAGCCGAACAGCGAGACTCAGAAGTCCATGCCGCCCATGCCACCCATGCCGCCGCCGCCCATGCCCATGTCGGGGGCGCCGCCGCCTTTCTTGTCTTCCGGAAGGTCGGCCACCATGCAATCGGTGGTCAGCATCAGGGAAGCCACGGAAGCGGCGTTTTGCAGGGCGATACGGGTCACTTTGGTGGGGTCGAGGACGCCCATTTCCATCATGTCGCCGTACTCGCCGATGGCGGCGTTGTAGCCGAAGTTGCCCTTGCCTTCGAGCACCTTGTTGACCACCACGGAAGACTCTTCGCCACAGTTGTTGACGATCTGGCGGAGGGGCTCTTCGATGGCACGCAGGACGATCTTGATGCCGGCGTCCTGGTCGTGGTTGGCGCCTTTCAGTTCGGTGATGACGGAACGGGCGCGCAGCAGGGCGACGCCGCCGCCGGCCACGATGCCTTCTTCAACGGCGGCGCGGGTGGCGTGCAGTGCGTCTTCGACGCGAGCCTTCTTTTCTTTCATTTCGACTTCGGTCGCGGCGCCGACCTTGATCACGGCAACACCGCCGGCCAGTTTGGCCTTGCGCTCTTGCAGCTTTTCCTTGTCGTAGTCGGAGGTGGTTTCCTCGACCTGCTTGTTGATCTGAACGATGCGGTTCTTGATGTCGTCCGCAGCGCCGGCGCCGTCGATGACCGTGGTGTTTTCCTTGCCCACTTCGATGCGCTTGGCGCGGCCCAGGTCTTCCAGGGTGGCCTTTTCCAGGGACAGGCCGACTTCCTCGGCGATCACGGTGCCGCCGGTGAGGATGGCCATGTCTTCCAGCATCGCCTTGCGACGGTCGCCGAAGCCGGGAGCCTTGACGGCGCAGGTCTTGAGGATGCCGCGGATGTTGTTCACCACCAGGGTGGCCAGGGCTTCGCCGTCTACGTCCTCGGCGATGATCAGCAGGGGTTTGCCGGCCTTGGCAACCTGCTCCAGTACGGGCAGCAGGTCACGGATGTTGGAAACCTTCTTGTCGTACAGCAGGACGAAGGGGTCTTCCAGCACCGCCATCTGCTTCTCGGCGTTGTTGATGAAGTAGGGAGACAGGTAGCCGCGGTCGAACTGCATGCCTTCCACCACGTCCAGTTCGCTTTCCAGGCTGGTGCCGTCCTCGACGGTGATGACGCCCTCCTTGCCGACCTTGTCCATCGCGCCGGCGATGATGTCGCCGATGGTGGAATCGGAGTTGGCGGAGATGGAGCCGACCTGGGCGATTTCCTTGTTGGTGGTGCAGGGCTTGGAAATCTTCTTCAGTTCTTCGGTGATGGCGATCACGGCCTTGTCGATGCCGCGTTTCAGGTCCATCGGGTTCATGCCGGCGGCGACGAACTTCATGCCTTCGTTGACGATGGACTGCGCCAGCACGGTGGCGGTGGTCGTGCCGTCACCCGCAATATCACTGGTCTTCGAGGCGACTTCCTTGACCATCTGCGCGCCCATGTTCTCCAGCTTGTCTTTCAGCTCGATTTCCTTGGCCACGGACACGCCGTCCTTGGTCACGGTGGGGGCGCCGAAAGAGCGGTCCAGCACCACATTGCGGCCCTTGGGGCCGAGGGTCACCTTGACCGCGTTGGCCAGAACGTTGACACCAGCGACCATGCGGGCACGGGCGGAATCACCAAAACGTACGTCTTTAGCTGCCATTTCTTAAATCTCCTGAATCAGTTGTCGGGGTTGTGGGAGAAATCAGCTCTCGACCACGCCCATGATGTCTTCCTCGCGCATCACGAGGAGTTCCTGGCCTTCGACCTTCACGGTCTGGCCGGAGTACTTGCCGAACAGGACACGGTCACCGACCTTGACGTCCAGAGCGATGTGCTTGCCCTGATCGTCTTTCTTGCCGGTACCCACGGCGATGATCTCGCCTTGATCGGGCTTCTCGGTGGCGGTGTCGGGAATGACGATGCCAGAGGCGGTTTTGCGCTCTTCTTCCATGCGCTTGACGACGACGCGATCGTGCAACGGACGAATCTTCATTACTTTGCTCCTAACAGGAATCCGTGTTTAACAGGGGTCAGTGGAAGTGGCGCGGCAGCGTGGTGTTGGTAAACACGTCACCATTAGCACTCACCTCCAGCGAGTGCTAATGGTAGGGATGCGGCAAGGCTATTTCAAGTGTGCTGTCAGAGAAATAATGTTCGCCATTTACCTACCTGCGTCGTTCCCCACGCCCCAAAGGTAACGAACCGCGAAGCCGCGACAAACGGCGGCGGCACGGTCTTTATTTTTCCTCGTAGAAGCATGTTAAAATTTTCTTATGTTATTAACTTCATGAATTGAAAACACTTTTGTGATGACATTCGGGACGCGGGTTTTCGTTGTGCTGTTGCTGCAAGGGGTGGCCTGGGGGGCTCTGGCGGAGCAGGGGGGGCATCAGGCGCTGAACAAGAAACCAGCCAGACTCTCCGTCAACATCGTCAAGCAGAAAGACGGTAGCGTCGTCGAGCGCCTGGATATGTCCACCCTGCCCGGCGCGAACCGGGAGGGGGAGATTCCCGGTTCGCCGGCCGAGTGGTTGGCGCGCATGATCGACCCGACCCGGAACGGGTTGGTCGTGAAACACCCGCAGTTGTTCGCCGAATGGCTGGATGCCGTCACGGAGCCGCGATTCATGACCGCGCTGGCGACGGTGGCGTTGGATCCCGCGACCTTCCCCAGAACATTGAATCGGCTGGCTGACCCGGCTACCGCGCGCAACCTGGCGGAGTTCGTCGACCCTGAAGTCTTCATGCGCTGGATGGCGGCGGGTATGGACCCCAATCTCTACCAGGCCGTGTTTCAGCACATGTTCGATCCGAGGAAATATCTGCGCTGGGCCACGTATTCCGCCAATTTCCAGTCTGAAGCCGTGCCCGCGCGGGAAGCGAACAGGGGTGCGTCGGGCGTTCAGAATTCGGTGGGAGACCCGGTGACGCCTTCTCGGGAAGGCTGGCTGCAACTGCCTGGCCGGGAACCCGGCTTCAACCCGTGGTTGCCGGCTGGCAACCACCCTCGCTATTGAGTCCGCGGCGCCGGTATCAAGACCGGGGTGAACGGAATACGCGGTATTCCCGCTCGGTGAGTACCGCATCCAGAGGGATGTCCCAGGGGTCATTCGGCAGCCACGCCATCTCCTGAACGGAGAACGCCACACCGATCACCTTTGGCCGCCGCCAGTGGCGCGAGCGTTTGAGGTAGGACAGGCTGGCGTCGTAGTACCCGCCTCCCATTCCCAGGCGAAAGCCGCGCGAGTCGAAGCCCAGGAGTGGCATGAACAGCACGTCCAGGCGCTGTGCCCGCACCCTTTTTGCCAAGGGGTGGCGGTATTCGGGTATCCCGTAACGGTTCAGAAACCAGGCGGAACGCTCTCCCATTTGCGAAAACCACATTCTTCTGCGGCCGCGCCTGGGCACGATGGGCAGGAAACAGCGCGCCCGCATGGCCTGCGCGCGCTCCAGCAGGGGCCGCACATCCATTTCGCTTTTTGCCGGCATGTAGAGCCCGATGCGGCGGCCCTGCGCCAACAGGCGGTGGCGCAAGGCAAGTCCGACCAGGGCCACGCTCGCGGCACGCCGTAACGACACGGCGAGCGCCTTGCGGCGCTCGCGCAATTGCCGCCGCAAGGCGTTTTTGACCATGTGGTCGGGGGTGGGAGTCATGCTTGAAATGAGGGTCTCCCCGCTTGCGCCGACCTGGTTGCTTTCCTGAACCCAGGGGTCCAAGAGTGGCCGCTACGCATCCGTTTCAGGCACTTGGGCTGGCCATGTGCACAACAACAGACTTGATCGCCGCGACCTTCGCTTACGCTTATCGGTTCAAAGAATGCGCAACCTTCGCGAACGCAGCAGGGAGATTGATGGGTGGGCCGGTGCAAACGGTCCGTTAGAACAAATTATCTTGCTGGGCCAGCGCGCGATCAAGCAGATTGCTCAATCGTCCGATCTGCTCGCGGTGCAGGTGGTCGTCCGGATTGATCGGCTTCGCCGCCAGGTAATCGTTTGTGATGTTGAGCGCGGCCATGATCGCGATACGTTCCAGACCGATGACTTTGCCGTGATCGCGAATCTCGCGCATCTTGCGGTCGAGATAGGCGACCGCCTGGAGCAGGCTTTCCCGTTCTTCCTCCGGACAGGCAACTCGAAATTCCCGTCCCATGATGGCGACGTCGAGGCTGACGTTAGTTTGGGCGGCCATCTTGTTCCGGTATCTTGTTGAACAGCGATTCCATACGGACGCGGGCTTCGTTTGCGCGCTCGGAAAGTTGCTTGTTGGCGTTTTCCAGGGCGACCAGTTGTTGGCGTAGTCGCAGGTTCTCGACCCGCGCGGCTTGATAGCGTTCGAGAATCTGCGCGAGTTTGCTTTCGAGAGCGTCCAGTTCAGCCTGCATGCGCGCACTATAATTGCCGGCATTTTCCCGAGTCAACCTGGGGTCGTGGTTATCTCAGTTTCCATCCTGGATTCCATCAAGACCAAGAGTGCCTTTTTGTACCGTGGCCGCTTCGCGCCCACCCCTTCCGGCCCCCTGCACTTCGGTTCCCTGGTGGCCGCGCTGGCCGGTTTTCTGGACGCGCGGTCATGTGGTGGGGAATGGCTGCTGCGCATCGAGGATGTCGATCCACCGCGCGTGATGGCCGGGGCGAGTGCTCACATCCTGAAAACCCTGTCGGCATTTGCCTTCGAGTGGGATGGGGACGTGCTCCATCAAAGCAGGCGAGGTGATGCCTATCAGGCCGCTCTGACGCGATTGATCGAATCCGGCGCGGCCTATGCCTGCTCCTGCACACGCGCGCACATCGCCGGCCTTGCGGCGCCGGGTGTGGATGGCCCGGTCTACCCCGGCACTTGCCGTGGCAGGGGCGCCGATGCCGGAGGTGCGCTACGCTTTCTCCTGGCCGAACGGCGCGTGGTGTTTCACGACACCTCGTTGGGCCGGGTTGCCTGCGATGTCTCGCGGGAGTGTGGCGACTTTGTGTTGAAACGCGCCGATGGCGTGTTCACTTATCAAATCGCCGCCGTGGTGGATGATGCCGAGCAGGGAATAAACCATGTCGTCCGTGGAGCCGACCTGCTGACCTCGACCCCGCGCCAGATCGCCTTGCAACAGGCGCTGGGCTATTCCACGCCGGTCTACACACACGTGCCTGTGGTTCTCGACGCGCGCGGGTTCAAGTTCAGCAAGCAGACGCTGGCCGCGCCGCTGGATGACGCCGATCCCGTACCGGCCTTGCGCCAGGCGGGGCGTTTTCTCGGCTTGCCGGAGATCGGGCACGTTGCTGGCGCCGGAGCCTGGCTGGCGGCGGCGACCCGCCTCTGGCCCGAGGCCGCCACGCCGCCGCTACGCGGCCGCAGGTTGACCGCGCCCAGGCCTATCGGCTGAACGGGCTTATTTCTTCTTGCGCGAAATGGCGCGCCAGCCGATGTCGCGGCGCATCTGGCGACCCGCGAATGCGACCCCATCCGCGACCTCATAGGCGCGCGTCTGCGCGATCTTGACCGTATCGCCCAAGGCGGTGACGCAGAGCACCCGCCCCCCGGAGGTGACGACCTGATCGTCGGCGATGGCGGTGCCGGCATGGAAGATATGGAAGTCCTCGCCGCGCGAGTCGAGGCCGGTGATGGCATCGCCTTTCCTCGGGTTTTCCGGGTATCCGGCGGCGGCCTGGATCACGCCCAGGGCATAGCGCCGATCCCACTCGGCTTCCACCTGATCGAGTTTGCCGTCCACGGCGGCTTCCAGCAGCACGGTGAGGTCGCTCTTCAGGCGCATCATGATCGGCTGGGTTTCCGGGTCGCCCATACGGCAGTTGAATTCCAGCACCTTGATCCGGCCTTGCGGGTCGATCATCAAACCGGCATAGAGAAAACCGGTATAGGGGGTTCCGTCCGCCTTCATGCCGGCCACAACCGGGCGGATCACCTCGCGCATGGCGCGCGCGTGGATTTCCGGAGTCACCACCGGCGCCGGAGAATAGGCGCCCATGCCGCCCGTATTGGGGCCCTGGTCGCCGTCGAGCAGGCGCTTGTGATCCTGGCTGGTGGCCAGCGGCAAGATATTTTCGCCATCGACCATGACGATGAAGCTGGCTTCCTCGCCGAACAGGCATTCCTCGATCACCACGCGATGACCGGCCTCGCCCATGCTGCCGTGTTTGCCATTCGCGCCCAGCATGGCATCGACCGCCGCATGCGCTTCTTCCAGTGTGCCCGCGACCACCACGCCCTTGCCGGCGGCCAGGCCATCGGCCTTGATCACGATGGGCGCGCCCTGGGCATCGAGATAGGCGTGGGCCGCCGCCGCCTCGGTGAACGTGCCGAAGGCGGCGGTGGGAATCTTGTGGCGCGCCATGAACTGTTTGGCGAAATCCTTGGAGCTTTCCAGTTGCGCGGCGGCTTGCACCGGGCCGAACACCTTGAGCCCGGCCGCGATGAAGGCATCGACTACGCCGGCGGCCAGAGGCGCTTCCGGCCCGACCACGGTGAGCTGGATACCCTCCTTTTGCGCGAAGGCGACCAGATCGGGGATGGCCGTGACGGCCACGTTTTCCAGGCCCTCCTCGCGCGCGGTGCCACCGTTGCCGGGGGCCACGAACACTTTCTGCACGCGGGGAGACTGCAGGAGACGCCAGGCCAGCGCGTGTTCGCGCCCGCCGGAACCGATGACGAGGAGTTTCATATCAATACCTGCTCAATGCCGGAAATGCCGCACGCCGGTGAAGACCATGGCGATGCCGTGCTCGTCCGCCGCCGCGATGACTTCCTCGTCGCGCATTGAGCCGCCCGGCTGGATCACGGCGACGATGCCGGCGGCGCCGGCCTGGTCGAGGCCGTCGCGGAACGGGAAGAAGGCGTCGGAAGCCATCACCGAGCCGGGCACCTTCAAGCCGGCCTGCTCGGCCTTGATGGCGGCGATGCGGGCGGAGTTGACGCGGCTCATCTGGCCGGCGCCGACGCCGATGGTCATGCCGTCGCGGCAGTAGACGATGGCGTTGGATTTGACGAACTTGGCAATGCGCCAGGCGAACAGCAAGTCCGCCATTTCCGCTTCCGTCGGCGCGCGCCTGGTCACCACTTTCAGGTCACCGTGCAGCAGGATGTCGGCATCCTGCACCAGCAGGCCGCCGGCCACCCGCTTCATGTCCATCTGCGCGACGGCGCCGGACCACTGGCCGCATTCCAGCAGGCGCACGTTCTTTTTGGCGGCGACCGCCTCGGAGGCTTCCGGGCTGACTTCGGGCGCGATGATGACTTCAACGAACTGGCGCTCGACGATGGCCCTGGCGGTCTCGCCGTCCAGGCGTTGATTGAAGGCGATGATGCCGCCGAAGGCGGATTCCGGATCGGTCTGGTAGGCGCGGTCGTAAGCCTGCATCAGGCTGGCGCCATAGGCCACGCCGCAGGGGTTGGCGTGTTTGACGATGACGCAGGCCGGGCCGTCGCTGAATTGCTTGATGCACTCCAGGGCGGCGTCGGTGTCGGCGATATTGTTGTAGCTGAGTTCCTTGCCCTGGATCTGTTTCGCGCCGGCGATGCTGCCGGCGGGGGCGTTGGCTTCCACATAGAAGGCGCCGTTCTGGTGCGGGTTCTCGCCATAGCGGCAGGTCTGCGCGCGGCTGAATTGCAGCGTGAGCTTCTCGCCGAACCGTTCCTTCTCGCCCGCCGCGTTCAACGCCGTCAGGTAGTTGCTGATGTGGCCGTCATACTGGGCGGTGTGGGTGAAGGCTTTTTTCGCCAACTCGAAACGGGTGGCATCCAAAAGGGCGCCGCCGTTGGCCTTCATCTCGTCGATCAAGGGAGCGTAGTCGGCCGGATCGGTGACGATGGCGACGTGTTTGTAGTTCTTGGCGGAGGATCGCACCATCGCCGGGCCGCCGATGTCGATGTTCTCGATGGCGTCGTCCAGGGTGTGCGGCTTCGACACCGTTTCCACAAAGGGATAGAGGTTGACGCACACCAGGTCGATGTAGCCCATGCCGTGCGCGCTCATGGTTTCGACGTGGGCGGTGAGGTCGCGGCGCGCCAGGATGCCGGCGTGCACCTTGGGGTGCAGGGTCTTGACCCGGCCGTCGAGCATTTCCGGAAAGCCGGTGTAATCGGAGACGTCCATCACCGCCAGGCCGGCGTCGCGAATGGACTTGGCGGTACCGCCGGTGGAGAGGAGTTCGACGCCGGTGTCGGCCAGGGCGCGGGCGAAGTCGATGAGGCCGGTTTTGTCGGAGACGGAGAGGAGGGCGCGTTTGATCATGTTTACCACCGTAGCGCCGGCATCCCTGCCGGCATTGAAAACAACCGGCAGGATGCCGGTGCTACAAAATCATTTGATTCCATGCTGCTGCATCTTCTTGCGCAGGGTGTTGCGGTTGATGCCCAGCCAATCGGCGGCGCGGCTTTGATTGCCGTCGGCATGGTAGAGCACCAGATCGAGAACCGGGCGTTCCACGCAGTTCACCACCATTTCGTAAATGCCGGCCGGCGCCTCGCCGTCGAGATCCTTGAAATACTCGATCAGAACGCGGCGCACGCAGGCCGCCAGTTCGCTTTCGTCGATGTGTTGTTCCGTGGCCATGGGGCGCTTGTCTCGTCGTTGTCTTATGCCGCCGCGCGTTCGTCGGCGTTGGCTTCCAGATAAACCAGGCGGTTGTCGCGGCCGCGCGCGCGCCAGAAGAAATCGTTGACCGCGTCGAGTTGCAGGGCGGTGCTTTCCAGGCGATTCATGGCGTGGCGGAAACTGGCGGAGTCGGCCAGGCCGCGGGTATACCAGGCGATGTGCTTGCGCGCCATGCGCACGCCGCCGATCTCGCCATAAAACCGGTAAAGGTCGTCGAGATGGGCAAGCAGGACATCGTGAATCTCGGCCACCTCGGGCGCCGGCAGGCGCTCGCCGCTGGCCAGAAAGTGCGCGATCTCGCGGAACAGCCAGGGCCGTCCCTGGGCGGCGCGGCCGATCATGATGGCGTCGGCGCGGGTGGCTTCCAGAACGAATTTCGCCTTTTCCGGGGTGGTGATGTCGCCGTTGGCGATGATGGGGACGCGCGCCTCGGCTTTCACCGCCGCGATGGTTTCGTATTCCGCCTCGCCGGAATAAGCGCAGGCGCGGGTGCGGCCGTGGATGGCCAGCGCCTGGATGCCGGATTCTTGCGCGATATGCAGGATGGCGAGCGCGTTTCTGTGCGACTTGTCCCAGCCGGTGCGAATCTTCAGAGTGACCGGGGTATTCGGCACGGCGGCGACCACGGCCTCCAGGATGCGCGCCACCAGCGCTTCGTCCTGCAACAGCGCGGAGCCGGCCATCACGTTGCAGATTTTCTTGGCCGGGCAACCCATGTTGATGTCGATGATCTGGGCGCCGTTGTCCACGTTGTGGCGCGCCGCCTCGGCCATCATGGCCGGAATGGAGCCGGCGATCTGCACGGAGATCGGCTCCACTTCACCCTCATGGTTGGCGCGCCGCAGGGTCTTGGCGGAGCCGTAGAGCAGGGAGTTGGAGGTGACCATCTCCGACACCGCCATGCCCGCGCCCATCTTCTTGCACAACTGGCGGAACGGCCGATCCGTCACGCCCGCCATGGGCGCGACGATCAGATTGTTCTTCAGTTGGAACGGGCCGATGAGCGGGCCGTGAAGGGGGCCGGATTGCATGTGCGGGGGGAGTGGCGGGCGGGGAAAGGCTGCGCATTTTATACGCAACGGAAGGAGGGACAAAGCCTGATTCCCGGCCGTCACCCCCCATTTGCGCGCCGCTATACTCGCCGTTCCTTGGTCATCCCGCGCCGGCGGCCATGCCAGTCGAAGGGTTCCCTGGTGATGGACAAGGTGGTGCTGCAACCGCGCGTGCTCCTGGCCACCGGCAGTCTGGTGCCGGAGGAACTGGACTACTTCGCCTACCAGGCCGGCCATTACGTCCGACTGGCGCGGGAATACGCGGGGAGGGTGTAGCCGCCTGGCGAGCTTGCCACGCCATCGGCCCGCAGGTAGCGCCGGCATCCTTGTCGGCGTTTTTGAATTCAATCCTGCCCGAGCCGGTGCTTGTGCCGGTTCAGGCTGCCGGTGAGCTCCGAGATGATTTCACCCGCCGCGCGGATGATCTGATTGGGGGTGAAGCCGCAGTGGCGCATTTCCTTGAAAAACGCCTTCGCCAGCATGCGCGCCACCTTGTCCGGCTCATGCGTGGATAGGGAGATCACCGAGCAGGAATCGGCGCGGCCTTCCAGGGTAAAGGCCATCTGCGCGAAGCGCGAATCGAGCATGCGGTCGAGGCGGGCGACATGAATGATGCGGCCGATCAGGCGGGCGGCGAGTTCGGCCGCGTCGATATCCGAGGGCGTGAAATTGGCGCGCTCGCTGGGCTCGCTGATGTTGAGCACACCCGCCGGCTTGCCGGCGAGATGGACGGGGCAGGCAATGAAACTGCCGGTGCCGCCCAGGCGGCGCGCCAGGGCGCGCCAGCGGGAATGGCCGATATCCTTGACGTGCAGGCATTCACCCTGATGCAGGACGTGGTGGGCGACGCCTTCTTCGTGCGGGGTGTCGTCACGCCAGGCCGCCTCCGGCAATTCGCCGTAAAGCGCGGCGAGCTTGAGCTTCACCCCCTCGTCGCTGCCGGTATCCAGCAGCATCAGCGATACCCGGCGCGCAGCCAGGGCATCGCCGGTAATGCAGGTGAGCCGATACAGATTGTCCTCGAAACGGCCGGTGGGCTCGAAGCCCGCCAGTTCCAGCAATTTGGCCTGTCGCTGTGGATTCATGCCCGCCTCCTGTGTGAAATGCTCAGTTCAAGGCGCGCGCCAGCTTGCGCCGATAGGTCGAAACCAGTTCGTCCTGCCCGCCCAACAGGCTGAACACGGCGAGGATGGCCTTGCGCGCCGCTTCCTCGTTCCAGGCGCGGTCGCGCCGTACCATTTCCAGCAGTTCCTCCAGCCCCTCCCGATGGCGGCCGGCGGCGATCAGCAGGTTTGCCAGTCGCATACGGGCATCCATGTCACCCGGATGTCGCGCGACGCGCTCGCGCAAATCGGCTTCATCGCCGCTGTTCCGGCCGCTTTCGGCAAAACCCAGGCGCGCCAGCACTTGTTGCGCGTGTTCATCCATGCGGGCGAGGGGAGAAAGCCTGTCGAACAGGCGCCGGGCCTCGTCCAGTTGCCCCAGTTCCACCAGAATGTCGGCTGCGTCCAGGCGTACCGCCTCGTTTTGCATGTCCAGTTTCGCGGCTTCCCCCAGAAGCCGTAGCGCTTGCGCGAGATCGCCCTGATCGCGCGCGCGGCCGGCGGCGATGTGCAATTCGCCGGCGGGCGAGGGAAGCAGGCGTGCGAGAAATTCGCGTACTTCGGATTCGGGGATCGCTCCGGAAAACTCATCGACGAGCTCGCCGCCGACGAAGGCCTTGACGTTGGGAATGCCGCGCACGCCATAGCGCGTGGCGAGGTTCTGGCACTTGTCGGAATCCACCTTGGCCAGAATGAACCTGCCCTGGAATTCTCCGGCCAGCTTTTCCAGCATCGGCTTCAGCGCGCGGCAGGGGCCGCACCATTCCGCCCAGAAATCCACCAGCACCGGCACATGCCGGGAGCCGTCGATCACCACCTGCTGGAAATTGTCGGCATCGACATCGAAAGAATATGGATCCATGCGCGTCGCTCCATAAATGCGGCCATTGTGCGACCTCAAGCCGGGCACGAACAATGGGGCTGGCGCGGTGGGGTGCCGCGCCGATGCCGCGTTTACGTGTCCATCGTGTGGCCGCCGCAGTCGGAGCCCCGGTAGACCTGTACCTGATCGCGGCCAAGCTTCTTGGCGGCATAGCAGGCCACGTCCGCTTCCAGGAGCGCGCGCGTCGCATCCTCGGTGTCCGGCGTGATGAGCGTGATGCCGACGCTGGCGCCGATGAAATAGGTTTCACTCTGCCACTCGAAACGAAATTCGCGCAGTGTGCCGATCAGGTTATCGGAGACACGCACCGCGTATTCCAGAGCGCAGTTTTCCAGCAAGACGCAAAACTCGTCGCCCCCCAGGCGCGCCAGCGTATCGGCGCCGCGCACCTGGCCGCGCATCACCTCGGCCAGTTGCGTCAGCAAGGCGTCACCGGCCGCGTGGCCGGCCTGGTCGTTGACGATCTTGAAACGATCCAGGTCGAGGAAGCAGAGGGCATGGACCGCGCCCTCCTGGCGCGAGCGCAGCCAGGCGCGTTGCACGCGGCGCTGGAACTCGCGCCGGTTGGCCAGCCCGGTCAGGGCGTCGTGGCTGGCCTCGTGGCGAATCTGGCGGCTGACGCGCAACGCCTCGGTGATGTCGCGGCCCACACCGCGAAAACCGGAGAATTGGCCGTTCGGGTCGAACAGCGGCTCGCCGGACAGGCGGAAGGCCGCGTGTTCGCCCGGTTCCAGCTCCAGTTCCAGCACGGCGTCCTGGAAGGGCCGGGCCTCCTTCAGCGCCGCCAGCGTCTCCGCGCAGTGATCCGACGGCAATACGCCCGGCAGGCAGCCGCTGAAAGCGTCGGTAACGCGCTCGCCCTCGCGGATCGGGCCGTCGCTGGACCAGATGACGTGATGATCCTCGTCGGTCTCCCAGAACCAGTCGGCGGCGATGCGGGCGAAATGGCGCATGCGCGCCTCGCTCCATTTCAGCCGTTCGTGCGCGTGCTCCAGTTCCTCCGCCCGGCGCGCCAGCTTGACGCAATCCACGGGGTCGGAAGAAAGCGTGCGCGCGTTTTCAAGGCCGCAAGGCATGAAGCGCGCCCCGATGCCGGCATCGCGCAGGACTTCACTGATTTTTTCGAGGTTGTTATGGTTGTCCTCGAAGACGAACGCCGTTTTTTTCAAGGCGCCTCCCGGTAAAGCGACAGAATGACGGTGGATTGTAGGGCGGTATCGCGAGCGAGTTCTTATGTCAAAAGTTATAGAACCCCGGCCGGGGCCACGTCTTGAGCCACTTCATGGGCCACTTCCTGCATCACTTCTTGCGCGCTCTCGGATGGGCCTGATCGTAGACCTTGGCCAGATGCTGGAAATCCAGATGGGTGTAGACCTGGGTGGTGGACAGGCTGGCATGTCCCAGCATCTCCTGCACCGCGCGCAGGTCGCCGGACGATTGCAATACATGCGAAGCGAAGGAGTGGCGCAGGGCGTGCGGATGCACATGCGCCGTGACGCCGTGTTTCACGGCCAGCCTGTTCAGCGCCAGGCGCACCACCGTCGCACTGACGCGGCCTCCGCGCGCGCCCACGAACAGGGCCGGGGTATCGCGCGCCACCGTGGTGGTCAACTCGGCGCGCGGCTCCAGCCAGGCGCGCAACGACTCCAGCGCCCGGCGGCCGACCGGCACGATGCGGGTCTTGCTCCCCTTGCCGATCACCGTCACCTCGCCCGCGCCGAGATCCACGCTGTCCAGGTTCAGGCCGATCAACTCGGCGCGGCGCAGGCCGGAGGAATACATCAACTCGAACATGGCCTGGTCGCGCAGCGACCAGAGATCGTCCGCCGGCCCCTCCAGCAGCTTCGCCATTTCATCCACGGAAAGCGCGTTGGGCAGCTTCCGGGTGCCCTTGGGCGGGCGCAGCCCCAGGCAGGGGTTGGCGGCGATTTCACCCAGCCGCGCCAGGTGGTTGTAGAAGCTGCGCCAGGCCGACAGCGTGCGCGCCAGGGTCTTCGCCTGTTGTCCGCGCGAGTGCAGGCTCGCCAGGGAGCGGCGGATATCGTGGGGCGCCAGCCCGGCGGGATCAACGTCCCCCACCAGTTCCAGCAGATGCGCCAGGTCGATGGCATAGGTGGAGACCGTGGCCGGGCTGTACTGGCGCGCCCGCAGCGCCGCCAGAAAAGCGTCGGTGCAAGAGGAGAGGAGTCGCGTGGGGGGCACGTTGCCGTCCTGTTCGGAGGAGTCGTCCGGACTATAGCGGAAGCGCCGCAGTGCCGGCTCGACACTCCCCCGGCTTGACAGTCCCCATTCCACCCCCATAAAAGGTTTCTCCCGCTTGCCCGTGCCGCTACCCCGCCATGTCCGCCGTCTTCATTCCCCCTGCCCATCCCGTCACCGACGTCCCGCCGGTCGTGGAGGAGACGCTGCAACCCGGCGAGCGCGAGGCGCTGCTCACGCGCATCAAACGGCTCATGCGCGAGCGGGACGCGGTGCTGGTGGCGCACTACTACACCTCGGGCGAATTGCAGCGCCTGGCCGAGGAAACCGGCGGCTGCGTGTCCGATTCCCTGGAAATGGCGCGTTTCGGCCACGCCTCCAAGGCGAAGACGCTGATCGTCGCCGGCGTCAGGTTCATGGGCGAGACCGCCAAGATCCTCAACCCGGAAAAGCGCGTGCTGATGCCGGATCTGAACGCCGAATGCTCGCTCGACCTGTCCTGCCCGGCGGACGAGTTCACCCGTTTCTGCGACGCCCACCCCGACCGCACCGTGGTGGTCTACGCCAACACCTCGGCCGAGGTGAAGGCGCGCGCCGACTGGATGGTGACTTCCAGCATCGCCGTGAAAGTGGCGGAACACCTGAAAGCGCGCGGCGAGAAGCTGATCTGGGCGCCGGATCGCTACCTCGGCGATTACGTGCGGCGTGCCACGGGCGCCGACATGTTGTTGTGGCAGGGCTCCTGCGTGGTGCATGAACGCTTCAAGGCCGAAGGCATCCTCGCCTTGCGGGCCGAATACCCGGAGGCCGCCGTGCTGGTGCATCCGGAATCGCCTGCCGCGGTGATCGCGCTGGCCGACGTGGTGGGCTCCACCACCCAGCTCATCCGCGCGGCGGCGACCTTGCCGAACCCGGTGCTGATCGTCGCCACCGATAACGGCATCTTCCACAAGATGCGCGAAGCCGCGCCCGGAAAACGCCTGCTCGAAGCCCCTACCGGCGGCACCGGCGCCACCTGCGTGTCCTGCGCGCATTGCCCGTGGATGGCCATGAACGGCCTGAAAAACCTGCTCGCCGTGCTGGAAACCGGCGGCAACGAAATCCACGTCGCCGAAACCGTGCGCGCGCGCGCCGTGCACTCCATCAACCGCATGCTGGAATTCGCGGGCCAGAGCGGTATCGTGGTCGCTGGCCAAAGCGCGGACTGAACGCTGGTACATTTGCCGGGCCTGCGAGTGAGCGGCTTCATACCGCCGCCCACGGCGGCCGTGTTTCCATCCGCTCGCCCCGTCATCGTCAGGAGAGACCCATGAGCTTCATTCAGGAATTCAAGGCTTTCGCCATGCGCGGCAATGTCGTCGACCTCGCCGTCGCGGTGGTCATCGGCGGCGCCTTCGGCAAGATCGTCGATTCCCTGGTCAAGGACATCATCATGCCGGTGGTCGGCGGTTTTACCGGCGGCGTCGATTTCAAGAATCTCTATCTGAATCTGGGAAGCCAGGCGTTTGAAACGCTGGAGGCCGCCGAGAAAGCCGGCGCGCCGTTGCTCAAATACGGCGTCTTCCTCAACAGCGTGGTGAACTTCACCCTCATCGCCTTCGCCATCTTCGTGGCCGTGCAAGCCATCAACCGCCTCAAGCGCAAGGAAGAAACCGCGCCCGCCGCGCCGGTGCCCACGCCCGAGGACATCGTCCTGCTGCGGGAAATTCGCGATTCCCTGAAAAAATGAACCCGTCCAGACGTCAATTCCTCCTCGCGCTTGCCGGCCTGGCCTGCGCCCCTCTGGCGCGCGCGGGAGACTGGTCCGCCATCACCGCCGCCGAAGCCGGCCAGGCATTGCGCGACAGCCTCAGCCAGGGCGCGCGCGCGGCCATTGCCCGGCTGGGCAGGGAAAACGGCTACTTCGACAACGCCAGGATCAAGATCGGCCTGCCCCACAACTTCGCCAAGGCGGAGCGCTACCTGCGCCTTCTGGGCATGGGCCGGCAGGTGGATGACCTGGTGCTGTCCATGAACCGCGCCGCCGAGGCCGCCGCCCCGGAAGCGCGCGACGTGGTGCTGGACACGGTACACAAGATGACCGTGGGCGACGCCAAAGCCATTCTTGCCGGGGGCGATGGCGCCGCCACCGCCTGGTTCCGCCAGAACACCGAAACGCAGCTCGGCGACAAACTGGCGCCGATCATTCACCGCGTCGCCGAACAAAGCGACCTGGTGCGTTCCTACGACGCGCTCTCCGGCACGCTGGCCAAACTGGCCGGCATCAAGAGCGAACTTGCCACGGTCGAGGCCTACGTCAACCACAAGGCGCTGGATGGCCTCTACACCCTGATCGCCGAGGAAGAGCACGCCATCCGCGCGCGGCCCCTCCATCATGCCGGCGACGTGGTCGGCAAAGTCTTCGGAGTGCTGAACCGGGAATAACCTCCCGCCGCCTTCCCTGAACACCCGTATTTTCCCAACCATCAAACTGCTTCGGCAGTCCTGTAAACCGCGATTGAACTGGAGTCGAACATGCGAATCCCCGTTTCCGTATTGAGCGCCCTTGGCGCCACCTGGCTGGCCACCCTGAATGTCCAGGCGGCGGAGCCCTACTACAACCCGGCCAACCCGGCCAGCGCCAGCGGCATGACCTCGGGCCATGAGCTGTACAAGACCATCGGCTGCCCGGGGCGCGGCATCCTGGAAGCCCCCTGCGCGGCGCCCGTGGAAGCCAAGGCCGCTCCGGTGCTGAAGCCGGCGGAAATGCCCGCCGTGAAGCCGGTGGAAAAAGTGGCCGAGAAACCCGTTGAAAAACCGCTCGATAGCGATGGCGACGGCGTCATCGACGCCCAGGATCGCTGCCCGGACACCCCCAGGGGCGCCAGGGTGGATGCCAACGGCTGTGAACTCGACGGCGATGGGGATGGCGTGATCGATCGCCTCGACCGTTGCCCGGCCACCCCGCCCGGCCGCAAGGTCGACGCCACCGGCTGTGAACTCGACGGCGACGGCGACGGCGTGGCCGATCACCTCGACCGTTGCCCGGCCACCCCGCCCGGCCGCAAGGTCGACGCCACCGGCTGTGAACTCGACGGCGATGGCGACGGCGTGGTCGACGCGCTTGATCAGTGCCCCAACACCCCGGCGGGCGAAGCGGTCGACGCCAAGGGTTGCACCCTGCCCAAGACGCTGGCGCTGGATGGCGTGAACTTCGACAACGACGAAGCCGTCCTGCGCAAGGACAGCCTCGCCATCCTCGAAGGGGTGGCCGCGACCCTGAAACGCTATCCCGGTTTCAAGGTGGAAGTGGCTGGCCATACCGACAACCACGGCGGCGGCGCCCACAACCTTGATCTATCCAACCGCCGCGCCAAGGCGGTGATGGATTACCTCATCGCGCGCGGCATCGCCGCCGACCGCCTCAGCGCCAAGGGCTATGGCGAAACCCAGCCGATCGGCAACAACTATCTGGAAGACGGCCGCATGAAAAACCGCCGCGTCGAGCTGCGCACCCTCAACTGAGCGCCTCGCAAAAATGGGCGGGCCGCCCAAGGGGTGGCCCGAAGAGGGGGGCCGTTTTCTCGGCGTTCGACATGGACGCACTCCCGCAGGCGTTGTGAGTGCAAGCTCCCGGCGCAAGCCGATCACGGCGAAGCGGCGCAATTCCAGCCAAGGGCGCGGTGGCCGGAAAGTGCCGGATTGGGGGTAGGCCGCTCTCCCTGGCCGCCTCCCGTGAATGGAAGATGCGTACCCGCCAAATCCGCCTCAAGTTCTCCCGTAAGGTGCCGAAATAGGGGTATCCCCTGGCAAGTACCACCCTATGGCATGCGGATAGGCAGACTCCACGGAAGGCGGATCGTGCGTTTTTCGTGCGCTTTTCGTGTGTATGTTTCCAAGCCGGGAGCACGGTCAACAAACGAAGAAAAGGGATTTTCACATGCGCCCCCCCTCACACCACGCTCGAATACTCATCGTCGACGACGAGAAACGTAACGTCAGTTTGCTCGAAACCCTGTTGCAAGCAGAAGGGTATGCCACGCTGGCCGCCGCCACCGGCAGCGACGCGTTGGCCGTGGCCGCCGCCGAGGCACCCGACCTGATCCTGCTCGACATCATGATGCCGGGCATGGACGGCTTCGAGACCGTCGCGCGCCTGAAGGCCGACCCGCGCACGAAGTCGGTGCCGGTAATCATGGTCACCTCGCTGGACGACCGCATATCCAAGCTGCGCGCGTTGCAGGCCGGCGCCGAGGAATTCCTCACCAAGCCCATCGACCGCGCCGATCTCGGTGTGCGCGTGCGCAACCTGCTCAGGCTCAAGGAATACGGCGATTTCCTCGTCAACCACAACCGACTGCTCGAACAGCAGGTCAGGGAGCGCACCGCGCAACTCGAAGAGGCCTATCGTGAGGCCGTGTTCACCCTGGTGCGCGCCGCCGAGCACAAGGACGAGGAGACCGGCCACCATGTCCGCCGCATCAGCCACTACTGCCACGAGTTGGCGCAGGCAATGGGCCTGGATGGCGAGTTCAGCGACGCCATCTACCACGCCAGCCCGATGCACGACGTCGGCAAGATCGGCATTCCCGACAACATCCTGCTCAAGTCCGGCGCGCTCACGTCCGGCGAGTGGGGTGTCATGAAAACCCACTGCGCGCTGGGCGCCAGCATCCTGGCGAGTGGAACGTCGCCCTACGTCCGCCTGGGCGCCGAAATCGCCCTCAACCACCACGAGCGCTGGGACGGCAGCGGTTATCCGCACGGCATCCAGGGCGCGGCGATCCCGCTCGCCGCGCGGATCATGCAGATTTGCGACGTCTACGACGCATTGCGCAGCCAGCGCCCTTACAAGCCGCCCTTCGATCATGACCGCGCTGTCGACATCCTCATTCGCGGTGACGGGCGTACCCGGCCGGAACATTTCGACCCAGCGGTGCTGAATGCCTTTACCGCGCATGCCGACCGTTTTGCGGCGATCTACGCCGAGCACGTCGATGCGTAGCCGAGGCCGTGGCGGAAGCGGGATGAAGACCAGGAGCGCGGCATGAAAAAACTCACCCTTGAAACCCGGCTGGCCGGCGGTTTCGCCGCCGCGCTGGTGGTGCTGTTTCTGGGCGGCGGGCTGATGGCCCGCTCACTGGAAAACCACATCGAGACTTCGCGCTGGGTCGCCCACGCCTACGAGGTGCTGGACGCCCTCGGTACCGTGACCGCCGGCGTGAAGGAAGTTGAAACCAGACAGCGCGCCTTTCTCATCACCGGCGAAGAGCTTTATCTTGCCGAACAGGAGCGCGAAACAGGCCGGATCAAGACGGCGCTGACCGGGATCGAGCGGCTCACCGGCGACAACCCGCGCCAGCAACTGCGTCTCGCCAAGCTGGCGCAACTGACGACGGAACGCCTGCAACTGCTGGAAACCAATATCCAGATCTATCGCGCCCAAGGCTTCGCGGCGGCGCGCGACCGGATCAGAACCGGTGTCAGCCGCCTGAGCATGCAGGCGCTGCTAAAGCAGGCCGCAGCGATGGAAGAGGAGGAGCGCGCCCTGCTGGCGCAGCGCACCCTGGCCGCCCATCGCGGCGCTCGCCAGGCGCAGGCGGCGGGCCTGCTGTTGCTGGCCGTGGCGGTGGCGGGCATCGCCCTGTTGTGGCGGCGCGCCCGGCGCGAGGCGCGCGAGCGGCATGCCGTCGATGCCGCCGTGCGCGACCGTGAGGTGCTGCTGCAACAGATTCTCGACCTGCTGCCGGTGGGGGTGTTCGTCTGTGACGCGGCGGGCCACCTCACCCGCATCAACCCCGCCGGCAAGGCGATCTGGGCCGGCGAGCGTTACGTTGGCATCGAGCATTACGGCGACTACAAGGGCTGGTGGCCCGACACCGGCAAGCCGCTGGCCGCCGAGGACTGGGCGCTGGCGCGCACGCTGAAGAACGGCGAAACCATCCGCGACGAGCTGGTGGACATCCAGTGCTTCGACGGCAGCCGCAAGAGCATCCTCAACAACACCATGCCGATCCATGACGGCGAGGGCCGGATGGTCGGCGGCATTGCGGTGAATCTGGACGTGACCGAGTTCAAGCGCACCGAGCGCGAACTGCGCGTGGCGGCGCGCTTCGACGAGACGCAGGCGGAGGCGCTGAAGCGGTTCGCCGCCAGTTTCGACCGTCGCGAGATCTTCGGCGGCCTGCTGGCGCTCCTGGCCGAAAGGCATCCCTTCCCGGTTTCCGCGCTCTACGCCTACGACGAGTGGAGCGGACGCTTCCGCTGCGAGGCGGCGCACGGGCTCGCCGCCGAGGTGGCGCGGGAGTTCGCCCTGGGCGAGGGCCTGCTGGGCGAGGCGGCGCAGGCGAGGAAGACCCTCGTGCTCGACACTGCGGCGCTGACGCTGCAAACCGGGCTGGCCGATTTCGCCCCGGCCCAGGTGTGGATGCTTCCCATCGGCTACCAGGACAAGCGCCTGGCCGTGCTGGTGCTGGCGGCAGACAAGGCGCTGGGCGACCGGGAGCGCGGCTTTCTCGAACGCCTGGCAGTGCAGATCGGTGTGGCGCTGCACAACCTCAAGCAATATGGCGATCTCAAGCTGCTGGCCGAGCAGTTGCGCGCCAGCGGCGAGGAGATCGCCGCCAAGAACCTGCAACTGGAGGAGGCGAGCCGGATGAAGTCCGAGTTTCTCGCCAACATGTCGCACGAGCTGCGCACGCCGCTCAACGCCATCATTGGCTTCTCCGAGGTGCTCAGGGATGGCCTGATGGGCGAACTGGCGCCGAGGCAGCAGGAGTCCGTCGCCGACATCTTCGCCAGCGGCCAGCACCTCCTGTCGCTGATCAACGACATCCTTGACCTGTCCAAGGTCGAGGCCGGCAAGATGGCGCTGGAGCTGACGCCGCAATCAGCGCCGGCATTGCTGCGGGCCAGCCTCCAGGTGGTGCGGGAAAAGGCGCTGGCGCACCGGCTGCGGCTTGACGCCGACGCACCGGAAGGCGAGCTCGCCGACGAGGTGTGGCTGGACGAGCGCAAGGTCAAGCAGATCCTTTACAACCTGCTGTCCAACGCCGTGAAGTTCACCCCCGATGGCGGCGCGGTGCGGGTTACCGCGCGCCGGGTCGGGCAGGCGGCGGGGCGGGGCGGGCGCTTCGAGCATTACCTCGAACTGGTGGTGAGCGACACCGGCATCGGCATCGCGCCCGAGGATCAGGCGCGGCTGTTCCAGCCCTTCACCCAGATCGACAGCGCGCTGTCGCGCCGCTACGAGGGTACCGGCCTGGGTCTGGTCATGGTGAAGCGCCTGGCCGAGCTGCACGGCGGCGCGGTGGCGTTGCACAGCGAGCCGGGCCGGGGTTCGACCTTCACCGTGTGGCTGCCGTGGCGCACCCAGGCGGAAAGCCCGCCGCCCGCCGCGTCCAGTACCACGCCCTCCACGGCCGACACGGCCGACACGGCCGACACGGCCGACACGGCCGACACGGCCGACACGGCCGACACGGCCGACACGGCCGACACGGCCGACACGCCGCCGCCCGGCGGGCCCGCGTTGGCCCTGATCGTCGAGGACGACGACATGGCCGCCGATCTCCTGCGCCTGCAACTGGAAGGGGCGGGGTTCCGCACCGTCCGCGCCGCCACGGCGGAGTTCGCGCTCGAACTCGCGGCCAGGGAGGCGCCCGACGTCATCACCCTCGATATCCTGCTGCCCGGCATGAGCGGCTGGGATTTCCTGGAACGCATCAAGCGGGAGGCCGCTCTCGCCGCGATTCCGGTGGTGATCGTCTCCATCGTCGCCGACCTGGGGCGCGGCATCTCGCTGGGCGCGGCCCAGGTGCTGCAAAAACCCGTCGCGCGCGAGGAGTTGCTGCGCGCGCTCGATGCCATCGGCTTTCATGCCGCGACGGCGGCCTCCCGTACCACGTTGGTGGTGGACGACGACCCCAAGGCGGTGCAACTGCTCGGCGCCTTCCTCAATTCCGCCGGCTACCGCGTGCTGTCGGCCTTCGGCGGCCAGGAGGGCATCGAGATGGCGCGCGCCTGGCGCCCCGACCTGATCGTGCTCGATCTGATGATGCCCGAGGTGAGCGGTTTCGACGTGGTCGAGGCACTGAAGGGCGACCCCGCCACCGCCGCCATCCCGGTCATCGTCGTCACCGCCAAGCAGATCACCGCCGAGGATCGCGAGCGGCTCAACAGTGACGTGCTGAAGATCATCGAGAAATCGGTGTTCAACCACGGCCGCTTCCTCACCGAAGTGAAGCGGGCGCTGACCGGAAAGGGCCGCTGACATGGCGCGCATCCTGGTGGTCGAGGACAACGCGGCGAACATGAAGCTGGCGGTGTTTCTGCTGGAACGGGAGGGGCACGAGGTCATGCAGGCGGGCGATGCCGAGGCGGGCATCCGCCTGGCGCGCGATGCGCACCCCGAATTGATCCTGATGGACGTGCAACTGCCCGGCATGGACGGCCTGGCGGCAACGCGGCTGCTGAAGAATGATGCGGCCACGCGCGACATCCGGATCGTCGCGTTGACCGCGCTGGCCATGTCCGGCGACCGGGAAAGGATCGAGGCCGCCTGCTGCGACGGCTACCTCGCCAAGCCTTACGGCCACGCTCAACTGAGCGAGACGGTGCGGCGCATTCTGGGGCGTGGCGATGCGCGCGCGGAATGATTTTCGACATGCCCGACACCCGCTGCCGGAATGAACGTGCTACAGTATTCTTACCATGTAAGAAATACGAGGCCGCCATGCTGACCGTCACCGTTTCCGATAAGGGCCAAGTCGTCATTCCGGTGGAAATCCGCCGCCGTTTGGGTATCACACCCGGCTGCCAGCTCGATTTCAGCCTGGAAGGAAATGCCATTCGCGCCGAGGTGAAGCGCCAGTTTGCTCAAACCAAGGCTGAAGACGGCTTCGGCATGCTGGTATGCAAGCAGCCGGGCAAACGCCGGCTTGCCGATTTCGATGTCGCGCTCGCCATGCGGGAATCCAAAGATGATCGCCCTTGATACCAATATCCTGGCGCGGTTCTATGTGGACGACCCGAGCGACCCCGAGGCCGCCAGGCAGCGCCCGATTGCCCACCGCATCCTGTCCGGGCCGCATGGGTTGTTCGTGCCCCTCACGGTGATCCTCGAACTCGAATGGGTCTTGCGGGCCTTTTATGGCTTTGCCGCAGTGGATTTCGTCCGGGTGGTCAAACATCTGCTCGGGCTACCCAACGTCAGCGTCGAGGAATGGCCTCGCATCAGCGATGCCCTGGATTGGCACGCCGGGGGGCTGGACTTCGCCGATGCTCTGCACCTGCTGGCCAGCGGCCATTGCACGGAATTTCTCAGTTTCGATGACCGCCGCGTTGCGCGCCGCGCCAAACGGCTGGGGGCCACACCGGCCGTAGTGGTGCCTGCCAGGTAGCTTGTTCGAGTAGCCAGAGGAAAACCATGCAAGTGAGAAAATATCTATCGGGGCCGTGGTTTTCGTGGCGTTCTCCCTGGCGCGGCGCTTTTCGGCAAGGCATCCCGAGGTGAAGATCGACGTGTGGATGGGCGGCTCCGGGCGCGTCCAACCGCCATTTCCAGGATAATCGCGCGGTTTTTTCGGATGCCGGGGCACGGAACCGGCTGGAAATGCCGCGTGGCGTGGATCGTGAACGGTGCCTTGCGCTCAACCGCATCCGGATGGAGATCAAACCGCCTTTCCCAGGCAGGACAAGGCAAGTACAGGGGTTAGCCCATGCTGCTCGGTTTCGTCATTCTTTATCTGGTCATTTCCCTCGGTATCGGCATGGTTGCCGCCACCCGCGTGCACAACGCCCGCGACTACATCGCCGCCGGCCGTTCGCTGCCGCTCTACATCGTCATGGCGATGGTGTTCGCCACCTGGTTCGGGGCCGAGACGGTGCTGGGCATCCCCGCCACTTTCATGGAAAAAAACCTCGGCAGCCTGATTTCCGATCCTTTCGGCGCATCGCTCTGCCTGGTGCTGTTCGGCCTGTTCTTCGCGAAGAAGCTGTACCGCATGAATCTGCTGACCATCGGCGATTTCTACCGGGAGCGCTACGACCGCCGCGTGGAAGTGGTCACCGGCGTGGCCATCGCGCTGTCCTACCTGGGCTGGGTGTCGGCGCAGGTCACCGCGCTGGGCCTGGTGTTCAACGTGCTGTCCGATGGCCAGATCACGCAGGCGCAGGGCATCCTGATCGGCGCGGCGGTGGTGCTGATGTATACCTTGTACGGCGGCATGTGGTCGGTGGCGCTGACCACCTTCTTCCAGATGATCGTCATCGTCCTCGGCCTGTTCTATATCGCCTGGCTGGTCGCCGGCCTGGCCGGCGGTGTGGCGCCGGTGATCGAACACGCGGCCGCCCACGGCAAGTTCCATTTCTGGCCGGATTTGAACGCGGTGGCGATGGTGGCCTTCGTTTCCGGCCTGCTTACGATGGGTTTCGGCTCCATCCCGCAACAGGATGTATTCCAGCGCGCCAACTCGTCGAAGAATGAAGACGTCGCGGTATGGGGCACGGTGGCCGGTGGCGCGGCTTACTTCCTGTTCGCGGCCGTGCCGCTGTTCCTGGCCTATTCCGCCAATCTCATCGACCCCGGCCTGGCCGCGAAATGGCTGGCGTCGGATAGCCAGAAACTGCTGCCGGAACTGGTCAAGGGCCATTTGCCGCTGTTCGCCCAGGTGATCTTCTATGGCGCCCTGCTCTCGGTAATCATGTCCACCGCCTCCGGCACCCTGCTGGCGCCATCGGTGACGATTTCTGAAAACGTGCTCAAGGGCTTCGTCACCCGGCGCAAGCATCTGTCGGACAGGAAGTTGCTGGTGATGACCCGCTGGGTGGTCGCCGCTTTCGCGCTGCTGGTTACGCTCTATGCGTTGTGGTCGCTGGGTGAGGACATGGGGATTCATCAGATGGTGGAGAACGCCTACAAGATCACGCTGGTGGTGGCTTTCGTGCCGCTGGTCGCCGGGCTCTACTGGGCGCGCGCCAATACGATGGGCGCCTATCTGGCCATGTCGATGGGGCTGGCCACCTGGCTGCCGCTGGAGTTTTTCGCGCCGGAAGGCGACCTGCCGCCCCAGTTCGCGGGCTTCCTCATGAGCACGGCGGGAATGCTGGCCGGTACGCTTCTGTTCAGGTCTTCACCCGTGCACAAACAGGGAAAAGCCGTATAAAGATGCCGGCGGCAAAGCCGATATGGTTATCTCAAACAGTATTGATTTTTCCGGGATCATGGCCCAAACCCCCAACGTCATCGGCACGGCCGTCATGCAGTTGCTCAAGGATCGCGGTGAACCCGCGACCCCGGAAAACTATGAACGCACGTATTACGAACTCTCCGGCCTGCCGCGCCCGACCGCGCCGGCCCCCGCCGTCGAACCCGCGCCCGACAGCGCCGGCTGTGGCGATCTGCTCGCCATGCTGCGTCAGATGCTGCGGGAAATCACCGACAAGACCGAACACCTGGCCAACGACCTGGGCGAGAAGAACCAGGGCTTGTCGGAAAACGTCAGCAGCCTGAAATCCAGCCGCGACAAGAAGGAAATCCTGCGCCTGTTGTCCACCGTGGTCATGCAGGCGGGCAGCATTCACTCCACCGTCGAATCGAGCCACCAGGAACTCCTGGAAACCCGCCAGTCGCTCAACACCATGCAGGCGGAACTGGCCGAGACGCGCCAGTTGCTCAACGAAGATGCCCTCACCGGCGCCCTCAACCGGCGCGGGCTGGACCTGACCCTGTCGCGCGAGATCGCTCGCGCGGAGCGCGGCGATGCGCGCCTCTCCCTGGCGATGCTGGATCTCGACCACTTCAAGAAGATCAATGACGATTTCGGACATGGCGCCGGCGACCAGATGCTGATGCACTTCACCAGCCTGATCCGCTCGGTGATGCGCAAATCCGATGCCCTGGTGCGCTACGGTGGCGAGGAGTTCACCCTGATCCTGCCGGAAACCGACGCGCGCGGCGCCCACTTCGTGCTCGGCCGCCTGCAACAGGTGATGTCGCGCACGCCGCTGAATTACGAGAACAGGCAGATCAACACCACCTTCAGCGCTGGCGTGGCCACCCTGAGGCCCAAGGAAAACGGCCATGCCCTGCTGCGCCGCGCCGACGAAGCCGTCTACGCCGCCAAGAACGCGGGGCGCAACGCCATCAAAATGGCGCGGTAATCAATCCTCGCGGCGGAACTCTCCCTCGATGACTTCCGACTCGCCGCGCGTGGCGCCGGGCGGCGGCATCGGCGCGGGCGCGCGCGCGGTCGGCCAGAGCAGCAACAGCAAGGCGAGCAGATCGGAGCCGGCGCCGGGGAGAATCAGGAGCACGCCGGCCAGGAGACGGCGGCCACTGGCCCAGACCTCGCCAAACGGCGCTTCGCCGCGCGCCATCGCCTGTTTCAGGCGCGCCGGCAGGTCGCTGTGCTGGGCCCGAATCAGGGCCACTCCGGCCCAGATGGCTGCGATCAGCCAGAGCAGGGTCCAACCCCAGCCGATCTTTTGCGCAATCTGGTAAATCCCCACTATTTCCAGGGCCGGAATGGCGACGGCTATAATCAGCGCCAGCCATGCCGCTCCCCCCGTAACCCGCATACTCATAACTGATCCTCGTGTCCTCGACGCCGGCACTCCGTATCGTCCTCACCACCCTGCCCGATGCCGAAATCGCCGGCCATCTGGCGCGTGAGATGGTGGAAGCCGGGCTGGCCGCCTGCGTCAATGTGTTGTCGCCCTGCCGTTCGATTTACCGTTGGCAAGAGAGTCGTGCCCCGGGCTCGGAAAATACATCCGAGCCTCCCCCCGAGGGGGCCGAGTCGATTTTGGGGCGGCCCGGCGATCGACTCGGGAGCATTCGGGAAGATGGGGAGATTCCCCTCATCATCAAGACCACGGCCGAACGTTACCCCGCGCTGGAAACCTTTTTGCGCGAACACCATCCTTACCAGATACCTGAAATCCTCGCCATCGACGTGAACGATGGCCTGCCCGATTATCTCCGCTGGGCCGCTGCGGCGACCCAAACCTGAACCGGAGCTTCACATGCGTTTCTTCCTCGCCCTGCTTTGCCTGTTCGCCTCGTTCGCCCACGCCGAGGAGGATCTGCTGGAACCGGAAAAAGCCTTTGTCTATTCCGCCCACCAACTGGATTCGTCCAGCGCGGAGGTGCGATTCGAGATCGCCAAGGGCTATTACCTTTACAAGAACAAATTCAGATTCAGCGCCGACTCGGGCGTGAAACTGGGCACCCCGGCGCTGCCCGCCGGCAAGATCAAGCAGGATGAGTCTTTCGGCCGCATCGAAACCTATCGCGGCGAGTTGCGCTTCCACATCCCCGTGGTTTTCCCCGGCGGCATACCCAAGCCATTCAACCTGAAAGCCGAATTCCAGGGCTGCGCGGATGTCGGCGTCTGCTATCCGCCGCAGGAAGGCGTGGCGGCCATCAAACCGGCGGCGTCGCAAACCCGGGCCGCGCCGCTGCAACAGCAGAGTTCCGCCGCGCTTGCCCGGTTGAAGGCGCTGGCGGGCAACCTGATGGGCGGCGGCGAGCCGGAATTCCTGGCGCCCGAGGAAGCCTTCAAGATGGAAATGAAAGCGCGTCCGGACGGTGGCCTGGAGGCGCGTTACAGCATCGCCAAGGGGCATTACCTGTATCGCGACAAACTCAAATTCACGGTCACACAGCCCGCCGGCGTGACCGTGGCGAGTGTGGATCTGCCGCCCGCCGAGGAAAAGATCGACCCCAACTTCGGCAAGATGCGGATCTATCACCAGTCCTTCACCGCCGTGGTGAAGCTGGCCGGCCTGCCGGCGGGCACGAGCAAGCTGAAGATCACTGCCGTCCGTCAAGGGTGCAGCGAGAAGGGCATCTGTTATCCGCCCCAGGAGCAGGCCTTCAACCTGACCGTGAAGCTGGCTGCGCCGATTCCCGCCCAGGCGGCCACGAGCGTGCCTGAAACGACGCCCGGCGCGCCCGCGCCGGCCGCGCAAGCCGAGTCGTCCTCCGGTGGCGTTCCGGTCGCGGTCACACCCCCACGCGCCGCCGCCACACCCGCCAGGGACACCTCCGACGCGGGCCGGATCACCGCCCTGCTCGAAGGCGGCAATTACTGGGTGGTGGTGGCCAGCTTCTTCGGTTTCGGCCTGCTGCTTTCGTTCACGCCCTGCGTGTTCCCGATGATCCCCATTCTCTCCGGCATCATCGTCGGCCAGGGCGCCGGCATCACCAAGCGCAAGGGCTTCATGTTGTCGCTGGCCTATGTCCTGGGCATGGCCTTCACCTACGCACTGGCCGGCGTGGCGGCGGGGCTTTCCGGCACCCTGATCTCCAACGCCCTGCAGAACCCCTGGGCGCTGGGCACGGGCGCGGCCATCTTCGTGGCGTTGGCCCTGTCCATGTTCGGCTTCTACGAACTGCAACTGCCCAGCTTCCTGCAGAGCCGATTCACCGAGGCCAGCAACCGCATCAAGGGCGGCCATTTCGCCAGCGTGTTCCTGATGGGCGTGATCTCCGCGCTGATCGTCGGCCCCTGCGTCGCCGCGCCGCTGGCCGGCGCGCTGCTCTACATCAGCCAGACCGGCGACGTGGTGCTGGGCGCGATCTCCCTGTTCTTCCTGGCCCTGGGCATGGGCGTTCCGCTCCTTCTGGTCGGACTCTCGGCCGGCGCCCTGCTGCCGCGCGCGGGGGGATGGATGGAGTCGGTGAAGAAATTCTTCGGCGTCGCCTTGCTGGCGGTAGCGATCTGGCTGATTTCGCCGGTTCTGTCGGGCATCGCGCAAATGCTGATGTGGGCCACCCTGCTGATGATCTCCGGCGTCTACCTCAAGGCGACCGAACACCTGGCGGTGAACGCCAGCGGTTGGGCCCGCTTCTGGAAAGGCACCGGCCTCATCAGCCTGGTGGTCGGCATCGCCATGTTGCTGGGCGCGCTGGGCGGCGGACGCGATCTCCTGCAACCACTGGCTGTCTTCAGGGGCGGCGTGGCGGGGGCGGCCGAGGTATCGCCGCACCTGGCCTTCCAGCGGGTAAAAAACTTCAACGAGCTGGATGCCGCCATTCGCGGCGCGGCCGGCCGCGCCGTGATGCTGGATTTCTATGCCGACTGGTGCGTGTCGTGCAAGGAAATGGAACGCATCACCTTCGCCGACGCCAAGGTGCGGGCGCGTCTCAAGGACGTATTGCTGCTGCAGGCGGATGTCACCGCCAATACCGCCGACGACAAGGCGCTATTGGCGCGCTTCAAGCTGTTCGGCCCGCCCGGTCTCATCTTCTGGGACCAGTCCGGCCGGGAATCCGCCTATCGCGTGGTCGGCTACGAACCGCCCGAGAAGTTTTTGCAAAGCCTGGATAAAGCCTTGCCGTGATTGAGCCTTGCTGTGATTGAGTCCTGCCGTGATTGACGGAAAACCGCTGTTGTTCGCCGGCGCGCTGGCGCTCGTCGCCGCCGGGGCGGTGGCCCGGCATTTTCTGTTCCCGGCCGCGCCGGTCGAATTGCGCGCCGCGCAATTCTGGGAGGCCCGCCTGCCCGACCTGGCCGGCAAGGAACAGCCGCTGTCGCAATGGCTGGGCAAGGTGGTGGTGGTGAATTTCTGGGCGCCCTGGTGCCCGCCCTGCCGCAAGGAAATCCCCGGCTTCATCGCGCTCCAGGAACGCCTCGGCGGACAGGGCCTGCAATTCGTTGGCGTGGCGCTGGATGAGCATGGCAAGGTCGCGGCCTACGCCGACGGAGAAGGCATGAATTACCCCATCCTGCTGGGCGGCGCGGATGCCGCGCGACTCGGCCAGGCCGCCGGCAACCGTCTCGGTGGCCTGCCTTACACCGTGGTGTTCGACCGCAAGGGCGACGCCGTCGCCGGCCTCACCGGCGAAGTGTCGCGTGAGCGCATGGAAGCCCTGGTGAAGCCGCTGTTATGACCGCAGCCCCCGTCACCCCGTCGCGCCCCCTGCTCACCGCAGCCGGCCGCGCCATCGGCGACTACGGCATGATCCGCGACGGCGACCGCGTCCTGCTCGGTTTATCCGGCGGCAAGGACAGCCTGACCTTGCTGCACATCCTGCTGCACCTGCAAAAGAAGGCGCCGGTGAATTTTGAGCTGGCGGCCTGCACGGTCGACCCGCAATCCCCCGAATACGATCCCTCGCCGCTCAAGGACATCCTGGCGCAACTCGGTGTGCCGTATTTCTACGAGAGCCAGCCCATCCTCGAATCCGCCACCCGGCACATGAAGGGCGATTCCTTCTGCGCCTACTGCTCGCGCATGCGCCGCGGCATCCTGTATCGCGTCGCGCGCGAGAATGGCTACGGCGTCCTGGCCCTGGCGCAACATCTCGACGACCTCGCGGAAAGTTTCCTGATGAGCGCCTTCTTCGGCGGCAAGCTGCGCACCATGCAGGCGCACTACCTGAACGACGCCGGCGACGTGCGGGTGATCCGCCCCCTGGTCTACGCGCGTGAACGGCAGATCCGGGATTTCGCCACGCGCGCGGGGCTGCCGGTCATTTTCGAGAACTGCCCCGCCTGTTTCTCCATGCCGATGCAGCGATACCAGATGAAGAATCTGCTGGCGGAGCAGGAGAAGTTGCACCCCAAACTGTTCGCCAGCCTGCTCACCACGATGAAGCCGCTGATGGCGCTGCAAGGGCCGGAAACCTGATGAGCACCTACGTCGTCGGCGACATCCAGGGCTGCCACGAGGCGCTGGAAACCCTGCTCGCCGCGCTCAAGTTCGACCGCGCCCGCGACCGCCTGTGGATCACCGGCGATCTGGTCAATCGCGGCGAAAATTCATTGGCCGTGCTGCGCTGGTGCATGGCGCACGACGATTGCGTGGTGGCGGTGCTGGGCAACCACGACCTGCATTTGCTCGCGGTGGCGGAAGGCGCCGTGCCGGCGCACCGCAAGGACACCCTGGACATGATCCTGCAAGCGCCCGACCGCGTGGCCTTGCTGGACTGGCTGCGCCACCGCCCCATGCTGCACCGGCAAGGCCCCTGGCTCATGGTTCATGCTGGCCTGCCGCCGGAGTGGGACGCGGACGCCGCCCGATTGCATGCCGGCGAACTGGAGCGGGCGCTGCGCGGGCCACACTGGCGCGCCTTCCTGAAAGACATGTACGGCAACGAACCGCGCCGCTGGAACCCGTTGCTCGCCGGCCAGGATCGCCTGCGCTTCATCGCCAACGCGCTGACCCGCACCCGCTATCTGCATGTCGACGGCGGCCTGGAATACCAGCACAAGCTGGGCCTGGGCACCGCGCCGGAAGACCTGGTTCCCTGGTTCGACTTCCCCAATCGCAGGAGCGGCGATGTCCGCGTCCTGTTCGGGCACTGGTCCACGCTGGGTCTGCTGGTGCGGGAAGATGTGGTGGCGCTGGATACCGGCTGCCTCTGGGGCGGCGCCCTGACCGCGTTCAGGCTGGAAGACGAGCAGTGTTTCCAGGTGCGCTGCCGGGCGCGGCATGCGCCGAAGGCATAGCGTTGCGCACCGCCTCCTCGGCGGCGCGCGCCAGTTCACGCCGGGTGAGCCCCTGGCTGGCGATGGGCGGCAGGAAGGCGACTTCGGCATGCACTTCCTTCAATTTCAGGATTTTTCGCAGGGAGTCGCCCAGACTCAACCGGCCGTAATAGGCCGCCTCGATGCAGGGTGTGCCATCGGCGTTCAGGTAGCGGATAAGGGCCGGCCAGACCGCCGCCCGGGCGTCCACCGCCGGTTGGAACAGCGAGGGGAAGAATGGCAGCAGAGCCCGGCCATCCGAAGTGGTGCCCTCGGGAAATAGCGCCAGGCAATCGCCCTCGCGCAGATGTTCGGCCATGAGCTGATTCACCCGCATCGCGTCGGCCTTTTTTTCGCGCACCAGGAACACCGTGCCGGAAGCTTCCGCGAACATTCCGAACAACGGCCAGTTGCGCACTTCGGCCTTGGATATGAAGCGCGCCGGCAACAGGCTGTGCAGCAGGTGGATGTCCAGCCAGGAGACATGGTTGGCGGCGACCAGGGCGCCGTTCGGGATCGGCAGCGCGCCGCGTATCCGCACCCGCACCGCGAGTATCGCCAGCAATTGCTCCGCCCAGCGCGTCACCCGGCGCGCCCGCGCCGGTCGATCCAGGGACGGAAAACGCAGCAGCACGATGCACACGCCGGCCAGGATGTGGCCGGCCAGGCGCAGGAATTTCAGGGTGGGCGACAACATGCGGGCATTGTAGCGCCGGCCGCCGGCCGGCCACGCCGCCGCCCGGTTCACGCCTGCTTCAGGAAGTGGCGCGAGTAAGCCGGATTGAGGTTTTTCAAAGGCAGCAGAATGGGCAGGTCGGCGGTGTTGAAATCCGGATCCCAGGCCGGTTGGCCGCAGACGTGGGCGCCGAGACGCAGATAGCCCTTGACCAGGGGCGGCAGGGCCGGAGCGGCCGTGCCTTGCAGCGAATCCAGCGGCAACGGGCAGCGCGGGAACACGCGCCATTCGATCGGCGCCAGATGCGTTTCCTTGACCGCGTGCCAGATGCCGGCGGCGTTGTGGCCGCCGTCGGCCATGCCGATGCTGGCGCAGCCGATCAGATATTCGTGCCCGCTTTTCAGCATGTACTCGGCCAGGCCGGCCCAGAGCAGGGTGATGACGCCGCCGCCGCGATAATCGGCATGCACGCAGGAACGGCCCAGTTCCACCATGCGCCCGCGCAGGTGTTGCAGGCGGGTGAGGTCGAACTCGCTTTCCGAGTAATAACTGCCCACGCGCCTGGCGTTACCCGGACTGAGGATGCGGTAGGTTCCCACCACTTCGCCGCTATCCGGGTCGCGCACCAGGAGATGCTCGCAATAGGCGTCGTAGAAATCGATGTCGAGGCCGGGCTGCGGCGTGGCGAGGCGCGCGCCCATTTCCTCGGCGAAGACTTTCCAGCGCAGGCGCTGCGCCTCGCGCACCTCGTCCTGATGCCGCGCCATGCCGACGTGAAACGGTTTCCTGGCCCGACATTCCTGCCCGATACGTTGCTGGAGCATGCGATTTCCTTGTCTTTGCGGTGATGCGGCAAAGGTAGGGAAACGCCATTACCCGGTGGTGACGGGAAGATGAAGAATTGGTGAATGCGCCCACCGGGTGACGGCCTGGCCCCGCCAGGGGCAGGTCGATCAGCCCGTTGAGCCATTCGCGCTAGCGGGCCTCGCCGGGCCGGGAGGGAAGATGGCCGGCCGCGCCGGCCAGATGCACGACCCGTTGCGGAAAGGGGATTTCGATCTCCTCGCGCTGGAAGCCTTCCCAGATCGCCCAGTTGATGTCCGAGCGCAGCCGGCGCTGGCTGGACTCGGGGCGGTCGATCCAGAACACCAGATCAAGGTGGATGCCGTTATCGCCGAAGCCGCTCAATTGCACCTGCGGTGGTGGCTCTCGCAGGCTGTTTCCCGCCTTGGCCAAGGCTTCCAGCATGACGCGTTTCGCCGCGTCGAGGTTCGTGCCGTAGGCGACCTGTACCGGCAACACGAGTTGATTGTCGCGATTGGCCAGGGTGTGATTGACCACCGCCGAGGTGATGAGGGTGTCGTTGGGAATGATGTTTTCGCTGCCGTCCAGGCTGCGTATGACCGTGTAGCGCGTGGCGATCCGGGTGATTTCGCCGTGATACTGGCCCACCGCCACGATGTCGCCGATGCGGATCGACTGATCCAGCAGCAGAGAGAAGCCGGAGACGTAGTTGGCGGCGATTTTCTGCAGGCCCAGCCCCAGGCCCACGCCGAGGGCGCCGCCGAACACCGACAGCACGGTGATGTCGATGCCCACCAGCGGCAGGGCGATCAGAATCGCCAGCAGAATCAGCAATCCCCGCGTCATCTTGGCGAGGGCCATGCGCAGATTGATATTGCCCGGCATGGCCGTGGCCAGGCGGCTTTCGACCACCTTGGCGATCCACAACGCCAGCGTGATGAGGGCGCCCAGAGAAAGCAGGCCGACCAAGCCGGTATAGAGCGAGAGATGTTGATCGCCGACATGGAAGCCGATGCCATCCAGCGCGGCGATCACGGCATCGAGATAACCGGTGATATGCAGCACCGCGCCGCCCATGACCAGCCAGGACACCCCGCGCTGCAGGGACAGCAGCGTGCGCCCCGGCTTGAACACCCGGCGCAGCAGATGCAGCACGGCCTGGATGGCGAAAAACGATCCGATCAGCGGCAAGGCCAGGTTGAGCAGGTGCACGGCCTGCCAATGCTCCAGCACCGCGCGGCCGACCAGCAACATGGGCAACAACCCGGCGGGCAGGGCCAGCCGACTCCATTCCGGAGGGGAGAGATGGATCAGCCGGTTCTCCGCGCGGGCGCCGTCGGCGCGTTTGCGCAACAGGTTCATCAGCAGCCAGGACAGCGCCGTCAGCGCGGCCAGCACGCCCAGTTCCAGCAACATGGGCCGATTGCCCAGGTTGTCGGCGAGATTCAGGAGCAGATTTTCGATGGGTTCGGCGCGGTTCATGGGGTCTGTGGCGCCGGCTTCCTAGCCGGCGTTTTTTGAAAACAGCCGGCTGCAAGCCGGCGCTACAGGGATGCGATTTCCGCCCAATCCTCCAAAGGGCCGGGAGTCGCCGGGCGAGTCTCGTTCAGCACTGTTCCCAGGGCAACCCGTCGAAGCGCCAGCCGTTCTGGGTGGAACGCCGGTGATTGTCGTCCAGCTCGCCCTCGAAGCCGTAGAGCACGTTGTAGACATCGGAAAACCCGTTCTTCTCCAGGTACTCGCCAGCCTCTTTGGAACGATTGCCGGAGCGGCAGATCAGCAGTACAGGACGATGGTGCGAGGCCGCCATGCGCACCTGGCCGAGGAAGTGCGGGTTCAGATCCCAGTTGATGCCCTCGTACCAGGGGATGAGGATGGCGCCCACCGGATGGCCGACGAAGAGGAATTCAAACTCGGAACGGCAGTCGATGAACACCGCGTCCGGATGCTTATCCAGAAAATCATGGGTTTCCCTGGGGGTCAGATGTTGCATGGGTGTCTCCTCTCGATTCGTTCGCCGGGGCGAGGCGCGACAGCGTGATCGGTCATAAACGGGTAAGGGCTCGTTAATGAATAACGTGGACGATCATGGGTGTGTTCGCTGGATGCGATACAAGGCGCCGGTTGCGCCGCATGGCCATTCCCTGCAAGCAACCGGCAACGCGGCAGCGCGCCAGATGGCGCGGCCAGAATGTTCAAGTTACTCATTGACGAGCCTTAACCCCGAGCGATGCATAGATCCCGAACGGATCATCCTGGTTCACCCCATCCATGAACGGTTTTCTCCGGTCGCGGTGGGTCACCTGATACATGCAGCCCATCCAGTTGCCGATCACCGCCTCGGCGGTATCGTGCCAGGTGTTGTCGAGATTGGCCGCCACCAGGGCTTCCGGGAAATCCGGCGGCGGCTGGTCGGCCGCCACCGCCTCCACCAGGTGCTCGCGCCATTCCAGCAGAATGGCCTGTTCGTGCGGGCGCAGGTAGTTGTCCGGAAACGGCGGGAAGTCCGGCAACCTGCCCCGCGCCGCCAGCAGCGCGTCGCGCTTGTATTCCTTCAACAGGGAAATCGTGTCGTATTCCGGATGGCCCTGGAAGAACACCATGCGCAGGCCGTCGTGGCTGGTCGCCAGGTGCACGCCCACCTCCTCGCTTTCCACCAGCACACGCAGGCCGGCGGCCTCGAACTGGGCGCGCGAGACGTCGTTCCAGCGCGAATGCGGCACGTCGAAACGGGTATTCACGTCGCCCACCAGCGGATGCTGCTTGTCCATCACCCGGTGCGAGAACACGCCCCAGCGCTTGTGCGACTGCCGCGCGCGCGGCTGGTTGTAGCGGAAGTGCAGCACCGCATGCGTGGCCAGACAGGACAGCAGGGTGGTGGTGACGTTGTCCCAGGCCCAGTCGATCACCTCGCCCAGCGGCCCCCAGAACGGCTCTTTGGAGAGGTCTTCGCCGCTGACGTTGGCGCCGGTGATGATTAGAGCATCCAACCCTTCCGCGCGGATTTTCCCGAACGGCTCGTAATAGCGCGCGATATGCGCCGCCGCCTTGTCGCCGCGCGGGATGGCGTCGAGGGTGAACGGATGCACATAGAACTGCGCGATCGGATTGCTCTCGCCGATCAGCCGGAAGAACTGCCGTTCGGTCGCCTCCAGCGCGGCGTCCGGCATCATGTTCAGGAGGCCGATATGCAGCTCGCGGATGTCCTGGTGCGCCGCCCGCTCCTGGGGCAGCACGATGGTCGTTCCCGCCTCGCGCAGGCGTTGCAGGGCGGGCAGATCGTTATGGGCGACGATGGGCATGAAGGTTCTCCGGAGCGACTCCCACACGTGGGGCGCAAGATGATAAGCCGCAATCGGCCCCTCCGCGCGAAGTGAAACTTGCTTCTCCAGCCACTTGCCCGTTTACTCGCGCTCTTGTATTACAGCCCCTCTGGTATTCCACCCCGATTTCCGCATGACGCTTTACGACGAATCCTCGATCAAGGTACTCAAGGGCCTGGAGCCGGTGCGCGCCCGTCCGGGCATGTACACGCGCACCGATTCGCCCACCCATGTCATCCAGGAAGTGATCGACAACGCCGCCGACGAGGCGCTGCCCGGCTACGCGAAAAACATCCTGGTGCGCGTGCATCTGGACGGCTCGGTCTCGGTGGCGGACGACGGTCGCGGCATTCCGGTGGGGCCGCACCCCACCGAGAAGGAGCCGACCGTGGTGGTGGTGTTCACCCGCCTGCACGCCGGCGGCAAGTTCGACAAGACCTCGGGCGAGGGCGCCTATGCCTTCTCCGGCGGTCTGCATGGCGTCGGCGTCTCGGTGACCAACGCCTTGTCCACCCGCTTGAGCGTCACAGTGAAGCGCGACGGCGAGGTGCATCAGATCGAATTCGTCAATGGCGGCCGCCTGGAAAAACCGCTCGAAGTCACCGGCAAGTGCGCAAAGAAGGACAGTGGCACCCTGGTGCGCGCCTGGCCCGATCCGGCTTTCTTCGACAGCCCGCGCATTTCCTTGCCGGAACTGGAACGCCTGCTGCGCGCCAAGGCGGTGCTGCTCCCCGGCGTCACCGTGAAACTGGTGATCGAGAACCAGGGCGGCGAACAGGAAAAGGCCTGGTCCTACCCCAACGGCCTGCCGCAATACCTGGCGGAATTGCTGAATGATGCGGAACCCCTGATTCCCGCCTTCTCCGGCGAGCGCTACGCCGATGGGGAGGGCAGCGGCTACGCCAAGGGCGAGGGCGCGGCCTGGGTGTTCACCTGGGCGGAAGGGGCCGGCGCGGCGGAGAGCTTCGTCAACCTGATCCACACCGCGCAGGGCGGCACCCACGAAGCCGGCCTGAAAGCCGGCGTGTTCGACGCCGTGAAATCCTTCGCCGAACACCACGGCCTGCTGCCGCGCGGCGTCCAGTTGCGCCAGGAGGATGTCTGCGGGCGCATGAGCTTCGTGCTTTCGGCGCGCATCCTCGATCCGCAGTTCCAGGGCCAGGTGAAGGAAAAGCTCAATTCGCGCGAGGCGGTGAAACTGGTCTCCGCGATGGTGCGCGACCCCTTCGAGGTCTGGCTTAACGGCCATGTCGAACACGGCAAGACGCTGGCCGAACTGGCGGCGCGGGCGGCGGCCAGCCGGCTGAAATCGGCGCAGAAGGTGGAAAAGCGGAAGCAGTCCTCGGTGGTGGTGCTGCCGGGCAAGTTGTCCGATGCCAGCGGCGCGGACTCCGAGAGCAATGAATTGTTTCTGGTCGAAGGCGACTCCGCCGGTGGTTCCGCCAAGCAGGCGCGCGACCGCGAGACCCAGGCCATCCTGCCCCTGCGCGGCAAGGTGCTGAACACCTGGGAAGTGGAACCGGAACGCCTCTACGCCAACAACGAGGTGCACGACATTGCCGTGGCGCTGGGGGTGGAGCGGCATGGCATCGGCGACCATCCCGATCTTTCCGGCCTCAGATACGGCAAGGTGATCCTGATGGCCGACGCCGACGTCGATGGTTCCCATATCAATACGTTGCTGCTGACCCTGTTCTTCCGCCACTTCCCGCGTCTGGTGGAACAGGGCCGCATCTGCGTCGCGCAACCGCCCTTGTATCGGGTGGATGTGCCGGCGCGCGGCAAAAAACCGATGCGGCGTTTCTACGCGCTCGACGACGACGAGTTGACGGCGATCCGCGACCGCCTGGTGCGTGAAGGGGTGAAACCGGAGTCCATCGAGGTCGGTCGCTTCAAGGGCCTGGGCGAGATGAATCCGGAACAGTTGCGGGAAACCGCGATGAGCCCGGCCACCCGCAGGGTGCTGCCGGTGCGGGTGTCGCGCGAGGAGATCGCGGCGGCGACCGCCATGTTCGACATGCTCATGGGCAAGGGAGAGGCCGGCTCGCGCCGGGAATGGATGGAAGCAAAAGGCAACACGGTAGAGGCGGACATATGACACAGGAAACACCGGAAACGGCAACAACGGCGAGCGATCTGGAGGAGCGGCGTTTCTGCTCCAGTTGCGGGCGCACCAAACCGCTCCTGGGCGGCGCCCTGGTGCGCTGCGCGAACGGCGCGAAACGCTGGAAATGCGCGGATTGCCGCGCCAAGTCGAAAGCGCACCAGGCCACCAAGACCGGTGGTTCTTAGGCTGCTCCCGTAGCGCCGGCGTCTCGCCGGCGTTTGTTCAAGGACGCCGGCGAGACGTCGGCGCTACACCATGACCCAGCACGACGACCCCCTGACCCTCGACCTGTTCCAGCCCCCCTCCCCGGCGGGCGAACCACCGCCCCCGCCGCCCTCCTCGGGCGACGAGGCGCCGCCCAAGGACTACCTGCCCCTGGGCGAGTTCGCCGAGCGTTGCTACCTCTCCTATGCCATGAGCGTGGTGCTGGGCCGCGCCCTGCCGCATGTCGAGGACGGCATGAAGCCGGTACAGCGGCGCATCCTCTACTCCATGCGCGAGATGGGCCTCTCCGCCACCACCAAGCACGTCAAGTCCGCGCGCGTGGTCGGCGACGTCATCGGCAAGCTGCATCCGCACGGCGACCAGTCGGTGTACGACGCGATGGTGCGCATGGCGCAAGGCTTCACCCTGCGCTACCCGCTGATCGACGGCCAGGGCAACTTCGGCTCGCGCGACGGCGACGGCGCGGCGGCGATGCGTTACACGGAAAGCCGCCTCACCCCCATCGCCGAACTGCTGCTGGCGGAAATCGACGCCGGCACGGTCGATTTCAAACCCAACTACGACGGCGCCTTCCAGGAACCCGTCCTGCTGCCGGCGCGCCTGCCCCTGCTGCTGGCCAATGGCGCCTCCGGCATCGCGGTCGGCATGGCCACGGAAATCCCGCCGCACAACCTGCGCGAACTGGCCGAGGCCGCCGTCCATGTGCTCAAGCATCCCGAGGCGACCACGGCGGAGCTGATCGAATTCGTGCCCGGCCCCGATTTTCCCGGCGGCGGCCAGATCATCTCCAACCCCGCCGACATCCGCGCCGCCTACGAAAGCGGGCGCGGCAGCCTGCGCGTGCGCGCGCGCTGGCAGGTCGAGCCGCTGGCGCGCGGGCAATGGCGGGTGGTGGTCACGGAACTGCCGCCGGGTGTGTCCACCGCTCAGGTGCTGACCCAGATCGACGCCCTCACCAACCCGCAAATCAAGACCGGCAAGAAAGAGCTTTCCCAGGAACAGAAGACCCTCAAGGCCGCGCTGCTCGCCGCCCTGGAAGCCGCGCGCGACGAATCCGACGAAAAGGCGCCGGTGCGCATCGTCCTGGAACCACAGTCGCGCAATCAGGATCCGGACAGCTTCATGCGCCTCCTGCTGGCGCAGACCAGCCTGGAAACCACCGCGCCGATGAACCTCACCGTGGTCTCTCGTTCCGGCCGCCCCGGCCAGAAGGGCCTGGCCGCCCTGCTCTCCGAATGGGCCGCCTTCCGCGTCGATACCGTGCGGCGCAGGAGCGCGCATCGGCTCGATGTGGTGAATCGGCGCATCCACATCCTGGAAGGCCGCCAGGCGGTGTTGCTCAACATCGACGAAGTCATCCGGGTGATTCGCGAGGCCGACGACCCCAAGGCCGACCTCATGGCCGCCTTCGACCTCAGCGAAATTCAGGCCGAAGACATCCTGGAAATCCGCCTGCGCCAGTTGGCCCGCCTGGAAGGCATCAAGATCGAAAAGGAACTGGGCGAACTGCGCGTGGAGAAGGACGGCCTGCTCAGGTTGCTGGGCGACGAGGGCGAACTGAAGCGTCTGGTCATCGGCGAAATCCGCGCCGACGCGAAAAAATATGGCGACGAGCGGCGCACCCTGATCGAGGCCGCGCAAGCGGTCACCGCCTCAAACAGCGAGGACAGCATCGTCGATGAGCCGGTCACCGTCATCGTCTCGAAGAACGGCTGGCTGCGCGCCCGGGTCGGCCACGGCCTCGACCCCGCCGCGATTCAATACAAGGCCGGCGACAGCGGTTTGAGCATCCTGGAAACCCGCACCACCTGGCCGCTGCTCCTGCTCGACAGCGCCGGACGCAGCTACGCCATCCGCATCCCCGACCTGCCCACCGGACGCGGCGACGGCGTGCCGCTCGCCACGCTGGCCGAACTCGCCCGTGGCGAGCGCCTGCTCTACGCCCTCTCCGCCGCCCCGGACTCCCGCTGGCTGATCGCCAGCGACGGCGGTTACGGATTCCTCTGCCAGCTCTCCGATCTGCTCTCGCGGCAACGCGCGGGCAAGGCCTTCCTCACCCTGGAACCCGGCTGGCAACCTCTGCCGCCGGCCCGGCTCAACGGCACCTGGGTCGCGGTGGCCGCCGACAACGGCAAACTGCTCGTCTTCCCCCTGGAGGAAATGAAAATCCTCTCCGGCGGCAAGGGCGTGCAGTTGATGAAGCTGGAAGACAAGGAGCGCCTGCTCGCGCTCGCCACCTTCGATGGCCAGCGCCTGCAAGTCGAAGGCAAGACCCGCCTCGGCCGCCCCGCCGGCGTGGTGCTGAGTGGCGACAACCTGGAGAAATACCGCCTGCGCCGCGCCCGCAAGGGCCATGTGCTGGAGCGGATCACACGGGTGGAGAAGGTGGAGGCGGTGGCCGGGTAGGTGGCCAGGTAATCGGCCCGCTCGCAGGCCGATTACGCCGCCAGCGCGGGCGCGCGCGCGATGGCCGTCTCCACCAGCGCCAGAAAATCCTCCGGATTCTTCACCAGCGCGACTTCCCGCGAGGTGACCGTATAGCCGTGCGGGCCGGCGATGGCTTCGTAGCGCGGCACGCGGGAGTGGAACAGGCGCGGGAAAACCCAGCGGGTGAAGTCGTTGGGCTCCACCTGGGCGACGAATTCCAGGCCTTTTTCCGCCATGTAGACGGGCAGATTTTCCGCCAGGAAGGCGGGGCGGTAATAAAGCGGCTTGGGGTCGGACTGGGCGCGGCGGATCAGGGTGTCCTCCTCGTCCTTGCTGGTGACCTTGATGTAGAGAATCAGGGTGTGGCTGGCCAGCAGGTCGATCACGGAATCGTCCTCCAGCTCGCACAGGCTGCCGCCCACGTCGTTCACGAAATGGTCGTAGCCGTAGATTTCCCGCGCCTTGCGGATGAACTCCGGCACGTCCTTCATGGCGGCGATTTCGCCCTCCCGGTAGCGCGCCTGGCGCTGGCTGAACTCGGGCAGGGAAAGACCGGCGAAGTCCGGGTTGCCGAGTTTGCCGACGAAGGACAGCACCGGCCCCAGATCCTGGATCTTGATGTTGTTGCGGATGTCGATCCAGTCGTTGCGCAACAGTTCGCGCAGGAATGGCACCCGCATGGCCTGCTGCTTGATGAGGTCGAGGATGGGCTCATCCAGATAGCGCGTGCCGATGCGGTAGTCGCCGGAGTAATGGAACCAGTCGTGGCGGCGCAGCAGGGCGGAGATATAGGTCTTGCCAACGCCGGACATGCCCAGCAGGGTGATCTTTTTCTGTTCCCAGGCACGGAAGGATTCGGGAGTGAATTTCATCGAAGTGGCGGTTCAGTGCGAAAGGCCGCCAGTGTGCCCGAGTCCGCGCTTTCGGTGAATGCAATGCTCAACCTGAAACACCGTGCCCTCCTACGGCGTTGTTTCATCATCGAGAGAGCCAAGAAGTACGTTTGTTAAATGAGAACCGCTTGCATTTGAGAATGGTTCGCATATAAGATGCGCCTCATGAACTCCCCCGCACAAACACCCGCGCAAACCCCACCCGTGAAATTCGCACCGGAAGTGGTGAGCGCGACCACGTTGATGCGGGGGCAGCCGGTTCTGCACATCGAGCATGCCGGCGAACGCTATCAATTGCGCCTGACCCGAAACGGCAAGTTGATACTGACGAAATGAACCTGTCGTCGCTCCGGCGATGATCACAGCCAGCCAACAGGCTTCTCCGCCCCCGCAAGGGGGACGCCGGATTCGTAAGCGCTCAAACGCCAACGACTCCGCAGCCCTTGTAGCCAGCCAGAAATGACTGATTACTCAATGATTGGAGAAGTCCATGTATCCGAAGCCTTACGCCGTTCTTTTCACACTGTTCCTGTCCAGTGCCGCGCTGGCGGTGGAGTACCCCATCGGCTCGCCGCAGAACCGCAACGGCATGGAGATCGGCGCGGTCTATCTGCAACCGGTGGAGATGGAGTCGGTGATGGGCCACGCCATGCTGCCCGCCAACAAGTCCGATGTGCATCTGGAGGCCGACATCAGCGCCCTGGCCAACAACCCGAACGGGTTTTCCGAGGGTGCGTGGATTCCCTATCTCCTGGTGAAGTATGAGGTGTGCAAGCAGGGCGGTGAGTGCGCCAAGGGCGATTTCCTGCCTATGGTGGCCAGCGACGGCCCGCACTATGGCGACAACGTCAAATTGATGGGGCCGGGCCGCTACACGCTGAAGTTCACCATCCTGCCGCCCAACGATCCGGACAACCACATGGGCCACCATTTCCACCGCCACACCGACCGCCTCACCGGCGTGCGCCCCTGGTTCAAGGCCTTCACGGTGGAGTACGACTTCGTTTTCGCCGGCATCGGCAAGAAGGGTGGGTACTGACATGGCGACGCGAAACGCCCTGGCATTGGCCGTGGCGCTGGCGGCCAGCGGCCCGGTCGGCGCCGCCGATATCTCTCCCGAAATGCTCGAAGCCCTGAAACCTCTGCAAGACCGGCTGGCCCGTCTGGAATCCCGCAATGCCGAACTGGAACGCCAACTGGCGGGCGCGGGCAAGAGCGCGGCGCTGGAAGCGCGTGTGCAACAGTTGGAAAGCGCGAGCACCAGAATGGAGGGAGCGATGGCCAGCGACCGCCTGTCGCAGAGCGAGCCGGAGATCGCCACCCGCCTCAAGGCGGTGGAGTTCCAGGCGCTGGGCATGAGAAAGCAGGCTCGCATGGTGGAAGCGCTGGAAGGCATCACGGCGGGGGTGTCGTTGACCACACTGGCGCAACACGCCAATGGCGGCGCGGCGGTCAACGGCAAACCGGAGTCGCAACTGTCCTGGCGCGGCGATGCCCAGGTGAGCCTGCCTGGCGGCAAAATCGGCACGACCGAGGGCGCTCTCTTCTTTCATTTCCGCGCGGGCCAGGGCAACGGTCTGGCCGGACTCAATCCCGGGTTCTCCGCGCCCAACGCAACCGCCTTCCAGTTGGGCGGCGCCGGCCAGCCGGACGATTCCTCGCCGATCCTCGCCCAGGCCTGGTACCAGTTGCAGGTGCCTCTGGATGAAAAGCCCTTGAAGAAGAGTCGGCAACACCTGGAGGTGACCTTCGGCAAGCTCGACCCCTTCCTGTTCTTCGACCAGAACACGGCGGCGGACGACGAAACCACCCGCTTCATGAACCTGGCCTTCGTCCACAACCCCCTGCTGGACGCGGGCGGCGGCGTCGGGGCGGATGCCTATGGCTTCGCGCCCGGCCTGCGCCTGGCCTACCAGAACGACCAGTTCAAACCCACCGGCTGGGGCGTGTCGCTGGGTGTGTTCGGTTCCGGCGGCGGCGCGGCGTTCAATAGCAGCCTGAAACAGCCGTTCGTCATCGCGCAGGCGGAGACGCGGCAGCGGTTTTTCGATGGCCTGAGCGGAAATTACCGCGCCTATGTCTGGCGCAACGGCCACGCCACGCCCTTCAACAACAGTTCTGATACCCGCACGGAATCCCGGGCCGGTTGGGGGATTTCTGCGGACCAGCGGGTGAGCGAAAACCTCGCGCTGTGGGGGCGTTATGGCCAGTCCGGCAAGGGCCGTGTCCAGTTCAATCGTGCCCTCACCCTGGGCGCGGAAGTGACCGGCAACGCCTGGGGACGCGGCGCCGACAGCCTCGGCCTGGCCCTGGGCTGGCTGCGCGCCTCGGACGAATTCAAGGCAAATTCCGCCACCCTGGACGCGGACGGCGCGGGCGGCCCCGACTTCGGCTGGAGCGCTTCCGGCGCCGAGCAACTGGCCGAGTTGTATTACCGCTGGCGCCTGAACAAACAGTTCGACCTCAGCCCGGACTATCAGCTCATCCGCCGTTCCGGCGCCAACGGCGCGGCCGGCGCCGCCCACATCCTGGGCCTGCGCGCCCAGCTCACCTTCTGAGGCAGACATGAAAATCACACGCCTGAGCGACATCGGCATCGCGCTGCTGTTCGCAATCGCCTCGACTGCGGCAGCGGCCGCCGATCTCCCCACCCACACCGTGGTGGCGCGGGACGGACGGCTGCAACCCAACCTCCTGGAAGTGCCGGCCGGAGTGCGTTTCAAGATCGTCATCCGCAACGAGGGCCACGACGCCATCGAGTTCGAGAGCCGGCGGTTGCGCAAGGAAAAGGTGCTCGGCCCCGGCGCTTCCTCCTTCGTCGTGATCGCCCCGCTGAAGCCCGGCGAATACGATTTCTTCGACGAATTCCACGCCGCCACGGCCCAGGGCCGCATCGTCGCCAGATAAGCCGCCCACACGCCTGAAATCAAGGAGACCGCCATGACCCAACCCACCGCGAGCCTGTATGCCGGCGCGCTCGACCACCTGATCCGCCACAGCCTCACCGGCTGCGGCCAGGCGGCGCGCCACGCCGCGCAATTGCTGGAACAGTTGTCGGAACAACCCGATGTGGACGGCGAGACACGCGGCCTGTGCGAGCGCATGAGCGACGCGCTGGAAGCGGGTCGGCACGGCCGGCTGGGAGGCGAGCATGGGTAATGCCACCTTCATCGTCTGGCGCGAGACCATCGAGGCCATGCTGGTCATCGGCATCCTGCACGGCTGGCTGTCCGCGCAACAGAGTCTGGAGGCCGCGTCGCGCCGCCGCGCCTTCCACTGGCTGTGGGGCGGCGTGACGGCCGGCATCGGCCTGGCCGTACTGCTGGCCCTCACGTTGCTGGGAATCCAGTCCTGGGCTTCGGACACCACGCTGGAGTGGTTCCAGGCCCTCATGCCCTTGCTGGCCAGTGCGCTGATCTTTCAGATGGTGGTGTGGATGCGGCGCCACGGCGCCGGCCTGAAACGCGGCCTGGAAGCGGAGCTGGAAACCGTCTCGGCGCGCGCCAACTGGTTGGGCATGGCCGCCCTGGCGACCCTGGCCGTGGGCCGAGAAGGCGCCGAGGCGGTGATTTTTCTCTATGGCGCCGGCACCACCGAGGCGCCCACGCAAACCCTGATCGGCGGCGCCCTGGGCTTCGCCCTCGCCCTGGCCTGCTACGGCCTGCTCGCCCAGGGCGGGCGGTGGTTCTCCTGGCGCGTGTTTTTCCGCATCACGGAAATCCTGCTGCTCCTGTTGGGCGGCGCCTTGCTGGTGGATGCGATGGACAAACTGATCGGCCTGGAAGCCCTGCCGGCCTTGATGGATCCGTTGTGGAACGCCGGCTTCCTGCTTGACGACAGCGGCCGCGCCGGTGGCTTCGTCGCCGCCTTCACCGGCTGGCGCGCGCACCCGGCCGGGTCGAGCTACCTGGCGCTGGCGCTGTGGTGGGGGCTGGCCTGGCTGCTGGTGCTGCGCGCGCGGCCGGCCGCGAAACGGGCGGGACGGCCATGAAGCAGGTGGTGTTTCCCATTCCCGTCGTTCGCGCCGAGAACGCCAAAAGGGAAGGAACCAGACTGGCCCACCTCGGCCTGGCCATGCGCCGCCATCGCGGCGCCATCCTCGGCCTCCAGTGGGCCGTGGTGCTGTTCTATCTGGCGCTGGTGGCCGTGCCCGCCTTCCTGCCGTTGCCGCCGGATCAGGCCGGCATGCTCGACAACCTCACCCGCTTCGCGCAGTTCCTGTTCTGGGGCGTGTGGTGGCCCTTCGTCATTCTCTCGGTGGTGCTCATGGGGCGGGTCTGGTGCGGGGTGTTCTGCCCGGAGGGCGCGCTGGCGGAATGGTCGTCCCGGTTCGGCCTCGGGCGGCCGGTGCCGCGCTGGATGAAATGGGCCGGCTGGCCGTTCGTGGCCTTCGTGCTGACCACCGTGTTCGGCCAGATGACCAGCGTCTACGAATACCCCAAGCCCGCCCTGCTGATCCTGGGCGGCTCCACCATCGCGGCGATCGCCGTCGGTCTGGTCTACGGGCGCGACAGCCGGGTGTGGTGCCGGCATTTGTGCCCGGTTTCCGGCGTGTTCGGCCTGCTCGCCCGCATCGCGCCGGTGCATTTCCGGGTCGACCGCGCCGCCTGGGACGCCGCGCCGGCGCCGGCCGGCCGGGTGCGCTGCGCGCCCCTGATCGACATCCGCCGCATGGAAAGCGCCTCCCCCTGCCACGCCTGCGGCCAATGCGCCGGGCAGCGTGGCGCGGTGGAACTGGCCTGGCGTTCGCCGCAAGCCGAGGTGCTGCGCCCGGTTAATGCGGCCGGCGCGGCTGAAAACTGGCTCGCCCATCTCCTTATCTTCGGCATGCTTGGGGTCGCCCTGGGCGCCTTCCAGTGGTCGTCCTCGCCCTGGTTCGTAGCCTTGAAACAGGCCGCCGCCGAATGGCTGGTGAACCGGGAAGTCTGGTGGGCGCTGGAACCGCCCGGACACTGGTGGCTGTTCACCTACTACCCCGAGGTGAACGATGCCTTCACCTGGCTGGATGGCGGCCTCCTGCTGGCCTATATCGGCGCCGAAGCCTTGCTGGTGGGCGGCTGCATCCGGCTCTGCCTGGCGCTGGCAAGCAAGGCGGCGCGCCTGCCCTGGACACGGCTGGCCATGACACTGATCCCCCTGGCCGGCGCCAGCGTGTTCGTAGGCTTGTCCCTGCTCACCACCAGTCAACTCGCGGGCGAGGGCATCGTCCCGCACTGGGCCAATGCCGCCCGCCTCAGCCTGTTGACCCTGGCCGGTCTCTGGTCGGTCTCGCTGGCCTGGCACCTGGGACGCCGGCTGGCCGCCATCGGGGTGGCGCTGGCCGCCGCCCTGCCCCTGTGGGCCTGGTATCAACAGTTTTTCGTCTGGTAGGGAGCGGGAATTCGCCCCCTGCCCGCAGTGTGTTTTGCTCGTTCCTTGATTGCCTGGCGCGGGCATCGCGCCGGAGCCGAATCACCGTGTCAGGCTTTGCCGACCAGGGCGTTGATTTCCTGTTCCGCCTCGAACCAGTCCTGTACCTCGTATCCCGCCGCGAATCCGCGCTTCTCCGCGCGGTGATAGGCCGCAGTGGCGATCCAGCGTTGGCGTTCCTCCGCCGAGGGAGCCGAGGGTTTGTCGATGAGTTTGCTGGCGGCGGGCGCTTTTTTCCTGGCGGCGGCGGGCTTGGCGACCGCCTTGGGGGCCACGGCTTTGGCGGCCTTGGCGGGGGCCGGCGCGGCGGCCTTCCCGGGCTTGCTTGTATCTGTAACGGCAACCGCTTTCTTCGCGGCGCGCTTGGGTGCTACGGCTTTCTCTTCGGGCATGACGTTTCTCCTGCGTGAAAATAATTAGGGAGGCTCTGCAAAGGGTTACGCGAGCTTATCGGAAAAAATCCAACAACCTTTAACGTTTGAGTTCAGGGGCGTTGCGCAGCTTTACCGCATTCCATTACATACATCTCGTTACGCCATTATGAGTCAATGGGTTACACGCTCTTGCCGCATGGCGCCGTGCGAACGGATCACACTCAGCGGTCAACGACACCGACGAGCGCAAGTGGCAGCGGGCGCGTGACCTGATCCTGCGCGCCAAGCCCTACTGGGCGGCGTTCAACGCCTCCAGCTTCATCAAGGAATTGACCCTGGACAACATCTGGGTCGCGCACGGCTACTCCAACGACCTGTTCCAGGCCAACGCCGATGCCGTGAAGGCCGCGCGCGGCTTCAACATCGCCGCCGACCCGGCGATCTTCCCGGATGCCGCCGCGCTCGCCCGCCTGGAGATGCTGCGCGACCTGGATCGCAAAAGCGGCCGGGTGCTGAACCGGGTCTGGACCGAGATCAAACTGCGCTGAACGGCGATGCGATGGGGACCAAGGCCCCGCGCTACTTCCGATACAGATACAGCGCCGCACACAGCCCGATACCGACGCCATACAACAACCAGGTCTCGGAAATGGCGTAGGGGTACAGCATCATGGCGACCCCGATCCACTTGGGCTTGGCGAGCGCGGCCTTCCTGCCATAACGGTAGGCTGCGAAACCGGCGATCCCGAAGAAGATGAGGCCGAACAGGTAGGCCGGGCTCGGCAGCACGAGCCCAAGGGTTTTCAGGTCATCCATTGCGCAATGTCGAATCGGGTGGGAGAGCCGGGATTCTGACCGGATATCGGAAGCGATGCCCGCGCCCTCGATGCGAAGCGGTACGGCAAGCGCCCGCCTGGTGATTTCATGGTATTTATCCCGGCCATGTACAAATGCGCCCGCCACCCCGTTTGCCGCGCCCTCCTCGCCGCCGTGAGGGTCGCATGACTCTGGAACCGGCCAGGATGATCGGCCTGATCCGTCACCCGCATTTCCCGGCGGCGGCGACGCGCGGCATCCAGGTGAGCGCGGCCCTGAGCGCGCGCGGGCTGTCGATTCGCTACCTGCTCGATGCCGACCCGCGTGGACTGGCCATCCCGGCGACTGCGGCGCCGGAGCGGGTGGAAGGGCTCTGGCGCCACACCTGTTTTGAAGCCTTCGTCATGGGTGACGACGCGCCCGCCTATCGGGAATTCAATTTCTCTCCCTCGGGCGCCTGGCAGGCCTATGCCTTCCATGCCTATCGCCGGGGCGGCCCCCTGGCTGCGGCCGCCACCCCGCGCATCGCGCGCGATGCGCAAGCCGAAACCGGCTTGAACGTGCTGCTGCCCGCCTCCGATCTGCCGACCGGCTTGCATCTGCGTCTCGGCCTGTCCGCCGTCATTGAGGCGGCCGATGGCTCGCTGTCCTACTGGGCCTTGCGCCACCCGCCCGGCCAGCCCGACTTCCACCATTCCGATTGCCTCGCCCTGGAGCTCGCGCGCTCATGAAATTCGGCCCGATTTTTGGATTGGAGCGCCTGCTCGCCGATCCCGCCTTGCGGCAACCTCTGCGCGGGCGCCGTGTCGCGCTGCTGGCACACCCCGCCTCGGTGACCGGTGACCTCACCCACGCCCTCGACGCCCTCGCCGCCCTGCCCGACCTCAAGCTCACCGCCGCCTTCGGCCCGCAGCACGGCCTGCGCGGCGACAAGCAGGACAACATGGTGGAATCGCCCGATTTTCTCGACCCCGTCCACGGCATCCCGGTATTCAGCCTCTACGGCGAAGTGCGCCGCCCCACGCCGGCCATGCTCGACAGCTTCGACGTGTTGCTGGTCGACTTGCAGGATCTCGGCTGCCGCATCTACACCTTCATCACCACCCTGCGCTATGTCCTGGAAGCGGCGGCGAGGGTTGGGAAAAGCGTCTGGGTACTGGATCGCCCGAATCCCGCCGGCCGCCCGGTCGAGGGGCTGACCCTGCGCCCCGGTTGGGAAAGCTTCGTCGGCGCCGGCCCCATGCCCATGCGCCACGGCCTCACCCTGGGCGAAATGGGCCACTGGTTCATCAAGACGCTGAAGCTGGATCTGGACTACCGGGTAATCGAAATGCAAGGCTGGGCGCCCGAGACTGCGCCCGGCCACGGCTGGCCGTTGGGCGAGCGAACCTGGGTCAACCCCAGCCCCAACGCCGCCAACTTGTGGATGGCGCGCGCCTATGCCGGCACCGTCATGCTTGAAGGCACCACCTTGTCGGAAGGGCGCGGCACCACACGGCCGCTGGAACTGTTCGGTGCCCCCGACCTCGATGCCCGCGCCCTGCTCGAAGCCATGCGCGACCTGGCGCCGCAATGGTTGCAAGGCTGCCGCCTGCGCGAATGCTGGTTCGAGCCGACCTTCCACAAACACGCCGGCCAACTCTGCGCCGGGGTGCAGATTCACGTGGAAGACGCCGTCTACGACCACGCCGCCTTCCGTCCCTGGCGCCTGCAGGCCGTCGCCTTCAAGGCCCTGCGCCAGCTCCGGCCCGACTACCCGTTGTGGCGCGACTTCGCCTACGAATACGAACACGGCCGCCTCGCCATCGACCTTATCAACGGCGGCGAGGATCTGCGCCGCTGGGTGGACGACCCCGCCGCCACGCCGGAGGATCTGGACGCACTGGCGGGCGCCGACGAAGCCGTCTGGGTGGAGGAAAGGAAGGCGGTGCTGCTTTATGCCTGAACGGGCGCGGGGTGGAATTGTTGACGAGGACGCCATGAAATCCAGGGATGATTCACGTCATGCCGCACTGCGGAGATGGGCTCTGGCCCTCGCCCTCCTTTGCGCGACGACACCCACGCTGGCGGAATCCGGCACTGGCGACCGGGCGGCCGACATGATGTTCGACCTCATCCTCCTGCGTCCCCTCGGCCTGCTCGCCACTGGGGCCGGATCGGTGATTTTCGTGGTCGCGCTGCCCTTCACCCTGCCCAGCGGCAGCGCCGGGGACGCGGCCTGCGAATTGGTGCGACGACCATTCAACTACACCTTCAGCCGGCCACTCGGAGACATGGATGCCGATGACAGCCGCTGTCGGGATGGGGTGAAGCGCTGAGTAGGGCGTAGTCGAAACGAAAAGACGCCGGCGGGACGCCGGCGCTACAGTAGCGCCGGCGTCTCGCCGGCTCGTCAGGGTACCGGCATTTCTTGACTACCCCTCACTTCAAGGCATTCCCCACCACCTCGGCGACGTCCTTCGCCAGGCCCTCACAGGCCGCGATCCGTTCCAGCGCGGCCTTGGCATGGCCCTGACGCGCTACGTCGAACTGGCGCCAGCGGTCGAAACCGCGCGCCAGGCGCGCGGCGACTTGCGGGTTCATCGCCTGTAATTCGAGGATGACGTCGGCCAGCAGGCGGTAGCCGCCGCCGTCGGCGGCGTGGAACCGGCGTGGGTTGCCGCCGCTGAAGCCGCGCACCAGGGCGTAGACCTTGTTCGGGTTCTTCAGGTCGAAGGCCGGGTGGCGCAGGAGTTCGCGCACGCGATCCACGGTGTCGGGCAGGCGCGAGGTGGCCTGAACCGACAGCCATTTATCGACCACCAGGGCCTCATCCTTCCAGCGCGCGTAAAACCCGTCCAGGGCGGTTTTGCGCTCGGGCAGGTCGAGATTGGCGAGGATGCCCAGCGCGGCGATCACGTCGGTCATGTTGCCGCCCCGGTCGCACTGGGCCAGCAGGCGCGGCAGCGGCAAGGCGCGGAGTTCCGCCTCGCCGCATTCCGCGAGGTAGCCCAGGCAGAGGTTGCGCAGGGCGCGGCGGCCGACCTGGGCGCCTTCCGGGGCGTAAGGCTCGTCGGGCGCGAGCGCGGCCCACACGGCCTCGAAATCGGCGCGCAGGCGCGTGGCGAGGTGGCGGCGCAGCGTGATGCGGGCGAGATGGATCGCATCCGGGTCGATGGTCTGGCCGAGACCGACCATCGCCTCGGCCAGCACCGGCTCGGCTGGCAGGATCAGCGCCTCGGCGGCCAGCGCCGGATCGTGTTTGAGGCCATCTGCAAGCACGCGGCCGACGGCGCTGACGAAGGCCTCGGGTATCCAGTCCGTCCCCTCCCCACCGGCCGCGATGCCGGCGAGCAGGATGCGGCTGGCGAGGCGCTGGCCGGCCTCCCAGCGGTTGAAGGCGTCGGAATCGCGCGCCATCAGGTGGGCGAGTTCGCCGTCGCTCTGGGAGAAATCGAGATGTACCGGCGCGGAAAAGTCACGCAGCAGGGAAGCCACGGGCACGGCCGGGATGTCTTCGAACACGAAGGTTTGCGCCGATTCGCTCAGGGAAAGCACGCGCGTGCCGCCCACCGGAGCGGCTTCGCCGGCAAGGCGCAGCGGCGCGTCCGTGCCATCGGGCAGAACCAGGCCGAGGGCCACCGGGAAATGTAGCGGGCCCGCGTCGATGGCCATGCCGGCCTCCGTGAGCCGTTGCTCGTAGGCGGTGGCGGCGAGGCTTTGCTTCAGGCGCAGGGTGTAGCGGCGCGTCGCCGCGTCCCAGCGGCCCTCGGCTTGCAGGCGCGGCGTGCCGGCGCGGGCGTACCAGCGGCGGAATCGGCTCAGGTCGATGCCTGAAGCATCCCGCATGGCGGCGACGAAATCCTCGCAGGTGACGGCCTGGCCGTCATGGCGCCGGAAATACAGATCCATGCCCGCGCGGAAGGCTTCGCGGCCGATCAGGGTGTGGATCATGCGCACGACTTCGGCGCCCTTGCCATACACCGTGGCGGTGTAGAAATTGTTGATCTCGGCATACGAGGCCGGCCGCACCGGATGCGCCATCGGCCCCGCGTCCTCGGGGAACTGGCCGACGCGCAGGGCGCGCACTTCCTGGATGCGGGTGACCGCGCGCGAATGCGTGTCGGCGCCGAATTCCTGGTCGCGGAACACGGTGAGCCCTTCCTTCAGCGAGAGCTGGAACCAGTCGCGGCAGGTGACGCGGTTGCCGGTCCAGTTGTGGAAGTACTCGTGGGCGACGACGCGGTCGATGTTCTGGTAGTCGCTGTCGGTCGCGGTGTCGGGGCGGGCCAGCACGTACCTGGTGTTGAAAATGTTGAGGCCCTTGTTCTCCATCGCCCCCATGTTGAAGTCGCCCACCGCGACGATCATGTAATGGTCGAGATCCATCTCCAGGCCGAAGCGTTCCTCGTCCCAGCGCATCGCCTTCTTCAGCGCCGTCATGGCGTGGCCGCACTGGTCGAGTTTGCCGGGTTCGACATACACCGCGAGGCGCACCACGCGCCCGGAACGGGTGACGAAGCGGTCTTCGAGCACCTCCAGTTTCGCGGCGGCCAGAGCGAACAGATAGCAGGGCTTGGCGAACGGGTCTTCCCAGCGCGCCCAGTGGCGGCCGGCGTCGTGTTCACAGATGCCGGAGGCGACCCGGTTGCCGTTGGACAGCAACTGCGGGAAGCGCGCGCGTTCGGCCTCGACGGTGCAGGTGTAGCGCGCCATCACGTCGGGCCGGTCTGGAAACCAGGTGATGCGGCGGAAGCCTTCGGCCTCGCACTGGGTGAAATAGCCGTCCCTGGAGCGGTAAAGGCCGGAGAGCTGGGTGTTTCGATCCGGCTCGATACGCACCCGGGTTTCCAGCAGGAAGGATTCCGGCAGCGGTTCGGGCACGGTCAGGGTGTCCTCACCCAGCACATAACGGCCCGGCGCGAGCGCCTCGCCATCGAGGCGGATCGCCAGCAACGCCAGTTCCTCCCCATCGAGCACGAGGGCGCCACCCGCGCCAAGCGGATTGCGCCGGCACACCAGTCGCGCGCGCACTTCGGCATGGCCATCGCCGATGGAAACATGGAGATCGACCGTATCGACCAGCCAGGCGGGCGGCGTGTAGTCCTTGAGATAGATGGCGGTGGGGGTTTCGCTACGCATGTTGATTCCTGGGATGACACTCGGCGGAGGCGGGCGCCGCATATCGGCGCGCCGATGCCCAGGCTGGATCGTAGCAGACCGCACAAGCCCTCCGGCGGAGCCTGGGCGACAGCCTCGGGCCTGCAACGTTTCGCGCGCTTGTGGCGTTGCGGTCAACCCAGGCGGAAACGCCCCACCAGTTCGTTCAGCTGGCGCGCCAGGGCGACCAGTTCCTCGCTGACGCCACGGGTTTCCACCGCTTCGTCGGCGGTGCGCCGGGCGATCTGGCCGATGCTGGCCATGCGCTGATCGACCGCGTCGGTCAGTTCGCCCTGGGTGCGTACCGAATGCGCCATGTGGGCATTCAGTTCGCGAATGTCGGCGACCCGGGTGGCGATGCGGTCGAGCCCCGCCACCGAATTTTCCAGTTGCCGGCTGTGGCCGGCGGCGCTGTTCTGGGCGGTGTTCATCACCTGCACGGCGTTGCGCGCTTCCTGGCGCAGTTGCGTGACGATGTTCTCGATATCGCGGGTGGATTGGTGCGACAGGTTCGCCAGTTTGCGCACCTCATCCGCCACCACCGCGAAACCACGCCCCATTTCGCCGGCGCGGGCGGCTTCGATGGCGGCATTGAGCGCCAGCAGATTGGTCTGCTCGGCGATGCCCTTGATGACTTCCAGCACGTTGCTGACCTCCTGGCTACGCTGATCCAGGGCTTCGATCACCGCGCCGGCGCGGCCGATTTCCTGTACCAGGCCGAGGATGCCGTTGATGGCTTCACGCGTCATTTGCGTGCTGTTGCCGGCCTCCTGGTCGGCGGCCACGGAGGCTTCGGCGGTCTTCGCCGCATCCGCCTCCGCTTCGGCGGCTATGTTCTTGAGGTTGCCGATGGAGTGGGAGGTTTCCTCGGATGCGCGCAGCTGCTGGCTGGCCGCCTCGGTGGTGAGCAGTGAAACGGAAGACACCCGGTCGGCCGCGCCGGCCAGCCGCCCCGAGGTTTCGGCGACCAGGCCCAGGCTGGCGCCGAACTTGTCGAGCATGCTGTTGATGGCCTGTGCCAGGGCGCCGACTTCGTCTTTGGAGAGGGCGTCGAGACGACGCCCCAGATCGGCGTTTTGCTCGATGTCGCGCATGGCGTTGCGCATGCCCAGCAGGGGTTTGATGACGATGCCGCGCAACAGGGCGATCACCAGGCCGATGCCGAGCAGGGAAAGCAGCAGGTTGAGGCCGCCCACCAGCAGCAGGTTCTGCCGCAGGCTGGCATCCAGTTCATTCAGGGAGTAGGTGACGCGCACGGCGCCGAGCACGGTGTCGGTGGCCACCTGGTGGCAGGAGAGACAGTTGGTGCCGAGATGGTTTTCGCTGGCTTTCAACGGCGCCAGGAAAGTGACGAAGCGCCCCTTGTCGTCCTCCCCGATCTCGACGATCTGTTCGCCCTTGACGGCGCGCCGCTCCAGGTCGTCGCGTGGCGGCGCCTGGCGCGTGCTGACGCCGTCCAGCACGCCGGCGGCATGCACGATGCCGATGTCGCGCACACCGGGCATGGCCAGATATTTGCCGCGCAGGCTTTCCTGCTGCGCCATGCTGCCGGTCAACATCAGCGTGTTGATGCCGTCGAAATACGACAGGGCGGCATCCCTGGCCTTGTCCTGGCCGATGTGCGCGGCCCAGGCGCGTTCGTTGCTTCCCGTCAGCAGGGTGGCGGTGGCGAGAATGGCGAGGAAGATCAGGACGATGGCGACAACGATTTTTGCCTGCACGGAGCGCGTGGCGAATCGGGTCATGGCATTTACCCAGGAGGTGATCGGAATGCTTTCCTATCGGCCGTTTCCGCGCCGACTTTAATCGGAGTCGAATATCCTCTTTCGCAAAGGGAAGCCGCTGGCCCGGCCGACACGGCTAAACTGTCGGCACCACGGTTCACGCCCCTTTTCATGGTTCCCCACCTCACCACCGCACTCACCGGCCCCCTGCTGGAACTGGAACGCCAGGTCATCGAAGCGCAGGGCGATATCGAGCACTGGCTACGCCGGCAGTGGCTGGCGCACCCGGCGCCGTTCTACAGTTCGGTGGATCTGCGCAATGCCGGCTTCAAGCTGGCGCCGGTGGATACCAACCTGTTTCCCGGCGGCTTCAACAACCTCAACCCGGATTTCCTGCCGCTGGCGGTGCAGGCGGCGCAGGTGGCGGTGGAAAAGATGTGCGCGGACGCGCGCCGCTTTCTCATCATTCCCGAGAACCACACGCGCAATCTGTATTACTTGCAAAACGTCGCGGCGCTGGCCGACATCATCCGCAAGACCGGGCTGACCGTGCGCATCGGCAGCCTGATACCGAACCTGCCGGGGCCGTTGTCGCTGGATCTGCCGGATGGTGGCCAGCTCGTCCTGGAGCCGGTCATGCGCGAGGGCAACCGCCTGAAACTGGCGGATTTCGACCCCTGCTCGATTCTGCTCAACAACGACCTGACCTCCGGCGCGCCCGCCATCCTGCAAGGCCTCGACCCGGCCCAGACCATGCTGCCGCCGCTGCACGCCGGTTGGGCGACGCGCAGCAAGTCCAAGCATTTCAGCGCCTACGACGAGGTGGCGCGCGGCTTCGCCGGTCTCATCGGCATCGACCCCTGGACGATCAATCCCTATCACGCGCTGTGCGGTGAAGTGGATTTCCAGGCGCGCGAGGGCGAGGAATGCCTGGCCGACCATGTCACCGCGCTGCTGGAAAAAATCCGCGTGAAATACCGCGAGCACGGTATCGACCGCGAGCCCTTCGTCATCGTCAAGGCGGATGCCGGCACCTACGGCATGGGCATCATGAGTGTGAAATCGGCCGACGACGTGCGCGACCTCAACCGCAAGCAACGTAACAAGATGGCGGTGGTGAAGGAAGGCCTGTCGGTCACCCAGGTACTGGTGCAGGAAGGCGTGCCCACCTACGAGAGCCTCAACGCGGCGGTGGCGGAGCCGGTGGTCTACATGATCGACCACTTCGTCATCGGCGGTTTCTACCGTGTCCACACCGGCCGCCGCGACGACGAGAACCTCAACGCTCCCGGCATGCATTTCGTGCCGCTGGCCTTTGACCAGAGCGGCAGTTTCTGTGATTGCGGCGCCCGCCCCGACGCGCCGATGAACCGTTTCTATACCTACGGCGTGCTCGCCCGCCTGGCCGCCCTGGCGGCGGCGATCGAACTGGAACGGACGCTGCCGGAAGGAGGCGCGTGATGAATCTCCTCTTCATCGCCGATCCCCTGGAAACCTTCAAGACCCACAAGGATTCCACCTACGCCATGATGGTCGAGGCGGCCCGGCGCGGGTATGCGATCAGCGCGATGCTGGCGGGGGATCTGGTGTGGAAGGCGGAGTGGGTGGTGGGGCGCGCGCACCCCGTCAGGCTCACCGGTAGTTCGCCCTGGTTCGAGCGGGGCGCGGCGGAGTGGCATGACCTGGCGTCGTTCGACGCCGTGGTCATGCGCACCGATCCGCCCTTCGATCAGGCCTATCTCTATGCCACCTGGTTGCTGGAGATGGCCGAGCGGCAGGGCGCGCGGGTGTTCAACCGGCCGCAGGCGCTGCGTGATTACAACGAGAAACTGGCGATCGCGCGCCATCCGCGCTTCATCGCGCCCACCCTGGTGACCCGCCACGCCGGGCTGATCCGCGAGTTTCTCGCCGAGCAGGGCGACATCGTGGTGAAACCCCTGAACGCGATGGGCGGCGCGATGGTGTTCCGCCTGCGCCCCGACGACGCCAATCTGGGCGCGATTCTGGAGAGCATCACCCAATACGGGCGCGAGACCGTGATGGCGCAACGCTATCTGCCGGAGATCAGGGAGGGCGACAAGCGCATCCTGGTGATCGACGGGCAGCCGGTGCCATATTGCCTGGCGCGCATTCCGGCCGAGGGCGAGACCCGCGGCAACCTGGCGGCGGGCGGTACCGGGGTGGCGCGGCCCTTGTCGGAACGGGACTGGGAAATCGCCCGCGCGCTGGGGCCGGAACTGAAAGACGCCGGACTCCTGCTGGTCGGCCTGGATGTGATCGGCGATTGCCTGACCGAGGTGAACGTCACCAGCCCCACCTGTTTCCAGGAAATCACGCAACAGACCGGTTTCAACGTGGCGGGCATGTTCATGGATGCGCTGGAGCGGGGGGCGCGGGGTGATGCGTAATTGCGGTAGCGCGCGCTACATTCTTTGGGCGCTGCTGCTCGTCGTTCTCCTCGCCGGTTGCGGCGAGCGCATCCACAAGCAGCAGTCCTACGTGTTCGGCACCCTGGTGGAAATCACCGTTTACGGCGAGGAGCAGGACAAGGCGCGGCGCGTCACCGATCAGGTGCTGCGCGATTTCGACGAGATGCATCAGACCCTGCATGCCTGGCAGCCGGGCACGCTGGAACGCCTCAACGGCCTGTTCGCCCTGGCGACGCCCCAGGCGCCCATCCGCATCGCGCTGCCCCCCGGTTTGATCGCGATCCTGGCGGATGCGTCGCGACAGTCGGAGCAGTCCGAGGGGCTGTTCAATCCGGCCATCGGCAATCTGGTGCGTTTGTGGGGCTTCCATTCCGACAGCTTCGAGCCGCGTCTGCCGGACCCCAGGGAGATCGAGCGCCTGGTCAAGGCCAATCCGCGCATGAGCGATCTCAAGGTCACCGGCGTCATGCTGGAAACCGGCAACCCGGCGGCGCGCCTTGACCTGGGCGGCTACGCCAAGGGCTATGCCCTGGATCTGGCGGCGGCCTACTTGAAAAGCCAGGGCGTGAACAACGCGCTGATCAACATCGGCGGCAACATCCTGGCTCTCGGGACGAAGGGCGGCCAGCCCTGGAAGGTGGGTATTCAGCACCCGCGCCGCGCCGGCGCCCTGGCGATGCTGGAGCTGCGCGACGGCGAAGCCATCGGCACCTCCGGCGACTATCAACGGTTCTTCGAGGTGAACGGCAAGCGTTATTGCCACTTGATCGACCCGCGCGGCGGCTGGCCGGCGGATCAGACCCAGGCGGTGACGGTGATTGCGCGCGGGCCGCATGCCGGCACCTTGTCGGACGTTTCCAGCAAGCCGCTGTTCATCGCCGGGCCGGGCGACTGGCGGCGCATGGCCGCGAAGATGGGGATCAAGGAAGTGCTGTTCATCGCCGCCGACGGCGGTGTCAGCGTCACCCGCGCGATGGGGGGGCGCCTTGTCTGGGAGAAACCGGCGCCGGCCGTGAAGGTGGCCGAAGATTCACCGTGAAACGCTGGCCGACCCCGCCGCCACGGCTATAGTTCGCGTAATCCGAAGCCATAGAGGAGCCGCCATGTATTCCTGGAAAAGCCATTTCGCCGTACTCGCCGACTATCAGCACTGGGCCAACGAAGTCCTGTTCAATTCCCTCGACCACCTGCGGGAAGAAGTCATCGGCGGCGATCAGGGCCTGTACTTCAAGAGCATCCATCACACGGTGGACCACATTCTGGTGGTCAGCCAGGCCTGGCTGGCGCGCATGCGCGGCGAGCCTCTGGAGGTGAATTATCGGGAGATCAACAACCCCGATTTTCGCGAGCTGAAACAGTCCCTGCGGCGCGAGACGCGCAAGCTGCAAAGCTGGCTGGACGCGCAAGCGGAGGAATTCTTCGAGGAAGAAATCCACTTCGCCGGCAGCGACGGCAAGCCGCGCGCCATGTGGGTACGGGATGCGCTGACTCACCTGTTTACCCACTATGCGCACCATCGCGGCCAGATTTCCGCCGTCATCACCCGTCTCGGCGGCCCCTGTCCGGAAATGGATTTCGTCTATTACCGGCGCGAGATGGACAAGGTGCTCAACGAGATGAAGTAGGCGCGGGCGTGAGCAGCAGCGGCCCGATCAACTTCTCCAGCCGGCCCCGATGCACCTGGCCGGCGATACGGCTACGGATCATGCCGTCGCGGTCGACCACGAAAGACAACGGCACCCGATCCACCCCGCCGAATGCCTGAATGATTTGTGAGGTCGCCAGCGGCGCCGGGAAGGTGTAGCCCTCCGCGCGCATGAAGGCATCCACCTCGGCCTGGGTTTTATCCAGGCTGTAGGCGACAATCTCGAACCCGCGCGACTGGTTGGCCTGGTAGAACGCCTGCATGGCCGGCATTTCGTGGCGGCAGTAGGGGCACCAGGTGCCCCAGAAATTGACCAGCACCACCTTGCCATGCAGATCGGACAGGAATTTGCCCGCCTGTAGCGGCACTTCCGGCGCGGGCTGATACTGTTCCGTCACCCAGGCCGGGGGGCGGAACCACAGGTAAGCGATCAGCCCGATCAGGATCAAGGTCATCGGGCTGGGCTTCAGTTTTTTAAGGAATTCTCTTGTCATCGTCCAAATCCGACCGTCCAAAAATTGCGCTCAAGCGCCGCGTCGAGGCCGGCGCCGAGGTTGCCACCGAGGTGGCAACCGAGGTGGCAACCAAGCCCGCCGCGCCTTCCAAGTTCCGCCCCAGGCTGGGTGACCGCCGCGCCGGCAAGCCTCGCCCCGCCATGCCCGCCGAGGTCATCGGCCAGCAGGATAAACCGGCCGCGAAACCACGCAAGCCGCAGCCGGAGGGCGCGCCATCGGAGAAGCGCCCGCAGCCGCGTTCCGACGCGCCGCGACCGCCCAGGGAGCATGGCCAGTCGAGCCACCCGCGCCGGCGTCCGACGGTGGAACCGGCGACGGCCGCGCGGCAGCGCTTTTTCGTCTCCTGCCCGCGTGGCCTGGAAGACGAATTGGCGCGCGAACTGGCGGAAATCGGCGCCGGCGACCAGATGCCGGCGCGCGGCGGCGTCATCTTTCTGGGGGACATGGCGCTGGCCTGGAAGGTCAATCTATGGAGCCGCCTGGCGATCCGCGTGCTCTGGCAGGTGGGCGAGGGCCATTATCGCGGCGAGGACGACCTCTACGAAGCCGCGATGGGTGTGGACTGGCCCGGCCTGTTCGACGTCTCGCGCAGCATCGCCGTCACCACCGTGGGCAAGGCCAGCCCGCTGAAAAGCCTCAACTTCGTCACCCTGCGCATCAAGGACGCGGTATGCGACCGCTTCCGCGCCGCCGTCGGCGAACGTCCCAGCGTGGATACGCGCGACCCGCAAGTGCCCATTACGCTGTTCCTGTCCGAGGAACGCTTCACCCTTTATCTCGATCTCTCCGGTTCCCCGCTCAACCGGCGCGGTTACCGGGTCGAAGCCGCCGCCGCGCCGCTCAACGAAAACCTGGCGGCCGGGCTGCTGAAACTTTCCGGCTGGACTCCGGGCACGCCGCTCTACGATCCGATGATGGGGGGCGGCACCATTCTGCTGGAAGCCGCGCTGATGGCCTTGAACATCGCGCCCGGCATCCAGCGCCACTTCGCTTTCGAGAACCTGGCCAGCTTCGACATGATCGAATGGCAGCGCCTGCGCAAGAACGCAATGGCGCAGGCGAGCGAGCCGCATCCCCTGCCCCTCTTCGGTTCCGACATCGACCCGCTCATGGTGCGCGCCACCGGCCTCAACCTGAAGGCCGCCGGGGTGTTCGATTGCGTGCGTCTGATGGAAGCCGATTTCCTCAACGTCGATCCGCCCATGCCGACCGGCCTCATCGTCAGCAATCCGCCGTATGGCGTGCGTCTGGGCAGCGAGGACGATCTGGTCGCGTTCTACCGCGCGGTCGGCGACAACCTGAAACAGCATTTCCCCGGTTGGACCGCCTGCATGATCTCCGGCGATCCCGAGTTTCCCAAGTCCATCGGCCTCAGCGCCAACCGCCGCACGCCGCTGTTCAACGGCCCCCTGGAATGCCGGTTGTACGAATATCGGCTGGTGGCGGGAAGCAATCGCTAACCCGGAATCGCCAACCCGGCCTCGGCGTGATCGCGCCGCCCGTTCGGTCGATTCTGGCCGCCGCCGGGCAGGGTTACAATCGCCGCTCAACCCGGAACCCCCACATGGACAACGCCAATTTCACCGACCATTTTCTGATCGCCATGCCCAAGATGATGGACCCCAACTTCTCCGGCACGCTGACCTATATCTGCGATCACGGCGAACAGGGCGCGCTCGGCGTGGTGGTGAATCGCCCCATCGAACTCAATCTGGACAGCCTGTTCAGCCAGATCGGCCTCGACCTGATCGACGAGCACCTGAAGCAGGAGCCGGTCTATTACGGCGGCCCGGTGCAGGTGGAGCGCGGCTTCGTGCTGCACCGGCCGGTGGGTGCCTGGGGTTCCACCCTGTCGGTGAAAGACCGCGTCGGCCTGACCACCTCCAAGGACATCCTGGAAGCCACCGCCCGTCGCGAAGGCCCGGCCGAGATTCTGGTGACCCTGGGCTATGCCGGCTGGGGCCCGGGGCAACTGGAGGACGAGATCAAGCAGAACGCCTGGTTGACCGTGCCGGCCGACCCGCAAGTGATTTTCGGCGTTCCCGCCGGCGAGCGCCTGAACGCGGCCATGCAGCTTCTGGGCATCGACCTTTCCATGCTTTCGGAAGAAGCCGGGCACGCATGAGCCAGGGCACCGTGCTGGCCTTCGATTTCGGCACCACCAAGATCGGTGTCGCGGTCGGAGATTGGGAAACCCGGATGGCGCATCCGTTGGAAGTCATTCGCGGCGAGGCCAACGACCCGCGTTTCGCGCGCATCGCCGCGCTCATCGCGGAATGGCGGCCAAGCCAGCTGGTGGCCGGCCTGCCCTTGTCGCTGGAGGGCGAGGAACACGATCTGACCCGGCGCGCGCGCCGTTTCGCCAACCAGCTCAACGGACGCTTCAACCTGCCGGTCACTCTGGTCGATGAACGTCTCACCTCGGTGGAAGCCGACGCCCGCCTGCGCGAGGCCGGGGTCAATGCCGCCGCGCGCCGCCGGGTGGAAGACAGCGTGGCGGCCCAACAAATCCTGCAGGACCACTTCGACCATGCAACCGCCATCGCCTGAACAACTCATCGCCCGCCTCGCGGATCAGATCGCCCCCACCCTGGGCCCCGATCTTGCCCTGGTCGGCATCCATACCGGCGGCGTCTGGGTGATGGATGCCCTGGCCGAGCGCCTCGGGCGCGAGATTGGCAACGACTTGCCCCGTGGCGTGCTGGACATCTCCTTCTACCGCGACGATTTTTCCCGCATCGGCCTGCACCCGCAGGTGAAGCCTTCAGACATCCCGTTCGACATGGAAGGCCGCCGCGTCCTGCTCATCGACGACGTGCTCCACACCGGCCGCACCATCCGCGCGGCCATGAATGTCCTGTTCGATTACGGCCGGCCGGCGGCGATCCACCTCGCGGTGCTGCTCGACCGGGGCGGCCGGGAACTGCCGATCTGCCCCGACTTCGTCGGCGCCCATCTGGAACTGGCGGAACAGGACAATATTTCCCTCACCCGCGCCGATGACGGGGCGCTGGGCTTCAAGGTCAACCAACGCGCATGAAAAACAATCCACAACTGACCGAGGATGGCCGCCTCAAGCACCTGTTGAGCCTGGACGGCCTGCCCGCGCGCATCCTCACGCAAATCCTGGATACCGCCGCCTCCTTCGTCGCGGTGGGCGAACGCGAGGTGAAGTCGGTGCCGCTGCTGCGCGGCAAGGCGGTGTTCAACATCTTCTTCGAGAACTCCACGCGCACCCGCACCACCTTCGAGATCGCCGCCAAGCGGCTGTCGGCCGACGTGGTCAACCTCAACATCAACGCCTCCTCGCAGAGCAAGGGCGAAACCCTGCTCGACACCGTGGCCAACCTCTCGGCCATGCACGCCGACATGTTCGTGGTGCGCCACGCCGCCGCCGGCGCCGCGCACCTGATCGCGCGCCATGTGGCGCCGCACATCAGCGTGGTGAATGCCGGCGACGGCCGTTGCGCCCATCCCACGCAGGGCCTGCTCGACATGTTCACCATCCGCCACTTCAAGGGCGGTTTCCACAACCTGCGCGTGGCCATCGTCGGCGACGTCCTGCACTCGCGCGTGGCGCGCTCGCAGATCCACGCCCTCACCACCCTGGGCTGCCCGGAGGTGCGGGTGATCGCGCCCAAGACCCTGCTGCCGCGCGATGTCGGCAATCTCGGCGTGCATGTCCATCACCGCATGGAACAGGGCCTGAAGGATGTCGACGTGGTGATGATGCTGCGCCTGCAGAACGAACGCATGCAGGGCGCCCGCCTGCCCTCCGCCGGCGAGTTCTACAAACACTGGGGGCTGACCACCGAGAAGCTGCGCCACGCCAGGCCCGACGCCATCGTCATGCACCCCGGCCCGATGAACCGCGGCGTCGAGATCGACTCCGAAGTCGCCGACGGCCCGCAATCGGTGATCCTCTCGCAAGTCACCTTCGGCATCGCCGTGCGCATGGCGGTGATGAGCATTCTGGCGGGGAACTGATTCAAGATGACAGAAAAAGAAATTTTCGCGGAAAAGCTTGAAGTGTTCGTTGCCGGACTGAAGAACCATATCAGCACGGAAAATGGTCAATGGACAATAAAAGGCTTCATCGATATTTTCAGGAATGTTTACACGATCTCGGCAGACACCAAGATTGTATCCAAAATATTGGAAATCCATCTCTTTCCAAGAATTCTCGAATTCGCACGGGACAATGGCTATAAGATCGTCTTGGCCGATCACCAGAATTACTACCCGGACCTATCCTTCGTAAAGGCCGACGATGAATCAATAAGGTTCGCGGTAGATTTCAAAACCACTTATAGAAACCCAGACAAGCCACACTTGTGCAATGGTTTCACGCTCGGGTCGCACGGCAAATATTTCGTGGATAGAACCAGCAGCAAGAATATCCAGTTCCCCTATGGTTCTTATTCCGGACATTTCTGCCTTGGAATCATTTACGACAGAACAGACGGAGCGACCATTGATGAAACACGGGTTCGCGGTATTGATGACCTACACGCCATCGCTTCGGTAGTAAAGAATTTTCAATTTTTTGTCGCGGAAAAATGGAAAATCGCGAGCGATAAAGGCGGAAGTGGTAACACGGCCAATATTGGCAGCATCAATAACATCGCCGATATAATCAACGGTCAAGGCATGTTTTCAAGGTTGGGGGAGCATTGGTTTGATGAATACTGGATGAACTACAATAAAATCACTGTCACAGATGAAAAAAACAGTACGAGGAAAATTTCAACACTGCGTGAATTTGTTGAATACAAGCGCGGTGACGTGTCCTTGGTTGTTAAAAAGAGGAGCGTCAAGAAATGACCGACAAAGTTGGTGTGCCACCAATCAAATCCCAAGGTATCAAGACCAAACTCGTGCCGTGGATACGGAGCATCATTCCGGCGGATTTCGATGGCACATGGATAGAGCCCTTCATGGGTACAGGAGTTGTGGCATTCAATATCGCCCCAGAGCGCGCGATTCTTTGTGACACAAATCCGCATCTGATTAATTTTTACAACGGCATCGCGGCTGGAGAAATAACTCCGGAAGTCGTTAGACATTATCTACAATATGAGGGTGAAATCCTGTTGTCGAAAGGCGAGAGTCGCTATTACTTTGTGCGGGAACGCTTCAATGCCAGACACTCGCCACTGGATTTCCTGTTCCTCAATCGAGCCGGCTTCAACGGTATGATTCGCTTCAATCGCAAAGGCGAATTCAACATTCCATTTTGCAGAAAACCGCAGCGTTTTGCCCAGGCTTATGTCACGAAAATAGTCAACCAGGTTGCCTGGGTTGGAAAGATCCTGAAAATGAGAGACTTTACCTTCAAGTGTCAGGACTTCAATAAAACCATTGCTGATGCATCGTCATCCGACATTATATACTGCGACCCGCCATACATTGACAGACATGTCGATTACTTCAATGGCTGGGATGATGCCCATGAACGCAAGCTCTTCACCGAGCTCTCCTGCTTCGGCGGGCGATTCATATTATCGACCTGGCACCATAACGACTTTCGTGAAAACGAATATATTAAATCGATGTGGTCACGACATGGTGTTTTGACCCGTGAACACTTCTATCATGTCGGTGGTAAAGAAGAAAACCGGAACCCGGTTATTGAAGCATTGGTCACAAACTACGCCGCCATTTCTGCGGAACGCCAAGAACTGAAACTCACGCAATACATACTTCTCGAATCGAGAGCGAAATATGGCATGTCATAACTCAATATGAAACTGATCTACTCCAGTGAAACAGACATCCTGCGCATCCTGTTCAGCGCCGCGCCCGTCCAGGAAAGCGATGAGAACAAACCCGGCGTTATTCTCGATTACGATCAGGGCGGTAATCTGGCCGGCATGGAAAACCCACGCAGTATCGAAGTCGAATACGCGCATTAGGTTCGAGTCATGAAAATCCACATCAAGAATGGCCGCGTCATCGACCCCGCCAGCGGGCTGGACGCGGTTCAGGATGTTTACATCGCCGCCGGGCATATCCAGGCCCTGGGCCGGGCGCCCGCCGATTTCCACGCCAATCAGGTGATCGACGCCGCCGGGCTGATCGTCTGTCCCGGCCTGGTGGATCTTTCCCTGCGTCTGCGCGAGCCGGGGCTGGAGTACATCGCCGGGCTGGAATCCGAGATGCGCGCGGCGGCGGTGGGGGGGGTGACTTCGCTGGCCTGTCCGCCGGATACCGATCCGCCCCTGGACGAGCCGGGCCTGGTGGAGATGCTCAAGTTCCGCGCCCGCAACATGCCGGGGCCGCGCGTCTATCCCGTGGGCGCGCTGACCCGCGAGCTCAAGGGCGAGCGCCTCACCGAGATGGCGGAACTCCATGAGGCCGGTTGCGTGGCCTTCAGCCAGGCCGACGCGCCGTTGCTGGACACGCAGGTGTTGCTGCGCGCCCTGGAGTACGCCACCACTTTCGATCTGCCGGTGTGGTTGCGCCCGCAAGACCCGCATCTGGCGAGAAACGGCGTCGCCCACGATGGCGTGGTGGCCGCGCGCCTGGGGCTGCATCCCATCCCGGTGCCGGCGGAGACGGTGGCGCTGGCCACCATCCTGCTGCTGGTTCGGGAAACCGGCGCGCGCGTGCATCTGTGCCGCCTGTCCAGCCGCGCCGGGGTGGAAATGGTGCGCCAGGCGAAGAAGGATGGCCTGCGCATCACCTGCGACGTGAACATCCATCACGTCCACCTTTCCGAGATGGACACGGCGGATTTCGATTCCAACTGCCATCTGGTGCCGCCGCTGCGCAGCCAGCGCGACCGCGAGGCCATACGCCAGGCGCTCGGGGAGGGCGTCATCGACGCGATTTGTTCCGACCACGCGCCGGTGGATGACGACGCCAAGGAATTGCCGTTCCAGGAAGCCGAACCGGGCGCCACCGGCGTCGAACTGTTGTTGCCGCTGACCTTGAAATGGGCGACGGAGACGGGGCTGTCGCTGTCCGACGCGCTCGGTTTCATCACCCGCCGCCCGGCCGCCATCCTCGGCGTGGACGCCGGCCACATCGGTGTCGGCGCCCCGGCCGACCTGTGCGTGTTCGATCCCGAGGCGGCCTGGTTGGTCAGCCCCTCCAACCTCGCCAGCCTGGGTAAGAACAGCCCTTACCTCGGCCTCGAAATGATCGGCCAGGTGCGCTACACCATCATCGACGGCCACCTCGACTTCAAACGCGGCCACATCAACGCCTGATCGGGCCGAGCTGATCGGCGGCGCCCGTTACGCCGCTTCCTTCAGATGTTTCTGGTACAGGAACGCCAGCACCTGGCCGCGCAGGTGGTGGTAGCGGGGGTCTTGCGCGAGGGTCAGGCGGTCGCGCGGGCGGGGGAGATCGACATCCAGGATTTCGCCGATGCCGGCCGAGGGGCCGTTGGTCATCATGACGATGCGGTCGGAGAGCAGCACGGCTTCGTCGACGTCATGGGTAATCATCAGCACGGTGTTGTTCAACTTGGCCTGGATTTCCATCACCGAGTCCTGCAGGTGGGCGCGGGTGAGGGCGTCCAGGGCGCCGAAGGGCTCGTCCATCAGCAGCACGTCGGGCTGCATGGCCAGCGCGCGGGCGATGCCGACGCGCTGTTTCATGCCGCCGGAGATTTCGCCGGGGCGCTTGTCGGCGGCGTTGTCCATGTGCACCAGCTTGAGGTTGTGCATCACCCACTCGCGCCGCTCGGCCCTGGGTTTGTCGGCCATCACCTTGTCCACGGCCAGCTTCACGTTTTCAAACACGGTCAGCCAGGGCAACAGGGAATGGTTCTGGAACACCACGGCGCGGTTGGGGCCGGGGCCTTTGATCTCGCGGTTTTTCAGCAGGGCGACGCCGCCGCTGGCGTCGAGCAGGCCGGCGACGATGTTGAGCACCGTGGATTTGCCACAGCCGGAGTGGCCGATCAGGGCGAGAAATTCCCCCTTCTTCACGGTCAGGTTGACATCCTTGAGCGCGTTGAAGTCCCCCTTGGCGGAGGAGAAGGTCATGTCGATATGTTGCAGGTCGAGGTAGGCGGTCATGATGTTTTCTCCTTTCAGCGCTTGTTGTAGTCGAGGCGGTTCTGCATGAAGCCCATCATCAGGTCGAGCACGATGCCGACGCCGCCGATGACGCCGATGGCGACGATGATGGAGGAGACGTTGAGGTTGTTCCACTCGTCCCACAGCCAGAAGCCGATGCCGATGCCGCCGGTGAGCATTTCTGCGGCGACGATGACCATCCAGGCGATACCCAGGGACAGGCGCATGCCGGTCACCACGTAAGGCAGGGTGGCGGGAAAGAGGACGCGGCGCACCAGTTCCAGCTTGTCCAGCTTGAGCACGGCGGCGACGTTCATGTAGTCCTGGGGGATGGCTTTCACGCCGGTGGCGGTGTTGATGATCATTGGCCAGATGCAGGTGATGAAGATGACGAAGATGGCCGAGGGATCCACCGCCTTGAACAGCAGCAGGCCGATGGGCAGCCAGGCCAGGGGCGAGACCGGCTTGAGAATCTGGATCAGTGGCGAGAAGGCGTGCTGCATGTTACGGCTCATGCCCATGAGGAACCCCAGCGGGATGCCGACCAGCGCGGCCAGGCCGAAGCCGGCGCCGACGCGGGCGAGCGAATGCAGGAGTTGCCAACCGATTCCCTTGTCGTTGGGGCCCGCGTCGCGGAAAGGATCGGTCAGGACGGCCTTGGCGTGTTCCCAGGTTTCCGAGGGGGCGGGAAACTCCGGCGCCACATGGGTATGGAGGTAGCTCCAGGTGGCGACGATCACCGCGAAGGTGAGCAGGGGCAGGAGCAGGGTCTTCAGAATCAGGGCCGTCTTTTCGCGTTTGGCGCGGTCACGCAACAGCGGGGCGGGACGTGGTTTTGGCCGGGTGGCGGCCACGCTTCGAGTTTCTCTCGGCGGTATGGTTTGTGCCTCGGTACCACAAGATTCCGTGTGACCGACTGGCATGGCGGTCAGCATCAAGGTTTGCGCGTTCATTTCAGGCTCCTTTCGGGTTTGCTCGCCCCCTCCCGCGAGGGAGGGGGGGCGCTCGTCACTTGTTGAGTCTCGCCAACTGCCGCATGTCGACTTTCATGTTGGCGACCTGAAAGCCCTTCAGGTAGTCCATCAGGTGGTTGGGGTCGTACTTCATGCCGTCGAAGAACCGATCCGGCCCCATTGGAATTGGCGCGGTGGCCTGCTTGAGCAGCCAGGGCGCCTTGTTGCTTCCCTCGCTCTTCCAGTCGATGGTTGGCGCGGCCACGCCCAGGGCCTTGGCGGCCTCGCGGTAGAGGTCAGGGCGGTAGATCGAGGCGGCGGTCTTGCGGATGTCCACCGGGGTTTCCAACTGGCCCCAGCGGTACATCTGGGTGATGGTCCAGGCGGCGTGCGACAGCCAGGGGAAGTTGGCGGCATAGCGATGGAAGACATTGAAATCCGCCATCGGCTGCGGCGCTTCCACCTTGTTGTAACGCCAGGTGCCGGTCATCGAGTTGTCCACCACGTCGGGCGGCGCGTTGACATAGGACTTCTGGGAAATGATCCGCACCACTTCGTTGCGGTTTTCCGGTTTGTCGGCCCAGGCCGAGGCTTCGATCAGGGCCATCACCGCCGCCTTGTGGGTATTTGGGTGCTTGTCCGCCCATTCCTGGTTCACGCCGAACACCTTCTCCGGGTTGTTGTTCCAGATTTCGTAGTCGGTAATCAGGGCATGGCCGATGCCCAGTTCCACCGCGCGCTGGTTCCACGGCTCGCCGACGCAGTAGCCGACGATGTTCTTCGATTGCAGGTTGGCCACCATCTGCGGCGGCGGAATCACGATCAGGCGGATGTCGTTGTCCGGGTCGATGCCACCGGAGGCCAGCCAGTAGCGCAGCTCGTAGTTATGGGTGGAGACCGGGAACACCATGGCGAAGGTCATCGGTTCCTTGCCGGCCTTCTTGTCGGCGTCGATCACCTTCTTCAGCGCCACGGCTGTGGTGGGGCGACGCTTCATCGCCTCGGGATCGGCCTGCGCCATGCGCTCGTAAAGCTCGTTGGAAACGGTGATGCCGTTGCCGTTCAGATCCATGCTGAACGCGGTGATGGTGTGCTTGGGGATCGCGCCGATTCCCAGGGTCGCGGCGATCGGCATGCCGGCCAGCATGTGCGCGCCGTCCAGGGCGCCGATGGACACCTTGTCGCGGATATTGGCCCAGGAGGCTTCCTTGGACACCGTGACATCCAGGCCGTGCTTTTTGAAGAAGCCTTTTTCATGGGCGACCACGATCGGCGCGCAATCGGTCAGAGGGATGATGCCGAGGCTGAGGCTGGTCTTTTCCAGGCCATCGGAGGCCCCGGCCCAGGCGGAGCCACGCACGCCAGGCGGAAGCAGGGACAGGATCGCGGCGGCCGCCGACATGCCGGCGGCCTTCTTCAGAAAATCACGTTTACCGTCATGGACGGGCTCGAAGGGGGTGCCGGGCGGCGGAAGCTTGTGCATTTTCTGACTCCAAAAAAACGGCGCCATTCCCGCCGAGGGGAAGGACGCCGTTGTCCGGGTTGCATCTGAGAGGGAGCGATGGCCAACGCGCCTTTGCGTTGGTTGACTGGCTATCAGCAACGCCCGTGCCAACCCTTTGTTGTTCTTATAACTCGCTGTTATTGAATGGCTTATTGTCGTTGTAGAAGGGGATTACGGCGCGGCAGCATGCACCAGGGCCGCGCCGAATCGGGGCGCGATGCACTGTTTGAGGATGTAAAGGTCGGAATTAAGGGAAAGGGCCGCGCGTAAGGATGGCGGCGCGATTGCGATGCCCCCACGCAGAACGGCGCCCGCGCGACGGGGGTAATCGGCCCGCGAGGTTGCACGGCATCATGCGATGCGCGGGGCCATCCGGGATCCGCGTTTGGCGCGCTCAGGCTTTGCGGTGCCGCCGCAAACCCCGCCTTCCCACCCAATCCGCCGCGAACTGGCGGGCGACGCGGCCGGAGCGGCCACCACGGGCGGTCGCCCAGTTGATGGCTTCCTGGCGCATGGCTTCGCTCGCGCCGCCACCGAGTGCCGCCACCCAGGCGGCGACGATGGCCAGGTAGTCGTCCTGATTGAACGGCCAGAAGGTGAGCGTGAGGCCGAAGCGGTCGGACAGACTGATTTTTTCCTCGATGCTTTCCGCCGGCCGCACCTCGCCGCCCTGGTGCAGGGTGGCTTCGTTTTCCGCGAAGTATTCGGGCATCAGATGGCGCCGGTTCGAGGTGGCGCAGATCAACACGTTGTCGGGCAGTCCCGCCACCGAGCCGTCGAGCGCGGCTTTCAGCGGTTTGTAGGCGGCGTCGCCCGGTTCGAAGGAAAGATCGTCGGTGAACAGGATGAAACGCCAGGGCTGGCCTTCCAGGCGCGCGGTGATGTCGGGGAGATCGATCAGGTCTTCGCGATCCACTTCCACCAGTCGCAGGCCTTTCCTGGCATGGCGCGGCAGCAGCGCCTTGAGCAACGAGGATTTGCCGCAGCCACGGCTGCCCGCGAGCAGGACGTTGTTGGCCGGCAGGCCCTTGAGAAACTGCCGGGTGTTGCGATCCAGTTCGGCTTTCTGCTCTTCGATGCCGGTAAGCGCCTCCCAGGGCGGGCAGTTCAGGGTGGCCACCGGCTGCAACATGCCGCGCCCCATTTGCCGGCGCCAGCGGCAGGCCAGGGTCACGCGCCAATCCACCCGCGCCGGCGCCGGGGGCAACCAGGCATCCAGGCGCGCCAGCAGGTCGTTGGCGCGGGCGACCAGGAGCGCCAGTTCCGGGCTGACCTGATAGGAAGGGAGGATGTTCTCCTCGTCTTCGCCTTCGAAAAATTCGTCGGTCATCAGGTTCGATACTCCGCGTTGATCTTCACGTAGTCATAGGAGAAATCGCAGGTCCACACGGTGGCGACGCCGTTGCCGCGCGCCAGATCCACGCGCACTGCGATTTCCGGCGCGGCCATCACGCGGGCGCCTTCTTCTTCCCGGTAGGCCGGGGCGCGGCCACCGTTCTCCGCGACCAGGACGTTGCCCAGCCAGAGGCGGATGCGTTCCACGTCGAGGTCGTCGATGCCGGCATAACCGATGGCGGCGAGGATGCGGCCGAGGTTGGGGTCGGAGGCGAAGAACGCGGTCTTCACCAGGGGCGAGCGGGCGATGGCATAGGCCACCCGCTTGCATTCGGCTTCGTCCTTGCCGCCTTCCACGCGCACTTCCATGAATTTGGTGGCGCCCTCGCCATCGCGCACGATGGCCTGCGCCAGTTCGATCATTACCTCGGTGATGACCGCTTGCAGCCCGGCGAAACGGGGGTCGCCGTCGTCCATGATGACCGGCGCGGGCGTGGTTCCGGTGGCGATCAGGATGCAGGAGTCGTTGGTCGAGGTATCGCCATCCACCGTGATGCAGTTGAACGACTTGTTCACCGCGTGGCGCAGCATGGCTTCCAGCGCCTCGCAGGAGACCGGCGCGTCGGTGGCGACGAAGGACAGCATGGTCGCCATGTTCGGGTGGATCATGCCGGAACCCTTGGCGATGCCGGTCACCGTGAAATCCACGCCATTCAGGGCGGCGCGGCGTGAAGTGGCCTTGGCGACGATGTCGGTGGTCATGATCGCCTCGGCCGCCGCCGCCCAGTTGCCCGGCTTGAGGTCACCGAAGGCGGCGGGCAGGGCGGTGATGATCTTGTCGTGCGGCAGGGGTTCAAGGATCACGCCGGTGGAGAAGGGCAGCACCTGTTGCGGCGCGAGGTTGAGGTTTTCCGCCACGGCGGCGCAGGTTTCGCGCGCGCGGCGTAGCCCATCCTCGCCGGTGCCGGCGTTGGCGTTGCCGGTATTCACCACCAGGGCGCGAATGCCCGCCTCATTGTGGAGATGTTCCAGGCACACGGTCACCGGCGCGGCGCGGAAGCGGTTCTGGGTGAACACGCCCACCACCTCGGAATCGTGTGGGATGGTCATCACCAGCACGTCACGGCGGCCGGGTTTCTTGATGCCGGCGGAAGCGATGCCCAGTTCGACACCGGGCACGGGGAGCAGGGAAGCGGGATCGGGAGCGGAGAGATTGACGGGCATGGCGGGGGTCGCGAGAGAAGGTTGTAGTGGGCCGATTTTAGCGGAGGGTGATCCGGTTCAAGTCCACGTGATTTACGCCGATAACGCCGGAGCCATCACAACATTCGGGAGCCGCCATGCAAGTCCGCCAAACCGTCCTGACCTCGTTGGAGGACGCCGCCCTCGCGCCATTGACGGAAATTTCCCCCGATCTGGTGCTGGTTTTCGCGGCGCCGTCGTTTTTCACCGATGCCGCCTTCGCCGCCGGGCTGGCGCGGGCCTTCCCTCGAGCGCGGCGGCTGGCCTTGTCCACCGCCGGTGAAATCTCCGGCCAGGGAGTCGGGGACAACAGCATCGTGGTCACCGCCATTCACTTCGAGCACATTCCCTTCCGGGTGGCCTTTACCGACATCGCCGGCATGGAGGATTCCACCGCCGCCGGGCAACGTCTGGCCGAGCAATTGCGGGCCCCCGATCTGAAGGCGGTGTTGTTGCTGTCGCAGGGTGTGGCGGTGAACGGCAGCGACCTGATCGCCGGCGCGGTGTCGGTGCTGGGCAAGGGCATTCCCCTGACCGGCGGGCTGGCCGGCGACAACGGCGCCTTCACCCGCACCTGGGCGATGCTGGATGACGTGGTTTCGGATCGTTTGATGCTGGCCGTGGGTTTTTATGGCAACGCGGTTCATTTCGCGCATGGTTCCTTCGGCGGCTGGCAGAGCTTCGGCCCGGCGCGGCGCGCGACCCGGGCCAGCGGCAACGTGCTGTACGAACTGGATGGCGAGCCGGCGCTGGATATCTACAAACGTTATCTGGGCGAATACGCCAAGGATCTGCCCGCCTCCGGACTCCTGTTTCCGTTCGCCATCCTCTCGCACGAGCGTGAGGAAACGGGCCTGATCCGCACCCTCCTGGGCATCGACGAGGCCGCCGGCAGCCTGACCCTGGCCGGCGACATTCCCCAGGATGGCTATCTCAAGCTGATGCACGCCTCCACCGAGGCCCTGGTCGACGGCGCCGAGGCGGCGGCGCAAGCCGCCAGATTGATGGCCAACGCGGCGGCCGCCAATGCCGGCCAGTCCCTCGCCATCCTGATTTCCTGCATCGGCCGCAAACTGGTGATGGGCGGCCGGGTGGACGAGGAGGTCGAGGCGGTGGGCGCGGTGTTCGGCCGGAACTGCGTGCTCACCGGCTTCTATTCCAACGGCGAGATCAGCCCCTTTCTGGAAACCACCGAGTGCAAACTGCACAACCAGACCATGACCATCACCTGGTTGGGCGAGGCGGGATAGTCGTTCCACGCCGCTGAAACCGGCCGGCGCGCGGCGCGGGCCTACCCGGGCCGCGAGGCCGATCAGATCAACGCGTGCTTGCCCGATGGTTTTCGACCGGGAAGCGCAATCCCGCGCGAGCCCCTTCTGCCTGATGCGTCTTCAACCCGGATTGTTCATTAGCGCCATATCTCATCTGAAGAGGCTCAGGTTTGCCGCAATAGCCGCAGTAAAGGGTGTGGCGCCGGCGTCTCGCCGGCTCGTTCGCCTGATTGGAAGAACTCGCCGGCGAGACGCCGGCGCTACAGGGGCGCGCGCCTGGATTCGCCGCCAATGGACAATCCGGGATCATTCCGGCCCAGGAGGCAATGGGCCGTCGAATTTCTTTACATGAACATCCGATTATCGTGACGGCTCTTGTGTAACTTGTTGTATTTAATGGCTGGCACGATTATTGCTAGAAGAAAAATAGGATAAAACTACTAGCCGGAAGGATATAGAAATGAAGAGGGTGTACGTGTGCGCGTTGGCGTTGGTGGGCTTGTTTTCCAGCACCGCGCGAGCTTTTCTCATTGATGACTTCGATTCGTTCCAGTCGGTGTACATCACGACAGCGGCACCCGCGAGCCAGCAGAGCGTGCTTGCCGACGCCGCCGTGCTGGGCGGTTGGCGCGGCCTCTACGTCAACAAGACCACCGGTGGCACGGGTTTCACCAATGCGGTGGCGGCCGAGTCGAATGGCGACGGGCTGAATACCTTCCAGGTTTCCAACGGCACGCATTCGGATAGCACCGTCATCCTGACCTGGGACGGCAACGGCGCTGGCCTGGGGGGGATCGACATCACCGACGCGGGCGCCGCCAAAGGGGTGTTCATCAAGTTGCTGGTCACGGATATGCCCAACGCCAGCCTGAAATTCGACGTGTTCTCGTCAAGCGGCGCTTCCAGCAGTTCGATCCTGGTTACCCAGGTGGTGTCGGGTGTCAATCTGTATGCGCCATTCTCGGGCTTTGTGGGGACGGCCAATTTCAGCCAGATCACTTCCTTCAAGCTGACCCTGGACGGCGTGACCAGTTGGGATGCCGCCTTCGACACCATACACACCGGCCCGGCCCCGATTACCACCACCTCGGCGGATTTGCCCGAGCCCGCGCCGTTGGCGTTGCTCGGCCTGGGCCTGGCGCTTCTCGGTCTTTCTCAGCGGCGGCGCCGCTGAGTCGGCTGGCCTCGACGTTTACGAAGTACCCCCCACGGTCAGCCCGTCCACCCGCAAGGTCGGTTGGCCCACGCCCACCGGTACGCTCTGGCCTTCCTTGCCGCAGGTGCCCACGCCCGGGTCGAGCTTCATGTCGTTGCCGATCATGGAGACGCGGGTGAGCACGTCGGGGCCGTTGCCGATCAGGCTGGCGCCCTTCACCGGGCGGGTGATGCGGCCATCCTCGATGAGATAGGCCTCGGCCGCCGAGAACACGAACTTGCCGCTGGTAATGTCGACCTGGCCACCGCCGAAGTTGGCGGCATACAAGCCCTTTTTCACCGAAGCGATGATTTCCGCCGGGTCGCGGCCTAGACCGCCCTCGCCGGCCAGCATGTAGGTATTGGTCATGCGCGGCATCGGCAGATGCGCGAAGGATTCGCGGCGGCCGTTGCCGGTGGGGCTCATGCCCATCAGGCGGGCATTCATGGCGTCCTGCATGTAGCCTTTGAGGATGCCGTTCTCGATCAGTACCGTGCGTTGCGTGGGGGTGCCCTCGTCATCGACGTTGAGCGAGCCGCGGCGGTCGGCCAGGGTGCCGTCGTCCACCACGGTGACGCCCTCCGCCGCCACCCGCTGGCCGATGCGGCCGGAGAAGGCGGAAGAGCCCTTGCGGTTGAAATCGCCTTCCAGGCCGTGGCCGATGGCCTCGTGCAGCAGGATGCCGGGCCAGCCGGCGCCGAGCACCACGGTCATGTTGCCGGCCGGCGCGGGAATCGCGTCGAGATTGGTAAGCGCCTGCGCCACCGCCAACTGCGCGTACTCCTGCAACTGGTCGTCGCTGAAATGCGCGTAGTTGAAGCGGCCGCCGCCGCCCGCCGAACCCTGCTCGCGCCGCCCGTCCTGCTCGACGATGACTTGCAGCGAGACGCGCACCAACGGGCGCACGTCGGCCGCCAGGCGGCCATCCAGGCGCGCCACCAGAATCACTTCGTATTCCCCGGCGAGGCTGGCCATGACCTGGCTGACGCGCGGGTCGAGGTCGCGCGCGTATTTCTCCAGACGGTGCAGCAGGGAAACCTTGTCCGCCTCGGTGAGGGAAACCAGCGGGTCGATCGGCGCGTACAAGGCGCGTCCCCGCACCTTCGTCGCCGCCGAGCCTGCGAAGCTTGCGCTGGCGGACTGGCCGGCGGCGGCGATGGCGCGCACGGTGGTCGCGGCCTCGCGGACGGCTTTCAGGCTGATGTCGTCGGAATAGGCGAAGGCGGTGCGGTCGCCGGTCACGGCGCGCACGCCGACTCCCTGGTCGATGTTGAAACTGCCGGATTTGACCTGGCCTTCTTCCAGGCTCCAGGCCTCGGAACGGGAATACTGAAAATACAGATCGGCGTCATCCACCTGATGCGCGCCGAGCAGGCCGAACACCTCGTCGAGTTGCGCGAGCTCCAGTTCGTTGGGCAACAACAGGGTGGATTCGGCGGTGGAGAAGAGAAACAGGTTAGGGTCGGCGGCGTTCATCGGGGCAGCGGGGAGGAGCGGGGGGGCGGAAGTCTACCGCTCACCGGGCTTCACCACGTCCACTTTGATGCCTTTTCGGCACTCCAGCGTGCGGTGCTTGAGGGCGGGCAGGCTGGCACGCAGGCCGGCCTGATAGGCGGGGTTGAGGCCGGCGATGACGACACCGGAGCCGCGCGGCAGGCGGTCGAGGATGTTGCCCCAGGGGTCGACGATCATGCTGTCGCCGTGGGTCTCGCGGCCGGAAACGTGGTAGCCGCCCTGCGCGGGGGCGATCACGTAGGCCAGGTTCTCGATGGCGCGGGCGCGGATCAGGGTTTCGAAATGCGCCTTGCCGGTGGTGGCGGTGAAGGCGGCCGGCACCACGATCATGTCCACGGCGCCCATCGCCCGGTACAACTCGGGAAAGCGCAGGTCGTAGCAGATCGACAGGCCGAGGCGGCCGAACGGGGTTTCCACCACCACCACGCGGTCGCCCGCCTCGATGGTGCTTTCTTCTCGGTAGTGTTCGTTGCCCAGATCGAGTCCGAACAGGTGGATCTTGTCGTAACGGGCCACCAGCTTGCCCTTGTCGTCGTAGACCAGGCAGGCGTTGCGCACCTTGCCGGGATCGTCGCAGGCCATCGGAATGGAGCCGCCCACCAGCCAGATGCCGTGTTTCCTGGCCTGGGACGCGAGAAAGCGTTGCATCGGCCCCTTGCCCGCCTGTTCGCGCACCGCGATCTTGTCGGTGTCGTTGAGGCCCATGATGGAAAAGTTTTCCGGCAGGGCCACCAGCATGGCGCCGGCCGCCGCCGCCATGCCGATGAGGCGCTCGGCTTCCGCCAGATTGGCCGCCACATTGGGGCCGGACGCCATCTGGATCGCCGCCACCCGGGTGACGCCGGACGCTTCCTTGGCGGGTTTCGGGGCGGCGCGGGACTTGGTTTTGGCGAAGCTGGAGGGTTTGGCGCGGGTCACGGGAGCATCCTTGCGGCGTGAGGAAGGGGCGGACTTGAGGGTACACAAGGATTTCGCCGCACTGCAATAGAAAACAGGCACCGCCGCCGCGCGGCGAGTCAGACATCCACCGGATCGACGTCCAGCACCCATTTCGCGCCGCGCGCCGGCAGCTTCGCCAGCGCTTCCAGCCAATGCCCGAGAAAGCCTTGCAGGCGGGCGCGGGTGTCGGATTGCAGCAGCAGCTGCAGGCGGTGGCGGCCGGCGATGCGCAACATCAACGCCGGCACCGGATCGAACATCTCCACGCCCGGCGCCAGACTCTTGCCTATTTCCATGCCGGACTCGCGCGCGGCCAGGAGAAAGCCCAGCGCCGCTTCCTCGCTGCTCGCTTCCGCGCGCAGTACCGCCTGGGCGACAAAGGGCGGAAAGCCGGCGGCGCGACGCTCGCGCAGGGCGGCTTCGGCGAAGCCCGGGTAATCATGGCGCGCCACCGCCTGATACAGCGGGTGGCCGGGGTAGCGGGTCTGGATCAGCACCTCGCCGGGGTGTTCGGCGCGCCCGGCGCGCCCGGCCACCTGCATGAGCTGGGCGAACAGGCGTTCGGTGGCGCGGAAGTCCGGCGACACCAGCGCCTGGTCGGCACCGATCACCCCCACCAGCGTGAGATGGGGAAAGTCGTGGCCCTTGGCGACGATCTGGGTGCCGACCAGGATGTCCACCTCGCGCGCGGCCACCCGCTCGCGCATCGCCGAGAAGGCCCCCTTGCGCGCCGCCGTGTCGCGGTCGACGCGCAGGATGCGGGCTTGCGGGAAGTGTCCCGCCAGGGCTTCCTCCACCCTTTGCGTGCCCTGGCCGGCCGGGCGCAGGTCAACCCCACCGCAGTCCGGGCAGGCTTCCGGCGGCCGGGTATCGAGGCCGCAGTGATGGCACACCAGACGGTAGCCGGCGCGCGCCCTGTGCAGCACCAGATGCGCCGAACAGCGCGGGCAGGGGAAGACATGGCCGCAACCATTGCACAGCAGCGTGGGCGCATAGCCGCGCCGGTTGATGAACACCAGGCTCTGTTCGCCGCGTTGCAGGGCGGCATCCAGGGCGGCGAGCAGGGCTTTGCCGAGACCCTGTTTGGGACGGTCGGTGCGGCTGTCGATCAAGCGCACTTTCGGCAGACTGGCCTGGGCATGGGCGCGGGCGGCCAGGCCGAGCAGGCGGTAGCGGCCGACCTTGGCATTCCTCCAGGTTTCCAGCGCCGGCGTGGCGGAGCCCAGCAGTACCGGGACGCCGGCCTGGCGGGCGCGCCAGACCGCCACGTCGCGCGCGGAATAGCGCATGCCTTCCATCTGCTTGTAGGAAGTGTCGTGTTCCTCGTCCACCACGATCAGCCCCAGTCGCGGCAAGGGTGTGAACACCGCCAGGCGGGTACCCAGAATGATGTCGGCATCGCCGCGCAGGGCCGCCAGCCAGCCGGCGCGCCGCTCGCCGTCGGCCAGGCCGCTGTGCAGGCCGATCAGGCGGCTGCCGGGAAAGCGTTGCGCGAAACGTTCGGTGAGCTGTGGCGTGAGGTGGATTTCCGGCACCAGGATCAGGGACTGGCGGCCTTGCGCCAGCGTGTCGGCGACCAGACGCAGATACACCTCGGTCTTGCCGCTGCCGGTAACGCCATGCAGCAGCCAGGGCGAAAACCCCGCGCCGGCCGCGCGGATGGCGTTCAACGCCGCTTCCTGATCCGGCGTGGGGGTTGGGGCGACGGGGCCGGCCTCATCCGCCGGCCATGTGGGCGCGGCATGGCCTTGCACCCAGCCGCGCTTCGACCAGTCGCGCAGCAGCGCCTTTTCCCGGCCGTTCAATTCGGCGCGCACCACCGGCGCGGCGAGAAGGCGGGCGGCGAGGGCGAATTGCGCGGGTTTGCGGGTGTCGATGCCGGCAAGCTCGCCCCGCCCCGTCTCGCTCGGCGCATAGGCCGCCGGCTCCGCTGCCCGCGCCGGACGTCCGCCACGGCGCAGGGCCGGCGGCAGCAGGCTGGCGAGGACCGCGCCCAGTGCGTGGTGGTAATAGCCCGCCGCGAAGCGCGCCAGGGCCAGCAGATCGGCCGGCAACGGCGGCGTGTCGCGGTCGATGCGCTGGAGCGATTTCAGCGAGGTGGCCGCCACCTCGCTGTGGGTGCCCAGTTCGACCAGCACCCCCACCAGGATGCGCGGCCCGAACGGGACTTCGACACGACGGCCGATGTCGGCCGCTTCCGCATCCGGGGCCAGATAGTCGAACAGGCGGTCGAGCGGGGTGTCGAGAGCGACGCGTGCGATCCGGCTCATCGCGCTCCAGCACGATTCGTGAACAGGGCGCAAGCCGTCCCACGGGCAGCCAGGTCAAGAACAATATTCATGTTGCAGAGCCGCATTATTGGCAGTCAATTAACGCTCGAAGTTAATGTGGTTTGTAAGAAGGGGGCGCGAAGCCGGCGCCCATGAAGGAGCTTTTGAAGTTGTCCACCGAACCTGTGGATAACCATGTGGAAAAGCGGTCATGAAATCGTCAAAAACGCTTGTGGAACGGCAGCTTATCGCAGTGGCTCATTTTTTATGCACAAAACAAATCATTAAATATCAATGACTTGCGTTTGATGAATATGGGCGTCCGGGACAGGTGTGAAGAACGAAGTCAAGCACAAATAATGTGCATAAGTTATTGCTTATTTGCTGCTTTTCCGATGTTCTCCGGCGCCGAGCCGAGCGTGTCGGTGGCCCACTCCACCAGCGCGTCCTGGGCGCCGCCGCCGGCACCCGCGTTGGGGTGGTTGATCAGGAACACGACCACGCGGCGGCGCCCGTCCGGGGTGCGCGCGTAGCCGGCCAGATTGCGCACGCCATTGAGACTGCCGCTTTTCAGCCAGGCCTGGCCCCGGGCTGCGGAGCCGTTGAGGCGGTTCTTCTGGGTTCCCTCCAGCCCCACCGCCGGCAACGAGGCGGCGTATTCGAACCAGGCCGGCTGCCGCGTGGCCCAGCGCAGCAGCTTGGCCAGGGAGGAGGCCGAGATGCGCTCGATACGCGAGAGCCCGGCGCCGTTTTCCAGCACCAGCTTGCCGCATTCGAGATCACGCTCCGCCAGCCAGTCGCGCAACGCTCGCTCGCCCTTGTCCCAGGTGGCCGGCGCGCCGAAACGGGCCGCGCCGAGATTGAGCAGGAGCATCTTGGCCATGACGTTGTTGCTGAACTTGTTGGTATCGCGCACCAGTTGCGATACCGGTTCCGAATCGAATTCCAGCAGCGGTTTCGCCGCCTCTGGCGCTGCGCCACTCACCACGCGACCCGTGTGGGTTCCCCCCAGCTCCCCCCAGAGGCGGCTGAACCAGGCGGCGGTGGTGGCATCCGGCGGCAGCAGGTTGAGGGCGATGGCCTGATCGCCGCAAGCGAGGGCATAACGGCCGCTCAAGGTGAGTTTCCCCGATTCCAGCGCCATCGGTTCGCGCGCGCCGTTGCAGGGGCCGTCACCGGGAAGCAACTGGTTGGCGAGCGCGGGCGATTCGAGCGGCGGATCGAAGCGCGCGCTGACGCTCGCGCCGTTGCCACCCAGACGCAAGGCCACGGTATTGAAGTTGACCAGCAGGGCGGCGGGCGGGGCGTTGTAGGGGCGCAGCGGCGCCTGGTCGAAGGCGGCGGGGTCGATCGGGTCGAGGTGGTAATAGCCGCCATCGAGCACCACGTCGCCGCGAATCTCGCGCACGCCGCGCGCGCGGATCTCCCGGAGCAACAGCCAGAAACGCTCGATGGTCAGGGACGGGTCACCGCCGCCTTGCAGGATCAGGCGGCCGTCGAGAAGGCCCTCCTTGAGCGCGCCGTCGAGCAGGACGCGGGTCTTGAAGGTGTGCGCGGGGCCGAAGCTGTCGAGCACCGCCAGCGTGGTGACCAGTTTCATCACCGAGGCGGGATTCAGGGAACGCGTGCGGCCATGCGACAGGATGGGTTCGGGCGCATCGAGATCCTGTACCACCACGGCGACATGGCTGTCGGGAATGCCGGCCTGGCGCAGGGCCTGGGCGACCGGCGGCGGCAATTCGGCGTGGGCGCCACCCAGCCAGAAGAACAGTCCGGCGATGGCCAGACGTAGGGGAGTGAACATGGGGCGAGTGGATTCGCCCCTACGTTCAATCCTCGCCAAGGTCGTTCACATACCAGTCCATCGCCTCCAGCAGGCCTTCCTTGATGCGATGGCTGGGTTCATAGCCGAGCAGCGTTTTCGCCTTGGAGATGTCGGCGAGCGAGTGGCGCACGTCGCCGGCGCGGAAGTCGCGGTAGCTGGGCTTGAAGTCTTTCAGGTGCGGAAAACGCGGCTCCAGGGTGGAGCGGATGGCCTCGAACAGATCGTTCAGGGTGGTGCGGTCGCCCACCGCGACGTTGTAGACCTGGTTGGCGGCGTCCGGGTGCTCCGCCGTGGCGGCGAGCAGGTTGGCCTGCACGGTGTTGGCGATGTAGCAGAAGTCGCGGCTGGTCTCGCCGTCGCCGTTGATCCATACCGGCTCGTTGTGCAGCATCGCCGCCGTCCATTTGGGCACCACGGCGGCATAGGCGCCTTCCGGGTCCTGGTGGGCGCCGAAAATGTTGAAGTAGCGCAGGCCGATGCACTTGAAGCCGTAGGCGCGCGCGAACACTTCCGCGTACTGCTCGTTGACCAGCTTGGTCACCGCATAGGGCGACAAGGGCTTGCCGATCACGTCCTCCACCTTGGGCAGGCCGGGGTGGTCGCCGTAGGTGGAGCTGGAGGCGGCGTAGACGAAACGCGCCACCTGGGCGTCGCGCGCGGCCACCAGCATGTTGAGAAAGCCGTCGATGTTGGCGCCGTTGGTGGTGATGGGGTCTTCCAGGGAGCGTGGCACCGATCCGAGGGCGGCCTGGTGCAGCACGTAATCGACTCCCTTGCAGGCTTCGTGGCAATCCATCTGGACGCGGATATCCCCCTCGTTGAAGGTGAAGCGCGCCCATTGTTCCGGGGTGACCGCGTCCTGAATCTGGCGCAGGTTGTGGCGATGCCCGGTGGCGAAGTTGTCCAGGCCGACCACGTTCTGGTCGAGTTTGAGCAGCGCCTCCAGCAGGTTGCAGCCGATGAAGCCGGCGACACCGGTGATCAGCCAGGTTTTCGGCTGGGCGGGGAGACGGGAGCGGAGTTGGTCGTAGGCGGTCATGAGAAGAGCCGGCGCCACATTACAGGCGCCAGAGCTTGAAGCCGGCCGCCTTCACGGCTTCCTGGCCGTAGGCCGACTTCACGTCGGTGAAGACGCCGCCTTTTCTCAGCCTGGCGGTCAGGTCGGCCAGTGACATGGCCAGATATTCCTTGTGCGAAACGGCGGCGACCAGGGCTTCGACATGGTTCGGCAACTGATCCCAGGGAGTCAGGCGGATGCCGTATTCGTGTTCCGCCTCGGGCGATTCGGCGATGGGGTCGTGCACCGAGACGTCACAGCCGAAGGATTGCAGTTCCTTGACCAGATCGGCGACCTTGGAGTTGCGCAGGTCGGGGCAGTTTTCCTTGAAGGTGAGGCCCAGCACGATGACCTTGGCGCCCTTCACGGCGCCGCCGTTGTCGATGATGCCTTTCACGGTCTGTTGCGCCACGTAGGCGGCCATGCCGTCGTTGATGCGGCGGCCGGCGAGGATGACCTGCGGGTGGTAGCCGAGCATCTCGGCCTTGTGCGTGAGGTAGTAGGGGTCGACGCCGATGCAGTGGCCGCCGACCAGGCCGGGGCGGAAGGGCAGGAAATTCCACTTGGTGCCGGCGGCCTGGAGCACTTCCAGGGTGTCGATGCCGAGACGGTCGAAGATCAGGGCGAGTTCATTCATCAGGGCGATGTTGAGGTCGCGCTGCGTGTTCTCGATCACCTTGGCGGCTTCGGCGACCTTGATGGAACTGGCGCGGTGTACCCCGGCGACGATCACCGAGGCGTACAACTCGGCCACCGCTTCGGAGGTGGGGCCGTCATCGCCGGAGACGACTTTCACGATCTTGGTGATGGTGCGCTCCTTGTCGCCCGGGTTGACCCGCTCGGGCGAGTAGCCGACGTGGAAGTCTTCCTTCCACTTCATGCCGGAATGCTTTTCCAGCAGGGGAATGCAGACTTCTTCGGTGGCGCCGGGGTAGACGGTGGATTCATAGACCACCGTGGCGCCCTTCTTCATGTGCTTGCCGACCGTGGTGGAGGAGCCGACCAGGGGGGAGAAATCGGGGATGTGCGCTTCGTCAACCGGAGTGGGCACGGCGATGATGATGAAATCGGCGCGGCTGATGCTGGCGGGGTCGGTGCTGACCGTGAGCCGGGTCGCCGCCTTCAGGTCTTCCGTGCCGACCTCGCCGGTGGGGTCGCAATAGTTCTTGTAGTGGGCAATCTTGGTTTCCGAGAGATCGAATCCGATGGTTTCGAATTTCTTGCCGAATTCGACGGCAAGGGGCAGGCCCACATAACCAAGACCGACAACGGCGACGATGCTCATGACGACTCCTCAGAAAAGATGTCCGCGCATTCTACTGACGATTGTGCGTGGCATCATGCGGGCATGGAGGATCACCCCATGTTTCGTCGCAACCTCGCGCGCCCGCTCGCGGCGCTCTGTTTATTCCTCTCTCCGGCTGTTCAGGCGGATATCGTCGAGCTGCTGCCGCGCATCAAGCCGGCCGTGGTGGGCGTGGGCAGCCAGCATCCCTTGCGCAGCCCGCGCGCTCGTTTGAGCGGCACGGGTTTCGTGGTGGCGGACGGGCGCCATGTGGTGACCAACGCCCATGTGCCACCCACGCTGCTGGAAACGGAAAAGGGCGAGACCCTGGCGGTGATGCTGCGCGGCCCCAATGGAGAAGAAGTTCGCCGCGCCGAAAAGGTGATGAGCGACCCGGAGCACGATCTGTTGCTGCTCAAGATCGAGGGTGCTCCCCTGCCCGCGCTGAAGCTGGGCAACTCCGACCGGGCGCGGGAAGGGCAGAGCTTGTATTTCACCGGCTATCCGATCGGCGCCGTGCTGGGCCTGTATCCGGCCACCCACCATGCCGGGCTGGCCGCCGTCGCGCCCATCTACAGCCCGGTCGCTTCGGTGCGGAGTCTCACGCCGCGGCTGATCCGCCAGGCGAACAAGCCGTTCCTGATCTTTCAACTCGACGCCACCGCCTATCCCGGCAACAGCGGCAGCCCCTTGTATGACGCAGAAAGCGGCGAGGTCATGGCGGTCATCAACGCCGTGTTCGTCAAGGGCAGCAAGGAGAGTGTGCTCAAGGATCCCAGCGGCATCAGCTACGCGATCCCGGTGAACTATGTACGCGAGTTGCTGGAAAGCGCGGGGATCGCTCCCTGACGCGCCGGCGACCGTGTTTCCCCTTCCCCTGTTGCTCGAAACGCGGCCGTCGCCAACGGCCAGGACGCTGTTGCTCGCGCTGCATCTCGCCGCCCTGGCGGCCCTGCTCCTGGCGTTGCTCCCGCCAGCCGCGCGCCTGGCGGGAGTTGCCCTGTTGTGCGCCAGCCTGTGGCTGACCTGGAAACAGCCCGGCGCCACCCGCTTGCGCGCCAAGGCCGATGGGCAGTTGGAAATCTGGCGCGAGGGCGGCTGGAAACCGGTGAAGGCGCGTCCCGATAGCGTGGCGCTGCCGTGGCTCATCGTCCTGCGCTGGCGCGAAGGGAGGAGGAGCCACAGCCTGGTGCTGCCGCCCGATGCCCTGCCCGGAGACGCGCATCGGCGTCTGCGCGTCTGGTTGCGCTGGAAGGTGGATACCGCCGCTCCCCCACCCCTGTAGAATCCGGCGATTCCGGAATTCGGAGGTATTCATGTCCTCGCAACAAATCAACCTGCTCTACTTCGGCCATCTCGTGACCATGCTCGGCCGCGAAAGCGAATACCTGTTTCTGCCGCTGACCGTGAAGGACATCCTGGCGCTGATGAAGCATCTGGCGCGGCGCGGCGAGCAATGGCAAACCCTCTTCGGCAACCCGCCGCCCAGCCTCAGGATCACGGTTAACAAGCAGTTCGCCGACCCCGCCACGCCGATCAAGGGAGGCGACGAAATCGCCTTCGTGGCCTTCAGCATGGCCTGATCCGGCGAGGCCGCCCATTTCATGAATGCCGTCCTGGTGGCGCCTCGCACCCTGCCGTTGGTCGCCGTACTCCTGGGCGCCGCCAGCGTGCTGGGTTTCGCGCCTTTCGTCTGGTTTCCACTGCCCATCCTGAGTCTCGCGCTGTTGTTCAGCCTGCTGCGCGACGCCGGCCCGCGCCAAGCGTTCACGACCGGATGGTGCTACGGCCTCGGCCTGTTTCTGGTGGGCGTGTCCTGGGTCAATGTCAGCCTCGCCACTTATGGCGGCATGCACCCCGCGCTGGCGGGGCTGGCGACCTTTTTGTTCTGCGCCGTGCTCGCGCTGTTCCCGGCCCTCGGCCTCTGGCTCGCCGCGCGGCTGACCGGGCCGGGCTGGGTGCGCATGGCGGTTGCCCTGCCCGTTGGCTGGGCCCTGCTGGAATGGGTCCGGAGCTGGTTGTTCACCGGGTTTCCCTGGCTCGCCCTGGGCTATTCGCAAGTCCCCCACAGCCCGCTGCTGGGCTATGCGCCGCTGTTCGGAGTCTATGGCGTCGGCCTCCTGGCCGCTCTCAGCGCCGGCGCGCTGGCCACGCCCAAACCGCGCGCCCTGATGCTGCTCGCCGTGATCTGGCTGGGGGGGTGGGCGCTGAACGGCATTCAGTGGACCCGGCCCAGCGGCGATCCGGTGAAGGTCGCCCTGTTGCAGGGCAACGTGGCACAGGAAATGAAGTTCCGTCCGGAAAAGCTGCAAGAGACGCTGCTCGACTACGCTCGCGCCGTGCTGGCGAGCGACGCCCGCCTCATCATCCTGCCGGAAACCGCGCTGCCGGTGCTGCGTTCACAACTGTCGCCGGATTATCTCGCCATGCTGGGCGAGCATGCGCGCCGCAACGGGGGTGATGTGGTGCTCGGCGTGCCGGAATCCGAAGAGGGCGAGCGTTACTACAACAGTGTGATCAGTGTCGGCGTTTCATCCGAAGGACGTTATCGCAAGGCGCATCTGGTGCCCTTCGGCGAATTTCTGCCACCGGGATTCGCCTGGGTCTTGCGCGTGCTGTCGATTCCCCTGTCCGGCTTCTCGCGTGGCATGGCGGATCAGCCGCCCATTGACGCCGCTGGCCAGAAGCTGGCGGTGAACATCTGCTACGAGGATGTGTTCGGCGAGGAACGCATCGCCGCCGCGCGCGCGTCCACCGTGCTGGTCAACGTCAGCAACGACGCCTGGTTCGGCGATAGCTTCGCGCCCAGGCAACATTTGCAGATCGGCGCCATGCGTTCGCTGGAAGCCGGGCGCTGGCAGTTGCGCGCCAACAACACCGGCTATACCGCGATCATCGACGACCGCGGCCGCGTGCGTAACCTGATCGCCCCCTTCACGCGCGACACGCTGGAAGACCGGGTGCAGGGCATGACCGGCGCCACGCCCTACCTGCGCTGGGGCAACTGGCCGGCGCTGGGCGTCATGTTGCTGTTGCTGGGACTGGCAAGGCGCTGGGATCGGCGCTACAGGTAGGTGCGGACTTGCCCGCGATCACCAAGCTTGAATCGCGGGCAAGCCCGCTCTTACACCTCCTCACCCTTAATTCCTCGCTCAAATGACCCCTCCCATCCGACTCACCCAGTTCTCCCACGGCGGCGGCTGCGGCTGCAAGATCGCTCCCAACGTGCTGGAGAAAATCCTCGCCGGCACCCCCTTCGCCTCGCATGTGGCGGCCGCCTTTCCCGACCTGCTGGTGGGCATCGAGCATGGCGACGACGCCGCCGTGTACAAGCTGAACGAGCGCCAGGCGGTGGTGGCGACCACGGATTTCTTCATGCCCATCGTCGACGACCCCTTCGACTTCGGCCGCATCGCCGCCACCAACGCGCTATCGGACGTCTACGCGATGGGCGGCAAGCCGCTGTTCGCCCTGGCCATCGTCGGCATGCCGGTGGACAAGCTGGCGCCCGAGGTGATCCGGGAAATCCTCGCCGGCGGCGAGGCGGTGGCGAAGGCGGCCGGCATCCCCATCGCCGGCGGCCATTCCATCGACGCGCCGGAACCCATCTACGGCCTGGTCGCCATCGGCGTGGTGGATCCGGCGCGGGTGAAGAAGAACAGCGGCGGCCAGGCCGGCGACGTGTTGATCCTGGGCAAGCCGCTCGGCGTCGGCATCTACTCCGCCGCGTTGAAAAAAGGCGCGCTGGATGCCGCCGGTTATGCCGCGATGATCGCCGCCACCACCCAGCTCAATACCCCAGGCGCCGAACTCGCCGATCTCGACGGCGTTCACGCCATGACCGATGTCACCGGCTTCGGCCTGCTCGGCCACAGCCTGGAACTGGCGCGCGGCGCCGGCCTCGTCGCGCACCTCGATTTCGGCCGCCTGCCGCTGTTGCCCAATGTTCCCGAACTGGCGCAAGCCGGCCACACCACTGGCGCCAGCACGCGCAACTGGGCGAGCTATGGCGATGAAGTCGAACTGGCCGGCAAATTGGCAACCGCCAGCGCCGACTGGCAACGTGCCATCCTCAGCGACCCGCAGACCAGCGGCGGCCTGCTGGTGTCCTGCGCGGTGGAGTCGGTGGACGCGGTACTGGCACTGTTCGCGCGGCACGGCTTCGCCGAGGCCACTGTCGTCGGTCGTCTGGAGACAGGTGAGGCGAAAGCCGTGGTGACCGCCTGAATTTCGCCGAGGCTTTCGCCGCCTGGCGGTCGCTGGAAGCCCGCGCCGGCCCTGTCCACGTTTACCGCGCGGCCATGAAGCTGCCCGATCTGGCCAAGGGCGTCGATGCGCGGGCCAGGCAAGCGGCGGCCTGGGCGGTGGGCAGCACGCTGTTCTGGCGAGGGCGTTTCAGCGACGCGCGCCAGTGGCTGCCCGAGTCGGCTGAAGGACGGCAAACCCTGGGCTGGAGCCTGGCCCTGCAAGGCGAGCGCGAGGCCGCCCTGGCCTTGCCGCATAACCCCATGTTGCACTTCTTTCTCGACCAGCCGGAAGCCTGTCTGGCCCGGTTGGGCGCGAGCGCCGATCCGCTCGAATCAGCTTGGGCCGAGTTGCTGCGCTACTGGGCGCTGGCGCGCTTGCGCCAACAGCCGGACGAAGCCTCCGCGCAGGCCGCCCTCGCCACCCTGCGCCGCCTGGCGCCCTGCGATGAGGCGCGCGGCCTGGCCGTCCATGCCGTCGCCGCCTTCCACAGGCACCCGGTCTATGCCTTGCCGCACCTGAACCACGCGCTCGACCTGTTCGCCCGTTTCGGCCTGCATCACCTGGAAGCGCGCCTGCTCGAACTGAAAGCACGGGCGCTGGAGGCCGGCGGCCTGCTCGGTGAAGCCGGGCGCTTCCAGCGGGCGGCGGCGGAAGCCGCGAAACGCCACTTGTAGCGCCGGCGTCTCGCCGGCGAGACGCCGACGCTACAAGGTAGAATGCCCGGCGTTATCCCACCAGGCCCGATCATGACCGCTCTCAAGAACGACACCTTCCTGCGCGCGCTGCTGCGGCAACCCACCGAGTACACGCCGACCTGGCTGATGCGCCAGGCCGGCCGTTATCTGCCCGAGTACTGCGCCACCCGCAAGCGTGCCGGGAGTTTTCTGGACCTGTGCAAGACCCCCAGCCTGGCCACCGAAGTGACCTTGCAACCGCTGGCGCGCTACGACCTGGATGCCGCCATCCTGTTTTCCGACATCCTCACCGTGCCCGACGCGATGGGCCTGGGCCTGTATTTCGCCGAGGGCGAAGGCCCCAAATTTGAACGCCCGCTGCGCGAGGAATGGGCCATCCGCAACCTGCGGGCGCCGGATCCGCACGACCATCTGCGCTATGTGATCGACGCCGTCTCGGAAATTCGCCGCGCCCTCGACGGCAGCGTGCCGCTGATCGGCTTCTCCGGCAGCCCCTTCACCCTGGCCTGCTACATGGTGGAGGGCTCCGGCAGCGATACCTACAAGGAGGTGAAAACCCTCATGTACTCGCGCCCGGACCTGATGCACCACATCCTGGACGTGACCACCCAGGCGGTCATCGACTACCTCAACGCCCAGATCGAAGCCGGCGCCCAGGCGGTGATGGTGTTCGACTCCTGGGGCGGCATGTTGTCGCAGGCGGCTTATCTGGAATTCTCGCTGCCCTATATGGCCCGCATCATGGCCGGCCTGACTCGGGAAAGGGAAGGCCGCGTGGTGCCGCGCATCGTCTTCACCAAGGGTGGCGGCGTGTGGCTGGAACAGATCGCCCTGTGCGGCGCCGATGCCGTCGGCCTGGACTGGAGCATCGACATCGGCGATGCCCGCCGCCGTGTCGGTGACAAGGTGGCCTTGCAGGGCAATCTCGACCCCAACGTGCTGTTTGCCCCGCCCGACGCGGTGGCCGCCGAGGCCCGCCGCGTCCTCGCCAGCTACGGCCAGGGTTCCGGCCATGTGTTCAACCTGGGCCACGGCATCTCCCAGTTCACCCCGCCGAACAACGTGCGCGTGCTGGTCGACACGGTGCGGGAAGACAGCCGGCGGTACCACGGGTAGGAGGCCGCTTCCGGGCCGCTTCCGGGCCGTATTCGCGGGTCGAACTCGCGGGTCGAAGCATCGGCCCGTAACGGGTTCAGACGCGCTTGTGCTTCTTGAGGTGCTGCAACACCAGGGTGGCCACCTGCACGCGGTTGTGGAAGTTGAGCTTCTGCATGATGTTGGCGAGGTGGTTGCGCACGGTGTTGTCGGAGAGGTTCAGTTTGGCGCCGATCACCTTGTTGCTGTAGCCCTGGGCGACGTATTCGGCGATTTCCAGTTCGCGCGTGGAGAGCCGCGCCAGGGGATCCTCGCCGCTGCTGCGGGTGAGTTTCTGCACCACATGCGGCGGGAAGGCGCCGGCATCCTGTAGCACCATGCCGATGGCGTGGGTGATCTGCTCGGTGTCGGATGACTTGAGCAGATAGCCGTCGACGCCGGCCTCGATGGCGGCGCGGATCTCGGAGTCTTCATCTTCCACGGTCAGGACGATGACTTTCATGCCGGCCTCTTTCAATTGCGGCACCACTTCCAGGCCGTCGCCATCGGGCAGGCTGCGGTCGAGGATGGCGACAGCGGCCTTGCCGCCGCCGTTCAGCCAGGTTCGTACTTCAGCGAGATCGGCGCATTCGGCGGCGATCGCAAAGCCCTCTTCGCTTTCCAGGGAACGGCGCACACCGAGTCGCAGCAGAGGGTGATCGTCAACCAGCAGGACATGGATGGGGGTCATGGCTTTGGGCTCTGGTTAGGGTGGCCGCATCATAGCGCGCGCGACGCCGGTGGGCACACTCAGTCAAGGGTTCGGTATTCGATGGCGACGATTTCCAGTTCGCGCGCGCCGCCCGGAGACTGGAATCTCACGCTGTCGCCCAGCCTGGCTTTGATCAGGGCGCGCGCCAGAGGAGAAACCCAGGAGATGCGCCCGCATCCGGGATCGGCCTCGTCGAGGCCGACGATACTGTAGGTGAACTCGTCGCCATGCTGGTCGAGCACGGTGACGGTGGCGCCGAAGAAGACACAATCGGTGTTTTCCTGTGCGCGGGGGTCGACCACCACGGCGGTATCCAGGCGTTTGGTAAGAAAACGCAAGCGCCGATCAATCTCGCGCAGGCGTTTCTTGCCGTAGATGTAATCGCCATTCTCCGAGCGGTCGCCGTTGCCGGCGGCCCAGGACACGACACCGACCACTTCCGGGCGCTCGACCTTGACCAGGCGAATGAATTCTTCCCGCAGCCGGGCATGGCCGGCCGGGGTCATGTAGTTCTTGGTGCCGACGGGCAACGGGAAGCCGCTTTCCTCTTCGTCCTCGTCGGCGGGGGAGACTTCTTCCTTGAGGAACGCCTTGCTCATCGGAACTCAGCCGCTTTCGGGGGCGCTCATTCCTCGGCCGGGGGCTTGCCGTCATATACCTGGCCACGCCGGTGTTCCAGGTAAAGGTCGCGAGTGAATTCGTAAGGATCGAGCGCGGCGGCGTCGATCGCGTTCTTGGCATCCAGCAGTTCCGCGCGACGACTGATCGTGCGCACGGCCCAGATCTGGTTGCGTCGCGGGATGTTGTCGACCTGTTTCAGCAGATCGGTGTATTCCGCGTCGACCCAGAGCCCGGCGCCATCGCGGAAGCTGCTGGGGCCGAAGAAGGGCAGCACCAGGTAGGGGCCGTTGCCGACGCCCCAACGGCCGAGGGTCTGGCCAAAGTCCTCGTTATGTTTGTGCAAGCCCATCTCGGAGGCGATGTCGAGCAGGCCGAGGAAACCGAAGGTACTGTTGATGCTGATGCGCAGCACGTCGGAGGTGGAGCTTTCCAGTTTGAATTGGAGGATGTCGTTGGCGAGGACGGTGACATCGTTCAGGTTGGAGAAGAAGTTGCGCACCCCGGTTTGCGCGAATCCCGGCATGACGGCCTGATAGCCCTGGGCCACGGGTTTCATGACGTGCCGGTCCAACCCCTCGTTGAAGCTGTGGATGGCGCGGTTCATGGGTTCCAGCGGATCGCGCGGGTCGCCATTGCTGGCGCAACCGGCCAGTTGCAGGGTCAACAGTGTCCCGAGCAGGGAGAGGGGGATTCTCATGGGAGGCGTCCAGGCTTCGCGGTGATGGCGACGGTTATCGGCAGGCCGGCAGTTTACTTGAGGTGCCCGGCGGGCGGAAACCAGCCGAAAGACATGTCGGCAAGCCCCTGTCCGTATCGCGGTTGACCCTGTCCGGCGGGCGCGGGGAGAATGGGCCGCATCACCCCCCCCACTGAAGGCCGTTGCATGGAAAACCCGGAATCCAGCGCTGAACTCTCCAAGGAACAGCAGATCATGCGCGCCATGCGCAAAACCCTGACCTCCATCGTGCGCGATACCGCGCCTCGCGACGGCGATCCCAGCCCGTTGAACCCCGATACGGTGGAAAACATCCGCATGTGCCTGGGCCTGATTGCCGCGCGCGAGGCTGAACTGGCGCAACTGCTCGGCTTGTCGCGCAACGAGCGCCCGCACTACAGCGATGAGACGCCATCGGCGCAATCCATGCAATTCGTGGCGCCGGGCAAGAAGCTGAACTGATGGCGGGAGCGATCTCCAGTCTGATCGCGGACACCGAATCGCCACTGGTTCAAACCGGCTATGTGGTGGTCTACGCGCCACAACGGAAACGCAAACGTTTCCCGGAAGCCTGTGTATCCATCCATGCGACCGAGGCAGCGGCCCGCGCGGCGGCCAGGCCGGAACAGGGTTACCATGCCGCCGTGGCTTCCGGCCCTTCACGTTCCTCGGAAGGTTTTCGCCTCTTCTACCTGGTACGCTGGCTGGACTGAATTCGTGCGCGGCGGTGCTCCCGCGCGCCCCGTTTCGCCGATGTGGCGGGCGCGCATTCAAGTTTTTCCGAAAAATGCCGTCATGGGGCCTGTGGCATAATCCGCCGGCTTGTGATCCATCGCGAGGAACCCTCATGCATCGCTTACTACTCTCCATTTTGTTGGCGACATTGCTGTCGGCCTGCGCCAACAAACAGATCTACCCACCCGCGCCGGCCAAGGCCGATGGCGCCTCGGATTGGACCTATCTCCTCGGGCCGGGAGATTCCGTCAACGTCTTCGTGTGGGGCAACCCGGAGGTGTCGGGATCGTTCCCGATTCGCCCGGACGGCAAGATGACCATGAACCTGGTCGAGGACATGCCCGCCACGGGTAAAACGCCGACCCAGTTGGCGCGTGAAATCGAAAAAATACTGGGCAAATACATTCAGGATCCCATCGTCACCGTGATGGTGGGGGGGGGCGTTGGCCCCTACAGCCAGCAGATTCGCGTGCTGGGGCAGGCGACCAAGCCGCAGACGCTCAACTACCGCGAGCACATGTCGCTGCTCGATCTGATGATCGCCGTCGGCGGCATTACCGACTTCGCGGCCGGCAATCGCGCCAGCATCCTGCGTGTGAACGATGGCAAGCCACAGCAATTTGGTGTGCGGCTTGACGACCTGATCAAGGATGCGGATGTCTCCGCGAACGTGGAGTTGCGCCCCGGCGATGTCCTGATCATTCCCGAGCGCTGGTTTTGAACGATGAGCCACGGCTCCATGAGGCCTGACGAGGGCGCGGCATGAATCCTGTGGTCGAACAGATTCTGGGGTATGCGCGAAGCGTCTGGCGCCGCCGCTGGCTGGTTCTGATCATTGCCTGGCTGGTCGCCACGATCAGTTGGGTATGGATTTATTCGCTGGAAAACCGCTATCGAGCCCAGGCGCGGGTTTATGTCGATACGCAATCCTTGTTGAAGCCGTTGCTGGGTGGGTTGGCGATTCAGCCCAATCTGCAGCAGCAGATTTCCATGATGACCCGCACCATCGTCAGCCGCCCCAACCTGGAAAAGCTGGCGCGCATGACCGATCTGGATTTGCGCGCGAAAACCCCGCAGCAGCAGGAAGCGCTCTATAACGGGCTGGCCGGGCGGATAAGCCTGGGAGGCGGTGACGAGAACCTGTATACCATTTCCTTTGTGGATCCCAAGCCGGATTTGGCGAAACGCGTCGTGCAGGCGTTGTTGACCATCTTCACGGAAAGCAGCCTCGGGGGCACACGCCAGGATTTGACCAAGTCCCAGAAATTCATCGATGACCAGCTCAAGCACTACGAAGAAAAATTGCTGGAGAAGGAAAAGGATCTGGAAGAATTCAAGCGCCGCAACATGGGCAACATGCCAGGCACGGGCGGGGGCTTCTATGGCCAGTATGCGCAGGTGTCGGCGGCGCTGGAGCAGGCCAAGCAGGAGCTCGATGAAGCCAGCAACCGCAAACAGCAACTGTCGCGGCAACTGGAAGACCAGGAAGAAACCCTGGTCGCCGTGGTTCCGGTGACTTCGGCCACCACGGCGTTGGATGCGCGTATCGCCGCCTTGCAGTCACAAATCGACAATCTGCGCCTGAAATATACCGACCTGCATCCGGAGATCGCGCGGACGAAACATCTGATCGCCCGCCTGCATGAACAGAAGAAGCAGGAAGAGGATTCGACTCGCGCGCAGAACAAGGAACTGGTCAAGTCACAGAACCCGATTTACCAGCAGCTCACCATCGCCATAGCGGAAGCGGATGCCACGGTTGCATCACTCAAATCCCGCGTGGCGCAGCTTGCCAAGAAACGCGACGAACTCTACCGCACGGCCGACAGCGTGCCGCGCATCGAGGGGGAATACACCCAGATGATGCGTGACTATGGCGTTTACCAGAAAAATTTCGGCGCATTGCTTGATCGCCGCGAGACCGCCACGCTCACCAGTGAAGTGGAGACCAAGACGGATTCCGTGGATTTTCGCGTCGTCGATCCGCCTCGTGTGGAGGGCAAGCCGGTCTGGCCGAACCGCCCTTTCCTGGTCACGGTGGCGCCGTTTGGCGGCCTTGCACTGGGGGGGGTGCTGGCTTTTCTGCTTGGGCAATTGCGTCCCACGGTGCTCAGTCGGCGCCAACTGAACGAACTCACCGGATTGCCGCTATTGGGGGCGGTCACGATGATTCAGACCGACGAGATGCGGCAACGCGCGCGCAAGCTGAACTATGTGTATTTCGCCGCGACAGGGGCATTGTTCATCGCCTATCTGGGGCAGATCGTTTATTACCTGCTGCTTTCTCCCGCGGCCTGATGAGGAGGGTGGTATGAGCATCATCGAGCGCGCGGCCGGAAAAATTGCCAGGACACTTGCACCGGGTACTTCGGATCCGTCGCCTGATCCCGCGCAGGAATCACGCGACCACTTCAGTCGCAATCTGATCGAGGAATCCATCGACCGGGTGGAAGCCTCTTTTGATCGGCCTAGAAAACGTCCTGTCCGATTCCAGATGGACGCCGATGGCCCGGCGACCGTCACCAGCAGCCAGCATGGCGAGGTCGACCTCGCCCGTCTCAGGGAAATGGGCGTGGTTACGCCTGATTCCGGGCGTAACAAGATCGCCGAGGAATATCGTCTGATCAAGCGCCCGTTGTTGGCCAATGCTTTCGGTCATGGGGGGGTGGAGCGGGTGCGCAACGGCAACCTGATCATGGTGACCAGTTCCCTTCCCGGTGAAGGCAAGACCTTCAGCGCGATCAGCCTGGCCATCAGCATGGCCACCGAACTGGAGCACACCGTACTGTTGATCGATGCCGATGTTTCGAAAGCCTCGGTCGTCAATTTTCTCGGCCTCAAGGCGAAGCGCGGTCTGATCGATGTTCTGCAGGATCCCAACCTGTCCTTGTCGGATGTGCTGATCAAGACCAACATCGCCAAGCTTACGGTGTTGCCAGCGGGCGACAACATCTCACACGCGACGGAATTGCTGGCGAGTTCCGCGATGAAGAATTTCGTGCGCGACATCGCCAGTCGCTACCCGGACCGCATCGTGATCTTCGATACCCCGCCGTTGCTCTCCACCAGCGAGGCCTCGGTGCTGGCGACTTATATGGGCCAGATCGTGTTCGTGGTGGAGGCGGAGCAGACCCCTCAGGATGCGATCACGGATGCGCTCGCGCATCTGAGCGATTGCGAGCATGTCGGCATCGTGCTCAACAAGTTCGCATCCGGCGGCAGCGCGGGGGATTACGGCTACGGCTATGGTTACGGTGGCTATGGCGAGTACGCCCCTGAGCAATAACGCCTGGCTGCGGCCTCTCTGGATTCTGGTCTGGCTGTTGCCGGTCGCGGCCTATGCCGCCAGCGACTGGAAGGTCGCTTCCGGTTTGAACCTGTCCGAGCGCTACACCGACAACGTTTCGCTGGCGGCCGGCGCCGGCGAATCCGCCTTCATTACCCAGGTTTCGCCGCGAGTCAGTTTGCGTCGGCAGGGAAAAAGAGGGAATGTCGACTTGAGCTACAGCTTGACCGACTCGCTCTACGATTCCGGCAAGAACAGCCTCACGCATGATCTCGTCGCCGGCATGCAGGTTGAGCCGGTCACCGGGGTTTTCAAGCTGAATGGCAATGCCAGGGTGGGCCAACAGTACATCTCGCAGTTCGGCCCGACTTCTCAGGATACTTACAGTACGGTCGCCAACCGGGTCGAGTCCCGCTCACTTTCGCTCACGCCGAGCCTGCATAACGAATTTTTCGAGCGTAGCCTCATCACCGACGCCAGCCTGGCCTTGAACTACGCCAGCGCCGGTTCCGGCGCCCTCGCCACCAGCACCAGCAACGCGCTGAATTTCTCCCTGCGCAACGGCCCGAGACCGGATCGGCTGACCTATTCGGGGAGCTACAGCCGTAACAGTGGTGATTCCAACGGGGCCGCCACCTCGGTGTTCGAGAGCGAGCGTTACAACATCGGCTACGCCGTCTACAGCAGAACCCGTGCTTTTCTCGGTGGTGGACGCAACAGCACTCAGGGGGTTGCCAGCCTGCAGGGGCTGAACAGCAGTTACCTGACTGGTGGCGTGAACTGGACCCCGACCAATTATTTCAGCCTGACCGGCACCATTGGCGAGAGTGGCGGCGGCACCTCGTACGGTTTGAGCGGCAACTGGACGCCTTCCCGCAAGATCAATCTGGCCGCGACGATAGGCAAGCGTAATAACAGCTCCTCCTACAGCCTCGGCGGCAGCTGGACACCCTCCGCGCTGACCACCCTGACTGCGTCTGCGCAACAAAACTTCGACAGCGGCACATTCGGCGTCGATACGGCGACCAACGGCCTTTCCTCCTACGGTTTCACCTCCTACGCGCTCAATCTCAGCCACCGCGTACGGCGCACGGCCCTGGGTTTGAGCTACACGGAATCGGTTGTGGATGCTTCACAGCAATTCAACCAAAACCTGACCTATCTGGTTTATTCCTGCACGGGGGTGGCGGGCCAAGCGGATCAGTTGCGGCTCGCTCTCGCCACTGAACCCGCGCCAGCAGGCTGTAGTCTGATACCCGGGCTGACCGCGTCAAGACCGGTAAGCCAGGTGCTCAATCAGACCACCTTGAGCAAGACCTGGTCGGGAAGCATCGGTTACTCACTGGGCAGAAGTACATTTGCCTTCTCTCTGTACCAGAGTCAGCGCCAGCACCTCGGCTCCGCTGCCGGGGGTGGGGATACACAGAACGGGGTCACGGCGACCTGGTCATTGCCGTTATCGGGGCGCACCTCGACGACCCTGGGCTGGAACATGAGCAGCGCGGAAGCGGCGGCGCAGCAGAGTGATAGCTGGGCGCTCAACTGGGCATTGGCGCACCAGATCAGCCCACACGTAACCAGTAGCGTGAACGCCCGCCATTCGGAACAGAAGACCAATGGCGCCACCGGCAACGTCAAGGAAAACTCCGTCAGCGCCCAACTCGGCATGACTTTCTGAGCCCACCATGTACGAGAGCTATTACCACCTGCGGGACAAGCCGTTCCAGCTTAATCCCGACCCTCGCTTCTTCTTCGCCAGCCGTGGCCACAAGCGCGCCTTCGCCTATCTGGAATATGGGCTGTCGCTGGGGGAGGGTTTTATCGTCATCACCGGTGATGTCGGCGCCGGCAAGACCACGCTGGCCAAGAGCCTGCTGCGCAAGTTGGAGAACGGCAATTATTTGGTCGCGCAACTGGTCAGCACCCAGCTTGAGGCCGACGACGCCTTGCGCAGCATCGCGGCGGCTTTCGGACTGCAAGCCGAGGGAACCACCAAATCCGCCGTGCTGAAGAGTCTGGAGGATTACCTGCGCATGGCCGTGCGCCAGGATCAGCGGCCACTGCTCATCGTCGACGAGGCGCAGAACCTGGATCGCCGCGCGGTCGAGGAATTGCGCATGCTGTCCAACTTTCACGAAGGCGACAAACCGCTGTTGCAGTCCTTTCTTCTGGGCCAACCGGAGTTCCGCGACACCCTGCAAAGCCCGGAGATGCTGCAACTGAGGCAGCGGGTGATCGCCTCCTACCATCTCGGCCCGCTGGATCGCGCGGAGACCACGCAATACATCATGCACCGGCTCAAGACCGCCGGTTGGCAAGGCTCGCCCTCGTTTTCCGAAGACGCCTTCGACATCATCTTCCAGTTTTCCGGCGGCGTGCCGAGGCGCATCAACACCTTGTGCGACCGCATTCTCCTGTTCGGTTATCTGGAAGAGCGGCCACATCTGGACGCGGCCGCGGTGGGTGAAGTCATCAGCGATTTGCAACAGGAAGTCCATCATCAACACCCCGGCGAAATGGAGACGGCCCCATCCATCGCGGCATCGCCGCCAGGCGTGGTTGCGGCGGCCCGGGCAAGCGCGGTGGGCAGCGGCATTTCGGCGGAAGACCTGGATGCCCGCATGGAAAGTATCGAACGTTCCGTCAACCGTCTCATTCCGCTGGTGCGCAAGATGCTCTATGCCCTCACCTCAGGCAAGGAACACGAATGACCGAAATCCTTTGCGTGGTCGGCGCGCGCCCCAATTTCATGAAGATCGCCCCGATCATGGCGGCCTTCGCGGCACGCCCGATCACGGCGAAACTGGTGCACACCGGCCAGCACTATGACCCGGCGATGAGCGACAGCTTCTTCGAGCAACTCGGGATTCCACGCCCGGATGTCAATCTGGAAGTAGGCTCCGCCAGCCACGCGGCGCAGACCGCCGAAATCATGCGCGCCTTTGAACCGGTGCTGGATGCCGAGCGCCCGCGCGCCATCCTGGTGGTGGGCGATGTCAATTCCACCATCGCCTGCGCCCTGGTCGCGGCCAAGAAAGGCATCCAGGTCATCCATGTGGAGGCCGGTTTGCGCAGCAACGACCGCAGCATGCCGGAAGAGATCAACCGGGTGCTGACCGACCAGATATCCGACCTGCTCTACACCACCGAGCGTTCCGCGCTGGCCAATCTGCTGCGTGAAGGCATCGCCGAGGAGCGCGTCCAGTTCGTCGGCAACGTCATGATCGATACGCTGCGCGCTCACCTGGAGCGGGCCGTGCCGGCGGAACGGACGCTGGGAGCGAAGCCGGCTCGCGGCCATGCCGTGGTGACCTTGCACCGGCCTTCCAATGTCGACGACCCGGCCACGCTGCGAAGCCTGCTGGAGACCCTGGCCACCGTGGCGCGCGAGGTCGATGTGGTTTTCCCCATCCATCCGCGTACCCGCGCCGCCGCCGAGCGGCACGGCCTGGGCGGTTTCCTGGAGGCGCCGGGCATCCGCTTGCTGCCGCCGCAGGGCTATCTGGAAATGCTCGGCCTGATGCGCGACGCCACCCTGGTGCTCACCGATTCCGGTGGCCTGCAGGAAGAAACCACGGCGCTGGGCGTGCCCTGCATCACCGCGCGCGAGAACACCGAGCGCCCGATCACCCTCAGCGAAGGCACCAACACGCTCACCGGCCCCGATCCGGAAAAAATCCTGCTTTGTTTCCGTGAAATCCTCGCCAGTGGCGGCAAACGTGGGCGCATCCCGGAATACTGGGACGGCCATGCCGCCGAGCGCATCGCCGCGCACCTGCGCGGCTGGCTGGACGGCGCGCCCTGAGCGCATGAGCGGCATTACCAATGTAATGAGTGTCGACGTGGAGGACTACTTCCAGGTCGGCGCATTCGAACACACCATTCCGAGAGACGCCTGGGAGCGATGGCCGTGCCGGGTGGAGGCCAATGTCGAGCGCATCCTCGACCTGTTCGCCCGACATGGCGTGCGCGCCACCTTCTTTACCCTGGGCTGGATCGCCGAACGCCATCCCGGCGTGGTGCGCGCCATCGTCGCTGCGGGCCACGAACTGGCCAGCCACGGGCAGGGGCACCAGCGCGTCTGGGATTTGTCGCCGGCGGCGTTCCGGGAAGACGTGAGTCGCGCCAGGAAGCTGCTGGAAGACCTCGCCGGCGTATCCGTGGTCGGTTATCGCGCGCCCAGTTTCTCCATCGGCCGCGCCAACTTGTGGGCCCTGGATGTTCTGGCGGAAGCTGGTTACCGCTATAGCTCCAGCATCTACCCCATCGCCCATGACCATTACGGCATGCCCGAGGCGCCCCGCTTTCCCTATCGGCCCGAGAGCTGTCCGGCCTTGCTGGAAATGCCGCCCACCACGGTCGCGTTGGCCGGGCGCAATCTGCCGGCGGCGGGCGGCGGCTACTTCCGGCTGCTGCCCTATGCGGCCTCGCGCTGGTTGATCGGCCGGGTGAACCGGCTCGAACGACGTCCCGCCATGTTCTATTTCCATCCCTGGGAAGTCGATCCGGGGCAGCCGCGTGTGCCGGGCGCGCCGCTGAAAAGCCGTTTCCGCCATTACGTCAACCTGAACCGCATGGAAAACAAACTCGACCGCCTCTGCGCCGACTTTCTCTGGGGCCGCGCCGACCAGGTCTACGCGGCTGAACTCGGTGACGCGCCATGAGCCTGAGCGTCCGAACCGCCCTCGACAGCGACGCTGCGGCCTGGGACGCCTATGTGCTGGGCGCCCCCGCCGGCACCTTCTTCCACCGCTTCGGCTGGCGCCGCGTGATCGAGGAATCGCTGCGGCAACCCTGCCACTTCCTCCTGGCCGAGCGGGATGGCCGCATCGAAGGCGTGCTGCCGCTGGGTGAGGTCAGGAGCGCGCTGTTCGGCCACACCCTGATTTCCATGCCTTTCAGCGTTTACGGCGGCATCGTCGCGGACAACGCGGAAGCCGCGCGCGCGCTGGATCAGGCCGCGCGGGAGCTGGCCGCAGAACTGGGAGTGGGGCACCTGGAATACCGCGATCGCGATGCGCCCGCGCACCCCGATTGGCCGAGTACCGATCTCTACGCCACGTTCCGCAAGGCGCTCGATCCGGAAGTCGAAAAGAACCTGCTGGCCATTCCGCGCAAACAGCGCGCGATGGTGCGCAAGGGCATCAAGGCCGGGCTCAAGAGCGAGATCGACCGCGATCCGCGCCGTTTCTACCCCGCCTTCTGTGAGAGCTGGCATCGCCTCGGTACGCCGGTTTTCCCCAGACGCTATTTCCTGTTGTTGCTGGAGGAGTTCGGCGACGCAGTCGATATCGTCAGCGTCACCCAGGAGGATCGGGTGGTGTGCTGCGTCATGAATTTTTACTTCCGCGACGAGGTGTGGCCGTATTTCGCCGGCATCACCGCCTCCGCCCGCGCTCTCGCCGGCAGCGATTTCATGTACTGGGAAGTGATGCGGCTGGCGGTGGAACGGGGCTACCGGCTGTTCGATTTCGGCCGCAGCAAGGTGGGCACCGGTTCCTGGGACTTCAAGCACAACTGGGGTTTCGAGCCGCAACCGGTGCATTACGGTTACCACTTGGTGCGCGCCGGCGCGGTGCCGCAGAACAACCCCAACAATCCCAAATACCGGTTGTTCATCAAGGCCTGGCAACGCATGCCGTTGCCACTGGCCAATTTCATCGGCCCGCATCTCATTCGGCAGTTGGGGTGACGAGGATGCCGGATTTCGGATTTCGGACTTCGGGTCGGAAGGAGGCTGCCCAGTCTCCTGATGGACAGGAACATCCGAAATTGCCCGACCTGCTCTTGCTCGCCCACCGCATTCCCTACCCGCCGGACAAGGGCGACAAGATCCGCGCCTGGCACCTGCTGGAGCATCTGGCGCGGCGCTACCGGGTGCATCTGGGCGCCTTCGTGGATGATCCCGAGGACTGGCGGCATTGCGACAAGATGCGCTCGGTCTGCGCGTCGACTTTTTTCGTCGGCCTGAATCCGCGCCTGGGCAAGCTGCGCTCGCTCACCGGGCTGCTTACCGGGGAACCCCTGACTTTGCCGTATTACCGCCATGCGGGCATGCAAGCCTGGGTGGATGCGCATCTGCGCGCCGGGGTGGATCGAGTGGTCGCCTACTCCTCGGCGATGGCGCGCTTCGTCATGCCGGCCAGACAGTCGCGGCGGGTGATGGATTTCGTCGATATCGACTCGGACAAGTGGCGCCAGTATGCGACGACCAAGGCCTGGCCCCTGTCCTGGCTATACCGGCGCGAAGGCGCGCGCCTGCTGGCCTGGGAGCGCGAGGTGGCCGCCGCGTTCGATGCCAGCCTGTTCGTTTCCGCCGCCGAGGCGGCGGATTTCCGCCGCCTCGCGCCGGAATCGGCGGCGCGCGTCGGCTATTACAACAACGGCGTCGATGCCGACTATTTCTCGCCTGACCGCGACTACGCCAACCCCTATCCGGCGGGCGTCGATGCCATCGCCTTTACCGGCGCGATGGACTACTGGCCGAACATGGACGCGGTGGAATGGTACGCGCGCGAAGTATTGCCCGGCCTGCGCGCGTCGCGTCCGCGCCTGCTGTTCGCCATCGTTGGCAGCCGGCCGGGGCCTCGGGTGCGTGCGCTGGCGAACTTGCCCGGTGTGCTGGTGACAGGCAGGGTGGAAGACATCCGCCCCTGGCTGGCGCACGCGCGCGTGGTGGTGGCGCCGCTGCGTATCGCGCGCGGCATCCAGAACAAGGTGCTGGAAGGCATGGCGATGGCGCGCACCCTGGTGGCGACCCCGCAGGCTTTGGAAGGCATCCCCGCGCGCGTGGGCGAGGAAGTACGCCGCGCCGCCGACGCCGCCGAACTGGCGTGTGAAACCCTGGCCGCGCTGGATGGCCCCGATCTGGGGCCGGCCGCGCGCGCCCGCGTATTGCTGGATTTTTCCTGGGATAGCGCCCTGGCGCGAGTGGATCGATTACTGGAGGCATGATGCTGCCCTTGCAACCCCCGAAATGGGGCCCGCCCTTGTTGTTTTTCGTGCTCGCCTGGCTGCTGGTCGCCGCGTTGCTGCAACCGACCTTCATGTCCATGTATGACATCTGGGATCGCTCGGAAACCTACGCCCACGGCTTCGTCATCCTGCCCATTTCGCTCTGGCTGGTCTGGCGTGATCGGGCGCGCCTGATGGCGGTACCGGTGGCCGGCGACGCGCGCGCCTTTCTGGTAATCGTGCCGCTGGCCCTGGGTTGGCTGGCCGCGCGCCTGGGCGGCGTGCTGGTGGTCGAGCAATACGCTTTCGTCGCGATCTGGATCGCCACGGCCTGGCTGGTGCTGGGCCACAGGATGCTGCGCGCCGCCATGTTTCCGCTCGGCTTCCTGCTTCTCATGGTGCCCAATGGCGAGGCGCTGATTCAGCCGTTGATCAACTTCACCGCCGATTTCACCGTCGGCGCGGTGCGCCTGGTCGGTATCCCGGTGTATCGCGAAGGCCCCTTCTTCACCATGCCGACAGGCGAGTGGAACGTGGTGGAGGGCTGTTCCGGCCTGCGCTATCTGATCGCTTCCATCACCCTGGGCGTGCTCTACGCCTACCTGACCTACCGCAGCCCCGGGAAACGCGTCGTCTTCAGTCTGGCCGCCATGATCGTGCCGGTATTCGCCAACGGCATGCGCGCCACCCTCATCGTGTTCATCGCGCACTACTCGGACATGAAGCTGGCGCTGGGTGTGGACCATTTCATCTACGGCTGGGTATGGTTCGGCATCGTCATGCTGGTCATGTTCTGGGTGGGTCTGATCTGGCGCGAGGACCTGGAGGAATCCGCCCCCCCTCCCGCCACGACTTCGATTCGCGCCGCGCCGCTGCACGCGGTCTTCCTCGCCCTGTTCCTGGCGGCATTCCCTTTATACGAGGGCCATCTCGCCAGCCTCCCGGTGCCGAAACCGGCTTTGTCATTGCCCGCCCCGGCTGCGGGCTGGGCGAGCGGCCAGGAAAGCTTCTCCGACTGGTTGCCGCACTGGCACGGCATGGACGTCGAGTTGATCCGGAATTACCGGCGCGGCGAGCAGCGGGTTCTGCTGTTCGTGGCCTGGTATGGCACCCAACGGGATAACGCCGAACTGATCAACAGCCAGAACTACATGGTTCGCCAGAAACACCCGGAATGGCGTCAGGTCGGTCGTGACGACATCACCAGAACCATCGCCGGCCGGGAACTTCCGATCTATGAGGCCAAATTGCTCGCCAACGATGAACATCAGCGCATCCTGGCCTGGCAATGGCACCGCATCGAGGGGAAGGATGGCATCAATCCCTATCGCGCCAAGATCGAACTGGCCCTCACCAAGTTATTGGGCAGGCAGGACGCCGGCGCCGCGATCATCATCGCCACGCCCTATCGCGACAAGCAGGATGCGGACAAGGCCAACACGCTGCTCGCCGAATTCCTGGCCGCCCACAAGCCGGCGCTCGACGCCATGCTCGATCAGGCGCGATGAATTCGTCCCCCCTGATCGCCCATGTGGTCTACCACTTCGGCACCGGCGGCCTGGAGAATGGTCTGGTCAACCTCATCAATCGCCTGCCGCGCGAACGTTTCCGCCACGCCATCATCAGCCTGACCGACCACACCGGATTTCGCGCCCGCATCGAGCGCGACGATGTGGCGTTCTTCGATCTGGGCAAGCCGCCCGGCCATTCTCTCGGCTGGTTGTGGCGTCTCTACCGCTTGTTGCGCGAGATCAAGCCCGATCTGATCCACACCCGCAATCTCAATGCCGTCGAAGCCCAGTTCGTGGCCACCCTGGCCGGGGTGCCGGCGCGCCTGCACGGCGAGCATGGGCGAGACGTGTTCGACCTGGAAGGCAAGAACTGGAAATACAACCTGCTGCGCCGCGCCGCCCGCCCCCTGGTGCGCCACTACACCTGCGTCAGCCGCGACCTGGCGAAGTGGCTGCGCGACGCCATCGGTGTGGCGCCCACTCGCCTTACGCAAATCTACAACGGCGTCGATAGCGACAAGTTTCATCCACGCGGCGCCACCCGGCCCGAAACCGGCCCGGAAAATTTCCTGCGGGGCGCCACCTGCGTGGTCGGCAGCATCGGCCGCATGGTCGCGGTGAAGGATTACGCGACCCTGGCGCGCGCCTTCATCCAGTTTTGCCGGCGGGCGGACGATCCGGCCGGCCCGCGCCTGCTGATCGTCGGCGACGGCCCCGCGCACGCGGAGTGCCAGGCTTTGCTGGATCAGGCGGGGTTGTCCGGCCAGATATGGTTGCCGGGCAATCGCGACGACACCGCTGAACTGTTGCGTGTCATGGACGTGTTCGTGCTGCCCTCCTTGGGCGAGGGTATCTCCAATACCATCCTGGAGGCCATGTCCAGCGGACTGCCGATCATCGCCACGGCAGTCGGCGGCAACCCGGAACTGGTGGCGGTGGGCGACAACGGCGCGCTGTTTGCCCCTGGCGACGATGGGGCATTGGCGCGCGCGCTGCTAGACTATGCCGCCGATCCGGAACGCCGACTGCGTGAGGGCGCGGCGGCGCGCCGCCGCATCGAACGCGATTTTTCCCTGGCGCGCATGGCGGCGGCCTATCAGGCCGTGTATGAAGCGGCCCTCGCAACCCACAACCCACAACTCGCGACTCGCAACTGACATGAAACGACCCCCGAACCCACTTCGTTCGCCACCCCCCGAGGGGGCATGTCAATACCTTGGGACGGCCCGGCGGTACTAGGATGAAACAGCCCCCTTACTCGCTACGCTCGTTTCCCCCCGAGGGGGAGGTCAGTTCCTTCGGAACGGCCGTGCGGAACTGACATGTGCGGCATAACCGGTGTATTCGATCTGCGTGAACAACGCGCCATCAACCGCGAGGTACTTGCCCGCATCAACAACATGCAATGGCACCGCGGCCCCGACGAAGCCGGATTGCATCTGGAACCGGGCCTCGGGTTCGGCCATCGCCGCCTTTCCATCATCGACATCGCCGCCGGCCAGCAGCCCTTGTTCAACGAGGATGGCAGTGTGGCGGTGGTGTTCAACGGCGAAATCTACAACTTCGTCGAACTGATCCCGGAACTCACCGCTCTCGGCCACACCTTCAAGACCCGCTCCGACACGGAAACCATCGTCCACGCCTGGGAACAGTGGGGTGAAGACTGTGTGCACCATTTTCGCGGCATGTTCGCCTTCGCGCTGTGGGATCGGAAGCGGCAGACGCTGTTCCTGGCGCGCGATCGCCTCGGGGTGAAGCCGCTGCATTACGCGGTGACCGATGACGGCTACCTGGTCTTCGGCTCGGAACTCAAGACCATCACGGCCTGGCCCGGTTTCCGCCGCCAGATCGACGACCACGCGGTGGAGGAGTATTTCGCCTACGGCTACGTTCCGGAACCGCGCACCATCTACAGCACCGCCCTGAAAATGCCGCCCGGCCACCGTCTGCTGATCCAACGCGGCGAGCCGGTGGGGCAGCCGGAGGAATACTGGGACGTGCCGTTCCAGCCGCATCTCGTCCTGTCCCTGGAGGATGCCGAGGACGAACTCATCGAGCGCCTGCGCGAAGCGGTGAAGATCCGCATGATCGCGGAAGTGCCGCTGGGCGCCTTCCTCTCCGGCGGCGTCGATTCCTCCGCCGTGGTGGCGATGATGGCCGGGCTTGATGGACATGGCGGTGGCCAGAACGGCGGGCAGCCGGTGAAGACCTGCTCCATCGCTTTTTCCGACCCGAAATACGACGAGTCCGAATACGCCCGCCAGGTGGCCGAGCGTTACCACACCGACCACCACGTCGAAAACGTCGAGGCCGACGATTTCAGCCTGATCGACGAGCTTGCCCGCCTCTACGACGAGCCCTACGCCGACTCCTCCGCGATGCCGACCTGGCGGGTCTGCCAACTGGCGCGCAAGACGGTGACCGTGGCATTGTCCGGCGATGGCGGCGACGAGAACTTCGCCGGCTATCGACGCTATCGCTGGCATTCCTACGAGGAGCGCATGCGCCGGATGCTGCCCTACGGCATCCGCAAACCCCTGTTCGGTTTCCTCGGCCGCGCTTACCCCAAGGCCGACCGGGCGCCCAAGATGCTGCGCGCAAAGACCACGTTCGAGGCGATGGCGCGCGATACCGTGGAAGGCTATTTCCACGGAGTTTCGGTAATGGGCGACGGTCTGCGGGAACAGGTGTTCAGCCCCGCGTTCAAGCGTCGCCTGAACGGCTACTCGGCGGTGGAAGTGCTGCGCCGCCACCATGCGCGCAACCCGGCACAGGACATGGTTTCGCAAGTGCAGTACCTGGACATGAAAACCTACCTGGTCGGCGACATCCTCACCAAGGTGGACCGCGCCAGCATGGCCCACGCCCTGGAAGTGCGCGTGCCCTTCCTCGACCACAAGCTGATGGAATGGGTTTCCGGCCTGCCGGTGGATTTCAAACTGCGCGGATCGGAAGGCAAGTTCATGCTGAAACAGGCGCTGGAGCCCTATCTGCCGCATGACATCCTGTATCGCCGCAAGATGGGTTTCTCCATCCCGCTCGCCGAATGGTTCCGCGGCCCGCTCAAGGACAAACTGCGTATGGCGGTGCAATCGCCGCGCATGGCCGACACCGGCCTGTTCGACATGGCCTTTCTCTCGCGCATGGCGGACGAACACGCGCGCGGCGCGCGCGATTACAGTTCGCCGCTGTGGGCCTTGCTCATGTTCGAGGCCTTCCTGCGCAACCAGGAGAATCAAGCATGACGCTCCGCATCCTGCATGTTTTCGACCACTCCCTGCCGCTGCACTCCGGTTATACCTTTCGCAGCGCCAACATCCTGCGCGGGCAGCGCAATCTGGGCTGGGAAACCTTTCACCTGACCAGCCCCAAGCAAGGCCGGGTCGAACAAGTGGAAGAACAGGTTGAAGACCTGCATTTCTTCCGCGCGCCACCACCGACCGGGCTGGTGAGCCGACTGCCGCTGTTCAACCAGTGGGCGTTCATGCGCGCCACCGAGCGGCGTCTGCTGGAATTGGCGCGGGAGCTCAAGCCGGATCTGCTGCATGCGCACTCCCCGGTGCTGAACGCCTATCCGGCGCTCCATGTCGGACACCAGCTCGGCATTCCGGTGGTCTACGAGATTCGCGCCTTCTGGGAAGACGCCGCCGTGGATCACGGCACCCAGTCGGAATGGGGCTTGCGTTATCGCCTCACGCGCGCCCTGGAAACCCGCGCCGTGCGCCAGGCGCATCAGGTCGTCACCATCTGCGGCGGCCTGCGCGGCGATCTGATTGCGCGTGGCATCCCGCTGGACAAGATCGGCGTCGTTCCCAACGCCGTCGATATCGAACAGTTCAGCCTCGGCGGCGAACCCGACCCGGCGCTGAAGGCCAGTCTGGGGCTGGGTGAAAGCCGGGTGATCGGCTTTCTCGGCTCGTTCTATGCCTACGAAGGGCTGGATCTGCTGATCCAGTCCTTGCCGCTGATCCTGGAGAAAGCCCCGGATGTGAAATTGCTGCTGGTCGGCGGCGGCTTCCAGGAGGCCAATCTCAAGGCCCAGGCCGCCGCCCTGAATCTGGGTGACAAGGTGGTCTTCGTCGGTCGCGTGCCGCATGCCGAAGTGAATCGCTACTACGACCTGGTCGATCTGCTCGCCTACCCGCGCCACGCCATGCGCCTGACCGATCTGGTCACGCCCCTGAAACCCCTGGAAGCGATGGCGCAAGGGCATTTGCTGATCGCCTCGGACGTGGGCGGGCACCAGGAATTGATCGAGGATGGCTACACCGGGGTGCTGTTTCGCGCCGGTGACGCCGCCGATCTCGCCGACAAGGCGCTGACCACCCTGAATCTGCCGGATGGCGGCGCCAGCCTGCGCGCCAACGGCAGACGTTTCGTGGAGAACGAGCGCAACTGGCCCAAGAGCATCGCCAACTACCGGGATATCTACACGCGCGCCCTCGGGAGAGCGCTGTGAGCCTGGCGGCAACGGCGATGGACGGGCCCCGCCTCATCGTCTTCTCCAGCCTGTTTCCCAATGCCCGCCAGCCTCGGGCCGGGTTGTTCATCCGCGAGCGCATGTTCCGTGTCGGCCGGCACCTGCCCCTGGCGGTGGTCTCGCCGCGTCCCTGGTTTCCCGGCCAGGCGCTGATCCGCCGTCTGCGCCCGGGTTACCGGCCGCAACCCGGGTGCCTGGAAACCCAGGAGGGCATCGAGGTTCGTTTTCCGCGTTTTTTTGCTCTGCCCGGCCTGCTGCGGCAATTCGACGGCTTCATGATGGCGCTCGCCTGCCTGCCCACGCTGCGACGCCTGAAGCGGCAGGGCTACAACGTGATCGACGCTCATTTCGCCTACCCGGACGGCTACGCCGCCACCCTGCTCGGACGTTGGCTGGGCCTGCCGGTCGCCATCACCCTGCGCGGCACCGAAGTGCCGCATAGCCGCCAACCGGCCCTGCGCGCGCGGGTCGCCAAGGCGTTGGCGCGCGCGTCCAGGGTGTTTTCCGTTTCCGATTCGTTGCGGCAACTGGCCATCAGCCTGGGCATGCCGGCCGCCAAGGGGCGGGTGATCGGCAACGGCATCGACCTGGAACGCTTCGCGCCGCTGCCGCGCGACGCGGCGCGGCGGCGCTACGGCCTGCCGGACGACGCCAAGGTACTGATTTCCGTGGGTGCCCTGGTCGAGCGCAAGGGCTTTCACCGGGTGATCGAATGCCTGCCGGCATTGCTCGCCGATGAAGCGAATCTGCACTATCTGATCGTCGGTGGCGCCAATCCCGAAGGCGACATGCTCCCCGAACTGCGCGCCCAGGTCGCCGCCGCCGGCCTGGAAGCGCGCGTGCATTTCCTCGGCGCGCTGCCGCCGGAGGAACTGAAATGGCCGCTCTCGGCCGCCGACGTGTTCGTGCTGGCGACGCGCAACGAGGGCTGGGCCAACGTGTTTCTCGAAGCGATGGCCTGCGGCCTGCCGGTGGTGGCGACCGATGTCGGTGGCAACCGCGAAGTGGTGTGCCGTCCGGAACTCGGCCGCATCGTCCCTTTCGGTGATGCGGCGGCGTTGACCCGCGCCCTGCGCGACGCCCTCCAGCGCGATTGGCCACGTCAGGCCATCCTCGATTACGCGGCGGCAAACGCCTGGGACGGGCGGGTGCGCATCCTGCTGGCGGAGTTCGCCGCGATGCATGCGAGCGCCCACGCATGAATCCCTGCATTGACCCTGTCGTAGGAGCGGGCTTGCCCGCGATGAGCACCGTGATTTCGCGGGCAAGCCAGCTCCTACGCGAGCTACGCCGGTGCTGTCCCCGTGGGGGGGGGGCAAGCCACGGCCACGACGCTCAACGTGTCCGACCGAGGTTCCAATGCTGAAACTCCCCGCCTTCCTGGCCGGCAAGGTCATCTATCCCTTGCAGGAGCGCGCTTTCCAGCGCCCGACCTTCGGCTATCTGGCGGAACTGGAAAAGAGCCAGTGGCTGTCGCGCGCAGGCGTTGAAGCGCTGCAACTGGAGAAGTTGCGCCACCTGCTCCAGGTCGCCCAGGAGCATTGCCCCTGGCACAGGCGACGCATGGAGGCCGCCGGCTTGTCGGCGGAGGGCCTGTCCAGCCTCGCCGACCTCGCCCGCCTGCCGCGCATGGACAAGCGGGATGCCGCCGCGAATCGGGAAAGCCTGGTCTGGAGCGAGGTGCCGGGCGGCGCCTTTCAGTACAACACCGGCGGTTCCAGCGGGCAGCCGCTGATCTTCCGCTTTGGCCGTGCCCGCCAGGCTTCCGATGCCGCCGGACGCATGCGCGCGCGGCGCTGGTGGGGCGTCGAGGTGGGCGAGCCGGAGGTGTACCTGTGGGGCGCGCCGGTCGAGTTGAACAAGACCGACTGGGTCAAGACCGTGCGCGACCGCCTGATCAACCAGTTGGTGCTCAATGCCTTCGCCATGTCGCCGGCGCGCATGGACGCCTATCTCGATGCCGTGGAAGCCTTCCAGCCACGTTGTATCTATGGCTACGCCAGTTCTCTCGCACTGCTGGCGGCGCACGCCAGGGAACGCGGCCGGCGCCCGCGTCTGCCCCGGCTCAAGGTGGTGTGCGCCACCGGCGAGCCGCTCTACCCGCACCAGCGCGAGTTGATCGGCGAAGTGTTCGCGGCGCCGGTGGCGAACGAATTCGGCAGCCGCGACATCGGCTTCACCGCCCATGAGACGCCGGAGGGGCAAGTGCTGCTGATGAGCGAGAGCATCGTCCTGGAAGTGCTCGACGAAGCCGGTGATCCGGTGGCGCCGGGCGAGATGGGCGAGGCGGTGATGACCGGCCTGTGTTCCGAGGCGCAACCCTTCATCCGCTACCGCACCGGCGACATGGTGCGCATGGGCACGGAGGCGGATCGCGCCGGGCGTGGCCTGCATGTGATCGCCGAGGTGGTGGGACGCAGTACCGACTTCCTGGTGCGCGAGGACGGCACCATCATGCACGCGCTGGCTGGAATCTACGTGCTGCGCGCCACCGAGGGCCTGGCCGAATTCAAGCTGATCCAGCACGGCACCCGGGAGGTCGAGGTGCTGGCCGTGCCCAACGCGCGCTGGAGCGACCAGGCCGTCCTCGCCATCAAGGCGGGTCTGCGCCAGCGTCTGGGCGAATCGGTCAGGATCGGGGTGAAACTGGTCGAGAGCATTCCGCCGGAAGCCTCCGGCAAGCATCGTTACGTGGTGAGCCATGTCCGCCTCGGTGGCGAACTGGATCGCGCGGTAGGTGGCCCGCCTGCGGGCCGAAGCACGGCTGAACCAAGCCCGAACGCGCCAAGATAAGGAACCTCATGGACATCGCCGATCTGCTCGCCCTGCCGTTCCGCTACAAGCCCTGGCGGCCACGCCATCTCGGCCTGATCCTGGACAGCCTGCGCGACGTGCGCGGCGAAGCGAAGCCCCACGGAGAACATCTCGGCGCCGCCATCGACTGGCTCTGCCGCGCCCAGGACACGCGCGACGGCAAGGCCGACGCGGGCGGCGTTTCCGCCGGCTGGAGCTTCGAGGACGGCTGGCTGCCCAGCTATCCGGAAACCACCGGCTACATCATCGAAACCTTTCTCGCCGCCGCCGAACTGCTGCGCCGCCCGGAACTGGTGGAGCGGGCGCGGCGCATGATCGACTGGGAGCTTTCCATCCAGCAGGCCGATGGCGCCTTCCCTGGCCATTTCGGCGAGCCGGGCAGCCGCCCCGTGATTTTCAATACCGGCCAGATCATGCACGGCATGGTCGCGGGCTACACGCAACTGCGGCGCCAGGACTGCCTGGAAGCCGCCGCGCGCGCCGGCCACTGGCTGGCCGATCAGCAGGACGAGGACGGCTGTTTCCGCAAGTTCGAACACAACGACACGCCGCACGTCTACAACACCCGCGCCACCTGGCCGCTGCTCGTGACCGGCCTGCTCGCCCAGGACGCGCGCCTGATCGAGGCGGCGAAACGCCACCTGGACTGGGCGCTGACGCAGCAGACCGATTCCGGCTGGTTCGCCAGCAACGCCTTCGTGCCCTGGCGTTCGCCCTTCACCCACACCATCGCCTATGCCATCCGCGGTTTCCTGGAGCCCGGCGTGCTGCTCGGCGAGGAGCGCTACCTCGAAGCCGCGCTCAAGGCCGCGCGCGGCGTCGCCGCCGCGCAGCGCCACGACGGCTGGCTGGCCGGCACCTTCAAGGACGGCTGGGTGGCGGACGCGAAGTACTGTTGCCTGACCGGGGCCGCGCAGATGAGCATGAACTGGACCCGTCTGGCGCAGGCGACCGGCGCCGAGGAGCTGCGCGCCCACGCGCGCGCGGCCATCTCCTATCTGAAAACCACGCAGCGCCTGGATCACCCGGATCCGGCCGTGCGTGGCGGCATCGCCGGCTCGGCGCCGATCTGGGGCGACTATTCGCGTTTCGAGTATCCCAACTGGGCGGCCAAGTTCTTCGCCGACGCCCTCATCATGGACATGGCGGACATCGCCGTGCCGCCGGTGCCCAGGCGAACAACCGGCGAAAGCCGCTCGACGCTCCCCTCGCCCTCCCTCACCCCCAGCCTCTCTCCCAGAGGGAGAGGGGCTGGGGGTGAGGGGTTCGGAGGTGCGCATGACTGATCGCTCCAGTCTGCGCGTCATGGTGCTGTGCGGCCGTAGCCCGCGCCATATCCATGTAGCCAATGCTCTGTGCGAGGCGGCCGACGTGGTGGCCATCGTCAACGAGACCGGCTCGGCGTTCTCCTGGAAAAAGCTGTTCAAGACGCTACGCCCGGACAACCTGTCGCGCAAGGTCTGGCGCTGGCTGCGCGACCGCCGCCGCTACACCGGCAACCCGGAGCGGCGGTTTTTCTTCGGCGACGCGGAGGCGCGCCTGAATCATCCCGAATTGGTGCGCGAATTCCCGCACATCAACCACCCCGACGTGGTCACCCTGGCGCGTGAACTGAAACCCGACCTGCTGTGCGTGTTCGGCACCTCGCTGATACGCGGCGATCTGCTCAAGGAGGGCCGCCTCGGCATCGCCAACCTGCATGGCGGCCTTTCCCCGGAATATCGCGGCGCCGACTGCACCTTCTGGGCACTCTACAACGGCGAGCCGGAAAAGGTGGGTTGCACCCTGCACTGGATCGACGCCGGCATCGACACCGGCGGCCTGATCGCCCACATCAGCCCGGAAATCCACGCCGATGACGATGAACTCAAGCTGTTCTGGCGCGCGGTGCAAAACAGCGCCGAGGTCTATGCCGAGTTCGTGCGCCGCCTGGGCGAGGGCGAGCGGTTCGGCCAGCGGCAGCCGGGAAAAGGGCGGCTGTATCAGGTCAAACAGCGTGGCCTGCGCCATGAACGGAGCGTGGATCGCAAGTTGCGCGAAGGATTGTTGCGAGACCTCAACCTCGGCCGCCGGGTTGCCTGGTTCACCGCGCCCCCTCGTCAGGATCGCGCTACGTGAGAGACCTGTTCGTCGCCATCGTCGTATTCGGTCTGCTGCCGATGGCGCTGCGGCGACCGCAGGTCGGCATCTACCTGTGGTCCTGGATCGGTTATCACAACCCGCACCGCCTGGCATTCGGCTGGGCGGTGAACTTTCCCTGGGCGATGATCATCGCCCTGACCACCTTTACCGGCCTGCTGTTCAGCAAGGAACCCAAGCGCATTCCCTGGACGCGCGAAACGGTGCTGTTGCTGATCTTCGTCCTGTGGATGTGTGTCACCACCTACTACGCCTTGTACCCGGATCTGGCCTGGGAGAACTTCGTCAAGGTATTCAAGGTGCTGCTGATGACCTTTGTGACGATGATGGTCATCACCAACCGGGAACGCCTCAACGGCTTGATCTGGGTGATCTGTGTCTCGCTGGGCTTCTACGGCATCAAGGGCGGCATCTTCACCATCTCCAAAGGCGGGGTGCACCGGGTACAGGGGCCGGACGGCACCTTCTTCGGCGGCAACAACGAAATGGCCCTGGTGCTGGCGATGACCATTCCCCTGCTGGCTTACCTGCGCACGCAGGAAAAGCGTCCTTGGCTGCGCCTGGGTCTGGGCGCGGCGATGATGCTCTCGGCCATCGCCGCGATTGGCAGCCAGTCGCGCGGCGGCATGCTGGGTCTGGCCGCGATGGGCCTGTTTCTCTGGCTCAAGACCCGCAACAAGTTCATGACCGCGCTGATGATAGGCAGCAGCGTTCTGATTATCGGCAGCGTCATGCCGCAGGCCTGGTACGACCGCATGAATTCCATCAAGACCTACGAGCAGGATCAATCTTCCCTGGGCCGCATCAACGCCTGGTGGACCGCCTTCAATGTCGCGAAAACCCATGTCACCGGCGGTGGTTTCGACATGTTCCGGCCCGCTACTTTTAGCCAGTACGCACCCGATCCCGACATGGTGCATGATGTGCACAGCATCTATTTCGAGGTCATGGGCGAGCAGGGGTTTATCGGCTTCGCCATGTTCATCACGCTGGGCTTGATGACCTGGATGCGCTGCAATCAGATCATGCGCTTATGCAGGAAAGATCCAGGTCGAAAATGGGCCGTGGATCTCGCCGCCATGATTCAGGTCAGCATGATTGGTTATGCCACCGCCGGCGCCTTCCTGGGCTTGGCCTACTTCGATCTTTATTACCATCTTGTCGCGATCTCCGTCATGACCTGGATGTTCGTCAACGAGAAGCAGCCGCTGGCGGCGGTCGAGCAGGTCAAGGCGGTGGGAAAGCGCTTTACGCGCCTCAGGCGCACATGACGGAAAAACCAAGTGATCGGTGTAACACTTTGAATCATCCTAGAAACGGCAGTTGAACGCGCCTGCTGGTGCGTCCGGGCGGGTGGCTGGCGCGAAGCGCTTATTTGCAACTGAGCGCAGCGGGCCGGGGCCCGCAAGGATAAGCAGGGACTTGGCCGCCGTCTTTTGGCGGCTTAGTCCTTCGCTTAGTAGTTTCATCAGGAGCGACAAAGCCAGACGCCCGCCCGGACGTGCCAGCGGGTGCGTAGCGGGCTCACCCAATGGGTGAGCGTGATCGAAGGCACTTTCGCCAGCATCCACGCGGCCTCACGAGGGCGAATGAGCGTTCAACTGCCGTTTCTAGGATCATTCAGCCTGGGGGGAATGCGGCGCCAAATAAGAACAACCACTCGCTCCTGAACAGGCAGACGAATAAGCGCACACTCGGGCGCGTCCAATCGAGGTTTTCAGGTTCAGGGGAAAAGGGGGCGGCATGTGGATCGACCACTTATGGAACAGGATCAGGCGAACCGGCGGCAAACCCCGTGAACGCATCGTGGTTCGTGAAATCAACGCCGCCGAGCGGCGCCGCCTGCCCCCCGGTTTCATTGTCGGCGTCTATCGTTCCGGCACGACCCTGCTGCGCTTCGTGCTGGATTCGCATCCCAATATCGTGGTGCCGCCGGAGAGCAACTTCATCAACGGTCTCGCCGAACTCTGGCGCGACGAGTGGTATCGCAAGGGATTTCTCGGGGTGGGGGTGGACGAGGCCGGCCTGGCTTCCCGCCTGCGCGGCTTCGCCGGCGACATCTTCGATGCCTACGCGCAGGCCAAGGGCAAAGGCCGCTGGTTCGACAAGACGCCTTCTTACACCGATCACCTGGATTTTCTGGATGCCCTGTTCGGCCAGGAATGCCGCTATCTCATGCTGTATAGGCACGGGCTTGATGTTGCCACCTCCATGACCCGGATGCAGGGAGGTGAAGTCAGCAACGGTCCCGGCAAGCGCTTCGCCCACTTGTACGATTCCACGCGGGTATGCAACGCCGCCTACTGGGCCGAACAGTGCGAGCGCATGCTGGCCTTCGAGTCGGCGCGCCCGACGCAATGTTTCCGCCTGCGTTACGAGGACTATGCGGCTGAACCGGAGCGTTTTCTGCCGCCCTTGTTCGAGTTTCTCGGTGAGCCGTGGGATCCCGGTGTGTTGCGCTTCGCCGAACATCAACACGATTACGGCCTGCAGGACAGCAAGGTTCTGGAAACGCGCGAGTTCAAGCCCAACACAGGCACCTGGCACGACTGGCCGGCGCAAGAACTGGAGCGGGCACGGGCGCTCATCGCGCCGACTTTGGCCAGGCTGGGTTACCCGCTGTGACCGTGCCCGCGCCACTGCGGGTGGTGCATCTGCTCCAGGGTCTGGAAGTCGGCGGCCTGGAGATCATGGTGGCACACCTGCTGGAAGGGCTGGATCCATGTCGTTTCCAGTCCCAGGTAATCGGCTACGACACTCTCGGCCCATTGGCCTATCGCCTGGGAATGAGCGGCATTCCCGCCTTTCTGCTGAAACGCCAGCCGGGGGTGGACTTGCGTTACATCCCGCGTCTGGCGCGCCATCTCGCCCGCATTCGCCCGGACATCCTGCATCTGCACAATCCCACCGCGTTCTTCTATGGAACGCTGGCCGGCAAGCTCGCCCGCGTGCCCCGCATCATCTACACGGAACACGGCCGCGATTGGGCGTCGAGCAAGCGCAACAAGTACCTGCACCGCGTATTGGGTCGGCTGGTGAACCGAATCGTGGTGGTGTCGGAATCCGGACGCGCCGTGCTGCAAGCGGAAGGCGTGCCCGGTTGGCGCATTGCCACCATCCACAACGGCATCGACGCCGCCCGCTTCCTGATCGGCGAGGATCGCTGGGGCATGCGCGCCCGCCTGGGATTCGACTGCGAGCAGCGCTTGCTCGGTATCGTCGCCCGTCTCGACCCGATCAAGAACCACGCTTCCTTGTTGCGCGCCATGCCGCAGGTGATACAGGCCTATCCCGACGCCACCTTGCTGATCGTCGGTGACGGGCCCTTGCGCGCGGATCTGGAACGCCAGGCCAGCGAGCTGGGTCTTGGCCGGCATGTCCGTTTCCTCGGCACGCGTGACGACGTGCCCGAGTTGCTGGTCGCGCTCGATGTGGTGGTGTTGTGTTCGTTCAGCGAGGGGCTCTCCCTGACGCTGCTGGAAGAGGGCGCGGCCGGCTTGCCCGCCGTGGCGACCTCCGTCGGGGGCAATCCGGAAATCGTCGAGGACGGCCAAACCGGCCTGCTGGTACCGGTGGGCGATGAGGAAGCGCTGGCCCGTGCGATCATCAGCCTGCTGGCCGACCCGGAGCGCGCCCATGCCATCGGTCAGGCCGCCCGCCTCCAGTTCATGCGGGAATTCACTCTGGCGCGGATGGTGTCGTGCTATGCGGCGCTTTATGAAGGTTCCGCGTCGCCACCATCCGGGCGATCCGGGGCCGAATGCTAAAATCCGCCACCTTCCGTATCCCGCCTCCCATCATGTCCGACCGCACCGCTGAACTCCGCGCCATTGGCCAACGCCGCATCCTGATTCTGGATGGCGCGATGGGCACCATGATCCAGCGCCACGGGCTGGCCGAGGCGGATTATCGCGGCGAACGCTTCAAAGACTGGCCGAGTGACCTCAAGGGCAACAACGATCTGCTGGTGCTGACCCGGCCGGACATCATCCGGGACATCCACGCGCAATACCTGGCCGCCGGCGCCGACATTCTGGAAACCTGCACCTTCAACGCCAACAGCATCTCGATGGCCGATTACGGCATGGAGTCGCTGGTGTGGGAGATCAACCATGAGGGCGCGAAGTTGGCGCGGGCGGCGGCCGACGAATATTCCACTCTGGACAAGCCGCGTTTCGTCGCCGGGGTGCTGGGGCCGACCTCGCGCACCGCGACCCTGTCGCCGGACGTCAACGATCCGGGTTTTCGCAACGTCAGTTTCGATGATCTGGTCGCCACCTATTACGAGGCCACCGATGGCCTGGTCAAGGGCGGCGCCGATCTGCTCCTGATCGAGACCGTGTTCGACACCCTCAACGCCAAGGCGGCGGTGTTCGCGGTGAAGAAGTACTTCGATGAGTGTGAAAAAACCGGCGGCAAGTCGTGGCCGGTGATGATTTCCGGCACCATCACCGATGCTTCCGGCCGCACCCTGTCCGGGCAGACGGTGGAAGCGTTCTGGAATTCGCTGCGCCACGCCGACTGTTTCTCCTTCGGCTTCAACTGCGCCCTGGGCGCCGCCGAGTTGCGCCAACACATCGACGACCTGGCGCGATTGGCCGATTGCCTCACTTCCGCCCACCCCAACGCCGGCCTGCCCAACGCCTTCGGCGGCTATGACGAGACGCCGCAACAGATGGCGGAACAGATCGGCGAATGGGCGCGCTCCGGCCTGCTCAACATCGTCGGCGGCTGTTGCGGCACTTCGCCGGAACACATCAAGGCGATCGCCGACGCCGTGGCCGACTGCGCGCCGCGCGCGCTACCCGAGATCGAACCGGCCCTGCGTCTCTCCGGCCTGGAGCCGTTCATCGTCGGCCCGGACTCGCTCTTCGTCAACGTCGGTGAGCGCACCAACGTCACCGGGTCGGCCAGGTTCAAGCGCCTGGTCATCGACGGCAATTACGATGAAGCCCTGGCCATCGCACTGCAACAGGTGGAGGCCGGCGCCCAGATCATCGACATCAACATGGACGAGGGCATGCTCGACGGCGAGGCGGCGATGGTGCGTTTCCTGCATCTGGTCGCCAGCGAGCCGGACATCGCGCGGGTGCCGATCATGATCGACTCCTCGAAATGGAGCGTGATCGAGGCTGGCCTCAAGTGCGTGCAGGGCAAGCCGATCATCAACTCGATTTCCATGAAGGAGGGCGAGGCCGAGTTCCTGGAGCGCGCGAAGCTGGCGCGGCGCTACGGCGCGGCGGTAATCGTCATGGCTTTCGACGAGGCCGGCCAGGCCGACACCTATGCGCGCAAGGTGGAAATCTGCGCGCGCGCCTACAAGCTGCTCACGGAACAGGTCGGCTTCCCGCCGGAAGACATCATCTTCGACCCCAACGTCTTCGCCATCGCCACCGGCATCGAGGAACACGCCAACTACGCCGTCGATTTCATCGAGGCGACGCGCTGGATCCGCAGGCAATTGCCGCACGCCCACGTTTCCGGCGGCGTCTCGAATGTGAGCTTCAGCTTCCGTGGCAACGAGCCGGTGCGCGAAGCCATCCACACCGTGTTCCTCTACCACGCCATCCAGGCGGGCATGGACATGGGCATCGTCAACGCCGGGCAACTAGGCGTCTATGACGAAATTCCCGCCGACCTGCGCGCGCTGGTGGAAGACGTGGTGCTCAACCGCCACCCCGATGCAGCCGACCGCCTGGTGTCCGCCGCCGAAAGCGTCAAGGGCAAGACCAAGGATGCCGTCGAGGATCAGGCCTGGCGCGGCGAGCCGGTGGAAGCGCGGCTCACCCACGCCCTGGTGAAAGGCATCACCGCGCACATCATCGAGGACACCGAGGAAGCGCGCCTCAAGTTCGACCATCCGGTGAAAGTCATCGAAGGCCCCCTGATGGACGGCATGAACGTGGTCGGCGACCTGTTCGGCGCCGGCAAGATGTTTCTGCCGCAGGTGGTGAAATCCGCCCGCGTGATGAAACAGGCGGTGGCGCATCTGCTGCCCTATATCGAGGCCAGCAAGTCGGAAGGCGCACGCGCCAAGGGCAAGATTCTGATGGCGACGGTGAAGGGCGACGTGCACGACATCGGCAAGAACATCGTCGGCGTGGTGTTGGGCTGCAACAACTACGAGGTCATCGACCTCGGCGTCATGTGCCCGGCGGACAAGATACTGACCACGGCGCGGGAACAGAACGTCGACATCATCGGCCTGTCCGGCCTGATCACGCCGTCGCTGGAGGAGATGAGCCACATCGCCAAGGAAATGCAGCGTCTGGGGATGAAGCAGCCGCTCCTGATCGGCGGCGCCACCACCAGCCTGGCGCACACGGCGGTGAAGATCGAACCGCATTACGAAGGCGTCACCGTCTATGTGAAGGACGCCTCGCGCGCGGTGGGGGTCTGCTCCAACCTGCTCTCGGACGACCTTGCCGCCGACTATGTGGCGAAGATCAAGGCCGAGTACGTCGAAGTGCGCGCGCGCCACGCGGCGCAACGCGGCGAGAGCCGCCGGGTGACTCTGGCTCAGGCGCGGGCGAACAAGTTCAAGACGGACTGGTCTACTCCCTCGCCCCTCCGGGGAGAGGGCGGGGGTGAGGGGCCAGCCTATGTGCCGCCCATCCCCAAGATTCTCGGCACCCAGGTATTCCACAACTATCCGCTTGCCGAACTCGCCGAAATCATCGACTGGACCCCGTTCTTCCATTCCTGGGAACTGCACGGCCGCTACCCGAAGATTCTCGACGACGCCGTGGTGGGCGAGGAGGCGAAGAAGTTGTTCGACGACGCCCAGGCCATGCTGAAACAGATGATCGCGGAGAACTGGATCGAGGCGCGCGCGGTGATCGGCCTGTTCCCGGCCAACACGGTGAATGACGACGACATCGAGATTTATGCGCCAGGCGGCGGCGTCCTGATGACCTGGCACAACCTGCGCCAGCAGATGGAAAAACCGGCGGGCCAGCCCAACTGGTGCCTGGCCGATTTCATCGCGCCGAAGGGAAGCGGTATCCAGGATTACCTTGGCGCTTTCGTGGTCACCGCCGGTATCAACGAGGAAGCCAAAACCAGGGTGTTCGAAGCACAACACGACGACTACAGCGCCATCCTGTTCAAGTCGTTGTGCGACCGTCTCGCGGAAGCCTGCGCCGAACGCCTGCACCAGCGCGTGCGCACCGAGTTCTGGGGCTATGCGGAGGCGGAAACCCTCACGCCCGCGCAACTGGCCAACGAGGAATATCGCGGCATCCGCCCCGCCCCCGGCTACCCGGCCTGCCCGGAACACAGTGAGAAAGGCGCGCTGTTCCAGTTGCTCGACGCCACCGCGCAGATCGGGGTCGGCCTCACCGAAAGCTACGCGATGATGCCGGCGGCCTCGGTTTCCGGTTTCTATTTCAGCCACCCGAACGCGCGTTATTTCGCGGTGGCGAAAATTGCCCGCGATCAGGTCGAGGATTACGCGCGGCGCAAGGGGTGGAGCGTGGCGGAGGCGGAACGCTGGCTGGCGCCGAATCTGGGCTATCAGACGTAACCGTCTCGCGGCAACCGCTTCGGCCCGCGAGCGCGCCTCCTACCGCGCTTCTTCCGGCGCCGGCCGTTTCAGCTTGGTGATGGCCGGTTCCCCCCAGGTGCCGGTCACGCTGTAATCGAAATGGACGGCCTGGCCGATGGGGTTTTTCAGAATCTTGTTGGCGATCAAGGTGCCGATGCCGACCACCGGGCCGCCGATGATGGCGCCGGCCAGCGCCACGGTGTCCTCCAGACGCGGCTGGATGTTGACGCGCAGATTCTGCGATTCGCCGACCAGATCGACCACTCCGCTCATGCGCACCTTGGCGGCGGGGCCGTTCATCTTCAAATCCTTGGTGTAGGCGGAACCGCGATTCAGGTAGACGTCGCCGACGATTTCATCGAAGGCGAAGCCTTCCGAGAACACGTCGCGGAAGTCCAGGGCGATGCGGCGGGGCAGGGCTTGCAGGCTGACGATGCCGAGCAGTTTGGCCACGCCCGGCTCCACCTTGAGGAACTGGCCTTTTTTCACCGCGACATCGAAATTGCCGGCCAGGTCGGCCAGATTGAAGTCCTCCACGCCGCCGACCCAGGTCAGGGTGCCACCCACCTTGGCCTCCCCGCCTTTGACGCTGCCGGGGTAGCCGAGCTGGGCGAGCAGTTTTCCCAGGTTGGAAGTTTCCAGGTTGAGGTTCAATTGCGTGGGACGGCGCGTCTGGTTCGACAACAAGCCTTTGCCTTCCAGCCGGCCTTCCGGCATGGCCAGGGAAAAACTCTCAAGGTTGTAGCCCCCCTTCTCCGGTGACAGACGCAGGTGAAGTTCGCCCAACTCCCGGTTCTTCCAAGTGAATGACTGCGTATTGAGCACAAGCGCGGAGAGCGCCTGGGCGGCGATCGCGGCCTCCTCGCCGGGCAGGGCGTCGGGCGCCGGGTCGGGGATGCTCAGGCGTTTGAAATTGGCGATCACGCGCGTGCCCTTGCCCTCCGGCAGGGTCAGGATGTTGCCATCCAGTTCGCGTCCGGCCAGCGCCACCTTCCAGCCGCGCCCGGCCGGGCGGGCGCTCACATGGGTGTCGCGCAGGACACGGCCGGCCGCCTTCAATTCGTTCAGGGTCAGATTGATTTCGCGCAAGGCGGGGCCGTTCGTCGCGGCATTGCCGAGATCAAGGCCGCGCCAGGCATCCAGATCCAGGGCGCGCAACGCGCCGGAAACGCTGATGCCCTCTTCCTTGGGCGTCGGGGCTTCACCCTGGGACAGGCGCAGCGCGATCCGCGCGGGAGCGTCCACGGGAATTTCCGCGTGCAGGGAAATCAGGTTGCCATAGCGAACCTTGACCACGCTGTCACGGAGATCGCCGGGCACGCGGGTGATCGTCAGAGGCACCGCCTGCGTGGCGTTTTTCCGGAAAGGCGAGGGCAAGTCCAGCGCCAGGCCGGCCAGGTCCGAGCCGATCTGGATTTCATTTTCCTGTTTGCCCATGTGCACATCGGCCTGCCAGTCAGCGGCGCCGCTGACGCGGTTTGCCAGACCGGCCGGGAGGTGGGGTTTGAGCGCTTCCGCCGTGGCTCTGCCCTTGAGCTGGGCGTGGACCTGGCCACCACGCTGATTGTCGAAGGAAAGCACGGCGGGAAGGCCCAGTACCCGTGCCTGGATGTCGCGTCCCTGAACCGAGGATTCGGTGAAGCTGAAGCGGCCGCCGAGTTGCTCCAGATCGGGGAGGTCGCCGCCCAGGCTGACGCGGTTGTCGTTCAGGGTGAACACGCCGCCCAGGGTGCTGTCCTTGATGTGGCGCAGAGGCAAATGCAGGTTCAGACCCAACTCGCCATTGCCGCCGGCGCGTAATTTTCCGGTGAAGCCGCCGGTATGCTCGTTCACCGGCGATTGCCGGATGAAGTCCAGGAAATCCTGGGTGCGCCCGACGGCGCGGCCGTCGATTTGCAGCATCTCGTCAAAGCTCGCGTGCAGGTCGGAAATGTGCGCGCGCACCGGCCCCAGACGGGCCTTGAGGATGCCGCCGCTGTCGGCGGTAAGGGTCATGGCCTTGTCGTGGAATATCAGCATGCCATTGACGCCGTCGATGCGTGGCCAGCCCTCGGCATAGTCGAGCACGCCGTTCACCATCTTCACCGAGACCTTGAACTCGCCGCCCCCCTTGTCGAACGGGAAATGCGCCAGATCGCCCTTGAGGATCAACCGGGTATCGTCGGAATGGCCACCGATCACCCCGCGCTTCACCCATTCGTAGGCGTCGCTTCCGACCGCATGCGGCAGATAGCGATACACCGCCGTCGCCTCGCCGTGGCTGAGATGCGCGCGCAGATCCACGCGCGGCTTGGCCCCCGGTTTGGCCGCCGTGGGCAGGTCGATGCTCCCCTCGGCGTCGCCGACCAGATCGTCGTTGTGGAAGCTGGCCTCCTCGATCACCAGACGGGTGGCCTTGTCGGTGATTTTCCAGGTGGCGCGCGCATCGAGCTGTTTGAATTCGAGTGGATGCCGGAACACCTGATCCAGGTTCAACACCAGGTCGCGCCCGTTCACTTCCGCCACACCGGAAGTCTGATCGGCCTCGATCCTGGCCGACAGGCCGGAGAAACCGGGCAGGTTCGCATAGGCATTGCAGCCGGCGTCGCGCACACGCAGTTTGAAGCCATAGTCCCTCGGGCCGCTCCAATGGCCCGAGGCCGTTTCCACCAGGCCGCGCGGGTTGAGCGCGCCAATCAGATCATGGCCCCGGCGCGGCAGCGGCAGCGCGCCGGTCAGGGCGGTCAGCGCTTCCAGGCGCAGGTTGTTGGCGCTGGCCGCCACCGTCTTGAAGCCGCTCCGGCCATCCGGGATCAGGTTGACCCGCACCGACGCCGGCTCCGAGGGCGTATCGCTGGACAAACCGCCGGCCACGGCGAAGCGCAGACGTTCCACAAAAAAGGCATGCGAGGTGACGCGCCCCTGGCGGTCGAACTCGCGCACCCAGCCGACCCGGCCCGCGAGCGACTGGAAGGCCAGGTCCGGCAGCGCCTCATCCGCGCCGGCAATGTTCACCGCCACCCCCTGGAGCCGGGTATCCCCGGTCAATGCGCGCGCCTGGCCCTTGTCCAGATCCAGCCAGAAGCGCAATGAACCGGTGCCGCGCCGCACCGCTTCCTGCGCCCACGGCACCCATTGGCCCCAGGTATCGAAACGGGCATCGTCGACGCGCGCGTAAAGCTGCCCGGACCAGGTGTCGGACTGTTGTACCGAGCCCCCGCTCAGATCGCCGCGCAGTTCCAGACGCCCGGCGGCGGCGGATGGCCGCGCGATGCCGCCGAAACGGTGATGGCCGAAACGGTTGCGGATATAGAGGCGCACCTTGTCGAAGCGCATTTCCGGCGCGGCCAGTTTCTCGTCGAGCCAGGACACCGAAGCGTCGCGGATGATGATGCGCGGCTGCTGAATCAACCAATCCGGGAACGGGCTGGGCGCGGCGGGCACATTCACCGCGATGCCGGCCACATGGATCACCCCCGCCTTGTCGCGCCGGATCGCCAGACGCGGCCGCTCCAGATTCAGGCTGGCCAGGCGCGGTTCCAGCAGGGCCAGGGACAGCCAGGAGAAGCGCGCCTCCACGACGGGCAGATCAAGCGGCGTGCCGTTGTCGTCCGAAACACGCAGATCGCGCAGGATGATGCGCGGATTGATTCCCTCCCAGCCCGCTTCCAGGCCACCCAGTGTCACCGGTTTACCCAGCGCGCGCGTGGCGGCGGCCTCGATGCCGGGCTTGAAGCGGTCGATGTTGGGCATCACCCAGAATTTGAATCCCAGCGCCACCACACAGACGACGATGACCGCCCCGCCCAGGGCATACACGCCGTAGTGGTAGAGGTGGCGCGGGAGGTTTTTCAGGCGTGGCGTCATGGGCTTCCACAATGCCACGCGCGCGCGGCGGGTGAAAGCTTCATGGTGACAAACGAGGTGACAAATGAGGTGACAAATGGGCCGCGTGATTCGCCAGTTCCGCCAGGATTTCCGCCTCGCCCAGGCCATCGAATTCGTCGCGGCTGAACAGGGTGATCGACCCGGCCAGTTCCCTCCAGGCAAAGCCCGTGTTCCAGGCGGCCGTCGCGTGGCCGCCCTGTGGCGCGCGCGCCAGCACATGCAAGGCGCCGGCGGCGTAGATCAGGTTGTAGGGCGTGTTCCGGCTGTGCAGTTCGTCCAGATAAAACCAGGCGGTCTCCCTGTCGGCGAAGCGATGGCAGGGCAGTGGATAGGGGCGCTCGCCGCCGTTGTGGGTGAAAGCGGCGGCCTGCGCCGGCAGCGGGTTCGCCTGCACGAAGCTCTGGAAATGCAGATGGTTCACCGAGGCGTGGGCGCCATAACTGTTGTAGGCCAGGCAGAAGCCCGGCACGGCGGCGCCGGCCCGCGCGCAAACCTCCCAGGCCCAGCCGTGCAGTTCCGGCGTCAGGTATTGCGGCAGTTCGCGCGCCGGCTCCGGCACCAGCAAGCCATGCAGGCGGGCGAAAGGAAACTTGTTGTACAGCAGGCGCGCGGCTTTTCCCGCCAGTTCGCCTTCCCACAACACCTCGCGCGCCAGGAACGGCTTGTTGAAATGGAAACCGGCCGGGTCGAACGGACGCAGCAAGCAGTCCGGCTTCACGCCGCTCATGCGCGGCGGGCGCAAGGCGCGGATCGGGTTGAACGACAATTCCCAGAGGCCGGCGCGGCGGCTTTGCGTGGTTTGCAGCCGCTCGAAGCCAATGGTCAGCAACTTCAGAAATACCAGAACGTCATCATCCGGTTCGTCGAGCCGGCCGCCGTGACGCAGGGTGGCGGTGAGGTTCTCAGCCAGAAGCGCATGCCGTTCCGCCAACGGCGCCGCCAGGCGCGCCCAGAGCGCGCCCTCGAACGCCGCGTTGGCCAGCGCCAGGATGTAGACGCCGAGCCCGTGATGGCGCTCCAGCATCGTGGCCAGCCCATCGGAGAAGGCGTGTTCCAGGGCGGTGGGGGAGGCGAGGGGGGCGGGCAGATTGGTCATGGCGGGCAAGACGAAAAGCGGCGCAAAGGGTATCCGGAATGGCGCTTGGAAGAAACGGGAAACCAGGCCGCCGGTTCGGGAAGTGGCGGAACAAGTCGGAACGCCCCCCGATTTCCCGTTACCACCTGTTTTGTTTTTTCCGCCAAACTCCCCGCAGACACCTGATGATGAACTGGATGCCGGCGATGACCCACAACGTAAGTCCCCCCCCGGAAACGCTGGAGCGTCGCCCCGAAGCGCGCGCCTTCAAGGTGGAAGACCTTTTGAATGAATTGCGTCGCGGGCGGATGCGCATCCCTTCCTTCCAGCGCGGCATCAAATGGCAGCGGGAAGACGCCGCCAAACTGTTCGACAGCCTGTATCGCGGCTTTCCCATCGGCACGTTGTTGTTCTGGGAGACCCATGCCGAAGCGGGTGAGGTCGTGTTCGGCACGGTGCGTATTGGTGCGGACGCGAGGAGCGATGCGCTTTGGGTGGTGGATGGCCAACAACGTCTGGTCTCCCTCGCTCGGGTATTGCTGGCGCCGCGCCCCGACCAGGATGCGTTCGCGCTTTATTTCGACCTGGACGAAAGCCGTTTCCTGCCGCCGCCGCCCGCCAGAGGCGAAGACCCTTCACGTTGGCTGCCGATGACGGAAGTGCTTGAATCGGAGCGGCTGATGCAATGGGTGTTCGCCCACACCGCGCAAAACCAGGAACGCCGTGAGCGCGCATTCTCCCTGGGCAAACGCATCCGGGAATACGACATCCCCGCCTATCTGGTGCGCACGGATCGAGAGGAAACCCTGCGCGAGGTATTCAGGCGGATCAACTCCACCGGCAAGACCTTGCAACAATCCGAGGTGTTCGATGCCTTGCACGGCGCCCGCGCGCCAAGTCGTCCGGCAACCATTCCGCAGATCGCCACGGAATTGGAAACCCTTGATTTCGGCCGTGTGGAGGACAAGTTGTTGTACCGGCTGCTGCGGGTATTGCGCGGCGCGGACGTGATCGAAGGGCGGGATGAGGGGCCATTGCGCTTGTCGGGATTCGAGGCGGAACAGGCCTATCGGCAGACAACGGAAGCCGCGCGGCGGGTCGTCCAGTTTCTGATGAAGGAGGCGGGCATTCCGCGCTATGACCTGTTGCCCTACAAGCAGCCCTTCGTGTTGCTGGGCAAGTTCTTCCACCTCCCAGCCCCGTTCGCGCGACTTGCTGGCGCGCTGGGTCTGGCGCGGCGCGCTGAACGGGGCGCATTGCGGCGATACCGTGTACACCCGCGCCCGTGTACCCCCCTGGTTCTCCAACCTGCTGCCGGAAGGGCCGCTGCGGGAACTGGTGGCGCAACAGGCCGGCGTCCACGCCTCGCGAGAGTTCTTTCTTCTGCGCCATCTGGGCGAAGACTTGCCCGGCGCGGTGCGTATTGTCCTGGACACTGCATCGAGCGATTCCGCCGAAGTGGACGCATGGGATGGAGGATTGGAAAGGAGGGCGGAGCCGGGCGACTGGCTTTTCTCCCTGGCCGGGGTGCAACTCAAGTTTCCCGCCCGCCAAAGCGAATGTGGGCTGACCGTGCCGATCAGCGGACGCGGCGGTGATTGGATCGTCAAACTCCCCGATGCCCGTTATCCCAATGTTCCGGAAAACGAACACGCCACGATGTCATGGGCGCGGATGAGCGGAATTCAGGTGCCGGAAAGCGAACGGGTCAATATCGCGGCCATCACCGGACTACCGACGACCTATCGCGCACGCCCGCGACAACGCGCCCTGGCCATCCGCCGCTTCGACCGCCCTGCGCCGGATGAGCGGGTACATATGGAAGACTTCGCGCAAATTCTCGGCCTGTACCCGGAAGAGAAATATGAGAAATACAACTACGAAACCCTGGCCCGTCTGATCCAGGTATTGGCGGGCGCGGCGGGGCTGGACGAATTCATCCGCCGCCTGATCTTCATCATCGTTTCCGGCAACGGCGACGCCCATCACAAAAACTGGAGCCTGATCTACCCGGATCGCGCTCATGCGGCGCTATCCCCCGCCTACGACCTGGTCTCCACCATCCAGTACCAGGCGGAAGACAAACTGGCCCTGAATCTGGGCGGCTCGAAACGCTGGGAAGACGTGAGCATGGATACCTTCCGCCGCCTGGCGCGCAAGATTGGGGAAGAAGAGGCGCGCATGGCCGAGCGGGTCGAGGCGGCTCTGGATTCCATCCTCGGCGCCTGGCGGGAAGGCGGCGGCGGTTTCGGTTTTGACGCCCGAGCGCGCGAACGCATGGACACGCACTTTTCCCGCATCCCCCTGTTGCGCGGTCGCTGAACGGGCGATTGGAATTGAACCTTGATTCCTCAGTTGACCGCTTTTCGGCCCTCGTGAGGTCGCCTGGATGCTGACGTTAGCGCCTTCGATCACGCTCACCATTTGGGTGAGCCCGCTACGCGCCCGATTGCGGGCCTGCCGGGCCGCCTGGCTGCGTTGCTCCTGATGAAACTACTAAGCGAAGGACTAAGCCGCCAAAAGACGGCGGCCAAGTCCCTGCTTATCCTTGCAGGGAGCGACCATGCGCGTCGTCGCGCCTTGCCAGCCAACCCGGCAGGCCCACACTCGGGCGCGTTCAACTGAGGAATCAAGGTTGAAAAGAGCGGCCGTGGCCGCTCTTTTTATTCAGGGGGTGGCTTGCGGCAATCGGCCCGCAAGCGGGCCTCCTACTTCACGACTTCCTTGAGCTGGTCGAGGATGGCCGGGTTTTCCAGGGTGGAGACGTCGGAGGTGATTTCCTCGCCCTTGGCCAGGGTGCGCAGCAGGCGGCGCATGATTTTGCCGGAACGGGTTTTCGGCAGGTTGTCGCCGAAGCGGATTTCATCCGGTTTGGCGATGGGGCCGATTTCATGGCCGACGTGATTGCGCAACTCGGTGACGATCTGCCTGGCCTCGTCGCCGACCGGGCGGGTGCGTTTCAGCACCACGTAGGCGACGATGGCCTCGCCCTTGATGTCGTGCGGCTTGCCGACCACGGCGGCTTCCGCCACCAGCGGGTGCGACACCAGGGCCGATTCGATTTCCATCGTGCCCATGCGGTGGCCGGAGACGTTCAGGACGTCGTCGATGCGGCCCATGATGGTGAAATAGCCGGTGCTGGCGTCGCGCACGGCGCCGTCACCGGCGAGATAGAGCTTGCCGCCCAGGTCGTCCGGGAAGTAGTTCTTCTTGAAGCGTTCCGGGTCGTTCCAGATGGTGCGGATCATCGACGGCCAGGGGCGCTTGATGACCAGGAAACCGCCCTTGCCCCATTCCACGTCATGGCCGGCCTCGTCCACCACGGAGACCATGACGCCGGGGAACGGCAGGGTGCAGGAGCCGGGCACCAGCGGGGTGACGCCGGGCAGCGGGGTGATGACGTGGCCGCCGGTCTCGGTCTGCCAGAAGGTGTCCATCACCGGGCAGCGGCCGCCGCCGATGTTGTCGTGGTACCACATCCAGGCTTCCGGGTTGATCGGTTCGCCGACCGAGCCGAGCACGCGCAGGCTGGTCAGGTCGAAGTTCTTCGGGTGCGCGACATCCGGGCTGGCTTCGGCCGCCTTGATCAGGGAGCGGATGGCGGTGGGCGCGGTGTAGAAGATGTTGACCTTGTGCTCCTGGATCATCTTCCAGAAGCGGCCGGCGTTCGGGAAGGTGGGCACGCCCTCGAACATGATCTCGGTGCCGCCGCAGGCGAGCGGGCCATAGGTGATGTAGGTGTGGCCGGTGACCCAGCCGATGTCGGCGGTGCACCAGAACACGTCGTCGGGCTTCAGGTCGAAGGTCCATTGGGTGGTGATGACGGCATGCAGCAGGTAGCCGCCGGTGGAGTGCTGCACCCCCTTGGGCTTGCCGGTGGAGCCGGAGGTATAGAGCAGGAACAGCGGATGTTCGGCCTCCACCCATTCCGGTTCGCAGGTGTCGGATTGGCCGGCTACCACGTCATGCCACCAGAGATCGCGCCCGGCGACCATGTTGGCGGTGGGGTTGCCAATCGTGCCGGTGCGCTGGTAGACCACCACATTCCTGATCGAGTCGGTGCCGGACAGGGTCAGCGCTTCGTCCACGGCGGGTTTCAGCGGGATGTTCTTGCCACCGCGACACTGTTCGTCGGCGGTGATGGTGAGCACCGCGCCGGCATCCTCGATGCGGTCGCGCAGGGATTGCGCGGAGAAGCCGCCGAACACCACGGAGTGGGTGGCGCCGATGCGCGCGCAGGCCTGCATGGCGACCACGCCCTCGATGGACATGGGCAGGTAGATGATGACGCGGTCACCCTTCTTCACCCCCAGGCCCTTGAGGGCGTTGGCGAATCGGGCGACGCGGGAGAGCAGTTCCTTGTAGGTGACCTTGGTGACCTGGCCGTCGTCGGCTTCGAAGATGATCGCGACCTTGTCGCCCAAGCCGGCTTCGACGTTCTTGTCCAGGCAGTTGTAGGAGGCGTTCAATTTGCCGTCCGGGAACCACTGGTAGAAGGGGGCGTTGGATTCGTCGAGCACCGTGTTGAAAGGCGTTTTCCAGACCAGGTGTTCCCTGGCCAGCCGGCCCCAGTAGCCTTCGTAATCGGTTTCGGCTTCGGCACACAGCGCCTTGTAGGCGTCCATGCCGGAGACATTGGCCTGAGCCACGAATTCCGGGGAGGGATTGAATACGCGATTTTCGTGCAGGACGGATTCGATGGTGGTGCTCATGACGGGCGTCTCCTGAGACGGGTAATTGATGGGAATTTCAACGCAATCCTCCCCCGAGGAAGGCGCAAAATTAGGCCACTTCCAGAATTTTGGCATTTTGCACTGCAACATGACTTCCTCGCCAGCCCCTGAAATGCTATCCCGCACTGCCGCATACAGCCGTTGGCTGGCGGCGCGCCTTTATGCCCGGCCCGAGTTGAGCGACTGGTTGCTGGAAACCCTGGCGATGCCGGTAACCCGCCAGGAAATGAGTGATTTCCTGGTGGCCGGCATCGCCGGCGAGGACGACCTCAAGCGGCGGCTGCGTCGCCTGCGCGAGCGCGTGTTCGCCCGCGTGATGTGTCGTGACCTGAACGGCCTGGCCGACCTGCCCGAAGTCACCCGCACCCTGACCGATCTGGCGGAAATCACCGTGCGCGCCGCCGTGGATTTCCATCACCGCGACCTCGCCGGCATCCACGGGGAACCGCTCGACAGCACTGGAAGCGCGCAGCAACTGATCGTGGTGGGCATGGGCAAGCTGGGCGGCGGGGAGCTGAATGCCTCCTCGGATATCGACCTGATTTTCGTGTTTCCGGAAGATGGGGAAACCGCCGGGCCGCGCGGCCTTTCCAACTTCGAGTTCTTCACCCGCCTGGGCAAGCGGGTCATCAACGCGCTCGACGACAACACCGGCGACGGCCATGTGTTCCGCGTTGACATGCGTTTGCGCCCCTATGGCGACGGCGGGCCGCTGGCATCCAGCTTCGCCATGCTGGAGTCGTATTTCTACACGCAGGCGCGCGAATGGGAGCGCTATGCCTGGATCAAGGGCCGCGCCCTGACCGGCGACCCTGGCGGCCAGCGCATCGGCGAACTGGAAAAGCTGCGCATTCCCTTCGTGTTCCGCAAATACCTCGATTTCGGCGCATTCGGCTCCATGCGCGATCTGCACGCCCAGATTCGCCGCGAGGTGGCGCGCCGCGACAAGGCCGACAACATCAAGCTCGGCCCCGGCGGCATCCGCGAAATCGAATTCATCGCCCAGGTGTTCCAGCTCATCCGCGGCGGCAAGCTGGCGTCGCTGCGCATGCGCCCCACCCGCACCCTGCTGCACCAGCTCGCCGCCTACGGCCTGATGCCGGAGGCCCAGACGCGGGAACTGGAAGATGCTTACGTCTTTCTGCGCAATCTGGAGCACCGCCTGCAATATCTGGATGACGCCCAGACCCAGATGCTGCCCACGGGCGAGGGAGACCGGCAACGCGTGGCCGAGGCGATGGGCTTCGCCGATTGGGCGGCCCTGCTGGAGCGGCTCATGCCGATGCGGCGCAAGGTCTCCGGCCAGTTCGAGCAGGTTTTCGGCGCGCCGCAGGAGGATCAGTCCAGCCACGCGCTCGCCGGCCTGTGTGAACTGCCCGAGGACGACGCGCTGGAACGCCTCGACGTCGCCGGCTTCCGCGAACAGGGCCGGAGCGCGCTGGAACGCCTGCGCGCGCTCAAACATGGCAGCCGCTACGCCAGCCTGCCGGCGGGGAACAAGACCGCCCTCGACAGTCTGCTGCCGCCTCTGGTGGAAGTCGCCGCGCGCTTCCCCAACGCGCTGGATACGCTATCGCGCATCCTCGATCTGCTCGAAGCCATCTGCCGGCGCGCGCCCTACCTGGCGCTGCTCAAGGAGTACCCACAAACCCTGATGCAGCTCGCGCGCATCCTCAGCTCCAGCCCCTGGGCCGCGAACTACCTGGCCCGGCAACCACACCTGCTTGATGAACTGCTCGATACGCGGCAGCTCATGGCCATACCCGACTGGCGCGCCGCGCGCGAGGAACTGCGCCTGCAACTGGAAAACATCGCGGGGGATGTGGAGCAGCAGATGGATGCCCTGCGCCACTTCAAGCAAAGCGAAACCTTCCGCCTGCTGGCGCAGGATCTGGCCGGCTTATGGACCGTGGAAAAGCTCTCCGACCATCTCGCCGACCTCGCCGATCTGCTGGTCGAGGCCACCCTCGAACTGGTTTGGGCCAACCTTCCCGGGCGCCACCGCGAGCGCCCCGCGTTCGCCGTCATCGCCTACGGCAAGCTGGGCGGCAAGGAACTCGGTTACGCCTCCGACCTGGATATCGTCTTCCTCTACGACGACCCGCATCCGGATGCCCAGGAAATCTACGCGCGCCTGGGTAAACGCCTCAACACCTGGATGTCCACTCTCACGCCGGCCGGCATCCTCTACGAAACCGACCTCCGATTGCGCCCCGACGGCGCCTCCGGATTGCTGGTGAGCAGTCTGGAAGCCTTCGCGGATTATCAGAACAACCAGGCCTGGACCTGGGAACACCAGGCGTTGACCCGCGCCCGCTATTGCTGCGGTGGCGTCGGCGTGGGCGAGCGCTTCGCGGAAATCCGTGAAAGCGTGCTGTCGCGCGCGCGCGACACAGAAAAGCTGCGCGCCGACGTGCTGGAAATGCGCCGGAAAATGCTCGACGGCCACCCCAACGCCAGCGACCTGTTCGATCTCAAACATGACCGGGGCGGCCTGGTGGACGTGGAGTTCGCCGTGCAATACCTGGTGCTCGCCCAAGCCCATCACCATCCGGAACTGCTCGCCAATGTCGGCAACATCGCCCTGCTGAAACGCGCCGGCGGCCTGGGCCTGATCCCGGAAGAAATCGCCCAGGCCGCCGGCGACGCCTACCGCGAACTGCGCCGCCGCCAACACGCCGTCAAACTACAGGGCGCCGAACATGCCCGCGCCGAGCACGGTGGCATCCGTCTGGAAATCGCGGCGGTGAAGGCGCTCTGGAGCGCGGTGTTCGGCGAGGCCGGCTGAAGGAGGCGAGGGAGATTCCCTCCGCCGGCCGAAAGGCGCCAATCCGGCGCCCAGATCAACCTCGGGAGGAAAGCATCGTGACCATGAAACCCAACCAACCGGATAACGCCCGCCTCGACCGTGTCGTCGCCGAGGCGCGGCGCCAGGCGGATGCACGCGCGCAGACTTATCGGGGACAGGCGCTCAAGCTGTATCCCTGGGTGTGCGGGCGTTGCGGCCGCGCGTTCACCAGCCAGAACCTGGGGCAGTTGACGGTGCACCACCGCGACCATAACCACGACAACAACCCGCCCGACGGCAGCAACTGGGAGTTGCTTTGCCTGTATTGCCATGACGCCGAGCATTCCCGCGATCTGGATGCCCCGCTGATTTCCCGAACCACTTCATCCAGGGAGCCGTCCGCTCCGGCCAGCCACAATCCCTTCGCGGCGCTCAAGGATCTGTTGAAGAAACCGGGCTGACCCGCAATGCCGCTTTATCGGGTGGCCGCGCCGGTGGGCGTGGGCCCGCGCGGGGTGGCGGCCTTCGGCTCGCCCTGCAGGCTGAGTTCCTGCGCGGCGCCGCCGACTTCGTTGAGGATCAGGACGTTGACGCGGCGGTTGCGGGCGCGGCCCTCGGCGCTGGCGTTGGTGTCCAGCGGCTGATTGTCGGCGTAGCCGATGGCCACCATGCGCGTGGTGGGTACGCCGAGTTCGGCGAACAGGCGCACCACGCTGCCGGCGCGCGCGGAGGAGAGTTCCCAGTTGGAGGGGTAGGCCGGGCTTTTGATCGGCACGTTGTCGCTGTGGCCTTCCACCTGGATCGGGTTGTCGACTTCGGCCAGAACCTTGGCGACCGCCGCCAGGGCTTCCCTGGATTGCGGCTGCAACACGGCGTCGCCGCTGTTGAACAGCAGGCTGGCGTTGATTTCCACGGTGACGCCGCGTGGCGACTGGGTGACCCGAACCTTGCCGTCCTGGCTCAACGGCTGCATGGCGTCGAGGACGGTCTTGGCCACCTTCTTCATGCGTTCCGCCGCTTGCTGGCGCTCCGGCGTGTTGCCTTGCGGGTTCTGCGACGCGGCGCCGATGGGTTTGCCGGTGCCTTGCAGGATCTCGGCGTTCTTCGCGTTCATGTGAATGGGTTTGTCGCTGGTGGGCGCCTCGCGGAAGGCGTTGACCAGAGAGTCCGACATCACCCGGTATTTGCCTTCGTTGATCGAGGAGATGGCGTACATCACCACGAAAAAGGCGAACAGCAGGGTGATGAAGTCGGCGTAGGACACCAGCCAGCGCTCGACGTTCTCGTGCTCTTCCACGCGTTTCTTGCGGGGCATGGCGATACGCTATGCGTGGACGCGGGTCACGACAAATATCCCTGCAACTTGGCTTCGATGATGCGGGGATTCTCGCCGTTGGCGATGGCCACCATGCCCAGGATGAACAGTTCCTTGTCCGCCACCTGGCGGCCGACCCAGTAGCGCAGCTTGCCGGAAATGGGCAGATACAGCAGGTTGGCGCCGCCCACGCCGTAGATCGTGGCGACGAAAGCGACGGCGATGCCGGCGCCCAGCTTGGAGGGGTCGGAGAGGTTTTCCATGACGTGGATGAGCCCCATTACCGCGCCCAGAATGCCGATGGTGGGCGAATAGCCACCCGCCGCGAACCAGATCTTGGCGGCTTCGGTGTGGTGTTCCTCATAGGCTTGCAGGTCGACCTCCAGGGTTTCCCGCAACACTTCCGGCTCGGCGCCGTCGACCAGCATCTGCAGTCCGCGGCGATGGAACAGGTCGGTTTGCCGCTCGATCAGCGGCTCCAGCGCCAGGAGGCCGCCGCGCCGCGCCTGATGGCTCCATTCGAGGAGCATCTGGAGGGTGTCGCGCGGCGCCACGCGCGGCGGCTGGAACACCCACTTGAGCATGGACAGGCCATCCAGGAAGACCCGGGTGTTGCTTTGCAACATCACCGCGCCCAGGGTGCCGCCGATGACGATCATGAAGGCGGTGAACTGCATCAGGGAACCCATGTGCCCCCCTTCCAGCGCCTGCCCGAGGAGGATGGCGGAAAGGCCGAGGACGATGCCGAGGATGCTGATGATGTCCATGTCGCGCGCTACCTCAAACCGCCGACCATTCGCGCAGGCGGCCGCGCAGGCGCGTGATGGCCTGGCTGTGCAGCTGGCAGACACGGGATTCGGAGACACCCAGCACGGCGCCGATTTCCTTGAAGTTCATTTCCTGCTCGTAATACATGCCCATGAGCTGTTTTTCCCGTTCCGGCAGGATGCCCACCGCCTGCGCCAGCGCCTTCTTGAAGTGCGCCGAGGAGAGCACGTCGAACGGCGCCTGATGGCCGCGATCGGCGAAACGTTCCAGGAAGTCGTCGCCATCGCCTTCGTGCAGGTCTTCGTAGTAGACCAGTTGCGCGCCGCGCGCGTCGTTGAGCAGGTCGAAATAGGCGTGGATGTCGAGGCCCATCTCCTCGGCGATCTCCTGTTCCGAGGGTGGCCGCTGGTGGCGCTGTTGCAGGATGTGCATGGCGCTCTCGATCTGCCGCCCGGCGCGCCGCACATTGCGCGAAGCCCAGTCCGCCTCGCGCAGTTCATCCAGCATGGCGCCGCGCACGCGTTGCGTGGCATAGGTCTCGAAATGCGCGCCCTGCTCGCTGTCATAGCGATCGGCTGCATCCATCAGCCCCATCAGGCCGGCCTGAATCAGGTCGTCCACCTCCACGCTGGCCGGCAATCGGGTCATCATGTGGTAGGCAATGCGCTTGACCAGGGGCAGGAACTCCCGAGCCAGCGCATTCTTATCCCTGTTTTCCGCTCCAACGTACATCCCGCGCCCTCTTCATGTCCGCATCCGCGGTCATCCGGCAATACAACCACATGCGCTGCCAATATTGTTCGAATTCGAGTGCTTCACCAACCGGCTGGCTGGCAAGCCGTTCCGCCATTATGCCCATTTCCGCGCCTCTGCCCGCGCTCCCGCTTGGTGTCGTCGCGCCCGCCCGCGTGGACGAGTAGCCGATCACATCGGCATCGGCCAGGATCGGATGCGCGCCCTCGCGCTGGCGCGGCAGGGTGCCGAGAAAATCGCACTGGATGCCGAGAAAACGCCGCGCGGTTTCGCGCAGGTTGCCGAACAGTTGCTCGCCGGCCGCCGCTTCCGCGCCTTCCACGACCACCAGCCAGGCGCTGCCCGGCCATATCGTGTGCGCGCTCTTCATGACCGTGTAGGCCTCGGCCAGACGCGCCTTGCCGCCGGGCAGCACCAGGACACGCAGGTCCGCCGTGGCCGAGAGGCTTTGCCCGGAACCGGGCGCGCTGTTGAGCAGCAGCCATTGCGGGGCTTCCCCTTGGCCGCGCCAGCCATCGGCGAGAAGCAGGGCCTCGCGTTCGTCCATGCGCGCCAGGGCGGCGATGCCATCGTGCGCGGCGAGCAGATCCACGCCTTGTCCGGCCGGCTGGATGGCTTGCGCCAGATGTCCGGCGCGGGCGACGTCGAGAAGGGTGTGGCGCGTCAGGATGCCGAGCAGCGAAGCCACGTTATGCGGCGCGGCGGCTTCATCCAGAATCAACGCCTGGCCGCCGCGACGCCCCAGCGCCAACGCCACGCCGGCGGTGAAGCGTGCATTGCGGCGCGCGTCCGGGCCGAGAATGCCGACGGCGCGGAACGCCGGGTCGGCGGCGAACAGGCGACGCAGGCCGGTGGCCTGGTCGAGCGGATCAGCCAGCCGCACCCAGGGCTCCCCGCGCGCCGCCGGTTTCGACGGCGGCCAGGGCGTTTTCCCGCGCGGCCGCCATCAGGATGGGGTAATCGCCTTCTTCCTGCTTGAATGGCGAGTCCGTTTGATTCACCCGGAAAGCGCGGTCGGCCAGATAAGTCGGGTTGGCCTGATGCAGGTCTTCCGGCACGCGCTGGCCGTTGGTGACGTAGTGCAGCGGCAGTTCGTGGCGGATCGCGACGTCCAGCACCGGGCCGTAGGTCAGCGCCTCGTCGATCTTGGTGAGGATGCAGCCGATCAGGCCGGGGCCGCTGTAGGCGCGCGCGACTTCTTCCAGGGTCACGCCCTGGCTGGGCGCGCCCAGCAGCAGCAGGCGCTTCACGCCGCGCTCCCCGGTGTTGGTTTCACTGTCGCCACAGAGCAGGGCGATCTGTTCCGCCACCCGCTTGTCGCGCTGGCTCATGCCGACGGTGTCGATCAACACCAGGTGGCGGCTGGACAGATCGGCCAGTGTCAGTTCCAGGTCGCTCTCGTCGCGCACCGCGAATACCGGCGTGCCGAGAATGCGGCCATAGATGCGCAACTGGTCCTGGGCGCCGATCCGGTAGGTGTCGGTGGTGACCAGGGCGACCTTGGCGGCGCCGTGGCGCAGCACCGCGCGCGCGGCCAGCTTGGCGACGGTGGTGGTCTTGCCCACCCCGGTCGGCCCCACCAGCGCATAGACACCACCGCGTTCGACGATGTCTTCCTCCGGCCCGGCGACACGCAGGTTGTGGCCAATGGCGGACTTCACCCACTTGAGGGCGCGATTCAGGTCGGATTCCTCGCGCGGCAGGCTGTCCAGCAACTGTCGCGCGAAGGCGCTGGAAAATCCGGCGGCGAGCAGGCGCTTCATGGCTTCGGCGCGCAACGGGTCGCGCCGGGTCAGGTCGTTCCAGGCGAAACCGGCCAGTTGTCCTTCCACCAGGCCGCGCAGCATGCGGATTTCGCGCGCCAGTTCATGCACCTCGGGTTGTGGCGGCGCCTCCGGTGCCTCCGGCGCCGCGTGAGGGGCAAGGGGGGGAACGTCGGGCGGCGGCGAGGCGGGGCGGACGGCGCGGTTCTGCGCCTGGCGCGCCGGCGAGGGCCGGATCAACGAAGCGTCGCGCTGCGCCAGGTAATCGGCAAAGGCGGTGAGGTGCGGACCGGCCTCTTCCAGGGTCATCTGTTGCAATTGCGGCTGCGGCGGCTCCGGGGGCGGCGCGGCGGGGGCGCGCGGCGCATGGGTCAGCACCGTGCCGGCCGGTTCCGCCTGCGCGGTCAGGCTGGCCATGTCCAGATCGGCCACCGCGATGATTTCCACCCCGCCCGCCACCTGCCGGTTGGACAGAATGATGGCGTTGGCGCCGAGCGCGTCGCGAACCTGGCGCAGGGCGTCGCGGGTGGTGGTGGCGTAGAACTTCTTGATCATGTGTTGCCGCCGATCAGGCTGGTGATGCGGATGGTCTTGCCATCCGGGACTTCAGCATGGGAGAGCACCTTGAGGCTGGGTGCCGAGCGGCGCAGAAAGCGCGCGAGGATGGCGCGGATGGCGGGCGGAGACAGCAATACGGCGGGGAGCCCCGCGTTTTCCTGGCGTTCCACGGCCTGTACCGTTTCCCGTACCAGGCGTTCGGCCAGTCCGGGTTCCAGTCCGGCTCCCGCGTCTCCCCGGGTGGCCAGGGCCTGCGTGAGGATGTGCTCCAGGTTGGGCTCAAGGGCCATTACCGGCAATTCCTGTGCTCCTCCAAAGGTCTCGTGGATGATAGCACGGCCCAGCGCGCCCCTAGCGGCGGCGGTCAGTTCGTCGCTGTCCTGGGTGCGTCCGGCATGCTCCGCCAGGGTTTCCAGGATGGTGCGCATGTCGCGGATATGAACCTGCTCTTCCAGCAGGTTTTGCAGCACCTTCTGGATGCCGGTCACGGAGAGTGCCTTGGGGGTGAGTTCTTCCACCAGCTTGGGATATTGCTTGGCGATGTGATCGAGCAGTTGCTGGGTTTCCTCGCGGCCGAGCAGTTCCGGCGCGTGCTCGTTGATGACCTTGGTGAGATGGGTGGCGACCACGGTGCCGGTATCCACCACGGTGTAGCCATAGGTTTGCGCCTGGTCGCGCAGGTTGGCCTCGATCCACACCGCCGGCAGGCCGTAGGCCGGGTCGGTGGCGGGCTGGCCCTGCACGACACCGAGGACGCGGCCGGGGTTGATCGCCAGGAACTTGCCGGCGATGGCCTCGCCTTCGGCCACGGTGACACCTTTCAGGGTGACGCGGTAACTGTTGGGCTTGAGTTGCAGGTTGTCGCGGATGTGCACGGCGGGCACCAGGAAGCCCAGATCCTGGGCAATCTTCTTGCGGATGCCGCGGATGCGCCGCAGCAGATCGCCGTCCTGATGCCGGTCCACCAGCGGCACCAGCCGGTAACCCACTTCCAGGCCCAGGCGATCGACCGCCGCCACGTCATGCCAGCCGACTTCCACCGGCTCCTCCGCTTGCGCGGCGCCGGCCTCGGCGGGAAGCGCCTCCGCCGCCTCTTCGGCGCGGGCGCGTTGCAGCAGCATGTAGCCGGCGCCGGCCAGGATGCCGCCGATCAGCAGAAAGGCGGTGTGCGGCATGCCGGGAATCAGTCCCATCAGGGCGAGGATGCCGGCGGTGAGGAAGATGGCCTGCGGGCGGCCGAACATCTGGCTGAGGATCTGCTGGTTCAGGTCTTCCTCGCTGGATACGCGCGAAACCACGATGCCCGCCGCCGTGGAAATCACCAGCGCGGGAATCTGCGCCACCAGGCCGTCGCCGATGGTCAGCAGTGTGTAGTTGTTGGCCGCTGTCGCCAGATCCAGGCCATGTTGCGCCACCCCGACGATCAGCCCGCCGATGATGTTGATGAGCATGATGATGATGCCGGCCATGGCGTCGCCGCGCACGAACTTGGAGGCGCCGTCCATGGAGCCGTAGAAATCGGCTTCCTGGGCGATTTCCAGGCGGCGGCGGCGCGCGTCGTCCTCGCCGATGAGGCCGGCATTGAGGTCGGCGTCGATGGCCATCTGCTTGCCGGGCATGGCGTCCAGGGTGAAACGCGCGCTCACCTCGGCGATGCGGCCGGCGCCCTTGGTAATCACCATGAAGTTGATGAGCACCAGGATGAGAAACACGATCAGGCCCACCGCGTAATTGCCGCCCACCAGGAAATGCCCGAACGCCTCAATCACCTTGCCCGCCGCGTCGGCGCCGGTATGGCCTTCCAGCAGCACCACCCGGGTGGAGGCGACGTTGAGTGACAGGCGCAGCAGAGTGGTGAGCAGCAACACTGTGGGGAATACCGAGAACTCCAGCGGCTTCAGGGTGTACAGGCTGATCAACAGCACGATCATCGCCAGCGCGATGTTGAAGGTGAACAGGATGTCCAGCAGGAAAGGCGGCAGTGGCAGGACCATCATGGACAGAATCAGCACCACCAGGATCGGGGCGGCGAGTTTCTGCCAGGTCATGGCCGGCTTCATGGCGGCTTCCGCCATCAGGTGGCCTCAGCCGGCGCGGCCGGGTCCAGCTTCACCGGAACCTGCCAATCCGTCGGCAGGGTCGGCCGCATCTGCCGCTGTAGCTGGTAGACATAGGCCAGCACCTGCGCCACCGCCGTGAACAGGGTGGCGGGTATGGCCTCGCCTACCTCCACATGGCGATGCAGGGCGCGCGCCAGGGGCGGCGCCTCCACCACCGGCACCCTGTGTTCGCGCGCCAACTCCTTGATCCGCTCGGCCACCAGTTGCGAGCCCTTGGCCACCACCAGGGGAGCGGCCATCGCGTTTTCCTCGTACTTGAGCGCCACCGCGAAATGCAGCGGGTTGGTCACCACCACATCGGCTTTCGGCACCGCCTGCATCATGCGGCGGCGCGCCGTTTCGCGTTGCAGGGCGCGAATGCGCGCCTTGATCTGGGGGTCGCCCTCGGTTTCCTTCGATTCCTGGCGCAATTCCTCCTTGGTCATGCGCAGGCCGTGGTGGTAATTCCAAATCTGGAACGGCACGTCGAGCGCGACGATGAAAGTAAAAGCCGCCGCCGCCGCCAGGAAGGTGAACAGGGTGATTTGCGCGAAATGCCCGGCGGCGGCCTCCAGCGGCTCCGCCGACAGGGTGAGGATGCCCTCGCGTTGATGCCAGATCATCCAGCCCGCCACGCCGGCGATCAGGCCGCCCTTCATCAGAGCCTTGAACAATTCCACCAGCGACTGCCGCGAAAACATGCGCGCCACGCCGGAAAAGAAATTGAGTTTGGAAAAATTGACTTCCAGCGCCTTGGGCGAGAACACCCAGCCGGAAACCAGCAGGTTGGCCGCCACCGCCGCGATCACCACGCCCAATGCCAGCGGCAGAAAGATCACCACGCCGTCGAGGCTGGCCTGCATGAGATCGCGCCCCATCATGCTGGGGCTGGCGATATCGTCCAGGCCGAAGCGCATGCCGTTCCGCATCACCTTGTACAGGCCCTGGAACATGAAGACGCCGAGGAACGCGATCACCCCGGCGCTGGTCAGCAGCACGGCGAGCGAGGCGAGTTCGCGCGAGCGCGGCACATTGCCCTGCTCGCGCGCCTGCTCCAGCTTGCGCCCGGATGCCGCTTCCGTTTTTTCGAGATCGCTGTCTTCTGCCATCCTCGGGTCCGGTTTGGCGCCGGCTCAAGGTGTTAATAATGGCGGCGAGTCTAGCAGCCTGGCGGGGTTTGGTCGTCGATAGCGAAAAGCAGCCTGGCGGGCTTGATTCGCGCGGGGAATGAAGGTAATCGGCCATGTAGCGTCGGCATCCTTGCCGGCTGTTTTCAAAGACGCCGGCAAGGATGCCGACGCTACATAAAACGCTATGCCGGCCGCAGCATCAACCGCAGGTCGCCGCCCACCAGGCGGCTGTCGAGCAGCTTGAATGCCTTGCGCTCGGCCATCTCGGTGAGCGGCGGCAGGGCGAACACGCCGCGCGCGGCGTCGCCCATGACCAGCGGCGCGAGGTAGGCGATCCACTCGTCCACCAGGCCGGCGTCGAGGAGGGCGCCGTTGAGGGTGGCGCCAGCTTCGACGTGGATTTCGTTGAGGCCGCGGCGGCCGAGTTCGCCGATCAGCGCGGCCAGGCCGACGCGGCCTCGCGGCCCCGGAATGACCAGAATTTCCGCTCCCGCCGTCTCCAGTGCCGCGCGTTTCGCCGGATCGTCCTCGGCGCAGGCGATCAGGGCGCCGCCTTGCAGGATTTGCGCCGTGGGTGGGGTGTTCAGGTGGCTGTCCACGATGATTTTCAGCGGCTGCCGCGAGGTTTCCAGATCGCGCACATTCATGCGCGGGTCGTCCGCCAGCACGGTGCCGACGCCGGTGAGGATGGCGCAGGCGCGCGCGCGCCAGGCTTGCACGTCGGCGCGCGCGGCCGGCCCCGTGATCCATTTCGACGCGCCGTTCAGCAGCGCGCTCCGGCCATCCAGGCTGGAGGCGCTCTTCACCCGCAGCCAGGGGCGGCCGCGCGTCATGCGGGCGATGAAGCCGATGTTGAGTTCGCGCGCCTGATCCTCCAGCAGGCCGACCTCGGTCTGGATGCCGGCCAGGGTGAGCAGCGCCAGGCCGCCCCCGGAGACTTGCGGATTGGGGTCGCGCGTCGCCGCCACCACGCGCGCCACGCCGGCGTCGATCAGGGCATTGGCGCAGGGCGGGGTACGCCCGTGATGGCTGCACGGCTCCAGGCTGACATACGCGGTGGCGCCGCGCGCGGCCGCGCCGGCGGCGCGCAGCGCGTGGACTTCGGCATGCGGCTCGCCGGCGCGCGCGTGCCAGCCTTCGCCCACCACCGCGTCGTCCCGGACAATGACGCAGCCGACACGCGGATTCGGCGTGGTGGTGTACAGCCCGCGTTCGGCCAGGCGCAGCGCCCGGGCCATGTGGGCGTGGTCGGCGGCGGAGAAGGCCACGCGGTCTCGCCTTAGCCGGCGCGTTCCACCACGTTGCGGCCGTTGAGCGGCTGCACGGGGCGGGCGTTGTGCTTGTAAAGCCCGCGGAAAGCCTTGATCTGGGCGGCCGAGGCTTCCACCGGCGTGCTCAGGACATACCAGCTCACGCCTTCGGAGCAGGGCGGCGTGGTGAGCGAGCCTTCGAAGTGGTAGTAGCCGCGCTTCGCGGGCAGCAGGTCGGCGGCATTGATGGCCAGTCCTTCCACGCCGTGCACCGGGCCCGCAGCGATGGGCATGTTGTCGAACACCGCCTTGAGCGCGGCGTTTTCCTTGCCCCGCTTGACCAGCACGGCCACCACGGCCAGCTTGCCGGCGGCGTCCTTGTGCACCAGATGGGCAACCATGTCGGCGGGCTTGCCCTGGATGCGCTCCTCGCTGGGGGTGTGGAAGTGGAATTGCGCCAGTCGGTATACGTGGTCGCCGATCTTCACGCCGCCGCCCGCGTCGAGGTTCACCTGCACGGTATGGCCGTTGTTCACGATCTTGAGCGGGCTGGCGGCATAGTCGAACGCCAGTTCCGGCAGATCCACCTTCATTTCCGTCTTGCGGATGTCGATGGGCGACTGATGTTTGCCGAGGCCGCAAACCTCGTACTCCTTGTTCATCTCGCCCCAGCGCGCGGGGCCGTTGTGGCCGTCGTATTCCCAATGCGCGCCATGCGCGGCCTCCCCCGCCCAGGCGCCGCTCGCGGCAAAACAGCACAGCATCAGCAATCGGCTCAATTTCATGGTTCTCTCCGGTAATTCAAAGGTCTTTGATGACATCACGAAAATCATCCACGCCCTGGAACGAGCGATAGACGGAAGCGAAGCGGATATAGGCCACCTTGTCGAGGCGATAGAGCGCGTCCATGACCATCTCGCCGAGCGCGCGCGAGGGGATTTCCCGCTCGCCCAGGGTCAGCAGTTTCTGCCGGATGCGGGCGATGGCCTCGTCCACCAGTTCGGCGGAAACCGGGCGTTTATGCAGCGCGCGGCGAAAACCTTCGCGCAACTTGGCCTCGGAGAACTCCTCGCGCATGCCGTTGCCCTTGACCACCTGGGGCAGGCGCACATCGGCGTTTTCGTAGGTGGTGAAGCGCTTGTCACAACCGGCGCAACGCCGCCGCCGCCGCACGGAAAGCCCATCCTCGGCCAGCCGGGTTTCCACCACCTGGGTATCGGTGGCGCCGCAAAAGGGGCATCTCACTGTTTGTTGGGGGTTTGAGCCGGAGGCGGCGGCTTGATGCCGGAACCACCGGTGGGCGGAGTGACCTTTCCGGTAAGTGGCCCTCCCACGGGCTGATAGCCGCGTACAAAGGGCTGATAGCCCTCGATGAATCGCTGTTGTGTCGAGTTATCAGACTTCGACGAGTTGGAAGAATTAGCCATTGTTGGAATCTCCTGCTGCGTAAAACTCGAAAAATTCTATGGCGCGAATCTCCGCGCCAAGAATGAGTGCGCCATGCGTGCGGGGCACCATTTGTTTGAAGGCCCGCTCCGCATCCAGTTCCCAAAGTTCTTCCAGATATAACTGTTCGGGAGCGGGCCAGGAGGAGGCGAAGGAATTGGCATCAAACCGCCCACCTATCGCTGAACCGTCCTTCAGATGAACGATGACCCAGGCTCTCTCTCGCCTGGAAAACACATAATCCCAGGGGCGGGTAAACGGATGCACGGCGAATCTGCGCAGCCATTTCCGCATACGCAGCCATTTCCAGAGAATTGGCCAGTTCGCGGGAAAGACCACGAATATCAGGGCGATGGCGAGATACGCCAAACCCTCGCTCAATTCTGCTTTCAGCAAGGGGACAATCAGCCAAGCCAGCGCGGCAAAATTCAGCGCGCTGTACGAGACGATCTCGACCAGAATGTTGTCGATGCCCCGCCGCTCTCCGGGTACCAGCAATTCCCAAACCTTGAGCGAGACAAAACCGGGAACGACGAATATCAGGAAGAGCGGCAGTTTCTCCGATGCCCAGACATCCATCGTTCTCTCCCCGTTTCGTCAGCAGTGTTGTACTGAAAGTCTTTCAGCCATACACCGGGAACGCCGCGTTCAGCCTGGCCACTTCCGCCTTCACCTTTTCCGCCACCGCTTCATCGTTCGGCGCGTCGAGCACGTCGGCGACCAGGTGGGCGAGTTTCTCGGCTTCCAGTTCCTTGAAGCCGCGCGTGGTCATGGCCGGGGTGCCGATGCGGATGCCGCTGGTGACGAAGGGTTTCTGCGGGTCGTTGGGGATGGCGTTCTTGTTTACCGTGATGTGGGCGCGGCCCAGCGCGGCTTCGGCGTCCTTGCCGGTGAGGTTCTTGGCTTGCAGATCGACCAGGAAGACGTGCGATTCGGTGCGTCCGGAGACGATTCTGAGGCCGCGTTCGGAAAGCACCTTGCACATCACCAGGGCGTTGGCGACCACCTGTTCCTGGTAGTGCTTAAATTCCTTGGTCGCGGCTTCCTTGAACGCGGTGGCCTTGCCGGCGATGACGTGCTCCAGCGGGCCGCCCTGCAGGCCTGGGAAGATGGCGGAGTTGATCGCCTTCTCATGCTCGGCCTTCATCAGGATGATGCCGCCGCGCGGGCCGCGCAGGGTCTTGTGGGTGGTGGAGGTGACCACGTCGGCGTGCGGCACCGGGTTGGGATAGACCCCGGCGGCGATGAGGCCGGCGTAATGCGCCATGTCCACCATGAAGATGGCGCCGATTTCGCGGGCGATCCTGGCGAAGCGGGCGAAGTCGATGCGCAGGGAGTAGGCGGAGGCGCCGGCGATGATGAGGCGCGGCTTGTGCTCGCGCGCCTTGGCCTCCATCGCGTCGTAGTCGATTTCCTCCTTGGCGTTGAGGCCGTAGGCCACCACGTTGAACCACTTGCCGGACATGTTCAGCGCCATGCCGTGGGTGAGGTGGCCGCCTTCGGCCAGGCTCATGCCCATGATGGTGTCGCCGGGCTTGCAAAACGCCATCAGCACGGCCTGGTTGGCCTGCGAGCCGGAGTTGGGCTGCACGTTGGCGGCGTAGTCGTGAACATCGGCGCCGAACAATTTTTTCAACCGGTCGATCGCCAGTTGCTCGACCACGTCCACCCATTCGCAGCCGCCGTAATAACGCTTGCCGGGATAGCCTTCCGCGTACTTGTTGGTCAGCACGGAACCCTGCGCCTGCATGACGGCCGGGCTGGTGTAGTTTTCCGAGGCGATGAGTTCGATGTGTTCTTCCTGGCGTTTGGCTTCGCCCTGAATGGCGAACCAGAGTTCGGGATCGGTGACGGCAAGGGTTTGGGAGGCGGAGAACATGGTGGAAATACCTGGATTTGCGAAGAAAGCGCGATTTTACCCGCGCGCGCTGCGGATTGAGCAGAAACGACACCCTGCGTTCGACGGCAATTTCCAGGATGATCGCCAGTTCAGCCACAAATCGCCGCGACGATGGACATTCTTTACCAGGACGACGTTCTGCTCGTCTTCAACAAACCCAGCGGCCTGTTGTCCGTGCCGGGACGCGGCCCGGATAAACAGGATTGTCTCTCCGCGCGCGTCCAGGCGCGCTGGCCCGATGCCCTGATCGTGCATCGCCTGGACTACGACACCTCGGGCATCCTGCTGCTGGCGCGCGGCGCCGACGCGCAACGCGCGCTCAATCGCGCCTTTGAATCGCGCCAGGTGCACAAGCGCTATGTCGCCGTCGTCGATGGCATCCTGGAAGCGGCGCCGGCCACGGAAGACGGCTGGGGGCTGATCGACCTGCCGCTGAATCTGGACTGGCCAAACCGTCCCCTGCACATCGTCGACCATCAGGCCGGCAAACGCAGCCTCACCCGCTGGCGCCCCCACACGCCCGAAGAACTGGGCGGCGCGCCCGCCACGCGGGTGGACCTGGAACCCATCACCGGCCGTTCCCACCAACTGCGCGTCCACCTGCAAGCCATCGGCCACCCCATCATCGGCGACACCCTCTACGCCTCGCCCGCCGCCCAGGCCCGCGCCACACGCCTGTTGCTGCATGCCTGCGAACTGACCCTGGCGCATCCGGTGAGCGGCGAGCCCCTCACGTTCACCAGTCCGGCGCCGTTCTGAACAGGCGCCCCCAACCACCGCCTTAGGCGCCGCGCTGTTCGCCGCGCAGCCGCCGCCGCATCAACCAGGCGTGCAGGAGCGGGGTGACGAACAGGGTGAGCGGGGTGGCGACGGCCAGACCCCAGACAATGGCCGAAGCCAGCGGGCCCCAGAGCAGGGAATTGCCGCCCCAACCGAAGGCCAGCGAAATCAGGCCGCCGATCACCGTGAGGGTGGTGATGATGATCGGCACCAGGCGGCGGCGGGCGGCGTGGAAGGCGGCGGCGAGCGGGTTCATGCCGAGTGACAGGCGATCCTCGCCGGCGGAAACCAGGACGATGGAGGCATTCACCGCGACGCCGGACAGCGCCACGCAACCGTACAGCGTATAGAGCGTGATCGGCTGGCCGCTCACCAACAGGCCGATGGCGACCCCCGCCCAGGCCATCGGCGCGGTGGCCAGAATCACCAGGGGCAGGGCGAGGCGGCCAAATTGCCCGGCCAGCCAGGCGTACATCAGGGCGAACCCCAACAGCAGGTAGAGCAGCAGGTCGTTCAGGCTGGCTTTGACGTCTTCCATTTCGCCGCCCTGGGCCAGATGGACGCCGGGATGCCTCGCGGCCAGTTTTTTCCAGGCGGTATCCACCGCCGCGATGGCCTGGCGGGCGGTGACGCGATCCTGGTCGAAGCTGGCGTGCAGGCTGACGGCGCGCTTGCCGTTGACCCTGCGCAGTTCACCCGGCGTGTTCTCGAAGCGCATGTTGAACAGTTCGCCGGGATTGATCCGGCGGCCATCCGGCAGGCGCCAGGATTCCGAGAGCAGGCGATGCACGCCGGCTTCATCGAGGGGTTGCCCGCGCACCACCACGTTGAGGGTTTCCTCGCCTTCCGCCACCTTGCCCACCGGCACCCCCTCGAAATGCAGGCGGATCAGGGCGGCGAGTTTGAACGGATCGAGTCCAGCGCGGGCGGCGGCGGCCGCATCGACGCGCAGGACGATGCGTGGCTGGCTGAAGGTGGCGTCGTTGCGCACATCGGTAAAGCCCGGCGTGGCCGCCAGTTCGTGTTCCAGATGTTGGGCGGCCTGGCTCAACTCGGCCAGGGGCGCGCCGGAGAGGCGCAGGGTGAGGCTGGAAAGCATGGGCAGATCGGCGGAGAGCACCTGCACCGAGATGTTTTCCGCGCCCGCCACCTTGAGCGCGGGGCGCAGGGCGGCGACGAATTCGGCGACCGGGCGGGCGCCGGCGGATTCCGGCGCCAGGCTCAGGGTGACCTGGCCGAGATGCTCGCCCAATACCATTTCACTGGGGGTGAACTGCAATCCGGCCATCGCCAGCGAAGCCTTCACCTCGCCCGGCCGCGCCACACCGCGTGCCGCCCGCTCCAGAGCGCGCGTGGCCCGCAGGGTGGTTTCCATGCCGGTGGCTGGCGGCATCTGCAGATTGAGGTTGAACACCCGCAGCGGGTCGGAGGCGAACCAGCGTGGTTTCACCCACTCCAGCCCCAGCGCCAGGCCGGCCACCAGGAACAGGGCGCCGAACAGGACGACCACCGGCGCGGGGCGGCGGAAGGTACGCGCCAGCATGCGGCCGTAATGGCGGCGCAACCAGACGCCGACCCGATCGCGCCAGCCGGCCGGCCGTTCCTTGTCGCCCCAGGCCACGACATGGCGCGGCAGCAGCCAGAGCGAAGCGGTCGTGCTCATCACCAGGGTGAGGATGACCGCCAGGGGCGTGACGAACATGAAGCGCCCCATCAGACCGGGCAGGAACAACAACGGCGCGAACGCCATGCAGGTGGCGAATACCGAGGCGGTGACCGGGCGCGCGACTTCCTTGAGCGCACCGGCCACCGCCTCCAGGCGCGACATGCCGGCGGCCAGGCGGACGCGGATGGCATCGGCCACCACCACGGCATCGTCCAGCGGGATGCCGAGAACGATGGCCACGCCCAGCAGCACCGAGACGTTGAGGGTCTGCCCGAGCAGATGCAGAGCGAGAAACATGCCGGCCAGGGCGAACGGCACGCCCAGACTGGTGAGCAGGGCGAGGCGCCCGCCCAGGAAGAACCAGGTGACACCCAGCACCACGGCGAGGCCGAACAGCGCGTTGATTTCCATCACGCCGATGGCCTCGCGGGTGGCATCGCTCTGGTCATCCAATAAGGTAAACGCCTGGCCACCGAAGGCCAGATTCCTGCTCGCCACCAGTTCGCGCACGGAACGGGTCAGGTCGAGGGTGTTGACGTTTTCCGCCTTGATGACCGAGAGCAGCACCGCCGGCCGCCCGTCCAGGCGCACCAGTTCACGCGCCGGGCCGACACCCTGGCGCACTTCGGCCAGTTCGCCCAAGGGCACCGGCTTGCCGGCGGCATCGGCGACGGGCAGTTCGGCGAGGAAATCGGGATTGGCCGACAGCCCCTCGACGCGGATGGCATAACGCCGCCCGGAAATATCCGCCATGCCGGCCGGGTAGGTGTGCGCCTGATCGGCCACCGCGCGCGCCAGGGTTTCCGGGGAGACATCCCGCTGACGCAAGGCGTCCGGATCGAAGTCGATCGCCAACTCCCGCTCGCGCAGGCCATAGGCCCACACCCGCGCCACGCCGGGCAGGCGCTCCAGTTCGTCACGCACCGCCTCGGCCAGTTGGCACACGCGGCCATCGCTGGCCTCGCCGCTCACCGCCACCATCGCGGTGGGGAAGAAGTTGGAAGAAGTCAGCTCCAGCACCTGTGGCGGCCGCGCCTCGCGCGGAAAGCCGGCGGCGGCCTGGCGGATCTCGCGGTCGAGCGCGACGAGACGCCGCTCGAAGCGGGAATGGGGAATATCGCTGAAGCGCACCAGCAGGGTCGCCACGTTGTCGCGCGAGGTGGCCGTCACCAGGCGCACATCCGCCACCCGGCGCGCGGCGGCTTCCAGGGGCAGGGTGATTTCCCGCTCCACATCCTGCGCCGCCGCCCCCGGCCAGATCACGGCCACCGCCACCCAGTTGAGGTTCACCTCCGGGTACTGCGCGCGCGGCATGGCGAAATAGGCCCAGGCACCGAGCACAAGCACGGCGCCGAGCACGAAATCGGCGAGACGATGCGATCGCAGGATTGCCAGCACGAACACCTCCCTTGCGTGGATATACTCACGGCCATGAAGCCCGCGCGTTATTTTGCCCTCCTTTTCTCCCTGTTCGCACCGCCGGTTCTGGCCATTGCCTCCGCCGATACGCCACTCAGGGTGATTCAGAACGGCAGCCAGTTGAGCGTGGAAGGGTGGCTGGAAACCCGCGCCACGCGGGAGATCGCCTGGTCGGTATTGACCGACTACGCGAACTTTGCCGAGTTCGTGCCCGGTATCCGCGCGAACCGTGTGCTGGAGACGCAGGGCCGGGTAAAACTCATCGCGCAAAGCGGTGAGGTTGTCACCGGGATGTTCAAGCTCCTCTACGATGGCACCATGCGCGTCGAGGAATCTCCCGACGAGGGCCTCACCATCCTGTTCCTCTCCGGCCCGTTCAAGGAGACGCGCGGTGAATGGCGCATGGAACGCGCGGAAAAAAAACACCCCTTGCGGCTGGTCTACAGGATGAACATGGATATGATGAAAACCCCTTTCCCGCCGCCGCTGGCGCCAAGTATCGCCGAGCAGCAGGTACGGATCTGGGTGGACGTGTTCGGGCGCGAGATGGATAAACGCATGGACAACCAAATGGAACGGTTAAAAACCAAGTGAATATGCCCGTGACCTCCCCGTTGATTTCCCCGCGCCGGTTTGCCGCATGGTTTGCCGCGTGGTTTGCGCTATGCCTGCTCGCAAGTGCGGCACAAGCCGGCCCCGCGCGCGTCAAGGTCGACACCGGATTGACCGGGGTGCGGGTGGACGCCAGCCAGACGGTCTACGCCGATGCCGCTACCGTGTGGAGCACCATCACCGATTACAACCGTCTTGCCGCCTTCATTCCGGACATGGTGTCCAGTCGCGTGATTTCCGCGCCGGGCACGCCGAAGCGGGTCGAGCAGATCGCCGATGCCGGCCTGTTCGCATTCATCATGCCTGATCGCGTGGTGCTGGCGATGGAGGAAGTGCCCACCTACACGCTGCGTTTTCGCGCCGTCTCCGGCAAGGTGGCGAGCATGTCCGGGGAATGGCGCATCGTCGGCGACCACGCGCCAGTGATGCTGCATTACCGCGCCCACGTGCTGCCGCTGACGCCGCTGCCGCCGCTGGTTTCCGAATATTTCATCGAAAGCGAAGTACGCACGCGCTTTGAAGCCGTCGGCAACGAGTCCGAACGGCGCTCGCGCTGAGGAGGAGGTATGAAAACCATCCTGCTGGCGGTCGCGCTGCTCCTGGCCGGTTGCGACCAGTTGAAGGAACGCGCCGGCATTCACGATCCCGCGCGCGTGGAAGCCGACGGCAAAGCCATCGGCGGCGCCTGCCGCAATGCCGGCCGCGGCCTGGAAGACTGCTATCGGCTCAACGCCGATGCCTCAAAAGCGGCGATCTACGCCGGCTGGAAGGAAATGAACGAGTACATGACCAAGAACAGCATGGAGGTCATCGAACCGACCATCCCCCCCGAGGCGCTCGCGCCGCCGGCGCCGCCGCCCAGGAAAAAGAGCAGGAAGGCGGACGCCGAAGAGGGCAGCGCCCACGCGCCGGCCAAGGAAAAGGACGCCGGCCACTGACCGCCAGCCACATGAAAGGCCTCAGCATCGCCTCCTACAACATCCACAAGGGGATGTCGTTTTTCAACCGCCGCGTGGTGCTGCACGACGTGCGCGAGCGCCTGCACGGCATCAACGCCGACATCGTGTTTCTCCAGGAAGTGCAGGGGCAGCACATGCGCCGCGCCGGGCGCCACGGCAACTGGCCGGAGGGGCCGCAGCATGAATTTCTCGCCGACGGCCGCTGGCGGGACATGGCCTACGGACGCAACGCGGTGTACGAGGATGGCCACCACGGCAATGCCATCCTCTCGCGCTACCCCATTCTCAAATCGGAAAACATCGACATCTCCGCGCATGTCTTCGAAAGCCGGGGCATGCTTCATGTCGAACTCGACGTGCCCGACCTCCACGAGCCGTTGCACGCCATCTGCCTGCACCTGGCCCTGAACGAATCCGGCCGCAGGAAGCAGATCCACCTGTTGGCCGAGCGCATCCGCGCCGTGGTGCCGGACGGCGCCCCCCTGATCATCGCCGGCGATTTCAACGACTGGCGCCGCCGCAGTTGCGGCTATCTGGGCCAGGAACTGGGGCTGCGCGAAGTATTCGATCTCGCCCACGGGCAACCCGCGCGCAGCTTCCCCGCCGTCCTGCCCATGCTCTCGCTGGATCGCATCTATGTACGCGGCTTTGGCGTCGAAACCGCCAACGTGCTGCACGGCCAGCACTGGCGCCGCCTCTCCGACCACGCGGCGCTGACCGCGCAACTCTGGGCGCTGGCGCCGGCATGATCCGGTCGGGCAACCGGCTGACCCTGCTGGAAAACGGCGCCCAGTATTTTCCTGCCCTGATCGCCGCGATGGATGCGGCGCGCCACGAAATCCATCTGGAAAGCTACATCTATGCGGCCGACGCCACCGGCCGGGAGGTGGCCGCCGCGCTCATGCGCGCGGCGCGGCGCGGCGTGGTGACTCGGGTGCTGCTGGATGGCTTCGGTTCGCGCGGCATGGCCGGAGGACTGGCCGAGGAACTGCGCGGCGCGGGTGTGGAGCTCCTGTTCTACCGGCCGGAGCGCGGTCTCATGCGCCTGCGCCGGCATCGCCTGCGCCGCATGCACCGCAAGCTGGCGGTGGTGGACGCGCAAGTCGGCTTCGTCGGCGGCATCAATGTCATCGACGATCACGATGGCCGCAATCCGGCCGCGCCGCGCGAGGATTTCGCCATCGAGGCGCGCGGCCCGCTGGTGGCCGACATCCACGCCGCCGCCCGGCGCCTCTGGCGCCTGGTCGAATGGAGCCGCATGGGCCTCCAGCGCGGCGAGGACACCTGGATCAAGGCCGACATGCGCGCCGTCGGCGACCAGCGCGCGGAATTCCTGACGCGCGACAGCCTGCACCGGCGCCGCGCCATCGAACGCGCCTATCTCAAGGCCATCGGCCGCGCGCGCGAGGAAATCCTTATCGCCAACGCCTACTTCCTGCCCGGCCGCCGCTTTCGCCAGGCCCTGCTGGAAGCCACCCGGCGCGGGGTGCGTGTGATTCTGGTGATGCAGGGGCATACCGACCACCGCCTCTACCACGCCGCCAGCCGCGCCCTTTACCGCTTCTTTCTGGAAAACGGCATGGAGGTTTACGAATACCACGCCGGTGAACTGCACGCCAAAGCGGCGGTGATGGACGGACACTGGGCCACCCTCGGCTCCAGCAACATCGACCCGTTCAGCCTGCTGCTGGCGCGCGAGGCCAATCTGGTTTCGCACGACCCGGCTTTTGCCCGGGTGTTGCGCGAACGCATCCTGCGCGCCCGCGACCGCGGCGCCCACCGCATTCAGCGCCAGGCCTGGCGCAACATCCCCTGGACCCTGCGCTTCGCCTCCTGGCTGGCTTATGGAGTGGTGCGCGGGCTGGTGGGGTTGGCGGGGTACGCGGGGGCTTATGAGGGGCGAGGGCGCGCCGTCGGCAAGCGCTGAAATCCGCGTCGCGCGCCGGTTTCTCCCCGCGAGTCGTTTGAGGGAGAAACCGGTAGTTCAGGGATTCACGACGAACGATTGTTCATGCAAGCCCTGTGGCCCCATATCGAAGGGGCTGCCGGCGGGGAGAATCTTCACCCCGACGACGCTCTGCCCAACCTGGGTGACGTTGAAACCGAAGTAAGGATTGGTTTCCGGCAGGCCCGGGCCACGAACATCCCGCCGCCAGGGTTGCACCTGGCCCGGTTCGTTCAGGGTGCGGTTGAAGTAGAAATACTCCGCCCCGGTTTCCGCCTTGCGCACGAACAGATAGATGTCCACCGGCGCGCTGGGCAATGAGCCGAACAGGTTGATATCGATCCGGTCATTCAGGCGGGGTTGGGGGTTGGATACGCCAATCTTGACGTCGGCCTGTGGTGGGGGCGGGACACAGGTGCCGCTACTGGCGATCGGTACGCCTGCCGCATTGGCCACGCAACGATCAGTGTAGGTCTGCTGATCTGTGCCACAAACGGGTTGGCCGTCAGATTGGCAGATGGGTTTCGTGACACAACTTCCCGTGTAATCCACGCTGGAACCGGCTTGTTTCGCCATACAGGCGTTGCTGTAGGTCTGTTTGTCCATGCCGCAGACGGGGTCAATCATCGTCGGGCAAACTTCTATTTCTATTTTCACCGTGCGCGAATTGCACTTCCCGGTGATTTCTTTGGTGATGTCGCTTACCGTATCTTTATTACTGTCTGTTGGGTGGCTGCTGTACCGGTGAATGGCTGCTCCCTGTTTAACCATCTGACAGAGGCTGTAGGCCTGAATTCTGTCCGTAGTTCCTCCGTTGAATTCCGGTATGGACATGGGGGTCGAAATCGGCACATTAGGGGTGATATAAACGGCGATGGCCGTATTTACCGGCCGTGCGTTTCCACTCGATTCGACAAAATTCATGGCCTTTGCCGGCGCATTGATGATGCTGTAAATAGATCGGGTGTATTGATCCGCCAGTTTTCTCCCGACCTCGTTACCGCCCAGTTTCTGGCTGCCGTAATACGCTGCAATGGGATAGAACCAGTTCTCCAGGATATTGGAATCGAAGTCCTCTTCTATTCCTCCAAGTTTCGCCACCGCCACCCTGGCGCCAGAGCTCACATTGAGCGACCATTTGCTGTTCAGCACGCCGGCGCCTTGCTCAATGTTCTTCTCCTCGCTGGAATTGTTCGCGCCCTTGACCTGCATGATACCAAAACAACAATTGTCCCAGGATGACTTGACTTTCCCGTCTTTAAAGTGATCCCAAGAGCTTTCCTGATAAGCAATCGCTTTAAGAATGACAGCGGGAATTTGATATTTCTTCGCATATTTTCCAAGCAAAGTCGCCGTGTTTTCATACTTGCCCACGCCATTTCCGCCCGCGAAAATATTGCAGGCCATCGTTTTACTTATGCTGGCGCCTGCTTCTTTAGCCAGGCACTCGTTGTCGTAAGTGCGCCCATCTACGCCGCATACCGGCACAACCACAGGCGGGCATTTTCCGGAAGCAACGGGAATGAGTGCGCCCAGTCGCTTGATGAGAATGTCCAACTCGTTTCTACCGAGCTTTCTATCGGGGTAATAGCGCCAAACCTTGCTATCGTCCAGTTGGCCCTCGACCATGCCGAGTTGAAAAAGTCGGTTCGCCGTCAATGTGTTGTTCTGGATTTCGCTGGACGTGCTACCAGTGAATTCCGCAGCACTGAATCGATTGTCGCTTCTTTGGGACGGGGTACCTGTCGCCAACGCCAGGCGTTTCAGGAAGATCGCGGTTTCCATGCGTGTAATCATATTGTCTGGGTTGCTCAACGTGTCGTTGGTCAGTACGCCAATCATATGCATATCTTTATCAGCAGTTGTAGTAACCCATTTTTTCTCCTGGACAAGTTTTGCCAGGCTATTCAGTAGGGTTCTTTTTGAAACTTGGAGTGAAATCTGGGGGTCGTCTTCATCGTTGGCGATGTATCCCCGTGAATTTGCCTCCCCGCTGACAGAGCCTGCTATGACGGATAGGCCCGTAGCGCAACCCAGTTTCTTGCCGGAAATGAATTCGATCGGGTCGATCCAATTCTGAAGGTCACTCGCGTGAGTCAAATAGCCCCAATATCCGACTGGAGATGTTTTGCTGTTAACGAAATTCGCCATCGAGCCATTGGTGTGCTTGATCTGGTTTTCCTGTTTTTTGATTTCTACATGCAGATGGGAAGGGAACAATGACGGTTTGATAAGGGTTGCAATTCTTTGCCCAGCCTTGACTGTCTGTCGTTCGCTTACTTCTGGTTTGTTGGTATGTAGATACAGGGTGCGGACTTTCAGCACGGGATGTTCGATCTCGGTATACCAACCAGCGGATTCTTCTGAAATTCCGATAACCCCTGTTTTTCGCACAGTACCGTCGGCTATAGCCATGACTACCGTGCCTGCTCCACCTCGGAAATCCGTGCCGGGATGGTAGCCGTTGTAGTCGGAATAATAGTTTCCGAAACATTGGGTTACGGTCAGGGATTCCAGCGGGCTCTTGTTTGGCTCTACGCTGATTGTGCTTCCAAAATAAGGGGTTGCTCGATTCAGGATGGTCTCCGCTTCGGCCCTGCTTAACTGGCGGTCCGGATAAAAACGGATTTTCTCGTCTTCCTCGCTTTTCTCTCCTTGGTATATACCCAGTGATTGCAATACGACAATAGTCTGTCGGCGTTGATCATTGCCGCCGATATCTTCGAACCCAGCCGACTCTTTTAGGGAAGTCAGTGCTGTGGAATTGGTGGAGTGGATCACGTTTCTGATCAGCACACCCGCCTCATAGCGAGTGATGGCATCCCCCTGTCGTTCGAATTGCGCGGAGGAATATGCGGATAGCTTGGCCCCTTTTTCGCCTGTAGTTCCGCTAAAGTTACGGGCGGCGGGAACTCGGTTTATCAACATGCCGAGATATTCCAGCCGCGCGATACGATGATCATTCGGGATTTCATTCTGGGTTCCTCCCAACCCGGTCGTGCCAGCCCCAGAATTGTAATAGCCCAGATATTTTGCTTTTTCCGTCAATTGGGCATGCTTCACCTTGCTGACCATAGGGCAGGTGGCAGAGGCCGCCAATTCATTACCGTGGCCGATCACCTCGCTTTCGCTGGCCTTGATGACGGCATGACCATAATTGCCGATGCTGTAGAAAAGCATTGCGCCCAGAGGGGCCTTTTCGAAAGGATCACTGACGATTAGTCCATTTGTTTTGAACTGGTTGTAGGCGGCAATCGCAGATGGGCGCTGAGGGCTAGCAGCCACGCCGACCGCCGTGCGGGCAAATCTATAGCAGGTAGTGACTGGTTTTCCTGGATTCTTTGGATCCGGCATACAGTTCCAAGGCTTGCCCAAATAGCTATTGGCGAAGTTCAATGATTGTTGTTGCCACGGTTGCAGTGGGCTAATGATCTCCTTGGCTTGCACCGTGTACTGGCCCTTTCCAGATACATGGTGGCCGTTTGCGCCATACACGTGAATTTCGAATGGCCGGTTGGAGCCAGCCGTGACCATCGGGCGCGTGAGGCTCCATTCGTTGGTGCCGGACTTGGCCATGTCGGCGGCGGTATTCTGGGTGTCGCTGAACAGTAGTTGTGCCCTGGCTACGCCGGTCGGGTTGTTCACTGTCACCGCGAACCGGATCGATTCGCCTGGCTTCACCGAGGCAGGTTGTGCGCCAACCCCGGCGATGGAAGGTGGTGTCGTCGGCGTGGAGCCAGCAGACTGTCCTTTGGGCAGGACGCTGTATGTTTTGATGAACTCCCTTTTCCCGCCACCCTTCAATAGGAGGATCACCTTGTAGGCTCTGTTGGAGCCTTCTTTACTCATTACCTGATCATGTTTCCACTGACGGCTGCTGCTCGATCCTGTCATCCAGACCTGGACGCTCTCGTCGGGAATACCAAGGGCGACCTTGTCGATCAAGGAAGTGCTTCCCTCACGGACATAGAACGACATCGTCTCCCCTGCTTTGACGCTGTCGGGCGCCACACCCAGCGCGCTTACCTGGGGGTCGGCGGCTTTGGCAAGTGGCGTTGCCAATAACATCGTGGTGAGCGCGAGTGAGCGCAACGCTTGCTGCCACGGAAGATTGCAGGTGTGCGCGAACATGGATTTCCTTTTTTTGGTGAATAACACGATCAATGAACGGCCAAAGGCAAAGCGGGCGTGGTGCTGGATTATTTACTTCACCGATGCGTCATCCGCACCGTCTGCACGATGCTGGCGAACTGGCCGTTGCTGGTTTGTTGGACGTAATAGCTGCCGATGCCATCTTCCTGGACGTGGACGGGGGCGGTGGAATTGGTGCCTTCCCGCGCGCGCGGGTCGCGCACGCTGACGATGAGTTGTTCCTCGCCCTTGCTGTCGGCGAATTCAAATGCCTGATTGCCCGCCAGCGGCAGGGAGATTTCACCTCCCGCCTGGACTTCGATTACTTGTCCCTCTTCCGGGTAGATGCGTGCGCGGCGGCCATAGGCGTCGATGTTGTCGATCTCGATCAGGCCGGTAAACGTGGGCAACAGCCTGACCTTGAAGCGCTCGCCGGTGCTGAAGCCGGCGCTGACGGCGCGATCACTGAGAACCTGTCCACGCCCATCCAGCATCGAGATGGCCAGACGCATGCCCTGGTAGTTGGCAATGCCGGCCGGGTTGTAGGCGGGGAGAGCGGGCGGGGTTTGCGTGATCTGGCTGGGCGGGGCGAGGTAGCGTTGCAACAGCGCGTTGGCGACCTGAACGCCGGTTTGCGTCAGCGCCTCCTTGAAACTGGCGGGGGCTGCCCCGGCCGGAGTGCCATAGGCTTGCGGGGCGGCGTTGATGCCGCCGCTGGCCTGGGGCAGCAGGAGCCCGAGCCCGACTTGCAGCAGCGTGCCGAGGATGGCTTTGGAGTTGGCCGATTCTGCGGCAAGCGCCGGCGTGGTCGCGAGGGCGGAACTCAGGGCAAGGGCGAGGAGGTGGCGTTTCGTGCGCATGGCGGTTCCTTATTGGTGTTTGATGACGATTTCTTGAACCAGGGTGCCCGTGCCGGCGGGGCGAATCAGGTAATCGCTGCTGCCGTCGCTACTGGTGACCAGGCGAATGCTTTTGCCGGAAACGTTGGAATAGGGTGTGCTGGGTGGAGGGCTGATCAGTGCCGGATTGATCGGGCCAGGAGGTGGCGTCGGGTTGCTTGGCGTCACATTGATCAAGGGGTTGGGCAGGCCAAGAGCGGGTGGATTGTAGGAAACCGGGATGAGCTCAAATTTCAGACGTTCATCGCCTTTCGGCCCCTCGAATTCGAAGAACTGGTCTCCACGTGCCGGTATCACCGTTTCCATTCCCCTCGTCACGGCCTGGGTAAGCAAGGGGGTGACCTTGCCGAGTGGATCGATATTGGTGATGGTGAGGTTGCCGTCGGCGGTGCTGGCCACTTTGACCTTGAAGCGGTGGCCTGTGTTGAACGGGTATTTGTGGTCGCGGGGCATCACGCTGCCGTCCTGGTTGCGAATCATGAAACTGATCTGCATGCCGTCCATGCCGGTGGGCTCGCCGCCCAGGGTACGCAGGACGATGCTTTTGGCGGAACCACCCTGTGCCGCCTGGAGCGGCAGGGCGAACGAGGCCAGCAAGGCGGTGAGGATCAGGCGTTTCATGTGATGCTCCTTGGGGAAATTCAGAAGGTGATGGCGCGGCCATTGCCGCTGACGGCGAAGCCGGGTTGTTGATCGGGAATGCGGCCGCATCCGGTTTTCGGATTGGCGCAGTAGGCGCGCACGGCCTGTGGCACGCCTTGTTCCAGATAGTCCTTGTAGAGCTGGTATACCGGCGCGCGGCCACGCGTTTCGTTCAGGCCACGCGCCAGGATTTCCGTGAAGAAGCTGGCACCATCGTCCTTGGCCCAGGATTCCTGTTCGGCGCGTGAGGAGGTCAGGATGGCCATGTCCTTGCCGCCCGCGCGCGCGACCAGATCGGCATCGAAACCGCGATCGCTTTTCAATACGATGCTCTTTGAACTGATTTCCACCGTGGGCATGCCGGTGAGGGCGCCGCCGCTATGGCAGGTATCCGCCACCCAGATCACGCGGCGGGCGGGGAGTTGCCGCAGAGCGGCCTGAATCTCCTCGAAATCGACGATACCGCTGCGATTCAGGAGGCCGCTGTCGTGGAGAACCGGGTAGCCATAGCCGGCGTAGCCGCCGTCTTTGGGCATGCCATGCGAGGACATGTAGACGAAAATCACATCCTCGGGCCGGGTGGCGCGGGCCAGGTCGGCGAGGGATAGCCGCAGCGCGGCGGCGGTGGCCTGGCGGTTGAGCAGTTCCCGGATGTTACGGGCGGGGGTGCCCAGTTCGACCAGGGTGCGTTTGATCAGGGCGATGTCGCGGGTGACGGCGGGCAGGTCTTTGATCGTGGCACCGGGCGCAAGGGCGCGGACGCCGGAGAAGTCGGATACGCCGAGCAGCAGGGCATGGCGTTGCCCGGCGCCGGCGGGGAAATCGGCGGGCGGTGGTGTTTGCGGGGTAAGGTCTCGTTCCTGCACCGCTTCGATCCGGGGGCTGAACAGGCTATCCGCCGACGGCGGCGTGTTTTGCAGTTTGTCGAGCAGGCCCGGCGCGATCTGGGTCACCGCGCGCCGGGCGGCGGCCTCGAAGGCTTTGTCTTCGGCGCCTTCACGGAAGGCCATTTGCCCGGTCGCGGACAGGCTGGCCATGATGCGACGGCCGGAATAGGCGCGTACGCGCATGCGCACGTCCGCCCATTGCAGGTTGGTGCCGGGATTGGGCCGCGTGGCCTTGACGATGTCGACCAGCACGGAATACCCGGCATCCGGGGCGAAAGTGACGATCGCTCCTGCCGCGCGGTCAAGCGTGTCATAGACGCCGGGACTGGCCTGGATCAATTCCTGGCCCGCTTCGATGAGTTTTTCCTCGAAAGCCTGGAGGGCGGCCTGGCTGGCGCCATCCGTTCTGTGCAGGCTCGCAGCGGATTCCTTTTTGTACAGGATGGCGATCGGCGCGGCGCCGGCCATGCCGGTGAGCATGCACAGCAGAACACCAACAAGTGTTTTATTCATGATTCCTCCCCGCCGTGTTTTTGTGATTTTTGCTGGTTAGCGTTCTTTCAATTTGATGCTGTCATCGACCACCAGGGCGAAATAACCCGGTTTGATCTCGTCCTTCTGCCGCAGGATTCCGCACTGCGCGGTTTCGGCGCTGACGGCGGAACATTCGATGATGGCAACCGGTTTCATGAGGCCGGGCACTTCGCGCCCGCCTTCCTTGATGAAACTGGCGCGAAAGACCACCAATCGATCCTGAGGGCGCAGGCCATCCGCCTCGCCGCCGGAGAGGAGGACGTCCTTGTCCTCGATCTGGATGATTTTCCCCAGGGGGCGGAAGGTGCGTTCCACATAGGCCGCAGCGTTGCCCATGACTTCCTCCAGCGCCCGCTCGAAATCGTTGGACAGACTGTCCTGGGCGGATTTGCCGGCCAGTTCCTTGTCGGAACGGATCAAGGTGCCCTCGCGTGGTTCGCTGCCGTGATTGCCGGTCAGGGTCTTGGCGCGCAGCACTTTCCCGCTGAGCGTGTCCTTGACCTGCAAGCTCAGGCGTACCGTGGTGACGCTCTTCCTGAACGCGGAGTAGTCCTCCAGATCCTGAGTGGCCGCCACGACCATGCCGTCCACCACGATGTCACTCTGGTCGCGCAGGCCGCTGGCGCTGTCATCAAACACCTCGAACCGCTCGGTGGACTTGATGGCATCCATGAAGCGGCGGTTCATCTGGCTATGAGTGCCCACGCTTTTTCCGGCATGAACCGGAATCAACAGATTCAGATCGGATTTCTCGCCGATGCCCACCATGTTCACGTAGACCTTCAATTTCTGGTGGCGGCCTTGTTCCAGGGTTTTCAGGCGGGTGTAATCCACTCCGCCAGGCATCTTGATATCCTCTTCCGCGCTGGCGAGCGTGGTGGCGAATAGCCACAGGAGCCAGGCGATATACCGGGTCTTGCGCATGCGGGCATGCTCCATGTTCAGGATTTGGCTTTACGCGCGGGTTTTACGACACCTTTGCTGATGTCGCGAACCTTTGCCTGGGCCAGTTTCTCCGCCACGAAATCGTCATAGTCGAGCAGGCCTTCCAGCCCGATGGTGTCGATCCTGACCGAATAAGCACCGATGTCGATGCGTGGTTGGGCGGCGGTTCCGCTGGAATTGACGAACATGAGTTTGCGCAGATCACTGTTGCTGTACTCGCCGATATTGTTCAGCAAGTCCTTCTGCACATTGGCGACCGCCTTGTCGTCGGCTTCCGTGGCCGAGGCGTCTACAGGGTGCATGTAGATGTCCTGCGCCAGATTTTTGCGCTTGCTGGCCAGTTTTCCACCCAGCGCGTTGTTGAAGCTGAAGTCGGTGTCGTTTTCGATTTTCAGGTAATCCTTCCTGAACGAGGCGCGGGCATCGCGGGAAACGACACGGTCGCTGAGTTGACCCAGGGCATGGGGGTTTTTCTGATACAGACGGAACAGGTAGCCATTGCCCTTGGCGCGGATGAGGTCGCTGCGGAATTGCGTGAGCGCGTCGTCATTGATGCTACCGAACACCTTTTTGGCCGAGGCCTGGCGTTTCACGGTTTCATTTCCCTGTACCACCATGAACGACCCCTGGGTCAGGTCATCGCCGAAGTCAAAAACATTCTTGAGTCGCGGGGCCAGCGAGACGACTTCGCTCAACCCTTGGCTGGTCAGGGGAAGCAGGGTCGCGCCGCCCAGAATTCCCTGCTTGTCGAGCATTTTCTTGGCTTGTTTCAGGAACAACGCGGAGAAGCCGAGCATGGAGCCGGCGCCGGCGGTCGCGCGCGCGTAAGCGCCGTAGTGGCTTTTCACTTCCTGCATCTGCAGGCTGTAGTCACGCCAGGCATCCGGGTTTTTCTGGCGGAGATAGGCCAGGGCAAGATTCTGCGCGGCGAAATCACGCACAAGTTCTTCGGGTTTGCTGTCCTTGAATTTCTCCAGGTATTGCAGATCCGCCGCGTCCAACGGAGTGGAGCCGCGCGCCTGCTGTATCTTGAGCGCGTGTTCCAGCTGATCTCGCGTCAACAGGGCATCCGCCAGGATCTTGGCGGCCTGCTCGCGCATTTCGATGACCTTCTTGTAGCTTTCCTTGGCTTTCTCGAATTCTTTCTGGCCACTGTCGATCACCAAGGCCGAACCTTTGATGGCGGCCAGGAATGCGGCGAGTTTGATCGTCTGCTTGCGCAATTCCGGTGATAGCTTGGAGATGTCCGGCACGTCCACGGTGATTTTGGACAAGGACTCCTTGTCTTCCAGCAGTTCGGCAAAGAAGGTATCCAGCGCGGCGTAGGAGATTTCCGCCGTGAGCATCTCCAGAATGCCATCGACGGCCAAACTCCCCAGCGAGGCGAATGGCATGCCCATGCCGCCGCCGGAAAGCATGCCCAGGCCCCCACTGTTGCCATTGCCACCGCCACCACCCAACAGGGTGGCCAATGCCGCGACTGATTGTTCGGTTGGGTTGGCGGCGCTCTTCTTGTTATTGATCGCCGGCGGATTGGAGGCGGCGAGCTGCGGCGGCGTAAGCAGGGAGGTGAGCGCTTGCATGGGGTTTTCTGCGGAAAAGGTTCCCTTGATCGAGCGCATTTCCCCCATCAGATCTTTGGCGGATAGCTTCGTGCCCGCCAGCAGGCCCGCGTTCTCGCTTCCTGGCGCGCTTGGCGCCGTGTTTGAGGGCGCTCCGCAAGTGGGGGCTGGTTTGTCGCCACGGCCGGCTTTGCTTGCTGATTTGTTCTTGGCCTTGACCTTCGTGGGGGGCGCGCAATCAATGACCGTCATTCGGGCGGGGGGCTGCGCGGGTGTTGACGCCAGAATGGACTCTTCGGAATTCCACGCGGCGCCTGAGTTGGCGGGCTGCGCTTCTTTCGCCGGTTTGTCCTGGTCGGCTGGCGTTTTGTCTGATGCCTCTTCGCCCTTGTTTTCAGTGGAGCCGGACAGGAAGTCGAAAAACCCGGCGTGCGCTGGATACGCCACGCTCACGGCCACGACAAGAATCACTCGACTGACGAGATGCATTGGTTACTTCCCCCGCGAAGTTATTACTGCTTATTACCGCTGTTCATTCATATGGCGAAAAGTTGCCCTGCAATCCTGCGTAATTGATCGCCACGCAATGATTTCATTCGTGTTTTTCCCTAAGGGGCGGAGTATATCCGTGGGCATAACCGCTTGGTAGACATGGGCTACGGTGCCGCCCGGCCGTGTTTCAAATGGGATTTAACCGCCATTTGGCGGGAAGTCCTTGTTCAAGCTAGAATTCCCGCCCTTTTTTACCCTGCGTTCGCGCGCCCCGCGCGAACCACTTGATCGGCCCGACGATAATGGATGATCGACAAAACAGCCTTGGCGGCACGCTCTACAGCCCGGATTTCGAGCAGGACAGCTGCGGTTTCGGACTCATCGCGCAACTGGATGACCAGGCGACCCACAAGCTGGTGGCCACGGCGATTTCCTCGCTGGCGTGCATGACCCATCGCGGCGCGGTGGCGGCCGATGGTAAATCGGGCGATGGCTGCGGCCTGCTGTTCAAGAAGCCGGATGGCTTCCTGCGCGCGGTGGCGGCGGAGAGTGGTTTCGCCCTGAACACCCGTTACGCCGCCGGCCTGACCTTCCTGAACCAGGATGCGGCCAAGGCGCAACGCGCGCGCGACCTGCTGGTCAGCGAACTCAAGGGCGAGGGGCTGGAGCCGGCCGGCTTCCGCAAGGTGCCCACGGACAATGCCGCGCTGGGCGAAGTCGCCCTGAAGAGCCTGCCGGTGATCGAGCAACTATTCGTGAACTGCCCGGACGCCATTTCCGCCGACATCTTCGAGCGCAAGCTGTATATCGCCCGGCGCAAGGTGGAGAAGGCGGTTTTCGCCACGGACGCCACCTTCTACATGCCGACCCTGTCCGGCCGGGTGATTTCCTACAAGGGTCTGGTGATGCCGGAATACCTTCCGGTGTTCTATCCCGACCTCAACGACGAACGTTTCGCCTCCGCCCTGGCGGTGTTCCACCAGCGTTTCTCCACCAACACCTGGCCGGAATGGCGCCTGGCGCAGCCGTTCCGCTACCTCGCCCACAACGGCGAGATCAACACCGTGCAGGGCAACCGCAACTGGTCGCGGGCGCGCGAGCAGAAGTTCCAGAGTCCGCTGATCCCGAACATGGATGACGTGCGGCCGATGGTGGGCTTCAAGGGCTCCGACTCCATGAGCTTCGACAACATGCTCGAAGGCCTGGTCATGGGCGGCGCCGGCCTGTTCCGCTCCATGCGCATGATGGTGCCGCCGGCCTGGCAGAACGTCACCAACATGGATCCGGATCTGCGCGCCTTCTACGAATACAACTCCATGCACATGGAGCCGTGGGACGGCCCCGCCGGCATCGTCATGACCGACGGCCGCTACGGCGTCTGCATGCTCGACCGCAACGGCCTGCGCCCGGCGCGTTACGTCATCACCAAGGACCGTTACGTCACCATCGCCTCGGAAGTGGGCGTGTGGGATTACGGTGGCCCCGAGAACATCGTCGCCAAGGGCCGCGTGCGCCCCGGCCAGATGGTCGCGGCCGACCTGGAAACCGGGCGCTTCCTGCTGCCGGAAGACATCGACAACCAGCTCAAATCCGCCCATCCCTACCGGGAATGGCTCAAGGCGCACGGCAAGCGAATCGAATTCGGTCTGGAGCAGGACAGCGACTATCCGGCGATGGACGCGGCGAGCGTGGCCACCCACCAGAAGCTGTTCAACCTGAGTTCCGAGGAACTGGATCAGGTGCTGCGCGTGCTGGCCGAGGACGGCCAGGAAGCGGTGGGTTCGATGGGCGACGACACGCCGATGGCGGTGCTTTCCCGGAAAGCGCGTTCGCCTTTCGACTACCTGCGCCAGCAGTTCGCGCAGGTGACCAACCCGCCGATCGACCCGATCCGCGAGGCCATCGTCATGTCCCTGCATACGGTGCTGGGACGCGAATTGAACCTGTTCGAGGAAACGCCGCAACACGCGGATCGCATGGAGCTGAACTCGCCGGTGTTGTCCAACGACACCTACAAGGCGGTCACCAACAACGGCGACCCGGCCTACGCGACGGCCCATTTTTACCTGCAATACGACCCCGACCGGAGCGACCTCAAGGCCGCGCTGGAGAAGCTCGCCGCCGACGCGGTGGCGGCGGTGAAGGCGGGCACGGTCATCGTCGTGCTCTCCGACCGTACCCTCTCCCCGTCCACGCTGACCATCCCGGCCCTGTTCGCCACCGGCGCGGTACACCATGCCCTGATCGCCGCCGGCCTGCGTTGCGACGCGAATATCGTGGTGAAGACCGGCGCCGCGCGCGACCCGCACCAGATCGCCACGTTGATCGGCTTCGGCGCCACCGCCGTGTATCCCTACCTCGCCTACCAGTCCATTCTGCAAATGGTGCGCAGTGGCGAGATCAAGTTGCCCGCCGAGAAGGCGCTGATGAACTACCGCAAGGGCATCGACAAGGGTCTGCTCAAGGTCATGTCCAAGATGGGCATTTCCGCCATCGCCAGCTATCGCGGCGCGCAGTTGTTTGAAGTGGTGGGCATGCACGAGGACGTCGTCGGCCTCTGCCTGACCGGCACCGTCTCGCGCGTTTCCGGCGCCAACTTCGAGGACTTCGAGGCGGATCAGAAGAAGCTCAACCGCGCCGCCTTCAACCCGCTGCGTCCCATCCCGGCCGGCGGTCTGCTCAAGTTCATGCACGGCGAGGAATACCACGCCTACAACCCGGACGTGGTGCAGGAACTGCAAACCGCCGTGCAGACCGGCTCCTACGACGCCTACAAGAAATACGCCGCCAGCGTGAACAACCGCCCGGTGGCCATGCTGCGCGACCTGATGCAGCTGAAGCTGGCGGACACGCCGCTGGCCGTGGACGATGTGGAGCCGGTCGAAGCCATCCTCAAGCGCTTTGACTCCGCCGGCATGTCGCTCGGCGCCCTCTCGCCCGAGGCGCACGAAGCCCTGGCGGAAGGCATGAACACCATCGGTGGCCGTTCCAACTCCGGCGAGGGCGGCGAAGACCCGGCCCGTTACGGCACCATCAAGATGTCCAAGATCAAGCAGGTGGCGTCCGGCCGTTTCGGCGTCACCGCGCACTACCTGGTCAATGCCGAGGTGTTGCAGATCAAGGTGGCGCAGGGCGCCAAGCCCGGCGAGGGCGGCCAGTTGCCCGGCAAGAAGGTCGAGCCGCACATCGCCAAGCTGCGCTGCACCAAGCCCGGCGTCACCCTGATCTCGCCGCCGCCGCACCACGACATCTACTCCATCGAAGACCTGGCGCAACTGATCTACGACCTGAAACAGGTCAACCCGAAGGCGCTGGTCTCGGTGAAACTGGTGGCGGAACCCGGCGTCGGCACCATCGCCGCCGGTGTGGCCAAGGCCTATGCCGACCTCATCACCATTTCCGGTTATGACGGCGGCACCGGCGCCTCCCCACTGACCTCCGTGAAATACGCCGGCACCCCCTGGGAGCTGGGCCTCACCGAAGCGCAACAGGTGCTGCGCGCCAACGGCCTCAGAGGCCGCGTGCGGGTGCAGACCGACGGCGGCCTGAAGACCGGCCTCGACGTGGTGAAGGCCGCCATCCTCGGCGCCGAATCGTTCGGTTTCGGCACCGCGCCGATGATTTCGCTGGGCTGCAAATACCTGCGCATCTGCCACCTGAACAACTGCGCCACCGGCATCGCCACCCAGGACGCGCGCCTGCGCAAGGGCTTCTTCATCGGCCTGCCGGAAATGGTCATCAACTACTTCACCTTCGTCGCCCGCGAAACCCGCGAGTGGATGGCCGCGCTGGGTGTTGCCCGCTTCGAGGACTTGATCGGCCGCACCGATCTGCTCGACCTGCTGCCGGGTGAGAGCGACAAGCAGAGCAAGCTCAAGCTCGGCGTACTGCTGTCCCAGGGCAGCATCGCCGACGCCGAGCCGCGCTACTGCGTCGAAGCCTCCAACCCCTCGTTCGACAAGGGTGAACTGGCGGAACAGATGGTCAAGGACGCGCTGCCCGGCATCCTGGCGAAAACCCCGCAACGCCTGGAATACGCGGTGCGCAACGTCAACCGTTCCATCGGCGCCCGCCTTTCTGGCGAGATTGCCCGCGCGCACGGCGCCGAGGGCCTGCCCACCGACTGCCTGCACATCAAACTGAACGGCTCCGCCGGCCAGAGCTTCGGCGTCTGGAACCACAAGGGACTGACGATGGAGATCGAGGGCGACGCCAACGACTACGTCGGCAAGGGCATGTCCGGCGGCCGCCTCATCGTCTACCCGCCCAAAGGCTCCGTGTTCGCATCGCACCAGGCCAGCATCATCGGCAATACGTGTCTGTACGGCGCCACCGGCGGCGAGTTGTACGCGGCCGGCCAGGGCGGCGAGCGTTTCGGCGTGCGCAACTCCGGCGCCCTGGCGGTGGTGGAAGGTGTGGGCGAACATTGCTGCGAATACATGACCGGCGGCTGCATCATCGTCCTCGGCAACACCGGCCTCAACGTCGGCGCCGGCATGACCGGCGGCTTCGCCCTGGTCTACGACGAGGACGGACACTTCGCCGAGAAGTACAACAACGAGCTGATCGACATCAACCGCATCAACGACGAGAAGACCGGCGAACACCGCGCCTTCCTGCGCGAGAAGCTGGAGAAACACTTGAGCTACACCAACTCCGCCCGCGCGCAATGGATGCTCGACAACTTCGCCGATGTGGTGAACCGTTTCTGGCTGGTCAAGCCCAAGGCTTTGACGCTGGACAGTTTGTTGAAGGATTGAGCGGTCAGGCAGCCGCACCCAGACCCAAGGAGATAGCGATGGACACGGTCATGCTGGATCAGATCAAGAAGCTTTCCTACGAAGACAAGGTTCAGTTGATGGAAAGCGTTTGGGAGTCGATACACGAAGATCTGGCTGTTGAGCCCATCAGCGAAGAACTCAAGTTGGAGTTGCGCCGCCGGCTGGATGAGCATCGCCTGCACCCTGAACTGTCTGAGCCGTGGGAGCACGTTTTGGCAGAAATCGAGCGTCAGCTTGCATGACTGTCAGCGTTTCTCCCAGAGCAAAAAGAGAAATGGCGGACATTGCAAAGTGGTATGAAACAGAGCGCTGCGGCCTGGGACATTCTTTCAGGCTTGCGCTGCGAGAGGCGTTTCAGCAGATTGCGCGACTCCCTCTTGCGGCCGTTTCGGTAGATGGGCCTATTCGCCGGGCGCTCTTGCACAAATTCCCTTATGCCCTGTTCTACGCCGTCGAAGGCAAGCAAGTCGTCGTCTTGAGTTGCATGCACCAAGGACGCGATCCGGCCATGTGGCCGTCTATGGATCATTAATCAGGAACCCTCCATGTCCGACGTATTCCAATTCCTCAACATCGCCCGTCGCGACGGCGACAAAGTACCTGCCGAAGTCCGCAAGGTCGAGTTCAAGGAAATCTACGCCCCGATGGGCACCGATCAGGCGCATGAACAGGCCGGGCGTTGCCTCGCCTGCGGCAACCCTTATTGCGAATGGAAGTGCCCGGTGCACAACTACATTCCCAACTGGCTGAAGCTGGTGGATGAAGGGCGCCTGTTCGAAGCAGCCGAGTTGTCGCACCAGACCAATTCCCTGCCGGAAGTGTGCGGCCGCGTCTGCCCGCAGGATCGTCTCTGCGAAGGTTCCTGCACCCTGAATCAGGTCGAGGCCGGCGCCGTCACCATCGGCGGTATCGAGAAATACATCTCCGAGACGGCTTTCGCCCAGGGCTGGCGCCCGGATATGTCCAAGGTGGTCGCCACCGGCAAGAAGGTCGCCATTATCGGCGCCGGCCCCGCCGGCCTCGGCTGCGCCGATGTATTGGCGCGCAATGGGGTAAAAGCGGTGGTCTTTGACAGATACCCAGAGATCGGCGGCCTGCTCACTTTCGGCATCCCCGAGTTCAAGATGGAAAAGAGCGTGATGACCCGCCGCCGCGACATCTTCGAAGGCATGGGCATCGAGTTCCGCCTCGGTACCGAGGTTGGCAAGGATATTCAGATGGCCGATCTGCTCAATGAATACGACGCCGTGTTCATGGGCATGGGCACCTACACCTACATGCAGGCCGGCATCCCCGGCGAAGACCTGCCCGGCGTCATGGCCGCGCTGCCGTTTCTGATCTCCAACGTGAACCACTGTCTGGGCCTGCCGCAGGACGAATTCATCGACATGAAGGGCTTGCGCGTGGTGGTGCTCGGCGGGGGCGATACCGCGATGGATTGCAACCGCACCTCCATCCGCCAGGGCGCGGCCAGCGTCACCTGCGCCTACCGCCGCGACGAGGCCAACATGCCCGGCTCCAAGCGCGAAGTCGCCAACGCCAAGGAAGAAGGCGTGCAATTCCTGTGGAACCGGCAGCCGGTCGCAGTCGTCGGTGATGGCAAGGTGGAAGGCATCAAGCTGGTCACCACCGAACTCGGCGAGCCCGACGCGCGTGGCCGCCGCACCCCGGTCGTGATCGAAGGCTCCGAGGAAATCGTCCCCTGCGACCGCGTTCTCGTCGCCTTCGGCTTCCGTCCCAACCCGCAACCCTGGTTCGCCGACATTGGCGTCAGCATCGACCAAGGTGGCCGCGTTGTTGTCAACAGCGGCGCGAAAGGCCAGCAACACGCCTACCAGACCGCCAACCCCAAGGTTTTCGCCGGCGGCGATATGGTGCGCGGCTCCGACCTGGTGGTCACCGCCGTCTACGAGGGCCGCGAGGCGGCGAAGGGCATGCTGGCATTCATGGGGGTTTGGTAAACCGGCAGCTTTTTTGGGTGAAACGAACCCCGCCCCGCGCGGGGTTTATTCTGTCCCGCGCATGTCACCCCGTGGGGCCAGGGCGGTTGGCCGGGAGCCTCCGGCGGCGCGTTCCTTTCTTCGCGTGAGTGGCGCGAATATGGATGAATGCGGCGGATGAACGCGGCGGATGAACGCGGACGCCTAAGGTGTGCCCGACTCTCCGGCTTTTCGCGCCGCGAATGCGCGCACTTCCGGGTCGAGCTTGGTCTGTAGCGCGCGTTGGTAGGCGGCGGTGGCGTCCGCGCGCAGGCCGGTCTGTTCCAGGGATACGGCGAGGCCGACCCACCAGGGGCCGTGCGTCGGGCTGAGGCGGGCGGCTTCGCGGTAAGCCTGCGATGCTTCCTCCGGGTGGCCGGATTTACTCAGAACGCCGGCATAGAGTCCCCAATAAGCGGCATCCACGCCCTTGCCGAGGCCGGTTTTCAGAATGGCGGCGGACTGGCGAGTGTCGCCGCGTTGCAGATACAACTGGCCCAAGGCGCGGTTGTACCAGGCATCCTTCATGTGCAGTTGCATGCCCTCGCGCAGCAGGGCTTCGCCGCGCGCCGCATCACCGGACTCCAGGCTCAAGGCAATCAGCATCTGGCGCGCCGGGCCGTGATTCGGATCCAGACGCAGAGCGGCCTCCAGTCCTTCCAGGGCATCGGGGCCGCGCCCTTGCTCAATCAGGCGCGCCGCCTGGCGCCAGGCTTGATCCGCCTGTTCCTGCGGCGTCAGCGGGCGAATTTCCTTGAGAATCCGGGCTTGGCGCGGTTCGGGCAGGCGGGTATCGAGACGCATGGTTTTGCCCGCGTCCTCCGTCGGGGCGGCGGTGGGGAGAGGCTGTCGCGGCGGGGGGAGAGAGGGAGCGTTGCGTTCGATTTCTCGTCGCGGCTGAGGGTCGGCGAAGGAGGGTCTGGTCGGCTCGGGAGGAGGGGGCATCGTCGCGCCCTCTCCCTCGGCGGGTGCGGTGAGCGTTTCACTCATCCGCAGTTGCGGCCGCGCTTCTTGCGGCGGCGCCGCCGCAACTGCGGGTAGTTGTGGTTGCGGCTGCGGCCACAACCACCAGGTGCCGGCCAGAGCGGCGAGCAGCGCCACCGCCCAGGGCCAGTGCGCGCGCGGAGGTTCCAGGTTGGTTCGCACGGCTTGTACGCCCGTGAGGGTCGCGGATGCGGCGCCCTTCTCGTCGAGATCCTTGAGGACGCGGTTGATGACGCTCATGTGGAAACCAGGCGATCGAGGAATGACAGCCGCGCGCCCGGCGTATCGCGGCCGGCCAGGCGGATATGGCGTGGCAGCACCTGATCGGCGCCTTCGCCGAAGGCCAGCATCAAGGATTTGTGCGCGAGGATGTGGATCAGGCGCGGTGTGCCCCGGCTGGCGCGATGCAGCTTCTTCGCGGCCGCCATCTGAAACAGCGGCCGGGTGGCGCCCGCCAGACCGGCGCGATGCATCAGGTAGGCCGGGGTTTCCATGCGGGTCAGGGGGGCGAGTTGATCGTGGAAGGCGATACGGCTCTTGATCTGGCGCACCGAAGGGTCGTTCAGGCGCGTATCCAACTCGGGTTGCCCGAACAGGACGATCTGCAACAGTTTGCGTTTTTCCGTCTCCAGATTGGAGATCAGGCGCAGCGCTTCCAGGCTTTCCAGCGGGATGGCCTGAGCCTCGTCGATCAGCGCCACGGCGCGGCGCCCGCTTTGCGCCAGTTCCAGCACCCGCATTTCCAGGGCCTTGGTGAGGCCATAGGCCAGGCTGCGTTTCATGCCGCCGCCAAGCTCCGTAAGGAGGGCGTGGTTGAGGGCGGCCGGTGTGAGATGTGGATTGGGAATGTAGGCGGCCGCCCAACTTTCAGCTTCCAGATGGTTGAGCAGGTAGCGGCACAACAGGGTCTTGCCGGAACCGACCTCGCCGACGATCTTGATTAACCCCTCGCCCGCGTCCAGCGCCACCATCAGGGTGTTGAGCGCGGCCTGGGCGCCCGCGCCGGGAAAGAAATAGGCGGTATCCGGGGTCAGGCCGAAAGGGAATTCTTTCAGGCCGAAATGGGCGAGGTACATGTCAGTTCCGCACGGCCGTTCCGAAGGAATTGACCTCCCCCTCGGGGGGGAACGAGCGTAGCGAGTAAGGGGGCTGTTTCATCCTAATTCATCCCGGATTGTCCATTAGCGCCATATCTCTTCTGAAGAGGCTCAGGTTTGCCGCAATAGCTGCGGTAAAAGGGTGTAGCGCCGGCGTCTCGCCGGCTCGTTCGCCTGATTGGAAGAACTCGCCGACGAGACGCCGGCGCTACAGGGGCGCGCGCCTGGATTCGCCGCCAATGGACAATCCGGGTTCATGCGGGGGTGGCGAATCGCGCAAGTCATCACCGTGCCGCCGGGGGATCGAATTCCCGCATGCGCGCTCCGGATTCGCGCGCCGTGTCCAGCCAGTCCGACTGCTGCTTGATGATGGTGGGCTTGAGCAGGATCACCAATTCCTGCTTCAGCCGCGAAGCGTTGCTGTTCTTGAAGAAAAGACCCAGGCCGGGGATGTCGCCGAGGCCCGGCACGCCGCTGCCCGCGTCGCGTGATTCACGCTTCATGAGGCCGCCGATGGCGGCGATTTCGCCATCCCGCAAGCGCACGATGCTGTCGGTTTCGGAGACGGTGCTTTTGGCCAATGGCAGGGTGAATTCCCCGATTTGGGAACCCAGATTGATGATTTTTGAATCGGTCACGACCTGGCTGACCGAGGGATGCACATGCAGGATGATGTTGCCCGAGTCGTCGATCTGCGGCGTCACATCAAGCGCGATGCCGGAGAAGAACGGTTGGGTGGTCACGGTGGGTGACGTGGTGGAGGTCGTGCCGGTGGTCGTCGTGGTCGTGATTTCCGTGATGAAAAATTCGTCGGTGCCGACCTTGAGGATGGCTTTCTGGTTGTTCAGCGCGGCGATGCGCGGGCTCGACAACACCTGCACGCCCCCCTGGGTTTCCAGGAAATTGATCAGCGCGGCGAAGCTTCCGGTCTGGAAGGCCAGGCCGAACACCCCGGCCGATGTGGTGCTCGCGGCGCTGGTGGCGGGCAGCCCGGTGGCGAGCAGGGCGCCCAGGTTGGTGGCGGGCGCCGCGCCGGGCACCGGGAAGGCGGTGGTGTCCGCGCCCTTGGACCACCGGTTGACGCCCTGATGGAAATAGCCCCAGTTGATGCCGCTCTGCGCGCCTTCATTCAGCGTCACTTCGAGAATCTTGGCCTCGATCATCACCTGCCGTTGCACCGAGATTTTCGCGGCCTTGAGGTACTCGTCGATCTGCCTCTGCTCGGTCGGCAGAGCGCGTACCGCGAGCATGCCGGAGTGCGGGCTGACCACCACGTTGCGCCCTTCCGGGCACGTTGTCGTGGTGGCGGTGGGCGCCGGCGTTCCGGTCGTGCCGTGTGTCGTCGGCGCGGCGCCGGAACCGGACGAACAGCCGATCAACAGGCCGACGGTCATTTGCAGTTCGGACCAGAAATCGGTGGAGACGCTGGTGACGATGCGGCTGCTGTCGACCTGGGAGGTGCCACCGGAGCCGCCGGAGCTACCCGAGGCGCTGGAAGCGCTCTTCCCGCTGGTGTCGGCGATGGAGCCGGAAATCACGCGCAGTTCCGATTTTCCCTGGCGCTGCCCCGATGGATAGCTGACCGAGTAGAAACGGGTTTGCGTGGTCAGTGGCTGCACGAAGATCTTGCCGCCGTCGATGCGGTAGTCGTAGCCATACAGTTCGCGAATGGCTTCCATCGCTTCCGGCACACTCACGTCCTTGAGGTTGACCGTGATGTTTCCGGCCACCTGGGGATGCAGCAGCATGCTGTAGCGGGTGCCGGAGGCGATGCCCAGGAACACTTGCTGGGCGGAGGCGTTATTCACGGCCAGGTCGAAGCGCGGTTCCAACGGCTGCGCGACGGACTTGGGCAATTCCAGCTTGCTCTGGGGCGCCAGGGCGGCCTCGACGGCGGCCGGCAGCGCGGGCCGGGTGGCGGGGGCAAGCATGGCCAGGCGCATTTCCTCCTGAATCGCCGGCAACACGGGTTTCTGCCTGACCTGGGCGCATCCGGCCAGGACAACGAGAAGCAGGGGCCAGAGGTGGCGCCGGCTCCCGGCGCTACACAAGGCGGACGAGGGCCACGCGGCGAGGGTTTTCATCGTTTCTCCAACTTGGTTTTGCCGGCCGGTGTCTTCTTCACGTCCGGCAATAATTTGAGTTGTCTTGGCCCCGAGGGCGTTTTCAGCCAGACGCCGGTTTCATCTATCTTGCTGACCCGTCCGGCTTCCAGTTTGTCGCCCACACGCACCACCTGGCCGTCGAGGAGGGCATAGGGCTTCTTGCCCATCAGAAACACGCTGCTGACCTGGAGCGGGGCTTCCTTCGGAGTATCCGAGTCCCCGACCTGCTCGCTGAACCCCGTGGGTGGTCGGGTGGGGTCGCCCATCTCCGCGAAGGCCGGAGTCAGGCGCGGGAGCAACGCCCAAAGGGCAAGAAGCGGAAGCCAGGCCCGCGCGCCCTTCCTTGCCCCTGAATTCATACCGTCAGCCATGTCCGCTCCGTGCTCAGGGTGTAGAGGGTGAGGGTCAGTTCGATCTCGGGATGGCGGCCGGCGTCCAGTTCGGCGCGCGACCAGTAGAACCCCACCGGCAATTTTTCCAGCGATTCCATGTAATGAACCAGATTCGCATAGCCGCCGGCCAGGGTGACGCGCACGCCCTGGCGGTACAGGGCGGCTTCGTCCGGCTTGGCCGTGGCATCGCCGGCTTTGGCTTCGGACGGCAGGCCCACGGGTTCGGGCGCCAGGGTTTTCAGGTTGACCAGGCGCAGGCCGGGCTGGTTGCGCAACAAGCCTTGCAGCACTTGCGTCATGTCCTTGGCGGCAACCAGGCGGCTTTGCGCGCGCTCGGTTTCGCGCATGCCTGTATCCAGCGCCTGGCGAGCGGCCTCAAGGCGCTGTTGCGCGGCGCGCGCGGGGTCGATCTGGTTGGCGCGCTGCGTCAGGGTGTCCTGGGCGGCGGCGATCTGGGCGGCGGCCGCGCGCAGCCTTTCCTGCTCGGCGTGGCGCGATTTGTCCAGCGGCCCCAATAACAAACCATCCACTGCGGCCCACAGGCCGGCCAGAAGCAGCAGGAACAGGATCACGCGCTCGCGCGGGGTGAGCGCGTCGATCTTTTCCAGATATGCGGCGAGTTTGCTCGTGGCTTTCATGGTGTATTCCTCGCGGTGGCGGCATCGGCCTGGGCGGCCTGATTCACGCCCGCCTTGTCGGTGGCCACCTGCGCGGCCAGCGCGGCGGCCAGGGCGGCCGCATCCGGTTTCCGGGCGAGCGGCACGCCGGTGTTCGGGGGGGATGCGCCGGGCGGCGCCGGGTTCTGGTGGGCGCTCAACGCGAATTCCAGGAATCGGGGGGGAGACGCGGGCGCCGCTTCCGTTCCACCCGATTTGTCTTTCGGAGGATCCAGGGTGAGGCTGGAGAAGGAGAGACCGACGAACAGCGGTTCGCGGCGCAGGCTGGCGATGAGGCGGGCGCTGTCTTCGCCGGTGAGGGCGCGGCCACGCAGGTTCATTTCGGGGTGGCGCTCGCCGCCGCGCTGTTCCATCTCCACCCGGGTCAGCCAGGCGCCGGCCACGCCGGCGCGGGAGAGCGCGCGGAACTGCGCGGAATAGCCGGTCTCCGAACCAAGCACACCGCTGGTCACGGCCTCCTGGGCCAGTCGCAGATTGCGTAGCCGCGCTTCCACACTCTCCGCTTCAGCCAGCACGCGCGGATCCGCCCGCCCCGCCACGTTGGCGGTATTGACCCGCGCTTCCAGATGGTCCGCCCGTTGCGCCAACTGGTTCACCTCCAGGCGCACTTGTGTGAGGCGCCAGGCATCCCAGGCATACAAGGCCAGCAAGCCGCACAAAAACACCACGGCGCCCGCCAGCAGCTTGCGCGCCGGCAATATGGTTCTGGGCGGATGGAACGCGGCCTGGTAGAGGTTGATGTGTTTCATCTCGCCTCCCGCCGGGCCGTCCCAAGGGGGGCGAGGGCCCCCCCGGGGGGCAGCGAACGAATGTGAGCGTGGGGGCTGTTCATCTCGCCTCCCGCCGGGCCGTCCCAAGGGGGGCGAGGGCCCCCCCGGGGGGCAGCGAACGAATGTGAGCGTGGGGGCTGTTCATCTCGCCTCCCGCCGGGCCGTCCCAAGGGAGGCGAGAGCCCCCCCGGGGGGCAGCGAACGAATGTGAGCGTGGGGGCCGTTCATCTCATTCCCCTGAGTGCCGCGCCCAGCAGGTGGAACACGCGGTTCTGCATGCGCTCGTCGAGCAGGCGTTCCTGGCCGGCGAGGTCGAAGAGGCGGCCGAGATCGAGTACTTCCGCGCCGACCGGCAGGTATTCACCCAGCTTGCGCGCCAGCGGGGCCGAATCCGGCATGGGCGCCAGATACAGCTTGGCGAGCGGCAGCCAGGAGAACTGGCGCTCGAAATAATCCACGGAACGCTGTGCTTCCATCGCCACCCGGTCGAACAGGAAATCGCCGCCGCCACTACTCCCGCCGCGCGCCTCGATGCGCCGCGAAAGCACCAGATCCTCGCCGAAGGTGAAGGTGAGCAGCCCGACTTCTCCATTGAAATGCAGCATGGCCACCGCGTAATCCTCCGGCGTCAGACGCACCCCCAGATTGCGTTGCGCGGCTTCGGGAATGTCGATGGCGGCCAGCGGCAGGCCCGCCTTGTGATAAGGCTTCGCCAGTTCGCGCACGGCCGGCGCCTGCGCGGCGACGACATACAGCGATGGCGGCTGGCCGGTGCGTCCGGGTACCGGGAGATGATCCAGCACGGCATCGTCGATATGGAAATTGATCAGGTCTTTCACCTTCCAGCGAATGGCGCTGGAAAGCTCGTCATCGGGCACGTTGGGCGCTTCGATCACCACCGTCTGGTAGGCTTCCTGATCGAGCAACGCGGCCAGCGGCATGGCGCGGATGCCCGCCTCGTGCGCCAGCCGCTCCAGCAGATCCGGCGTCATGGCCGGGTTGTCGGCCACCGCGAAAGCGGCGACATGGGGATGGCCGGGATCCCCTTCCAGGCGGAGCGCCGCCGCGCCGCCGGGGCAGGGCGACAGCACGGCGTGGTTGGAGGCGTGGGCGCGGCGTTTGAAGGAGAACATGGGCTAGTCGCGAGTCGCGAGTCGCGAGTGGAACGTTGTGGGCCTCCATGAGGGGCTCGGAATAGATAATTCGTAAACCGTTTTCATCAGTACATCTCCCGCCGAATGATGACCTTGTCACTGCCTTTGCGTTTGCCGAAAGTGGCGCGGGCGCGCGGGTTGTCGTCCAACTGGTCGCCATCGCCGCCCTGATCCACGCCATCCCAGTTGAACTTCAGCCAGGCCGGCGCCGTGACACTCAAATCCATGAAGCCGTAATTGCCCGCCCCGGGGGCGGAAAACCGCAAATTCCCGTTGCCGGCGACCAGGGTGGCATTGAAGCTGGCCGTGGTCTCGCCCTGACCAAGCTGGTTATCGGCAGTTTGTGAAAAAAATGTAAGGGTGGGCGTGGAAATCGTCGTGCAGTTGTCCAGGGCGTTGCTGACATAGCCCTGGCCGTTCCAGTACTGCGCGGTGAGCGGCAGCGGCAGAGGCAGCAGTTCGGAGCCGACGGCATTGGCCAGGCGCAGGCGGCCGAAACGCATTTGCGCGTCGCTCGTGGTCGCCGCGTTGCCGTCGTCGAAGCCGATGCCGCCGTGCTGGAACGGGTTGCCCGCGTAGGCTACGCCTTCGCCGTCGGCGACGCTGGCGGCAAGCGTGAGGCTGGCGTCGAACGGGGCCGTCGCCGCGCGGGAAAAGGCGAGGCCGCCGCCGGCCGCCGGATCGCCGACGCCATACGTGACGCCGCCGATCCCGTTGCCGAGATCGCTGACGGCGACTGCCGGCAACGTGCCCACGGCGGCCACCGTGCCGCTGGCCGCGCCCCAGGTCTGGCCGGTGATCGTGGCGGCGGCGATCTTGAACAGCGAGCCGCTGTAGTTGCGCGTGGTGGCGCCGCCGTTGTTGCGCGCGGTCACGCTCCACAGCGGCGAGACACCCGGGCCCGCGCCGAAGCCGAAGGGCTGCCCCAGGTAGGTGAAACCGCCACAGGCGGGGGTGAAGGCGGGGGTGTTGGTGGCGATGTCGAAGTGGTCGGGCACGAAGCGGCCGATATTCACCGCTGTCGTGGTGCAGACGTGGAAGCCGGCGCAACTGGCGGCGGTGTCGCCGCTGTCGGCACTGGCCCAGGCCGTGTCGGTGAAGGTCGCGCTGATCGCGCCCACTTCGCTGTAGCTGGCGCCGTTGCTGGTGAGCGTGCCGGCCGCCGCGCTGAACGCGCCGGCGCTGAAACTGCCCGGCACGCAGCCGCTGGCGGGGAGGACGCAGGTGCTGGCGGCGGTCGGACTGCCGCTGTAATTGCCGGTGATGGCATTGCCGGCGTTGTAGCCGGTCACCCGCACGGTGAACGGCCGCCCGGCCTTGTGGATGACGCCGCCGCCGGCGCCAGTATTGGCCAGCGTGGCCGTGGTGCCGGCCGTGCCCCAGTCGGCATGGCTGGCAATCGCGGACAGCACGGCCGGCTTCACCGCGAAGTTGTCGGCCGAACAGGCGGTGACCGTGGCCGCGCCGGTCGCCGGGTAGCGCATGCGCACCCGCGCGTCGCGCCAGGCATCGGCCACGCTTCCCATCGAGGCGGTGGCCTTGCCGGCGGTGAGGGTGACCGTCCCCACCGCGAGCGAGGTGGCGGTCGTCGGGCAGTTGTTGGCGTCCAGCGCCACACCGATGCTGGTGTTGGCGAGCAGATCGACCAGGATGGCGCCGTTGAAGGCGCTGTCCTGGGCGGTGCGCGCGGCGTTGAGGGCATAAATATCCACGCTGAACGGCGCGCCGGCGGTCTTGGTGGTGATCTTCCCGGTCACCGGGTTGGCGCCGACATTGACGGCGTTGAGGGCGCTGGGGTTGGCGGGCGGCGGTATGGCGCAGATGCGCGCGCTGCCGTCCCAGTTCCTGCCGGCGGCTTCGTTGGCATGGCCGGCGGCGATTTGGGTGGCGTCGAGCGCGCTGTTCCAGATTTTGACCTCGTCGATCTGGCCGCTCAGATATTCCCGATCCTGGCTGGTGAAGTTGTCCTGCACCCAGCGTCCTTCCCGGCCGATGTTGCGCAGGCCGGCCGTGGTCAGGGTCGAAGGGTTGCTGTGGGCTGCCTCGCCGATCTTGGCGCCGTCGACATAGGAGATGAGCTTGGCGGCTGCCGGGTCGTAGACGAGGGCCACGAAATGCCACTGGCCGTCGTTGATCTGGCCGCCGCTGTTGAGGTAGGCGATGCCGCCGCCATCCTGGCGCACCAGGGGCACGAATTGACCGGCAACGCCACCCACGCCGTTGTAGCCGATGGCCAGGTCGATCACGGGGACATCGTTGGTCTGATCCCGGAAGCTCACGATTTCGCCATACGCATCCGTGGTCTTGACCCAGGCGCTGAAGGTATAGCCGCCGCCGCTGGGGAAATTCAGGCTCGTGGTGTTGGGCAGGTTCACATAAGCGCTGGTGCCGTTGAAGATGCCGGCCTGGCACAGCTTGCCCGTGGTTGTGGTGGCTCCACTCACGGAGGTGGCATGCGCCGCTCCGACGTTGTCCTTGACCTCGCCAGACGTGCCATTCCAGGATGCTTCGTCCATGCGCCATTCGGCGACGAGGGTGGCGGGGGGGGCGAGGTCGCCGTAACAGCTCGATACCGGGTTGCTGCCCAGTGTCGCCGTGTCCTTGACGTTGCCCTCGGTGTAGTTCGTGCCAGCGGCCACCCCCTGCCAGTAGTTGCCCTTGAAATTGTGGGCGCTGCTGTTGCTGTAGGCGCGTGGCGTGGTGAGTTTCAGGAAGCCGTTATTGGTAACGGTGGCCTTCTTGCTGTTGTTCGACTGGATGTTGACGCCGTAGCCGGTGTAATTCGCGAACTGCGAATCGCGGATGCTGACGGAATGGGCGTCCCAATCGGTCTTGATGCCGTCCACCGCGCGCCTGACGCAGACGCGCTGGATCGAGGCGGAGGAGGAACGACTCAGGTTGATGCCCGTCTTCATGGCGTTGATGGTCACATCCTCCACGCTGAATGTCTTGCTCGAACCCGATGAGCTGTGGATGGCGTTGTCGTTCGACGAAGTGACGGTGCCGCGCTGGATGGTCGTGTCGTACTTGCTGTAGCTGTAGATGCCGTAGTTCCTGGCGACGATCTTGAAATCGCTGACCAAGCCGAGGCCCTGGCTGGCGTAGATCCCGTGGCCGTTGGCGGCGGAGAGGTCGAGGTTGGTCAGTTCATGCGCGCCGTCGGCATCCCAGGCGAGAAAAATGGCGTTGTCGTTTGAGCTGGTGGCCTTGACGTTGTTCATGGTCAGCTTGCCTGACCGATCGATCCGGATGCCCATGTTTTTCGCCGTGACGGTGACGCCGGTGAAGGCGAAGGCGCTGCTCAGGCCGCTGCCGATGTAGATGCCCCGGCCGTTGGCCGAAGTTGCGGTCACGGTATCGAAACTGGCTGGGTATTTGCCGTACAGGTAAATGGCGTCGCCGACCACGGCCGTTGCCGTGACGTTCTTGAAGCTGCCCGCGCCCTGGGCCGCGTAGATGGCGCCGCTGTTCCCCGTCGCCGTCACTGTGTCGAACACATGGGCACCGTCGGCGTTCCAGTCGAGCTGAATCGCGGTGCTGCCCGTGCTGGTGACGGTGAGATTTTTGAAAGTGTGTGCGCCCGAGGAGATTTGTTGCAGGCGGATGCCCATGCCCGAGGCGGTGACGGCGAGGTTGTCGAAAGTATGTAGACCGGCGGCCGGCCAGGCATCGGCAATCGCGCCGGCGCCGCTGCTTGTCACGGTCATGTCCTTGAGGGTGAGCGAGGACGCCGCCAGGGTGAACGGCGTACCCGCGTTGCTGACGGTGACGTCGGCGCGGTTTCCGGTGGAGGAACGGATGGTCAGACTGGCCTTGTTGACGGTGACCGCCTCGTTGTAAGTGCCGGAGCAGACCAGGATGGTGTCGCCCGCGCCGGCGGCGGCAACGGCGGCGGCGAGGGTGGCGGTGTTCGGCGCGCCGCAGACGCCAACATAACGGGTGGCGGCCTCGGCACCCGTCGCCAGAAACAGCATCGACCAAAGTAACCCGGCGCGCGGGTTCATTGCTCCACCGTCGCGGTGACATGCCGTTCCGCGTATTCCGCCAGTGTCGGCGCGGCATTGGGGCAGGCGCCGCCCGCCGGCTGGTTGCAGGCGATGCTGGAGACGCGGTACAGCGTCACGCCGGTTCCGCCCTCATCCGCGTTGCTGGACGCGCAGCTCACGCTGGCCGTGAAACGCGACAGGGTGCCGGCGAGCGCCACGTTCTGGCTGGCGCAAACACCGCCCACCCGCGCCGCGTAGACCCCCGCCTCCAGCCCCGCCTGCGCCGACTGCCAGGCGCGCGCGCCCTCCAGTTCCAGCGCTTCCTGCGCCAGCGTCGCCGTGGTCAGGCGCATCATCCACCCCGCCAGCCCGCCCAGTACTACCAGCAGGAAGATCGCGGCGGGGAGGGCGAAACCGCGTTCAACTGAGGAATCAAGGATCATTGTTCACCGCCACTTCCCGATACAGGGTCACCGTCTCGCCGTCCTGGCTGAGTTGCAGGCGCAAGGTGAACTGGCCCAGGCGTTGCGAGGCGCCGGGGTCGTAGGCGAAAGCGCAGGTCACCACATGGTTGGCCAGGAGCCGTGACGTGGCGGCGCCGAAGCTGGTGGGTTGCGCGGCCTGCAAGGCGTAGCCGGAGACGCGGCGCAGTTCGCCGTTGCCGGGGTCGCAGACGTAGGTGACGGGGGCGCCGGCCAGATAGAAGCGCTTGCTCGGTGATTCCAGCGGCAGCGGCGCGCCGGTGGCGGTGAAGGCGAGATTGGATACCGTGCCGGAGCTGGTGACGGCGCGCCGATTGCCGCCCAGCCAGGCGGAGGTCGAGGCATCCAGGCCGAGGTTGTAGAGCACCAGATATTGCCCGGCGGCGGCGCTGACGGTGGGGCCAAGCACATCGAAGCTCGCGTCCGCGCCGGAGGTGAAATCGAGAATGTCACCCGTGCCGGCGCCGGTCTGCTCCGCCCGATAGCGGCCGCCGTCTTGCAGCGGCAGGAATTCCAGGTAGGTGATGCCAGCGCTTTGCGTGATGCGCAGACTGTTGGGCAAGGCGGCCTGGACATCACGGGCGATGCGCAACAGCGCGGTATCGGCCGCGTCCACCAGCGCCGCGCGGCGCGCGGCCGCCATGTAGGCGTCCAGCGGATTGCGGATGAACATCGCGACGATGCCGGAGAGGATGCCGACCAGCATCATGACGACGATGAGTTCGATCAGGGTGAAACCCGCCACACTCCCCGCAGCGCCGGCTTTATGTCCTGCGGGGACGGTATCCTTCAGGGCCAGCCGGCTGTTTTGGTTTGCTGAACGAGCCGGCAAGGATGCCGGCGCTACAGGGGATGGCAAGGGCATCATGAAGCGCATTCAGTAATCCGCCCGATACCCGTCCAGGGCGAGCTGCTTCCCGGAGGGGTCGGTGACGTTGACGGTGATGCGCCAGCCGGCGACGGCGGGGACGTTGCCGAAGGCGGCGGGGGTGACGGCGATGCTGGCGCTGTAGCCGGACAGGCCGATCACCGGGGCCCCGGAAAGATCGCTGATGCCGTTCAGGGTGAGGCCGTTGTAGTCCATCACGTCGTCGAACTGATTGCGGGTGGCGGCGTTGTAAGGGCCGGCGTAGCCGCCGGGGTTGGGGTTGGCGAAGTCCTTGAAGCTGATTTCTTCCAGCAAGGCTTGCGCGATCGCCAGCGATTGCCGCCGCAGCACCGGATCGGCGCTGGCCACGGCGGCCTGATCGAACACTTTCATCAATGACGCCAGCGCCACGCTGACCACGACCATGAACAGGACGGCTTCGATCAGGGAGACTCCGCGCATCGCCGATGTAGGAGCGGCCTCCGGGCCGCGATGCGCCGGCAGGCGCAAAGGTGGGACGCTCGCCAAGACCGTGCGTCCCACCTTTGCGCCCGGCTCCCGCCGGGCGCATCGCGGCCTGGGGGCCGCGCCCACGTCAGTACACATAGCCCGTCTCCGCTTCCACCGTCAGCGTGCGCGCCGTGTCGCCGGTGATGCTGAGGGTGATGCCTGAATCGGGGCGGCCCTGGGCGTCGAAAGTCAGGCTGGCGGCGCTGCCGGCCAGGGTGACGCCGTTGGGCACATCGACACGGTAAGGCGTTTCGCCTTGCGGGCCGGGCCAGGGGTTGGCGTCGGCGCAGGGGTTGCTGGCGGTCGCGCAGAGCGCCAGGCCGGTATTGTCTATCTGCACGGTGACGCCGCCGTGCCGGGCGACGGCGAGTTTCTGGGCGTAACGCAGGAAACCGGAGGCGGCATCAGCATAGCCGCGCGCGGCGAAGGTGGAGGCGTTGAAGAAGCGGGGCCCGGCGACGGCGGCCAGGATGCCCGCGATCAGGATGATGGAAACCAGTTCCACCAGGGTGAAGGCGAGCTGCGCGCGGCGGGTCGCGGGCAGTGAGTGATGTTTCATCCCGCCTCCACGCGTTTGGCGAGGGGGTGGGCTTCAACTCGCAACCAGCAACTCGCGGCCGGGAGTAATCAGCAGCCGGTGGTGACGATGGCCGTGGTGGGAGCGGTGCTGGCGGCGGTCGGCGGGGTGTAGGTTACTTGGCACTGGGCGGGCGTGGTGGAGCCGTTGACCCGGATAATCACGGCAGCGGCCGCGCCGCCGCCGCCGGCGATGGTGACGCCATCGGTGGCGGCATTGATGTTGGCGGCGGCCTGCATGCCGGTGGCCTGGCCATTGGGGTAACCGAAACGCAGGGTGATGTTGGCGCCTTCCATGGTGACGGTGCCGGCGGCGGCGGTCTGGCTGCTGACCAGGGCGGCGGAGTGGGCGATGGCGGCGGCCGAGCGTACCGAACCCATGATGGCCTGGGCCTTGGACACGCGCGCGTCGCGTTGCAGGTCATAGAAGCGCGGCAGGGCGACGGCGGCGAGGATGCCGAGGATGACGATGACCATGACCAGCTCGATCATGGTGAAGCCTTTTTGTGATTTGGGCATTCCGATCTCCTTCTGAACCGATTGATTATTTGAACAATTACCCTCTCTTTCGGCGGGGTATGAAAAAACTTGAGGTCAATATCGCGACCCGCGTTACTTATTTTTGGTCATGGTGGAGCCGAGATCCCAGATCGGCAGGAACACGCCCAGGGCGACCACCAGGACGATGCCGCCCAGACTGGCGATGAGGATGGGTTCGATTTGTTCCGAGAGGGTGCGGATCTCGTATTCGACGTCGCGCTGGTACAGCTCGCCGATCTCGGTCAGCAGCCGGTCGAGTTCGCCGGTTTCCTCGCCCACCGCCATCATCTGCAACACTACCGGGGTGAACACGGCCGTGGTGGCGGCGGTGCGGGTGAGCGATTCACCGCGCTCGACGCCGTCGCGCATCTGCTCGATGCGGCTGGCGATGAAGGCGTTGTCCACCACTTGGGCGGCGTTGGTCAGGCCCTGCACGATGGGTACGCCACTCTGGTAGGTCATGCCCAGACCCTTGGCGAAGCGGGCCAGCGCGGCCTTGTGCACGATCTTGCCGACGATGGGCACGCGCAGCAGAAACTTGTCCCAGAGGTAGCGGCCCTCGGTCGTGCGCAGCCACCAGCGGAAGGCAAAACCGGCCAGAACCATGCCGGCCAGCAACCACGGCCACCAGGCCACGGTGAAGTCGGAGGCGCCGATGAGGATTTTGGTCACCGCCGGCAGTTCGGCGTTGGAGCTTTTGTAGACCTTGGCGAACGCGGGAATCACCATCACGTTGATTACGCCCAGGGCGATCACCAGCGCGGCGATCACGAAGCTGGGATAGCGCAGCGCGCTTTTCACCCGCTCGCGCATTTCGCGCTCGAATTCCAGATGGTGGAACAGGCGCATGAACACGTCGTCCAGGCGGCCGGTGGTTTCACCCACCCGCACCATATTGACGAAAAAGGCCTGGAATATCGTGGGGTGCTTGCGCAGGCAGGCGGACAGTTCGCGCCCGGAGGACAGCCCGTCGCGCACATCCAGCAGCACCCCCCGGAAGGTCATGTGCGCGCTCGATTCGGCCAGCGAAGTGAGCGCGCGCAGGATCGGCACGCCGGCCTTCAACAGGCTGGCCATCTGGCGCGAGAACAACATGAGATCGCTCTCGCCGACTTTTTCCACGAAGAAATGGCCGAGATACCGGCCGACATCCTGGCTGGCGTCGCCGCCCTCCTTGGCGGCGGCCCCGGAGATGTCGATCGGGGTCAGCCCGGAGCGCAGCAACTCGTCCGCCACCGCCGCCTCGGAACCGCCTTCCAGTTTGCCGGTGAGCAGTTCGCCGCGGGCGTTGCGCGCTTTGTAGGTGAAGGTGGGCATCGCCTAGGGGCAGGAGTGGTTCATTCATCCACCTGATGTGTTACCCGCATGGCTTCCGCCACGCTGGTCTGGCCGGCGCGCACCATGCGCAAGGCTTCGTCGCGCAGGGTCTGCCCGGCGAGGCGGGCGTGGGCGGCGGTGCGGAAAGCCGTGGTGTCGCCGCGATTGAGCAGGCCGGCGAGTTCGCCGTCGATCTCCAGCAGTTCGTAGATGCCCTGGCGGCCCTGGTAGCCGGTGTGGTTGCAGTGGCCACACCCCTTGGCGCGCTTCAATTTGCTTTCATCGAGGCCGGCGGCGAGCTCGTTTTTCAGCCAGGTGCGTTCGCCTGCATCCAGATCGGCGGTTTGCGCGCAAACCGGGCACAGCTTGCGCACCAGGCGCTGCGCCACGATGCCGGCCAGGCTGGTGGAGAGCAGGAACGGCGGCGCTTCCATGTCGAGCAGGCGGGCGGCGGCGGAGGGCGCGTCGTTGGTGTGCAGGGTGGACAGCACCAGGTGGCCGGTAAGGGCGGCGCGCAGGGCGATCAGCGCGGTTTCCGTGTCGCGCATCTCGCCCACCAGGATCACGTCCGGATCCTGGCGCAGGAAGGCGCGCAGGGCGCGGGCGAAGGTCAGGTCGATCTTGTCGTTCACCTGCACCTGATTGATGCCGGGCAGGCGGTATTCCACCGGGTCTTCCACGGTCAGCAGCTTGCGTTCCGGGGTGTTGAGGTCGGCCAGGGCGGCATACAGGGTGGTGGTCTTGCCCGATCCGGTGGGGCCGGTCACCAGGATCAGCCCATGTGGCCGGTGGATCAGCGCTTGCAGGCGCTCAAGTTGCGGCGGCGGCATATTCATGTCGGTCAGGCTCGCCACTCCGCCGTGGGTGAGCAGGCGCAGCACGGCGGATTCGCCGAACTGCGTCGGCACCGTGGACATGCGCACATCGACGGCGCGCTTTTTCAGGCGGATGACGAAACGGCCATCCTGCGGCAGACGTTTTTCCGCGATGTCCAGATCCGCCATCAGCTTCAGGCGCTGGATCAGCGCCGGCCCGATCTTGCGATCCGCGTCGGTGGCGATGGAGAGCACGCCATCGACCCGGAAACGGATTTGCAGGCTTTTTTCCTGCGGCTCGATATGGATATCCGAGGCGCGCACCTGCAGGGCATCCTCGAACACCGACTGCAACAGGCGCACCACCGGCGCCTCTTCGGCGTTCTGGGTGGCGGCCAGGGCGCCGAAGTCGATGACGTCGTCGGAAAGTTCTTCGGTGAGGTTGCGCGCCAGTTCGCTGATTTCATCGGAACGGCGGTAGATCAGGTCGATGAACTGGGCCAGCGAGCCTTCGTTCGCCACCGCCACTTCCACCTCGCGTTTGAGGTGATGCACGATTTCGTCATAGGCGAACAGATCGGTGGGGTCGGCCATCGCCACCCGCACCTTGTCATCCTTGAGTTCCACCACCACCGCGCGGAAGCGTCGCGCCAGTTGCTCCGGCAGCAGGCGCACGGTTTCCGGGCGCACATGAGCGCGGCGCAGATCGAGCAGGGGAATGTTCAACTGGCGGGCGATGGCCCCGGAAATCTCGTCCTCACTGACGAAGGCGTTTTCCACCAGCACGCGGCCCAGCTTGCGTCCGCTCGCCTTCTGTTTTTCCAGTGCGACGCCGAGTTGCTCTTGCGAGAGCAGCTTCTGCTGAACCAGAAGATCGCCTAATCGGATCTTCTCGGGGCGTGCCATAGATGTCTCCAGGAGAGAAATTCCCGCGTAAATTAGCGACTTACGCTCTATATCTCAAGTTATATGTTCGAAATCGTCCTGGTTGAGCCGGAAATTCCTCCCAACACCGGCAATGTGATTCGCCTCAGCGCCAATACCGGCTGCCGTTTGCACCTGGTGCGCCCGCTGGGTTTCGACCTCTCCGACAAGAATCTGCGGCGCGCCGGGCTCGACTATCACGAATACGCCGATCTTCGGGTGCACGACGACTGGCCGACCTTGATGACGGCGCTCGCTGACCATCGCTTGTTCGCTTTCACCACCAAGGGCTCGCGACCTTTCGCCGAAGTCGCCTGGCAAGCCGGTGACGTCCTGGTGTTCGGGCCGGAAACGCGCGGCTTGCCGGCGGAATTATTGGCCGGGTTTGAGCCGGCGCGCCGCGTCCGCCTGCCCATGCTGGCCGGCCAGCGCAGCCTGAACCTCTCCAACGCCGTGGCGGTGGCCGTGTTCGAGGCCTGGCGCCAGAACGGCTACGCGGGCGGCGGATAAGCGCCGCTTTCGCCGTGGGCTTTCCCCAAGCAGGGGCGTCCACTTGCGGCGCGAAAACCTCGCGATTCCCGGCCCGCCATTATTCGCGCCGCAAGCGGACGCTCCTACCGCTCTGGGTCATTCAGACGGTGGGTTGTTTACTATTCGTCCATTCGCCATCTGGATCGAGCCCACCATGACTCTGCAAGAACTGCGTTATCTGGTCGCTTTGGCCGATTGCGGCCATTTCGGGCAAGCCGCCGAGGCCTGCTTTGTCAGTCAGTCCACGCTCTCCACCGGCTTGAAGAAACTGGAGGATTATCTCGGAGTGATCGTGTTCGACCGTTCCCTGAGGCGGGTGACACCCACCCCCATCGGCCATGAAATCGTCGAATCGGCGCGCCGCATCGTCGAGGAGGCCGGGCGTATCCGGGAGGTCGCCAGCCAGGCGGGGGATCCGATGGATCGCACCGTGCATCTCGGCGTCATTCCCACTCTGGCGCCGTATTACCTGCCGCATGTGCTGACCCGGGTGCGCGAGGCGCACCCCGGACTGAGATTGCTGCTGCGCGAGGAAATGACCCCATACCTGCTCGCGCGCCTGGCCGAGGGCAATCTCGACGCCGGTCTGCTGGCGCTGCCGATCCATGACCCGAACCTGGAAGTGGCGCCGCTGTTCGTGGAGCCTTTTCTCGCCGCCATGCCCGCCGATCATCCGCTTGCCGCCGCCACCGAGGTGAACATCGACGACCTCGCCCAGGCCGGGCTGTTGCTGCTGGAGGAGGGCCATTGCCTGCGCGATCAGGCGCTGGATGCCTGCCACCTGCAAGGGCTGATAAGCGAGGAAATCCGCGCCACCAGCCTGGAAACCCTGCGCCAGATGGTGGCGATGGGGTTGGGGGTCACCCTCATTCCGACCCTGGCCAGGGTCGGTTCCAGCGGCCAGCAAGTGGCCATGAAGCCGCTCGCGGCCCCGGGTGCCGCGCGCAGCATTGGTCTGGTCTGGCGCCGCCGCTCCCCGCTCGCCCACACGATGGCGCAACTGGCGCAAACCCTGGCCAGCCGGCTGCCGCCGGGAACGCTGAAGATTGGCTGAACAGGTTGAATAAACCCGGATTGTCCATTGGCGGCGAATCCAGGCGCGCGCCCCTGTAGCGCCGGCGTCTCGCCGGCGAGACGCCGGCGCTACATCAATGCGGGCGCGGCATGAAGTTGACGACCTTGGCGCCGTCTCCGGACGGGCCTTTGCGCGCGCCGCTGGCGCAGGAAGCGCCTTCGGTTTCCATGACCTGGCCTTCCGCCTCGTACAGCAGATTGATGACGTCCACGTAGAAACGCTCCTTGGCCATCATCAGCGCGGTACGGCCACCCTCATTGGCGGCCTTCACGTCCGCGCCGGCCGCGAGCAGGGCGGCGCAGACCGCAGCTTCACCGGCGCCGGCGGCCAGCATCAGGGGGGTGAGCCCGTAGAAGATGCGGGCGTTGACGTCGGCGCCTGCGTCGATCAGCGCCCGCACCACGGGCTCGAATCCGCAATCGAGCTCATGGTTGTAGGCGCCCTTGAAAATCGGCGTCCAACCATTGGCATCTTTGGCGTTGGTGTCGGCTCCCGCCTCGATCAGGGCGTTGACGACCTCCAGGTGGCCGTTCAGGGCGGCGATGTGCAAGGCGGTATCGCCTGCCTCGTCGAGCTCGTCGGGATTGGCGCCGGCGGCCACAAGGTCGCGGATTTGTGCGCTGTCGCCCACCTTGGCGGCGCTGTGCAGTGCTGCGGACATGGTTCGATCTCCGGGTGATGAATACCCGACTATTATAATCAACTACTGCTTGCCGGGTTGAAAATATTCATTGCGTCGAGACCGCCGGTGAGCACATGCACGTCGAAACCGCGTTGCGCCAGGAGGAATGCGGCGGTGCTGCTGCGCCGCCCGGTCTGGCAATAAAGGATATAGGGGCGCGCGGGATCCAGCGCCCTGGCGCGCAGGCGCAGCAGATAGAGCGGCAGGTTGAGGCTGCCCTTGAGGCAGCCCTGTTTGTATTCGTCTTCCATGCGCACATCGAGCAGCACGGCGCCGCGCCAGCGCACCATCGCGGAGGCTTCATCCGCCGCCAACTGACGCACCAGGGGTTCCCGCAGCAAGGTGTGGAAATCGCCGGCGGCCAGGCGCATGAGCAGGCCATCCGTCAGCATGGTGACGCTGGCGTTGCGTGGTTCGCCGGAGATCAGGGCATCCTCGCCGAAACTCTGGCCCGGCTCCAGGCGCGCCAGTACCACCGGCTTGCCGTCCTTGCTGGATCGCGTCACCTGGGCGCGCCCTTCGCGGATCAGGTAGTAGTAGTCGCCGACTTCGCCCTGGCGGATCACCTCCCTCCCCACCGCCACGGGCACGGGCTCGAAGCGGCCGAACAGCGAGTGCAGGTTGGCCGGCGGCACGCGCGAGAAGGATTGGTTGCGCAGCAAGTCGAACAGCCAGCTCGGGTCGTCGCCCTCGAACTCGGTGACCTCATAAGAGGTGGCCTGGTCGCGCGCCACCAGACGATCCAGTGCGTCGTCGGCGAACCGCGCCACCTCGCAGGGGGCGCGCGCCACACAGGTATAGAGGCGCGGTTTGAGGCGCGCGAGCGGGTGGCGCGCGGCATCGCTCCCGGCGCGGATGACCAGGGATGGAGCGTCCGCCGCGTCGGAGTCCAGCGAGACTTCCCCGTTCAGCAGGTAATAACTGTCGTGATCCACCTCTCCACGCGTGAACAGGGTCTGGCCCGATTCCAGGCGTAGCGTGTGTGCTTGCTGAACAGCCAGTTGCAGGGCTTCCTCGGAAAGCCCGTTGAAGGGAACGAGTGGCGAGAGTTGTGTGGCCTGCATGTCGGTTTTCCCCGTTCTATTCACCGGCGGGTACGGGCGCGAGGCCACGAACCACGAGGCGTGGTTTCCCGACCATTCATCGGGGTGGGGCGATTCTGCACGATTCCACGTCCGGGTGAAATCCGGCTCGCCGCGCTCAGTCCTCGTTCTTGCCGCCGCTCTGTTTCAAGGCGCTGAAGCCACCCGCCAGCACGCGCGCGTCGAAGCCGCGTTGCGCGAGAAGGAAGGCGGCGATGCTGCTGCGCAACTCGGTTTCGCAGATCAGGATGTGGACGCGCTGTTTATCGAGCGCGCCGAATTTGAGGCGCAGCATGCACAGCGGAATATTGATGCTGCCCCGGATGCCGCCCTGCTTGAATTCATCGGCCAGGCGCACGTCGATCAAATCGGCCTTGCCGCCCTGCAGGAGGCACATGGCTTCCGCGGGGCTCGCGTGGCGTACCAGCGGCTCCTTCAGCAGGGTGTCGAAGTCGTTCGCGGACAGGCCCATGACCAGGCCGTCGCTCATCATGGTCACGGTGGCGTTGCGCGCGGCATGCGCGATCAGGGCTTCCTCGCCGAAGCTGTCGCCCGGGCCGAGCTGGGCCAGTACCAACTCCTGCCCGGCTTCATTGCGCCGCGATACCCGAGCCTGGCCTTCACGTATCAGGTAGTAGTGGTCGCCGACCGGGTCGCCCTGGCGAATGACGATCTGGCCGGCCGTGACCGGTATGGGGTGAAAACGCGCGAACAAGGCATGCAGGTTGGCCGGCGGTACGCGGGAAAACGCGGGGTTGCGCAGCAGATCGAACATCCAGTACGGGTCGTTGCCCTCGAACTCCTGGACTTCGTAGGCGGTGGTCTGATCCTGTGCGAGCAGCGTGTCCAGCGTTGTATCGTCGAAGGCGACGATGTGGCAGGGCGTATGCGCCACGGCGGAATAATGGCGCGGCTTCAGCCGCGCGAGCGGGTGGCGGGCGGCTTCGCTGCCGGCCTGGATCAGCAGCGGCGGGGAATCGTTGCCGGCATCGAGGGCAATCTTGCCCTCCAGAAGGTAATAGCGCTGGGTATCGGTATCGCCTCGCTGGAACAGCATCTGGCCGATGGCGACGTGAACCTCGCGCATATGCTCAACCGCTTGCGTCAGGGCTTCGGCGGAAAGGCTGTTGAGCGGTACGAAGCCGGAGAGAAAGGCGCTATCCATCGACGCAATCCATCGCTTCCGGTCATCCCACCCCGGAGTCCAGGCCCAGATCGGGCCAAAGTGCATCCACTTTCTGTTTCACGGCATCGCTCATCTGGATGGGGGTTCCCCACTCGCGCCGGGTTTCTCCCGGCCATTTGTTGGTGGCGTCGATGCCCATCTTACTACCTAAGCCGGATACCGGGCTCGCGAAATCCAGGTAGTCGATGGGCGTGTTATCCACCAGCAAGGTGTCACGCGCGGGATCGACGCGGGTGGTGAGCGCCCACATGACTTCTTTCCAGTCGCGCACGTTGATGTCATCGTCGGTGACGATGATGAACTTGGTGTACATGAACTGGCGCAGGAAACTCCAGATACCGAACATCACCCGTTTGGCGTGGCCGGGGTACTGCTTCTTCATGCTCACCACCGCCATGCGGTAGGAACAGCCTTCCGGCGGCAGGTAAAAGTCGGTGATCTCGGGAAACTGCTTTTGCAGCAGCGGCACGAACACTTCGTTCAGTGCCATGCCGAGGATGGCCGGCTCGTCCGGCGGGCGGCCGGTGTAGGTGGAGTGGTAGATCGCGTCGCGGCGCAGGGTGATGCGCTCGACCGTGAATACCGGGAAGGTTTCCTGTTCGTTGTAATAGCCGGTGTGGTCGCCGAACGGGCCTTCCAGCGCGGTTTCGCCGGGATGGATGACGCCCTCCAGGACGATCTCCGCCGAGGCCGGCACATGCAGATCGGAGCCCAGCGCCTTGGCGACCTCGGTCTTGGCGCCGCGCAGCAGGCCGGCGAACTGGTATTCGGAGAGCGAATCGGGCACCGGCGTCACCGCGCCGAGAATGGTCGCGGGGTCGGCGCCGATTGCCACGCACAGCGGGAAGGGCTGGCCGGGATGCGCGGCCTGGAAGTCGCGGAAATCCAGGGCGCCGCCGCGATGCGCCAGCCAGCGCATGATGAGCTTGTTCGGGCCGATGACTTGCTGCCGGTAAATCCCCAGGTTCTGCCGGGGCTTGTGCGGGCCTTTCGTGATGGCCAGGCCCCAGGTGAGCAGCGGGCCGATGTCGCCCGGCCAGCAGGTCTGGATCGGCAGGCGCGAGAGATCGACATCCTTGCCTTCCCAGATCACCTCCTGGCAGACGGGAGAACGCACTTCTTTCGGGCTCATGTTGAGCACCTGCTTCAGCACCGGCCACTTGTCCCAGGCGTCCTTCAGCCCGCGCGGCGGCTCCGGCTCCTTCAGGTAGGCGAGCAGTTTGCCGATCTCGCGCAGCCGCATCGGATCTTCCTCGCCCATGCCCAGGGCCACCCGCTTTACCGTGCCGAACAGGTTGGCGAGCACCGGAATGTCGCAGCCCCTGGGCTTCTCGAACAAAAGCGCGGGGCCGCCGGCGCGCAGCACGCGGTCGCCGATTTCGGTCATTTCCAGATTCGGGTCGATTTCGGCGCGGATGCGCTTGAGTTCGCCGCGCGCTTCCAGTTGCGCGATGAAGTCGCGCAGATCGGCATAACGCATGAGAGTTACTCTTCTTCGGGTTTGCCGGAGGGGTCGGCGGCAACGAACTGGAAAACCTTGCCCACGACCCGGAAGGTGCCGAGTTTCACGCCCATGTCCGGCGGCGTCTCCTTGAACTCCTGGGCACGGCAGGATTGGGTGCTGACCGCGAACACGCGCTTGCCGGATTTGAGCAGATGCAGCGGTTCCGGATATTCGTCCGGCGCCTTGTACAGGGCGATGCGGGTATCCAGCGGTACATCCTTGATGGTCATGCCGCCATTGCACTGCGGCAGGCGGATGACCATCACCGCGAGTTCCACGGTGTCCTGCCAGAACCAGGTCTGGTTGCGCACCAGGGTGATGGCGTGCTCCTTCTCCGGGAAGGCATAGGAAGCGGTGTCCTGAAGACAGCCGGCCAGCGGCAACACGGCGAGAAGCAGGAACGAGCGGGACAGAATATTCATGAGTGGTCGCCTCCAAGGGGGGTGGACAAGCCGGCGCAGTTTACCGCGCGAGGGTGCGCGGCCGGGTTTCGCCAGTTACGGCAGGCCGGGAAATTACTTGAGACGGGCCGGAGTCGGCGCGCGCCGTGTTATCCGGCGGTCGCAAGCAACTATCAATATCTATCAATATCTATCAATGAATATCAAATTGATAGATGAAACCGGGATGGCTAAACTATCAATCCATTATCAATGAATGATGAATTGATAGATCAATGAACCTTGATTCCTCAGTTGAACGCGCCCGAGTGTGGGCCTGCCGGGTTGGCTGGCAAGGCGCGACGACGCGCATGGTCGCTCCCTGCAAGGATAAGCAGGGACTTGGCCGCCGTCTTTTGGCGGCTTAGTCCTTCGCTTAGTAGTTTCATCAGGAGCAACGCAGCCAGGCGGCCCGGCAGGCCCGCACTCGGGCGCGTAGCGGGCTCACCCAAATGGTGGGCGTGATCGAAGGCGCTAACGTCAGCATCCAGGCGACCTCACGAGGGCCGAAAAGCGGTCAACTGAGGAATCAAGGATGAAGCCGCCGATGTCTCCCCCGCCACTGGAACAGCTGTTCACCGCGCCGCCACCCGAGGCCATCGCCCGGCTGTTCATGCAGCCGCAACCGGCCCTGCCCGGCGGCCGCTATCTGCATTGGGACGAGTTGCGCCACCGCGCGCCACCAGAGGGACTCACCCACGAACAATGGTGGTGGGGCACCAAAATGGCCCGTCTGGCCCAGGCCCAGCCATTGCCGCTGCAAGATAAGGAAGGGCGCGCGTTCAGCTATACCCTGGTGGCGCCGGTCGTCCAGTCCCTGCATCTCATAGACCGAGACACCTCGGGGCAGATATTGACGGACGGGCCCTTGGCCACGTCTCAGGATCAGGATCGCTACCTGGTCAGTTCCCTGATCGAGGAATCCATCACCTCCAGCCAGTTGGAAGGCGCGTCCACCACGCGCCGCGTGGCCGAAGACATGCTGCGCGCCGGGCGCCGGCCGCACACCTCCAGCGAGCGCATGATCTTCAACAACTATCAGGCCATGCGCCACGTCCGGGAGATCCGCAAGGAAGCACTGAGCCCGGCCTTGATCCTGGAACTGCACCGCATGCTGACCCACGACACCCTGGATGACCCTGCGGACGCGGGCCGTCCGCGCCAGGGGGACGACCTCCACGTGGTGGACCCGAAGGACGGCCAGTTGCTGCATATTCCGCCCGCCGCCGCCCTGCTGCCGGAACGGATGGAAAGGCTGTGCGCCTTCGCCAACGCGGGGGAGGACGACACCGCCTATGTGCACCCGCTGGTGCGCGCCATCCTGCTGCACTTCATGCTGGGTTACGACCATCCCTTCGCCGACGGCAACGGCCGCACCGCTCGCGCCGTGTTTTACTGGGCGCTGGCCCGGCATGGCTACTGGCTGATGGAATACCTGTCCATCTCCAGCATCCTGCGCCGCGCGCCCGCCCAGTACGCCCGCGCCTACCTGCATACCGAGACGGATGGCGGCGACACCACCTATTTCCTGATCCACCAGTTGGTCGTGATCCGCCAGGCGGTGGCGGCGTTACAGAATTTTCTGGGGGAGAAAACCAGGGAATTGCGCGCCACGGAAAAACGCCTGCAAAGCGCGGAACTGCGCGACCGCTGCAACCCTCGCCAGATCGCCCTGCTCGGCCACGCATTGAAACATCCGGACGCGGCCTACACGATGGAGAGCCATCGGGCCTCGCACGCCGTGGCCTACGCCACCGCCCGCTCCGACCTGCTGCAACTGGTGGAACTGGGCTTGCTGCGGGAGGGGCGCCAGGGCAAGCGTTACCTCTTTACCGTGCCGGAGGAATTGGGGGCGCGGCTGAGTCGTTGATCCGCTTGTGACGCGGAATCAGTCCAGCCCCTGGCTCGCCAGGTACTCCTCGTAGCCGCCGTCGTAGACCACATGGCTGCCGTCGAGCTTGAGCTCGATGAGCTTGTTGGCCAGGGAGGAGACGAATTCGCGGTCGTGCGAGACGAACACCAGGGTGCCGGGGAATTTCTCCAGGCCGGTGTTGAGGGCTTCAATGGATTCCATGTCCAGGTGGTTGGTCGGCTCGTCCATCAGCAGCACGTTGCGACGCAGTAGCATGAGCTTGCCGAACAGCATGCGGCCCTGCTCGCCGCCGGAGATCACCCGCACCGCTTTCTTCACGTCGTCGCCGGAGAACAGCAGGCGGCCGAGGGTGCCGCGAATCAGGGTTTCCACGTCATTGCCTTCGTAACCGCCGGCGCGCACCCATTCGGTGATCCATTCGGTGAGCGGCTGGTCGGAGTCGAAATCGGCGGAATGATCTTGGGCGAAGTAGCCCGGCTTGGCCTTCTCCGCCCATTTCAGGGTGCCTTTTTTCGCGCCGAGTTCGCCCACCAGCAGGCGCAGCAGGGTGGTTTTGCCCACCCCGTTCTCGCCGATGATGGCGACCCGGTCACCGGCGGCGATGTTGAAGCTGAGGTTGCGAATCAACGGCTGCGCAGGCTCGTAGCTGAAGTTCAGCCCCTCCACCTCGCAGGCCAGGCGGTGCAGCTTGTCCTTCTCGTCGTAATCGAAGCGAATCCAGGGGTACTGGCGGCTGGACGGCTTCATGTCCTCCGGCTTGATCTTGTCGATCAGTTTCAGGCGGCTGGTCGCCTGCTTGGCCTTGGAGGCGTTGGCGGAGAAGCGGCGCACGAAGTTCTGCAGGTCGGCGATCTTGTCCTTGGCCCGCGCGTTGGCCGCGCTCTGGCGTTCGCGCGCCAGGGTGGCGGCTTCCATGAAGTCGTCGTAGTTGCCGGGATAGACCTTGAGGGTCTGGTAATCCAGGTCGGCCATGTGGGTACAGACCTGGTTCAGAAAGTGGCGGTCGTGGGAAATGATGATCATGGTGGAGTTACGGTTGTTGATCACGTTCTCCAGCCAGCGGATGGTGTTGATGTCCAGGTTGTTGGTCGGCTCGTCGAGCAGCAGGATGTCCGGGTCGCCGAACAGCACCTGCGCCAGCAACACCCGCAACTTCCAGCCCGGCGCCACTTCGCGCATCGGCCCCTGGTGCTTGTCGGAAGGGATGTCCAGGCCCAGCAGCAATTCGCCGGCGCGCGCCTCGGCGTCGTAGCCGCCCATCTCGCCGAACTGCGTTTCCAGTTCCGCCGCGTGCAGGAAATCGGCTTCACTCGCCTCCGGATTCATGTAGATGGTGTCTTTCTCCCGCATCACCCGCCACATCTCGGCGTGGCCCATCAGCACCACGTCGAGCACGCGCTCGTCCTCGAAGGCGAACTGGTCCTGGCGCAGGAAGGCCATGCGCTCGTGCGGATCAATCGAGACATTGCCGGCGCTGGACTCCAGCACGCCGGCGAGAATCTTCATCAGGGTGGATTTGCCGCAGCCGTTGGCGCCGATCAGGCCATAGCGGTTGCCGTCGCCGAATTTGACGTTGACGTTTTCGAAGAGCGGCTTGGCGCCGAACTGGATGGTGAGGTTGGAAGCGGTGAGCATGGGGGAACCTTGAAAAATCAGCCCGCAATTTTACATGGGCGCGGCTGGATTCCCGGTTCTGGTCGGCCTACTCTTGCGCTTCGCCGCCGTGATGCGCGAAATCGCGCAGGTGGCCGCCAGGGCAAGGAGGAATGACGAAAATGATCGCGAAATTTGGATTCGTATTGCTGTTCGCCGTGTTCGGCGCGCTCGTCTTCATGATGGGCGTGTACCTGCCGAACGAGGCGCGCGGCCGCTTGCCGGGCGGCGAGCGGATGCAGTCGGACAAGGCCGCCGGCGCCGGTTCCACGCCCGCGCCCGCGCCGGCCGCCGCCAAGGCGGGTGGCGAGGACAAGACGGCGCCGCTGGAAACCCTGCAGCTCCCGGCCACCGCGTCGAAAACGGCGCGCTACACCCTGCAACTGAGCCTCTTCACCAGCCAGGCGGATGCCGATGCCCTCGTCGCCCAGGTCGAGGCTCTGCATCTGCCCGGGATCAAGGCGAAAACCCTGGCGGTGCGGGATCGCGCAGGGCAAGCCTGGTGGATCGCCACGGCGGGCGACCAGGATGCGCCGGATGCGCTGGAAAGCACCCGCGTCTGGCTTGGCGAGCGTTTTGCCCTGCATGCCATGCGCGCCATCCAGCTTCCCGCCGCGCCCAAGTGAACGCTCAGAAGCGGCCACGCAGCGGATGCGGCCGCCGCCAGCCGGCCAAGCCGTGGCTGGCGACGAAGCAGATTCTCACCTGGCTCATGCCGATGGACCCGAACCACACCCGCGCGCTCGCCATGTCGCGGTCACGCGTGATGTACCAGAGCGCGTCCCCCACGGCCTGGCCGCGCGCCGGCACCCGATACACGCACAAGTCCGCCATTCCCGGCGATTCCACCAGCGCGGCGCGCACCTGGGCGTCGCCCTGGCTCGCGGCCTGATAGATCAGCGCCATCCCCTCACCTGGAGACCGTCATGAGCGACCCCATCCGCATCCGTCTCGCCCTGGCCCGGCGCGAACTGGCCTTGAAACTGGAGCGCGGCGAAGACGGGCGCGCGGCCCGCCTGGCCACGCCGCACCCGGATATGGACGATGCCGAGACGAAACGCCAGCGCGCAGCGGAGCGCCACGGCATGGCGCCGCCGCCGCGCGGCGAGGCGGCGGCCACGATCGACCTTGCGCTGGATACGCGGGAACAGACCGTGCTCTCCTACCGGCTCGACAGCGACGCGCGCGCTGCGCTGGCCGGCGGCGTCGCGCCACCGCGCAACCGGGGCGGAAGGCGCGGTTAGCAAAGTAATCGGCCCTGAGCCGCAAATCGCACCGAAGAAACATGCGCCTCCTGTAGCGCCGGTATCCTTGCCGGCGTCTTGAATAAGCCGGCTGGAAGCCGGCGCTACAGATGCACGAAATACTCCATCATAATCAATTGGTTGGATGGTGTTTCTTGAGAGCACCACCCCCGCTCCGCCCCTCATTTCTTGTCGCCATCCTGGCGCCGTTGGTACTGCAGGCTCGTCGTTGAGAACTCCCCCTTGGGTGTTTTCGCCACAAAGCCGACCGAGGAGCGGGTATCCGTGTCGAAGCGGAAATGAACCACCTCGGCGCCTTGCTTATGTTGATTCAGCGCCGCCTTCTCGATCTTGGAGTCGACGCCGATGTTGGCCCATTGCGAGTTCCAGACGGTCTTGGCGCGGTTGCTCTCGGGGCCGACCAGTGCGAACGGCGCGGTGTGCGACTGGTGCGCCTCGCTCTTGCCGTACTCGCCCGGCCGTGGGCTGGAAGGGCGCGGGATTTCCTTCTCGCTCGCCTCGCTACTCGGGTTGACGAAACTGCTGGTGAACATGAAGCCGCCATAGCGTTCACCCGACTGCGGCTTCTCGCGCGCATCCGACTGCGTGAACGACTTACTGCCGAAGACATCCTTGACCTGGGGCACGAAGGCCTTTGGCAACACGTCGCCCAGCGACTTTCCGGTGACCGTGGTGGAACGCATCTTCGTGGCGATCTCGTCCCGCCCCGACTGGTCCAGCTTGCCGCCGCTGTCCATCGCCTCGCGCACGAACGGAGTGACGTCCGAGCCAAAATGCGCCATGTCGTCGGGGAATTTCGAGCGAATGCCTTCCCGCTTCTTTTCGGCAACCGACCGCAAGCGGTTGCTGGAGCGGGGTGGCGAGGGTTCCAGCTTGTCCTGGGCAAAAGGTTCGACCTCGTACTTGCGCTTCTTGCTGGTGTTGCCCGGTTTATCTTCGACATCCATCGTTACGCTCCTTCGAGAAGGGTTTGCTCCCACCGCGCGTTCGTCGTGGCCAGAATCGGATACAGCACGCGGGCGCGGCTTTCCATGCGCGCGAACAATTCCCGCGCCTCGCTCGCCGCCTCGTGTTTCGGCACAAATCGCGCGGCGCGGCGATAGAGGCGCTCCTCGCGGCCGCCGCCGTCGATGGCCAGGTTCAGTTCGCGAAAGCCCAGCTTGCCCAGGCCGCGCCGGGAGGCGGTGTTGTCCGCGTAGACGCGGGCATGGCAGGCGCGCATCCTCCAGTGGCGCTCCGCGTGGCCCAGCAGCAACGCCCCCGCGCGCGGCCCCAGGCCGTGGCCCTGGAAGTCGCGCCCCAGCCAGTAGTAGAAGAAGCCAAGGCCGTCTTGCAGGATCAGGCTGACCGAACCGATGAAGCCCCATTCGCGATGCAGTACGGCATGCGTGATCTGATCGCCGTGGCCACGCGTCGAATCCAGCCAGTCGCGCCACTGGCCGGCATCGGCGAAAGCCGGCAGGTTGCAGCGCGTGGCGATGGCCGGGTCGTGGTACTGCCAGGCGAAATCCAGCAAATGCCGGTGGCCGAGCGGGGCCAGGCGCAGATCGGGCGCGTTCGCCGCCGCGCCGTCAATGCCGGGCCAGTCCGCGTCACGTTCCCGCTCCAGCGCGATGGCGCGCCAGGCGTCGGCGTGGCGACTGTCACCGGGGCGGGCCAGGAGTCCGGGCAGCAACGTTTCCAGTGCCGCCTCGCTCTCGCCCAGCAGATGCAGCGCGCGCGCCAGGGCGCGTTCGCCGGCGGCGTCGAGTTCGCCGCGTTCCCGGCGCGCCGCGCCGACTTCCCGCGCCAACGGCCAATCGCGCCAGGCGGCGGCCAGTTCCAGCAGGCCGCCACGGGCGGCGCCGGGAAGCGCCCGGCCGTGCCGGTCCCAGGCGCGGCGCAGGCCGATCATCCAGGCCAGACGCGCGCCCGGCGCCAGTTCATCGGCCAGCCGGAGAATCGCCGGCAACAGGCGGGCGAGCAGCCGCGCACCCCAGTCGGCGTCTTCCAGACGCCCGTACAAAGCGTCCAGGCTGGCCACCTCCCGTGGCGCCGGCTTCCAGCCGGCTCGTTCGTCCGCTTGAAAAAAACCGAGCCGGCCGGCCCTGAGGGATGCCGTCCCCGCAGGACATAAAGCCGGCGCCACAGACGCGATCGGCCGATGCGGACTCACTGCTTGGCGCCGATGAAGCCGCTGCGGTCGGACAAAGCCTTCCAGGAGGCGTTGCTCAAGGAGCGATTGCGGCCGCCCCCGCCATCCGCCGGTTTCTGGTGCGGCCGGTCGAAGCCGTGCTGGTGAACTGGTTCACCGCCCACGGTCATGCCGGACAGGCCGCTTTTCTGGCGATAAAACTCGCCGTGTATGGGCGCGGTCATCGGGTCGATGCGATTCGGCACATTCTGGGTGGTAATCGGGCGCACCTCGCGCCCCACCTCCAGGGATTGTTTCTTGGCAAAACTCAGCGCCACCTTGGCTCGTTTTCCGAGCACCTGTTTGAAGCCGTCGTCGTCCATGTTCACCTCCTTATGGAATCTTGCCGCCGCGTCACATGCCGACGCCCTTGCCGGTCTTCGCCTGGGTGTTCACCTTGTCGCTCAGGTGCTGCTCCATCGGTGAGAGCGCCCGGCCCAGGGAGGTCGCCTGTTTGTTGAATTTGCCCACGGTTTTTCGCAGTTCTTCGCCTTGCAGGGCCGGCAGGCCGGGATGCTGGGTGATCTCGCCGCCATAGGCCTCCATCTCGCGCTGCGGGCTGCTGGAATGTTCCATGATCGTGGAAATGCCGCGCTGTCCGACGTGGGTCATTTCATGCGACGTGGTGCGCACCAGCTTGCGGAAGCGGTCGGTGTTCTCCTCGCGGGTGATCTCGCCCAGCGCCCGCTCGATGTAGTTCTTCTTCATCTTGAAAACGGTCGGCGTCTGCGTCATCACGCCGCCCCGTTTGCCCCAGCCGCCGCTGGTGGAGGCGTGGCCCGAACTGTCCTCCACCGCGAAGGAGGAGGGCAGGGGCAGGTTGGTGGCGCGTTGCACCTCATGCGCGGTCATCTCGGTCACCTGTTGCAGGCTCAGGTGGCTGGGATGGTTGGTCGGCAGGGCGTTGCGGGTCGCCATCACGTTGGAGAACATGTCCCACTCATCGAGCGGGCCGCGCCCCTGTTCCTTGCGGTGCTGGATCGCTTTCTCCATCTTGGTCGGCGCGCCTTGTTGGACGTTTTCGACCGATTCCATGCGCTTTCTGAACAGATTCATCTCGTTCTCCCGAAGGTTGCGTTGCGAGGGGCGCCGGCCGTTCCGACCGCGCCATTTCCACTTCAAAACACGCCGCGCCCAGCGCCCGCGCCAGCGGGGCGAGCAGGCGCGGCAGCGTGGCCAGATCGGCCGCCTCGGCGGGGTTCCCGAGCCGTTGCAGGCGGAACCGGACGGTGCCGTCGGCGACCTGGAAATCCAGCGTCCCCAGTTTTCCCCAGCACTCGTGCAGAAGCAGCAGCGCACGGGGAGCGCCCGGCGTGGACGGCTCGACGCGCAGATCGCCATCCACCGCCAGTTCCGGGCGATACCAGGGCAGATCCGCCCAGGCGCGCAGGCGGCTGGCGAGACGCTCGCGCAGAATGGCGATCTCCCGCGCCAGCTCCGGCTCTGCCGCCCCGCGCGCGGCCTCCTCGGCATGCGCCAGGGCCTGCGCGGTCGCCCCGGTTTCCGCCTCGCAGCGCGCCAGACGCAGCAGGCAGGCGGCGGGCCGCGCGCGGCTCGCCGCCTCCAGGCGCAGTACGCTCTTGGCCAGCCCCCAATAGCCCAAAGCCATCGCCAGATCGGCCAGGCGCGGCCCCAGCGTTCCCTCCCCGGCGCGCGGCAGATGGTTGGCCCAGACCCGCGCCAGGGCGGCGCGGGCATCCTGACGCGGCGCCGCGTCCCAACCGGCCGGATCGCGCCCCAGGGCGTCGAGCCCCGCCTCCAGCACGCGCGGATCGAAGCCGGACAGGCGCAGCAGGGCGAGAATGCGATCCGGCTCCAGCGCATGCGCGGCGGCGCGCAGGATGGCGGCCAGGTGCAGATGGTCGTCCGGTGCGCGCTCGCGCAGGCAGGCGACCACGGCGGTCAGCGTCTCCTGGCGCGCCGGGTTGCGGTCGTCGCGCAGGATGGCCAGCGCGCGCTGGCCATCCACGCCGCGCCAGCCGTTCCACACCTGGGCGCCCAGGCTGGCCTGGTAGGCCGCGAGGCAGGCGAAATCGACCGGAAGCCGGCTGTTCGCCGGCCAGGCTCGCGGCGGCGCGGGGCCGCCATCCTGATCCACCGCGAGCAGGAAATAGCGCCGCCGCGCCAAGCGCGCGAGGCGATCCAGGCTACGCAGGGCACCGCTGGGGAACAGGATGGGCGCGGCGTCGTCGCCGGGCGCCAGCACCTCGCGCCAGGCCACGGGCAGCCAGTCGGCGGCCGCGATGCCGCGCCAGCGATAGCCGAGACGTTCGCCGCGCGCGCGCTGCGCCAGCAGCCCCTCGAAGAGATGCCCGTGGCGGCGCCGGAACAGATCCTGGACCAGGCCGCCGAAATAGCGGTGCGCCAGGATCACCGGCGGATTCCCGGACAGATCGACGGGGCCGTCGCCGGTCACCGGGGCGTCGCTCCCGGCCCGCCACACTGCGGTTTCCGGCACACCCTCGCGCGCCTGGCCAGCCAGCCGCCGCGCGAGGGCGGCGGCGCGCGCGCCGTCGGCGGCGCAGGCGATGTAGCGCATGCGCAGGCCGGCGCAGAGTGAGTCGGCCAGGCTTTCGCGCAGGGCCTCCAGCATCCGCCAGGTGAACAGGCCGTTGCCGGCCTCCGGTTCCAGCACCACCACCGCGCGCGCCGGGTCGATGCCGCCCGCCGCCAGGCCGATTTCCCAATAGCGCGTGATGGCCCGCGCGCAGGCCAGGGCGAAGGCGGCGCAAGGCGGGTCTTGATCCGCTTCCGCGCCGCCGGCGGGCAACCAGTGGTGGGAGCGGCTGAAGCGCTCGTAATCCGGGGCGCGCGCCAGGTTCACTGTCCCGCCTCTTCCTTCAGTCCGAGCAGGTCGAAGATGCTGATCCGCCCGTTCATGCGCACGAACAATTCCTGATACAGCTCCACGGTATTCATGCGTCCCCAGCCGATGGCGCGGTGCACCAGGTAGGGCACCGGGCTGTGCGGTTCCTGGCGTTGCAGGTATTCCGCCGCGCGCGCCAGGGTGGCGTAAGCCTCGTCGCGGCTCATGATCGGCTCGCCCCCGGGCGCGGCGGGCGGCGTCCGCGTCGGCGCCGGGGTGATCTCCTCGTCGGCGCCGGCCGGCAGGTATTCCTCGACCCGGTGGCCGCGTTTCGCCAGCTCGCCGGCGAGCAGGTTCTGGATGTCACCGATCAGCGCGCGCGCGGCGCCGAGGCCGGGCGCCTCGATGGTGAAGCGGCGATCCAGGCAGGCTTGCAGCGAATCCAGCGCGAGCAGGCCGCCGGACAGGGCGGCGCGCGACAGTTCGCATTCCTGGCTAGGGGTGGCGTAGAGCGCGGCCATGAACTCGGCCGTTCCCCGGCCCTGGCCGGCGTGTTCCTCGCGTCCGGCCAGTTCCCAGTCGCCCCAGCCCAATTCGCGTGGACGTCCGGAATGGGTCAGGGGTACCTGGCGCAGCAGCGGCGGCAGCTTGTCGTTGAGCCAGCGGAACAGGTTGCCGCGATATTCCAGGTCGCCATCCTCGGGCCGCGGCCAGAGGCTGTCCCAATAGCCCTCGCAGAGTTGTTCCAGCAGGGTCAGGCAGGGCGCCAGGGCGTGGAATCCGCGCAGGTTGATCTGCGCCTCCAGCAGCCACACCGCCAAATGCAGATCCTTGCTCTGGCGCGCCAGGCTATCCCCGGCCAGCGCCGTCACGCGCGCCCAGTCGGCGCGCTTGAGTTCGTATTGCCAGGCACCTTGCGGCAGGCTGGCGTCGTCCTCGCGCCGCGCCTCGCGGATCTCGCCGTAGACCGCGCTGCCGCGTAGTGACGCACCGGCCGGCGCCTGTTCCGAAACCGGCGCCAGCAGCGCCTCCAGGTCGTGGCCGACGAAGGTTTCCAGGTAGTGCCCGGCAAGCCGGATGATTTCATTGCCGTGGGCGGGCTTCATGGCTTTACTCCTTGTGATTGCCCAGGCTCGGCGCCAGGCCGGGGATGAGCGGCGGGCGCGCGCTGGTGGCGGCGCCGGTTTTGGCGTCCTTGCCGCTCAGGGTCAGGGCGATATGCGGCCGCGCGTTGCCACGGGCCGCCTGCCCCGGCCCGGGCGCGGCGGCGAGGGTGGGCACGTCGAAGGCGAGGACGACGCGGCCGGGCGCCAGGGGGTCGGCCGCGCCGGTGGCGCGATGGCGCTGGATCAGGCGCAGCAGCGCCCAGGGGCCGTCGGCGCTGAACACGGCGCCGGCGCCGTCCACCGCCAGATCGTCCTGGCTGGAATCAGCCAGGGGGCGCCAGCGCGAGCCGCTGGCCCAGGCCAGGCGCAGTTCCAGCGGCTGGCCCCAGGCCCAGTCGAGGGCGTTCGAGCCATTCGGGAAGGTGGCGAGAGCCGCCGGGCTGCCCAGGCTCCAGCCCACGATCTGGTTGGCGCCGGGTGAGTTCTTGGCGAGCGCGTTGAACTCGACCTCGATGCGCAGCGGGGCGCCGGCCGGCTCGGCGGACAAGGTGTTGGCGAAGAAGGCGGCGACGCCATCCATTTGCGCCAGGAAGCGTTGCGCGCCGGCCCAGCGCGGCTGCCGCGCGCCCTCGAAGGCCGCGCCCAGGGCGGCGCGTTGCGCCGTGTAGTCGGCCAGGAACGCCTTCACCACGCCGGGCGCCGCGTCGGGGCCGGAGAGCGGGCCGAACGGGTAGCGCCCCGCCAGTTCCCGGTTGAAACGGTCGGCCAGACGCACCCAGGCGGCGAAGGCGGCGGCGTCGTGGTTGCCGGCGCATTCGTCCCGCATCCGCGCCAGGCTTTGCCCGCGCAGCCGCGAAAACAGGTCGTTGCCGTATTCGGGCGGATCGTAATCGGCCAGGCGCTTGCGACAACCCTCGTCGCCCTTGCCGTTCAATGTGCTGTTGAACAGGCCGTGCAGATAGGCCACCTGGCCATTCGGCTCCTTGAACTGGAGATAGCGTTCCAGTTCATCCAGGGAGTTGCTCCAGAAACCGGCGCCGCGCGCGTCCGCCGCCGAGGTTTCGCCCGGGTCGTCACTGTTCTTCAGGAACGCCAGATACTGGCTGGCATAGCCGGTCAGTACCCGCGCGCGCGCGACCTGGCGAGCCAGCCAGTCGCGGGTCTGGGCGAGGTCGCCCAACACTTGCGTGCCGCCGTCCAGGCTGAGGTCGTAGAGACGGCTGTTATCGGCCAGGGTCTGTACCCGGCGCAGGCTGTCGGCGGCCTGGCCGCGCGCGCAAACCGCCACTTCCCGCGCCGCGTCGGCGAAGCCGAGTTGCCGCAACAGGTTCAGAGCTTCCAGCAGGGGCGCGGCGGCGCCGGCGAATTCCACGCTTTCCCGCGCCAGGCGGCGTTCTGCGTCGGACAGGCCGCTGACTCCGCCGCGCGCCGGCTCGGGCGTGGCGGCCACTTGCGCGGCGCGCAGGGCGTCGTTCAGCACCGCTTCCAGTTGCTCGCGCGCGAGGCGGTCATACAGTGGCCGCCGCTCCGGATTCGCGCCCAGGGCCGGCAGGCCGCGCGCCTTGGCGAACTCCATGTAGGCGCGCGCATAGCCTGCCGCTTCCGCGAGCGCGGCTGGATTCCAGCCGGCGCTGTCGAGTTGGCACTGGAAGCCCTGGCGCGGCGTGAGGCGCATGTAGCCGAGCCGCATCAGCGCGCCGAGGCCGTCGAATTCGGCGACCAGCGATGGATTGAGTTCCAGCACACCGCCGCGCGGGCCGAACATCAGCCCGTGCGGCGCGATGCGCAGCCTGGCCAGCGTGTTCATGGCGGGCTGGTAGCAGAGCGCCGCGCCGAAGGTATCGGCGAGCGAACCGAGGCGTTCGGGATAGCCGTGGCGGCGCACCAGATCGGCCAGCGCCGGGCTCGCCGCGCCGCGCGCCGTTTCGCACGGGTTGTGGGCGGCGCTGGAGCCGAGCCAGGACTGGCGCATCCACTCCAGCCAGGCGAGCAGATGGGTTCGCTCCTCGTTCGCGCGCGGTGATGCGGCTGCGCGCCCCAGGTTGGCGAGCAGATCCGGGCCGATCGCCAACTCGCGTTCCAGGTCGGCGCGCAGATCGGCGGCGAGCGACTCGATGCGCTGCGCGTAGCGTTCCCGCGCGCCTTGTGGCAGCGGCACGTTGGCGTTGAAGGTGATGCGCGCCAGCGAGGCGGAGAGGGCGCCGCGTTCCGCCATCACCTCCTTCGGCAGCGGCTGGTCGTAGGCATAGGCGGCGAGATCGGCGAACAGGCGCAGCGAGGCCTCGCTCTTGTCGGCGCTGGCGAAACGCGAGGCCTTGCGGAAGCGCGCCAGGTTGTCCTCCAGTGCGCGCACTGCGGCGACATAGTCGAGAAAGGCGCGGCGCGGCGCGGCCACCGGGTCGGCCGCCGCCGTGGCCGCCGCCGTTGCTTCCTCGCCACTTTGCAACAGGGCCCGCGCCTTGCGCGCCAGACGGCAGGACACCGCCGGCATTACCACCCGCTTCAGCGAAGCGTTGGAGATGGTCTCGGCGCCGTAGGCGATGGCGCGGTCATCCACCCAGGACAGCGGGATGGCCAGATAGGTCGAGTCGGCCTCGATGCGCGCCACCTGGCGCAGGATGTCGTGGAATCGGCTCACCCCCAGGCAGGTGCCCGGGTCCGCCGTGGCGCGTGTGTCCACCAGGGTGCGCATGGCGCCGTCGAGGGATTGCATCTGTTGCGCCAGGTGCAAGGCAGCGACGCCGAGCAGGGCGAACAGGCCCAGCAAGGCGGCCAGCGCGGCGATCTGCGCGCGACGGATCAGACGGTTGCGCGACCACACCCGCTTCCGCGTCGGCATGGCCAGATGCGGTTCCGCGAACACGCGATCCGCGAGCAGGCCGCGCGTGAAATCCACGTCCCCGCGCGGCCCGTCCACCTCGGCGCCGTCGGCGGCGACGCCGCCGCAAAAATAGATGCCCCGGCAGAAAAAGGACTGATCCCGGTCGGATGCCTGAAACACCTCCGCGAACCAGCGCGCCAGGGGCGCTTGCAGGCGCCGGAAACTGAGCGGGAAAAGGAAGAAGCGATCCAGTTCGGTCGCCTCGCCGTCGTGTTTTTCCATCGCTTCCGCAGGCGCCTCCACCTCGGCGGAGACCGTCAGCAGCACCTGGCGCAGGCGCTCGCACAGGCAGGCGAAAGCCGCTTCCACCCAGGCCGGCGGTTCCTCGCTCTGGAGCGCGGGCGGCGCCGTCCAGCCGAAGATTTCATCGCGCCGCGCCGCCGCCTGGGCACGCCAGAACGCGGAAAAACCGGGTACGGCGTCGCACCGGGTTACCACCACGTAGACCGGCAGGGCGAACTCGAAACGGTGCCGCACCTCCTGAACCTGGCGCAGGGCGTCACGCGCCAGGTCGAGCAGCGCGTCCTCACCGGCGTTGAGCAGGCTGCGCGCGGAAACCGTGAGGATCACCTTGTCCAGCGGCCGTTCCGGGCGCAGGTCGTCGATGCGGTCGAGCAGGGTGTGCCAGCGCTTGCCGCCGCCGTGGTCGCCATTCTCGCCATGCGGGTCGCGGATGCGGCCTTCCGGGTCGATCAGCGCGCCGTGCTCGAACAGCATCCACTCGGCCCCGGGGAGTTCGATCTTCTCCGCCCAGGCCGGCGGATCGTGGCGCAAACGCGCGGCAGCCGAGCGCAGCAGGCTGCTCTTGCCGGCGCCCTTCTCGCCCAGCAACAGCGTCCAGGGCTGCTGGTAACGCTGCTCGCGCGAGGTGAACAGATACACCAATGCCTCGATCAGGCGGCCGAACAGCCCGCCCCGCCGCGCCAGGCCGGCGAGACGCGCGATGACGGCGGGCGCCGCCACCTTGCCCGGCGCCCGCGCCCGCGCCACCAGCCAGAGCGCGAGCAGCCCGGCCACGGCGGCGAGCCCGGCGAGAATCCAGAAGGGGGTGGCGAAGGCGAAATACGGCATGTTCATGGCGATCCGCCCCTGTGGCGCCGGCTTCCAGCCGGCTGTTTGAGAACACCGGCAAGTACCCGCACCGGATTCGGCCCGGGGATGCAAACGCTACAAGGAAGCAGGGCCAGGACCAAGGTGGGTGTTCGGCGGTTCATCGCTCAGTTCTCCCAATGGCGGCTGAGGAACGGCTGCACTTCCGCCAGCCAGATCGCGCTGGAAAGCAGCACATAGGCGGCCAGGGCGATGCCGCCGGCGCGCAGCCAGGGGCGCAGCGGCGCCAGGCGGGCGTCCTTGCCCGGCACCTGGAACTGGTAGGCCTGCGGAAACAGGTGGCCGTTGTCGGGCGCCGTCCGGCCCTGGCGCGCGCGCTTGAGCAGACGGGCGCGCAGGGCGCGCAGCTTTTCCTCGCCGCTGGCGCCGCGATGCGCGCCCTTGAAACCGAGTTTCAATGCCAGCAGGAAGACCGCCGCCAGATCGGCCTGGACGCCGCCGCCGGCATCCTTGAGCAGAAGCTGTTCAACCAGTTGGAAAAAGCGCTGGCCGGCGACACGGGTGCGGAAGAAGCGGTATTCCAGGAGGAGATCCAGCCAGGCCTCGCGTCCCGGCCAGTCGAGTTCCATGAGGAGGATTTCGTCGATCAGGGCGGTGGTGGCGTAGAGGGCGACGCGGTAGCGGCGGCGTTGTTCGTCGTTGCCGAAGTCGCGCGCGTTGCGCGCCTGCGCCTCCAGGATCAGGGCCAGACGCGCAGCGAGGCGGTTCGCCATTTCCTTGCCGCTCATTTCGCCCGCGTCGCCCTCGCCGGCGCCGAGATACGAGGCCAGACGCCCTTCCGCGTGGGCCTGGCGCAGCGCGGCCACTTCCTCCCAGACGCGGACGAAGCCTTCGAGCAGGAAGTTTTCCGCCAGTTCAAGCATGGTCGGGCGTCTCCGCCTCCGGCTCGAAATCGGGTGCCACCTCGGCGGATGGGGCGTTGGCCGTGCCGGCCGCCACCACCTCATCCGGCGCCGCGCCGGCAAGGTCAGGTTGTTTGTCCTTCCAGCGGTAGAGCAGGATGCCGGCCGGCATGTCGACCTCGCTCGCGCCCTGGATCGCCAGGGAACGCCCGGCGCGCAGCACGGCGCCGGGGCGCCCGTCCAGTTCGATGGACTGGTTGGAGACCAGGAACAGGGCGGCGCCGGGGCTCAGGCCCAGGGTTTCCACGTCGCTTCGTTCCAGTGCGCGGGTGCGCGCGCCGGGCAGGCGGCGCTGGCGCAGGGTGCTCATCAGATCGTCGCTGGCGACGCGGGCGTTGCCCAGCCACTCGCGCAGTTCCTTCAGGCCCTGGCCGGCGCGCGGTTTCAGTTCAATCACCAGGTCGTCGGCGAGGGAGCCGGCCGGCAGGTGGCGCGCGAAACCGGAGTCGCCCAGGCGCGCGAACGGTAGCCGCTCCATCTCGGTGTTCACTCGCGCCAGCTTGCGTTCCACGTAATCCAGGGCGATGCGGAACTGCGCCTCGCACTCGCCGTGGCGGTAGGGCGCCAGCGGCGGCGGCAACGGGTCGCCGCCGAGCGAGGCAGCCTGGCCGACCAGCAGCGCGAGGGCGCGGTAGGCGTCGCGCGGGTGCGTGTCGGGCGCGCCGGCGAGGATGTCGTAATGCGGCAGGGCGGCCACCAGCAGGCGCGCCACGCCGAGATGCTGGCGGCTTTCCTGGGTGAGGAGGGCATCGTCGTCGATGTCGTCGCCCCGCCCCGCCAGTTCGCGCACCTTGGCCCAGATGCGGCGCGCCAGTTCCGGCAGCCGCCGCGCCAGTCCGGCGTCGCCGAGAAAGGCGCTGGCGCCCAGGCGCAACGCGGGGGGGTGATAGCCGCCCAGGCGGATGTGGCCGTCGATGTCGCGCATCACCTCCAGCAGCGGGCAGGCGCTGAAACGCGCGAGCAGGGATTCATCCGCCAGCAGGGCCAGGGTGGGGCGCAGGCGCGGCACCGGCACCGGGTTGCCGCCGGTGTTCTCGTCCACCGCCGGATCGCCCGGCAGCGAGTCGTAGCGCTGCATGAAGCCGTCCTGGCGGGCGGCGTCGCCGCCCCGGCGCGGCACTCCGATCCAGACCCGCAAGGGGCGGCCGTCGCCGGGCAGGGCGTCCTTCAATTCCAGGCGCAGGGCGCGCCGCTCGTCCGCCAGCGGGTATTCCAGCAGCAGGCCGTCGGGCAGCACCACGCGCAGCGACTTCACCACCAGCGCGCCTTCGGCCAGGGCGCGGCCGTCGATGTCGAGGGCGTGCAGGCCCCAGTAGTCCGGATCCAGGCTGGCCATGCGGGCGCGCATCTGGGCGTGCCAGTAGACGTCGTTCTGTTGCAGGTGTTGCGGCGACAGCAACATGCCTTCGGACCACTGCACGGCATCCGGCAGGGCGAAAGGGGTTTCGGTTTCGGCGGGCATGGACGGTTCTCCGTGTTTTCTCGGTTTCGCCTCAGGGCGCGGCGGCGATGGCGATGGCCTCGGGGCGCAGGGTGATGAGCACGTTGGCGAACGGTGTCAGGTTGGCCACCGGCTGGCCGGCGGCGGCGAGGTAGTCGGCATAGGCCAGCACCGCCACGGCCTTGCCGTAGTTTTTCGGCAGCGTCGGCGTCGCCTCGGACAGCGGCGGGATCTCCAGCGCCAGCGCCTCCAGCTTGAGCGGCCAGGCCGCCAGCAACGCCGCTTTTTGCTGGAACCATTGCGGCCCGGTCTTGGGCAGTTGCGCGCTCAAGGACGCGTCGTAAACGAATACCAGGTCAAGGCGGGTCGGCAGGTTCCGGTTGGCGTCGGCCGCCGCCACGATGCGGATCGACTCCAGTTCGGTCTTCGCCGGCCCGCCCAGGCCGACCAGGCTCTTGAGCGCGTCGAGCGTGCTACAACCGGCGAGGAGGAACACCGCGAGCAGGAGGGGGAGCGGGCGCATGGGCGGGATCAACCGATGAGGAGGACGCGCACTTGCGCCGGGGTGAGGGAAGCGCCGACGGCGTTGGGCAGCATGCCGTTCTGGCCTTGCAGGCTGGTCAACCGGGTCGCCGGAATGCCGCCGTAGAAGACTTTCAGGCTGCTCGTGATGGGCCGATCCGGCCCCATGATCAGGCCCGAGACCAGGCCCATCGCCAACCCGGCCTGATCGCCGTTGGAAATGGTGCCGCTGGTCAGCAGGTTCTCCGCCAGGCCACCGCCGATGATGACCTGAAACTGCGACGGAATATGGGTGCAGGAAATCGCGATGTTGGGAAACGGCGTCGGGATCGGCCCCGCCGGGGTGGGAAGGTTGCAGACATCCGGGAAGGCGAAATTCATCACGCCGAGGTTGACGTTGGCGAACATGGCTTACCCTAGTGAAATCCGTTCCGCGTCGACCCGGAAGTCGGACGCGGCGGTGAACAGAACCTGGCCGGCGTGCATCGCGAGCAGGGCTTCGCTTTCCCAGGTACGGGTGTGGGCGTGGCTGACGTGCTGGTTGAGGGTTTCGATCAGCGCCTGGGCGACGTGGACGAACTGGTTGGCCGCGCTCTGGCGGAGGGTGGCCGCCGCCGCCAGTTCCAGGTCGCGCAGGGAATGCAGGGCCAGGTGTTCGCGCGCCAGCAGGGTCACGCGATCCTGTTCCAGACGCACCTCGTCCGCCCCCGGCACGCTCAGGCTGGCACGTCCGCCCGGCTCGCGCGCGAGGATGTGCAGGATGAAAACTTCCTCGCCGGAATCGGACACCAGCACGCGGTCGCCCACGGCCGGGCGCACCAGGCAGGACACCGCCGCCCGCGCCGCGCGGCCGTCGCCGAGGTGGTAGACATCCGCCGCTGCGACGGCGGTGACGCGCAGTTCGCGCAGTTCGTGCGCGCGGCCGGGTTGGGCGAGTTGTTTGATGGGGGTCATGAGGCGCCTCAGTCAGAGTGAAACGGCTTGGGGTTTTCTCCCCTCCCCCGAGGGGAGAGGGGAAAAAGCGCGCGGCGCCGGCATGCCCGCCTGGCATTCCGCTTCGAGCAGGGCCGCGTCGGTCGTGAAGGCGCGGCGGCGTTTGGCGCCGCTGAAATCGCAATCGAGAAAGTGGGTGGCGTGATGGCGTCCCCAGGCGAAGTCGGCGCGGCTGAAATCGACGCGGCTGAATTCGGCGTGCGAGAGATCCGCGTAGGCAAGGTCGGCGCCGCGCCAGGTGGCGCGCAGATGCCGGCTGTGGGCAAGCACGCAACGGCGCGCGCGGGCATGGTCGAGGCGGCAGTCGTCGAGATGCGCGGCCTGCAACACCGCCTCCTCCAGGTCGATGCCTTCCGCATCTACCTCCCGCCACGAAGATTCCATGAACAGCGCCCGCGTGGCGCGGGTTTCCCGCAGCTTCGCGGCGTGGAAGCGGGCTTTCAGGCAGCAGGCGCCGGACAGGTCGGCGCCGGACAGGTCGGCGCCGTCGAACACCACTTCCTGAAAATTGCAGCGGGCCAGGGAGAGGCCGGCGAGGTTCTTGCCGCTGAAATCGCCCTTGCTCAACACCGTCGTATCGGCGTCGAGGCCGGAGCAATCCAGCGCGCGCCAGTCCACCTCCGGCAGCGCGCTGTGGCGCAGAACCAGATTCGAGAGATCGGCGCCGGCCAGCTTCGAGCGCAGCAGCGCGCAACGCTCCAGACGGGCGCCGGCCAGCGTGGCACCGGAGAGATCGCAATCGCTCCAGGCGCCCTGGGATAGGCTCACGCCGCGCCAGTCGCTGCCGGCGAGATCGCATTTCGCCAGCACCAGACGCTCGATGGCCAACGTGCCGAAGCGCGCGCCCGCCAGCGCGCAATCGACCAGACTGGCACCATCCAGGCGGGCGCCGGAGAAGTCGGCCAGCGCGAGGTCGCAACCGCTGAAGGTGGCGCGGGAGAGGTCGCAGCCGTTGAATCGGGCGCCGCGCATGCGGCATTGATGGAACACGGCGCGCGGCATGGCCACCGCCTGGAAGTCGCATCCTTCCAGCATCTCGCCGCTGAGTGGGCGGCCACCGGCGAGCTTGTCGCGCAACGCTTCCAGGCGGCTCATGTGCTCACCTCCGTTGGCAGATGCCGGGCATCGTCCAGCCCGGCTCCGGTGAAGCACGCTTCCGTCAGATCGGCCTGCATGAAGCGCGCGCCGGCCAGGTCGGCGTCGCTGAAATCGGCCATGCGCGCCTGCGCCTGGAACAGGTCGAGGCCGTCGCCCCGGCAACCCTGCAACTGGGCGCGTTGCAGGATGGCGCGGTTCAGATGGGCGTTGGAGAGGCGCGCGCGCCGCATCCGGGCCTTGGAGAAGTCACATTGCTCGAACCTCCCGGCGGCCAGGTTGGCGCCTTGCAATTCGCCGTCGCGCCAGCCGCAGGCTTGCGCCTGAACCTCGGAGAGATCGGCGGCGGTGAGGTCGGCGGCGATGAAAAAACATTGGTCCAGCCGGGCGCCGCGCCAGCGCGAGGCGGCGGCCCCGACTTCGGCGAACACGCATCCCTTCAACACGGCGCCGCTGAAATCGGCCGCCGCCAGATCGGCCCGGTACAGCACCGCCTTGTCCAGTTTCGCGCCGCGCCAGCGCGAGCCGGCGGCGCGGATTTCCAGCAACAGGGCGCCGGGCAGTTCCGCCGCGTCGAGCCGGGCCTGGCTGAAATCGGCGCGCTGCGCGATGAGATTTTCCAGGCGCGCGCCGGAGAGGTCGGTTTCGGCCAGGCAGGCCTGGATGGCCAGCGGCTTGTTGCCGCGCGTCCCTCGTAGCGAGGCGCCGCGCGCGTTCATCCGGTTGCAGCCGGTGGCGTCCAGATTGGCGCCGTCCAGGCGCGCGCCGGCGAGATTGGCGGCGGTGAGCACGGCGCCGCCGAGGTCGGCGTTGGCCAGATCGGCGCCGGAGAGGTCGGCGCGTTCCAGCAGGGTGCCGCGCAGGTCGGCCCCGGCAAGCCGGATGCCGGCGAGATTCGCGCCGGCCAGATCGCGCCCGGCCAGGCTCTCCCCCGCTTCGAGCAGACGCCGGACTTCCGCGCCCAGCGCGGCGGCGGCGGCGGCGCTCAGGGGCGGCGGCACCGCTTCCAGAGCGATGCGGCGGCCCATGCGGTCGAGGTTGTTGTCGGCCAGGCTGGCGATGTGGGCACGCTGTTCCGCTGTCGCCGTTTCACCCAGGGCGGCGAGCAGGCTGGCCGCCCTATCCCGTTGCGGAATGCCGTGGGCGCGGGCGATGGCTTCGGCGGGTGTGGCGTCGGCGCCTTGCCGGGGGCTTTCCGCAGCCAACCCGGCCTGACACGCCCGCAATTCCGCCAGCTTCTTTTCACCCTCCGCGCGCGCCTGGGCGATTTGCGCGTCGGCACGGGCCAGGACGCCGGCGATGTCGGCGTCGCCGCGCGCCAGCGCGGCTTTCGGCAATACGCCCAGCGGCGGCAGGCCGGCCTTGGGCGCGGCGGCGCCTTCCGGCAGGGCGGCGGCAATCTCCAGATACGTGGCGTCGAGCAGCGCCTGGCCACGCGCCAGGACTTCAGCCTCCGCTTCCTCCTGTTCCCGCGCGCGGCGGGCGCGGGCGGCGGCGTCCGCCTCGGGCTTCAGCGGCGCTTCGTTGGCGACGTGGGCGAGCGCGTCGCGGCCGCCCAGGCGCAGCGCCAGCGCCTGCTGGTAATGCGCCGCCGGGCGCGGCGCGTCGGCACTGTTTTCGTAGGCCAGCAGCAGGCTGTCGAGATCGGCGGCGTCGCTTTCCGCCACTTCGATTTCGCCGCGATACAGGCAGAGGCCGAGTTCGGCATCCGGGAACAGCCAGACCGTGTCGAACCGGAGTGCGACCTCCTCGATGTGTTCCCCGCGCCGCGCGAAGGCGCGCGCGCGCAAGGCCGGCAAGCGGCCTTGCAGCACGGGTTTTTCCGGGTGCAGGCCCTCCAGGCGGTAGGGCTCGCCGCCCTGGAAAAACCCCGCGATGCGCTGATCTTCCGGGGCGGCGTTGAACACGCGCCAATCGATGTCCAGCGGCAGGCCGGGGGCCTGCTCGCGCAACCAGCGCCTGTCGTAAGTGCCGGCGCCGAGGTTGCGCGGCGCCCAGCGGATGTCGAGCGGGCCGTAGCCGGCCGGCGCCAGGGCCTTGTGGTGGCCGCTGACGGGCTGGCCCGGATACTCGATGTTGGGCATGGCGCCCTGGTTGGCGCCGATGAAGGCGCTGAAGCGGCTGCCGGTATGGCCGCAACCGATCAGGTTGCCGGGGTGGTTGGGGCCGCCGTAGGCGCGGGCGTAGTCGATGGGCATCGCGCTGAACGGGGCCGGCGCGTCGATGCCGTGCAGCGGCATGGTGCCGTAGTGCCAGCCGCGTTCGCCGATGATCGCGAGGCGTTTGTCGATGCCGCCGACCTGGAGCCGCACTTCCATACTCGTGACCGGCTTGCCGGCCGGCGCGTGGGCGGTGGCGGCGGCGAGCACCTCGCCGCCGGGTTTCGGCATGGCCATGTCGAGCGGTTGTTCCGCCGGCAGGCGCTTGAGTACTTCCGGCCATTGCGCCGCTTCGCCGAGGAATTCGCCGTTCTCGCCGCCGAGGCGGAAGAAGCCCAGCGCCACGATCACCAGACGGTCGCGGCCGGCGAAGCGGTAGGGCTTGTGCAGGAGGCCGAGGGAGAGGGGCTTGATGGCCTTCATCACAGCACCATCAGGATGCCGTTCTCGATCTTCAGATCGAATCCGGGCACATGCAGGGTCATGACGGCGCCGTCGATGTGCAGCACCAGCAGACCGTCGAGATTGATGTCGGTCACCCCCTCGTCCACCTTGAGGTCGTTGGTGACGCCGACGACGTTGAGGACGTTGCGCACGCCGGTCACGGAGATGTCATTGGCGGTTCCGGTGATGCTGACCGAGGTGTTGGTTCCGGTGAGGGAGGTTCCGCTGTGGCTGCCGGTCAGCGTTGTGCTGCTGCTGTTGCCGGTCAGCCCGACCTGGCTGCTGCTGCCGGTGAGCGACACGTTGTTGCTGGCCCCGGTGAGGCTGACACTGTTCTGGATGCCGACCGCGTTGAGGCTGTTGCCGATGCCCACCGCGCCCATGCCGTTCTGCATGCCGATGGCGCTGACACTGTTGCTCATGCCCACCACGCTGGCGCTGGTTTGCGCGCCGATGGCGCTGACGCTGCTCGAAGCGCCGATGGCGCTGCTGTCGCTGTGCGTGCCGATCAGGCTGCTGCTGGTACTTTGGGCGGTGCTGCTGGCGTTGTGGCTGATGTTGACCGTGCTGGTGTTGTTGCTGGTGCCGGTGATGGTGTTGATGCTGTCGCTGTCGGCCACGCTGGATTCGTTGTAGCTGTAGCCGATCTCGGACCAGCTTTTCGTCTCCTTTCCGTAGTAGTGGCTGTAGTTGCAGCCATAGGACTCGCTGCGGCCGAGAAGTCCGTCGCGGCCGTTCTCCGAGGTGGCGTAGTTGTAGCCGGCACCCCGGCTGTAGCCGCAGTCCTTGTATTCGCCGCTCTGGTAGGCGGTCTCGACGATCCGCCTGGCCGCGTCCAGCACGTTGGGCGTGGCGGCGCCGCAGCGCACGCTTTTGCCGTCGCCCCAGCTGGTCGAGTAGTTGTTGCCGACGCTGCTGTGCGCGGTCCAGCCGTCCGGGGTGATGGTCTTGTTGCCGCCACTGGAGAGGACGTTCTGCAATTCCGGCACTTCCGACTCGTCGTTGCCGCGTGAAATGAGCACCATCGCGCCGATCTCCGGCACGTTGGACATCGCGGCCGGCACCCGCACCCAGATGCCCGCCTCGGAGTCCGCCTGGGTGGCGAGGCGCACCAGGATGCCCTTGGCGGCGAGGCTGGCGGGGCTGGACTGGGTGTCACGCTCGCTGTTGCTTTGCGGGTCGAACACGTCGCGCGGGTAGTAGCGCCAGTCCTTCGGCGCGTGGCCTGCGTCGTTGGCGATGACGGTGGCGAGCAAGGCGCCCTGTTGCGTGTCCTGGATCGAGAAGGCGGCGACCGGTGCTTTTTCCGTGGCCTGGAAATCGTTCTGGTAGATGCCGTCCAGGCTGGCCTGGTGCTTGACCTGGGTGAGCACGTAGTCGCGCCCTTCCAGGCTGGGCCGCACCGGCATCGGTCGGCTGTCGGCCATGTCCGCGCCGCTGAGGCGGAACAGGTGGCCAACGCGGAATTTCGGGCAGTGGCCGGCGCCGCTCAACTGGCCTCGGGTGGCGTTCAGGGCGCGTTCGGCGCTGTCCGCGAGATAGCGCGCCTCCATCTCGGAGAGGCCGTAGGGATAAACCTTGTACTGGTGGAAGGGCAGGTCGCCGCCGGCGCCGGAGGTGGCCGGGTAAGGCTGGTAGCCGACCACGCCGTCGCGCTCCCAGACCGCCTCCTGGCGCACGTAGACGCCCTCGACATGGCTGCTCGCCAGGGTTTCCTGGTAGCTGTAGCGGGTGATCGTGTCCTCCTGTTCCAGGCCGAGTTCGTCGATTCCGGTGTGGGTGTAGCGTAACGGATGGCCGTCACCGTATACCGGCGGATAGGCGCCGGCCGCCGCGCTGACGACCATGCAATGGCCGTTGCCGCGATGCTCGAAGAAGAAGAACAGGTGCGCCTTGCCGAGCAGGCGGCGGACGAAATCAAGGTCACTCTCGCCAGCCTGCAACCAGTCCTGGGTGCGGCTGGCAGAGGGGTCGTGGGCGCTGTCAACGTCATCGACATAGCGATGTTCCACGCCGTGCCGCTCCAGCACCGCCGACACCGCCTCGCGCAGGGTCTTGCCGGGATAGGCCTGGTAGCGGTTGGCCAGCCCCAGCTTCCACAAGGTCGGCCGCATCGTGACGCGGTAGACGCCGGGCTGTTCCAGGGCGAAGGCGGCAACGATGCCATTGAACAGGGAAAGATCGGGTTCGGCCTTGCCGCCCAGGGCGTCACGGAAGCGGTCGGCGCCGTCCCGCGCCGGCAGTTGCAGGCCGACGCTGATTGGACGGCCGAGGATGGCCTGGAAATCGAGGTCGAGGCTGCGGGTCGCGCGGGTGTCCGCGCGCAGCTCCAGGTTGTATTCAAAGGGTTCCGAGAGGCTTTCCTCGCCCTGAAACGAGACCAGGCGGAAGGCCGTGTCGCTGAGGACGCGCCCGCCCGCCAGGAACAGCGCCACCCGCATGGGCAGGCGGGTGGCGTCGATGTGCTCCAGCGCGGTGGCGGCGATGGGGGCGTTCATGGCGGCGTGGCGCCGGTATTCTTGCGGGCGTTGTTGCCGGGTGGGCCGGCGAGGACGCCGGCGCTACACGGGCCGAAGGCCGGAATCAGGTAGTCCGCGCGCGGCATGTCCTCGGCGCGCGGGTGACCCAGCCAGGCGGTCTCGTTCAGGCGCAGGCCGGCGTCATTCCGCGAGGCATCGTGGGCAAGCCCGCTCTCACGGGAGGTCAGCACCGACGCTCCCACCGTTTCCGCCTTGACCTCCAGGCGAATCTCGCAGTCGTGCCGGCGCCCGGTCAGCATGCGGGTCAGCGCGACCAGGCCGAGGAACAGACGGTCGCCCGTGTGGCCAGGCAGGGGCGGCAGCAGGCGGCGAAAAACGGCGTGGTCGAGCGGGCCGACGACCAGACGCACGCGCGCGGTCTGATCCCAGACGCGGGCACCCAGCACGCTGCGCTGGCCGAGGGCGTGGTTGTGGCGGCCGAGGGCGATGCGGTCGCTCGCCTCGATGTCGCGCCAGGCGCCGATCAGGGGGGTGAGGCGTACCGGGGCGCCGAGGTAGCGGGCGAGCACGCGGGTGAGGCCGGCGGCGCTCTTGCGGCCGTCGGCGAGCAGGCCGGCGATACCCAGCCAGGTGCGAGGGGCCGGTTCCGGCGCGGCGAGGCCGGCGCCGAGACCGGCCAGGGCGGCGAGGCGGGTGCCGAGTTGCGAGCGTTCCGGCGCCAGGTTGTTGAGGCCACAGGTACGGCTTTCCTTGAGCCGGTAGCGCAGCGCGTTGAGGCGGTGGTTGAACAGGTCGAGAAAGCGCGCGGTGGCCGGGTTGCCGGCGCGCTCCTGTTCGCGCAGCCAGTCGGTATAGGCCTCCGGCAGTGGCCCGAGTCCTCCGGCGACGCAGTAATTGGGAGTGCGCGCGTGGTAGCGCGGCGGCTTGCCGCCGGGGTTTCCAGACTCGCCGCCGGTTTCCTGATCGAGGCCGCTCAGTTCATGGCCGGGGAAGGCGTGCGAGAGGTCGCCGGAGAAGCGCACGCGGCCGTCCAGCTCCCAGGCGCGGCCGCCCGGACGCGCCAGCATCAGGCGCACCGCCTGATAGAAGTTGGCGCGGCCGAGGCGATCCGCCAGGTGGGCGATCACAGGATCGTCTGGGCGCCGGCCAGGGGTTGCCATTGTTTAAGGGTTCCTTTGCTGTCACGGGTTTCCAGGCTGACCTCGACCACGGTGTTGATGGCGGCGTAGAGGGCGAGAAAGTGGCGCAGCACGCCGGCGAACAACACCGCGCTGGCCTGTTCAAAATGGCTCCGGTCGAGATACAGGCGCACATGCAGGCCGGGAACGAAGCCGCGCCAGGCGTCCCGTCCGAGGTGGCGCAGGGTCGGCCGGCAGGTGAGCTGGTAGAGGCCGTCGATCTGTTTCAGGCCGATGCCGGCGGCGGGGCCGACGTGCTGGCGCAGCAGTTCCTTGAAGGCGGCCAGCGCGCCTTCGCCTTCCGCCAGCGACAGGTGGTTGAGGCTCAATTGCCCGGCCAGCGCCCAGGGGCGGGCGCCGATCAGGGCGGGGGTATGGTGTGGCGTCGGTTTGCTGGCGATGCGCGCCGTCTCGACCGGGCCGGGGCCTTCCAGGCGCAGCGGGTCACCCAGGCGCAGTTGTTCCGGCAGACGGCGGTTGTCGCACAGGGCGCGGCCGCCGACCACTTCCTCGCGCGGCAGGGTGGGGTTGGCGCCGGTGTCGAGAAACGAGACGAACAATTCGCTGCCGGCCACGTCGCCCACCCGGCTGGCCTCGCGCCGGGTGATGTAGAAGGTGTCGCGATCTTCCAGGGCGCGCCCATCCTCCAGCGCGAACCACGGCGCCAGCGGCCGCGCGACCTCGCCGGGGCGGCTGGCGACCAGTTCCTCGACGCTATGCACCTCGGTGTGGCGGTGGCGGGCGATGTCGCCGGAGAGGCGGTATTCGTAGCGGCTGTGATCCAGCGAGATCGGGTCGAGCCGGGCGGGGTAGAGGTTGATGAGCGGCACGCAGTTGAGGCGCAGAAGCTCCGGCTTGAGGTCGGCGCCCTTGCGCGGCGGCGCGTCGAGCAGGAACAGGAGTTCGCAGGTGGTGCCGTTCGCGCCGCTGAAATCGAGGCCGTCCACCTCGAAGAACAGGAATTTCTCCGGGAAGGCGAAGTATTCCTGCAACAGGCGGTAGCCGGGGTGGCTGCCGGGGTTGTCCGGCAACGCGGCTTCGTTGTCGGCATAGCCCAGCCAGGTGAGGTGCTCCGCGCCCAGTTCCCCGCCGACGCGGTCGCCGCAGCGGAGGGCGAGGCCGACCAGATGCAGCGCGAGCAGGTCGTGGATGCTCCAGGCCTGGCGATCTTCCTCGTCGAGGTAGAAGCGCAGGCGGCCGGGCGCCAGGCTTTGCAGGGTCTCGCCGCCGTGGGCGCGCAGGGTGACGCAGAGCACGCTGAATACGTTGGGCCGCTCTTCGGCTAGCCCGCTGTCGCCGGCGCCGACCAGTCGCGCCGCTTCGACCCGGATCGGCCACAGCGGCGTTTCCTGGGTGGAACGGAAGCGGCAGGCCACGCGGTTGCCGTCGCCATCCTCGGCCTCGGCGCGGAACAGGCGGCCGCGCGCGATGGTGGCGCCCTTGGCGAAGTTGGCGCCGTCCGGCTTCACTTCGATCTCGGCCACGGCCATGCACGGCAGGGGCGCGGCGAGGTGCGGGTAGAGAGTGTCGAGCAGGGCATTGGGCAGCGCCGCGCGGTCTTCTTCCATTTCGTAGCGCAGCCGCCCGGTGAGCCAGGCGAAGGACTGCATCAGCATTTCCACATGCGGGTCGCGCGCCTGTCCCTTGTGCAGGGTCAACGCGCGCGCCACCTCGGGGTGCGAACGCGCGAACGCCTCGGCGTCCTCGCGCAGGGAGTTCAGCTCCTGGCGGAAGTAGTCCTTGAGGGTGGCGTCGTCGGGAAGCATGGCTCAGGCCGTGGGGATGTAGCGCCGGCGTCTCGTCGGCTCGTTCGCCTGACTGGAAGGACTTGCCGGCGAGACGCCGGCGCTACAGGGGGCGTGTCCCACGTCGGCTTGTTTGAACACGACCATCTCAATTTCCCGGCAAGGTGAATCGGAACGGCAACGGCCCCTGTTCCGCCGCCAGGGTGGCCTCCACCACCAGGTGCGGCGGGGCGTGGTTGGCGGCGGGGTGAACCAGCACCTTGACGTTATTCAGGCGCGGCTCATGGCGACGGATTACCTGTTGCAGACGGGCGGCGTAACGGTCGAGATCCGCCGCGCCGTCATGGCCGAGATCGACCGCGCTGGGCAGGCCGAGGCCGAGCGACTCGGCCAGGCCGGACGGAAGCTCCCAGTCGTGTACCGCGACCAGGCGCGCAATCTGGGCGGCGACCGCCGCTTCCAGGTCGAACGCCGGGCCGCCGCCCGCGCTGTCGAGACGCTCCAGGAGATACATCACGGCGATCGCCTTCGGCTCAGGTGAAGGCGGCGCCGCCGAGGGGGCGGTTGCGCGCGATGCTCCAGCCGGATTGCAGGTTGCCGGCGCTCTTGGCGTCCGCCTTCTGCACGGTATAGGTCCAGAGGATCTCCGTGAAGTTGAGCTTGAACTGCTCGGTCGGCATGTCGTTGGGGTTGGACTGGAACTGGATCTCGGTAATGAGGGCGTCACGCAGCGAGATGGTCAGGATGTTCCCGGTCTTGTCCCCGGAGTTGCGCAGGATGTACAGAATGGTCGGCTGATCCTTGCCGGCGCCCAGGGGTTCGGCGCGGAGGCAGTAATCGAAGAACTTCACCGAGGTCTTGTCCACGTATTTGACGCAGGTGAACTCGGTGATGACCGGCCGGCCGGAGGTGCGCGCGGAGTTGCTGACGTCCGTGGTCACCTGTTGCTTCATGCCCTGGTGGATGGACACCAGTTCCAGGCATTGGCCGATTTTCAGATCGCCGCGCCATTCGTCGTCGATCAGGCTGCCGCCGTTATCCCAACTGTTGGCGCCGCCGAATACATCGGGGTTGCCGGGTTGCAACAGAATCAGATCCATTTCTTGCTCCTTGAACGTGAAAGTCGCGCGGCGACTCTGGACGCTCCCCTCTCCCGTCGGCGGGGGAGGGGCCGGGGTGGGGGTCGGTTACGCGGGAATCCTGGCCACCAGACGGATCGAGGTGGTCAGTTCTTCGAGCTGGAAGTGCGGTTTCAGGAATACCACCGCGTTGTAGGCGCCGGGCTCGCCGGGCACGTCGCTGACTTCCACCATCGCCATGCGCAGCGGATAGCCGGCCTTCACTTCCTGCGAGGCGTTGTCGTCGAGCAGGACGTATTGGGCGATCCAGGTGTTGAGGTAGTCCTCGACGTTGCCCCGGGTCATGAAGCTGCCGATCTTCTCGCGCATGATGACCTTGATGTAATGCGCGAAGCGGGAGGCGGCCAGGATGTAGGGCAACATCGCGGAAATGCGGGCGTTGGCGTTGGCCTCGTCGGTGATGTACTTCTTCGGCCGGTTCGCGGTCTGGCCGCCGAAGAACGCCGCCTTGCCGGCTCCCTTGCAGTGGCACAGGGCGATGAAACCCAGATCGTTCAGCTCCTTCTCGCGGCGGTCGGTGATGGTCACCTCGGTCGGGCAGAACAACTCGCGGGTGCCGGCGCTGGTGTCGTAGGCATACAGCGGCAGGCCCTCGACCAGGCCGCCGCCTTCCACGCCCCGGATCGCCGCCGTCCAGCTGTACAGCGAGAAGGCGTGGGTGATGCGCTCGGCCAGGGTGAAGGCGGCGTTGCCCCAGAGGAAGGCGGATTGATCCGGGCTGCCCACGTCCTCCTGGAAGTCCAGGCCCTCGCACGTGATGCCGCCGCGTCCGTAAGGCAGGCGCAGCAGCATGTGCGGCAGCACCAGGCTGACGTAGCGGGAATCCTCCTCGCCGCGAAATTCGCGCCAGCCGGTGAGATCGACGCCCTCGAATATCTTCGCCAGATCGCGTGGCTTGCCCAGCTTGGTGTAGGTGTCCAGGCCGAACAGGGCCGGGTCGGCGGCGGCGACGAAGGGGGCGTGGGCGGCGGCGGCTACCTGGGCGAGCTTTTTCAGGCAGTCGATGGCTTCGGCGTCCGGGCCGAATTCGTAGGCGCCCACCAGCAGGCTGTAGGGAAAACCGCCGTAGGTGCCGTATTCCGCCTCATAGATCAGCTTGAACAGGGCGCTCTGGTCGAATTCGACCGCTTTCTCCATGTCCTTGAGCAGATCGCGGCGGGTGGCGTTGAGTACGCGCAGTTTCAGCATGACCCCGGTTTCCGCGCGCGAGACGAGGTAGAACAGGCCGCGCCAGGTGGCCTCCAGCGCCTTGAAGGCGGGCGCGTGCATGACCAGGCTGAGTTGGGCGCTCAAGGCTTGGTCGATCTGCGCGACTCGCTCGTCGATCAGCACCGTGGCCGCGCCCTTGGCGATCTTCTCCGGCCGGAAGCCGCTGGCCTCCAGGGGGCGCAGGATCTGCCGGGTGAATTCGCCGAGGCTGGCCAGTGCCCGCTTCCTGGCCGCATCGTCGCCATCGCCGGCGAGCAGCAGGGCGAGCAGGCGCGCGGGGGGGGCCGCGCCCGCCGCGTCGGGCGCGATGCCGGCCGCTTCCCAGCCCGCCGCGTCGAGGGACGGGTCGAAGGCGGCGAGCATGGCGGCGCGCGCTTCCCCGGCATCGGATTTCACCAGTTCGTCGAGGGCGGCGGACAGGGCGTCATCGGTCTCGCCGCGCGCCTGCAAGCCGCGAATCACGCCGCGCGCCGCGTACAGCGCGGCGGTCTGGGGAATGCGGGCGACCAGGCTGGCCGGCTCGAAATTCTCCAGGCTCTCGAACACCAGCGCCCCGGACAGGGCCGCTCCGGGCGCGGCGTTGCCAGCCGCGTCCGGCAGCACGTTGGCGATGCCGGAGAGCTTCACGCGGGGACGCGAGGCCTTGAGCAGATCGTTGAAGTTGTCGCGGTCGATGTCGGCCATGCCGCGATCTTTGAACGGCGGCAGCGGGTCGGCTGGATCGACCTCCCCGGACAGGTCGGCGAACAACCCGACGATGAAGGGGATTTCCTTCTTCTCGATGGCGCCTCCGGTTTCCACGTCGTAGGTGATGCGTACCCGTGGTGGCCGAACGCGCAAGAGCGTCTTCTGAATACTTTCGGACATTGGTTTCCCTCGCACATTGATCTTGAAGAGCCGATGCCTGGAACGAGCCACCACATCGGGGTTGCATCGGCGCGGCCGCCCTCTCCCATGTATTCCATGAACCGTGTGTGGGAATCGGCGTGACGAGCCTGTATTGGCAATCGCAATTGCCGTGCCAGCCACAACTCCCTGGATAAGTAATTGAATTGCCTTGCTTATAAGTCGTTGGCGAAATGCTGGACATGGAAATAATCGGCACAGCCGCTGCGGCTGATTCATCCCGGCGATAGCACGCTGGCGCGGGGAATGCTCGGGTGTGCAAATTATTTCCCTGGGTGTGTGGTTTATTGCACATGCCCATTATTGGCTGCCGCGCGCACGAGCATTTCAGTTTTTTCACTTGACAATAACCAAGCGAGATTGCCTATCATTGCATCGGCCGTAACCGCAATGCGGCCCGGCAATATTTCATTCAAACAAATAGCGCGAATCAGAAATTGTCCAGAGGAGTTCGGGTTCCGGGTTGGATTTGAACGGTTGGGCCATCAGGTTCGGCCGTCGGCGATCCCGGTACCGAAGATTGGCATTATGAAATCCATCACCGATCCCGATGCGAGCCGATTGAATCTTCTCGGTTCATCACCACGATTCACCAGCACCGTCGACCGGATGCGGCGCATCGCCCTGGCCGAAGCGGCGGTTCTGATCGAGGGCGAAACCGGAACCGGCAAGGAGTTGGCGGCGCGCGCCATCCATTACCTGGGATCGCGCGCGGGGCATCCGTTCGTGCCGATCAATTGCGGCGCCCTGGCGGAAAACATCGTCGAAAGCGAGTTGTTCGGGCACCGCCGTGGCGCCTTCACCGACGCGAAGAGCGAGGCCGCCGGCCTGATCGGCGAGGCTGACGGCGGCACCCTGTTTCTCGATGAGGTCGATGCCCTGCCAGCCAAGGCGCAAGCCGCGTTGCTGCGCTTTCTGCAGGACAAGACATTTCGCCCGGTGGGCGGCGGCCCGCTGAAACAGGCGAATCTACGCATCGTCGCCGCGTGCAATGCCAATCTCGAACAGCTCGCCCAGTCCCGGCATTTCCGCAATGATCTGTTTTATCGGCTCTCGGTATTGCGCCTGCGTATGCCGTCATTACGTGAAAGAGATAGTGATGTCCTGGAATTGGCGCGTGCCTTTCTCGCGAGATTGAATCACCAATATCACACGCAACCGCCAAGGCAATTGCATCCGGATTTCCTGGAATTCATGTATCAATATTCCTGGCCGGGAAATATCCGGGAATTGGAGAATGTCATTCAGCGCGAATTTTTCATGTGCGCGCCGGAGGAAATCTGGATCCGCCTGCCAGAGGAAACGGAGTCGTCGTCCGGCGGCGAGGGCGAATCCGCAGAAGGCATGCCGTTCAAGGCCGCGAAGGCCAACGCCATCGCCGAATTCGAGCTCCGCTACGTCAGCCGCCTGCTCCAGCAAACCAGCGGCAACATCACGCACGCGGCGCGTCTGGCGGGGCAGGACCGCAGCGCCTTCAACAAGCTGGTGCGCAAGCACCATCTCAGCCACAGTGATTTTCAGGCCATGCAAAACGTGGATTGAGGGACTGTGGCGCTCCGCAAAATCCGGGGCGACACCCTACAATCGGCGGCCGCTCCAGCTCTCCCGCCACGCGGTTCCGTCCCGTATCCCCGAATCCATCGCCCATGACAAACAGGCAAAGCGCGCCACCACCGGACGAAAATCTCATCCTCGCCGTCGAGGAACAAGTGCTGGCCTATTTGAACGCGCGTCCGGCCAGCGCCGATACCCTGGAAGGCATTCACCGCTGGTGGATACGCTGGCCGGGCCTGGAAGAGCCGATGACGATCACGGAGGCGGCCCTGATCCGCTTGCAGGCGCGCGGCCTGCTGGAACCATGCCGCGTCGGCACCCGCATTCTCTGGCGCGGGCTCGTTCCGGGCCGGTCGAACCCAGCAAACACCGGCTGACGCAATGCTTCAGAACAGCCCGATTTGCGCGAAATCCGGTTCGACGGATTTTCCGGCCACGCTGCGTTGCAGGGCGGCGAGCTTTTCCAGGATCTGGTCTTTCAGCGCGAGCAGTTCGCGCACCCGCTCGCGCGCCTGTTCCAGTTGTCCGGCCTTGCGCAGTTCGACGATGTCGGGGCCGATTCGGTGCACGGCGACGTGGATGGGTTCCAGGTCGATGAATTCCTGCAGCCGCCCGTAGCGGCGCCAGCCGTGGCCGTAGTACCAATGGCCGAAGCGGCACTGGCGGTGGTCGCATAGCTCGCCGGGGCTGAGTTGCAGCGTGCCGCCGTCCATGTAGAACAGGATGCGGCGCACCCATTTGATATGGTCGTATTGCGCCACCAGGAGCGGGAAATCGCTCATCTCCCAGTGGGTGTCGGCCCATAGCGCCCATTGCGGGTCGGGGCGGTAGTCGGCGATCCAGGCGGGGATCGCCGCCGCCGGCATCGGCCGGGCGATGCCGTAGCCCTGGGCGATGTCGCAGCCCAGGCGCATCAACAGAACGCCCTGTTCCGGGGTTTCCACCCCCTCGGCCACCACGGTGCGGCGGAAGGCGGTAGCCAGGCCGATGATGCCTTCCACCAGGGTCAGGTCGTCGCTGTCTTCCAGCACATCGCGCACGAAGCTCTGGTCGATTTTCAGCGTTTCGGCGGGGATGTCGCGCAGGTAGGAAAGGGAAGCGTAGCCGGTGCCGAAATCGTCCAGGGCGAAGCTCACACCCTCGCCCCAGCAGGTTTCGATCACGCCGCGCACATGGCGGGTGTTCTCCAGCGCCGCCGATTCGAGGATTTCCAGTTCCAGGCGGCCGGGCGGCACGTCCGGGAAGTCGTCCAGGCAACGCCGCATGCATTCCACGAAATCCTCTCGCAGCAGTTGCCGCGCGGCCACGTTGACGCTGACCGATATGACCAGGCCCTCGCGTTCCCATGCGCCGATCTGGAGCAGCGCCCGGCGTACCACCCATTCACCGATTTCCACGATCAGGTCGTGATGCTCCACGTGCGGCAGAAAGGTGCCGGGCAGCAGCAGCCCCTGTTCCGGATGCCGCCAGCGCAGCAGCGCTTCCATGCCGACGACCTGGCCGGTGCGCAGGTTGACCTTGGGCTGGTAATGCAACTCCAGCTCATCGTGGTTGAGCGCCATCGCCAGACGGTCGAGCAATTGGCGCCGGGTCTGCGCCTGCTGATCCTGCTCGGCATCAAACAGGTGGTAGCGGTTGCGGCCGCCTTCCTTGGCCTGGTACATGGCCTGATCGGCGTGGCGCAGCAGGGTGTCCGGGTCGGCGCCATCGAAAGGAAACAGGGTGATGCCGAGGCTGGCGGTGAGTTCGTAGCGCTGGCCGTCGATTTCGCAGGGCGCGCCGGCCAGGGCGAGAATGCGATCGGCCACCCGTTCCACCTCGTCCATGTGCGGCAGGCCGCGCAGCACCAGGGCGAACTCGTCGCCGCCCAGGCGCGCCACCACGTCGCTGCCGCGCGCCACCTGTTTCAGGCGCTGCGCGATGGCTACCAGCACGCGGTCGCCCAGCGCATGGCCATAGCGGTCGTTCAGATTCTTGAACCCGTCGAGATCGAGCAGCATGACGCCGAGCAACTGGTTGTCGCGTCGCGCCGCTTCCACCAACTGGTGCAGACGTTCGCTGAGTTGGGCGCGGTTGGGCAGTTCGGTGAGCGCGTCGAAGTGGGTGATGCGCTGCAATTTTTCTTCCGCGCGGTGCAGCGCCTGGATGTCGGTGAACACCGCCACATAGCACTCGATGCCGCCCTCGGCATCGGGCACGGCGGTAATGCTCAACCGCTCCGGGTAAATATCGCCATTCTTGCGGCGATCCCAGATTTCCCCCCGCCAATGTCCTTGTTCGCGCAACGCGCGCCACATGCCCTGGTAGAACGCCGCGCCATGATGGCCGGAATTCAACAGGCGGGGGGTGTTGCCGATCGCTTCCTCGGGCGTATAGCCGGTGACTTCGGCGAAGGCGCGGTTGACATAGATGATGTGGTTGTCGGCATCCGTAATCATGATGCCGTCGTTCGTGTGCTCCAGCGCGATGCCCGCCAGATGCGGCGCGATGCTGTCCTGGGGCGAGTGGGGCATGAACGATCTTCTCCGAGTAAAACGCGCGGGAATGGTAGCAGCGCATCGCTTCGCGGGGCATGCGCGGACAACAAAAAACCCCGCCTGGGCGGGGTTTTCGCGGAACCGGAAACCGCTTATTTCAGCTTGATTTCCTTGTAAGCCACATGCTTGCGCGCCTTGGGATCGAACTTGCTGATCTCCATCTTGCCGGGCATGGTCTTCTTGTTCTTGGTGGTGGTGTAGAAATGGCCGGTGCCCGCAGTGGACTCCAGCTTGATCTTTTCACGTCCGCCTTTAGCCATGATCGTTCTCCTTACAGCGCGCCGCTGGCGCGAAGCTCGGCCAGGACGGATTCGATGCCATTCTTGTCGATGGTGCGCAGAGCGGCATTGGTGACACGCAGACGCACCCAGCGGCTCTCGCTCTCCACCCAGAAACGGCGGGATTGCAGATTGGGGAGGAAACGACGCTTGGTTCTGTTGTTGGCGTGGGAGACGTTGTTACCCACCATCGGCTTCTTGCCGGTCACCTGACATACACGGGCCATGATAATTATCCCTGCTACACGAATACGGAAAGTCGGCCTTTATACGCGAAACCTTTTCCAAGGTCAAAGCCAACCGTGTTCGCAGAACGAGAAACCTTCGCCGCCGGCGACGATGAAATGGTCGATCACCCTCACATCGACCAGGCCGAGCGCGGTTTTCAACTGATCGGTCAGCCAGCGGTCGGCCTGCGAGGGTTCGGCGATACCGGACGGGTGGTTGTGCGCGAGGATCACGCCGGCCGCGTTGTGATGCAGGGCGCGGATGACGATTTCCCTGGGATAGACCGAGGTTTGCGTCAGCGTGCCGCGAAACAACTCCTCGCTGGCGAGCGCGCGGTTCTGTGCGTCGAGGAAGACCACCAGGAACACTTCATGGTTGCGCCCGCCCAGCAGCAGGCGCAGGTAGTCGCGCACGGCGCGCGGCGAGTTGAGGGCGTCGCCGCGTTTCATGTCCTCGCCCAGCGCGCGCCGGGACATTTCCAGTACCGCCTGCAATTGCGCGTATTTGGCCGGCCCCATGCCGGGGAAGGCGCTGAATTCGGCTTGCGCGGCGTTGAACAGGCGGGTCAGGCCGCCGAAGTGCCGGAGCAGGTCGCGCGCCAGATCGACCGCGCTTTTTCCGGTGACGCCCACGCGCAGGAAGATCGCCAGCAATTCCGCGTCGGACAAGGCCGCCGCGCCGCGTTGCAAGAGTTTTTCCCGGGGCCGCTCGCCCTCGGGCCAATCGGTGATCGCCATGTCAGTTCCGCGCGGCCGATCCGAAGGAGCTGACCTCTCCCTCGGGGGGCAACGAGCGTAGCGAGTGTGGGGGTCGTTTCATTTTTCCTCCCTGTTATGGGCGGGGATTATGCCTCCAGCAGACTGATCCAGTGCACCACCGGCACCTCGCTGGCGGCGGCTAGATGGCTTTGGCAGCCGATGTTGGCGCTGGCGATGAGGTCGGGTTGGCCGGCTTGCAGATGGCCCAGCTTGCGCTCGCGCAGTTGACCGGACAGTTCCGGCTGCAACAGGGAGTAGGTGCCGGCGGAACCGCAGCAGAGATGCGACTCCTGTACCGGCACCAGTTCATGGCCGAGACCGGCGAGGATGGCCTCGATCACGCCGCGTACCTGCTGGCCGTGTTGCAGGCTGCATGGCGGATGGAAGGCGATACGCCGTGGCGGGCCGCCGCGCAAGCCGCTCAGGTCTTCCCGCGCCAGCACTTCGGCCAGATCGCGGGTGAGGCTGGAGACCCGCGCGGCCTTCTCCGCATAAGCCGGGTCGTCGCGCAGGTGATGGCCGTATTCCTTGACCAGGCTGCCGCAGCCGCTGGCGGTCATGACGATGGCCTCGATTCCCCGTTCAACATGCGGCCACCAGGCGTCGATGTTGCGGCGCATGGCGACCCTGGCCGCTACCGGCGCCGCCAGATGCTGGGAGAGGGCACCGCAGCAGCCGGCTTCGGGGGCGGCGATGAGTTGGATGCCGAGATGGGCCAGGACGCGTGCGGCGGCGAGGTTGGTTTCCGGGGCGAGAGCGGGTTGCACACAGCCTTCGAGCACCAGCATGACGCGCGAGGCTGTTCGTAGGCCAGGTTGCTGAAGGCTGCCTGACACCACCGCGTCAGATAGCGATAAAGCCGCAACCTGACCTACGTTGGGCAGGTGTGCGCGCAGCCCCACCGGCAACGCCCAACGCACGCCGCGCCCCACCTTCAACAAGGTGCTGAACAGGGCCGGTGAAGCCAGGGTGCGGCGCAGTCCCATGCGCAACACCTGTTCGCCCAGCGGACGCGGGCTCAGTTTTTCCACCACCTCGCGGCCGATGTCGATGAGGCGGCCATATTGCACCCCGGAGGGGCAGGTGGTTTCGCAGTTGCGGCAGATCAGGCAGCGATCCAGATGGCCGCGCGTCAGCGCCGTCACCGGCTGCCCTTCCAGCATCTGCTTCATCAGGTAGATGCGGCCGCGCGGGCCGTCGAGTTCGTCGCCGAGGAGTTGATAAGTGGGGCAGGTGGCGTTGCAGAAGCCGCAATGCACGCAACTGCGCAGGATGGCTTCGGCTTCCCGGCCTTGCGGCGTGGCGCGAATGAAATCGGCGAGATTGGTTTGCATCAAAGCCCTTGGTACAGGCGGCCGGGATTGAAAATGCCGTGTGGGTCGAACGCCTGTTTCACACGACGGTGCAGCGCCAGCAGCGCCGGGGGCAGGGGGTGGAACACCTCGCCGTGGCCATCGTGGCCTCGGAACAGGGTGGCGTGGCCACCCACGGCGGCGGCCTGGTGGCGGATGGTCGCCGCGGGTTGGTCGGATGCGATCCAGCGCAGGGCACCGCCCCATTCACTCAACCCCTCGCCCGGCAAAGCCGGCGCGGCGGCGGGCAGGGAGACGCGCCAGAGCGGCGCCCCGGTCTGGAAGAACGGCAGGGTTTGTTCGCGCGCCCCGGCCCAGATCGCGTGATCGGTTTCTTCACCGCCCATTGCCGCGCGCGCCGCGCGCACCCCCTGGGCGCTGCCGGACAGGCGCACAAGCAGGCGGCCATCGTGAAACAGCGTGGCGGACAACGGCAGCGGCCGCCGCCCCCACTCGATCAGGCATGCGGCGGCGTGGGTGGCATCCATCTCGAACGCCAGCGTGATTTCCTCCGCCGGGCGCGGCAGCACCTTGACCGACACCTCCAGCAACACGCCCAGCGTGCCCAGCGCGCCCACCATCAGACGGGAGAGGTCGTAGCCGGCGACGTTCTTCATCACCTGGCCGCCCAGGCGCAGGACTTCGCCACGGCCGTTGAGCAGTTTCACGCCCAGCACCGCGTCGCGCACCGAACCGCCCCAGGGCCGGCGCGGGCCGGAGAGGCCGGCGGCGACCATGCCGCCGAGGGTGGCATGGGGGGAGAAATGCGGCGGCTCGAACGGCAGCATCTGGTTGTTCGCGGCCAGCAGCGCCTCGATTTCCGCCAGCGGCGTCCCGGCGCGGGCGGTCAGCACCAGTTCCGAGGGTTCGTAGCGAATGTCGCCGCGATGGCCGGAGACTTCCAGCGGCTCGCCCCGGCAGGCGCGGCCGTAAAAGGCCTTGCCGCCGCCGGCCTGGATGCACAGTGGGGTGCGGGAGGCGATGGCTCGTTGGACGCGCTCAATCAGTTCGGTTTCCACGGGACTCACCGTAGCGCGGCTGTTGCGGAAAAGACGCCGGCGGGGGCGCCGGCGCTACAGGTCGTCCTGTCCATCAGAACCTCGGCAATTCCGGAAACGGCAATTTGCCGCCTTGCACGTGCATGCGTCCCATCTCGGCGCAGCGGTGCAGGGTGGGTACGGCCTTGCCGGGGTTGAGCAGGCCGGCGGGGTCGAAGGCGGCTTTCACCGCATGGAACTGGGTGAGTTCCTCTGCGCTGAACTGGCTGCAACTGGCGTCGAGTTTTTCCACGCCGATGCCATGTTCGCCGGTGACCGTGCCGCCCACTTCCACGCACAGCCTCAGGATGTCGCTGCCGAAATCCTCGGCCTTCTTCATTTCGCCGGGCTGATTGGCGTCGAACAGGATGAGGGGATGCAGGTTGCCGTCGCCGGCGTGGAACACGTTGGCGACGCGCAGGCCATATTGCGTGGAGAGTTCGCCGATGCGCCGCAGCACACGGGCCAGGTGCCGGCGTGGAATGGTGCCGTCCATGCAGTAGTAATCCGGGCTGATGCGGCCGACCGCCGGGAAGGCGCCCTTGCGCCCGGCCCAGAATTTCATGCGCTGCGCTTCGTCTTCCGCCGTGCGTACTTCCGTGGCGCCGGCGGCGAACAGCACTTCGCGCGCCGCCATGATCTGTTCCGAGACTTCGGCGTTGGCGCCGTCGAGTTCGCACAACAGGATGGCGGCGGCGTCCACCGGGTAGCCGGCATGGACGAAGTCCTCGGCGGCGCGGATGGACAGGTTGTCCATCATCTCCAGGCCGGCGGGCAGGATGCCGGTGCCGATGATTGCCGCCACTGCGGTACCCGCCGTTTCCACCGAGTCGAACGCCGCCAGCACCACCTGGGCGCGTTCCGGCTTCACCAGCAGTTTCACGGTGACCTCGACGACGATGCCCAACAGCCCTTCCGAACCGGTCAGCAAGGCCAGCAGGTCGTAGCCGGGGCTGTCCAGGGCGCCGGGTTTGCCACACCCGCCCATCTCCAGCAACTCGCCATCCATCGTCAGCACCTTCAGCGCCAATACGTTATGCACGGTGAGCCCGTATTTCAGGCAATGCACGCCGCCCGAGTTTTCCGCCACGTTGCCGCCGATGGAACAGGCGATCTGCGAGGAGGGGTCGGGCGCGTAGTAGAGGCCGTAAGGCGCGGCGGCTTCGGAAATGGCCAGGTTGCGCACTCCGGGCTGCACCCGCGCCAGGCGGTTGTCCGGGTCGATGGCCAGGATGCGGTTGAAGCGCGCCAGCGACAGCACCACGCCGGAGGCGATAGGCAGGGCGCCGCCCGACAGCCCGGTGCCGGCGCCGCGCGCGACCACGGGAACCCGGTGCTCGCCGCATATCCGCAACACCGCCCGCGCCTGATCCAGCGTCTCCGGCAAACAGACCGCCAGGGGCACTTGCCGATAGGCCGAGAGGCCGTCGCACTCGTAAGGGCGTAGCGCCTCGGCCTCGACCAGCAGGGCGTGAGTGGGAAGGGCGGCGCGCAGGGCGGTGTGGAGACCGTGGTTCATCCGGCGGATTATGCCGAAAGCCGCCGTACCACCGTCGCCAGCGCCGCATCGTCGCCGACGTTGCCGGGGAAGATCACCACCGGCAGGTCGGGGTAGCGCGGGTGGTCGGCGGGACAGCGCACCACCGAGCAACCGGGGAGAATCTGCCCGAGCACGGTCGCGGCGCGCAGGGCGAGGCCGTCGGAGAGCAAGTCGTTGGAAGTGATGCCGCCCTTGCCGACAAGAAAACCCAGGGTGGCCGGCAGGCCGCGCGCCACGTCCATCAGGAAGGCCGAGACCGTCTCGCCAAAGGCCAGGCGCGCGGCCTGATCGGGAAACCGGCGCTCGCTGCGGCTGGTGTAGATCACTGCGGTCGCGCCCGCCGCATGGCTCAACCCGGCCTGCTCCAGCACACTTCGCAGCAGTTCGGCGCGCTCGCCCGCGAGGCGATCCACCTCCACTTCGATGGCGAGCACGTTGGGCTCCGCCAACAGCTTTTCCAGTTGCGCCGTGGTCTTCTTGACATGCGAGCCGACGATCACCGCGCCCGCGCATTTGCCAACCTTGCCATCGCGCACGTAATCGCGCATCGACTCGGCCGCCACCGGCTGCGGCGGCAACTTGGCCAGGGCGGTGAGCAGGCTGGCGGCGGAACGGAACAGGAAGCGCTTGCCTTGGGCGGCGGCGGCTTGCAGTTGATCGGCGAAATGGTTCAGGTCGGCCTGGGTTTCGGCATCGACCACGCAACAGCGGTTGCCACTCAAAGCCAGCAGTCGTCCCGAGACATCACCGCGCACGTCGGCGAGCAGGAAGCGTTCGACCTCGTCCGCCTTGATCCGGCCGGCGGTCTTTTCCTCCACGTAATCGGGCAGATAGCTGTGGCGGTAGCCGAACACCGAATCGCGCGCGAATTCGGTTTCGTGCACCGGGGTCGGTGTGCCTTCGACGACCAGATAATGAATGCTGTCGCGGGTGAAGCGGCCACCCTCGAAGAAGGCCGGCGTGAGGAAGTGCGCATCGAATCCACCTAGTTCCTCCGCCATCACATCGGTTTCCACCGGGTAGTGGCCGCGCAGGGTGGAGTCGGAACGGCTGACGAAGATCGGGTTGATCGCCAATCCTTCCAGTGCCAGTTTCAGGTTGTGGCAGACCGCGCGGGTGACGCTGGCGGCGCGCGCCGCGTCCATGCCGCGCGTATTGGTCAGGACGAAGAACAGCGGCGACGTGTCGAGCAGCGCTTCCCGCAAGGTGGACACATCCCAGCGAGTCAGCAGCTTGCAGGAATGCACCGTCTGCGAGCCGGTCGGGTCGTCGTCGAGAACGATGATTTTGGTGGGGGTCATGGGGTCTTTATGTGTTTCCGGGCAATCGGCCGCGCCGAAGTTATGTAGCGCCGGCGTTATGTCCCGCAGGGACGGTATCCTCTAGGGCTCGCCGGCCCGTTCGCGTGATTAGAAGGACTGGCCGGCGAGACGCCGGCGCTACAGGGCGCAGCCGGTATCAGCCGAGCAGCGCGATCGCCCGCGCTGCCATCGCCTCGGCGGTGAGGCCGTTGAAGGCCATGATCTCGCCGGCGGAGGCGGTGGTTTCGCCACGCTTCCAGGCCATCACATCGCGTTTCGGCGCGCGGGTGCGCAGCAGGATCGGTTCCAGCGGGCCGGACGGGCCGCCGCTGACGCCGATCAGGACATCGCCGTCGAACAGGGCGTTGAAATGGCCGTCGTCCATGAAGGCGTTGTCCGGTTCGGATACCGTGTCCCAGGCCACGTCGGTGGGCCGGTACAGGCGGCGCGGGTTGGCTGCGCTGACGATGCGCACCTTGTGGCCGGCGGCTTCCAGTTTGTCCCTGGCCTCGAATACCGGCAGCAGAACCATGTCGCCGGTGACCGCGAACACCACGGTCTTGCCGCCGCCGCTTATTCCTCCCTCGCTTTCATGGAGCGTCACCGCGCCGCGTTCGATCCCTTCCCGCGCCTGCTCCAGGGTGGTGTACACCGGCAGCGGCGACTTCGAGGCGATGATCGCGATGCCCTTGTTGTACGTGCCCAACGCCCAGTCGTAGGCGGCCTGGATCTGGTTGGCGTCACAGGGGAACAGCGGGTAGACGTTGCCGTTCCTCATCTGCGCGGCGAAGTAGTTCTCGATCTCCGGGCGCTGGTGGGTCCAGCCGTTGCGGCCCTGTTCCAGCGCGCCGGCGGTGAACATGCAGATGCAGGACGGGGTCTTGCGGCGCAGTTCGGCCATCGCCTGCGCCACGGTCTGCACGATCGGCCAGCCGTTGATGGCGAAGCTTTCGTAAGACAACCAGATCGAGCGCGAACCGAACAGCGCGAGCGCGGCGGTCAGGCCGGCGCAGGCGTCCTCGTTCAGGGGTTCATACACCTGTCCGTTGGGGCCCTGGTGATAGAGGCCGTCTTCCACCGGATGGCGAATCTTCAGGGCGACGTTGATGTTCGCCATCGCGCTGGCCTCGTTGCCGTCCGCGTTGCTGACCACAAAACGCGGGTCGGCCTGGCCGACGGCGGCCACCAGGGCGCCGAAGGCGGTGGCGGGTACCTGCTTCTCACCCGGCTTGAACTCCTGGATCGGCAGCCTGGGCAGGGGAACGATGTCCAGCACGTGTTCGGTCACGGCGGTCTTGGCGGCGGGGCCGCCACCGGCGCGGCTGAAGTTGTCGCGCACGGTTTGCCAGGCTTCCGGCGACAGCGCGCGGCGTTGCAGGCCGGCGACGATGTGCTCGGCGTCGAGCGTGTCGGCCGGATACAGGTTGTGCGCCTTGGCGCCCAGCTTGTGCACGCCCGCGCCCTTCAATTGCTTGAGGATCATCACTGTGCGGCGGCCACCGGCGTTGCCAATCCCGAGGGCACTCCTGGCGGCGCTGTCGGCGGCGGCGAGCACGGCGGCGGCAAAGGCCTGGCGGCGATCGAAGGAAAACTGGCTGCTGTCCACGTAGGCGCCGGCCTGATCCTGGTCATCGAAATTCCTGGCGTCGACCAGGAACACGTTTTCAAAGCCGTGGCCTTTCCAGTAGGCCGTCATCTCGGCATTGCTCCAGGTGGTGCACATGGAATGATGTTCCTGGCTGTAGCCGTTCCAGATCAGCACCGGCAGGTAGTTGGTCACCTCGGGATAGGCGGTGTTGAAGTGCATCATGGAGTTCAGCACATAAGGCTCGCCCATGCCGCCGTCGCCGATGGTCACCGGGAACAGGGTGCCGGGATGCAGCAGGGCGCCCGCCATCGCGAAATGCTGGCCCTGGCCGAGCGGGCCGGCGGGGGCGAGCAGGCCGGGAATGGCGCCGGAGAGATGGCCGAGCAGGCCGTGCTTTTCGCGGAAGCGGTCGCGCATCTCCTGGACGGTGCGGATGCCCATCTCTTCCAGGGAGCGGTCGAGGAACATGGCGGAGTAGAAGCCGGGCGCGTGGTGGCCCACCTCGGTGACGATGTTGGTATGGCCCAGCATCACCAGCGCGGCATAAGCCTCGGCGCTGGAGGCGAAACCACCGGGATGCCCGGAAGCCTTGGCGCCGCAGATCTGCAGGGTCAGGTAGCGCAGGGCGTCGGCGGCCAGCAGGGTCTGGTAGGCGGCGGCGGGGGAATTGGCGCTGGCGATGGCGCGCGCGCCAGCGGCGATGGCCGGTCGCGCGCCATACTCGGCAAAGCCCGGCCAGGACGGCGCGTAATACTGGATGCCCTCGCAGAATTCGGGGGCGAGTGTTGAAAACTGAGCGGCGGGATGGGTGGCGGCATTCATGGCGGGTTCCTGGGGTTTCGATTGCGATGGGAAATACTCTACAGAAACAATCAACTTTTCACAATGCAGATTACGTTTCATAATGCGAAACATGAACGAAGACAAAACCTCGCCCATCCAGGTCATCGACCGCCTTGCCGCCCTGCTCGACGCGCTGGCCGCGCGGGAGGCCGGCGCTTCCCTGAAATTTCTCGCGGCGGAAACCGGCCTGCACCCGTCCACCGCCTTTCGCATCCTGGCCTCGTTGAGCCGGCACGGCTTTGTCGCCCGCGATGAAACCGGCCTCTATCTGCTCGGCCCGCGCCTGCTGCAACTGGCGGCGAAAGTGCGGGTGGGGCTGGACGTGCGCGCGGAGGCGCGGGCGGAGATGGAATGGCTGCGCGATCAGGTCGGCGAGACGGTGAATCTCACCGTGCGCCAGGGTGACGAGATGGTCTACGTGGAGCGGGTCACGCCCAACCGCATGATGCGGGTGGAGCAGCTCATCGGCAGTCGCGCGCCGCTGCATGTCACCGCCGTCGGCAAACTCATGCTGGGCGAAGTCGGCGCCGCCGCCACGCGCGACTACGCCCGCCGCACCCGCCTGCCCGCCTACACCGCCAATACCCGCCATGAGGTCAAGCCGTTGCTGGAAGACATCGGCATCAGCACGGCGCGCGGCTATGCGCTGGACGACGAGGAGGCGGAACTCGGCGTCGGCTGCATCGGCGCCCTGGTGCGCGACGCCACGGGTACGGCGGTGGCCGGCCTGTCCGTCTCGGCGCCGATGGAACGGCGGAAAATGGATTGGGTGCCGCTGGTTCAGGAAGCGGCGCGGCGGATTTCGGCCAGGCTGGGGTATGCGGGTTGAGCATTCGTAGCGCCGGCGACTCGCCGGCTGTTTGAAAGACGCCGGCGAGTCGCCGGCGCTACATGAGGAGGCCGCCATGAGCGTTCTGGAAAACTTTGAAAAAATGCTGGCCGCCGGCAAGGACAATCTCCTGCTGCGCTATTCGCTGGGCAACGAATATTTCAAGCTGGGCGACTACGCCGGCGCCCGTATCCACCTGCAAGCCGCGCTGGCGTTCGACCCGCGCCATTCCGCCGCCTGGAAATTGCTGGGCAGGGCGCTCACCGATTCGGGCGCGTTGCCCGAAGCGCTGGAAACCTATCGGCGCGGCATCGCCGCAGCCGAGGAGAAGGGGGATTTGCAGGCGGCGAAGGAGATGCGGGTATTCGCCCGCCGCATCGAGAAACAGCTGGCTACCCCTTCCGCCGGGTGACGCCCCTTATCCCGTTGGGCTACCATCCGCCGGATTGAACTGGATTCCGGAGAAACAAATGGCTCGTATGGTGCAGTGTGTAAAACTCGGTCGCGAGGCCGAAGGCATGGATTTCCCGATGCTGCCCGGCGAACTGGGCAAGCGCGTGTTCGAGAACGTGTCCAAGGAAGCCTGGCAAGGCTGGATCAGGCTTCAAACCATGATTATTAACGAGAACCGCCTCAACCTGGCCGATGCCCAGCATCGCAAGTACCTGATGGAACAGGCGGAAAAGTATTTCTTCGGCGAGGGCGTCGGCGCCCCCGAAGGTTTTCGCCCCCACTAACCCGCGTCTGGGCGGGCGGCGTGTCGGCAACCCGACCGCCTCACGCCTCGCGCCCGACCCCTCACGCACATGACCGACAAGCAGACCCATTTCGGCTTCAAGACCGTCGCGGAAGAAGAAAAAGCCGCCAAGGTCGCCGAGGTGTTCCACTCCGTGGCGCAGCGCTACGACGTGATGAACGACCTCATGTCCCTGGGGCTGCACCGCCTCTGGAAACGTTTCCTCTCCCTGCATGCGCGGGTGCGCCCTGGCGCCAGGATTCTCGACATCGCCGGCGGCACCGGCGACATCTCCCGCCTGTTGGCGAAGGACGCCGGCCCGACCGGCGAAGTGTGGCTGACCGACATCAACGGCTCCATGCTGGGTGTGGGCCGCGACCGTATGATGGACGAAGGGCTGATGTTGCCGGTGGCGCAGTGCGACGCCGAGAAACTGCCGTTCCCCAGCGACTATTTCGACCTGGTCACGGTGGCCTTCGGTCTGCGCAACATGACCCACAAGGAAGACGCCCTGGCCGAGATGCGGCGGGTGCTGAAGCCGGGCGGCAAGCTGATGGTGCTGGAGTTCTCCAAGGTGTGGAAACCGTTGGCGCCGCTCTACGACACCTATTCCTTCCAGATCCTGCCGCGCCTGGGCGATCTGGTGACCAAGGACGCGGAAAGCTACCGCTACCTGGCCGAGTCCATCCGCATGCACCCGGATCAGGAAACCCTGAAAGGCATGATGGAATCGGTCGGTTTCCAGCGCGTGGATTTCTTCAATCTCACGGTGGGTGTGGTCGCGCTGCACGTGGGTTACAAGGTTTGACCCTGAATTCTGCGGTTGGCCGTAGCGTGGGAGCGGGCCTGCCCGCGATAGCCACCGTTGTATCGCGGGCAAGCCCGCTCCTACGGGAAACACCATCATGAATACGCAGCCGGTCAAGGAATTCCTCCTGGAATTGCAGGAACTCATCGTCGAACGCATGGAGCAGATCGACGGCCATCCCTTCCGGCGTGATGCCTGGGAGCGTCCGGGCGGCGGTGGCGGCATCACCCGGCTGATCGAGGAGGGTGATTTTCTGGAGCGTGGCGGCGTCAACTTCTCGCATGTGACCGGCGACAAGTTGCCGCCGTCCGCCAGCGCCCACCGCCCGGAACTGGCCGGCCGCCGTTGGGAGGCGATGGGCGTGTCGCTGGTGATGCACCCGCGCAATCCCTATGTGCCCACCACGCACATGAACGTGCGCTTCTTCGTCGCGGAGAAGCCGGGCGAGGAACCGGTGTGGTGGTTCGGCGGCGGCATGGATCTGACGCCTTATTACGGCTTCGAGGAGGACGCGGTTCATTTCCACGCCATGTGCAAGCGTTCGCTCGACCCGTTCGACGCCGCTTACCACCCACGCTTCAAGCAGTGGTGCGACGAGTACTTCTTCCTCAAGCACCGCAACGAACCGCGCGGCATCGGCGGCATCTTTTTCGACGACCTATGCTCTCTCCCCTCTCCCTCTGGGATACCGAAGGATAGGGGTTTCATCAGAGGGGCAGGGGGTGAGGGGAACGCCTCGGCGCTCGGCGCCGAGGCGTTCGAGCACTGTTTCAACCTCACCGAAAGCGTCGGCGACCATTTCCTGGCGGCCTGGCTGCCCATCGTCGAACGTCGTGGCGACCTGCCCTACGGCGAGCGCGAACGGGATTTTCAGGCCTATCGGCGCGGCCGTTATGTCGAATTCAACCTGGTGTTCGACCGCGGCACCCTGTTCGGCCTGCAATCCGGAGGCCGTACCGAATCCATCCTGATGTCCATGCCGCCCATCGTGAAATGGCGCTACGACTGGAAACCCGAGCCGGGCAGCCCGGAGGCGCGCCTGACCAGTGACTTCCTGCGCCCGCGCGACTGGCTGGCCGAATTTCCGGCCTGAGCCATGCCGCCTGACGCCGAATTGCCCGAGGCAGCGCCCCCCGCGCCGCCGCCGCGCGCGCTGCCGCCCGACCCGTTGAAGCGCAAGATTCGCCGCTTCCAGATCGCGATGTTGATCGTGTTCCTGATCATCATCGGCGCGGTGATCGCCGCCTACGAAATGATCGCCTCGCCGTTCCAGGCCATGCTGCTGGCGGGGTATGGCAAGCGGCTGTCGTTCCAGATCGAAGCCGGCGACAACCCCGCGTTGCGCGTGCCGAAGTTCGGCCCCTACAACATCCGCAACGGCTATACCGAGTTGCCGGAGTTTGTGCGCAAACTGAAAGCACAGGGGTTCGAGGTCACCGAGCAGGCGCGCATTTCTCCGGACATGGCGCACGTCCTCGATTACGGCCTGTACCTGCCCTACAAGGAAAAATCGGTCACCGGCCTCACCTTGCTCGATTGCAGCAACAAGCCCTTGCATGAGGCGCGTTTCCCGCGCTATGCCTATGCGGATTTCAACGCGGTGCCGCCGCTGATCGCCAACACGCTGTTGTTCATCGAAAACCGCGAGCTGCTCGACCCCAACCATCCGGAACGCAATCCCGCCGTGGAATGGGATCGCCTCGCCCAGGCCGTGCTGGAAAAAGCCATCCAGACCGTGGATCCGTCGCGCAATGTGCCGGGTGGCTCCACCCTGGCCACGCAGATCGAGAAATACCGCCATTCGCCCGACGGCCTCACCATGACCGCGAGCGACAAGCTCACCCAGATGGCTTCCGCCTCGCTGCGCGCCTACCTGGACGGCGAGGATACCCGCGCCAGCCGGCGCCGCATCGTGCTGGATTACCTCAATACCGTGCCGTTGTCCGCCGCGCCCGGATTCGGCGAGATCAACGGCATCGGCGAGGGCCTGGAGGGCTGGTTCGGGCTCGATTTCGCCAAGGTCAACCAATTGTTGATGCGGCCGCGCAACACCCCGGAGGAGGCGCGCGCCTACAAACATGTGCTGGGCCTGCTGATCTCGCAGCGCAAACCCTCTTATCACCTGTTGTCCGGACGCAAGAGCCTGAACGCTTACGCGGATACGCATCTCCGATTGCTGACGGCTGCCCACGTCATCACGCCGGCATTCCGCGACCTGGCGCTGCGCGAAAAGATCACCTTCCAGACCGGCAACGGCAAAAAGCCGGCGAGTGGCGGCTTCGCCGAGAACAAGGCGGCCAGCACCCTGCGCGTGGAGCTCGCGGGAAATCTGGGGGTGCCACGCCTCTATGACCTCGACCGCCTTGATCTCAAGGCCAACGCCACCCTGCATGCCGCCACCCAGCGCACGGTTTCGGATTTCCTGCGCCGCCTGTCCGACCCGGTGGTGGTGGAAGCCGCCGGCCTTTATGGGCACTACCTGCTGTCCCCGGAAAACGATCTGACCAAGCCGATCTACAGCTTCACCCTCTACGAAAACACCGAGGACGGCGCGCTGCTGCGGGTGCAGGCCGACAACCTGAACCAGCCGTTCGACATCAACAAGGGCGCCAAGCTGGACATGGGCTCCTCGGCCAAGCTGCGTACCCTCATCACCTACCTGCACCTGATTACCGAACTGCACGATCAATACGGCGACACTTCGCGCGCCGATCTGCTCAAGCTGAAGATCTCCGACAAGGATCAGCTCATGCAGTGGGTGCGTGACTACCTGTCGCGCGCCACGGACAAATCCCTCACACCCATGCTGGAAGCGGCGATGGCGCGGAAATATTCCGCCAACCCGGCGGAAGCCTTCTACACCGGCGGCGGGGTACACCGCTTTTCCAACTTCCACAACGACGACAACCACAAGGTCATGGATTTGTGGGAAGCCACGCGCAATTCCGTGAACCTGCCGTTCATCCGCCTGATGCGCGATCTGGTGCGCCACTTCATGTACCGCGACCCGAACGGCGCCGCGCAAATCCTGGCCGACCCGGACGACCCCCGGCGCGAGGACTACCTGAAGCTGTTTGCCGACAAGGAAGGCAAATCGTATCTGGCCCGCTTCAACAAGAAATACAAGGGCTTGACGCCGGACGACGCGACCGCCGCCCTGCTCAACCACCTCACCGCCAACCCCAAGCGCCTCGCCGCCGTTTACCGCTATCTGGAACCGAAGGCCGACATCGCCGCCTTCACCGAGTTGCTGAAAAGCCGCCTCAACAACCCCGCCAGTCTCGACGAGAGCGACTACCAGTATCTGTATGAAACCTATGGGCCGGACAAATTCAACCTTGCCGACCGGGGCTACATCACCCAGATCCATCCCCTGGAACTCTGGCTGGTGGCCTACCTGCGCGCGCACTCCGGCGCCACCTGGAGCGAGATCGTCAAGGCCAGCGGCGAAGAACGGGTGGAGGTCTACGATTGGCTGATCAACACCAGCCACAAGAACGCGCAGGACATCCGCATCCTCTCCCTGCTGGAAATCGAAGCCTTCCAGGAAATCCACAAGCGCTGGCGCCGCCTGGGTTACCCCTTCGGCAGCCTGGTGCCGTCGTATGCCACCGCCATCGGCTCCTCCGCCGACCGTCCCGCCGCGCTGGCCGAATTGATGGGCGTGATCGCCAACGATGGCGAAAAACTACCGCCGGTCACGCTCACTCGTATCGAATTCGCGGCCGGGACGCCTTACCACACCCTCCTCAGGCGCAAGCGGCCCGCCGCGCAACGGATTTTCCCGGAGGAAGTGGCGAGCGTGGTGAAACAGGCGCTGGCCAATGTGGTGCAGGAGGGCACCGCGCGCCGATTGCGTGGCAGCTTCAAGCTGGACGACGGCAGCTTCCTGCCGATCGGCGGCAAGACCGGAACCGGCGACCACCGCCTCGAAGTCTATTCCGCGCGCGGCCAGGTGCTGGAATCCAAGGTCATGAACCGCACCGCCACCTTCGCCTTCTATCTCGGCCCGCGATTCTTCGGGGTGATGACGGTCTTCGTGCCGGGCGAGGCGGCGGCGAACTACCACTTCACCAGCGCCATCGCCGTGCAGATATTGAAAGACATGGAACCCGCCCTGCGCGGCCTGGTGCTGGGCAATGAAAGGCCGGAAGCGACCTGGCGGGAACTCGTGCTGGCCTTCGATGGCGAAGAGGCCGCGCCCAGCGGCGCACCGCCCAAGGCGGAAGCCCTGCCGCCGCCGGAAACCCCGCCAGCGGCGCCGGTTCAGGCTGCGCCAATTGCCGCCAAACCGGCGCCGTCCAGCAAACCGGCCATGAGCAAACCGGCTCCCGCCAGGCCCGCGCAAAAACCTGCGCAAAAAGCCGTGGCCAAACCCGAGCCGGAACACGCGGAACCACCACCCGCCCCGCCGCCGCCGCAAATGGACAAGCCGGATCCGCCACCCCCGCCCCGCGCGCCGCCTCCGCCGCCCGTCGCCAAACCAAAGAAATCCGGCTGGACCTGGCAGGAAGGCGACAACCCCTTGTTCTGACCCGCCCTTGCGGCGCCGGCTTGCTGTCCCGAAGGGACGGCGGGCGCGAAGGTGGAACGCCGGATTTGGCCGAACGGTTCCACAAATCGCGGGTCGCAAGCGGCCCTCCTGCCGTGTTGTTTCATCATCAGGGGCGCCCATCGAGACATGAAAGTTGGCGAAGTAATCGGCACGCCGCCGAAGCACGTTTCTAGGTTGAAAATAACACTGGCGTATCCCCGCTGTAGCGCCGGCTTCCAGCCGGCTGTTTCGGGAACGCCGGCGCGCACGCCAACGCCACGACGGGTGCATGTCGCTTCGGTGTGGATGTTGTGTAATCTATTTTATAGATTGACTAAATCATAACTATCCATTGGATGGATCAATTTTTTCTCCGTAGCATGGTTTCCGTGTTCAGCGCACAGCCTTCAACCCCCAGGAGAGACGCAATGGAAAACAGACTATCCCCCACCATCCAGAACCTCGAAGCCGCCTTTGCCGGCGAGTCGATGGCCCATATCAAATACAGGTGGTTCGCCAGGCAATGCCGCGCCGCCGGTGACGAAGCCAGCGCCCGCGTGTTCGAGGAAACCGCCGCGCAGGAAGTGCAACACGCCTTCGGCCACGCCGAACTGTTGTTTTCCGGCGAGACCATGACCCCGGAAAAGTGCCTCCAGTACGCCATCGAGGGCGAGACCCACGAATACACCGAGATGTATCCCAGGTTCCGCCACGAGGCGATGGAAGAAGGCAACCACGCCGCCGTCGCCGAGATGGATCAGCAGATCGCCGAATCGAAGGAACACGCGGCGCGGTTCCAGGCCGTGCTGGTCAAGGCCGCAAAACGCTTCGCCGCGCTGGCCGGGGTGGAAGAGAAGCACGCCAGGCACTATCGGGAACAACTTGCCCGGATCACCGCCTGAACTTGTCAACTCATTGAACTGAAAGGAAATATCATGAAAACCTACGAATGTATCGTGTGTGGATTTGTCTACGACGAAAGCAATGGCGACCCGGAACACGGCATCGCCGCCGGCACCCGCTGGGCCGACGTGCCGGAAAACTGGGCCTGCCCGGACTGCGGCGTCGCCAAGGCCGATTTCGAGATGCGCGAAATCTGAACCGCCCCCACGGGGGGAGGTGGCGACGGATCAGGAGGAAACGCTATAGCCGTCGTCTCCCCCTCTGATAAAGCCCCTACCCTTCGGTAACCCCAGCCCTCTCCCTCGGGGAGAGGGTGCCTAAGCACAGGAACCCACCATGCCCCCCCTCGTCATCCTCGGCGGCGGCCTCGCCGGTTACGGCCTGCTGCGCGAATTCCGCAAGCGCGATGGCGAAACGCCGGTCACGCTCATCACCGCCGACGATGGCCGGGTCTACAGCAAGCCGAATCTTTCCAATGCCCTGAGCCAGGGCCGCGCCCCTGCGCAACTGGCTGCGGAAACGGCGGAACAGGCGGCGGCGAAGTTCAATGCGCGCATCCTCACCCACACCCGGGTCGGCGCCATCGACCCCGCCAACAAGCGGGTGCTGGCCGAATTCGGCGAAATGGCCTACGGCCGCCTGATCCTCGCCCTCGGCGCCGACCCCATCCCGCACGGCCTGGGCGGCGACGCGGCCGGAGAGGTGTTCAGCGTCAACGATCTCGACGACTACACCCGTTTCCGCGCCGCGCTGGTCGGCAAACACCATATCGCCATCCTCGGCGGCGGCCTGATCGGCTGCGAGTTCGCCCATGATCTGACGGCCAGTGGACATGCCGCGACGGTCGTTCATCGCGGCCCCTGGCCGCTGGAACGCCTGGTTCCGGAGGAGGCCGGCGGGGCGCTGGCGCGGGCCCTGGAAAACCAGGGGGTGGCCTGGCGCTTCGGCCGCGCGGCCAGACAAGTGGCGCGCCACGACGGAGGCTATCGCCTTACCCTGGACGACGGCAGCCAGGTGCGAGCCGATCTGGTGCTCTCCGCCATCGGCCTGCGCTCGCGCACACAACTGGCGGGCGCGGCTGGCATCCCGGTGAATCGCGGCATCGTGGTGAACCGGAAACTGGAAACCGGGGTGGTGGACATCTATGCAATCGGCGATTGCGCCGAGGTCGAGGGCCACGTTCTACCCTTCGTGCAGCCCTTGTTGATCCAGGCCCGCGCGCTGGCCGCGATCCTGGCCGGCGAAGAAACGCAAGTCCACTATCCCGCCATGCCGGTGGTGGTGAAGACCAGCGCCTGCCCGGTCGCCGTGCTGCCACCCGCGCCCAACGCGGTGGGCGGCTGGCGGGTGGAATGCACGGAGGGCGGCATTCGTGCCCTGCATCGGACTGAGGCCGGTGGCCTCAACGGTTTCGCCCTGACCGGTGGAGAGACCGCCCACCGCGCGGAGTTGGCGAAGCAGGTGGCGGCGCTGCTGCCGTAGGAGCGGGCCTGCCCGCTCCCACCGCGTTGGCGGGGGTCGGCGCCGCCCGGTTTGGCGGGCGCCAGCGGCTAGGCGAGGAGGAGTTTATGCGTGCGTCTCTCGCTTAAACAGGGCAACCAATCCGGAAACGCCCACCAAGGCCAGCACGATGGCCGCGCCCGAGGGCAGGTCGAACAGGCCGGAGGCGATCAGGCCGAGAGCATACCCAGCCGTGCCGATGGCCAGGCCGCGCGCGAGGCGTTCGCCGCTGGCCAGCGCCGGCACGATCAGGCTGGCGAACACCAGGTAGATGCCCACCACCTGCACCGAGACGGTGATGGTGACGGCGAACAGCAGATAAAAGCCGAGGGACGAGTCCTTCCAGCGCAAACCGAACCAGGTGGCCAGCACCAACGCCGTGACCACGGCCAGGGGGGCGAGGCCGCTCCAGGTCGTCCAGAGGATCTGGCCCACCAGCAATTCGCGCAAGTGTTCCGCGCCATGCGGATCGTGGCTCATCAGGATCAGCGCGAGACAGGCGGCGGAGACGAAGGTGACGCCGATGATCGCTTCCTGGCGCGAACTTGGGTGTCCCACTGCGCGCCTTTCCATGCGATGCAGGAACAGGGCGCCGAGCAGCGCCGCCGTGACCGCGCCGATCTGGGTGAGCCAGGGCAGGTCTTCACCACCCAGGCTGTGCGCCAACACCACGCCGAGTCCGGCGATCTGGGCGATGGCAAGATCGAGAAAGACGATGCCGCGCTTCAGCACCGCCTGCCCCAGCGGCACATGGCTGGCCAGCACCAGCAGGCCGGCGGCGAAGGCGGGCAGGAGAAGACCGGGTTCGAGGACGGAGAGATTCATGACGCCCCCCTTGTAGCGCCGGCGTCCCCGGATCGGGTCCGGGGTGGGTGCTCGCCGGCGTCTTTCAAAAGCCGGCTGGAAGCCGGCGCTACAGGGCGGGCGGACGCTGTAGCGCCGGCATCCTTGCCGGCGCCTTTGTTTGACCCAAACGAGCCGGCGCCACACGGGCGGGCAGAAGTCGGTCTCATTTCAGCGCCCCTTTCAGCTTCGCCACGGTGTCGTCGAACAAGCCGAACAAGTCGCCTGCCGCCGCCGAGCCGCCCACCGTGTAAGGCAGTTCCACGACGGGTATGCCGGCGCGTTCGGCCAGCCACTCGCCGGGTTTCGACGACTGGTAGGGTGTGCGCAGAATCATGCGCACGGGCTGCGTCTTGAGCCGATCCAGCAGGCCGGCCAGCGAGGATACGGAAGGCTCGATGCCGGGCTTGGGTTCCAGGTCCGCCACCACCTTCAGGCCCAGCCAGTCGGCCAGATAGCTCCAGCTTCGGTGCTGCACCACCACCGGTACGCCGCGCAACGGCGCGGCCTCTTTCTCCCAGCGGGCGATGGCCGCGACCATGCGCTTCTGAAAATCCTGATTGCGTGCGGCATAGGCGCTGGCGTTGGCCGGGTCCAGTTGCACCAGACGCGGCGCCAGGGCATTGGCCACCTTCAACAGATTGCGCGGATCGGCCTGAAAATGCGGGTTGCCGCCGGGATGCACATCGCCCTGGGCGCGGTCGGCGATGCCGGATCGCTCCAGCAAATGAACATGGGCCGAAGCCTCGAAATACCCGGGTTGCCCCGGCTGGATGCGGGCATTGCCGGACTCCCGCCGCAACAGCGGCAGCCAGCCGATCTCCAGTTCCGCGCCGGTGCAGACCAGCAGATCGGCATTGCGCGCGCGGGCGATCAGGGAAGGCCGCGCCTCGATGTGGTGCGGATCCTGGCGCGCCGTGGTGGCGGTGGTGACGCGCGCCAGATCGCCGGCCAGTTCCTGGGTCAGCGCGGCCCATTCGGGCTCGCAGGCGAGGACGTTGAGGGTGGCCTGGGCGGTGTTGGCCGCCAGCAGCAGGGTAATCAATAACACTCGGAGCAACATGATCTGGTTTCCTTTATCCATTGTTCGTCAGCGGCGCCCGTGTAGCGCCGGCGTCTCGCCGGCGAGACGCCGGCGCTACACGGGGGCTCAGAACTTGTGCGCCCCGTGCGTGCCCAGGCTGTGGATGTATTGCACGCTGACCTGGTGGTCGTCCGGGTTGCCCAATATGGCGTGGTCGCGCGCCAGTTGCAGGCGGAAGCGGGAGAATTCGCTGGGCGACCAGTCGGCCATCAGGCTCCATTTGCTCGGGGTGTAACCGGCGGGCAGCAGAGCGGCCTGGTTGGCGCCGAAATCCAGTTCGCCGCGATGCAACTGGTCATAACGCAACCCGGCGCGCCAGCGCGGCATGAACTGCCAGATGCCCTGGGCGTACCAGCCGGATTGGCGGGCCCGGTAGGCGCCGGGGGTATTGACGCCGCTGGTGTCATGAATCAGTTCTCCGTCCTCGTCGCGCTGGAAATACTCGCTCTGGAACTTGAAGTTGCGTTCCCTCGGGTTGCCGTCCGGCGCCCATTTCCAGACGAAATCCGCGATCCAGGTCCGCGACCGGCCGCTGAACGTGTTGTTCGTGTCCACGCCAGCCGTGTCGAACAGCTTGCTTTCGCGGCCGCGCGGCCGCGCCGCCAATCTGGATAGCCCGGCGCGCCAGGCGGAAGACTCGCCGACATCGCCGCCGACATGGGCGAAGGCCGCCCAGGAGCCGATGCCATTGCGGCCACCGCCACCGTTGGCGCCGGGAAAGGCGTTGCCGTTGCCGATTTCGCCGCCCAATTCCAGGAAGGTGTCGGTCGGCGCCAGCCACTTGAGTTGCAGGCCGTCCTGGGTGAAATGCTCGCCGAACAGGGTCTGGTACATCAGGTTGTTGTCGGCGAAATCCCATGCGTGCGGATGTTGTTCGTTGGCGTAGCCGATGCCGGAGAGGAAGCGGCCGCCCTTGACGGTCAGGCCGTGGTCGAGCGCGAGGGTCTGAAACCAGGCCTCCTCCACGTTGGCCTGGCCGTCCGCCAGGATCACCGTGGCCTGTCCACGGAAATCGGGGTCGATGTTGGCTGACAGGATCAGTTCGCTGTCGTTCAGGGAAAAGCCGCGCGCCGGCGCGCTGATCGCGGCATCGCGCAGGAAGCCCGTGGGGCGGCGCTCGCCGGATTTGTGCCGGGCATAACCGCCTTGCAGGATCAGGGAGAGTTCCGGGTTGAAGTCGTTGCTGCGGGCTTCGCGGGGAGCCGGAGCCGGCGCGTCCGGCGTCGCCAGACGCGCTTCCATTTGTTTCAGGCGGTCTTCATAGCGGGCCTGGAGCTCTTTCAGCTTGTGATCGAGTTGTTGCTGAAACTCGGCGCGCAGCGCGGCCAGATCGGCGTCGCTCACGGCCAGGGCCGGCAGGGGCAGCGCGCCCGCCAAAGCGGCGGCGAGCAGGGTGGGTTTGAACATGGTGAATCCTTGGATAGCGAGGGGGCGCGTCCCGAAGGGCGAGCTTTTCTTCCCCATCCCATCGGGAGAGGGGACGGGGGATGCCGAAGGGTAGGGGGCTTCATCAGAAGGAACACGCGGCGCGCCATGCCACCGTTGCCCCCTCTCCCCAACCCGGAGGGGGCTAATCGCGCGGTGGCGCGCGGCTGTGATAGCCGGGGAGAAAGGCGATGGGTGACGCCGCCGCAACGACCGCGTCGAGGGGAGGAGTCGGAGTCGGCGCCGTCCATGCCAGCGGCGTGCCGGCCGCGCCCGCGCCCATCGGGGCGAAGGCCAGGCATTGTTCGCATACCGGCTCGCCGCCGTTGGTCTGATCCAGGATATGGCTGACACCATGCGCCAGGGCGCCGGCCTGGGCGAGCAGGAAAAAAACGGCGAGCAGCCAATGCCTGAGCGCGCGCGCCTGCCCCGGCCAGTGGAATATCACATCTTTCAGATCGGGCAATGATTGCGGCATGGAGGAGGGTGGGGTGGGGCGCAAGCGGCACGTTCAGGCCGATGCCGCCGTGCGGCATCTTATCCCGGAAACGGGGGTTGACCGCTCGTTTGTCCTCGGGGAAACCTCATGGAGACAAGCTCACAGCGGCCACACCCAGAGAATCATGGGCACGCTGACCGCGACCACGATGGCCTCCAGCGCCAGGCCAAGACGCCAGTAGTCACCGAAGCGAAAGCCGCCCGGCCCGAGGATCAGTGTGTTGTTCTGGTGGCCGATGGGCGTCAGGAAGGCGCAGGAGGCGCCCACCGCGATGGCCATCAGGAAGGCGTCGGCGCCGACCCCGAGTTGGTGCGCGGTGCTGATGCCGATCGGGCACATCACCGCCGCCGTGGCGGCGTTGTTCATCACGTCCGACAGGAACATGGTCACCACCAGCACGGCGACCAACCCGGCGATGGCGTGTCCGTGCGCCACGTTCTCCAGCAACAGGCGCGCGACCAGGTCGGCTGCGCCGGTGCTCGCCACGGCATCGGCGACTGGCAGCATCGCCCCCAGCAGCACGATGACCGGCCAGTCGATCGAGGTGTAGATGGAGCGAACCGGAACGATATGCAACGCGACGAAGGCGAGCGCCCCGGCGGCGAAAGCGACCGCAGCGGGGAGCAAGCCCAGGGCGGTGGCGGCCACTGCGAGCGCCATGACCAGCGAGGCGGTGAGCGCCTGCCCTTTTATCGGCACCCGAATCTCGCGCTTGGCCAGGGGCAGACAGCCGAACTGGGCGACAAAACCGGACAAGGGCTCGCTCGCGCCCTGCATCAGCAGCACGTCGCCCGCCCGCATGCGGGCGGTGCGCAGGCGTTTGAAGGTGCGTTGCCCCTGGCGCGAAATGGCCAGGAGATTGATGCCGTAACGGGTACGCAACTCGATGTCGGTGGCGGAACGATTGACCAGGGCCGAGTTCGGCATCACCACCAGTTCCTGAATCACGACTTCTTCCACCCGTGCGGTTTCCTGGCCCGGTTCCTCTTCCGGGGCATCGCCGGCGGCAGCCGCTGCGTTCCCCTTTGCCGGCGTCTCACCGGCCTCCTCGCCTTCCTTCGGCTCCGGATTGGCGGGCACGTCCTCTTCGAGCTTGAGCCCCAGGATGGAGAGGACGGAGGACAGGGCCGAGTGTTCGACCTCGATGACCAGGATATCGCCGTCGCGCAATATCCACCCCGGGTTGGGCGCGGAAATGCGGACCTCGCGGCGCACCAGGCCGACGATCTGGGCGTCGCTCTCATCCAGCATGCGCTCGACTTCGCGCAGGCTCTTGTTCACCGCCTTGCTGTCCGCAACGACGCGCACCTCGCTGAGATAGGCGCCGGACTCGAAACCGCCGGCTTCGGCCTGTTTGCGCGTCGGCACCAGGCGCCAGCCGAGCAGGCCGATGAAGACGATGCCGATCAGCGCGACGGCGACACCCACCGGCGCAAAGTCGAACATGGCAAAGTGGCCCATGCCGGTGGTCGCCCGGTAGCCCGAGACGATCAGGTTGGGAGGGGTGCCGATCAGGGTGGTCATTCCGCCCAGGATCGAACCGAAGGCCAGCGGCATCAGCATCTTGCCCGCCGGCAGGTTCTGCCTGGCGGCCATCTGGATGGCGACGGGCATCAACAGCGCCAGCGCGCCGACATTGTTCATGAAGCCCGAGAGCAGCGCCGCCAGGACGATGAGCGCCAGAATGCTCAGGGTCGGCCCCGCAGCGGTGGGGAGAAAACGCTGCGCCAGCACATCCACCGCCCCGGTGATCTGCAAACCGTGGCCGAGTATCAGCACACAAGCCACGGTAATCACCGCCGGGTGGCTGAATCCGGCGAAGGCGGCGCCGCCGGGAACCAAGCCGGCGAATACGCACGCGAGCAATGCGCCCAGGGCCACCATGTCATGTCGCCAACCGCTCCATATGAACATGGCCATCGTGGCCGGCAGCACCACGAAAATCACGCCTTGATCGCCTGTCATGACGACTCGCCTGAAAACCTGCCGACGCTACCCGATCATTCCTTCCGATCCGCTGGAACGAGCGCTTCCGGTTCCGTGGGCGACTCGCCGGTAGCCGCTTTTTTCAACGCCTTTTCCTCCTTCTTTTTCTTTTTTTCCAGCTCTCTTTGGCGCTTCTCAAACGAATAGTTGGGTTTCAATCCGTGACTCCTTTCGTGGGTTATGCCCTGGACGATACCCGACCCGGGCCGTGGATGGGCCGATCACGGCCAAACTCGTCGGATGGCGTGTGTGGATGGACAGTGCGGTGCCGGGTTGATGCCCCCGTATGATCCTATTTCCCGCAGTTGCAGGCGCCGTAGGAGCGGGCTTGCCCGCGATAGAACGCGGCCATTCGCGGGCAAGCCCGCTCCTACGAGTGACGTTTCCACTCACCCTGCGGGTGAAGCGAACAATCACCGGTCATGCCTTTGCCCACGCAGCTTTCGAGCATTTTGCGTATGACCAACGGCGGTTTCCAGGATAATTCGGCATGCCCAATCGCCCGACCCCTTCCCCCGCGTCTTCTCCCGCCGACTCCGAAACGAGCGGCGCCCCCGACAACCCGTCCTTCGAGTCCTTGCCGCTGACGCCCGCCGCGCTGGCGAATCTGCGCCGGCTGGGCTATCTCGCCATGACGCCGATCCAGGCGGCGAGCCTGCCGATCACCCTGGCGGGGCAGGATCTGATCGCCCAGGCCAAAACCGGCAGCGGCAAGACGGCGGCTTTCGCCCTGCCCCTGCTGGCCAACCTGAATGTCCGGAGTTTCGCGGTGCAGGCGATGGTGCTGTGCCCGACGCGCGAACTGGCCGATCAGGTGACCCAGGAGATCCGCCGCCTGGCGCGCGCCGAGGACAACATCAAGATTCTTTCCCTGGTCGGCGGCACCACCATGCGCCCGCAGATGGCCAGCCTGGAACACGGCGCCCACATCGTGGTGGGGACGCCGGGCCGGATCATGGATCACCTGCAACGCGGCAGCCTGAACCTGGAGGCGCTCAACACCCTGGTATTCGACGAGGCGGATCGCATGCTGGACATGGGCTTCTTCGACGACATGGTGTTCGTCGCCAAACAGTGCCCGAAGCGGCGCCAGACCATGCTGTTCTCCGCCACCTTCCCGGACGCCATCGCCCAGTTGAGCCGGCAGTTCCTGCGCCAGCCACGCGAGGTGAAGCTGCTGGAACGGCACGAGAGCGACAAGATCCGGCAACGTTTCTACGAGGTCGAGAACGGGGAAAGGCTGCGGGCGGTCGCCCGCCTGCTCAACCATTTTCGCCCGGTCAGCACCCTGGCCTTCTGCAATACCCGGCAACAATGCCGTGATTTGTTGCAGGTGCTGCGCGAACAGGGTTTCCACGCGCTGGCCCTGCATGGCGAACTGGAGCAGCGGGAACGCGACCAGGTATTGATCCAGTTCGCCAACCGCAGTTGTTCGGTGCTGGTGGCCACCGACGTGGCCGCGCGCGGGCTGGACATCGCCCAGCTCGAAGCGGTCATCAACGTCGATGTGACGCCCGATCCCGAGGTCTACATCCACCGCATCGGCCGTACCGGCCGCGCCGACCAGGACGGCTGGGCGTTGAGCCTGGCCAGCGCCAACCAGATGCGCCGCGTCGACAATATCGTCAAGGAGCTGGGCACCGAGGTGGAATGGCATCCCATCGACGAGCTCCCCGCAAGCAGCGACCAGCCGCTGCTGCCGCCGATGGCGACCTTGCAGATACTGGGCGGCCGCAAGGACAAGATCCGCCCCGGCGACGTGCTTGGCGCGCTCACCGGCGATGCCGGCTTCACGGCGGCTCAGGTGGGCAAGATCAATGTCGGCGAGTTCCACACCTATGTCGCGGTGGCGCGCGAAATCGCCCAGGAGGCGCAACGCCGGCTGACGGCCGGCAAGCTCAAAGGCAAGACGGTGAAAGTCCGCATCCTCGACATTCCGAGCGATGCGCGGGGCGAGACCGTTTCCCGTGCCAATGCCAGCATCAAGCGACGGCCGAAGCCTTGAACCTGGAAACGGCGACACACTCCTTCCACGTTACCCGAGACCCCACCATGAAATGGCTGTTCAGAACCTTCTTCAAGACCTTGCGCGTGATCCTCGGCCCCATCCTGCTGTTGCGCGAGCGGCTGACCGCGCCCGAGGGGGCGCGACGCGCGCCGGAAGCGCAGGCGAACGTGGATCGGCAATGCCGTGATCTCGCGCTCTACCAGTTCAAGACCTGCCCGTTCTGCATCAAGGTGCGCCAGGAGATGCGCCGCCTGGCCCTGAACATCGAACTGCGCGATGCCCAGCACGACGCGGCCAACCGCGCGGCCCTGGCGAAGGGCGGCGGCAAGACCTCGGTGCCGTGCCTGTGGATACGCGACGAGCGGGGCAACGAGCGCTGGATGTACGAATCCGGCGACATCGTCGCCTACCTGCGCGAGCGTTTCGCCGCTTGAGTTTTTTCCTTTGAGCGCCACCCTTTGAACACCTCCCTGTTGGCGCCGGAATATCGCCGCGTGATCGGCGCCGAGGAAATCGCGCGCCTGCCGATCCGGCGCTACGAGGGCGAAATCTGGGTGGTTTCCGACACGGAAGAGCTGGAGAGGGCGTTGGCCGACATCCGCCAGGAACGGGTGGTCGGCTTCGATACCGAGACGCGCCCCGCTTTCCGCAAGGGCGAGGACTACCTGCCCTGTCTGGTTCAGGTGGCGACGGCGCGCAGGGTGTATCTGCTGCAATTGCGGCGCCTGGATTTTTCCCGTGCGGTCACCGAGCTCCTGGCCGACCGAAACCTCGTCAAGGCCGGTGTGGCGCTGGCCGGCGACCTCGGCCAACTGGCGCGGCTGTTTCCGCTGCGCCCCGAATCGGTCGTGGATCTGGGGCGCGTGGCCAAGCGCCACGGCAACCACCAGACCGGCTTGCGCAACCTGACCGCGCTGTTCCTCGGCACCCGCATTCCCAAAGGCGCGCGCACCACCAACTGGGCCGCGCCGCGCCTGTCCGCCGCGCAGATCGGCTACGCCGCCACGGACGCCTGGGCCGGCCGCGAACTCTATCTGTGCTTTGAAAGACTGGGCCTGCTGGCCCACCCGGACGAAGGAGTGGAACGTTGCGAACCCCAGTAGCGCCGGCGCCCCGCTTACCTCTCCTCGCCGACGTTCAATAGCCCGCCGCCCGCCGCCTGGGTGAAATCTTCCAGCAGTTTGGCGACGAAGGCGGCGTCCAGATCGGCGGTGATGAACACGAAGCGGCTGCGGTGATCCTCGTCCGGCCAGGCGGGCAGTTCGGCGGGCGGGTAGAAAAGGTGCTGCACGCCGTGCAGCACCACCGGATTGGCCTTGCCTTTCACGTTGACGATGGCCTTCATGCGCAACAGATTTTTCGACTTGAAGGCTTGCAGCATCTCCAGCGCGGCGGCGATGCCGTCCCAGTCCAGCGGTTCATCGAAGGCGAGGCTGAAGGCGCGGATGCGCTCGTCATGCGCCGCCGCGACGGCTTGCGGCTTGCCGCCCAGCATGGAGCGCGCCGCCGGCTTGTAGCGCGGATGCGCCAACCATCGGGCGACGTCGGGATGCTTGCCGGTGGCGCTGAACAGGCCCAGCCCGGTCATCAGCGCCGGGTCGATGGCGCCGTTCACCACATCGAGGATGGGCGCGGCGGGGTTCAGTTCACGCAAGCGCGCGCGCAGGGCGGCGATGGCGCCGGCATCGGCCTGGTCGGTCTTGGTCAGCAGCAGGCGATCCGCCACCGCCACCTGACGCGCGGCTTCGTGGTGGCTGTCCAGTTGCCCCGCGCCCAGCACCGCATCCACCGTGGTGACCACGCCATCCAGCTTGTGCCGGGCGGCGATCCAGCGGTCGGCGAGCAGGGTGTCGAGGATGGGCGCCGGGTCGGCGATGCCGGTGGTTTCGATGATGACGCGCTCATACGGCGGCAGCTTGCCGTCGCGCCGCCCCATGTACAGATTCTTCAGGGTCGGCGCCAGCGCGCCCTGTACCTGGCAGCACACGCAGCCGCCGGAGAGCAGCGCCAGCGGCCCGCGCGTCTCCTCCAGCAAGTGATGATCGAGGCCAATCTCGCCGAACTCGTTCATCACCACGGCGGTGAGCGGCAGTTGCCGCAACAGGTGATTCAACAAGGTGGTCTTGCCGCTGCCGAGAAAGCCGGTGAGCAGGGTGACGGGGAGGAGTTCTGGATCGGCCATGAAGCGTAAACAACGCAGTGAAAGTGACGGGAGTGTGCGCCCATAAAAAAAGCCGGGTTCACCCGGCTTTTTCCACCTTGAAAAGACAGGCTCAGAGGGACAGAACCCAGTCGGCCAGCTTCTTGGCGTTGTCGTCGGACACTTGCGGGTGCGGCGGCATGGGAATCGGACCCCAGACGCCCTTGCCACCCTTCTTGATGACGCCGACCAGATGCTCTTCGGCCTTGGCGTCACCCTTGTACTTCTTGGCGACATCCTTGAAGGAAGGGCCGACCACTTTCTTGTCCATCTGGTGACAGCTCATGCAGGCGCTTTTCTGGGCCAGAGCCTGGTCGGCGGAAGCGACACCGGCAGTCAGGGCCAGAGCGGCGGCTGCGGCGATAACGATAGCTTTCATAGGTAATCTCCTTTTTTGCAAAAAAGGCTACTTTCCGTAGCGGCTCGCATCTTACGCATGTGTTCGCGCGCTGAGAATGGTCAAAAGATCAAGCAATTGAACTAATTACGGCGGAGGTTCGGCGCCGCTACGGATCAAGGATTACCCCTTTCGAGGAAGCGGGATTATGGTGGTGAGGCAATACCTGCCGATGCCCGAATCTCAATCGAACCAGCGGCGCCAGGGCCGCGCGCGCAGGTACGGCGCCAGTTCCCCGGCGGGGAGCGGTTGTCCGAACAGATAGCCTTGCGCGGCGTCGCAGCCGTTTTCGCGCAGGAAGGCGAGTTGTCCGGGGCTGTCCACGCCTTCCGCGATGGTGCGGATGCCCAGACGCTTGGTGAAGGCGATGAGGGCGGCGACCAGTTCACGGCTTTGCGGGTTGGTCTCGATTTCCTCGATGAAGAACAGGTCGATCTTGATCGCCGTCAGCGGCAGTTGCTGCAACAGGCTGAACGAGCAGAAGCCGGCGCCGAAGTCGTCCAGGGCGAAGCGCAGGCCGGCTCCGGCCAGCGTGTGCAGGTTGGCGAGCCCGGCCCCGTTGCCGGTGACCACGCTCTCGGGAAACTCGAAGGTGACCGCGTCCGTCGGCAGCGCGTTGGCGCGCAGCAGGTCGAGCACGTCTTGCGCGTCCGCCATGCCGGCCAGTTGCTGGGCGGACAGGTCGAGGGTGAGGCCGGGGCGATCCGCCGCCGCGATATCGTCGAGCGCGGTGATGGCTTGGGCCGCGTCGCGCAGGGTGCGCCTGCCCAGTTCCCGGGTGAGGCCGAGTTTTTCGGCATGCGCCATGAAATGGCGCGCTTCCAGGACTTCGCCGCCGGGATGGCGGAAGCGCAGCAGGGCCTCCAGCCGCTCCACCCGGCCGTCGCGCAGGTTGATTTCCGGCAGATAGCGCAACTCGAAACGATCCTCGTCCAGGCCGCGCCGCAGGGTGTCATCCAGGGAAAGGCGGGCCTCGACGGCGCGCTGGTCTTCGCTGCGATAAAAGCGGAAGTCGCCGCGGCCTTCATGCTTTGCGCTGTAGAGAGCGGCGTCCGCTGCGGCCAGCAGGGTATCCGTATCGGCGCCGTCGTCGGGATAGACCGCCACGCCGATGCTGGCGCCGATGGAAACCGTGTGTCCCTCGATCAGATAGGGTTGCGACACGGCCTCGATCAATTTGCGGCTGACCAGGGCTGCGGTGTCCTTGGCTTCCACGGTTTCCAGGGTGGCGACGAACTCATCGCCGCCGCGCCGGCTGATGGTGTCGGTATCGCGCATGCAGGTGGCCATGCGGCGCGCGGCTTCGCTCAACAACTGGTCGCCGAAGGCATGGCCATATTGGTCGTTGACCGGCTTGAAGCGATCCAGATCCAGGTACAGCACGGCCATCTGGCCGCCGCGCCGGTGTACGCGGGCCAGCGCGCGCCGCATGTGGTCGCCGAACAGGATGCGATTGGGCAGGCCGGTCAGCACATCGTAGTGCGCCAGGCGGCGGATGCGCTCCTCCTCGCGCTTGCGTTCGGTGATGTCGGAGAACAGGCCGATGTAGCGGGTCGCGTGCTGGCCCGGCTCGTCCACGGCGACGATGGACAGCCACTCCGGATAGATCTCGCCGCCCTTGCGCCGGTTGATGATCTCCCCCGACCAGCGCCCGAGGCCGCGCAGGCTTTCCCACATATGGCGATAGAACTCGGCATCGTGGTGGCCGGACGAGAGCAGGGCCGGCGTCTTGCCCAGCGCCTCGTCCTCGCGATAACCGGAGATCTCGCAGAAGGCCGGATTGACCGCGAGGATGGCGCCGTTCGCATCGGTCACCACCACCCCCTCGCCGGCCGCCTCGAACACCAGGCGGGCCATGCGCAAGTCGCGCAGGCGCAGCAGATCGCGCAGGCATTTGCCGATGGCGTCGCGCAGCAGGCGTTCATCCACGGGTTTGGAAACATAACGGTCGATGCCGATGTCGAGCGCCTGGCGCAGGTGCTCCACTTCGGAGGAGGAAGACACCACGACGATCTGCGCGTGCGGCTCTTCCGTCTTGATGATCCGGCTCATGTCCAGGCCGTTCATCACCGGCATCACGATGTCGGCGACCACCAGATCGGGGCGCCATTCACGCCACAGCGCCAGGCCTTCGGCGCCGTCGGCGGCGACCCGGACTTCCGTGACGATGTGCGACAACATGCCGCGCAGCTGCGCGCGGGTGAGCGCGTCGTCCTCGACCGCCAGCACGCGCGCCTTCATCAACTCGGGTTTGGAGTGCTCTTGACTCGCTTCGCTCATGGTTCGCAACACCGGGTAGAGGTGGTTTCAGGCCCAGCCTGAAAACGGCGACACACTGGCACAGTGTTTCCCTCCTCGCAACGGAAAAGACATTCCATGCCGGTGCATCGCGCACCCATCCGGTGCATGGCGCGGGCGCCAGGCGCGTCAACTCGCTGTTTTATTGCCATGTCGCACCTGGCACGGGCATTGCTAAACGCATGTCAGTTCCGCACGGCCGTTCCGAAGGAACTGACCTCCCCCTCGGGGGGAAGCGAGCGTAGCGAGCAAGGGGGCTGTTTCATCCCAGGCCTTTTTGCCTGAGCGATCCTGGACAACGGCGTCCTTCCCCCTCACGGGGAGGACGCCGTTTTTTTGCCGAAGGACATACATATGGCACGCATGAAACTGGTACTGGTGGGCAACGGCATGGCCGGGATGCGCACCCTGGAAGAGCTGCTCAAGTCGGCTCCCGATCTCTATGACATCACGGTGTTCGGCGACGAGCCGCACCCCAACTACAACCGCATCATGCTGTCGCCGGTGCTGGCGGGCGAACAGACGGTGGAACAGATCATCCTGAATCCGCGCGAATGGTATGCCGCCAACGGCATCACCCTGCACACCGGCAGGAAGATCGTGAAGATCGACCGTAAGCGCCGCTACGTGGAAGCCGACGACGGCACACGCGCCGACTACGACCGCATGCTCCTGGCGACCGGCTCCAAGCCCTTCATCCTGCCGGTGCCGGGCGCGGATCTGCCGGGCGTGGTCGGTTTCCGCGACATCGCCGACGTGGACGCGATGATTTCCGCCTCGGGCGAGTACAAGCACGCCGTGGTGATCGGCGGCGGCCTGCTCGGGCTGGAAGCGGCGAACGGCTTGAAGCTGCGCGGCATGGACGTTTCCGTGGTGCATATCGGCGACTGGTTGCTCGACCGGCAACTGGACGAGCCGGCGGCGCGCCTGTTGCAACAGAACCTGGAGGCCAAGGGGCTGAATTTTCTGTTGAAGAAGCAGACCGAGGCACTGCTCCCCCGTAGGAGCGGGCTTGCCCGCGATGCTCGCGTCACCACCGTCGCTATCGCGGGCAAGCCCGCTCCCACGCCTCGGGTTGGCGCCATCCGCTTCAAGGACGGCTCCGAAATCCCCGCCGACCTGGTGGTCATGGCCGTCGGCATCCGCCCCAACACCGCCCTGGCCGAATCCGCCGGCCTGTACTGCAATCGCGGCCTGGTGGTCAACGACACCATGCAGACCTATGACCCGCGCATCTACGCGGTGGGGGAATGCGTCAGCCATCGCGGCATCGCCTACGGCCTGGTCGCGCCGCTGTTCGAGCAGGCCAAGGTGTGCGCCAACCATCTGGCGGAACACGGCGTGGCGCTGTACGGCGGTTCGATGACCTCGACCAAGCTGAAAGTCACCGGCATCGACCTGTTCTCCGCCGGCAATTTCATGGGCGGCAAGGGGCATGAGGAAATCGTGTTCCAGGATGTCGGCCGCGGCTCCTACAAGAAGCTGGTGCTGAAGGACAACCGGCTCGCCGGCGCCGTGCTCTATGGCGACACCCTGGACGGCGCCTGGTATTTCGAGCTGATGCGCGAGCACACCGACGTCTCCGACATCCGCGACAAGCTGCTGTTCGGCCGCAACCACCTTGGCGACTCCGGCCACGGCGACGAGAAGACCCGCATCATGGCGATGCCGGACAGCACCGAGATCTGCGGTTGCAACGGCGTCTGCAAGGGCGACATCGTCAAGGCCATCCACGAGAAGAAGCTGTTCACCCTGGACGAGGTGCGCGCCCACACCAAGGCTTCCGGCTCCTGCGGCTCCTGTACCGGCCTGGTGGAAACCATCCTGGCCGCGACCGTGGGCGGCGACTACTCCGTGGCGCCCTCGAAGAAACCCCTGTGCGGCTGCACCGAGTACAGCCACGACGAGATTCGCGCCGCCATCGTCGAAAACCATCTCAAGTCCCTGCCGGAAACCATGCGCTTCATGGACTGGAAGACGCCGGACGGCTGTACCAAGTGCCGCCCCGCGCTCAACTACTACCTGCTCTGCGCCTGGCCGACTGAATACGTGGATGACGCCCAGTCGCGCTACATCAACGAACGCGCGCACGGCAACATCCAGAAGGATGGCAGCTTCTCCGTGGTGCCGCGCATGTGGGGCGGCCTCACCAACCCGAAGGAATTGCGCGCCATCGCCGACGTGGCGGAGAAATTCAACGTGCCCGAGATGAAGGTCACCGGTGGCCAGCGCATCGACCTGTTCGGGGTGAAAAAGGAAGACCTGCCGGCGATGTGGAAAGACCTCTCGGCCGCCGGCTTCGTCTCCGGCCATGCCTACGGCAAGGCGCTGCGCACGGTGAAGACCTGTGTCGGCGCCAAGTGGTGCCGCTTCGGCACCCAGGATTCCACCGGCCTCGGCGTCAAGCTGGAACAGTTGACCTGGGGTTCCTGGATGCCGCACAAGTACAAGCTGGCCGTCTCCGGCTGCCCGCGCAACTGCGCCGAGGCCACCATCAAGGACTTCGGCGTGGTCTGCGTCGATTCCGGCTACGAACTGCACGTCGGCGGCAACGGCGGCATCAAGGTGCGCGTCACCGACCTGCTCACCAAGGTGGAAACCGAGGAGCAGGTGCTGCAGTTCACCGCCGCCTTCGCCCAGCTCTACCGCGAGGAAGCCCACTATCTGGAACGCACCGCGCCCTGGGTGGAGCGGGTCGGCCTGAGCCACATCAAGGAGAAGGTGGTGGAAGACGAAGCCAGCCGCAAGGCCTTGGCCGAACGCTTCCTGATCTCCCAGAAACCCGCCCAGGTGGATCCGTGGAAGGAACGCGCCGAGGGTGGACAGCGGCACGAATTCATCCCGATCGCCGTCATTCCCGCGTAATCAAGGAAACGAACATGAACGAAAACTGGCTTCATATCGGCCCCCTCGAAGACATCCCGCGCCAGGGTGCCCGTGTCGTCAAGACCGCCGTCGGCGAGATCGCCATCTTCCGCACCGTCGATGACGAAATCTTCGCCCTGCGCGACAAATGTCCGCACAAGGGCGGCCCGCTGTCGCAGGGCATCGTCCACGGCAAGAAGGTGGCCTGCCCGCTGCACGACTGGAAGATCAACCTCGACAGCGGCCTCGCCGTCGCCCCCGATGTCGGCTGCGCCGCGCGCTATCCGGTACGGGTGGTGGACGGCATGGTCAGCCTGTCGCTGGCGCCCGGTAGCGCCGGCGTCCCCGCCGGCGAGTCGGCGTAATCCACAAGGAGACGCCGGCGAGACGCCGGCGCTACAAGGATGATTCGCACCACCTGCCCCTACTGCGGCGTCGGCTGTGGTGTGCTGGTCAGCCGCGAGGCGGATGGATTCAGCGTGCGCGGCGACCCCGAGCATCCCGCCAATCTGGGCCGCCTCTGCTCCAAGGGCGCGGCGCTGGGCGAGACCCTGAGTCTGGACGACCGTCTGCTGTACCCGGAGATCAACGGCGCGCAAACCAGTTGGGACGCGGCGCTCGGCCGCGTCGCGCAACGCTTCAAACGGGTGATCGCCGAACACGGCCCCGACGCCGTCGCCTTCTACGTCTCCGGCCAGTTGCTGACCGAGGATTACTACGTCGCCAACAAGCTGATGAAAGGCTATATCGGCTCCGGCAACATCGACACCAATTCGCGCCTGTGCATGTCTTCCGCCGTGGTCGGCCACAAGCGCGCCTTCGGTTCCGACACGGTGCCGGGTTGCTACGAAGATCTGGAAATCGCCGACCTGATCGTGCTCACCGGCTCCAACACCGCCTGGGCGCATCCCGTGGTGTTCCAGCGCATCGCCGCCGCCTTGCGGGCGCGGCCGGACATGCGCGTGGTGGTGATCGACCCGCGCCGCACCGCGACCTGCGAGATTCTGCGACCCGGCGCCGACCTGCATCTGGCGATCAAGCCGGGCACGGACGCCTGGCTGTTCAACGGCCTGCTCAACTATCTGCGCCGCGAGGGCGACCACCGCGGCGGCATCGACTGGAGCTATCTGGAAAACCATGTCGAGGGTTTTGGCGCCGCGCTGGAGGAAGTCGGCGGCTTGAGCATCCCCAAGGTGGCCGCGCGGTGCGGCCTGGCCGAAGCCGACGTGGCCGAGTTCTACCGCCTGTTCACGCGGACGCCGCGCACCGTCACGCTATTTTCCCAGGGCATCAACCAGTCCTCCTCGGGCGTGGACAAGGTCAACGCCATCCTCAACGCGCACCTGGCCACCGGCCGCGTCGGCCTGCCCGGCGCCTCGCCGTTTTCCATCACCGGCCAGCCCAACGCGATGGGCGGGCGCGAGGTGGGCGGCCTGGCCAACCAGCTGGCCGCGCACATGGACATCGTGCCGGAGTGCATCGAGCGGGTCGGGCGCTTCTGGAGCGCCCCCAATATCGCCCACCGTCCCGGCCTCAAGGCGGTGGAACTGTTCGAGGCCGCGCGCGCGGGCCGTGTCAAGGCGATCTGGATCATGGCCACCAACCCGGCGGTGAGCCTGCCGGAAGCGGATCGCGTGGTGGCGGCGTTGAAGCATTGCGAATTCGTCGTGGTCTCCGACAACACCCGCCACACCGATACCGCCCGACTGGCGCATGTGCTCCTGCCCGCCGCCGCCTGGGGCGAGAAGGATGGCACCGTGACCAATTCGGAACGCCGCGTCTCGCGCCAGCGCCCCTTCCTGCCCACGCCGGGCGAGGCGCGACCGGATTGGTGGATCGTCAATGAAGTGGCGCGGCGCATGGGTTACGCAGAAGCGTTCGCGTTCGCGGGGCCGGTGGACATCTTCCGGGAACACGCCGCCTTGTCGGGATTCGAGAATGGCGGCAGCCGCGATTTCGATCTCTCCGCCCTCGCCGGCCTGAGCCTGGAAGCCTACGACGCCCTCGAACCCGTGCAATGGCCCATCCGCGCCAACGGCCAGGGTACGCCGCGCCTGTTCGGGCAAGGGCGCTATTTCACCGGCAACGGCCGCGCGCGCCTGATCGCCCGCGCGCCGCGCGGCCCGGCCACGCCGACCAACGCCACCCAGCCCTTCATCTTCAACACCGGCCGCATCCGCGACCAGTGGCACACCATGAGCCGCAGCGGCAAGACGGCCAAATTGCTGGCGCATATCGACGAGCCCTATATCGAGATGCACCCCGCCGACGTGCGCCGCGCGCAAGTCCAGCCCGGCGCCCTCGCGCGCGTCCGCAACGGCCGTGGCGAAATGCTGGCGCGGGTGGTGGAAAGCGCGGAACAGCGCCCCGGTTCGGTATTCGCGCCGATCCACTGGAGCGGCCGGAACTCCGCCCGCGCGCGGGCGGGCGCGCTGGTTTACGCGGTCACCGACGCCATCTCCGGGCAGCCGGAATTCAAGCACGCGCCGGTCGCGGTGGAGCCCTACGCGGCTACCTGGCATGGCTTCGCCATGACGCGCGCGCCGATTGCCTGCGATCAGGCCGGCTACTGGACACGAGTGCGCGCCAAGGCGTGCTGGCGCCACGAACTGGCGGGCACGGAGAGCGATTGTGGCTGGCCCAGACGCCTGCGCGAACAATTCGGCGCCGACGGCGACTGGATCGAGATGAAGGACTGCGGCGTCAGCCGCTACCGCGCCGCCCTGCTGCGCGATGGCCGCATCGAGATGGTCTGCTTCTTCGACCGCGACTTCGCCGCCCTGCCGCCGCGCCACTGGCTGGAAGGGCTGTTCGAGAAGGACGGCCTCAACGACGCCGAACGCTCGGCCCTGCTCCTGGGTCGCCCCAGCCGGGATGTGCCGGATACCGGCCGCATCGTCTGCGCCTGCTTCGGCGTCGGCGAGAACGACCTGAAACAGGCCATTGCCCAGGGTGTGAATTCCGTGGAAGAGCTGGGTATCCGGTTGCAGGCGGGCGGCAACTGCGGTTCCTGTATTCCGGAATTGAAAAAACTACTCGCAGCAAGCTGAGAGGAACCCGGACGCGCGACCTTGTAGCGCTGGTGCCTCGCCGGCCCGTTCGCCTGATTGGCGCGTCGGGGTGTCGAGGAGGCGGTCGATGACTACCTGAATGAAGCGGGCGAGCAGATCGCGCTCGACTTCGTCGATGCACTGGAGCGCGTCTTTCGCCACATCGCCCGCCAATCGGCGAGCGGTTCACCGCGCCATGCCCATGCCATTTCCAGAGAAAGAGCGTCCCCTGTTCAACCACCGCGATTGCGATGCGGCGCACTCAGGCGCGACGGAGAAATAAACCTGGAAACCGCAGTTGGTCATACGCAAAACGCTCGAAAGCTGCGTGGGCAAAGGCATGGCCGGTGATTGTTCGCTTCACCCGCAGGGTGAGTGGAAACGTCACTCGTAGGAGCGGGCTTGCCCGCGAATGGCCGCGTTCTATCGCGGGCAAGCCCGCTCCTACGGCACCTGCTACTGTGGGAAATAGGATAAATCAGCCACAGAAAATCAGTAGTCGAGCCGAATGTCGGCTTGGTGGTTCGTCTCCGTCACCTCGAAAACGGCATCCTTGAATTTCGGCGGACCTGAGAGTTTGGGGTTGTTGCTGAGGCCGTGGCCTTCTATCGGGAACATGCCGAAGCGCAGGTCGAGTTTGCCGTTGCCGTTTTCATCGTGATAGGCAATTACGGCGTAGCGGCCGGCGGGCAGATTCGGGAAGAGGCCTTTGACGGTTCCGGGGGCGGCCGGTAGTGCCAGTACCTGGCGCGCCTTGTCTTCCTTGCGGAAGCCTTCCTCGCGGTCGAACAGCATCAGTTTGACCTGGCCTTCGCCGCTGCGGACATCATGCACGGCCACGACGAGATCGCCGGCGCCCGCCCGGGCGGCGGCGAGAACGCCGAGGGTGGCCAGAATACGGCATCGTTTATTCATGATTTGCGCGGGTTGTTGAACCTGGAAACAGCGGTTGAATGGCGACTGCATTGTCTCGTGGATTGCTTGCATCGGGGCTTTCGGAATGCCATGAAAAAGGGCGGCGCCACTCGCGCGCCTTTCGCCGTTTGAAGACGCCGGCAAGGATGCCGGCGCTACATGGGTGGGCGTGGGGCCATCGCATCGCGCGATCCCTTACAGCAGCACCTTCTCGATCCCGCCGGCGGTGGCCTTGGCGACAAAATCTTCGAGCCAGCTCTCGCCCAGTTTCAGCCTGGCCAGTTCCACCACGATGTAATCGGCTTCGATTCTGCTGTCCTCGGCGTAGCGCAGTGCCCCTTGCAGGCAGGAGGGGCAGGAGGTGAGCAGTTTGACTTGGATCTTTTCACCGCTCGCGCCGGTGTCGCGCAGGGCGTTGGCGACGCGGTCGATTTCCTCGGCCTTGCGGAAGCGAACCTGGGTGGCGATGTCCGGACGGCTGGCGGCGAAGGTGCCGGCTTCGCCGCAGCAGCGTTCGGACAGTTTTACGTCCGATCCCATCAGGGTCTGCACGGTCTTGATCGGGTTGTGTTGCTTGATCGGGGTGTGGCAGGGGTCGTGGTACATGTAGCGGGTGCCGCCCGCCTCATCGAGCTTCACGCCTTTCTCCATCATGTATTCGTGGATGTCCATGATGCGGCAGCCGGGGAATATCTTGTCGAACTGGTATTCCATCAACTGATCCAGGCAGGTGCCGCAGGACACCAGCACGGTCTTGATGTCCAGGTAATTGAGGGTGTTGGCGATGCGGTGGAACAGCACCCGGTTCTGCATGGTGATGGCCTCGCCCTTGGGGCGGTCGCCGGTGGCGATTTGCGGATAGCCGCAGCAGAGATAGGTGGGCGGCAGCACGGTTTGCGCCCCGAGTTCATACAGCCAGGCCAGGGTGGCGAGGCCGACCTGGGAGAACAGGCGTTCCGAGCCGCAGCCGGGGAAGTAGAAGACGGCATCCGACTCGTCGGCCACCCTGGCGGCGTCGCGCAGCACCGGCACCACCTTGGGGTCGCCCAGGCCGAGTAGTTGCCGCGCCGTCTTGCTGGGCAGTTGTTTGCCGGGCAGGGAACGGTTGAAGAAGTGGATCACCTGGGTCGTAGCATTCGGCTTGCCCACGGTCGCCGGCGGTTGCCGCATGGCCTCCTTCACCACCGGCAGCGCGCGCATCACCGCCGCGCCCAGGCGCTGGCCGATGTAGCCGAACTCGATGGCGCCGCGGCGCAGGACGTGGATGGCGTCGCCGTCCGTGCTGTTGAGGAAGGCCATCGCCAGTTTGGTGGCCGGCGCCTTCTTCTTCTTGCCGGCGGCGTTGAGGAAGTTGCGCATGGCGGTGGTGACGTCGCCGAAGTCGATGTCCACCGGGCAGGGGTTGACGCACTTGTGGCAGACCGTGCAATGGTCGGCCACGTCGTCGAACTCGTCGAAATGCTTCAGCGAAATGCCGCGCCGGGTCTGTTCCTCATAGAGGAAGGCCTCGATCAGCAGCGAGGTGGCGAGGATCTTGTTTCTCGGCGAGTAGAGCAGGTTGGCGCGCGGCACATGGGTGGTGCACACCGGCTTGCACTTGCCGCAGCGCAGGCAGTCCTTGATCGAGTCGGCGATGGCGCCGATCTCGGACTGTTCCATGATGAGCGATTCCAGTTCCAGCAGGCCGAACGAGGGGGTGTAGGCGTTGCCCAGGTCGGCGCCCTTGAGCAGCTTGCCCTTGTTGAAGCGGCCTTCCGGATCGACCTGGTTCTTGTAGGCGGCGAAGGCGGAGAGAGTCTGGTCGGAGAGGAATTCCAGCTTGGTGATGCCGATGCCGTGCTCGCCGGAGATGACGCCGCCCAGGTCTTGCGCCAGGCGCATGATGCGCGCCACCGCCTGGTTGGCGGTTTGCAGCATGGCGTAATCGTCGGAGTTGACCGGGATGTTAGTGTGCACGTTGCCGTCGCCGGCGTGCATGTGCAGGGCGACGAACACGCGACCTTTCAGCACGCGCTGGTGGATCGCCTCGGCTTCGGCCAGCACCGGTTCGTATTCCCGGCCGGTGAATATCTGGCGCAGTTCGGCGCGCACCTCGCGCTTCCAGGAGACGCGCAGGCTGTGGTTTTGGAGCGCGCGGAAGGTGTCGTCCTGCCCCAGGGAGGGAGGGAGAAGGGCGTCCAGATGCTCCGCCCAGCGCCGGCGTACCTGCCGCAGCATGTCCAGCGCCCGCTGGCGGCGGTGTTCGGTCAACTCCGGGTCGGCGGTGCCCTCCTCGTCCTCGTGGACGGGCAGGTTGCCGAGGAAGAAGCCTTCCAGCTCGTCCAGCAGCGCCAGCTTGTTCTTGATGGAAAGCTCGATGTTGATGCGCTCCACCCCGTCCGAGTAATCGGCCAGGCGATCGAGCGGAATCACCACGTCCTCGTTCACCTTGAAGGCGTTGGTGTGTTTGGCGATGGCGGCGGTGCGGGCGCGGTCGAGCCAGAATTTCTTGCGCGTTTCCGCGCTCGCCGCGATGAAGCCCTCGCCGCCGCGCGCGTGGGCGCATGCGACGATGCGGGCGGCGGCGGCGTCCACGGCGGCGGCGTCATCGGAAGCGATGTCGGCCAGCAGCACCATGTTCGGGCGGCCACTGCGTTCCGCCTTGGTGGCATAGCCCACCGCCTTGATGTAGCGGGCGTCCATGTGTTCCAGGCCGGCGAGGAGAACCGCGCCGGGTGTTCCGCTGAATTCGCGGGTGATCTCGACGATGGCCGGCACCGCTTCCGAGACCTGGCCGAAAAATTCCAGGCACACGGTACGAATTTGCGGCGGCATGCGGTGCAGGACGAAAGTGGCCTGGGTGATGAGGCCGTCGCAGCCTTCCTTCTGGATGCCGGGCAGGCCGGACAGGAACTTGTCGGTGACGTCCTTGCCAAGGCCACGCTTGCGGAAGGCCGCGCCGGGGATTTCCAGGGTTTCCGGCTCGCCCTTGGCGCCGCCGTCGGCATGGAAGCGCCGCAATTCAAAGCGCGCCGTCTCCACGTCGTGAATCTTGGACAGGTTGTGGTCCAGGCGGGTGACTTCCAGCCAGTCTGCGTCCGGCGTCACCATCTTCCAGGACACCAGGTTGTCCAGCGCCGTGCCCCACAGCACCGCTTTCTTGCCGCCCGCGTTCATCGACACGTTGCCGCCGATGCAGGAGGCGTCCGCCGAGGTGGGATCGACCGCGAAGGCGAGGCCGGCCGCTTCCGCCACTTCCATGACCCGGCGCGTCACCACCCCGGCGCCGCAGGTGATGGTGGGAGTGGGCGTGGCGTGGCCGGGCAGCACGCGTGGTTCGATGTCGCTCTTGTAATCGAGTTTTTCCGTGTTGATGACCGCCGAAAAGCGGGTCAGCGGCACCGCGCCGCCGGTATAGCCGGTGCCGCCGCCGCGCGGAATCACGGTCAGGCCGAGTTCGACGCAGCCGGCCACCAGGGCGGGAATTTCGTTCTCGTTGTCCGGGTTGAGCACCACGAAGGGGTATTCCACGCGCCAGTCGGTGGCGTCGGTGACATGGCTGACGCGGGCCAGGCCGTCGAAGGCGATGTTGTCGCGGCGGGTGTGGCGGGTGAGGGATCGCAGCAGCCCCTCGCGCAAATGGCGGGTTTCCGCGAAGACGGCGTCGAAGCTGTCCACTGCGCGGTTGGAGAGTTCCAGCAGTTTGCCGACCCGTTCGTTGCCCTGGCGGCGTTTCTCGATTTCGCCCAGGCGGTGGCGCAGGGCCTGGATCAGCAACGCCCGGCGCGCGGGGTTGGCGAGCAGATCGTCTTCCAGGTAGGGGTTGCGGGTGACCACCCAGATGTCGCCCAGCACTTCGAACAGCATGCGCGCGGAACGCCCGGTCTTGCGCTCGCCGCGCAGTTCCTCGACCAGACGCCAGCCCTCGGCGCCGAGCAGGCGAATGATGATCTCGCGGTCGGAAAACGAGGTGTAGTTGTAGGGAATCTCGCGGATGCGCTCGGTGGGCATGACGGCAACTGCTTATGGAAAGGCGGCGAATTCTACCGGAAGCGCACCTCCAGGACTTTTCCGGATTCCCCATTCGACCTTATCCATCAAAGGGATATGTGATTGATGCAAAGCAACATCGGTTTCCGGACGCGATGCGCGGCGCGGATAAAGTCCGGCGGGCCGGCAAGCCGGGCGGCGTAGAATGCGGACGTTTTTCGCCCACTTCCCTTCCCTTCCCTTCCTTTCCCTTCGGCCATGATTCCCCTCCTCATTGTCGCCCACGGCAATCTCGGCGACAGTCTTATCCAGTGTGCCGGCCATGTGCTGGGACAGCGCCCGGAGCAACTGGAAAGCCTTGATCTATCTTCTTCCGACGATCCCGGCGAAATGCTGGAACGCGCGCGCGCGCTGATCGCGCGCCTGGATCGCGGCAAGGGGGTGCTGATCCTCACCGATGTCTACGGCGCCACGCCCTGCAATACCGTGTGCAAACTCATTCAGCACGAACATGTGGAAGCGGTGGCCGGGGTCAATCTGCCGATGCTGCTCAAGGCCCTGAACTACCGCGATGAAACGCTTTCCCTGCTGATCCGCAAGGCGGTGCAGGGCGGGCAAGGCGGCGTCATGTACATCCTTCCGCGTGACGCCGAGGAAGAATATAGCGATGCCTGAACGCGAAATCGAAATCGTCAACAAGCTGGGGCTGCACGCCCGCGCCTCCGCCAAGCTCACCCAGACCGCCAGCGGCTTTCCCTGTGAAGTCTGGCTCTCGCGCAACGGGCGGCGCATCAACGGCAAGAGCATCATGGGCGTGATGATGCTGGCCGCCGCGCGCGGCAGCAGCATCCGGCTGGAAACCTTCGGCCCCGAGGAGGACGCGGCCATGACCGCGCTGGTGGCGCTGATCGAAGACAAATTTGGGGAGGGGGAATGAAATTTCGGATTGAGTGGGACGGGCCGCTCCCAGGTTCCTCATCATGACCTTCTCCCTGCACGGCGTCGCCGTCTCCAATGGCTACGCCATCGGCCGGGCGCAGCTTTATTCACAGGATCGCCTGGAAGCGCCGCATTACCTGTTGCGCGAGGAGCACCTGGACGCGGAGGTGGTGCGCTTCACCGAAGCGGTGGCTGCGGTGCGCGCGGAAATGCTCGATTTGCGGGAGCACATTCCGGAAGGCGCGCCGGCGGAACTCTCCGCCTTCCTCAACGTGCATGTGTTGATTCTCAACGACGCCATGCTGTCCGAGGCGCCCAAGCGGCTCATCCAAAGCGAACACTGCAACGCGGAATGGGCGCTCTCGCAGCAGACCGAGGCGTTGATCGCGCAGTTCGAGGCGATCGAGGACGACTACCTGCGCGAGCGCCGCAACGACGTGCGCCAGGTCGCCGACAAGGTGCTCAAGGAACTCATGGGCCATCCCGGCCATGCGCCGCTGAAACCCGCGGAGGAAGGCGACAGCATCCTGGTCGCGCACGATCTGTCGCCGTCCGACATGGTGCTGTTCAAGCGCCACGACTTCGCCGGCTTCATCACCGACCTGGGCGGTTCCACCTCGCACACCGCCATTCTCGCGCGCAGCCTCAGCCTGCCCTCGGTGATGGCCCTGCACAGCGCGCGCGCCCTGATCCAGGAGGGCGACTGGCTGATCGTCGACGGCGTCGCCGGCGTGGTCATCGTCAACCCGGATGCCGGCATCCTCGACGAGTACCGCCTGCGCCGGAATCAGTGGCATCTGGAACAGAAGAAGCTGCGGCGCCTCAAGACCAGCCCCTCCGCCACCCTGGATGGCCAGGAAGTGGAACTGCAAGCCAATATCGACCTGCCCGGGGACGTGAAGCTGGCGCGGGGAGAAAACGCCAGCGGCATCGGCCTGTTCCGCAGCGAATTCCTGTTTCTCAACCGCGACGATCTGCCCTCCGAAGACGAGCAATTCGAGGCCTACCGGCATGTGGCGCGGGAAATGGTGGGGCGTTGCGTGGTGATTCGCACCCTCGACGTGGGCGCCGACAAATCGGTGCGCTGGCTGACCGACACCAGCGTCAACCCGGCGCTGGGCCGCCGCGCCATCCGTCTCTGCCTGGCGGAGCCGCAAATCTTCATCAGCCAGATTCGCGCCCTGCTGCGCGCCAGCCACTACGGCCAGATCAAGATCCTGCTGCCGATGCTGGCCAGCCTGACCGAACTCGACCAGGCCCTGGCCATGATCGCGGCGGTGCGCGGCATGTTGCGCATGGAAGGCACCCCGTTCGACGAGGAAACCCCCATCGGCGGCATGATCGAAGTGCCCGCCGCCGCGCTTTCCGCGGAATGGTTCGCGAAGAAGCTGGATTTCCTCTCGATCGGCACCAACGACCTGATCCAGTACACCCTGGCCATCGACCGCACCGACGACACCGTCGCCCACCTGTACGACCCGCTGCATCCTTCCGTGCTGGCGTTGATCGACCATACCCTCAAGGTCGGCCGCAAGCAGGGCAAACCCGTCTCGGTGTGCGGTGAAATGGCCGGTGATCCCAAATACACCCGCCTCCTGCTCGGCATGGGCCTGACCCGCTTCTCCATGCACCCGGCGCACATTCTCACGGTGAAGCAGCAGGTGCTGCGCAGCCATATCGGCGAACTCGCGCCGATGGCGAAAAAACTCCTGCGCGCCGGCCGCCCGGACCGCATCCAGGAACACCTGGAACAGATCAACCGGTAGGCGGCCCGCTCGCGGGCCGATGACGTCGCTCAAGTTTTTTCGCGCTCTGTCGATAGTGCTTTCGACATAGAACAACGGAGCAAAGTCATGCAAGAAAACCCACCAGGCAACGGCGGCAAGCCAATTTTCCTCTGGCCCGCGTCCTCCGCCGACCTGCGGGAAGCGGCCGTGCAGCTTGGTTATTACGGCTATGTGGCGGAGCTGTTCGACTCTCTCGCCGAGTTGTTGGCGGCCGAAACCCGTAACCCCACCGGCGCGCTGGTCGATTGCGGTGGCGGCGACAACTGCCTTTCCGCAGCCGACATGTCCGCCCTGGCCGCGCTATCCGGCCGCGTGCCGCTGGCCTGCATGTCCAACAGCGGCAGCATCGACGCCCGCCTGGGCGCGGTGCGCATGGGGTGCCAGGCCTATTTCACACGGCCGCTCGACATGTCCAGCCTGCTCGATACCCTGGATCGCCTCACCGCGCCGCCCCAGGCCGAGGCCGGCCGCGTGCTGATCGTCGACGACTCCCCCGCCCTGGCCGCCTTCTATGCCGCCAACCTGAACGAGGCCGGATTTGTCACCCAGGTGGTCAACGACCCGCTCAAGACCCTGGAAGCGCTCAACGAACGGCCACCGGAACTGATCCTGCTGGACATGAACATGCCGGGCGCCTCGGGCGAGGAAATCGCCGAAGTCATCCGCCAGCAGGATGCCTATCTCTCCATTCCCATCGTGTTTCTCTCGGCGGAAAGCGATGTCGGCCGCCAGCGCGAGGCCATGAGCCTGGGTGGTGACGAGTTCCTGCACAAGCCGATCGAACCCGAACATCTGATCTCGGCGGTGAAAAGCCGGGTGATCCGTTACCGCGCCCTGCGCGCGTTGATGGTGCGCGACAGCCTCACCGGCCTGCTCAACCACACCAGTTTCAAGGAACGCCTGCGCGCCGAAGCCGCGCGCGCCAAGCGCCAGGGCAAACCCCTGTCGGTGGCGCTGATCGACATCGACCTGTTCAAGAAGGTGAATGACACCTATGGACATCCGGCCGGCGACCGGGTCATCAAGAGTCTGTCCCGGCTACTGAAGCAGCGCCTGCGCGGCGCCGACGTGATCGGCCGCTATGGCGGCGAGGAGTTCGCCGTGGCCCTGCCGGATACGCCCATCGCGGGGGCGCTGCGGGTGCTCGACAACATCCGCGAGAGCTTCGCCGCCATCGTCCAGTACGCCGGCGACAAGACCTTCCAGGTCAGCCTGTCGGCCGGCGTGTCGCAATACGGCGCCGCCAGCAACGGTGAGACCTTGATCCAGGCCGCCGACGAGGCGCTCTATGTGGCCAAGCATGAGGGGAGAAATCAGGTGAAGGCGGCGCCTTAGCGCTCGCGGGCCGGCCGGAAGCCGGCGCTACATCAGAACATCACCAGATCCGTATCATCGCCCGCGCCATCCGAATGTTGCGTGGCGGTTTCGACTTCGGCTTCCTCGCTTTCGACGATCAGATCGGACACCACGTAGCGCACCCAGACCTTGTTGCCGTTACCCGAGTACACCACCTGACCGCACAGGTTCTTCACCAGGGCGATGCCGCGCCCATACGCCAGCTCATTGCCGGCACCCAGAGCATCCGGGTTGTTCAGGCGCTTCTCGAAATCGAAGCCGGGCCCGGTGTCGGTCATGCTGATGTCGAGCACCGCGCGCGAGTCGATCTGGTGCAGCTGGAACGCGATGTCGATGCGCCCGGTGCGCAGTTTCGCCAGACGTTCGCCGCGCTGGCGCATATACAGCTCGAAACCGCCGATCCAGCTCTTGGTGGCCGAGTCCAGGCCGAGCAGGCCGTGATCCAGCGCGTTGTTGAACAGTTCCGAGAAGATCAGGAACAGCGCGCCCTGATGCGCCTTGAGCGCTTGAATCTGGGTGACGAAGCCGAGCACGGCCGGCACCACGTCGATATAACGCAGCTCCTGGGCGCCGTAGGACAAATCCAGCCGCCACTCCGCCAGATGCCCCTGGTGTGAGGGCGTCGGCGTATCGAAGCGGATCTGTCGGCGGCGGTCGATCGGCACCGAAACCAGCAGGGCGGAGATGTCGTCGCGCCCGGGATGGCCGCCGAGATGATCCATCACGCCTTGCAGCAGGCTGGAAAAGCGCGCTTCGCTGCCGCGCGCCTGGCTCATGGCGTCGCGCACGCCGTCGATGGAGAACCAGCCGCCGGCCGGATTTTCCGCCTCGGTAAGGCCGTCCGAGCAGAGCACCAGATCGCCAGGCTCATGGAACACCACGGTCTCGGTCATGCCGGAAAACAGTTTGTCCGGGAGGATGCCCAGGGGCGGGTGATTCGACGCCCATTGCATGGCGACTTCGCCGCGCGCATTGAGGAACAACGCGTCCGGATTGCCGCCGTTCCAGACTTCCACGGTCTGGTTGCGCACGTCGATGGCGGCCAGGGTGGCCGCCACGAAGCGGTCGGGGGGCAGGATGGACTTGAGCTTGCGGTTGAGTTCCTCGGCGATCGAAGGCAGCGGAAAGCCCTTCGCGGTCATGCTGTAGAACGCCTGGGTCAGCGGCATGGCGGAGAGCGCGGCGGCCAGGCCGTGGCCGGCGGCGTCGGCCAGCAATACGTTGAGCACTTCGCCCGGCGCGCGCGCGGCGCACAGCAGGTCGCCGCTGAAGGTTTCCGCCGGCATGTTGAAGTGGCGAATCATCGGGTCGCGCAGACCGGAAGCGTCGGTGAGCCGGCTCATGACGTGGGCGCCGAGGCGCGATTGCTCTTCCGCGTCCATGCGCCAGTTGCGCAGCTCCTCGGCGTTGGCGCGCGCCTCGCGTTGCAGGCTCAACATGCGGGCGTAGCTGTTGATCTTGGCGCGCAGGATGTGCAGTGAGGCCGGCTTGACGATGTAATCGTCGCCCCCCGCCTCCAGGCCGCGCACGATGTCCTGCATCTGATCCAGCGCGGAGAAGAAGACGATGGGGGTCCATTTCTCGCTGGGCAGCGCGCGGATGTGCCGCGCCGCCGTGATGCCGTCCATCACCGGCATCATGATGTCCAGGAAGATCAGGTCGGGTTGCTCCGACTGGAACCTGGCGATGGCTTCCTCTCCATTGCCGGCCAGGATCGTGTGGTGGCCCAGTTTGCGCGCCACCGCCTCCAATTGCTTGGCGTTGGTGGGAGTGTCGTCGACGATCAGGATGGAGAGGCTGTGGCTGGACACGGGTGGCCTGTCGGTTGTGGAAGGAACTCGATCAGGCCTTGATGCTGAACAGTTTGCCGAAATTGGCGATGTCCAGAACCTGTTTGACGGTGCCGTGCAGTCCGGCCAGGATCACGCTCTTGCCCGTGCCCTCGGCCTTCTCGCGCAGCAGCAGCAGCATCCCCAGGGCGGAACTGTCGAGGTAATCGACTTCACCGAAATGGATGGTGATTTCACGCACGGCGCCGGTTTCCAGAATCTTCTCGTAGGCGGAGCGGAAATCCCGGTGCGAGTGGAAATCGAAGCGGCCGCCCAGCGTCAGGGTGGCGCGGTCGCCGCTTACTTCGTTGGCAATCAGCATGTCGGTACTCCGTTAACTTGGCGTGTTTGCTTATCGGCGTCGGGTGGTTTTTCTTGAGGGGCGTTTGACGTGAAGCACACCGTCCCGACCGTAGGAGCGGGCTTGCCCGCGATAGCAACCGTGGCAATCGCGGGCAAGCCCGCTCCTACGGTGAATTTCTTCATCGGGAGTGGTTTGTGTCCAGCCATGAAAGTTAGCCGCGCCTTCCCAGACGATCCAGTACGCGGCCGGCGATGTCGTTGAGGCTGGTCACCTCGACCGCCGCGCCCAGGTCGATGGCCGCCTTGGGCATGCCGAACACCACGCAGGAGGCCTCATCCTGGGCGATGGTGTAGGCGCCGGCCTGGCGCATGGCGAGCATGCCCACCGCGCCGTCCTTGCCCATGCCGGTCATGATGACGCCCAGCGCATTCGGCCCCGCGATTTTCGCGGCGCTGTCGAACAGCACATCCACCGAGGGCCGGTGCCGATTCACCGGGGCCGCCTGCGACAACTCGGTGTAGTAGTAGGCGCCGCTTTTCCTGAGCGACAGATGGGAATGGCCGGGGGCGATGTAGGCGTGGCCGGGCACCACCCGCTCGTTGTGCTCGGCCTCCTTCACCGTCATCGCCGACAGGCCGTTGAGGCGCTGCGCGAAGGAGCGGGTGAAGGCTTCCGGCATGTGCTGGGTGATCATCACGGCCGGCGAAGTGGCGGGCATGCGCGTGAGGAATTCCTTGAGCGCCTCGGTGCCGCCCGTGGAGGAGCCGACGAACACGATTTTCTCGGTGGTGTTGAGGATATGCCCGGTCAGTGGATGCGGCCGATCCGGCGGGGCCTCGTTCAGCGCGTGGCGGCGGATGCGGGCGCGCGCGGCGGCGCGGATCTTGTCACCGATCTCGTCGCTCAGTTCACCCAGGCCATCGGTGACGCCGACGCCGGGTTTGGTGATGAAATCCACCGCGCCCAGTTCCAGCGCCTTGAGCGTGATTTCGTTGCCCTTCTCGGTCAGGGTGGACACCATCAACACCGGCATGGGGCGCAGGCGCATGAGCTTTTCCAGGAACTCCAGCCCGTTCATGCGCGGCATTTCCACGTCCAGGGTCAGCACGTCCGGATTGAGCTGCTTGATCATCTCGCGCGCGGTGAGCGGGTCGGGCGCCTGCCCCACCACTTCCATGTCCGGCTGGCCGTTGATGATCTCGCGCATGAGGCTGCGGATCAGCGCGGAGTCGTCGATGATGAGAACTTTTATCTTGGTCATGTCTTCGTTCAGGTGAACAGTTCCACATCCCCCGCGATGCTGGAGGACTTGAGGCGCTGGCCGTAGAGTTGTTCGCGTTCGATGATGGTGTTGTTGTGCACGGTCTTGAGCTTGCGCACCATGACCCGTCCGCTGGACGGGAAGTAATAGACCTTGCGCGGGTAGAGCCCCATCAGGTCTTGCGAGACCACCTTGATGCGCTCGGTTTGCAGATATTCCAGGACAAATTCACTGTTGCGCTCACCCACATTCACCGTGGTGAAGCCGCGCAGCACCGCGCCGCCGCCGAACACCTTGGCTTCCAGGCGGGAACGGGCCGCGCCCAGCTTGACCAGCTGGTTGACCAGCACTTCCATCGCATAGCCACCGTAGCGCATCGAGGACGAGACCACATCGCGCTTGTCGCCGCTCTCGGGCAGCATGAAATGGTTCATGCCGCCGATGCCGCTCTTGGGGTCTCGGATGCATGCCGCCACGCAGGAACCCAGCACCGTCACCAGCAACATGTCGCGTCCGGTGACGTAATACTCGCCCGGCAGAATCTTGGCCGCCTCGATGTCGAAATTGCGGTCGAAATAATGGTTGGGCGCGAGAACCTCTTCAAAGGTATGGGTGGTCATGGGAGATTCCTCACCACGGAGGCGCGGCATCCCGCGACCAAAGCTTCCAGGGTCATTTGTGCTCTCTCCCCGGCGGATGGTGGTCCGCATGTTCGTACACCGTCTGGCCGCGCAGGTGGAACAGGTCGGTGGCGTGGTAGAGCGCCTCGGAGTGGCCCACGAACAGCAGGCCATCCGCTTTCAGCAACGGTTTCATCTTCTTCAACAAGGTGTATTGCGTGGGTTTGTCGAAGTAGATCATCACGTTGCGGCAGAAAATGGCATCCAGCCCTCCCTTCACCGGCCAACTCGCGTCGAGCAGGTTGAGGCGGAAGAATTTCACCATCGCCGCCAGTTCCGGTTTCACTTTCACCATACCGGCGCGCTCGCCGGTGCCTTTCAGGAAAAATTGGCGCTGCTGGGCCTCGGAGAGCTTCTTGATGCGTTCCAGCGGATACACGCCTTCCTGGCCTTTCTTCAATACGTTGGTATCCAGGTCGGAGGCGATGATGTGTACCGGTGCGTTGAAGCCGCCAAAGGCCTCCACCGCCGTCATGGCGATGGAATAGGGTTCCTCGCCGGTGCTGGAGGCGGAACACCATACCGTGATCGGGCGATCGCGGCGCGCGCGCAGGAAATCCTTGAGGAGGTGGAAGTGGTGCGCCTCGCGGAAGAAATCGGTGAGGTTGGTGGTCAGCGAATTGACGAAGGCTTCCCATTCCACTTCGTCGCCGGAACGGATCAGCGCCAGATAATCCTGGAAACTCCTCAGGCCGGTCGCGCGCAGACGCCGCGCCAGGCGGCTGTACACCATGTCCTCCTTGGCTTCGGTGAGCGCGATGCCGGCATGGTCGTAAATCATCTTGCGGACTTCCTCGAAGTCCCGGCGCGAGAAGACGAATTCCCGTTGTGTCGTTATGGCTTCGGCCATGTTGCCCTTCTTGTGTAGCGCCGGCTTCCAGCCGGCGTTTTTTCAAAGACGTCGGCGAGGGGGCCGGCGCGCCCTTAGAACTCTGTCCACTCATCCTCCGCGCCGGAACGGGCGGAGGTGGTGGATTTGGCCATTGCCCTGACCGGGGCGGGGGCGCGCGGGGTGGGGCGACTGGGAACGGGGGTGGCGCGGGCAACGTGGGCGTTCCGCCCACCCGCCGGCAAGGATGCCGACGCCACGCGGAACACCGCCACCGCCTGG
>JAHFRD010000037.1 GCA_023258975.1 Hydrogenophilales bacterium | reverse complement strand
ATGCCAAAGAGTTGCTCACTGTTCATGGTGTCGTCCTCAAGTCGGGTTCGTCTTCCCCAGAATTTGGCCCGCTCCCAGGCGGGCTGGCAACAGCTTTACCCACTGGATTTCACCAAGAGCCTCATTGTTGGCATTGCAACGCATCGTCAGCAATCGGTTTCCGGCATGTGGGGCAGGGGATAAGGGGCATGGTCAATCCTCCTCGATCAGTGTTTCGTTTGGTTTCATCAGAACAATTCGCTGTGCGAACCCAACCGCGCCAGACGCAACGTGTCCGGGTCAGGCTTCCGGTAAATCAGCAGCAGGTCGGGCTTGATATGGCATTCGCGGTAGCCCGCCCAGTCCCCGGAAAGCGCGTGATCTCTTCTGCTTTCCGGCAGCGCCTGATCGGCCAGGAGTTCCACCAGCACGGCGCGGAGCAGGGTATCCACGTCCTTCATATGGCGCGACGTCGCCTTCACTCGTTTGTAATCCCGTTTGAATGCGGATGCGCGCTCAAGCATCCGCATCCAAGTCCGCCATCAAGTCATCCACGCTGTCAAAACGCGCGCTGTGTCCGCCTTCGAGTTCCAGTATCGCCGCTGCGGTTTCCGAATTGGGAACCCGCACTTCAAACGGCAAAGCCTTCTCGGCCGCCACGCGCATCAGCATCAGGCGCACGGCATCAGACAGAGACAATCCCATCGCGGCCAGAGCATCGGAAGCCTGCGCCTTTACCTGTTCGTCCACTCGGACATGAACCATCGTGGTCGCGACCATATGCGTCTCCTTTGGATTCGTTCGATTCAAGGATACGCATTGTATCGCAGCAGCAGGGCGGTTACGGGGACTCCGCCATGATCTCCTTGAGCAATTCCGGATGCCTGTCCAGCAGCCGCAGCAGTTGCACGGTCGATTTGTGCGGCTGCGTCTTGCCCCGTTCGTATTCCGAGAAAGCGGAGGCGCCGCCGCCGAATAGCTGGCCAGCTTCCGCCTGGTTCAGGCCAAGTTTCCTGCGGATGGCGCGCATCGAGGCGGCCCGCTCGGCGTCCGCCTGCTTACGCAATGCAGATAGCGCGGCGCTGTATCGCTTGCCCTCGCCGTCGTCGAATTCGCAGTCATGGCAAGCCGGGCAATGCCAGCCGGCTACCTGCGGCACCACTGCGGACAGCGCGTCGATCTTGATGGTCTTGTCGACCTTGCCATGTACCAGCAAGGTGCCATCGTCGCACTGCAGGCAATATCGTTTGTCTTCGCTCATGTATAGGCTCCTTTCCTTGTGCCGGTCACAGACTCTTGAACTGGATGACCACGGCGCCGGCCTGAATGGTCACCTTGATGTAGGCCGTTTTCCCGTTGGGACAGGGTGCGTGATAGACGTCCTGCCATATTCGGTGATCCCGATGGGTGGTCATGCTTTTGAACAGCATCCCGCGTTGCAGGCCAAGCACGACCGACAAGCCTTCGGCCTCGCTCAACCCCATAGCATCCATGCCCAGCAGCGCGGTTTCCGTGAACGCATCAACCCCGCGCTTGAGCACAACCGCCTTCACGGCCTCCAGATCGTAGTGGGCCACGCGCTTTTCCATGCGCCTGAGTTTATGGATTCCATAAATAAAGGCAAGACCGGGTTCAGGCCGATGCCTCCCAGCCAAGTTCATTTATACGAGGATCACCATCATGTTTGATCGAAACCACCCTGACACCAATTGGATGGCTGGTGTCGCTGGGCGCCTGGCCGGCCTGTTGCTGGCGTTCGCGATGTTCATCCTGTCCATCATCCTGTCCACGCCCGTCAGTGCCGCCGGCCCCGTGCTGCATGTCCTGGTCAGTTACGGGCCGGCGGCCGGGGGTTACCAGCGCGCCTTCACCGGGCGTTTCGTAAAACTCCAAGCCGGTAAGGCTGATGGCTATACGGGGAAATCGCTGGGCACCATTTCATCGAGCGTGCTCACCATCCTGGATCCGGTCAACGCGAGTAGCGCGCGGCCAGCCAGTGACCTGATCGCCGATCTGAAGACGAAGATCGCGGCGAACATCACCAACATCGCCGCCTCGATGGCGACGCAGATCCGCAGCCGAAGTGCTTCTTCCGGGGTGATGGAATACAAGCAGGATGTGCTGCTGCCGAACGGCCAGAAAGGCGTACTGGCCTGGCGCTTGATGGTCGATTCCTCGGGGTCGGTGCGCCACGGCGACCCCGAGGTGCTACCCGAGGACGCGCTGACACTGGACGTGGTCTACACTCCTTTGAGCCTCTCGGTGGTGTTACCGCCCTCGTGGCCACGCTATGCCGATGCCGGCCTGCTCAAGTGGCGCTTGATCGACAGAAACGGCGCGGCGCGCACCAACTGGACCACGATTGACGCCGGGGGCGCTTACGACAACCCGGAATCCACCGCCACGGAAAACATCGACCCGGACGCTGGCCTCAAGTGTCTGATCCTGGACCGCACTCGTTGCGGCGGCCCTACCGACATCAAAACCTTGATGGACAGCCAAGGCGCCGCCGGCGCCTACGTGGCCTATACGCGCCGACTCACCCCCGTCTACGACAACGTGCCCGACCCCGCCCGGCCTGGAGACTACATCCAGCAGCCGCAGATCAGCCTTACAGTGGCCTGAATCCGTGACCGTGATTGCCCCGCTCGCCGAATTGATCGGAATTATCCAATTGTCAGAACACAGCGAATGGAATTGACCACCAAATCAGAAATGGACACGCTTTTTCTGGCGGAA
>JAHFRD010000027.1 GCA_023258975.1 Hydrogenophilales bacterium | reverse complement strand
GGGCGACGGCGAACCGGGTGTGAAGACCATTTGGCTCGGCCTTCAACGCATCGTCGATTTCGCGGCGGGGATCAGCTTCGCTCGGGAGGCTCATGCGCTTTGAGTTGTGTGTAATGGAATGGGTTAACCGTAACTGGCTCGATTTTCTTCCGCAACCAGCGGCCAGCCGAAGAGGTTCGCCAGGGTCAGGCTGAAACCGGGTGCGACCCACAGAGTCAGGGACTCGCCGGCATCCAGTACCTCCGGCGCCGGATAGCGACCACCAGCGTCCAGGCTGTAAAGCTCGACGCAGCGGTAGGCCGGGTCGATCAACAGGTATTGCGGCACGCCGGCGGCTTCATACAGGCGGCGTTTGTGCTTGCGATCCTTGGCGGCGGTGCTCGGCGAGAGCACTTCCACCACCAGATCCGGCGCGCCGCGCACACGGCCGTCCACCACGATGGCGGCGGGATCGCAGACGACAATTAGGGCGGGTTGCACCACGCTGATGTCGGAGAGGATGACATCGATGGGCGATTCCAGAATGTCACAGGGTGGCTCGCCGCCACCTCCGCCGGGTTTCTGGCGCTCGCGTTGGTACACGGCAAGCTCGACATGCAGCGCCGCCACCAGCTTCTGATGCTCGTAAGTCGGCGCATTCAACTCATAGGGCACGCCGTCGATCAACTCATAACGCGGGCCGTCCTCCGGCCAGGTCAGGTATCGCTCGACGGTGTAACGCTCGTCCTTCTTCAGTGCGAATCCCATGTCCCTCTCCTTTCAGAGTGTCGGCGCCCGCGTGTGCCAGCCGCTGGCCAGTTGATACTGGTGCGCGGCGTTGAGCATGCGTGCCTCGGCGAAGTAGTCGCCGATGAGTTGCAGGCCGATGGGCAGGCCCTGGGCATCGAAACCGCAGGGCAGCGACATGCCGGGCAGGCCGGCGAGGTTGACGGCGATGGTGTAGATGTCGGAGAGGTACATCTCGACCGGGTCGGCGGTTTTCTCACCCAGCTTGAAGGCGGTGGTCGGCGCGGTGGGGCCGAGGATGACGTCGCATTGCCTGAACGCCTCGACGAAGTCCTGGGCGATCAGGCGCCGGAGTTTCTGGGCTTGCAGGTAGTAGGCGTCGTAATAGCCGTGCGAGAGCACGTAGGCGCCGATCATGATGCGCCGCTTGACCTCGCTGCCGAAGCCTTCGGCGCGGGTCTTTTCGTACAGGTCGGTGAGGTCGCGGTAATCGGGGGTGCGATAGCCGTAGCGCACACCGTCGAAGCGCGACAGGTTGCTGGAGGCTTCCGCCGGTGCCAGGACGTAATAGGCGGCGACCGACAGCTTCGAGTTGGGCAGGCTCACCGCCACGGGCTGGGCGCCCAATTTCTTCAATAGCGCGATGGCTTCCTCGACCGCGCGCGCGGTGTCGCCGGTCAGTCCCTCGCCGAAAAATTCGAGCGGCAGGCCGATCTTGAGGCCGGCCAGGGGTTGCATGAGGTCGCGCGCGTAATCTTCCTTGGCGCGCTCCAGGCTGGTGGAATCGCGCGCGTCGAAGCCGGACATGACGTTGAGCAGCAGCGCGCAGTCCTCGGCGGTTCGCGCCATCGGCCCGGCCTGATCCAGGCTGGAGGCGAAGGCGATCATGCCGTAGCGCGAGACCACGCCATAGGTGGGCTTGAGGCCGGTGATGCCGGTCAGCGCCGCCGGCTGGCGGATCGAGCCGCCGGTATCGGTGCCGGTCGCCGCCGGGGCGAGACGTCCGGCCACCGCGGCCGCGCTGCCGCCGGAGGAGCCGCCGGGCACCCGGTCGGTATCCCAGGGGTTGCGCACCGGGCCGTAATAACTGGTTTCATTGGACGAGCCCATCGCGAACTCATCCATGTTGGTCTTGCCCAGACAGGGCATGCCGGCCGCCTTGAATTGCTCGATCACATGGGCATCGTAGGGTGAGACGAAGTTGGACAGCATCTTCGAGCCACAGGTGGTCAGCCAGCCTTCGGCGCAGAAAATGTCCTTGTGGGCAATGGGTACGCCGGTGAGCGGGCCGGCCTGGCCAGATGCGCGGCGGGTGTCGGCGGCGGCGGCTTCGGTCAGTGTCTTCTCGGCATCAACCGTGATGAAGGCATTGAGCGCGGGATTGAGGCGCTCAATGCGGCCCAGATAGTCCTGGCAAAGCTCGACGCTGGAGGCTTTGCCCTCGGCAAGCAGGGTGGAGAGGTGTTTGATCGTGTCGGTCATGTTGGTAAGCGGTGGGCGGTGAGTGGCGAGCGGTGAGGAGCGCGCGGGCTTACGCTCACCGCTTACCGTTCACTCGATGACTTTGGGCACCAGATAAAGCCCGTTCTCGACCTGCGGCGCCACGGCCTGGAAGGCTACACGGCGGTCGGGTTCGCTGATGACGTCGGCGCGCAGGCGTTGCGACAGGTCTTGCGCGTGCGACATGGGAAGGATGCCAGTGGTATCGACGGCCTGCATTTCCTCGATCAGGCCGAAGATGCCGTTGAGTTGCGCCTGATAACCGGCGGCCTCGGTTTCATCCACCCGAATGCGCGCCAGATGGGCGATGCGTTGCACGTCTTGCAGTGAAAGGGACATGGGCCAGGGCCTTATTCCATAAGGCGTCGTAGGGTATCATACGGCGCTATTTTTCCGCCCCATTGGACCACGCATGTTCGGACTGCTTCGCGGCTATTTCTCAACGGATCTCGCGATCGACCTGGGAACCGCCAATACCCTCATCTATGTGCGCGGCCGCGGCATCGTTCTCAACGAGCCCTCGGTCGTCGCCATCCGCCAGGAAGGCCTCACCGGCAAGAAAACCATCCAGGCCGTCGGCCTGGAGGCCAAGCAGATGCTGGGGCGCACGCCCGGCAACATCCAGGCCATCCGGCCGATGAAGGATGGCGTCATCGCCGACTTCAACGTCACCGAGCAGATGCTCAAGTTCTTCATCAAGAAGGTGCATGACAGCCGCATGTTCCACCCCAGCCCGCGCATCATCATCTGCGTGCCGTCGGGAGCGACCCAGGTTGAACGCCGCGCCATCCGTGAATCGGCGATCGGCGCCGGCGCGCGCCAGGTGTATCTGATCGAGGAGCCGATGGCGGCGGCGATCGGCGCCGGCATGCCGGTGGCGGAAGCGACCGGCTCGATGGTGGTGGATATCGGCGGCGGCACCACCGAGGTGGGCGTCATTTCCCTGGGGGGGCTGGTCTACTCGGCTTCGGTGCGGGTCGGCGGCGACAAGTTCGACGAGGCCATCACCAATTACATCCGCCGCAACTACGGCATGTTGATCGGCGAGGCCACCGCCGAAAACATCAAGAAGCAGATGGGTTCCGCCTTTCCTGGTTCCGAGGTGCGCGAAATGGAAGTCAAGGGCCGCAACATGGCCGAGGGCATTCCGCGCAGCTTCACCATCACCAGCAACGAAATCCTGGAAGCACTCACCGATCCGCTCAACACCATTGTTTCGGCGGTGAAGTCGGCGCTGGAGCAGACCCCGCCGGAATTGGGCGCGGACATCGCCGACAAGGGCATGGTGCTTACCGGCGGCGGCGCGCTGCTGCGCGACATCGACCGCCTGCTCATGGAAGAAACCGGCTTGCCGGTCATCGTCGCGGAAGACCCACTCTCCTGCGTGGTCAGCGGCTCCGGCCGCGCCCTGGAAGAGATGGATCGGCTCGCCACGGTGTTCACCAACGACTGACAGGCCGTTGCGAGTGACGAGTTGCCGGTTTCGAGCCAAAGCCCTCGTCATGCTCAACTCGCAACCCACCAATCGCGACTCGAAACTTAATTAAGTGTCTCACACCCCGCAGGCCCCTCTGTTCGTCCGGGAAATGGGGTTGCCCACGCGGTTCGCCCTATACGTGCTGGTCTGCCTGTTGTCGCTCGCGCTGGATGCGCGGTACTCGGCCCTGGCCTGGCTGCGCGGCGGCCTCAACGCGGCGCTGCATCCGATGCAGCGGGTCATTTCCGCGCCCTGGGAATGGAGCCAGGACGTGGCCGGCTTCTTCGTCACCCACGGCGAACTCAAGAGCGAAAACGATCAGTTGCGCGAGGAGCGCGACCGCATGCGCATCGGCCAGCAGGATCGCCAGACCCTGCTGGCCGAAAACAACAATTTGCGCCAGCTGCTGGCCTTGCCGGCACGGCCCGATACGGCGCCGCGCGTGGCCGAGATCGTGCAGACCGTGCCCAGCCCGTTCGCGCGCAAGGTCATCATCAACCGGGGCCAGGCGCATGGCCTGGCGGCGGGCTGGCCGGTGGTGGACGCGGCCGGCCTGGTGGGACAGGTGACGCGCAGTTATCCCCTGACCTCGGAAGTAACCCTGCTGACCGACCGCGATCAAGGTGCCCCGGTGCAGAACCTGCGCAACGGGTTGCGCCTGATCGTCTCCGGAACCGGTTCCGACCGCCTGTTGGAGGTGCGCTTTCTCGACATGCACGCCGACATCAAGGAAGGTGATCTGCTGTACACCTCGGGCATTGACGGAACCTATCCGGCCGGCATCCCGGTGGCGCAGGTGGTCAAGACCGAGCCGCCGCGCAATACCCCGTTCGCGCGCGCCTATTGCCGCCCGCTCGGCGGAGTCGGCCGTTACCGGCATGTGGCGATCCTGAAACCGCTGGAGCAGGCTCCGGCGCCTAATCCATGAGCCCAGGATGATCCCCCGCCCATCCGCCATGAACGGCGCCCGCCCGCTGTTGCCGCAAGGCGCCGAACTCGCCGCGCCGCCCAGTCGCGCCAAGGTCGCGGCCAGCCTGTTCGCCGCGCTTTGCCTGACGATGTTGCCGTGGGCGGATGGCCTGCGCTGGCTGTTGCCCGATCTCACGCTGATGGTGCTGCTCTATTGGTGCATTCATGCGCCGCGCCTGGCCGGCCTCGGCATCGCATTCGTGCTCGGCATGGTCACCGATGTGACACATGGCCTGCTGCTGGGGCTGGATGCCCTGGCGTATTGCGGCGCCGCCTTTGTGGCCCTGTCGCTGCAAAAGCGCCTGGAGGGATTCGATACACCGCGCCAGACCTTGCAACTGGCGCCGTTGCTGCTCGGCAAGGAGGCGCTGGTGCTGATTCTGGGTCTGGCCTTTGGCCGTGGCGAGGTGGATTGGCGCTATCTGGCCGCCGGCCTGATGGCCGCCCTGCTCTGGTGGCCGTTGGCCATGCTGCTGGATCATGTCAGCGGCCGCCCCGCGCTGCCCGATCACACGGTCATGGAATGAGCGCCCCGGATCAATCCGCCGCGCGGCCCGGCATCCGCTCGTTTCAACATGGCTGGCGGTCAGTGTGAGCGGATTGCGTCTCATCAATCCCGAGGTGGAGTTCCTGCGCTATCGGCGGCGCATGGAAATCGCCGGCGGCGTGGCCGCGTTGTTGTTCCTGACGCTGTTCTCGCGCTTCGTCTGGCTACAAATCATCCAGTACGACCACTACCACGCGCTGGCCGAGAACAACCGTATCTCCCTGGTGCCGGCGCCGCCTTCGCGCGGCGTCATTTACGACCGGCAGGGTGAAGTGCTGGCGCAGAATTTTTCCGCGTACACCCTGGAAATTACCCCGGACAAGGCCGGCAAGTTGGAAGCAACCCTTGACCAACTCGGCGAGGTGGTAAGCATCGACGCCGGTGACCGCAAGCGTTTCAAGCGCTTGCTGGCGGAAAGCAAGAACTTCGAGAGCATCCCCATTCGCAACCGGCTGACGGAAGAGGAAGTCGCGCGCTTCACCGTCAACCGCTACCGTTTCCCCGGTATCGAAGTGAAGGCGCGCCTGTTCCGCCAGTATCCCTATGGAGAAATCTTCTCGCATGTGGTCGGTTACATCGGCCGCATCGGGCAGCACGATCTGGACCGCCTGGGCGCGAGCGAGCAACTGGCCAACTATCGCGGCACCGATCACATCGGCAAGCTGGGCATCGAGGCGAGCTATGAGGCCTGGCTGCACGGCCGCACCGGCATCGAAAAAGTCGAGACCGATTCCAGCGGCCGTGCGGTGCGCCTGCTTTCCCGCAGTGCGCCGGTCTCCGGCCACAACCTGTATCTGCATCTCGACGCCAGGTTGCAGCAGGTGGCGGAAAAGGTGTTCGGCGACTACCGGGGCGCATTGGTCGCGCTCGATCCTCGCAATGGCGGCGTCCTGGCGCTGGTCTCCAAACCCGGCTTCGACCCCAATCTGTTCGTTGACGGCATCGACAGCGCCACCTGGCGTGAGCTCAACGATGCCCATGAGCGCCCCCTGATTAACCGCGCGCTGCGTGGCGTCTACCCGCCCGGCTCCACGCTCAAGCCGTTCATGGGTCTGGCCGGCCTCGAACTGGGCGTGCGCAAACCCGGCGACACCATCGCCGATCCCGGCTATTTCACGCTGTCCGGCAGCAGCCATCGCTACCGCGACTGGAAAAAGGATGGCCACGGCATGGTCGATCTGAAGAAATCCATCACCATTTCCTGCGATACCTATTACTACGGCCTCGCCCATCAGATGGGCATCGAGCACATGGCCGGCTTCCTCACCCAGTTCGGCTTCGGCCAGAAAAGCGGAGTGGATCTGGATGGCGAATTGGCCGGCCTGATGCCCACGCCGGAATGGAAGCAGCGGCGCTTCAAACAACCCTGGTGGCCCGGCGAAACGGTGATCGCCGGCATCGGCCAGGGCTATGTCCTGTCCACCCCCATGCAACTCGCGGTGGCCACCATGGCCATCGCCAACGACGGCGTGGTCTACAAGCCGCAACTCATCCGCGCCTGGCGCGACCCAGCATCGGGCCTGATGTCCTACGCCGCGCCACGGATTTTGCGGCGCATCCCGCTCAAGCCCGAGTTCCTGCGCCTGGTCAAGGAGGCGATGGTGGACGTCACCCTTCCCGGCGGCACCGCAGCGGTGGCGGGTGCCAATGCGCCCTACCTGTTCGCGGGCAAGACCGGCACCGCCCAGGTGGTCGGCATCCGCCAGGGCGAGAAATACGACGAGCACCGGGTCGCCGCGCGCAATCGCGACCACGCCCTGTTCATCGCCTTCGCGCCGGCCGACGCCCCCAAGATCGTGCTGGCGGTGATGGTGGAAAATGGCGGCCACGGCGGCTCCACCGCTGCCCCGGTGGCGCGCAAGGTGATCGACTACTGGCTACTCGGCAAGCTGCCCACGGTCTACGCGCCCTCGGAGCCGGGAGCCACGCCGCCGGATGAAGAGGCGGAGGATGCCGGCCCGGCGGATGAAACCGTGCGGCCTGTCCTGGAAGGAGTGGCGCAATGATCCTCCGAACCTTGTTCAGCCGCCTGTTCGCGCATCTCGATGGCCCCCTGGTCGGCCTGCTCGCGCTCCTGCTGCTGCTTGGCAGCAGCGTGGTGTACAGCGCCTCCGGCGAGAGTCCGGCCAAGATGGCCTCGCATTTCCTCAACCTGTCGGTGGCGTTGAGCGCCATGTTGCTGGTGTCGCACATCCCGCCGCAGCGCCTCATGCAGTTCGCCCTGCCGGCCTACGCGGTGGGCCTGATCCTGCTGCTCGGGGTGGCGCTGTTCGGCATCGTCGTCAACGGCTCGCGGCGCTGGCTGGAACTGGGCGTGACCCGCATCCAGCCGTCCGAACTCATGCGTCTGGCCGTGCCCATGATGTTGGCCTGGTACCTGCACTACAAGCAGGAAACCCTGCGTGGGCGCGATTTTCTGGTGGCCGGGCTGTTGCTGGCGCTGCCGGTCGGCTTCATCGCCAAACAGCCGGACCTGGGCACCTCCCTGCTGATTACCGCCTCCGGCTTTTATGTGCTGTTCCTCGGCGGCCTGTCCTGGAAAATCATCGTCGGCGCCGCCGTCACAGCCGGCTCCGCCCTGCCCGTGGCGTGGAATTACCTTCTGCACGATTACCAGCGCGGGCGTGTGCTGACCCTGATCGACCCCTCTTCCGACCCGCTCGGCGCCGGCTACCACATCATCCAGTCCACCATCGCCGTGGGTTCCGGCGGCGTCGCCGGCAAGGGCTGGATGGCAGGCACCCAGACCCACCTGGATTTTCTGCCGGAACGCAGCACCGACTTCATCTTCGCGGTCTACTCGGAAGAATTCGGCCTGATCGGCAACCTGTTCCTGCTGCTGCTCTATGCCGCCATCATCTGGCGCGGCCTCCTGCTCGCCTCCGGCGCCCCCTCCCTGTTCGGGCGCCTGTTCGCGGGCGCCATCGTGCTCACCTTCGCCACCTACGCCTTCGTCAACATGGGCATGGTCTCCGGCATCCTGCCGGTGGTCGGCGTGCCGCTGCCCCTGGTCAGCTATGGCGGCACCTCGATGGTCACGGTATTGGTCGGCTTCGGCATCGTGATGAGCCTGGTTACACATAAAAAACTTGTAAAAACATAAGGCTGGGCGATATTCTTGGAGCAATTTCTTACGACAAGCGTCGTAGCGAGGCCGCCATGAGCCGATATCGCCTACATCTTCGCCCACATCTTCTCCCGTATCTCTCCCTGCGTACTCCCCTGGTCGCGCTCGCCGTCGCCACCTATCTGGCCGGCTGCGCCAGCGTGACCGAGAAAGGCGCCCAGAAGGCGCAGCCGACACAGACCGCGCGTGGCGAGGCGGTGGCGCCTCCTTACAAGGGCGGCGGCTACTACAAGGATGACGGCCCCGGCCGCGACATCCCGGCCCACCTGGATCAGGTGCCGGATGCCGTGCCCAAGGCGGAACCCCTGCACCGCTACGCCAACGACGCTTACAAGGTGCTGGGCAAGACTTATCAACCCATCCCGGCGGAGCGGGCCTACAAGGAAAAAGGCCTCGCCTCCTGGTACGGGCGCAAGTTCCACGGCAGGAACACGTCCTCGGGCGAACCCTATGACATGTACGCCATGACGGCGGCCCATGCCACCCTGCCGATTCCCAGTTATGCCCGTGTCACCAACCTGAACAACGGCCAGAGCGTGCTGGTGCGGGTCAATGATCGCGGCCCCTTCCACGAAGGCCGCATCATCGACCTGTCCTACACCGCCGCGTACAAGCTCGATGTGCTCAAGGACGTCACGCCGGTGGAAGTCGAACTGGTCGGCGCCGAGGCCGCGCCGGATTCCTTCATCGCTCAGGCCAACGAGGTTCAAACCCACTCGCCCATCGGCGAGGCGCCCTCCCCGGGCGCCGGCGAGGCGATCTACCTGCAACTGGGCGCCTATGCCAACCCGGTTTCCGCCGAAGCCCTGCTTGCCCGCGCCAGCGCCAGCCTGTCGCGCGATTTTCCCGGGGTGATGCGCCTGGAAGTTGGTGGCCTGCACAAAGTCCAGGCCGGCCCCTTCGCGTCCAGCGATGCCGCCGACCGGGCCGCCGCGCGCATCCGCGAGGAACTGGATGTGCAACCGATCAAGGTCGCGAGCAGGGCGCCGGCCCCCGCCGCCACGGCTACGCCCGCCCCCGCCGGCATCTATCTGCAACTCGCCGCCCTCTCCAACCCCGCCGCCGCCGAAGCCCTCGGCGCCAAGGTCAAGGCCCGCTTCGGCGGCGAGCTGCCCGGTATCAACCACCTCACGGCGGGCAACCTGATCAAGATCCAGGCCGGCCCCTTCGCCGACGCCGCCGCCGCCGAACGCGTGGCCCTGGCCTATCTGCGTGATTTCGGCGTCAAGCCGTACAAGGTGCGCTACTGACCGGGCCGGGGCGCGGCGAACCTTGCCGCCCGATTCAGGCCGCCCGATTGCCGGGATACCACCACCGCGCGCGGCTAACCGCCATTCGAGGGCACTATAATGGCCCGCTTTCCCCACCCTTGAACCGGACCCCAACATGACCGATCAGCAGCCCCAGCAGCAAAATCTGCCCGTATTCAACATCGAGAAGATCTACGTCAAGGATCTTTCCGTGGAAGTCCCCAACGCGCCCTCCATCTTCCTGGAACGCGATCAGCCGCAGATGGATCTGCAGATCAACACCCAGAGCGCCCCGATCGAGGAAGGCATCTATCAGTGCCTGCTCACCATCACCATCACCGCCAAGATCAAGGACAAGGCCGCGTTCATGGTGGAACTGCAACAAGGCGGCATCTTCCGTATCCAGAACCTGCCGCCCGAGGCGCTGGAGCCGGCGCTGGCCATCGGTTGCCCCAACATCGTCTTCCCCTATGCGCGTGAAACCATATCCGACGCCGTGCTCAAGGCCGGTTTCCCGCCCCTGATGTTGCAGCCGGTGAACTTCGAAGTCCTGTACATGCAGCAGCAACAGCAACAAGCCCAGGCTGCCGGCCAGCCCAACTGAGGCCTGGCCGAACGTCGTTCCGCATCCCCATGAGTGTCTGCGTACTGGGGGCCGGCGCCTGGGGCACGGCCGTCGCCATTCGTCTGGCTGGCGGCGCCCAGGCACGGCTGTGGACGCGTTCGCCCGAGCATGCCGCCGCGATGCGCGCGGAGCGCGTCAACGCGCGTTACCTTGCGGGGCAGGCCCTGCCGGCCAACCTGCTCCCGACCGCCGACCTGGACGCCGCCCTGAGTGGCGCCGACTGGCTGATCTCGGCGGTTCCCAGCGGCGGCTTCCGTTCTCTGCTGCAAACCCTGCGTGAGCGGGGCGCGCGGACACCCCTGATCTGGTTGTGCAAAGGCTTCGAGGCCGGCACACGCCGGCTGCCGCATGAGGTGCTGCGGGAAGTCTGGCCGGATCACCCGCCGGCCGCCGTTCTGTCCGGCCCGAGTTTCGCGCTGGAAGTCGCGCGCGGCTTGCCGGCCGCGCTCACCGTCGCCTCCAGCGACGCCGAATTCGCCCGCCAGGCCGCCCAGGCCTTGCACGACCCGCGCCTGCGCCTCTACGCCAGCACCGATGTGATCGGAGTGGAACTGGGCGGCGCGGTCAAGAACGTCATCGCCATCGCCGCCGGCATTTCCGACGGCCTCGGCTTCGGCCTCAATGCGCGCGCCGCCCTGGTAACCCGTGGCCTGGCCGAACTCACCCGCCTCGGCCTGCATCTGGGTGGCCGCCCGGAAACCTTCATGGGCCTGTCCGGCATGGGCGACCTGATCCTGACCTGTACCGGCGACCTCTCGCGCAACCGCCAGGTCGGCCTGCGCCTGGCCGCCGGAGAAAGCCTGGAAGGCGCCCTGCGCCAGCTCGGCCATGTCGCCGAAGGCGTCACCACCGCCCTGGAACTCGCCGCCCTGGCCGACACCTTGCGGATCGACATGCCCATCACCCGGTCGGTCGCCGACATCCTGCGCGGCGAAATCCCGCCACGCGAAGCCGTCGCCGCCCTGCTGGCGCGGGAGTTGAAGGACGAGGCGATCTAGCCGGGCTTGCCGATGGCCGGGAGTGGCGCCAGCCTCTCCACCACACGCAACCGATATGCCGACTACAGTATTGAACCCGGTCAGCTTATTCCCTGTCGCACGCGGGCTTCCAACCCAGCTTACACGCCACGGTGAAGGCCTCCTTCGCGTCTTTTGTGCGCCCTAGCCCGTCCAATGCCAACGCCCTACCCGCGTAGGGGCGCAGGTAATTTCTTTTTAGAAAAATTGCCGTATCGAAATCCGTTAAAGCACCACGGTAGTCTTTGATGTCCAAACGTGCCGCGCCGCGGTCGTTATATACATAAACGTAATCTGGTTTCCGGGCCAATGCACGGTCGTAATCCTCGATGGCCCTATTCACTAAACCTTCTCGATACTGTGCCAGGCCGCGATTGTGGTAAATACGGGCCAGGCCAGCCACGCCAGGCTGGTTCATGTTCTTCTCAGCCAGTGTGGCCGCCTCATCCCACAATAAATACGGATGGGAAAAACTGGTCAGCCGGTCAAATGAAAATGCAATGAAAAAAACCACCAATATCGCGCCCAACCCTATAGCCAACCGCATAGACAATCTGCGCAACCCCGCCGCAATAACAATGAATAATGGAGGTGCCCATAAATAACTTCGATAGAGAACAAATATTTCCTGTAGGCGCACGGATATGAGTTCCGTCGCGAACAACATCCAGGGAGCCAGCAGGGCAAAGCCGACCATACCTACGACACGGCCTCGCAAAAGTAATCTGACGGCAAAAACCGGATAGAGGCAGAAAAGAACCAGTGCCAGCAGGCGCGGCGCCGTGAAAGACAGCGCAAATGGCTCGCGCATATCAACGGACATCCATGCAATATTCGGCAAGATCCAGAGGCCTAAGTATTTGAAAAACAATCCGCTCTGAGTGAGAAAACTGAGCGGATGCTCCATGCCTTCAGGGATTCTGAAGCCGCGCTCCGCCATATCTCGCATCATCTCGGGTGCAAGAATTTCATGCGCGCCATTAATGGCCAGCAAAGTTACCAATATGGCGATCAACCCTTGAAAGGCGAGAATAACCATCACTTCTTTGAAATCCGTGGAAACAGCGAGACCACTGCGACGGTGCAATACCCAGAGTGCGGCGCAAACGGCTGGCGCCATGACGGCGTGTTCCTTGGAGAAGGCAGCCAGAAAGTAGAGCGGTAGCGATGCCCAAAGCCAGCGACGCGCCCCCTTCAATCCCAACCAGAAGGCCAGCCAACTCAACAGGCTGAACAGGGTGGCCGCGACGATGGTGCGTTGTATGAGATAGCCTGCCGCATAAACAGCCACCGGGTGTAGCGCGAACAGCAAAGACGCGAGAAAAGCGGCCCAGTTCATGCTTAAACCGGCCTTGGCTCCTGTATCCAGGTCATTGAGCAGGCGACGCACCAATAGATAGAGTGATATTGCGGTCGAGACATGCAGAACCAGATTGCCCAGACGTTGCCAGATCAGTTCCGGCCCGATATGCACGAAGGTTAGCCCCATGGTGAAATAGGCCCACCAACGGGGATGAAACTGAAAACCTTGCGAAATCAATTTCTCCGGTTCGCCCGACAGGAAGAAATAGAGATCGTCAAAGACAATGGGATTGGACAGGAATCCGCCGTAGAGCAAAGCGGTCATGCCGATCAGCAGGAGTGGGATAACCAGCTTGTGCGTCATGGTGAGGAAGAAATCAACGGTCTTCGAGAGCGCCTGTGGCCGGGAAAATCGCCCGGCACATAAACAAAACCCCTCCGAAGAGGGGTTTCACGAACCAGATGGACTGGTCAGAGCGGACAGGTGGTTGCTCTTAACAGAGACCCTCGGCCTTGCATGAGCTGGTGGTGTCGCTCCATGTCGTGACATTGCCGGCGCCAATAGAGGGCGTAAGGATGTAATTAAAGGCTGTGTTACCGCCAGCGCCGAGTTCTGCATCGGATGTGGCGGTAATAACTCCCGCATCGGTGACGGCTACGTTATTCACCAAGCCAGCGGCGCCAGCAGCCACCGCGGCGGGCACACCATTCGAGCCATTGGCGCATCCGGTAATCGCCGTCCCGGCACCAACAATCCCCCGTGTGACGATACAACCTTCCACCGCCATCTTGAACGGTTGGGTTGCCTGCACAACCTCGGTAAAGCGAGCTTTGTTACGGTAATTCTGATAACTCGGCACCGCGATCGCCGCCAGAATGCCGATGATGGCCACGACGATCAGCAATTCGATCAGGGTGAAGCCGGACTGGCCGGGGCGGGGAATGCGGGGTGAGAGTTGGTTCATGGTGCGCTCCTGGAGATGAAGGTGAGGTTCGAGCCCGCCGCCGGAAAATCCGCGTCGGCATGGTGCGAACCTACAAGCGGGAAGCATGCCAGGCCACTGTTTTTCTTCCCCCGCGCGCAGGCCACTGTTTTTACTGGCGTGATCTGCGTCGCGTGCAACTCTTCCAGCCTCTGAGGTTGGCACTACATGACGTTATTCGTCACATTACTGCCGTAAATGGGCGGTTTAGCGTCTCGGGTTTCAGCAGTGGTAGCGCAGCCTCGGGATGGACGCCCATGTCCCGCACATCGCACTGGACGAGGCGTTGCGCACACCTCTGATGGAACTGGGCGAACTGCGCCCCAAGGTGGATTGATGGATTACGAAGGCAGCGTCGATATCGAACCGGTCGCCCGCTCCCACGATCAACACGTCGCAACACGAAAATGGACAAAACCCCAACAGAGCGGGATTCGAGTCGCGTGATTATTGCCTTGAACAAGACTGGTCTATAAGCTGGTCTACTGCTTGTTGCCAAGGAGGATGAAATGGATACCTACATCGAAGTCGGGGCCTATGAGGCCAAATCGCATTTCCCGGAATTCCTGCGCAAGGCCAAGTCCGGCATGGCGTTCCGGATCACCAATCGGGGCGAGCATGTCGCCGACCTGGTTCCCCCAGGCGCGGCGGAACGGCGCGGCGGCGCGGAAGCGGCGGTGCGCATGCAACGGTTTGTCGCGGCCCATGTCACGAATGGGGGAATCGACATCAAGGCCCTGATCGAAGAAGGGCGCGACTGATGCGCTTCGTTCTCGACAACTCCGTGGTGATGCGCTGGCTATTCAGTGATGGCACTGTGGAAGCCATCGACTATGCCAAGCGGATACTCGAATTTCTGACCCATGAGGATGCGGTCGCGCTGGTTCCCCGCATCTGGGCGCTGGAAGTCGGCAACGTCATCGTCTGCGCGGAAGCCAAGGGGTTGCTACAAGAAGCGCGAAGCGCCGAATTCCTCGGCAACCTCCTGGAGATGGGCATCGAAACGGACTCGCGCACCAACCCGCACGCGTTGAGCGATACGCTGCAACTCGCGCGCCGCTACAAGCTCTCCACCTACGACGCCTCCTATCTCGAACTTGCCTTGCGCGAAGGCCTGCCACTGGCCACCAACGACGACGCCTTGAGAAAAACCCTGGCAAGCGCGGGGGGTCGTCTGGCCTGATCGCACCGGATTCCTGGATGTAGAGGTGTTGGCGTGCTCCGCGAAATGGTGCCGGAAAATCGAATCCTGGAAACGGCAGTTGGTCATACGCAAAACGCTCGAAAGCTGCGTGGGCAAAGGCATGACCGGTGATTGTTCGCTTCACCCGCAGGGTGAGTGGAAACGTCACTCGTAGGAGCGGGCTTGCCCGCGATAGAACGCGGCCATTCGCGGGCAAGCCCGCTCCTACGGCACCTGCAACTGCGGGAAATAGGATCATCACGGCACAAAAGACGCTGGAGTGGCCACTGATTCTGTGGACAGGCGTGAGCGGCGTGCCTACGCGAACCCCGAGAACCCGCTGTACCTGTCGGCGGACTGGTCCATCGACAGGCCGACCGCGTCCTTGCCCTTGAAGGTGAAATTGATGTGCGAGGGGTCGAGAGTGCCGTTGGCGCCGGAATTCTGGCGAATGTTGAAGAGCACGGTGGCGGTCTGTTCGCTTCGGCTGTAGTAGACGGCCAGTGGCGTGGGCGCCAGGGCGACCTCCGTTTCCGGCAGCGTCATGTCGTAGTTGTAGCCGTCGGCGCGGCCGGTGCCGCCGGCGCGGGCGATGTTCCAGTTGAAGACGTTTTCCACCGAAGTCTGGTTCATCGGTTTGTCAAACTGGAACACCAGGGAGAAGGTGTGCTCGTCGCCGGCGTTGGCCAGATAACTGCTCATTGCGCTCAGGCTGGTTTTGGGGCCCAGACCGGGGAGGAAGGGGGTGTACAGCTCGCTGACGTAAGCCGCCGTCATTTTCGGCCTGGTTTTTTCGTAGAGGTATTGGCCGAGGTTGGTGGCGAGCGTGGTGTCCTTGGGCGAAAGGGTGTTGAGGGTGGCGACGATTTCCTTTGCCTGTTCGGTATTACCGCTATCGATATAGGCGTAACCCATTTCCGAGTAGGCATCGAGGTAGTCGCGTTTGATGCCCACCGCGTTCTTGAAGGCGGTGATGGCGTCTTCATAACGCCCCTGCTTGGCATAGGTCTGGCCGAGGCCGAAATAGCCATAGGGGTTTTTCACGTCCATCCGCCGCACCTGCTCGAACTGCTGGACTGCGTCGCTGTACTGGCCGGCACCGAGATAACCCTGTCCCAGGGCATAGCGATTGGCGGCGCTGGGGTTGTATTTCACCGCGAGTTCATATTGTGCGCGGGCGTCGTCGAAACGGCCTTCCCTGGTGTAGATCTTGCCCAGTTGCATGTGCAGATCGTCGCGATTGGGAGCGATTTTCAGCGCCTTGGTGTAGCTGTCGATGGCGCCCTGGGTATTGCCCTGGGTCAGTTGCGCGCGCGCCATGTAGTCATATGCGTTGAGCGCGGAATCGGCGAGCGGGGCCAGGCTGATCGCGCGCTTGAAGCTGGCGATGGCGAGTTCGTATTGCTTGCCGGTGAACTGGTCGAGGCCGGCGCCGAGCGAGCGCTGGGCAAGGTTTTCCATCTGCGCGGTTTTTTGCGAAGACAGAATGAATACGTTGTCGTTGCTGACGTCGAAAACATCCACGGTGCCGACTCCAATCGGTGAAAACCCACCTTGTCGATGATAGCGGCACTCGGCGGAAAAACATGAGCGCATGGGCGAGCGCCGCTTGCCGAGGCTCGCCATCGCTGCGGTGTGGCTCCTACGCTTCGGCCACTCCGGCCCGCGCGCCGATGGGCGCTATGCCGCCCGTCACCCGCTCGTGGCCGGCCAGGTCGCGGGCGCTGAACACGGCGCGGAAGCCGGCGGTTTGCAACAGGCCGCGCACGGCTTCGGCCTGGTTCCAGCCATGTTCCAGGAGCAGCCAGCCGCCGGGTTCCAGGTGGTTGGGCGCATCCGTGGCCAGACGGCGGATCAGGTCGAGGCCATCGGCGCCGGAAGCGAGCGCCTGGGATGGCTCAAAGCGGAGGTCGCCTTGGCGCAGGTGCGGGTCGGCTGCGGCGATGTAGGGCGGGTTGCTGGCGATGAGGTGGAAACGCCGGCTGGGCAGGGCGGTGAAGCCGTCGCTGACCAGGAATTCGACGTCGGCCCGCAAGGTTTCGGCATTACGCCGGGCCACATCGAGGGCGGCGGCGCTGACATCGACGGCGGTGACCCGGCAGGCCGGCCGTTCCAGCGCCAGACTGATGGTGATCGCGCCGCTACCGGCGCCGATGTCGAGGACGTTCAGGGGCGCGCCCGGTGGCAGGTGTTCCAGGGCAAGTTCCACCAGCAACTCGGTATCCGGCCTGGGAATCAGCACGTCCGGCGTGACCTGGAATGGCCGTCCGTAGAACTCGCGTTCACCCAGGAGGTAGGCCACCGGCTCTCCGGCCAGGCGGCGTTCGAGCAGGCGCTCGACGCGGGCGATCTGTTCCGGCGTAAGCGCGTCGCGGTCGTGTCCGATCAGCCATGCACGATTCACGCCGAGGCCGTGGGAAAAAAGAATTTGCGCTTCCAGGCGGGCTTCGCGGGGGGGGAGATCGAGTGCCTCGGCGAGTCGGCGGGCGGCGTCGATGAGGTGTGCGGATAGCGACATGGCGTGTAGCGCCGGTGTTATGTCCAGAAGGGACGGTATCCTTTAGGGCTCGCCGGCGTCTTTCAAATACGCCGGCAAGGATGCCGGCGTTACATGTCTCCACTCAACGCCGCGAGCAACTCCGTCTGGTGTTCGGCGGTAAGCGCGGCGATCAGTTCGTCGAGGTCGCCTTCCATGACCTGGCCGAGTTTGTACAGGGTGAGGTTGATGCGGTGGTCGGTGATGCGGCCCTGCGGGAAGTTGTAGGTGCGGATGCGGTCGGAACGGTCGCCGCTGCCGATCAGGTTTTTTCGGGTGCTGGCCTGTTCCGCGTGGGCGGCACGGTCGCGCAGGTCCTTCAGGCGCGCCGCCAGCACCGCCAGGGCCTGCGCCTTGTTGCGATGCTGCGAGCGGTCATCCTGGCATTCCACCACCAGGCCGCTGGGCAGGTGGGTGATGCGCACGGCGGAGTCGGTCTTGTTGATGTGCTGGCCGCCGGCGCCACTGGCGCGGAAGGTGTCGATCCTGAGATCAGCCGGGTTGATGTCGATGGCCTCGGCCTCGTCGGCTTCCGGCATCACCGCGACGGTGCAGGCGGAGGTGTGGATGCGCCCCTGGGTCTCGGTTTCCGGCACCCGCTGCACGCGGTGGCCGCCGGATTCGAATTTGAGCTTCGAGTAGGCGCCCTGGCCTTCCACACGGCAGATCACTTCCTTGTAGCCGCCGACCTCGCCCGCGCTTTCCGAGACGATTTCCACTTTCCAGCGCTGCCGTTCGGCGTAACGGCTGTACATGCGCAACAGATCGCCGGCAAACAGGGCGGATTCATTGCCGCCGGTGCCGGCGCGGATTTCCAGGAACAGGTTGCGCTCGTCGTTGGGGTCGCGCGGCAGCAGCAGGAGCTGCAACTCCTGGTCGAGTTCGCTGATGCGCGCCTTGGCGGCTTCCACTTCCTCCTGGGCGAATTCCTTCATGTCCGGGTCGGACAGCAGGCTTTCGGCGGTTTTCAGGTCGGCCCGGGCTTGCTGCCAGGCATGGTAGTGCGCTACCACCGGGGTGATTTCCGCATATTCCTGATTGAGCTTGCGGTACCGCGCCATGTCCGCCGTGGCGCGCTCGTCGGCGAGCAGGCCATTGATTTCTTCCAGACGGAAGGCGAGTTGTTCGAGCTTGCTTTGGAGGCTGGGCTTCATGAGCGTGTCGTGGGAGCGGGCTTGCCCGCGATCAACGGCGGAATCGCGGCCAAGGCCGCTCCTACTCGCTATGCAGGTTGTAGAGCCGCGAAACCAGCCGCGCGAGGTGTTCGCGTTCGTTGTCGCCGGCCTGGTTGAGGGCGTGGCTGGGGTCGTGCAGAAGCTTGTTCATCAGGGCGCGGCTCATGGCGTCGAGCACGGCTTGCGGGTCGTCGCCGCGCAGCAAGGCTTTGTGCGCCTTGTCCATTTCGTGGCGGCGCAGGCGCTCGCCGTGGTCGCGCAAGCTGCGGATCACCGGCACGGTGCGGCGGGTATCCATCCAGTGCATGAATTCGTTGACGCTGGAGGCGATGATGGCTTCCGCCTGCACCACCGCCGACTGGCGGCTGTCCTGGCCGGAACGCACCACCTCGCCGAGGTCGTCCACGGTGTAGAGGAAAACGTCGTCGAGCTCGCCGACTTCGCTTTCGATGTCGCGCGGCACCGCCAGATCGACCATGAAGATGGGGCGGCGTTTGCGCGCCTTGATCGCGCGTTCCACCATCCCTAAGCCGACGATGGGCAGGGGGCTGGCGGTGGATGTGATCAGGATGTCGAACTCGTGCAGCAGATCCGGCAGGTTGCTGAGGGCGGCCGCCTCGCCGCCGAACTTGTCGGCGAGGTCGCGCGCGCGCTCGATGGTGCGGTTAACCACCATCAGCCGGCGCGGCCCCTTGGCGGCAAAGTGGGTGGCGACCAGGTCGATCATCTCGCCGGCGCCGATGAACAGTACCGATTGTTCCTTGATCGACGGAAAGATGCGTTCCGCCAGGCTCACGGCGGCGGCGGACATGGACACCGTGCTGGCGCCGATTTCGGTGGCGGTGCGAACTTCCTTGGCCACCGAGAAGGTGCGCTGGAACAGCTTGTTGAGCAGCATGCCGAGAGTGCCGGCATGGGCGGCCTTTTCCGCCGCCTGCTTCATCTGGCCAAGAATCTGGGTTTCGCCCAGCACCATCGAATCCAGGCCGGAGGCCACGCGGAAGGCGTGGTTGGCGGCGTCGCCGCCGGGGTGCTGGTAGAGGTAGGGTTTGACGTCGCGCGCGGGGAGGCCGTGGAAGTTGGCCAGCCATTCCGCCACCTCGGCGGGCTGCGCAGTGTTGCAGTAGATCTCGGTGCGGTTGCAGGTGGAGAGAATCGCCGCCTCCCGCGCCGGGCCGCGCTCGCCGGTCACATCCGCGAGCGCGCGCGGCAGGATGTCCGGCCCGAACGCGACCCGTTCCCGAATGGAAACCGGCGCGGTGTGATGGTTGACGCCACAGGCGAAAAGCTGCATTCCGCTGTTAATTCAAGGCTTTGAAGGGCGCGCATTGTAGCGCGAAGGCGGGGCGGGGGAATTAGCGTAAATCAAGGGGTTTTCCGTTTGGGAGATAGCCGCCAATGTAGCGCCGGTGTCCCCGCCGGCCCGTTCTTTCAGTCAGACAAACGAGCCGGCGGGGACGCCGGCGCTACAGGGCGCGGTCAATGTCAGAGCGGTTCCGCCGAGTATTCCACGCTCATCGCGTGGCTCTGCCCGGCCGGGATGACGACGACGTTTTCCAGGGCGTTGACGGATTCCACGCACACCATCTTGCGCCAACCGTCCGGGCCGAAGTCGCCCATCTTGTCGGCCTTTTCCGTCCACGGCGTCCACACCACGGTGGAGCGCGAACCGCTCTTGGCGACGACGATGCGGCGTTTGAGTCGGCTGTCCTCGATCACACAGGTGGCCTCGGTGTTCACATAGACGCGATCCACTTCGCCGTCGAAGGTCACGGCGCCGTCCTGGGTGCGGCGATTGACGCCGCCGGCCTTGTCCACACCGATTTTGTCAACATACTCGCAGCCTTCCAGGCCGCGTACCTTGATTTCGGCGATGTCGCCGATCTGGAAATAGGTGTGCAGGGCCTCGCCGATGACGAAGTCCGCATCACCCAGATTGCTCGTGATGAGGTTGGCTTTCAGGCTCTTGCCCACCACCACGTTCAGTTCCACGCGGCTCTTGTGCGGCCATTGGGTTGCCAATATGGCGCGGCTTTGCTCGTTCTCGGCCAGGGCCAGGGTGATTTCGGTTTCGCCGGAGGCCAGGGCGCCGCTCGCCGTCACTTCCCACATCACCGTGCGCGCGAAGCCGTGGCCCGGGAAGCCGGATTCCGTGGCATGGGCGCCGAACCAGGGCCAGCACACCGGCGCGCCGCCGCGAATGGATTTGCCCGGCGCGAACTTAGCGTAATCGGACAGCCAGATCACCGGCTCGTCCTGGTCCTTGGGGCGGAAGGTGGTGATGTGCGCGCCTTGCAGGCACAGGTAGGCGGTGCCGAGGGCGTTGTCGATTTCCGCGAAAATCAGGCCGCCGGGGCCTTCGACGAATTTGAGTTGATCGGCGAGGCCAAAACGGCGGTTGAGGGCGGCGAGGGGCATGGAGGAGTCTCCTGGTTGTGGAAGTTGGGGAGCGGGTTCAGACGGCGAACATCACGCTCCAGTTGGCGACGATCATGGCGCTGCCGAGTATCCGGTAGGCCAGCGCGGCGGGGGAGGTGGCCAGACGGGCCATGATGGCGAGGTAGATCGCCGTGGCGATGACGTTGAACGGGAACCAGGCCAATACCTTGTACCAGATGGCCACGCTCGGGTCCGACACGCCGGCGAGCATGCCGTACACGAAGAGGACGTTGAGCGCGATGCTGGCGAAGAAAAAGCCGGGCCAATTGCGGAAATGCGCGAGCGGGTCTTTCTCGGCGTCCTGGATGGCGGGGTCGTGCTCTGGCGCGTCGGGAAGCGGCATGGCTCAGAATTCGGGTTGCGGCAGACGGGAGGCGAGTTCATCCCATTGGATCGCGACCCCCTCCAGCACGCTGATCGGGGTTTCTCCAGCAAGCTCCTGGATATGGGGCCGGCCATACGCGCCGTCGATCAACCTGTATACGGTCAATACCTTGTCACGCGGATGCACCAGCCAGTATTCGCGCACACCGTGCCGCTCGTAGATGCGCAGCTTTCTGACCTGGTCATGGCCGGCGGTGGACGGGGACAGCACTTCCAACACCCAGTCCGGCGCGCCGCGCACGCCGCGTTCGCTGACCTTGCTCGGGTCGCAGACCACCAGCACATCCGGTTGCACCACGGTATCAATCCGCTCGTCGGCCTCGTCGGTCTTGGGCAGCCGCACATCGACCGGCGCGATCAGTGCGCGGCAGGGTTTGCCGCCGTGCAGAGCATTCGCCAGTTGTCTGAAGACCTCCCCGGCGACATTCTGGTGGCTGACCGTGGGGGCGGGCGCCATCAAAAAAGCCTCGCCGTCGATCAACTCGTAACGCACCTCCTCCGGCCAGGTGAGGTAATCCCCATAGGTGTGGTATTCCGGGTCACGCAATGCCAGTCCCATGTTCCTCTCCTTATTTCCGTTCCACCTGCGTCACGTCCCGCACCGCGCCGAAGGCCGCGCTGGTGGTCATCGCGGCGTAGGCGCGCAGGGCCGGCGAGACGAGGCGGTCGCGGTTGATGGGCTTCCACGCCTGCGCGCCCCTGGCTTCCATCTCCGCGCGCCTTTGCGCCAGCTCCTCGTCGGCAACCGCCACGCGAATCGCGCGGTTGGGGATGTCGATCTCGATGGCATCGCCTTCGCGCACCAGGCCGATGCTGCCGCCTTCCGCCGCCTCCGGGGAGACGTGGCCGATGGACAGGCCCGAGGTGCCGCCGGAGAAACGGCCGTCGGTAATCAGGGCGCAGGCTTTGCCGAGGCCCTTGGATTTCAGGTAGGAGGTCGGGTAGAGCATTTCCTGCATGCCGGGGCCGCCGCGCGGGCCTTCGTAGCGAATCACCAGGACATCGCCTGCGTGGATTTCATCGGCGAGGATGGCCGCCACCGCCGCGTCCTGGCTCTCGAAGATGCGCGCCGGGCCGGTGAACTTGAGGATGCTTTCATCCACTCCGGCGGTCTTGACGATGCAGCCGTCCAGCGCCAGATTGCCGTATAGCACGGCGAGGCCGCCATCCTGGGAATAGGCGTGCGCCTGGTCGCGCAGGCAACCGTTGGCGCGGTCCAGATCCAGTTCCGGAAAGCGGCGGTTCTGCGAGAAGGCGACCTGAGTGGGCACGCCGCCGGGTGCGGCCTTGAAGAAATCGAACACCGAAACATCGTGCGCCCGCATCACGTCCCAGATTTCCAGGGCGCCGCCCAGGGTTCGGCTGTGCACGGTGTGGCAATCGCGGTGAATCAGGCCGGCGCGGTCGAGTTCGCCAAGGATGGCCATCACGCCACCGGCGCGGTGCACGTCTTCCATGTGGTAGAGCTGGGTGGAGGGCGCCACCTTGGCCAGGTTGGGCACGCGCCGGGAAAGGCGGTCGATGTCCTTCATGGTGAAGTTGACGCCCGCCTCGTGCGCGGCGGCGAGCAGGTGCAGCACGGTGTTGGTGGAGCCGCCCATGGCGATGTCCAGGCATACGGCGTTCTCGAATGCCTCGAAGGTGGCGATGGAACGCGGCAACGCGCTGGCATCGTCCTTTTCGTAATAACGCCTGGCCAGATCGACGGCCTGGCGGCCGGCGCGCAGGAACAATTCCTTGCGGTCGGCGTGGGTGGCGAGGAGGGAACCGTTGCCCGGCAGGGAGAGGCCGAGCGCCTCGGTCAGGCAGTTCATCGAGTTGGCGGTGAACATGCCGGAACAGGAACCGCAGGTCGGACAGGCGGAACGTTCGGTGGCGGCCACTTCCTCGTCGGAACAATGCGAATCGGCGGCCTGCACCATCGCGTCCACCAGATCCAGCTTGATCGTCTTGTGGTCCCACACCACCTTGCCGGCCTCCATCGGCCCGCCGGAAACGAACACGGTGGGGATATTCAGGCGCAACGCCGCCATCAGCATGCCGGGGGTGATCTTGTCGCAATTGGAGATGCACACAAGAGCGTCGGCGCAATGCGCGTTGCACATGTACTCGACCGAATCGGCGATCAGGTCGCGGCTGGGCAGCGAATACAACATGCCGCCATGCCCCATGGCGATGCCGTCATCCACGGCGATGGTGTTGAACTCCTTGGCCACCCCGCCGGCCGCCTCGATTTCGCGCGCCACCAGCTGCCCCATGTCCTTCAGGTGCACATGGCCGGGCACGAACTGGGTAAAAGAGTTGGCGATGGCGATGATCGGCTTCGAGAAATCCTCGTCTTTCATGCCGGTGGCGCGCCAAAGCGCGCGGGCGCCGGCCATGTTGCGGCCTTGGGTGGTGGTGCGTGAACGATATGCAGGCATGGGTATTCAACCTTGAGTCTCTATAATCGACCGCATTTTATCCCAGCGCGATGCCGTCTCACCCAAGGCCCACCACATGCTCGTTCACCCACAGTTCGACCCCATCGCCGTCATCATCGGCCCGCTCGCCGTGCACTGGTATGGCTTGATGTACGTACTGGCCTTCGCAGCCTTCATCCTGCTCGGCCGCCGCCGCTGCAACGAAGCGTCCGGTTGGAGCCACCTGGACGTCGACAATCTGATGTTCTCGGGCGTACTCGGCGTGGTTCTGGGCGGCCGTCTCGGAGAAGGGCTTTTCTACCAGCCCGGCTATTACCTCGGCCACCTGTCGGATATCATCGCCGTCTGGAAAGGCGGCATGTCCTTCCACGGCGGCCTCCTCGGCGTCCTGATCGCGCTTTGGGCCTACGGTCGCAAGACCGGACGCAGTTTCCTGCAAGTGGGCGACTTCGTCGCTCCCCTGGTGCCGCTGGGCCTGATGTTCGGCCGCATCGGCAACTTCATCAACGGCGAACTCTGGGGCCGCGCCGCCGACCCCGGACTGCCCTGGGCAATGGTTTTTCCCCAGGTGGACGACCTCCCACGCCACCCCTCGCAGCTCTATCAGGCCGGCATGGAAGGCCTGCTGCTGTTCCTCATCCTGTGGTGGTATTCCGCGAAACCCCGTCCGACCGGCGCCGTCTCCGGCGCCTTCCTGCTCGGATATGGCGTATTCCGCAGCATCGGTGAATTTTTCCGTACTCCCGACGAAGGCATCTTCGGCCTCTCGTACACCGTCAGCATGGGCCAGTGGCTCTCCCTGCCCATGATCCTGACCGGCGCCTGGCTACTCTGGCGCGCCCAGCGGAGGAATCGTTCGCCTATGCCGTGAAAAGCTTTTTTGCTATATTCGCCGCCTCGCGTGGGGGGGTAGCTCAGCTGGGAGAGCGCCGCGTTCGCAATGCGGAGGTCGGGAGTTCGATCCTCCTCCTCTCCACCAAGAATCCAAGGCCAGACTTTGCTCTGGCCTTTTTTTCGTCTGCCCGCCGCGCCAGTACTGGCGCGGGTTCCCGGATTTGTGCGAAAGGTGACTCATCCGCCCAAACCCGGTTTTCGCCGGTTTTCCCGACCTCTCTGCTCTCCGTTCTCTGTTTCTGCGAAAGGCGACTTTCGCACAACCCCCTGTGTTTACGCGGGTTCCGGGACGGGAGTATGAAGCGTAGATCGGAGGGCGGAGGCGACCTGCGAAAACCACGCAGTAAGCGATTTTATGAGCCTGATCGATTGTCTCCGCCAGATCCGGACTACTTGAACGATCCAGCGCGGCAACTCACTGAATCAGGGCGGTCGGGTTGTAGCTACCATCGGCCGCGACGAATTCATGCAACTGTGTCGGTGGCAACGCATTCCAGCGATGCCCTAAGGCTACCGCGAAGGCTGCCGGCCCCACGTAGCAAAGGTCAATCTTGACAGGACGGAGACGGGCCACCGCTTCGCTGATGGCTGCCTTGATGGTTCGGATCGAGGCCTGCACGTCAACATCGTTGGCCAATGCTTGTGGGAGGGTGGCAAGTAGCAGCCACCCTCTGTTGGCTATGGTCCACTTCTTAAGGATATCCGGTGCCGGATCCCGAAGGATGCCGACACCGACCACCAGACAGTCGCCGACAAGAGCGTTCGGCTGCTCGATCGACCACGGCAAGGCCGCGCCACTTGGGGCCGGATGCGCGTCCGTCGCCCAACTCCCACTTCGGATTGGTATATCAATATCGAAGCCTATAGCTGAACGAAAGGCCCATCCCAACGAAAAGGCAGTCGACAGGCGATATGAACCTGATAGGGCAACTCGCGTAAAGCCATGCTGGCGAGCCCATGTGGCGGCCACGATGAGCGGATTCAATAGTTCGTCGCGCCAGCGCGCTGTTTCGGGGTATCCGGCCGGACTTCCAGAAAAGCCGCTCGCATCTATCTCGATCGCATCCGCCACTGCGCCGTTACGGTCCGAGCGGACGTGAACGGCAAGAATATGGCGGTGAGGCACCAAATCATCGCTTAAAACGTCGCGGAGCGTGTCCAAGAGGTGCGCCCTGGTGAGCATGCTGCCGCGTGCCTGGGCAGCGAGGTCGTTCAGTGCTGCAAAAGCGGCCGACAGCTTACGTGTGGAGATGTCTAGATTGGGGAACTGCTTCTGGAGAGCTGTGAGGAATGCCGCCTCGGCTGTGCCCCGGTCCGATACGGGCCTGCGCGACACTTCAATCGCATCGGCAAGGAAGTCGCCGAGATCAGCACCAAATTCGTCGACGAGGTCTGCGCGTAACTTCTCGTCGCTAGCGGCGTGAATATCGGCAAAGGGAGCATAGAAAGGCCGCGCGCGACACACACGTTCGGAGTCGCGTGCAAGCCAAGTAAGCTTGGGTGGCAGGGCGGGCGTAACTAGCGTTTGCGCGCGGGCGGCTGCGGGGTGAGCAATCTCGAACGTCTGGAATGACTTAAACACCTCGATAAGGCCTGCACGATCAAGCACACCGGATTTGGACTGGAATCGATCAAGCAGATGACCACGCGGGGCGTGCGGTGCAAAAAACCGTGCCTCGACGTCCTCGATCCCCTCGACAATAAATCCCTCGAAGCCTGGATTGCGGAGCCAGGCCGGGAGCCGAATCAGGGCGTCCCAGACCTGATAGTCGAAGCCATCCTGAGCGATAATCCCACCCATACCTTTGGCATCGGTCAAGGTCGGACCTTTATTCGTAGTAGTCATGAGTGCTCTTCGAGGGTGACTGCAAGAATGGAACCGATTGGATCAAACAGCCAAGCGCCGCAGTTGAGGCTGTTACCGTCGAGACGCGTGATCAACAGGACGGCAAAACCACCTTTGAACTCGGGATCGGATACCAGCCGTCGCATGGCCGCCACGTCGATGTCGCTCGGGCGGACGGCAAAGCTTGGGTGACTGTGCCACTCGCCGATGTAGTTGTAACGCGTGTACCGGTGTGCGGTACGGTCGAAAAACCGCATGGCATCACGTGCCGCCTGAATGATGTCGACCACGAAGCGGGCGAAAGTCCCAGGCCGTTTCTGAAAGGTCAGTTCGGTCGCGACGAAATCAGAGGGTGCAAGCTGCTCCCCGAATATCTGGCCACCTATCTCCCGAGTGCCAGCACGTTGCAAAGCGTCACGGAGGTTGGTAATTTGGTCAGCCGGAAGCCTTAGCCGCACCGAGAACCTCCTTCAAAAGCGAGTTGACGAAGTCGCGGACTCCGGGGGAGTCTTCGGGGACTGCTGCCGGAGGCGGCAAACCGACGTCGAGCGCAATGCTGTGCCCATGCCGCATGAACAACCATCCGGCCTTGAAGCCTATTAGTAGCCACGCCGTTTCGTCAGGGCCAACCTGTTCGTCCAGGATGTCGAGTGCAATGCGCGCGGCATGAGCCGCACCCATGGTAACCGCCGCATCGTCTGCGACGATCGGCTCTCCGGCTTCGTTCAATGATTCGTAAGTCCTCCGGCCGCAGGACGGAGGCGCAACGTCCTTCTCTTCACAAAAGGCATTGTAAGCAACGCGGCTGTATGAGTAGGGCGGGTCACGGCCCGGAATCGAGCGGGCAATCATGCAGCCGAGGCCACCCTCGAATACCGCAGCAGACAGGAACGGCCTGCCGTTCTCAGTTGCAATCGCTCCGAGCATAAGAGCGGTGGCGGCGTCGCCGGTTGCGTCGATGATGAGGTCGCAGGCGGCAATGCGTTCGACCTGACCCGCGTGTGTTTTGGCGGAGCGTTGCCAATTGAGGTTGCCCGGAATGGCATCGACGGAGGCGCCTGGAACTATTTGCCGCAGCTTACGCCGTACCGCTTCGGCTTTACGAAACCCCACATCACGCCAATCAAGCGTGTGGCGCTCCAGGTTCGCCGGCAGCAAAACATCGCCGTCGACGAGCAAGAAACGAAGGACGCCGGACCGTAGCAGGATTTCCGTTACCTTGGAACCGACCGAGCCCAGGCCGATGACGGCGACCACCTTCTCAACTGAGGATGCCTGGCGACCGGACCGTAGCCCCGTTTCATCCGGTAGCACTACCCATTTGCGCTCATATACCGAAGCTGCATCAGGCGAGTGATACGGTGTAATTGTGTTGGCTGCAATGGCGATCGCAACGATGCCCCCCTTATGGGTTTCAGGGTCGAGACTGACGCCGAGCGTCGCAGCCAGCGCCTCTCGATCGGCAGGCGTCTGGTCCGGCCGTACCGCGCGCCCAACTACGACTGGCAGTTCCAGACGCAGCGTACCGAGGTCGAAAGAGGGTGGGTGCTGGGGCCGCACCCGGTCTTCCGCATCGAAGACAAGCACCGGCCAGACGTTGTCATCGGCTTGCCATCGGAGGGCGGATACCCCCTCGCTTACACCGTGCTGTAGCCGGTAAAGACAGTCTGCCCCGATTAGAACGGGTTCCCGTCCCCAGTCGTACGATTGCACATTGCTGATCTGGTGGCCTGACGGCACACGCTCCTTCACACCTTCCCCAAGCGGGTTCTCGGCGTAAAGGAGGCCATAAGCACTGCGTAGAACATCGGCACCCGTAGCATTCGGCGTCCAGTTGTCAGGGCGGAGCTCCAGGCAGAGCACACCGCCGGCACCGTACTGGTGATTGCTCCACTGGACCGTCTCGTCCTGCGGCTCGACCCAGGCTGGAACTAAAGGGAACTGATCGGGGTAGACCAGGCGAACCGGATAGGCGGCACCGTGCGCGGAAATCACACCTTCGACAGAGAGCCGAAACTCGTTGATCGCCCAACGAGTCAACGTGAACCAACCTCCCTCCGCCGCTAGCGCTTCGACTGCCTCCCTTTCGACGCCGACGCGGCGGTAGTCGCTCAGCCACCAGAGTTTCATGCGAAGCCGCGTGGCTTGTTCGGGGCCACAGGCTGATTCGGGAATGTGTAGCCAGCACTTGTGCTGACAACCGGCGCGGAGGCGTACCCAGCCAAGCTCTCGGCCTTTGCCGCCGTCACAGTTTCCTTGAACCGGTTACCGAACAGTTTGCGCCAGAGCCGTGTGGCCTCGGCCATGTCCTCCTCATTTTGGGCGCGACGGGCGTAATCAGCGTGGACCCGAATGCGCTCAATGAAGTTTTTCCAGTCGGTGATCGACACCTTGGAGATGATGTTGTTTCCGGGCAGGCCGGGGTCATCGATGTGCGGCTTGATGCCCGCTTCGGCTAGAGAGCCATATTGGGCGTAAATGTTCTCCAACATCTTCACGAACGTCTCGCCGTAGTGGGTCTCATAGCGGGGTGCGTGGCCTGCGACGAGGACCTCCAGCACAAATCCTTTGGGCCGCTTGCCAGTCTTGTTCTCACGCCGCCACCACTTGAACAATTTGACCAGTGGCTTGAAGCGACTGTCGAAATCCTCGTTCTGCTTGCTGCTCCAGTCGTTGTGACCAGGAGGGTTGGTGTACTTCCAGTTACCTAGTTCCCGGTCTGGAATCTGATAGATGATCCCCGCTGCAATCACAGGAACGACATCGATCTCGGCGTTAGAGGTCACCACTCGTACCGACCGCTTGTTAATCCGCTCAACCGTGAATTTGTCTTCAAGGGCGTCACTTAGCTCCTGGAGCACATCATCGGGGTCGTCTGACGTGCTGTAGCTCGTTTCCATAATGATATCGACGTCCGGTCGCTCATAGCCGTCGTCGGTTTTCTTGGGCCTGATCGCGGTATCGCGCGAGTAACTGCCCGCAAGGAAATCGTCCACCCAACGTTCCTTGAAGTCGGTGTGAGAACGGAGGTGAGCACGCACCGAAGTGTGCGCAGCCGACGACGCAGCTTTTGTCGTCGTGGACGGCTCAATATCGGCCAAAAGCTCCTTGAAACGTGCGTTCGGTACCACAGGCACTCCCTGAAATGTATTCCCTGGTGGCAAGTAGGGCCGAAGGCGTCAGTTTCAAGATCATCGCCTCCCATCATCATGTAGCGGACGATGTGAAATTTTGCTATTCCCCCACGATCATTTCCCGTTGGTCTTCCCAGCCCAAGCCAACCGAGCGACGCTGCAGAACCTCCAGCGACATCGTGCGTGGCAACGAGCCATCCAGGGCCGACTGCACGATGTCGGGAGCCAGCAGTGCAAACCGGAGTCCATCGTTGACGGTCACCCGATGCAACCCCTCCCGCTCGGCGATCTCCGCTGCCTCTTCTACCACCCCGGTATCCAGCAGGTGCTGCCAGTAGAACCCCCGGGCCAGGGCACGCAGCAGGGGCGGATCCTGGCATGGAGCGAGGGCAACTTCAGCAACCTGGACCGTGACCGGATCCTCGACCCCGGCCGGTGCCACCACCACCTTCTTGATCCCACGCTTCCTGAACTGCAGGGGGACGAAAGTGGTTATCCGCACCCCGCCGTCCTCCAGGGGATGGCGGCGTTCATGGGGTTGGCCGGACGGCAGCAGTTTCCTGGAGGTTCGGTTCATGCCGCTTCCTCCACTTCCAGCAATTCACCGCCGATGGTGTCGGAAGCAAGTTCTCCTGCCAGTTCCTTCCAGCCCACCTCGCACCAGAGGATGTCGATGCCATCCGACAGCAACTGGACGCGCTCGATCAGCAGATTTACCAGGCGTACCTGCTCCTCGGGAAACAACTGCTTCCACACCTCGCCCAGCCTGCGCATCGCCAGGATCACTGTCGGCTCCCCGATTTCCGGGTAGAGCCGGCGAACCTGATTCCAGGTGCCCTGGATGGCCTCGGGAGACTGCAGGGCGCTGACCACCAAGTTCACCACGACCTCCTCGATCTGGTCGGCGGGGATCATGCCGGTGGCGCTGGTTCCCCGCCCGTAGCGGCGATCGGCCTTCGGGATGTAGTAGCGGTACTTCTTGCCCGAGGGTTTCGTGGAGAAGGTGATGTGGTACTTCTCGCCGTTCGTGCCATAGAGCAGGCCGCGCAGCAGGGCGTCGGTCTTGCCGTGCGTTCGGGTGACACCCATGCGCGCATGTGCATCCTCATTAAGGATGGCCTGGACGCGATCCCACAGATGCCGGGTGATGATCGGCGCGTGCTGGCCGGCATGCACCACGCCCTTGTGTCGGATCTCGCCGACGTAGATCGGATTGCGCAGGGCCTTGGACAGGTATTTCTTGTCCATTGGCATGCCGTTGCGCATGTTGCCGTCGGCAGTTTTCCATGCCTTGGTGGTGATGCCGTCCAGGGCCAGTTCTCGGCAGACCTCCGTGACCGAGCGCAACTCAGCGAAGCGCTGGAAGATGCGCCGCACCGTAGTGCCCTCTGCCTCATTGATGACCAATTGGCGGTCCTTCACGTCATAGCCGAGCGCGGGGTAGCCGCCCATCCACATTCCCTTGCGCTTGGAGGCGGCAATCTTGTCTCGAATCCGCTCGCCGGTGACCTCGCGCTCAAACTGGGCGAAGGAGAGCAGGATGTTCAACATCAGCCGGCCCATGGAGGTGGTGGTGTTGAATTGCTGGGTGACGGAGACGAACGACACCTTGTGGCGCTCGAAAATCTCTACCAAGCGGGCGAAATCCGCCAGG
>JAHFRD010000009.1 GCA_023258975.1 Hydrogenophilales bacterium | reverse complement strand
GGCGGCGGCGCTCGGCGCCGTGCCGGCCGGCGTGGCGACCGGGTCGGGCGTGAGGTCGCCGTCCACGCTGGCGGCCGGATTCTTTCTGCTCTGGAACTCGACTTCCTGGCTGGACAGGGTGAGGTTGATGCTGGCGCGCAGGGGGACGCCGCTGGCGGCGAAGAAGTCGATGGTTTCCTTGTATTGCTCGATGACGCCCTTGAAGCGGTAGCTGCCCCAGCCGAATTCGACCTTGGGCGCGTATTTCTTGGCGCCGTCCCGCGCTGGTTCCAGCAGGCGCGAGATTTTCTCGCTCTGCTCGCGGACATCGCCGCCGGTGTCGGTGGTGTCGAAGATCAGGGTCATGGCCAGCTTGCCGCTGGTCTTCTTGACGAACTGGCGCGCGCCGTTGTTGCCGGCGCTGCTGTCGAACTCGTTGGAGAGGGTGTATTCCAGCGAGGCCGGGTTGAACTGCACCGGGAACGGTGCGCCGCCAGCGCCGTTTCCTTCCAGCACCTTGAAGGTCGCCGCCTCCACCCTGGGGCTGTCGGGTAGCCTCGGCATCAGGCGCCCCCGCCGAGCAGACGCAGGCCTTCATGCGCCAGATGCAGTTCTTCGATGCCGATCTCGGTGCCCTTGGCGTTGAGGTCGGCGGCCTTGAATTTCACCGGCAGGCATTGATCCAGGCCCCAGGTGACGACGGTCTCGCCCGCGCTGTCGCGCATGGCGATTTCCGCCGAGAGGCGATAGGCATAGGCGCCACCGGCAACCATCTGGAACCAGTTGAACAGGTCGCGGGTGCTGGTCATGCCGCGCTTCAATACCACGGTGGCGAAACTGACCTGGCCGGCGCGCTGCGCGGCGCCGTAGTTGGCGCCGCCGGCCTTGATGACCTTGGGTTCCATCGTGGCTTCCAGCCCGGTGCATTCGGAGAAGGCGCCGCCGCACACCTCGACCTGCCCGCCGCCACCGGACGCGCGCCGGAAGCTGATATGGAAGCGGAAGACGTGGAGGGGGGTGTGGGGGCTGTTCACGCCGCCTCCCGCATGTTGGGCGATTCAGCCGCGTTGCCGAGATTGAGCGCCACGGTGATGCGTTCGATCGACATGGCCGGCCAGACCATGATCTGGGCGATCAGGCGGCCGTTGTCGAGATCGTTCCGGGTCATGGTGTGGCGGTCGCAACGCACACTGAAGGCTTCGCCGGGCGTGGCGCCGGAAAAGGCGCCCGCGTCCCAGTAGCGCAGGAGCACGTCTTCGAGGCCGCGACGCAGGCGCGCCCAGGTGGCTTCGTCGTTGCCCTCGAACACCACGGTTTCGCCCACCGCGCGGCAGGCGCGCAGGAGGTGGGCGATCAGGCGGCTGGCGCCGCCGAAGCGGGTGGCGCCGGCCGCCGCCGTGGTGACGTCCGATTGCAGCGCCCAGCCGCCGGGTTGTGGCGCGAACAGGCAGACCCGCCGCGCCAGCATGGCGGCCGGGCTGGTTTCATCGAGGCCCCAGGCCGGAACCGGTTCGCCATCGACGACGTCGCGCAGACGCGCCAGCGAAAAATCGCCAGCCACCGAGCGGTGGCAGCCGCGTTGTATGGCGCCGTCGGCGATCAGCCCGGCGAGGATGCCTTCCGGGGCTTCCAGGGATTCCGGCAGGTCGGCGGCATTGCGTGTGCGCAACCACGGCCAGGCCAGTTGCACCAGAGCTTCGGCCGGGCGGCCGTCGCTCGTGTTGTCGTTCAGCACGCCGGCGCGCCGCAGCCAGGCCAGCATGTCGGTCTGGGCGTGCCGCCGCTTGCCGCCGCTGATGCGGCTGGCATCGACATGGGGCAGGGGCGGCGAGGCGAGCAGCAGGGTTTCGCGGCGGTGCCGGCCGAGGAAGTTGCGCGCCGCGTCCAGCGCCAGTTTCCAGGCGGCGTAACCGGAGTTGTCCAGACGCGGGGCGGGGGTGTGGCGCAGGCTGGTGTCGGCTTGCAAGGGTTCGTCCACACCGCATTCGACGAAACCTTCGGGTGGGGGTGGAGGCGTCGGCGCCAGGTCGGGGATGGGCGGGTCCACGGCGCAGGCGTCGGCAAGGTCGGGCAGCAGCACCATGCCGCAATCGCCCAGGCCGTAGAGATGCTGGATACCCTGCCAGTTGGCCGGGTCGAAGGGGGTGAAGGGATGTTCCGGCGCGCCGGTATCGGCGAAATCCGGGAGCAGGCGGCGTAGCCGCTGGCGCCTTTTCGCCGCGCGCCGGGTGCCGGATTCCAGCAGCGGCCAGGGGTCGCCGACGCGGATGACGATGGCGCGGCGGCCGCCGTGGGCGAAGAAGGCGCGCACCGCCGCGCCCAGGTAGCCGGCGCAGGCGCGCCGGCCGGCGCCATCGAGCGGCCGGGCCGACCAGTCGAACAGGTGGTCGAACAGGCCCCAGCCATCAATGGTCACGGGCAGGTTTTCCAGGCGCTCGACCTGCGCGGCCGGCCGCGCCCATAGGCCGTTCACCCAGCCCGCCGCCGCCAGTTGCTCGCGCACCGGGGCGGGCAGGGCGACCCCGCGCCGCCGCGCGACGTAGCCGATGAAACAGGCGACATCGGCGCGGTTGTGGTCGGCTTCGCGCGCCGGGGCGCTTTGCTCGAAGATCAGGCTCATGGGGCGGGGCGTCAGCCGCTCAGACCGACAGTTCCATCGCTTCGGCGGAGAGCACGATTTCTTCCATCGCGACATCGCCGCCGCCCTTGCCGGCCAGGGTCGGCCCGGTGTACTTCATCGGGATCACGCCGCGCAGCACCCAGGATTGAACGGGTTTCTGCGACTCGTCGAGCAGGGTGATGGTGATGCTCTTCTGTGCGTCGGGGCCCTTGGTTCGGGCGGCGCCAATCCAGTCGAACAGGGATTTGGAGTTGAGAATGCCGCGCTTCAGCGTGACGTCGGAAACCTTGTGCACGCCGGCCACCTTGCGCACATGGTTTTCCTTGTCGTTGCCGTTGCGGTATTCGGCCACGGTGATCTCGGTGCCGATGCCCGAGACATCGGAGAAGCCGCCGAAAACTTCGCCGCCGTCGAAATTGACCACGAAGTTGAAGGCGCCGTAGGGCGTAGTCCGGTTTGCCATGATTCGTTCCTTTTCTCAGGTTCAGTTCTGCGCGTCGGCGGTTTTCTGGCCGATGCGGAAGATCACGAACTCGGCGGGCTTGATGATGGCCACGCCGATCAGGCAGATCAGACGGCCGTTGTCGAGATCGTTCTGGGTCATGGTGCTGCGGTCGCAGCGCACGAAGAAGGCCTGTTCCGCCGAGGTGCCGAGGAGGGCGCCGTTTTTCCACTCGTTGTAGAGAAAGTCGGAAATGGTTTGGCGAATGTTGGCCCACAGGCGCTCGCCGTTGGGTTCAAACACCGCCCACTGCGTGCCGCGGTCGATGGAGGCTTCCAGGTAATTGAAGTAGCGCCGGTCGGAGACGTATTTCCATTCCGGGTCGCTCGATGCCAGGCGCGCGCCCCAGACCCGGTAGCCGCGTCCCGACAGGTAGCGCAGGCAGTTGACGCCGAGCGGGTTGAGCAATTCCTGCTGCGCGAAGTTGATGTCCGACTCGAAGCGCAGGGCGCCGCTCACCACTTCGTTGGCGGGCGCCTTGTGGACGCCGCGCTGGGTGTCGTTGCGGGCATAGATGCCGCTGACGAAGCCGGAGGGCGGCAGGGCGATTTCCCTGGGAATGTCGTCGCGGCCGGGGCGGGACAGCGGGTTGGAAACCATCACCCAGGGGTAGTAGAGGGCGGCGTATTTGCTGTCGATCCTGCCGCGCGCCTCGCGCATTTGCCCGGGCGTCTGGTTGGGTTGCGCGTCGAGCACCGCGATGCGGTAGGCGCGGCGTTTTTCCGCGTGGCCGATCAGCGCGTTCTGGATCGCCTGGGCGTCGGCGTAGGCGCTGGAGCCGGGGGCGGCGACGATGGCGACGTCTTCCAGGCCGGAGAGCTGGGCGAAGGCGGCGGCATAGCTGCCGGGCGTGGTTTCGGCGCCGCTGATCGGGGCGGAGCCGTCGGAGCCGGTGGTGAGCGCGAGCACCCGGCGCCCGTCGTTGTCGCCGGCCAGGGCCGGCAGGGCCAGCACCGCCACGCGCAGTTCAAAGGCGCTGACGTCGGCGCCGATGTCGGCCCAGATCATGTTGGCGAGCGCGTCGGCGCGGTTGGCGGGGTTGTGCGCCAGCACGGCGGCGAGCGCGCGTGGATGGGCGGCGGCATGGCCCAGGCCTTCCCAGGCCTGGGCGTAGCCGTCGGCGTCCACCACCTCGACCGCCAGGCTGAGGAGATCCGCTTTGGCGCCGACGCCGCCGGGAGTGGTTTCCGGCGCCAGCGGGGCGCCACCGCCATCGACCAGGGAGAGGGGGGCCGCCGCCGAGTCCGCCCAGACGCCCGCCGTCTTCAGGTAGAGCGTCTCGGCGCCGCCGACCACGATGCGCAGCAGGCTGCCTTCCGGCGCGGTGCTCAGGGTGCGCACCGTGGCGGGGCGGGCGGCTTCGCGCAGATAGGCGCGGCCGTTGTAGGCGGCGCCGGGAAAACGGGCGCGGAGGCGGGCCTCTTCGCCGGGGGTGCCGGCGCCGTCGCGCAACAGGCCCGAGGCCGTCGCCGCCGCGTTGGCGGCGCGCGCGATATAGAGGCGGCTGCCGCCGTTGTCGAAGTAGGCGCGCGCCGCGTGGGCGACGAAGTTGAGTTTTCTGGCGGCATCGCTGACGTCGCCGAAGCCGAGATTTTCCAGGCTGCCGTAGAGGCGCTCGAAGTCCGGCAGGCTGGTCACCATTTCCGGGGTGCCGCCGATGGGGCCGCGTCGGGTCGGGCCGACGAAGGCGGTGGTGCTGGTTCCCACACCTTCGATGGACTTCGCGCGGAAGCTGGTTTCCTCAACATATACGCCGGGTGCCAGATATTCGGGCATGGCTGCTCTCCTATTGCATGAAGGTGGAGGTGGACGAACGGGGCATGCCTGGCTTGCTCATGGCAGGGCGAGCCCGAGGGAAAGGGATTGCGCGCGCCGGGCGGCGATGGCGATGCTCCGGCTGGTATGCGGCAGGGTGGCGCGTTGGGCTTCCAGTTTGTCCGGATCGACCAGGGGCGGCGCGGCGGGCGCGCGGCCGTTGCGCACGGCGGCGGCGCCGACCCGGGTGCCACGCGCCGGGTCGAAGATGGCCTCGACCTCGACCTCGATTTCGCTCACCACCACGGCGTCGGGCGCGTCCGACCAGGTGGTGACGGGAACGCCGCGAACCGGCAGCAGGGCCTCGCCGCGCCAGTCGGTGATGCCGCGCGCGAGCACCGCGCCATCCTTGCTGACGCGGAGCAGGGCGCCGCCCAGGGCGGCGCCGCTGCCGCTGTCGCTCAGGCTGACGCGCAGAACCGCCCAGTTGGCGGCTACCGGCGCGGCGCTGCTTGGGTAGAGGGCGATTTCGATCGGCTGGAACAGGGAGCCGGGTTGTTCCGCGTGGGTGGGGTCGGCGTCGCGCGGCAGGGCCAGGTCGGCCAGGCGCGGCAGATAGCGGCTGGAGGGGTCGCGCAGCGTGGCCTTGAACCGCCGCGCGCCGTTGCCGGGACTGGCCGGTGGCTGGGTGAATGCGGCGCTGTGCGCTTCCAGGGTGGGCGCTTCGCTGATGACGTAGAGGCCGCGCCGGTTGCGCAGCACGCGCGCGCCGCCCTTGGCGTGGGTGATCTCGACCAGGATGGGTTGTTCGATGGCGACACGGGTGGTGGCGTCGACGCAGCGCAGGGCGCCGAGCACTCGGCGTTCGGCGCGCTCCAGTTCGTGGATCAGGAGCGTCATGGTGCTGTTTCCGCAAAATCGACATCGCCGTGGCCGAAGCGGGTGGCGACCACCGGCCGGCTATCGAGCAAGGTGTCGGGGTCGATCCGCACCAGCCGCACGATGTAGGAGGCGGATACGCGGTAGGCCGGTTCCAGCGCGTCCCAGATGCGCATCATGTCTTCGGCCGGCAGTTCGGAGGGAATGATCTGGATGACTTCGTCGCCGCCCCAGCCCGCTTCCGGCGAGAGCGAGGAAGCGTCGAGTATCGGGTACTGGTAGAGCTGGCGCATGGCCCAGGCCAGCGGCAACTGTTCGTCGCGCGCGTTGCCGGCCCAGGCGCTCAACAGATAGTGCAGATCAAGGCCCAGCGGCGCCTGTTGTTCCAGCGACATGGCGCCGGGGCGCTGTTGCCGGCAGTGTTCGTTGACCGTGACGCGGTAGAGATAGAGCGTGATGCGCACGCTGTCGTTGTCCGGATTCGCCAGTTCGCCGGATGAAACGAGGTCGAATCCACAGCCCGGCATGGCCTGGCCCGCGACCGTCTGCGGGTAGGTGTTGCGCAGAAAGGTCGCGATGGAATTGCCCACGGAGTGGATTGCGAAGACGTTGGCCATGTCCCTCGGTTGCTGTTTTCGGTCTGGCCCATTCAGCAGTTTCCGTGCCACCGGCTTGCATGGCATGCAACGTTTTGATTATTGGGTGATTACTGGAAATCCGCCGGAGACGGCCGGCCTCGGGTGGGTCGCCACCAACCCGGGCCGGGAATATTCGGGAAGGTAGTGGGTGCGCGCGATGGCGCCGGGTTTGCCCGGTTCGGGGTGGGTCGTGGTGAACCCGGCTCATCCTTCGGCCGACCGCTTGCCTTGTCCAGGAGCGAGTGGTTGTGCCTCGAGTTCCACGCAACCAGCAAATCGCGCAGCCGAAGACGCGCGCAGTTGTGGCGCCGGCTTCCCGCCGACACCACGGCGGCCGCGTCTGGTTTCTCCGTGGATGGACGACCCGAGTCGAAGGGGGCGCCGCAGGGCAGGTTGATTGGGCGGGTTCAGACAACCGCCGCGAATCCCGCCCTGGGCTGTCAGGCTCGAACTTCCTGTTCGGCGAGCATCTGATGCGTGCGTCCTATGGCGCCCACCAGGATGCGCACGTCTTCTCCACGCAGGTGCGGGTAGTTTTCGTGGATGACGCGTTGGGCAAGGTAGTCGACAGGGCTGCCCGCCCAGTCATGGCGATTGTGGAACAGGTGGTCGATATGGATGCGCGCCTCGGGATAGATGGCGCGCAGATGCGGGAGATGGCGGCGCTCGTCGACGGACTGGGGTTCGGTATTCAGGTTCATGATGGGTCTCCTCTCGATATCCAAGCCGGACAGCTCAGATTACATAGCCTAGTTTTTTTATCGGATATATCCAGGGGGTGGGATGTCGGTACCATGCCTGTCCAGGAGTTCCAGCCGGGCTTGCCTCTGGTGAACCGCTGCCGGGATGGCTGCGACCGGATCAATCAGAACCAAGCGGCGCGAACCGCGCAAGCCGCACTGTTCGAGCTTCCCGCCTCTTGCCGGCGCTTCGTCCGGGAACACTGGCCGGTAATCGTGGCCACACCCGCCAGAATGCTTTTCGGAAATCGCCGTCACGCGCTTGTTTATCTGTTCGCCTCAATAAGCAATTGATTATCTATCAATATAATTAAATTCTATTAGTCAATAAAATTATTGAATGGTACGAATATTTCAATTACGCTGACGCGGTCTTTGCCAGGAGAGGTGAAGACCTTGAGTCCTTGAATTGATCAACTTTTTTATGGTGGGGAAGAAAAAATGCGATACGTCATGATCTTGGCTCTGGCAGGTTTCATTTCCGTTCCGGCGGTTGCCAGCATGGAACTATCCGATAAGTACGAATGCTCCGATTGCCACAAGATGGACGTGAAGCCGGGCGCGACCAGGAAGAAGAAGGAAGGCCCCAGCTACAAGGAAATCGCGCACGAATACAAAGGCAAGAAAGGCGCCGACAAACAACTGGTCGAAAGCATCAAGAAAGGCAGCAAGGACACCTGGGCCAAGAAATTGGGCAAGAAGACCGAGATGGATGCCGAAGACACCATTCCGGTCAAGGATGCCGAAGCCATCGTGAAGTGGATTCTGTCGCTTTAACCAGCGCCACCACGAGGTGGCCGCGCATGGCCCGAGTCAAATCGGGCCGGTGGTCACCGCACAGACCGGCATTCCGGACAGCCACGGAATGCCAAGTGATCCGCGAACGAGCAGCCGTTGCGTGATCGCCGCCAAGGCTGTGATGCCGAGACAGTAAGACCACGGAGTTTCATGTCGATCCGGCATCCACGAATCTGGAGAAGAACAATGGCAAAAAATGCCTTGAGATCGCTGGCCTGGATGTTGGCCACGGTTTTCTGTCTGTTGGCCGCGCCCATCTCCCAGGGGGCGGATGATTCCACCGAACAAGCCGGTGCCGAACCGGTGAAGAAAGTCATCTCCAACAAGCGCTGCATGAAGTGCCACGGCGATGAGGAAGACCAGATCGCCAAGCGGCCCGACGGGACCGAAATCAATATCTACGTGGACAAGAATGTGTTCGATCACAGTGTTCACGCCAAGCAGCTTTGCGTGGGTTGCCACAACAACATCTCCAAGCTGCCGCACGACGAGCCACTACCCAAGCGCATCGGTTGCACCGAATGCCACCAGCAGAAATGGGCGGAGCAGAAAAACAGCCCGAATCCCGAATACAAGCGCCTGGGTGTGGTCATCCAGCAGATCGACAGCTACATGCATTCGATCCATGCGCAACCCAACAAGCTGGATGGCACCAAGGTCAACGCTACCTGCATTGACTGCCATGAGGCCCACAACATCGGCACCCTTGGCAGCCAGCAGCGCGCCGAGCACCGCCTGAAGAATCCCGAGGTATGCGGCCGCTGCCACGAGAAGGAGAAGGAGGCGTATCTGACCTCCGTACATGGCAAGGCGGTCATGGAGAAGAAAGACGCCAAGGCCGCCGTCTGCTCCGACTGCCACACCACCCACAACATCGTCTCTCCCAAGGGCGATGCGATGAAACTGGCGATCACCAAGAACTGCGGAACTTGCCACACGGAAGAGCAGAAATCCTATTTCTCCTCCTATCACGGCCAGGTCAACCGTCTCGGCTACACCCATACCGCCAAATGTTTCGACTGCCACGGCGGCCACGGCGTGAAGAAAATCAACGACCCGGCCTCGTCGGTGCATCTGAACAACCGCCTGAAGACCTGCAATACCTGCCACAAGGACGCGACGGCAAACTTCCTCGGCTTCCATGCGCACGGCAACGCCCATGATTTCAAGAAGTACCCGGGCATTTTCATCACCGCGAAATTCATGCAGGCGCTGATCATCGGCGTGTTCCTGTTTTTCTGGACCCACGTGATTCTCTGGCTGCACCGCGAATACAAGGATCGCCAGCAGGGCAAGGGCTACCTGCCCGACCCGGCCCGGCCCGAGACGGTCTATTTCCGCCGCTTCACCGCGATCTGGCGTCTGGTTCACCTGCTGTTCGCCGTGAGTACGATGACGCTGGTGCTCACCGGAACCACCCTGTTGTTCTCGCACACGACCTGGGCGCAGACGGTAATCAACCTGCTCGGCGGGCCGAAGGTGGAGGCGATCATCCACCGCACCGCCGCAACCACCTGGCTCACGGTATTCCTGATCCACTTCGTGACCGCCACGCTCAACATCTGGCGCAATCGCAAGACCTTCCAGTGGTTCGGCCCCACCTCGATGGTGCCCAACATGCAGGACTTGCGCGACGTCGGCCATATGTTCAACTGGTTCATCGGCCGCGCGCCGCGCCCGAGTTTCGACCGCTGGAGCTACTGGCAGAAGTTCGATTACTGGGCGCCGTTCTGGGGTGCCGCGATCATCGGCTTCTCCGGCCTGATGCTGTTCTTCCCGACCAAGACGGCGATGATCCTGCCGGGCTGGGTGTTCAACATCGCCACCATCGTGCATGCGGAAGAGGCTCTGCTGGCGACCGTGTTCCTGTTCTCGGTGCACTTCTTCAACGTGCACTTCCGGCCGGACAAGTTCCCGATGAGCACCACCATCTTCACCGGCGCGGTGCCGCTGGAAGAGTTCAAGCACGAGCACAAGCTGGAGTACGAACGCCTGCTCGCCAAGGGTGAACTCGACAAGTATCTGGTGAAGCCGCCCACCAAGGGAGTGGTAACGGGTTCCAGGATACTGGCGGCACTGCTGATCTTCGCGGGCCTCAGCCTGCTGGTTCTGGTGCTCATCGGCTACCTCACCATGCCGTAGCCATTCGTTCTCGCCGAAATGAAAAACGGGCCATCAAGGCCCGTTTTTCATGGGTTGATGGCATTCGGCGTGGGATGATCCTCATCCATCTCGTTCACTACCGCATTCGGAGCCATTGATGAACCCAGCCAGACGTAATGTCCTGCGCGGAACGGTTGCAACCGCCGCGCTCTCGGTGGCGGTTGCCGCCGGGATATTGCGCCCCCGCGCGGCGCTTGCGTCCAGCCTGAATGGCCTTTTGCGGAATTCCCTGCGAGAGTTGCGGGGCGGTAACCCGGTCTTTACCGACTTGATCCGACTTAACGCGCCCGACATCGCGGAGGATGGCGCGAGTGTCTTCATCGGTTTTTCCTGTGCGCTGCCCGAAGTCGATGCCCTGATGGTGTTCGTGGACAGAAACCCGCAACCCCTGGTCGCGGCGTTCCAGATCGCGCAGGAAGTGGTTCCGGCGCTGGAAATGCGCATCAAGGTTTCCCAGACGGCCCAGGTCTGGGTGGTTGCACGCAGTGCCGGACAGTTCTACAAGGCGGCCAGAACCGTCAAGGTGACGACCGGCGGTTGCGGCGCCGGGGTGAATTGAGCGGGGAGAACGGGCCTGCGCCCGCGCATTTGAACGCGAGCCACGTTATTCACCTGGGGATGGGCTGATATGCTTCGCCCTTCGCCGAAGTTGTAGATCGGGTCAGACGCGGCACGCGCCGCAACCCGACGACACGCACCCACTCCGCAACACCAGGATTTTTGATGCCCCGAACCGTCAGCCTTCTCCTCGGCGTTCACGCCCACCAGCCCGTCGGCAATTTTCCGGAAGTCATGGAGGATGCCCACCAGCGTTGTTACAAGCCCTTTCTGGAAACCGTCTTTCGCTACCCGGATTTCAAGTTCGCGCTGCATTCCTCCGGCTGGCTGCTGGAGTGGTTGTTCCACAACCATCCGGACGACATGAAGCTGCTCTCCGAGATGGCAGCGCGCGGCCAGGTGGAGTTCTTCGGCGCCGGCGACATGGAGCCGGTGCTGGCGGTGATTCCCTACCGCGACCGCATGAGCCAGCTTGCCGCCATGTCGGATCGTCTGGAGCAGATTTTCGGCCAGCGCCCGGAAGGAGCCTGGCTCACCGAGCGGGTCTGGGAAGCCACCGTGGTGCCGGCGCTGGTCGATTCCGGCATTCGATACGTGATGGTGGACGACTACCATTTCCTTTGCGCCGGCGCCGAGCGGGAGCAACTCAACGGCTACCACACCACCGAGGAAGACGGCCGCCGCCTCGATCTCTACCCCATCTCGGAAGCCCTGCGTTACCGCCTGCCGTTCTCCCCGGCGGGTGAAGCCGTCGCCTATATCGAGTCGCTGGCCGACGAGAGTGGTTCAGTTGGCAACGCTCCCGCAGCCATCTATTTCGACGACATCGAGAAATTCGGCATCTGGCCGGAGACCTACCACTGGGTCTACGAACGCGGCTGGCTCAAGGATTTCATCGAAGGCGTGCTCGCCTCGCGGATCATCCGCAGCACCCATATCCGCGACCATCATCGGGAGACGCGCACTCGTGGCGTGGTCTACCTGCCCACCGTTTCCTACAGCGAGATGGGCGAGTGGACCTTGCCGGCGCCGGCCGCGCGCCGTTACTCGGAACTGGTGCATGCGGCACAGCATGAAGGCGTGCTGGAGCGCGACCGCCCCTTTATTCGCGGCGGCATCTGGAAGAACTTCCTCACCCGCTACCCGGAAGCGAACTGGGCGCACAAGCGCATGCTGGGGCTATCCGAGCGTCTGGCGGCGTTGCCGGAAGGCCTGGTGCGACAGGATCTGCTCGAACTCCTGCACGAGTCACAAGCCAACGATGCCTACTGGCACGGCCTGTTCGGCGGCATCTACCTGCCGCACCTGCGCCGCGCGGTGTGGCACGCCATGATTCAACTGGAGCGCCGCCTCGACGCGCTGCAACCGCGCCCGCCCCTCGCCACCAGCGACCTCGACCTGGATGGACGCGAGGAGGTCTTCCTCGGCAGCCTCGCCCTGCAGGCGGTGATGCGCCCGGACAAGGATGCCGCCCTGATCGAACTGTCCAGCTACCCGCTGGCGCAGAACTTCGCCGACACGCTGCGCCGCTACGAGGAGCACTACCACGAGAAGGCCAAGGCGGGCGCCGGCAAGGAGCATGAAGGCGAAGGCATCGCCTCGGCGCACGACGTGGTGCGCTTCAAACACGAGATCAAGCCGGAAGACCTCACCCCGGACACCCGCGCGCGCGGCCTGTTCGCGGAAAGCTGGACCGATTTCGAACAAAAGCTGCCGGTGGAATACGCCACCACCTTCGTCCAGGGGAATGCCGTGCTGTGCATGGGCCAGGCGGGAGAAACCCGCGTCGCCAAGATCTACAGCGTGCGCGACAATCTGCTTTCCGTCGCTTTCAAGACCGTGGGCGCGGGCCGCCTGTCCACCCGCCTCAATCTCGCCATGCCGTGCTGCGACGGCCCGGCCGGGCGTTACGTGGTCAACGGCGAAATTCCCGGCGGCTTCGGCCAGAGTTTCACCTGGGACGCGCTCGCCGACCTCGGTCTGGAAGATCATTACCTGGGCGGCGCCATTCGCCTGCGCACCTCTGCTCCGGCACGCGTCAAGGCGCGTCCGCACCACACCGTTTCGCAATCCGAGGCCGGTTTTGAAAAGATCATGCAGGCCGTCGAACTCACCTTCATCTGGGAAGTCGACGGCCCCTTTGAAGTCAATCTGCAACTGGAAGTGGCGGCGCTGGCGCGCTGACCGCCGGCAGTGGCTCCCTTAGCGCAAAGTCGGGACGGCTTGCCGCCCCGCGCATCTGTAGCGCCGGCATTATGTCCCGCAGGGACGGTATCCTTCGGGGCCTTGCCGGCGTCCTTGAAAAGCCGGCTGGTACTGAAGGATACCGTCCCCGCAGGACGTCCCCAGGGGACATAAAGCCGGCGCCACATCGGAGAAATCAATGAGTAACGACAGCATCGGTCACGGAAAAGTGGTGTTCATCACCTATTCCGTCCTCGGCGAAGAGGGCCAGATCATGGGCCAGCAGGACATGCCCACCGGCTATGTGCACGGCGCCGGCAGCGGCCTGTTCGCATCCGTGGAGCGCGCCCTGGAAGGCCGCCAGGTCGGCGACCAGGTGGAAGCCCAGGTATCGCCCGAGGAAGGCTTCGGGCCAAGCGACCCTGATCTGGTCATCGTCGACGATATCGACAACGTCCCCCCCACCATCCGCTATGTCGGCGCCGAGGCGGAATTGCAGAACGATGCCGGCGACAAACTCATGTTCCGCGTCATCAATATCGCCGACGGCAAGATCACCCTGGACGGCAATCACCCGCTGGCCGGGCGTACCGCCACCGTCGCCGCCACAGTGGTTTCCGTGCGCAACGCCACCCAGGAAGAAATGAACACCGGTTTCCCCGCCGAACAAGGCCCGCCACCCCTGCACTGATGGCGCTCTGGACAGCAGTCGCGGTTGCCTCCCGCGCGTGATTACAGGTTCATCTGGTTGACGGACTCCAGTAGCGCGATGCCGGACAGGCTGCCCGCCAGGGTGAGTATCGCCTTGATCAAAGGCTGCTGGCTCAAGGGGGCGAAGGTGCCGGTTTTGATCTCCTGGATATCGCGCAGCATGGTGTCGATCTGCCGCACCAGTTCCTCGCGTCCCCGCGCCTGGAGTTCCAGGCGCCGTGTGCTCAGATCCTTGATGCTGATCTGGCGAACCTTCTCGGCGCTATAGCGCATACGCAGGGCGGCGATGACCACCAGCACGATGGAGGTCGCGTAAATCGCGATCAGAAAGGCGGGAGTGCCCCAGCGGTCGAACGCTGAACTGCGCGACAGCATGAGCAGACTGAGCACGATGAAGGGATAGAAAATGATGCGCTGCACCGGCGCGGTGGCGTGGGCGATGAAACGCACGTCAAACCACGGATCGAACAATCGGTAATTGATCGACTTGCCTCGGGAAACGGGCCAGAAGCGCTGGATCGCCTCGTCTGGCCAGCGTGTGGGGCCTTGCAGCGCGCGCGCCAGCCAGACCGCGCGGAACCCCTCATACATGGCGAGGAACAGCAGGGCCAGGTGGGCAACGACCGTGCTGACGATCACGATCGTATCCATCCTGAAGGCAAGGTCTCCACGCGCGGGGGCCTTGGGCCTGGGCAACCCCATCTGGCTCAGGATGAGGCCCAGGCAGAAATAGGCCAGAACGAATGCCAGCACGGAAATCCAGAACGGCAACCGTAGCGGTCGGGGAGCTCCCGCGCAGACCGTATCGCCGTTGTAGATGCTCCATATCTCGCCCGCGTTCTGTTCTTGCGTGGTCGGGAATATGAATTGCCTGTTTTGCCGACATTCCCTCCAGCGCCGCCACGCGCGCGTGAGTTGGGCGATCAACCAGCGCCGCATTCTGAGGAGGCGGTGCGGTGGGGCGAGCAGGAAGTGCATATGGGTGCAGAGCGACGTCACTTTCTCCGTCTTCCGGTTTTCGATGGCAAAGAACTCGTGGTTCAGGTAAGCGCGCGTCCGGCGGATACGTTTGATGCCTTCCCAGAACAGGGTCATGGCCAGAGCCAGGGCAATGAGCCGCACGACCTCGCTGGGCCAGATGCTGATGCCTTCCAGCCAGTACAGCGGCTCACCCCGCTGGGAAACCTTGAACAAGGCAAAGGCGACGATGCCCGTCCCCAGCAGGATCGTCCCCCAGGCGCAACGGTGTTGGCGATGGGTGAAACCGGTCGTGGCGGATATGAACCAGGTGACCAGGAGCAGCGCGAGCGGAAGCGCGACGAACTTCAACGCGCCAGGCCCGTTGCTCTCGCCGGGTTGCGAGCCACCCAGCCGCGATGGCGGCATTAAGGGAAGCTGGATGACTTCGCTACGGCCGACTTCAAATATCTGTGCCCGCTCCTGGATGTCCCGGACGAGCGTGTCCAGGGCGGGGGTGGGGTTGAGCGCCTGACGGGTGGCGAGGTAGGCGGCGGTTTGCCCGCTGTCACGGAAGGGCGGAATGTCCTTCTGCATTGCCGGAGCCAGGCTCAGGCCATAGCCGGACGCCACCACCAGGTTGCGCATGGGTTTGTTGTCCTCGCGTCCCAGCATGGCCGCATCCACTTCGGTGGTGAAGAACACCGTGTCGGGAAAAGCGGGGCGTAGCGCCTTGAGTACCAGCAATTTGTCGTAGTAATCGTTGCCCAGTACGCCGATGGCGCCGATGCGTTCCACTTCTTTTTCCCGTTGTTTCAGCTTCCAGGAAAGGCGGCGCAGATAGTCGATCTGCCCCTCGCCATCGTTGGGCTCGATAGGGGTTTTCTCCTTGCCGTCCTTTTTCTTGTCCACCTCCTTCTGCTCGGGAAGTTTGCCGTCCAGGCCGCGCAGATAGCTTTCCTCCAGCACCCGCATGGGTTGAGGAGCTTTCGAGGTGTCGTCACGCGCGGGCGCGGTGACGCCCTTGCAGACGTTCGCGTCGTTTTCATTGGTGGTGCTTGCCTGGCAGATCCCGTCCCTGAGCAGATCGCGCAATGTGCGGGAATAGGCGGTATCCCACTGCCCCACCAGGGCAACGGCCTGGCTCGAACCGAACTGCCTCAGGCGGAGTTCTTGCACCAGCGCCGCCGCCAGTTTGTCGTCGGTGGGGGTGAATCTGACCAGCCGTTTCAGGAAGTCCTTTCCCTTGTCAGGCCCGCCGGGCTGAATCCGGTCATCCGGAAGGGTGGCGAAGGGGGAATGCCAGCGCAGAACATGCCTTGCCAACCGGTTCATGGATGGTTCGATATCCGTCTCGCGCGCGGCCAGGGTCAGGAAGGTGGAGGACGTGGGGCCGATCAGCAGCAAGCCGGGATTTCCCGGCTTGTCCCGCCCGCCCAGTTTTTCAACGATGGCCGCCAACTGGTGAAGGGGGCGCGGCGCGGCGCGCGCGCCTTGCTTTCCCTCGCATGGCGGATGGGCCACCCCGCAGTTCCCCACCCAGGCATCCCGCAGCAAGGCCTCGTCATCCAGCCATATGAGCAGGAGGGACGCCTTCTCTCGCTCCAGCCATTCAAACGGGATGGTTAGCGGAGGCAGCGGGGCGACATCGCCCTTGACATGGCCGATGTGCTCCGGGTCGTCGGGCACATAGCCCTCGGCATTCAATCCGGCGAGCACGGCATAGCGAATCCGCCGCCGGGCCTCATCCGCGCCGACCCAGTTGCCTCCCGGCATCATGGCCAGCATGACGGTGGGCAAGGCGCCCCCGGGCTGGCGCGTCTGAATCTGTTGCCGCAGCCAATCCAGATCGTGATCCCGGTTCGCCGCGCAAGCGCCGGGCTGAATCGTGACCGCCATGCCCGACGCGGTCAGCTTGGCGCACACCGGGGAAGCGGCCGGCTTCTGGGCGGCCTTGTCGATCGCCTCGAACGGGTCTTGCCAGAGTCGCGCATCCACATCCTGTATGCCGCTGGAATGGATTCCCTGGCCGGAAGGCGCCGGCCGGTTCGCTTCGATGGGGAACTGGAGCAGCACGGCCCCCGTCGCCAGGAGCAGAACCACGATGACCTGTGACCACCCCGCATGGCTCTGGTCGTTGTTTGTCATGGTGTATCTCCCTTCGCCCAACAACCACCCCGTCATTCAGGTGAGGCGGTTGCGGGCCATATCCTCTTCATACTCTCCTTATAGCTCTGGAATAACGCCATGCCGGGCTCCGGCCCCTCTCTGGCGGGGCGGCGGCACGCGCCTCGGTGGGCGCCTCGGTGGGCGCCTCGGTGGGCGCCTCGGTGGTTCAGATGAGGTTGTCGTCCTGCCAGGGGCCGGGTTCAACCTCTTTACGTTCGGGCAGCAAGCCGTACTTCACCAGTTCCTTGCGCATGGCCGTGACGGCGGCATCCGCCAGCTTGTTGTCCACCAGGCGGATCACCAGGCCGATCAAGCCGTTGAGGAAGGGGGCATCGCGCATGCCCTGATCGGCCAGGCGCTCGCCTACCGCAAGGATGCGTTTTCGCAGCGGCTTCCTGATCTCATCCAGCCGCTCATGGCTGTACAGGCTGTTCCAGGCGGGAAGATCGACATCCATCGGGATGTCGTCCAGCACCGGGATGATGGGCAAGTGGCGGGCGCCGATACCGGCATAGGGGTTGCCGTCCTCATCGCGGCCGAACTGTTGCGCCAGCGTCTCGCTCCAGCCATTGACCCAGGCGCCGCCGGCATCCTTGAACAGCGGGTTGTGCTCCGGCAGGGTGAAGTGCTTTTTCAGGAAACCCCGCGCGTTGCGGCGGCCCAGCAGGAAGTCGTGGCGGCGGAAGTCTTCGCTGAGAAAACCACCGAAGGCGCCGACCGAGGCGCCGGCGATGGGGTAGATCGCCTCATTGCCGTTCGGGTCGGTACGTACCGGGGCGATGAGGAAGCGGCTGTAGATGTCGGCCTGCTGCGCCAGCGCGATGTCCATCGCGCGGAAGCGGCTTTGCGCCTTCCAGGCGCCGACCAGCCCGATCACGGCGCTGAACAAATCGTCATGCGCTTCCTGGTCGTCTATTTGGTCCGGGAACGGGTCGATCATGATGAGCGCGCGCCTGGCCTGGCCGCCGTCGCGTGAATTGAAACGGTCGTCGCCGGCCAGGATGCCGTGCGCCAGCTCCAGCGGTTCGTTGTTCATGCTGCCGCCGTCGACACATACGAAACGGTACGGCCGTGAATAGGGCTCCACGCCGTCAGGCGGAACCCAGCGCGGTTTGATCTGGTGGTAAGCGCGCCGGAACAGCGGCTGTCCCTCGCATTCCCGGCCTTCCCAGGATTGCCATTGGCGCTGCCAGTAAATGTCGCCATCCAGATTGCTGAAGGTGTACTCCAGGGTGCGTGGGCTCAGGCCGATGGGAAACGCGCCCGAGGCCAGGGCGGCCTGGCCGAGCAGATTCCAGCCCGCCGCGCCGGCGGGAGACTGATCGCTCCACGGCACCGCGACCGCGCCAGCGCAACGGGCCGCGCCCCCCTCGCTCAACACCAGGTGGACATGGTCGCCGTGCATGCGGAAATCGTGTCCGGCGGCATGGTTGCCGCGAAAACCCAGGTTGTAGGGAACGCCTCTCAGGTTGGTGACGGTGAACAACAGATGCAGGGGTTCCGCGAGATAGCTGCGGCGCTGCGGCGTGCCCTGCTTCAGGGCGTCGCGCGCGAGCGTGTCGAGGATGCTGGAATCAAGCAGGGAACGGGCCGGCGCGTCGGGGTCTTCCAGGTCGCTCCTTTCCAGCAGTTTGCCGATGTCGATGCCGGTCACCCAGGTGTCATAGAGCCGATTGGGGTTGGCCTGGCCGGGGTCGTGCACGGGATGGTGCTCGTGCATCATGGTGGCGGTCGCGACGGCCGCCGTGATGGAGCCCGCCGAGGCGCCGCTCATCACCTTGATGCTGACCTCATGGCGCGGCACGCCGGCGCCGGGTTTTCCCTTCTCGGCGTGCCAGGTGTCCAGTGCCTCAATCATGAAATCCATCACGCCCGCGCTATAGGCGCCGGCGGAAACCGCGCCGGCCAGGGTCAGGCCGATTTCAAATGGTTTGGACATGATGTCCGTCCTTCGCGTGGTGAAAGCCGGGGTTTCAGGAGCGCTCGGCCCTCAGTGGGGGAAGACCGCCCGACCGCGACCGGGCGGATGTCGGTTTCAAGTGGTGAACGCCGTCCTGAACTCAAAGCCCGAACTGGCCGGTTTTCACCCATTCCATGCTCAACAGTGACCAGAAGTCGTTGGCGAGCTTGTTTTTGGCATAGTCGTAGGGCAGCCAGCCATAACCGTTGTCGCCCCAGGTGGCGCCCCAGGAGTTGCGGATCAGAAGGGCGCCCGTGGTGGTCTTGTTGCACTGGGTGTTCTTGATTTTCTTGTTGTCGTCATAACCCACCGCGACGATGGCATGCCCCCATTGGGCTTTTTCCCCGGCACACGGATAGGGGATGCCGCCTTTGATGTCCGATTTGTCGAACGACGGGAAACCGAAGAAGCCGAACATCGAGGGCACACCGGCGGCCAGATAGGCTTTCACGCTGGCGAGCGCGGTGTCACCGCTGACATTGCCGCCGGCGGGGTCGTGGCAGAAGTAATTCAGCGCCTCGAAATTGTCGCCCACCGCATAGACGAAGGCCGGCGGTTCCTTGTCGAAGTCGGCCACCACATAGGGCCAGTAGCGTTCCGGCGGCACCCCGCCCATCACCAGCGCGCCCATGGTGTTGCGCAGCCAGGCGCCCGTGTCGCCGGTCACCCCCATGAGATTGCGCGTTACCTTGTAGACGAACAGGCGCGAGCCATCAATGTGCTGACCAAAGGCGCGGCGCTGGAAATACTCGACCACGCCCATCGCCGCGTGCGCCGTGCAGGAGCCCAGATTCGCCTGGTTCTCCACCGGCGAGCACCAGGGCCGCAGATCCACGCTGGCGGGCGCTTTCAGGCTGGAAATCTTGGCGCCAAGTTTGAGTTCCTTGGCCAGTTTCGTGATGGCCGGCGTTTCATGGGTGTAATCGCGCAGGTCGGGCAGGCCTTGCAGCCAACCCGTTCCCTTGACCTCGCCCGTGTCGTGCATGACGGGATTCAGATAGAGCATGCTCATTTTGTGACCCCCTATGGAAGAGAAATAAAAACTTCGCGGAAGCCATACGTGCCGCCTGGCTTCCGTTGCGGGTGACGCAAGCGCCGTGCCGCTTCTGCGCTTTGAATAAATACTTTTATTTCAACGGGTTGGGTTCTAGTCTGGGTGGAAATGTGGGTTGCCGATGACCCATATTCCGGGTGGATTTCGGCCCACGCCGAAGGCGCGTTTGCTGTGTGGCGGCGTGTCAGCGTGAATACAGAATGTGCTGGTCGGCATTGGCGCGTCGGCGCACCAATCCCTGTTCCTGCAGGCGGGAGAGGGCGCTTTCCACGGTGTGGACATCCACGCACCAATCGGCCGGCAGCCACCATTTGGCGATGCCTTCCGCGCTGTCCACCGCCTCGGGGTGCGCGTGCAGGTAGCGCAGGATGGCGTCGACGATTTCGGTGAGATGCTGTGGCTGCATGGATGCCTCCGGTTTGGGGCGGCTGCGGTGCTCGCTGGCGATGACGATTGGCAAGTGCTGTGCCACCTGTCTCGGAGAAGCTATCCATGTAAATTCAATCACTTGGGCGCCGCCATCCGTTCTCCGCCGGGTCTTGCATGACCCATGTGGATGAGGTGGCGCGGCGGGCCGGGTCGCGGGCGACCCGATTACCGGGATGCCACGCTAACCCCCCCCTAATTCTCGCTCGCTATCTTCTCCATCACGCGAATATCCGCGTGAATCGAAGGAGTGAACATCATGAAACGCAAAATCTATCCGGCAACCCTGGCCGTTCTTACTGCAGCCGGCATCGGTGTCGTCTACGCCTCCCAGTCCGGCGAGAACGACGCCCTGGCCATCGCGAACGCGAAGATTGACCTGACCCAGGCCGTGACAACTGCCGAGAAATATGTCGGTGGCAAGGCCGCCCGCGCCGAGTACGAGCGGCGAAAAGGTCAATGGCTGTACGAGATCGAAGTGGTCAATGGCAAGGAGGTGATGGATGTGAAGGTCGACTCGATGAGCGGCAAAGTCATCGCCGCTGTCGCGGACAAACGTGATCGCGACGGCGAGCATGAGCACGAGGATTGATCCGACGTGGCGCCGGCGTCTTCGCCGGCGTTTTTTCCCCGCGAAGGCGGGCCGGCCGATTTCCTCCAAAGAGGTTCCCCATGCAAACGCTCACCCGCGAAGACACCCGACAACTGTTGAACAAGGTTCCGGAAGTCACGCTCACCTTCTGGATCATCAAGATCATGGCCACCACAGTCGGCGAGACCGCCGCCGATTTCCTCAACTTCAACCTGCATTTCGGCCTGACCGGCACCTCGGCTCTGATGGCCGCCCTGCTCGCCGCGTTCCTTTTCACACAGATGCGCGCCCGGCAATACATGCCCTGGCTGTATTGGGTCGTGGTCGTCCTGATCAGCATCGTCGGCACCCTCATCACCGACAACCTGGTGGACAATTTCGGTGTGCCCCTGCAAACCACCACTCTCGTCTTTGGCCTCGCCCTGTTGGCGACCTTCGCCGTCTGGTTCGCCAGCGAGAAGACCCTTTCCATCCACACCATCTTCACAAGGAAGCGGGAGGGGTTCTACTGGCTGGCCATCCTGTTCACCTTCGCGCTGGGCACGGCGGCCGGCGACCTGGCGGCGGAAGGCCTGAGTCTTGGCTATGCCAACTCGACGTTGCTGTTCGGCGCCCTGATTGGCCTCGTCACCCTCGCTCATTACGGCTTCAAGGCCAACGCGGTGCTGGCTTTCTGGCTCGCCTACATTCTGACGCGGCCGCTGGGTGCATCATTGGGCGACTATCTGTCACAACCGGCCGGCAATGGCGGGCTGGGCCTCGGCAGCATGGGCACGAGCCTGCTCTTCCTCGCGTCCATCTTGTCTCTGGTGAGCTACCTCAGCGTCAGCCGCAAGGATGTGCAAGCACTTCCGGCGAGAGACATTCGATGAACGCTTCAAGGCGCAACGATGCGGATATTGCTGGTCGAGGATGACCCCATGATCGGCGCGGCGGTCGCCGTCGCCCTGAAGGATGCCGCCTATGCCGTGGACTGGGTGAAGGATGGCGCCAGCGCCGGCGGCGCGCTCGAACTCGGCGAGCACCAGGCTGTGCTGCTCGACCTGGGCCTGCCGAAACGCGACGGGCTGGAAGTGTTGCGCCGGCTACGCCAGGCGGGCAACGCGGTGCCGGTCATCATCATCACCGCGCGCGATGGCGTGGCGGAACGCATCAAGGGGCTGGATTTCGGTGCCGACGATTATCTGGTGAAACCCTTCAATATCGACGAACTGCTCGCCCGGCTGCGCGCGATCATCCGCCGCCAGGGTGGACAAGCCGCGCCAGTGCTCGGCAACGGCAAGGTCAGTCTCGACCCGGCCAGCCATGAGGCGCGTTACGGCGAAGTCGTGGCGCAACTCAGCGCGCGCGAGTTCGCCCTGCTGCACGCGCTGCTGCTGCGCCCCGGAACGATCCTCGCCCGCGCCGAACTGGAGGAACGCATCTACGGCTGGAACGAGGAAGTGGAAAGCAACGCCGTGGATTTCCTGATTCACGGCGTGCGCAAGAAACTCGGCGCCGAGGTCATCAAGAACGTGCGCGGCGCCGGGTGGATGGTGGAGAAAACGACATGAACCGCTCCCTGCAACGCCATCTGTCGATCATGCTCGGGCGCGCCGTGCTGCTCTGTGGCCTGCTCGCGGCGATCGCCTCGTTCGCCCTCGCCTATTTCGAAGCGAAGGAATTCCAGGACGATATGCTGCGCCAGATCGCCACCTTCTCGGCCGGTGGCGCCCCTCGCGCGCATCCGGGCGCGGGCGACTTCAACGATCCGGAATCGCGCGTCATGATCCTCCACCTCCCCGACGACAAACGGCCGGATTGGTTGCCCGGTGACTTGCCGCCGGGCTTCCATACCCTGGGCTCGGCTGCCGGCCACCTGCGCGTCTTCATCCGCGACATGCCGGCGGCCGGCCGTCTCGTCATCGCGCAGCCCACCGAGGCGCGCGACGAGCTCGCCAGCAACAGCGCCCTGCGCACCCTCATTCCCCTGCTCTTGCTGTTGCCGCTGCTGCTCTGGTTGAGCATGCGCATCGTCCGTGGCGAACTGGCGCCAATCGCCCGCCTCTCCCGGCGCCTTGACGAACAGCCCGCCGACCGGCCGCAAGCCGTCGTCGACACCGATCTACCCAGCGAGATCACGCCTTTCGTCGAGGCCATCAACCGCTTGTTGCAACGGGTCAATCACCTGATGGGGCAGCAACGCCGCTTCATCGCCGATGCCGCCCATGAACTGCGCAGCCCCCTCACCGCGCTGTCGTTGCAGGCACAGAACCTGAGTCAGGCCGAGACGCTGGAAGCCGCGCACGAACGCGCGATTCCGCTCCAGGAGGGCATTGAGCGCGCCCGCCAGTTGACCGAACAGTTGTTGAGCCTGGCCCGGATCCAGGCCGGTGGCGAAGGCGATACGGAAGTCGATGTCTCGGCGCTGGCGCGGGAACTCATCGCCGAAAATCTGCCCCGCGCGGAAGCCCGCAGCATCGACCTCGGTCTCGACGAAAGCGCGCCGCTGACCCTGCGCGTGGAGCCGGATACGCTGCGGCTGATCCTCAAGAACGCGCTGGATAACGCCCTGAAATACACCCCGTCGGGCGGCGAGGTGACGCTGCGGCTCCAGTCCGATGCGACCGGGGCCACCAGCGAAGTCATCGACAACGGCCCCGGAATTCCCGATTCGGAGCGCGAGCGGGTGTTCGACCCCTTCTACCGACTGCCCGGAAGCAACGGCGAAGGTAGCGGCCTCGGCCTGGCGATCGCGCGGGAAGCGGCGGCACGTCTGGGCGGTATCGTCAGCCTGCACTCGCGGCCGGAAGGCCACGGCCTGGTCTTCCGCTATCGGCAAGACATTTGCCCCCGGCTTGGAAAAAACGCTTGATCCGCTCTCCGCGTACTCGCAACGGGTAGCCCGGCGAACGACTTGAGAAAATCACCCGGCCCCCGTGGTGCCGGCATCCTGGCCCACCGTTTTCAGCGAATCGTTAACGTTTATTGAACAGTGCGCTAGCGGTACAGGCTGGCCTCGATTGAGTGTTTCTTCAGCAGCTTGCCCAGGGCGCGGCGCTCCTTGCCGGCCAGGCGCGCGGCTTGTGAGATATTGCCGGCGCATTCGCGCATCAGGCGCAGCAGATGGCTGCGCTCGAACGCCTGCAACATGCTCTGTTTGGCGTCCTTGAAGTTGAGGGTGTCGCTTTGGCCGTGGCGGCGATCCGGTTGGCGGCGGCGTTCGTTGGCCAGGGCGGGCGCGCGAATGCGCAGCAGCGGGCCATCGGCGAGCAGGAATTCGCGCTGGATGCGGTTCCGCAATTCCCGGATGTTGCCCGGCCAGGGCTGGCTGGCAAGCCATTGCAGGGTATCCGCGTGCAATTCCTTGGCGGGAACCTTGTAACGGCAGGCCGCCTCGGCGATGAAATGGCGCGCCAGCAGTTCGATGTCATCGCCGCGCACCCGCAAGGGGGGCACCGGCAGTTCCATGACATTCAGACGGAAATGCAGATCGGCCCGGAAACGGCCTTCCTCGACCAGTTGTTCGAGTTCTACATTGCTGGCGGCGAGGACGCGCACCTGCGCGGTTTCCGTGCGGCTGCCGCCGAGAGGGCGATACTGGCCGTCCTGGAGAAAGCGCAGCAGGCTGACCTGCGCCTTGGGGGAAAGCGCGTCCACTTCATCCAGGAACAGGGTGCCTCCTTCCGCCTGGGAGATCAGCCCGGCCTGGCTTTCGCGCGCGTCGGTATAGGCGCCCCGGTTGTGGCCGAACAGTTCGTTTTCGATCAGATGGTCGGGCAGGGCGCCACAGTTGACCGGGATGAAGGGTTTGTCCCGGCGCGCGCTCAGGTAGTGGATGGCGCGCGCGGCCAGTTCCTTGCCGCTGCCGGTTTCTCCGGTGATGAGGACGCTGGCGTCGTAGCCGGCGATCTTTTGCAACATTTCGAGCATTTCCCGGAAGGCCGGTGAAATCCCGATCAATCCATGCGGCTGAGACAGATTGGTCATCGCAGTCTCCTCTGGCGGCGAACTGGCTTGGTCATTTATTGATAGAAATGAATCACAACCCTAGCAAATCAATCGGGTTCTTGCCAAGTACGCAAAGGCCATACCCCAATGGGCGCGCGGGTGATGTCCTTTCCTTCCCCCCGATGCCTCGCGATAATCCCGCGTCCAATTCCGCCCTGTCTCCGTGATGAACAAGAAGAAGGTTTTGTTGCCCGTGCTGCTTCTGGCGCTGGGCGTAGGTGGTTTTGCCGCGCTCAAGGCCTCGCGCCCGGCGCAGCGGGTGGTGGCGCCCAAGGAGCCGGTTTGGCGGGTGCGCGTGGTGGTCGTCGAACTGGCCGCGCGCAGCCCGGTGACTTCACTCAACGGACGTGTGGAAAGCCCGGAACAGACCCGCGCGGCCGCGCCGGGCGTGGGGCGGGTGCTGCGGGTGCATGTGCGCGAGGGCGAGGCCGTTGTTTCCGGGCAGCCCCTGCTGGAGCTGGATGCACGCGATTTTCAGCCGAAGGTGGAACAGGCGCGTGGCGAGGTGGATGAACTGGAGGCCGCCATCGCCAGTGAGGAACTGCGCCACAAGGCGGATCTGGATCAGCTTGCCCAGGAGCGCAAGCTGCTCGACTTTGCCGCCGCCGATGTCGCCCGCTTCGAGCAGTTGCGGCGTGAGAATTTCTATTCCCAGAGTGCGGTGGAGCAGAGCCGCCAGAACCTGGCGCGACAGCAGATCACCCTGCGTGGGCGCGAACTGGCCATCGCCGACCACCAGGCGCGCCTGGCCCAGTTGCGGGCGCGTCTTTCCAAGGCCCGCGCCAATCTCGACCAGGCGCAACTGGCTTTGGCGCGCAGCCGGGTGACCGCCTCCTTTGCCGGTTACGTGGCGAAGGTGGAAGTCGCGGTGGGTGACCAGGTGAACAGCGGCCAGAGCCTGATTACCCTGTACCCGGCCGCCGGACTGGAGGTTCGCGCCAAGCTGCCGGCCACCCGGCAGGACGAGTTTCTCGCCGCCATGCGCCGTGGCGAACGCCTCAAGGCGACGGCGGTGGTGGCGGGCGAGACGCTGGAGTTCCGCCTGGCGCGTAGCGCCGCCGCCGCCGATGCGCGCGGCCTGGATGCCTTCTTCGTGGCGCGGCGCGCTTCCGCGCAGTTGCGCGTGGGCGAACTGGTCAGCCTGCAAGTCGCGCGCGCGCCGGTCGCCGACGCCGTGGCCGTACCCTACGCGGCGCTGTTCGGCGGGCGCCAGGTGTATCGCGTCGAAGGCGGCCGGATCAAGGCGCTGGATGTGGCGGTGTTGGGCGACGCGGGCGGCGAATCCGGCCAGACCGGCGCGCGCCTGCTGGTGAAAAGCCCGTCGCTGAAACAGGGCGAGGTGTTGCTCGCCACCCATCTGCCCAACGCGGTCAGCGGCTTGAAGGTCGAGGTGGTGAAGTGATGGATACCGCGCGTGTTGTAGCGCCGGCTTCCAGCCGGTTGTTTGAAAGACGCCGGCAAGGATGCCGGCGCTACATCTGTCGCGGGGTTATTTCGGTGCGATGCGCGGCGGTTGAGCAATGACCCCCGACATGAAACGCCAGGACCTCATCGGCACCTTCGTCCACCATCCGGTGGCGGCCAACCTGTTCATGCTGATCCTGATGCTGGCCGGCCTGTTCGCCGTCAACCGGCTCAATGTGCAGTTCTTTCCCAACTTCAATCTGGATTTCGTCACCGTGCGCGTGGACTGGCGCGGAGCGGCGGCAGAGGATGTGGAAGAGGGCGTGACCACGCCACTGGAACAGAAGCTGAAGTCCGTGGCCGGGGTCAAACATCTGACCTCCACCTCCAGCCAGGGGGTGAGTTCCCTCTCCATCGAATTCAAGGAAGGCACCGACCCGATTACCGCCGTGGATGAGGTGAAGCAGGCGGTGGATCAATTCCGCAATCTGCCGCAGGACGCCGAGCCGCCAATAATCGGCCGGGTCATCCGCTATGAGCCCATCGCCCGCGTTCTGCTCAGCGGCGGCAGCCTGCCGGAACTGCGCCGCCTGGCGCGCCAGTACGAACAGGAATTGCTCGGGCGCGGTGTGGATCGGGTGGATCTGCTCGGCCTGCCCGACGAGGAAGTGTCCATCACCATGCCGGGCAAGGAACTGGAACGCCTGGGCCTGACCCTGGATCAGGTGGCCACCCGTCTGGCACAGACCAACCGCGACCTGCCCGCCGGCAAGGTGGGTGGGGGAGGGGCAAATGGAGAGGTGCAGCGCGAGGTGCGCGGCATCAACCTGCGCCGCGACCCGCGCGACTACCAAGACCTGCCCCTGGTTTCCGAGGCCGGCAGCCGCGTCGAACTGGGCCAGGTGGCGGAAATCACCCGTGGGCCGCGCGACAACAGCCTGTTCCTCGAAGTCGACGGCAAGCCGGCGGTGGAATTGCTGCTGAAACGCGCCGAGGAAGGCGACTCGCTGAAGGCGGCGAAGATCCTCAACGCCTGGCTGGCCGATACCCGGCCGAAGCTGCCGCCTTCGCTGCGGCTCTCCGTCTACGACGAGCAGTGGAGCCTGATCGAGGATCGCATCGGCTTGCTCCTGAGCAACGGCGCAATGGGTCTGGTCGTCGTGGTGTTCATCCTGCTGCTGTTCCTCAACGGCCGCGTCACGCTCTGGGTGGCGATGGGCATTCCCACCGCCTTTCTCGCCACCCTGGCGGTGGTCTGGCTGGTGGGTGGCTCGATCAACATGATCAGCCTGTTCGCCCTGATTATGGCCCTGGGCGTGATCGTCGACGACGCCATCGTGGTGGGCGAGGATGCCTATGCCCACCACAAGATGGGCGAAGACCCCATGTACGCCTCGGAGGGGGGCGCGCGGCGCATGTTCTGGCCGGTGATCGCGTCCAGCCTGACCACGGTGGCCGCCTTCCTGCCGCTGATGCTGGTGTCCGGGCCGATGGGCAAGATTCTCGGCGACATCCCCTTCATCATGATCTGCGTGCTGCTGGCCTCGCTGGTCGAGTGCTTCTTCATCCTGCCGGCGCATCTGCGCAATGCCTTCCTCCACGAGAAACAGAAAGTGGGCAAGGCGCGGCGGTGGCTGAACCAGGCTTTCGACCACTTCCGCGACGGCCCCTTCCGGCGTCTCGTCACGGCGGCGATCGAGTATCGCGGCGTCACCATCAGCGCCGGCCTGGTGATTCTGATCCTGGCGGTCGGGCTGCTGGCCGGCGGGCGCGTCAAGTTCACCTTCTTCCCGACCCCGGAGCCGCAGATCGTTTACGCCAACGCCACCTTCGCCAGCGGCACGCCGCGCGTTCAGGTGGAGGCGTTCCTGGAACATCTGCGCCAGAGCCTGGCCGCCACCGAGAAAAGTTATGGCGTGAGTGTGGAAAACAAGCTGGTGGAGCACGCGGTCTTCAGCAATGGCGCCCTTTCCGGTGAGCAGCGGCTGCGCGTGGGCGACCAGTTCGGATCGGTCACGGTGGAACTCACGCCCTCGGAAAAGCGGGATATCCGCACGGAAACCTTCATCAATGACTGGCGGTCGCGCATCCAGGTGCCGGCGGGTATCGAGAACTTCGTCGTGGTGCCACGCCGGCAGGGCCCGCCGGGCGGCGATCTGGTGGTGCGCCTGGCCGGGCACGACGCTCATGCGCTGAAGCTCGCCGCCCTCGAACTGCAAGCCAGCCTGCGCCAGATTCCCGGCGTCTACGGCATCGAGGACGACATGCCCTATGGCCGCGAACAGGTGGTGTTCAACCTCACCCCGGCCGGCGAGGCTCTCGGCCTGACCCTGGACGATCTTTCCCGACAACTGCGCGCCGGCCTCGACGGCAAGTTGGTGCAACTGTTCCAGGATGGCCCCGAGGAAGTGGAAGTCCGGGTGCGCCTGCCAGCTTCGGAACGCGCCAGCCTGGGCCTGCTGGAGCGCTTCACCGTGCGTGCCCCGAACGGCGACTGGGTGCCGCTCGCCACCGTCGCGCATTGGGATACGCGCCAGGGCTTCGAGGCGCTACGCCACGCGGAAACCCAATTGGCGGTGGAAGTGAATGCCACGGTGAACAGCGCCGTGGCCAACGGCAACGAAATCCTCGCCGGCTTGAGCGACGCCACCATGCCGGCGCTGGAACGCAAATACGGCATTCACTGGTCGTTCCAGGGCCGCGCGGCGGATCAGCGCGAAACCCTGGCCGACATGAAGGCGGGCCTGGTGCTGGGCCTGGCGCTGATCTACATCGTCCTGGCCTGGGTGTTCGGCCATTACGGTTGGCCCATCATCATCATGCTGGCGATTCCCTTCGGCCTGGTCGGCGCCATCACCGGCCACTGGGTCATGGGCATCGACCTCACCATCCTGTCCATGTTCGGCCTGTTCGGCCTGTCCGGCATCGTCGTCAACGACGCCATCGTCCTGGTCGAGTTCTACCGCCACCAGCGCGAGAAAGGCATGGCTGTGAAGGAAGCGCTGATCAACGCCGCCTGCCTCAGGTTGCGCGCCATCCTGCTGACCTCGCTCACCACCATCGGCGGCCTGTCCACCCTGATGGCGGAAAAATCCCTGCAGGCGCAGTTCCTCATCCCGATGGCCACCAGCATCACGTTCGGCCTCGCCTTCACCACCGTGCTTGCCCTGCTCTGGCTGCCCGCCATGCTCTCGTTCTACGAGTCCGGGCATGCGCGCCTGATGCGGCTGCTGGGGCGGCCGGCAACCGCTTGACGTGAAATATATCGTCCCCCCCGTAGGAGCGGGCTTGCCCGCGATTGCCACCGTGGCTAACGCGGGCAAGCCCGCTCCTACGGAAGGCTTGCCGAGCCATGAACCTCAGGAGCACCCAAAGACCATGCCCACCTCATCCGTTCGCTTCTTCGACACCCAGTTTCAGCGCCAGGTGAACAGCGGCGAGTTCGATCTCAACCCGTTCGAGCGGCTGGCCTTGCCCTATCTCGGCGGCGAGGTGCTCGACCTCGGCTGCGGCCTCGGCAATCTCGCCCTGGAAGCCGCGCGCGCCGGTTGCCGGGTCACCGCGCTCGATGGCAGCCCCACCGGCATCGCCCGCCTGCGCGAAACGGCCGCTTGCCTGGACTTGCTGGTCGCAGCCCACGAAGCCGATCTGGCGCACTGGGCCGGCGAACGCGATTACGACAGCATCGTCGCCATCGGCCTCTTGATGTTCTTTCCGCGCGCCCGCGCCGAGGCCCTGCTGGCCGACATCGTCGCGCATGTCCGGCCGGGCGGCGTGGCGGCGCTCAATGTGCTGACCGAAGGCACCACCTTCCTGGGCATGTTCGAGCCGGGCCATTACCACCTGTTCGCGCCCGGCGCCCTGAAAGCCGCGCTGCCGGGCTGGGAAGTGCTGGCCGAATCGGTGGATCGCTTTCCCGCGCCCGGCGATACCGAGAAAGTGTTCGATACCATCATCGCGCGCAGGCCGAGAATTGCGGCTGTCTGAGGGATTCGCCCTTGAATCGGTATCCGCGTCATGTAGCGCCGGCGTCTCGCCGGCCTGTTCGTCTGATTGGAATCACTCGCCGGCGAGACGCCGGCGCTACATGGCACGGGCTACGTACAAGGCTAGTGGACAATTCTGGTTGAAATAGAGGGCGCCCCATGAAATCCATCCTCATCACCGGTTGTTCCAGCGGCATCGGCCATGCCGTCGCTCTTGGCCTGCGGCAACGCGGCTGGCGCGTGTTCGCCAGCGCGCGCGACGCGGCGGACGTGGCGCGATTGGAAGGTGAGGGACTGGAAAGCACGCGCCTGGATCTGAACGATTCCACCAGCATCCGCGATGCCGCCACCGAGGTATTGGCGCGTACCGGCGGCACCCTGCACGCGCTGTTCAACAACGGCGGATTCGGCCAGGTGGGCGCGGTGGAAGACCTGACCCGCGACGCGCTGCGCGAGCAGTTTGAAACCAATCTGTTCGGCTGGGTGGAACTGACCAATCGGCTCGTTCCCGCCATGCGCGCGCAAGGACATGGCCGCATCGTCATGAACAGTTCGGTGCTGGGTTACGCGGCCTTCCCCTATCGCGGCGCCTACAACGCGGTGAAGTTCGCGCTCGAAGGCTTGAGCGACACCCTGCGCATGGAATTGGCCGGCGCCGGCATCCACGTCAGCCTGGTGGAGCCCGGCCCCATCGTTTCGCGTTTCCGCGAGAACTGCCTGCCGCACTTCGAAAAACACATCGACTGGCAAGGCAGCGCGCATCGAACCCGCTATGAATCCCAACTCGCGCGCCTGAAAAACCCCGGCCCGGTGGCCCCCTTCACCCTCGGCCCGGAAGCGGTGCTGGAGAAGGTGATACACGCCCTGGAAAGCCCGCGCCCGCGCGCCCGCTATCCAGTCACGGCGCCCTCCGTGGCGTTCTGGTGGCTGAAACGGCTGCTCTCGACCCGCATGATGGACAAGCTCCTGTTGCGCGCCTCGGGTGAGGGAAAACGCTGAGAGCGGGCTGATCGGCTGCTATCCTCGGCCCAGATCGTTGCAAACCGAAGCCATGTTTTCTCCACTCCCCGATTGGCGCCAGCGCCTGCGCGACCCCCTGGCCAGCGGCCTGCTGTTGTCGTTGAGCCTGCATCTGGCATTGCTGGCGCTGGTACAACCGGCGCCGGGCGGCGGCGTGATGGAGCCGCTGGTAATCAACGCGCGCCTGGAGATGCCCGCGCCGGAGGCGCCAAAGAAAGTGCCTCAGGTCATTCCGGAGCCGGTGCCGAAACCCGCGCCGCCGCAGCGGCCGGTGGCGCAGCCGGCTGTACCACCGGTAATCGCGACGCGGCCGTTGTTGACCAGCAACGTGCCTTCCCCCGCGCCACCTTTGCCGGTGCCGCCCGCGCCGGCCACTCCCGCGCCGCCCCCCTCCCCGGCGCCTGTCCCGGTCGCCGCCCTACCCGCCGCGCCGGTCGCCTCGCCCGAGGAGGCCAAACCGGCCAGCGTTTCCATCGCCGCGCCCCGCGCCGCAACGCCGCGCAACGGGACGAGCACGCCGCTCGGCATCGGCATGGACAACACCTGGTATGTCGCGCGCCAGGTGGACGCACATGCCCGTTCCGTGGGCAGCATCGTTCCCGACTATCCAGACCAGGCGCGGCGCCGCAGCCAGGAGGGGACGCTCAAGCTGATGGTGAAAATCGACGATCTGGGGCGGGTGCGCGATGTGGAAGTGGTCGAGGCGGACTTGCCCGGGGTATTCGACGAAGCCGCCCTGGAAGCCTTCCGCAATGCCCGCTTTCACCCGGCCATGAAGGACGGCCGTCCGGTGCGCTACCAGGCGTACATCCGGGTGGTGTTCAAGTTGCGGGATTGAACCTACTTCGCGTAGTACAGAAAATTCTCGTAAGCCGATTCGGCCACCCGGAACCACTGGATCTGGCTGTCGCGGAACTTCTTCCATTCCTTGTAAATACGCGCGAAATCGGGGTTTTTCGCGGCTTCCGCGTCATACAGCTTGAATGCTTCCGTGTGCGCGGCGGCCATGACGTCCCTCGGGTAGGCGTGCAGTTTCACGCCCTGCCGCACCAGGCGCATCAGGGCCTGCGGGTTCTTGAAGTCATATTCCGCCAGCATGTTGACGTTGGCTTCGGCGCAGGCGGTTTCGAAGGCCTGTTGATAGGCTTCCGGCAGTTCGTTCCACTTGGCGCTGTTGACGAAGAAAGACAGTTGCGGGCCACCTTCCCACCAGCCGGGGTAGTAGTAGTGCTTGGCGATCTTGTGGAAGCCGAGTTTTTCGTCGTCGTAGGGGCCGACCCACTCGGCCGCGTCCAGGGCGCCACGCTCCAGGGAAGGGTAGATGTCGCCGCCCGCCAGGGTCTGCGGCACCGCGCCCAATTGCGCCATGATCTGGCCGCCGATCCCGGGAATGCGCATCTTCAGGCCCTTGAGATCGGCCAGGGATTTGATTTCCTTGCGGAACCAGCCACCCATCTGCACGCCGGTATTGCCACCGGGAAACTGCACGATGTTGTAATTCTTGAACAGCCCGCGCATCAACTGCATGCCGCCGCCGAAATACATCCAGGCGTTCTGCTGCCGCGCGGTCAGCCCGAAGGGCAGGGCGCAGTCGAAGGCAAACGCCATGTTCTTGCCGACGTAGTAATAGCTGGCCGAATGGCCGCATTCCACGGTGCCCTGCTGCACCGCGTCCAGCACCTGAAGGCCCGGCACCAGTTCGCCACCGGCATGCACCCGCAACTGGAACTTGCCGCCGGTAATCTTGTGCAGACGATCGGCGAGCAGATCGGAGGCGCCGTAGATCGTGTCCAGGCTCTTGGGAAAGCTGGAGGCCAGGCGCCATTTGATGCCGGGGCCGTCGGCAAATGCTTTCGGGGCCAGCGCGGTGGCGGCCAGGCCCAGGCCGGCCCCGGCGCCTTTCAGAAATGCGCGTCGTTGCATGAGGGATTCCTTTGTGGCGCCGGCATCCTTGCCGGCAGGATTAACAAGACGCCGGCAAGGATGCCGGCGCTACAGGGCCACCCGCGCCATCTCGCGGGCGTATCCGCACGATGACATCGATGCTGTCCGCCACCATACCGTCGGGTAGCGTGGGCATGCCGGCGAGCTGCAGGTTGGCGTCGCAAATGTCGGTCAGTTCGCCGCTGGACATGTTGTAAAAGTGATGATGCGGCGCCGTATTCGCGTCATAAAACACTCGGCTCGGATCCACGATCACTTCGCGGATCAGCTTCTTTTCCAGAAACAGACGCAGGCTGTTGTAAACCGTCGCCTTGGACACTTCGCTGTAACGCGAATTGACGATGGTCAGAAGGCGATCGGCGGAAAGATGCTCGCAACGGGAGAACAGAACCCCGGCAATCTCGATACGTTGATGCGTGGGCGCAATGCCATGATCGCGCAACAATTCGGCAATTTCACCCCGCTGCATCGGGGCTCGTATCTGTGTCGTCATGGAAATACCTGTTGGTTCATTGAGTTACATGATTTTAGGTGGTGAATTAAACCGTGTCTAACTGTCCTGCGGCGCATCGCCACCGAGACGGTTTTCTTGTCCTGTCCACGCATACGGCGCGGGATCAACGGGGCATGGCGCCCCCAACATCGCGGACAGCAACACCTCGCCCGCCGCCGGCGCCATCGTCACGCCATAGCGGAAATGGCCGCTGTTCACGTAAAGGTTTTCCAGTTCCGGATGCCGGCCGATGGTCGGTACATTGCCGGGCGAACCGGGGCGCAGACCGGCCCATTGGGTGACGATTTCCGCCTGGCGCAGAGCCGGCATCACACTGTGGGCGAAATCCAGCAACTCCGCTCGCGCCCGCGTCGTGGTGGTCTTGTCGAATCCCACTTCTTCCAGTGTGCTGCCGGCCAGGATGTGGCCATCCGCGCGCGGCACCAGGTAGTGCCCGCGCCGGTACACGATGCGGGGCAGCAAACCGGGCGCCGCCTTGAGCAGCATGATCTGGCCCCGCACCGGGGCAATCGCGGGCGCGTCGCCAAACTCCGCCAGCAGGCCGCCAGTCCAGGCGCCCGCCGTCACCACCACGCTGTCGGCGCTGAATACCCCGTTCGGCGTCTCCACGCCGGAGACACGGGCGCCCAGCGTCAGCAAGCGCGTGGCCGGCGTGTGCTCATGAATCGAGACGCCCACACGCAACGCGGCTTCACGCAGCGCCCGCATCACGCGCGGGTTGCGCGCCTGCGCCACATTCGGCAGCCACAGTCCCTGGGCGGAATCTCCCCTCTCCCACCGTGAGAGGGGCCGGGGGTGAGGGAACTCCGCAAGCGGCAGGGCGACCTCCCCGTGTTTCATGCACCAGGCCAGCGCAGAGTCGCGCTGTGCTACCTCCAGCAACACCATGCCGCAGGCCCGATATTCCGGGTCTATTCCACTCGCAACCCGCAGGCGCTCCGCCCATTCCGGCCACAATGCCCGCCCGCGTTGCGCCAGGGCATTGACCTCCATCCCATAGTCCCAGGGGGGCAGCAAGGACAAAATGCCCGCCCCCGCCCAGGAAGATTCCCGTCCCACCGCGCCCCGCTCCAGAACGCGCACCTCCAGCCCGGACTGGCGCAGCAAGAGCGCGCAAAGCAGGCCGTTGATGCCGCCGCCGAGAATGAGACAGGAAGACATGGGGGGTCGGGTCAAAGTGGAGTGTGTAACCACATGGAAATTCCTGCTTCTACTGTGTTTTAAATATTCATAACCTGATTTGCTGTCCGCCCGCAGCATGGGCATTGGTGCAACCCCTTTGCGATCGCGGCGGTGAGGCGGAAGCACCATGTCGGGACCGAACTCGGGACGTGGCGTTGCATCGGTCGTGGCCCCTCGCGGGCGGAAACCTTCGGGTAGGGCAGGTTCCGTGAACGTGAATCGATCGGCGTTTTTTTGCTCCGGATAGTCGTTCACGCATCAAGAAGCCATACGCCGCAATGCACAGGCTCGCATGGTGGTGAAACCCGCGCCAGTTACGCCCTTCGTAAGGGCCCAGGCCGAATTCCTGTTTAAGCCCCTGGTAATCGTGTTCGATACGCCATCGCGCCTTGATGGATTCGACCAGTGCGGCGGAAGGCATGTCTTTCGGGTGCGTCGATAGCCAGTAGCGGCTCGGTTCCGCTTCGCCTCTCGGCCATTCGATGACCAATCATTCCCCTTTGCGCGGAACGTCGCGATGAGCCGCGCGCACGCGCACTCTGGCGAAACGCGAATGCAGCGGTTCGAGGGTTCCTTCACGCCAAGTGATGGTGCGAAAGCGCTGCGGCGCCAGCGACTGGGCTAACGCCAGCACTGAAATCGGCTGATGAGCTTCATCGCGTGTGTGATGGGTTTTGGTTTTTCCCCGGCGACCGCTGACCGGTGCGGCGGCGGGCTGGTGTGCTCCCCACCAAACGGTCGTGCCGGTGCGCACGCCCACCGCGTAGACCAGTTGCTGCTCGGTCAGTAGGTCGCGCAAGGCCGTGTCGTCGCCATACGCTTCGAACTGCGATTCAAGATTCAGCGTCATGTAGCCTCCGCTTAGATATTTCCCGTGCCGAGTCATTGCATTGTTTGTAACACAGTAGAACTACTCCCCTTCATCAGCCGGCCGACGGGCAACTGGCGTGACAAATGCGGCTCGCAGGCAGGGATGCCCGCGCTACATCTTTCGGCACGGGCGGTCGGACGGCGGGAAGACTCACCCTTCCGCCCGCTTCACCAGAAAATGCACCAGGAGCGGCACCGGCCGCCCGGTGGCGCCTTTTTCCTTGCCGGATTTCCAGGCGGTGCCGGCGATGTCCAGATGCGCCCAGTCGTACTTCTTCGTGAACTTGCCGAGGAAGGCGGCGGCGGTGATGGTGCCGGCGGGGCGGCCGCCGATGTTGGCCATGTCGGCGAAGTTGCTCTTCAATTGCTCTTCGTACTCGTCGAACAGGGGCAGTTGCCAGCAGCGGTCGTGCGCCACCTCGCCGGCATGCAGCAGTTCCCGCGCCAGACCGTCGTCGTTGGCGAGCAGGCCGGAGGTGACATGGCCCAACGCGATCACGCAGGCGCCGGTGAGGGTGGCGATGTCCACCACGCAGGCCGGCTCGAAACGTTCCGCGTAGGTCAGGGCGTCGCACAGGATGAGGCGGCCCTCGGCGTCGGTGTTGAGGATTTCGATGGTCTGCCCGGACAGGCTGGTGACCACGTCGCCTGGCTTGTTGGCGCGGCCGGAGGGCAGGTTCTCGCAGGTGGGAATGAGGCCGATCACATTGAGCGGCAGCTTGAGTTCGGCCAGCGCCTGGAAAGTGCCCAGCACGGAGGCGGCGCCGCACATATCGTATTTCATCTCGTCCATGTCGGCGCCGGGCTTCAGCGAGATGCCGCCGGAGTCGAAGGTGATGCCCTTGCCCACCAGGACGACGGGTTTCTGGCCTTTCTCTCCACCCATATGGCGCAGGACGATGAAGCGTGGCGGCTGGTCGCTGCCGCGGGCGACGGAGAGGAAGGAACCCATGCCGATTTTTTCGATGGCGGCCTGATCCAGCACTTCGACGCCGAACCCCTGTTTTTTCGCCAGTTCCTCGGCTTGCGCGGCGAGATGGGAGGGGGTGCAGATGTTGCCGGGCAGGTTGCCCAGATCCTTTGCCAGCTTCATGCCGGCGGCGATGGCCTGGCCGCGCAGCGCGGCGGCTTCGCCGGTGGGGAGTTCGCCCCGGCGCGATACCGCCAGGGTGAGCTTGCGCGGGGCGCGCTTGTTTTCTTCCGGTTTGCTCTTCATCTGGTCGAAGCGATACAGCGTTTCCTCCGCGACCAGCACCGCCTGTTCTACATTCCAGCCGAGATCGCGCTTTTTTACCGGGATTTCACTGAGGTAAAGCGCGGCTTCGCCGACGCCGGTTTCCGAGAGGGTCTTGATCGCGGCGCGCACGGCATCCCGATAATGCTTGTCGCGGAATTCGCGTTCCTTGCCCAGGCCAACCAGCAGCACCCGGTCGCACAATAGGCCCGGGACGTTATGCAGCAGCAAGGTGGTGCCCGGCTTGCCGTCCATGTCGCCACGCCGGAGAATGTCGGCCAGATAACCCTGGGCGGCATGATCGATGACTTCACCGGCGAAACTGAGCTTGCGGTGGTCGAATACGCCGACGACCACGCAGGCGCTACGCTGTTTCTCCGGGCTGCCGCTTTTTATGCTGAATTCCATACTTGTCTCCAGAAACCGATGATCCTGCCTGATAAATACAAATTCTTACGAAAACGGGATGTTTCCCGGATTATCGGCAGTTGATCTTCACTTAGTCAAAAATCATCCCCCCGACCATGCTTCCATTCATGCGCCTGTTCGATCGTGCCCTGATCCGCGAGATGGCCTCCGGCAGCGGCGCGGCCTTTGCCGCGCTGGCGGCGATCTTCACCGTCGTGCTGCTGGTGCGCGTGCTGGGCCGGGCGGCATTGGGAGACCTCGCCAATGACGCGGTGTTCCCCATGCTGGGGTTCGGATTCGCGCGTTTTCTGCCGATTCTGTTGTCCATGGCCCTGTTCATCGGCGTGTTCATGAGCATGTCCCGTCTCTGGCGCGACAGCGAGGCCGTGATCTGGATGAACGGCGGGCTGGGGCCGTTCGACTGGATGCGTCCGGTGGTCGTGTTCGCCTTGCCGGCGGCGACGATCATTGCCTTCGTCAGCATGGTGTTGATCCCCTGGTCGGTAGGCAAGCAGACGCGGTTCGAGGAGAAACTGGCCAGCCGCGATCAGGTTTCCACCCTGGCGCCCGGCGTGTTCTCCGAGGATCGCCAGGGACAGCGGGTCTTTTTCGTGGAAACCGTCTCTCCCAATGGCGAGCATGTCGGCAACGCGTTCATCCAGTCGGTGCAGCAGGGGCGAATGGGGGTGATCGTCGCCCAGCGTGGAAATGTGCGGATCATGGAAAACGGCGACCGCTTCCTGGTACTGGAACAGGGCAATCGCTACGAAGGGACACCCGGCGTGGCGAATTTTCGGGTGGCCGACTTCGCCAGCTATGCGGTGCGCCTCGAACCACGGGAAGTCGTCGAACAGGTGGGCGGCCCGCGCACCCGCGGTCTTGCCACCCTGTTCGCCAATCCGACGCCGGAAAATATGTCGGAATGGGTCTGGCGCGTCAGCTATCCGATCAGCACCCTGATCCTCTGCTTGTTGGCGGTGCCCTTGAGTTACGTGAACCCGCGCGCCGGGCGTTCCCTCAATACGGTGTTCGCCATCTTGATTTATGCCGCCTACAGCAACTTCGTCGGGCTGTCGCAAGGGTGGGTGGCTCGTTCCCAGATCACCGCCGGCACCGGTATCGCGCTGGTGCACGGCACCATGTTGCTGCTGTTGACTCTGGCTTACTGGCGACGCTTTCATCGGCCGGGCCGGTCATGAGCCTCCTGTTTCGCTACGTTTCCCGGGAAATCATCGGTGCCAGCGCCCTCGCCGCGCTGGCGCTCACCGGCATGTTCTCCTTTTTCGACTTCATTCACGAAATGTCGGAGGCCCATCCGGAAACCTATACCCCGCTGCTCGCCACCGTGTTCGTCGCGCTCAATATCCCGGGCCGCTTGAATGAACTGGTTCCGGTCGCCGTCCTCGTGGGAGGGCTGTTTGCCTGGAACCGGCTGGCGCTCAGTTCGGAATTCAGCGTGATGCGCACGGGTGGTTTGTCCGCCTCCCGCCTGGCGGCCTGGATGATGAGCGTGGGGCTGCTGATCGGTTTTCTTGCCTTGTTGCTCGGCGAGTACGTCACTCCTCCCGCCGAACGCGCCGCGCAACAGCTCAAATTGCGCGCCACCAGCGGGGTCGTGGCCAAGGAGTTTCAGACCGGCGTATGGGCGAAAGACGGCGCGACGTTCATCAACATCCGCGAAATGCGACCCGATGCCAGCCTGCTGGATGTGCGTTTGTACGCCTTTGACGAGCGCTTCAGGTTGCGCTCGCTGCTGCGCGCCGAATCCGCCGAATGGCGTGACGGCAACTGGGTGTTGCGGCGGGTGACGGAAACCCGTCTTGGCGAGGGTGGAACCCGCACACTGCGCCTGGCTGACCGGAATTGGGCCTCGTCGGTGACGCCCGATCTCCTGGCGGTGCTGATGGTTTCCCCGCAACGCATGTCGATGGCCACGCTGTATTCCTACATCCATCATTTGACGCAGAACCGGCAGGATGCGCAGCGCTACATCATCGCTTTCTGGAACAAGGTGACTTATCCGCTGGCCGCGCCGGTGATGTTGCTGTTGGCCCTGGCCTTCGCCTATCGGCCACCGCGGGTGGGCGGGGCGGGCGGTCGCCTGCTCCTGGGCATCCTGCTGGGACTGGGCTTCCATCTCGCCAACCGGCTGTCCGCCCAGTTCGCGCAGTTGCAGGACTGGCCGGCTCCGCTATCCGCGTCGGCTCCGGTCCTCGCGTTCGGTCTGGCGGCCGGCCTCGCTATCTGGTGGATGGAGCGGCGCTGACCAGGCGGGTGCCCGCCAGGCGGTCATGAAGAAACTGGCGGTCGGCCGCGAACAGGGCCCAGGCCCAGGAGATGGGGAACAGCAGACAGGCAAGCAGGTAGCGTTTTACGGCCTGCCGGGCGGTGAGCGGGGTTCCCGCCACGGATTCCAGGCGGATGCGCCAGGTCTTCATGGCCAGCGTCTGGCCGCGCCGCCAGAACACGGTGAAGTAGCCCCCGGCGACCAACAGCCAGTAGCACCAGACGAGTAGTCGGAACACGGCCAGAGGCAGCGCCTGGGTCAACGCCACGAAAGGCGCGCCGGCGACGAACAGTACCGCCGCCAGCAACATCGCCTCGTAAACAAGGCAGGCCAGGCGGCGCGGCAAGGAAGGTGTGGTCATGTCGTGGAAATTACCGGAATCGGGTTCGCGCAATATACCCGTGGTTTGCAATCTGCCGCCGCTTCCCATAGAATGCCGCGTTTTCCGGATTAGCCCAGATTTTTGGAGATAGGCATGTACGCGGTGATCAAAACCGGTGGTAAACAATACAAGGTATCTACCGGCGGCAAGCTGAAGGTGGAGACCCTGCCCGTGGAAGTGGGTGGTGAAGTCGAGATCACGGACGTGCTCATGGTGGCCGACGGTGAAGACATCAAGGTCGGCGCCCCGATGGTGGCCGGCGCTTCCGTCAAGGCAACCGTGCTGTCGCATGGCCGTGGCGTCAAGGTGATGATTTTCAAGATGCGGCGCCGCAAGCACTACCGCAAGACCCAGGGACATCGTCAGAACTACACGGAAATCCGCATCGACGGCATTTCCATCTGATAGCAGGAGCAGACAGACATGGCACACAAGAAAGCAGGCGGCAGTTCCCGCAACGGCCGCGATTCCAACCCGAAGATGCTGGGTGTGAAGCGTTACGGCGGCCAGTTTGTGCCCGCCGGCAACATTCTGGTACGCCAGCGCGGCACCCAGTTCCACCCCGGCATGAACGTCGGCGTGGGCAAGGACTACACCCTGTTCGCGAAAGTGGACGGCGTGGTCGAATTCACCGTGAAGGGCGAGCGTCAGCGCCGCACGGTCAATGTGGTGCCGGTCGCGGCGTAAGCCCATCCGCCATCCCGCAGGAGCCCTATCTCCGGATAGGGCTTTTTCGTTTCAGGGGCGAGCAACATGAAATTCATCGACGAAGCCCGAATTGATGTCATCGCCGGCCGTGGCGGTAATGGTTCCGCCTCGTTCCGGCGCGAGAAGTTCATCCCCATGGGCGGGCCGGACGGCGGCGACGGCGGCAAGGGCGGCAGCATCTGGGCGGAGGCCGACCGCAACATCAATACCCTGGTCGAGTACCGTTTCACCCGCATGTTCCGCGCCCGCCACGGCGAGAACGGGCGCGGCGCCGACTGCTACGGCAAGGGCGGCGACGACCTGACCCTGCGTGTGCCGGTGGGCACGGTGATTACCGAGGAAGAAAGCGGCGCGTTGATCGCCGACCTTGCCGCCGACGGGCAGCGCGCCCTGGTGGCCAAGGGCGGCAAGGGGGGGCTGGGCAACCTGCATTTCAAGTCCAGCACCAACCGGGCGCCACGCCAGACCACGTCCGGCGAGCCGGGTGAGGAATTGCGCCTGCACATGGAGTTGAAAGTGCTCGCCGACGTGGGTTTGCTGGGCATGCCCAATGCCGGAAAATCCACCCTGATTCGCGCCATTTCCGCCGCCAGGCCGAAAGTGGCCGATTACCCGTTCACCACCCTGCACCCCAACCTCGGTGTGGTGCGGGTCGACAGCGAACGCAGTTTCGTGGTCGCCGATGTGCCCGGGCTGATCGAAGGCGCGGCCGAGGGCGCCGGCCTCGGCCACCAGTTCCTGCGCCACCTGGCGCGCACCAGCCTGTTGCTGCATCTGGTCGATCTGGCGCCATTCGACCCGGAGGTCGATCCGGCGCATGAGGCGCGCGCCATCGTCGAGGAGTTGCGCAAGTATGACGACGACCTCCATGCCAAGCCGCGCTGGCTGGTTCTCAACAAGACCGATCTGATTCCGGAAGAGGAGCGGGCCGAGCGCATCGCCCGCTTCCTCAAGGAATTCGCCTGGGAGGTGACGCCAATGAGCCCGGTGTTCGCGATTTCCGCCATCAATGGCGGCGGTTGCCAGCCGCTGGTGTTCGCCATCATGGAGCACCTGCAACAATGCCGCGCGGCCGCAGAGGCGGCGTGAGTTCCTGTAGCGCCGGCGTCTCGCCGGCGTCCTTAAATACAGCCGGCGAGACGCCGGCGCTACATTAGTGGCCGAGGGATTCCGCATGAATCGTTCCGTCGTGGCCGATGCCCGCCGCCTGGTGGTGAAAGTCGGCAGCAGCCTGGTCACCAACGAGGGACGCGGCCTCGACCATGAGCGCCTGGCGCTGTGGTCGGCGCAGATTGCCAAGCTCACCGAACTGGGCAAGGAGATCGTGCTGGTTTCCAGCGGCGCCATCGCCGAAGGCATCAGTCGCCTGGGCTGGACGCGCCGCCCGGCCGCGCTCAACGAACTCCAGGCCGCCGCCGCCGTCGGCCAGATGGGCCTGATCGAGGCCTATGAACGCAGTTTTCGCGCGCATGGCCTGCGCACCGCGCAGGTTCTGCTCACCCATGCCGATCTCGCCGACCGCGAGCGCTACCTGAATGCCCGTTCCACCCTGCGCACGCTTCTGGAACTCAAGGTCATCCCGATCATCAACGAGAACGACACCGTCACCACCGAGGAAATCAAGGTGGGTGACAACGATACCCTGGGCGCCCTGGTGGCCAATCTGATCGAGGCCGATGCCCTGATCATCCTCACCGACCAGCGCGGCCTCTACAGCGCCGACCCGCGCGGGAATCCCGACGCCGAGTTCATCCATGAGGCGGTGGCCGGTAGCGCGGATCTGGAAGCGATGGCGGGCGGCGCCGGTTCCAGCGTCGGCACCGGCGGCATGTTGACCAAGGTACTCGCCGCCAAACGCGCCGCCCGCAGCGGCGCGCACACGGTCATCGTCAGCGGCCGCGAGGACGATGTCCTGGCGCGCCTGGGCGCGGGCGAAGCACTCGGTACGCAACTTCTCGCCCGCGACGCGCCGCTGGCCGCGCGCCGCCAGTGGCTGGCCGATCACCTGCAAGTACGTGGCCGTCTGAAGCTGGACGAGGGCGCGGCGCGCGCCCTGCGCGAGCAGGGAAAGAGCCTGCTGCCCATCGGAGTGGCGGGCGTCGTCGGCGACTTCCATCGCGGCGAAGTGGTGGCCTGCATCGACTCGGATGGGCGCGACATCGCGCGTGGCCTGGTCAACTACGGCTCCGACGAGGCCCGCCGTATCGCGCGGCAACCAAGCAGCCGGATCGAATCCCTTCTCGGTTACATGGATGAAGCGGAACTCATCCACCGCGATAACCTGGTACTCCTGTAGGGGCGGGTAATCCGTCGGGCGAAGCCCGCGTCGCCACAAGCCATTGCGTGGTTGCCCGGTTTCGAGAGCGGCGCGGGTTTTCTCGAACGACCCGGTTTACCCGGTGGCGAGCGCGTTATAGTCGCGGTCTTGCGGGGTGTGCTTGCCGTTTCGGCTACCCGCCGCGCAATCCGTGCAAGAAAAAAGAATGTCGGCTCACGAAATGCCGGCTACCCACAAGAATATTCGGGATTGGAGGAGGTGGTTTTGCGTCATCCAGATTGTGCGTGCCTTTCAGCGGTCATGCGCTGACCATGCCGCAGCCTCGTGTTTCCCTGCTCCATCGCGGCAACCGCTTGCTGTTCGCTGTCAGCCTTTTCGCCGCCTTGCTGGCGATGGCGGCGGCCTGGCTGGCCTGGCAGGAGGTGGCGAATGCCTACGCCGCGCGCAGCCACGAGCAGACGCTGCGCGATTACCGCGCCAAACTGCTGGACACCCGGCAGGATTGGGAGAAAACCGCGCGGCGCATCAAGGCGCAGATCGAATTCATGCGCATCGGCGAGCTCGACGGCGAGCAGCGCCAGGCCCGCTTGCGCGCCTTCTTCAATGCCCAGGCCGAAAGCCGCGCTTTCGAGGGCGTATTGCTGGTTACCTCGGATGGCACGCAGGTGTTCAGCATCGGCTGCCAGGCCATGCTCCTGGACAGCCTGAACCTGAACGACCTGCATGTGCGCAGCCACTGCGCGGACACGGAAACGGTCTATGCCGTCACCCGCATGCCCATCTGGCTGGGGAAGGAAGGCCAGGGCATGGCCCTGTTCGCGCGCGCTCTGGATAACGGCCTGCTCTCCCACCTGGCGCGCGGCACCGATGCGGTATTCCTGCGCCAGAGCGGGCAGACGTTGGCAAGCTCCCTGGGCGCGGCGGGATTGGGCACCCCGCTCGATGCCAGCCTGAATGGCCGCCTGGCGGATGGCGCAACCCTGCAAGCCTCGCTTCCCTTGCAGGAAAACGAGGGGCCGGACGCGCCTCTCCTCATCATCCGGCATCCCCTGGATTCCCTGGTTTCTCCCTATACGGTGATGTCCGGCGCGGCCGTTCTCACCCTGTCGCTGCTGCTGCTGATCTGGTTCGGCCTCGGGCGCGGCATGCGCGCCCACCTGCGCGAGATCGAATCCTTGAGTCGCGCGGCCGGTTCCTTCCTGGTGCAGTTCCAGCGTTCCCCCGCTGTGCGCCAGACGCTGGAAAGACTGACGCCGCGCCAGGATGAAATGGGCCGTCTCGGCCTGGCCCTGGACAGCCTCATGGAAGAGGCGGAAAGACGCCACGCGGAACAGGCCGCGCATCTGCAAACCCTGGACATGCTGGAAGAAGCCGTGGTGGAACTGGACTTGGCGGGGCGCATCACGCGAGTGAGTTCCGGCTGGCGCAAAGTCACCGGCATCGACGCGGATGTCACTGGCCAGATGCTGGCCGAATACCTCGATCCCGAGGACACGCCGGTGCTTACCGCCCTGGTCGCGGCGCTGGCCCGCCGGGAAAAACAGCAGGTCAGCACCCGCCTGCGCCTTACCCCGCGCGCCGAGGAAGAGCGCTGGCTGGAACTGCGTCTGGTGCGCGCCGAGGGTGGCAGCCTCGGTGGCAACCCTGGTGGCAACCCCGGTGGCAACCTGGGTGGTGACAGCCTGCGCGGTGTGCTGCGCGACATCACCCAGAGTTATCTGCAGGAGCGCCGCATCACCCACATGGCCCTGCACGACGCGCTCACCGGCCTGCCCAACCGGGTGCTGCTGGAAGACCGCATGAAAGTCGCCATACGCCAGGTCGAACGCAACCAGCGCAAGGTGGCATTGGGTTTCATCGACCTCGACCACTTCAAACACGTCAATGACAGCCTCGGCCACAAGATGGGCGACCAGTTGCTCATCGCGTTGAGCCAGCGTCTGCGCTTCCATCTCAGGAGCGGCGATACCCTGGCGCGCTGGGGGGGCGACGAATTCATCGTGCTGCTGCCGGACATGCCCGGCATCGACGCCATCCGCGAAGTGGCGGAGAAACTGCGCGAAGCCACCGGCGCGGCCCTGCCGGTGGAAGACAGCGAGTTCAATCTCACCTTCAGCGCCGGCTTCGCCGTATTCCCGGATGACGCGGAAAACAGCGAACTGCTCCTGGCGCACGCCGACCGGGCCATGTTCTATGCCAAGGCGCAGGGCCGCAACAATCTGCAATTCTTCGCCGACATGGCCCACAAGGGCCTGGGCAAGAAGGAGATTTACATCCAGCAACGTCTGGCCGCCGCCATACGCGACAAGCGCATCGGCAACCACTATCAGCCGCTGGTCGCCGCCCAAAGCGGCCGCGTCAATGGCGTGGAGACCCTGGCGCGCTGGTACGAGCCGGATCTGGGCTGGATCAGCCCCGCCACCTTCATCCCGATGGCGGAAAACCTCGGCCTCATCCGCGACCTCGGCGAACAGGTCTGGCTGCGCGCCCTGCATGACATGCAAGGCTGGAAGGAACACGATCTCACGCTTTCGGTGAACCTCTCCAAGCGCCAGTTGTTCATGCCTTATTTCACCGAGAAACTGCTGGATGATGTCCAGGCAAACGGCCTGGTGCCGGGCCGGGTGACACTGGAAATCACCGAATCCATCGCCCTGCTGGACGTGGAGTACGCCGCCGAGCGCCTCAAGGAACTGCGTGACGCCGGTTTTCGCCTGTCCATCGACGACTTCGGCACCGGCTATTCCTCGCTTTCACAATTGCACGACCTGCCCGTGCATGAACTCAAGATCGACATCGCCTTCGTGCGCCGCATCGAGCAGCCACAAGGCGCCCGCCTGATCCAGACCATCGTCGGCATGGCCGATACCCTGGGGTTGGAAACCGTCGCCGAAGGCGTGGAAGACGCCGCAGTGGCGGAACGGCTCAAAGGAATGGGGGTGGACGTCCTGCAGGGGTGGCACCCCGGCCGTCCCATGCCGGCGGAAGCCCTGTCGGCCTGGCTGGTGGAGCGGCGATAGTCCGCGCGCCCCGCGTCGGCATCACTTCACCGTCTCTCCCCAGAACTTCCAGGCGTCCAGCATCCCCAGGCTCACGCTGGCGCCTTCCGGGCCGGTCAGTGTGACGGTGGCGCGCCGGTAACGGCCGATGCGCAAGCCGCGCAGCAGCGGCATGAACCAATCGGCATCCAGCCTGGCGGCATCCGCCGCGCTGGCGTCGGCGGGAAATTCAGGCAACACCAGCAAGGTGCTGGCGGCGCGCGGCGCGTCGCGCAGGCGCGCCGGACAGGGCGCGCTTGGGCTACCCGACAACCGAGCCAGCGCCAGCGCCTCCGTCTGCCACGCCAGTACCCGCTGGAATCGGCGGCCGGATTTCGCGCGCTCGCCGCCGCCCCAGAGCCAGAGGCTGTTGATCGGCGCCTGCCCGCGCCGCTCGCGCGCCTGGTTCACCGCATGGTCGTGCAGAATGATTTGCGCGTCGTTGACCAGACGCATGACCCGCGCCGCGCTTTGTCCGACCGGCAGGGCGGAATTCACATGGCGCGTGGCGACCTTGTCCAGGGGGGTGGTGCGCAGCTTGATGGCGTGGGAGGGGTGGCCATACCAGCGCGCGGCCGTGGGCGCCAGCAGGCGCCAGCCGGCTTCCTCGAACAAGGGCTTGAGGCTGGCCGCCAGTGCCTCGGATTCCGCCATGCTCAATCCGACATGCTCCGCGTCCAGCAGGGTCATGCCGCGCATGCCGACACGCAGATGCACCGGGTCCGCGCGCAGCCAGTAACCCACGTTGGCATTCAGGCCGTCGTAGGTGGCGGTGATGGGCGCCAGCGGGCTGTCCTCCTGCCGGGCGACCGCGAATGCCTGGCACAACGCATCCGCCAGGCTGGTTTCGCCGCCTTCGAAGCGCCCTCGTGACAGCAACCGCCCCAGCCCCGGCATGGGTGTCGGCTCGCTGTGCGGGGAGTCGCGCCAGGCGGACAGGCCGGGGACGATGAGGTGAAGTTCACGCATGCGGGGATTGCCCTGGATTCCCTGGAAGCCGGTTAGGGCTCGTCAAGCCGCCCCCGATGAGGAAACCCACCGTGGCGCGGTGAATGCCACGTTAATCCGCCTCGCTCTCGAAGCCCGCCTGCGCGAGTTCCGCCGCGCGCAACACGGCGCGGGCCTTGTTGCAGGTTTCCAGCCATTCGTTCTCGGGTACGGAGTCGGCGACGATGCCGGCGCCGGCCTGCATGTAGAGGACGTTGTCCTTGACTACGGCGGTGCGGATGGCGATGGCGACGTCCATGTCGCCGTTGAAGCCGAGGTAGCCGACGGCGCCGGCATAGACGCCGCGTTTGGTCGGCTCCAGTTCGTCGATGATTTCCATCGCCCGAATCTTCGGCGCGCCGGAGACGGTGCCGGCGGGGAAGGTGGCGCGCAGCACGTCCATCGCGCTCATCTCCGGGCGCAGGCTGGCCTCGACGTTGGAGACGATGTGCATGACGTGTGAGTAGCGCTCGATGGTCATGTTCTCGGTGACTTTCACCGTGCCGACCTGGGCGACGCGGCCGGCGTCGTTGCGGCCGAGGTCCATGAGTTGGACGTGTTCAGCGCGCTCCTTGGGATCGGCCAGGAGTTCGGCTTCCAGACGCTGATCTTCCTCGCGGGTGGCGCCGCGCGGCCGCGTGCCGGCGATGGGGCGGACGGTAACGCGTTTGCCGCCGCCACCGCCGTCGTCTTCCAGGCGCACCAGGATTTCCGGTGAGGAGCCGACCACATGGAAGCCGCCCATGTCGTAATAGAACATGTAGGGAGAGGGGTTGAGGCCGCGCAGCGCCCGGTACAGCGACAGCGGGTGGGCGTGGAATGGGCGGCTCAGGCGCTGGCTCAATACCACCTGCATGACGTCGCCCTCGGTGATGTAACGCTTGGCGCGCACCACGGCGTCCTTGAAGGCTTGTTCGCCGAACTCCGATTGCGCCTTGATGACGTTGCCTTCGCCGCCACCGGGTGGCACGGCGGGACGCAGCAAGCGCCGGGACAACTCCTTCAGGCGCAGATGCGCGTTCAGGTAGGCGTTGGGTTCCAGCGGGTCGGCGTAGACGATCAGGGTGAGGCGGCCGGAGAGGTTGTCCACCACCGCCAGTTCATCACTGAGCAGGAGCAGGATGTCCGGGGTGTTGACCAGGTCTTGCTTGCGCGTGTCGGCCAGCTTCTTTTCGATATAGCGCACCGTGTCATAGCCGAAGTAGCCGCACAAGCCGCCGGGAAAACGCGGCAGGCCGGGTACCGGCGCGGCTTTGAAGCGCCCCAGGTAATTTTCGATGAAGGCCAGGGGATCGTCGCTATTGCTCTGCTCCACCGGCAGGCCGTTGGTCTCGACACTGACGAAATGGCCGTGCACCCGCAGCACGGTGCGCGCCGGCAGGCCGATGAAGGAATAGCGCCCGAAGCGCTCGCCGCCGACCACCGATTCCAGCAGGTAGGAATAGGGCTCGTTGGCGAGTTTCAGGTAGAGCGAAAGCGGCGTATCCAGGTCGGCGGGCAGTTGCTTGATGACCGGGATGCGGTTGTAGCCCTGGCGGGCGAGGCTATTGAATTTTTCTTCGTTGAACATGGTGCGGCTCCGGAAAGTGGGGAAATGTGAAACGCGGGACGTGGACGTGTTTCAGCCGCGCCATCGCGGAGGTTTCGTCTTTCCGGTTTCCAGAGGGTTCAGATTCATTTTTGCACGATCAGCTTCGCGGCTTCGAGCAGGCTGGGCACCACGGCATCCAGATCCAGTTCTTCCACCGGGCGGCCACGGTTGTAGCCATAGGGCACGCAGAACACCGGGCAGCCGGCGGCGCGGGCGGCCTGGGCGTCATTGAGCGAGTCGCCGATCAACAGCAACTCGTTCGGTTCACAGTCGAACACGGCGCAGGCATGGTAGAGCGGCAGCGGCGAGGGCTTTTTCTCCGGCAGGGTGTCGCCGGAAAGAATCAGCTCGAAGTAGTCGAACAGGCCGGTGTCTTTCAGCAGCGGATGGGTGAAACGCGCGGCCTTGTTGGTGATGCAGGCGAGATGCACGCCGCTGGCCTTGATCGCTTGCAGGCCCTCGACCACGCCGGGGAAGGGGCGGCTCTTGCGCGAAACCCAGTCGGCATAGTGTCGTTCGTAGATCGGCAGTGCGCGGGCGAACAGTTCCGGTGCCGGGTCGGCGTGCATGTCGCGGGTGAGTACGCGCTTCACCAGTCGGGAGACGCCGTTGCCGATGTAGGTCTTCACTTCGGCCAGGTCGATGGGGGGCAGGCCAAGATCGGCGGCCATCGCCATCGCGGCGTCGGCCAGGTCGGGAGCGGTATCGAGCAGAGTGCCGTCGAGGTCGATGACGACGGCTTTCAGGGGAAGCGGGAAATTCATGTTGGAACCTTGTAGCGCCGGCGTCCTCGCCGGCGTTTTTCACAGACGCCGGCGAGACGCCGGCGCTACATCAGGCTTTCGCCAGTTCGGCGCGCATGGCGGCGACGACGCTGTCGTAGCGGTGCGGGTCGCTGTCCTTGGCGGCGCCGAAGATGGCGGAACCGGCTACGAAGGTATCGACACCCGATTGCGCGACTTCACGGATGTTGGCCGGGCCGACGCCGCCGTCGATCTCCAGGCGGCAGGTGTGGCCGCCGGCCTGGATCATCTGGCTGACCCGGCGCGCCTTGTCGAGCACGTAGGGGATGAACTTCTGGCCACCGAAGCCGGGGTTTACCGACATCAACAGCACCATGTCGAGCTTGGGCAGCATGTACTCCAGCACGTCCAGCGGGGTGGCCGGGTTGAACACCAGGCCGGCCTTGCAGCCGCTTTCCTTAATCAGGCCGATGGTGCGGTCGACGTGCTCGGAGGCTTCCGGGTGGAAGGTGATGTAAGTGGCGCCGGCCTTGGCGAAATCGGGAATGATGCGATCCACCGGCTTCACCATCAGATGCACGTCGATGGGGGCGGTGACGCCGTGTTTTCTCAACGCTTCGCAGACCAGCGGACCGATGGTCAGGTTGGGCACATAGTGGTTGTCCATCACGTCGAAATGGACGATGTCGGCGCCGGCGGCGAGCACGTTGTCCACTTCCTCGCCAAGCCTGGCGAAGTTGGCGGAAAGGATGGAAGGAGCAATCTGGTAATCGGCCATGATGGTTATCCTGTATTGATTTAAAAAATGCCCGGGCATTCTACCCGCCCGCCCCGCGCACTGGACAGGGCTGGTCGATTCGTGTGCAATCCTCGCCCGCAAGCCCATCCTCGCAGCAGAAGAACCATGGCCGAGAGCAGGAAACACCACATCACCGTCACCACCCACACCCAGTTCATTCCGGAGCAATCCGACGAGGGCGCGGATCGTTTCGTCTTTGCCTACACCATTGTCATCGCCAATACCGGCCAGGTGCCCGCGCAACTCATTTCCCGGCACTGGACCATCACCGACGCGCACCAGAAGGTGCAGGAAGTGCGTGGGCTCGGCGTGGTGGGCGAGCAGCCGCTGCTGAAACCCGGCGAGCAATTCGAATACACCAGCGGTACCGCCATCGCCACTCCGGTCGGGGCCATGAAAGGCAGCTACCAGATGGTCGCGGAAGACGGCAGCCAGTTCGAGGCCGAGGTTCCCGAATTCATCCTTTCCGTGCCGCGCGTTTTACATTGATGCGCGCGCTCGTTCTGATCGGGGCGCTGGCCTCGCTGCTGGCGGGTTGCGGCCTGTTTCAACCGAAACCGCCGGAACCCGAGCCGAGCGTGCCCGCGCCGCATCCGAGGCCGCTGCTTCCCGTTCCACCCGTGCCCACGCCACCGGCTCCACCGATTTCCGTCGCGCCCCCCGCCGTGATCGAGCCGCCCGCGCCGGAGCCCGTTGTCGCCGTGCCGCCGGAAGAACCCGCCAAAGCGATTCCCGTCGCCATGCCCTGGCTCAAGCCGGCGGTATTCGCGCAATTGCCGGGCTGGCGCGATGACGACCTGACTCTGGCCTGGCCGGCCTGGATGCAATCCTGCCGTGGCTTGCGCGGCAATCCGGCCTGGAGTGGTGTTTGCGAAGCCGCCATGCGGATGTCGGCCCTGCCCGAGAGCGGGGAAATTCGCGCCTTTCTGGAGCAGCAATTCCAGCCGTGGCAGGTCAACCAGAGCGAAGGCGGCCTGGATGGCCTGGTCACCGGCTACTACGAGCCGTTGCTGCGGGGCAGTCGCTACCCCACGCCGCGTTATCGCTACCCGCTCTATGGGCCGCCCGACGACATGCTGGTGGTCGATCTCACCGCCGTCTACCCGGAATTGAAGAGCCTGCGACTGCGCGGCCGTCTCCAGGGCAACAAGGTGGTGCCTTACTGGAGCCGCGCGGAAATCGAGGCCGGCGCCGCGCCGGTGCGCGGCAAGGAAGTGCTTTGGGTCGACGATCCGGTGGAACTGTTCTTCCTGCAGGTGCAGGGATCTGGCCGGGTGCGCCTGGAGACTGGCAACTATGGCGGCAACAGCGGCGGCAACAGCGGCGGCGAGATCGTCCGCGTCGGCTATGCCGATCAGAACGGCCATCCTTACCGTTCGATCGGCAAGTGGCTGGTTGAAAAGGGCGAGATCACCCTGGACAAGGCTTCCATGCAGGGCATCAAGGATTGGGGGCGGAGGAACGCGGAGCGTCTGCCGGATTTGCTCAATACCAACCCCAGCTATGTGTTTTTCCGCGAACTGCCCAGCAGCCCGGGTTCCGGCCCACTCGGGGCGATGGGCGTGCCGCTCACCAATGAGCGCAGCATCGCCGTCGACCCGCGCGGCGTGCCGCTGGGCGCGCCGGTCTGGCTGGCCACAACCCGCCCCAACACGAAGGAAGCGCTGCACCGCCTGGTGCTCGCGCAGGATACCGGCAGCGCCATCCGCGGCAACGTTCGCGCCGACTTCTTCTGGGGTTTCGGCGAGGAGGCCGGCCGGCTGGCGGGTGCGATGAAGCAGAAGGGGCGCATGTGGGTCTTGTTGCCGCGCGATTACCCGATCCTGGTTAACGGCAAGTGATTTGTAAATAGCAAAAACAACAAATACATAAATACTTTGCGTTGTTTTGTTGTTTTTGCTATAAAAGGCCCGTCTCGGGTCGAGATCAAGGGCAAACCCACCGAAAGGCGGAGACGCAAAGCCACGGACCTAAAGCCAACGCAAACGCGGAAGCCACGGTAGCCGGGCCGCATCTCGGAACGCGCGAAGTCCATGTCGCTCATTGGAATCTTTCTCGCCGCTCCATAGCTTCCTTATCCGACCGGGCCGGTTAACGGTGCGCAAGGAGCGGCAACATGAAACCCCACTCGCCTCATCACGGAACGCAATTCGCTTCCCCCCGCTTGGCTTCTTCCCAATCGGGTTTCAGCATGCTGGAAGTCCTGGTGACCCTGGTGGTGCTGTCCACCGGCCTTCTCGGAGTCGCCAATCTTCAGGTCGAAGCCTTGCGCGGCAATCAGGGTGCCTATCTGGCCTCGGTGGCGGCACAGCAGGCACAGGACATGGCCGAACGCATGAACGCCAACCCGGCCGGCGTGGCGGCCAATCGTTACGACAATCTGGATGCCGGCATTCCCGGCGCGCAGGCGGACTGCCAGAACGCCAACTGCACCCCGACGTCCCTCGCGCTGTTCGACCACAATCGCTGGAATACCGCGAATCAGGCGCTATTGCCCGGCGGCGCCGGCCAGGTTCGTGAAATCAGCGACGGCATCTTCCTGATTGGCGTGCGCTGGCGCGACCGCCAGTTGGCGAATGCCAGCGGCTGGCAGGCGGGCACGGAGGCCGCGACCGTTTGTGGCGCACCACAGGCCGGCACCCGCTGTTTCTTCCTGAGGCACCAGGCATGAAAACCTCCGCCCGCAAGCACCAGGCCGGCCTTTCTCTGGTGGAAATGATGGTGGCGCTTGCGGTCGGCCTGCTGCTGACCGTCTCGGTGAGCACCATCCTGTCCGGCAGCCTGCAAATTTTCCGCATGCAGGGGGAAAACGCCCGCATCCAGGAATCCAGCCGCTTTCTCATGGATACCCTGGGCCGCCAGATCACCCAGGCCGGCTATGCGGCCATCTCCACCGATTACAGCGATCTCAAACTCGGTTTTACCGGCACGCCCATCAGCGGCGAACACGGGGTGGTCGCCACCCGTACCGGCGAGCGCAAGAACGGCAGCGACTATCTGGCGGTGAGTTTCGACGCCAATGCCGACTGCCTGGGAAATGCCTCCAGCAGCGGCACGGTACGCAATGAATTCTTCCTGAATGCCAATGAAGAACTGGTGTGCGCCAGCGGCGGCGGCACCCCCGAAGTGTTGGCCGATGGCGTGGAAGCTTTCCAGGTGCTCTATGGCGTGGACGCCGACGGCGATTACAGCGTGGAACGTTATGACGCCCAGCCCGCTGATTGGAGCCAGGTGCGTACCGTGCGCGTCTGCGTGGTGGCGCGCGCGTTCAGTCGGGGCACCAGCCCGACCGCCCAGCAATATCAGGATTGCTCCGGCGTTACCCGGATCGCGCCCGATACCCGTTTGCGCCGCGTCCTGGGCGCCACTTTCCAACTGCGTAATCGCGGCACATGAGTCTTGCTTGCCGGGTCGCTCGCGCGAGGTGGGCGCGACTACGCGGAGTTGAAATAACAAATACAACAATAAATGCAAAACAATTGACGAATTTGTTATTTGTGGCTATAAATCAGCCATCTCGGGTCGAGATCAAGGGCAAATCCGCCGAAAGGCGGAGACGCAAAGCCACGGACCTAAAGCGTTGGTAACGCTACGGTAGCCGGGCCGCATCTCGGAACGCGCGAAGTCTCGGATGTTTTTTAAAACATCCCCGCTCGCCGCTCCACAGCAACCTTAATCCGACCGAGTCGGACATTGGTTACTGACAAGGAGCGGCATCATGAAAACCCCCATCCGGAAATTCCAGCGCGGCCCGCAACAACAGCGCGGCATGTCGCTCATCGCCAGCCTGATCTTCCTGGGTGTGCTCACCACCCTGGGATATTCCTCCATCACCACCGCCTTCATGCAGGAGCGCATGTCGGGTGCCTGGCAGGATCGCAAACAGGCCACGCAGGCTGCGGAAATGGCGCTGCGTGACGCCGAGGCGTACATCGCCACTTCCGTCACCGGCCTGACCGGCTTCAACCGCGAATGCGGCAACGGCCTTTGCTACAACGGCGCGCAAGGTTATGCCGTCGATACCCCGTCGGGCATGGCCAGCAATGTCTGGAGTACTTCAGGAATCTTCGGCAATGCCGATAAGACCATCCATTACGGACAAATGACCGGTGCCGCCAGCATCAATGGGGTCCTGGAACAGCCGCGTTATCTGATCGAAGGCTTCCGCAAGCAGCATGCCGGCCAGGGTGAAAGCATCTACTACCGCATCACGGTGCGCGCGGTGGGCGCCCGTCCCGGCACGGCGGTGACCTTGCAGGAAATCTACCGGGCTTGAGGAGCGGAAGATGAAATCCATCTGGAGACGAGTGATGGCCGGTGTGGGTTGGGAAAAATCGGTTCGTTGGGCGCGCCACGCCGTGCCCAACCTGCTGGGCCCGCTGCTCTGGCTGGCGATCGCCCCCGCCCACGCGCTCGATCTCTCGCCGCGCCCCCTGTTCATCAGTTCCAGCATTCCGCCGCAGGTGATGCTGGATGTCTCCAAGGATCAGCAACTCTACAAGAAAGCCTACAACGACTATTCCGACCTCGACGGCGACGGCCAGCTGGAGACCGGCTACAAGCACAGCATCGACTACTACGGTTATTTCGATCCGTACAAGTGCTACAGCTATTCCAGCGGCAATCAGCGCTTCGAGCCCAATTCGAGCAGCGACACCAAATATTGCACCGGCCTGTGGAGCGGCAACTTCCTCAACTGGGCCACGATGACCCGCATGGATGCGGTGCGCAAACTGCTTTATGGCGGCCTGCGTTCCACCGATCAGGCCTACGCCGCCGGCGGCGCCAATGCGCTCACCGTGCTGGAGCGCGCCTATCTGCCCACGGACGCCCATGCCTTCGCCAAGTATTACAACGGCGCGGATATCGACCGCCTGACTCCGTTCACTTCCCCGGCCACGCCCACGGCGGTCAGCAGCGCCAGCACTCTGGCGATTCCCGCCGGCACCCCCGCCGCGCTGGTGTTCTCCGTCGCCTCCAGCGGCGGTTTTGCCTATGGCGACCAGGTGGTGATCCGCGCCGGCACCAACCCGACCGCAAATTACATGATCGGCGCGGTGAGTTGCGTCAACGGCGGTGGCATCAACATGTTCAATAGCCTGGTCGCCAGTTCGAATTCCTGTTCCTCCGGCCAGATCAAGGTGGTGGTGGAACAGACTTACGGTTCCGGCACCTACAACAGTTGGAGCATCGAGAACTGGACCCAGACCGGCATCACCCTGTGCAACGCCACGCTTGGCTCGGGCACCTCGCAGAACAACACCAATGCGCCGCTGATCCGCGTCGCCAAGGGCAACTTCGCCCTCTGGGCCGCCAACGAACGTTGGCAATGCCTGTGGCGGGAAGACAGCTCCAGCCCGGCCGAGAACACCGGTGGCCTGTCCGGCGCGACCCGCACCAACGGCAACCGCGCGGCGTATTCCGGCCTCTATGCCAACAGCCTGTCACCGAACAAGACCACCAGTTCCAGCGGCCGTATCGCCAATGGTCTGGGCTCTTATGATTATGTGGCGCGAGTGAAGTCCTGCGTGCCCGGCCTGCTCGGCACGGAGCGCTGCAAGCAGTATCCCAGCGGCAACACCAAGCCCATCGGACTATTGCAGTATTACGGCGAGGGCGGCCAAAACGGTGGGCAACTGCACTTCGGCCTGATGACCGGCAGCCATGCGAAGAACCTCTCCGGCGGCGTACTGCGCAAGAACGTCGGCACGATCAGCGACGAGATCAACATCGCCACCGACGGCACTTTCATCCAGCCCGCCACGCCACCCAACAGCCCGCGCACCAGCAGTTCGCCCGCCACCCCGCCGGGCATCATCAACACCCTCAATTACCTGCGTATCTACGGCTACAACTACGGCGACGGCACCTACCTGGGTTCCAGCGGCGACAACTGCTCCTGGCAGCTCACCAGCATCACGGAAAACAGCTGCACCAGCTGGGGCAACCCGATGTCCGAGGTGTATTACGAATCCCTGCGCTACTTCGCGGGCGCGGGCGCGACCAGTGCCTACACGTTCACCAACAGCGGCAGCAAGGACAATCTGCTGGGCTTGCCGCTGGCCACCTGGAGCGATCCCCTCGGCGGCAATAATTACTGCGCCCCGCTCAACGTGCTGATGTTCAACGCCAGCGTTTCCAGCAACGACGAAGACCTGGGCGGCACCAGCATGAGCGCCATCGGCGGCGCCGGCACGGCAAGCGCCCTGACCGACACGGTGGGCAGCGGCGAAGGACTCAACGGCCGCAGCTTCTTCATGGGCAAGAACGGCGGCAGCAGCAACAACGAGTTGTGCGACGCCAAGACCCTGGCCAGCCTCGGCAGTGCCGCCGGCATCTGCCCGGAAGGCCCGACCCTGCAAGGTTCCTGGCTGATGGCCGGGCTGGCCCACCACGCCCACACCCAACGCATCCGCAGCAATATCGCCATCCCTGACGACGACACCAAATCACTGAAAGTCAACACTTACGGTGTGCAACTGGCCACCAACGTGCCGCAGATCCGCATTGCCCTCGCGGGCGAGGCCAACCCGCGCGTGATCCTGCAACCCGCCTACCGTCTGTTCAACAGCGCTCCTCAGGGCGGCGGCCAGTTGGTGGACATGAAGATCGTCTACCAGACCGCCACCGCCACCACGGCCGATGGCATGGCCTATCTCAACTGGGAGGACAGCGAGCAAGGCGGCGATTACGACCAGGATGTCTGGGGCGTGCTTTCCTGGCACCTGGATCGCGCCGCCAACACGCTCACCGTCACCACCCGGACGATGGCCGAATCCACCGGTAACCCGCAGGGCTTCGGCTACATCGTCAGCGGCACCACCAAGGATGGCCCGCACTTCCACTCCGGCATTGAGGGCTTCAACTACACCGATCCCACCGGCATCAACGTCAGCCCATCGACGAAGGTGAACGGCAGCGGCGGCTGCAACAATTGCCAGCTCTCCGACGCCGCCAGCAGCGCGACCTACACGCTGGGGGCGGCCACCGCCGAATCGCTGAAAGACCCGCTCTGGTACGCGGCCAAATGGGGTGGTTTCACGGAAACGACCGGCGCCAACAATCGACCCGACCAGGTTGCCGAATGGGACAGCCGCACCAGCAGCGGCGCTTATGGCAGCGACGGCATCCCGGACAATTATTTTCTGGTATCCAACCCGCTCGGCCTGGAACAGGCGCTCGACCGCACCTTTACCGCCATTCTGGAAAAAGCCGCCGCCAGCGCGGTGACCACCAACTCCACCTCGATTCGTTCCGACAGCCGTCTCTACCAGGCACGCTTCAATGCCAACGGCTGGAGCGGGCAGTTGCTCGCCTACACCGTCGCCGCCAACGGAACGGTGAGCAGCACCGAGGAATGGGATGCCGCCACCCTGTTGCGCGGACAGGCCGGCACCAGCGCCGACTCGCGCAACCTCATCACCTACGGATCGGTGCGTCGCGACGGCCTTCCGTTCACCTGGGCCGGACTCAGTGGGCAGACCTCGCAACTCGACGCCCTCAATCGCAATGCCGCCGGCAGCCTCGACAATCGCGGCGCCGACCGTGTCGCCTGGCTGCGCGGCCAGAGCCAGCATGAAGGCAAATCCTCCACCCAGTTGCGCGAACGCGCGGCCGGCCCGCTGGGCGATGTCGTCAACTCCAACCCCCTCTATGTCGGCCCCCCGGCCGCCGGCTATTCGGACGTGGATTACGCCGGCTACGGGGCCTTCGCCAGCGCCTGGCGTACCCGCTCCCCCACCGTCTGGGTCGGCGGTAACGACGGCATGCTGCATGGCTTCAATGTCAAGGTGGGCGATGCCAATGTTGGCAAGGAAGTGCTCGGTTACGTGCCGTCGCCCCTTTACGCCAACCTCAGCCAGCTTATGGCGCAGGGCTACAGCCACCGCTACTTTGCCGATGGCAGCCCGATGGTGGCCGATGCCGTGGTTGGCGACACCTGGAAGACCGTGCTGGTGAGCGGCCTCAACGGCGGCGGCAAGGGGTACTTCGCGCTGGATATCACCGACCCCGATACCAGCTTCATCCAGACCCGCGCCGCCGATCTGGCGCTGTGGGAATTCACCGCGAACGATGATGCCGACCTCGGCTACAGCTATAACTGGCCGGCGAAAAATCTCGCCAACGGTCAATCACGCCAGATCGTGCGCATGAACGACGGCCGCTGGGCCGCCATCGTCGGCAACGGCTACAACAGCGACGCCGGCAAGGCCGCCCTGTTCATCCTGTTCCTGGATGGCGGCACGGATGGGAGTTGGGCGAACGGTGGTAACGGCGGCGGGGATTACGTGAAGCTGGTGGCCGAATCCAGTGGTGGCAATGGCCTCTCCACGCCCGTGCCGTTCGACCGCAACGGCGACGGCAAGGTCGACGTGATCTATGCCGGCGACCTCAAGGGCAACCTCTGGAAGTTCGATGTTTCCTCGACGGATCCCGGCCAGTGGCGGGTCGCCCTTTCCGGGACTCCACTGTTCACCGCGCGGGACGACGCCGGCAATGCCCAGCCCATCCTGGCGCCACCGGAAATCACCGTGCACAAGCTGGGCGGCGTGATGCTGCTGTTCGGTACCGGAAAATATCTGGAAGAAAGCGACGCCGGCAGTACCGCCGTGCAAAGCTTCTATGGGCTATGGGACCGCGCGGGCGCAGTTGGCGCGAGCGGAACATTGTCCGGCGAGGCCATCACCGGGCGGCAATGGCTGCTTGCCCAGTCGGTGAACGAATACGCCGCCGGCAGCGTGCTCGATGGCCGCGCCGTCAGCATTGGAGTGCGCGTTCCCACCGGCTCTACCGTGGTCTGGTGCAACGCGGCCAGTCTGACCAGTTGCGAAACCGGGGGTGTGCCTGTGGCCCACCTGGGCTGGCGCCTGGATCTGCCTTCCTCGGGTGAACGCCTCACCGGCATCCCGCAACTCATCAACGGCGTCATCTACTTCAGCACCTTCATCCCCAGCGGCGCCCCCTGCCAGCATGGTGGCGACGGCTGGCTGATGGCGCTGGACTACGCCAACGGCACCGTGATTTCCTATCCCGCCTTCGACACCAATGGCGACGGCATCCTGAACTTCAGTAGCGATGCTCGCGCGGGCGGCATCAAGACCGGCGCGGCCCTGGGTGGCGCCACCTTCATGCGTGCCGGGGGCAAATCCGGCCAGGGCGTCGCCCTGCTCAACCGCCTCACCGGCGACCTCCTGTCCATCGCGGGCAACCTCGGCTCCGGCGGTTCCGGCCGGGTGAGCTGGCATGAGGTCGTGGAGTAAGGGTCGTGGAGCAAGAAAAGTTTTTCTGTATCGCAAGTAACAAGGAGCCATGATGAAAACCGTTCATATCAACGAAGCGGAAACCTCCTTTTCCGCGCTACTCGCCAGCGTCGAAGCTGGTGAAGAGGTCGCCATCACCCGTTACGGGCGCGTCGTGGCACACCTGCTCCCGGGCGCCCGGCGAGCGGCCGGTGTCGCATCGCATCCACGCTGGGGCGAAGCGAGAATGGCGCTCGAAGCTTCTGCTGGGGTGGAGACGGGACTGCTGGCACCACTGGATTGAGCGGTCGCCGATAACGACTTCAGAATGCCTTTTGCTCGGGTATCCCGGTCGTCGTCAAGTAAGGGTTGCGGCGTTTGCCGTTGGTGATTGGAATGCGCGTGGCTTTGAGGGCGGGATAATTCGCGGGGTTGGCCAGTGCCTGTGACCATTTCAGCGCGGTTTCCGGGTCCAGCGCCTTGTCGATGAGCTCCCGGGTTTTCGGGTGGAATGGCGCCATCAGCCATTTCCCCCAGGTTTCCGGGCTTAACGCCGCCCCCAGCAGATTCCAGGCGCGCGCGTCCACGGGCAGCATGGCCCAGCGCATGGCGCGGCCCGGGTCGAACAGAATGGCGTTGACGGCGGTGTAGAAATCCGGCTCCGCCGCCGCCCTGGCCCATTTTTCGTAAATATCCGGGTCGGCCCATTCCAGGTAGTTCTTCACCGTGCCGGGGTCGAGCAGGGTGGACAGGCTGCCCACATAGGATTGCGGATCCAGGCCACGGCGGCCGAATTCCAGCCAGACGCCGGGATCGCTGAATACTTCCAGCCATTGCAGAAAATTGCGGGGTGATTTGAAGGCCCAGCCGTTTCTGGTGAAGTCGGTACAGCGGTCGGCCCAGCGGAGGCTGGCGGGGGAGGGGTTGGCTTCCGGGACGGCGGGGTCGGCCGCCTGTGCCAGGCCCGCGCAGAGGAGGGCGGTCGCCAGCGTGGGGAATCTCATCATCATGGAGGCGCGGTGGTGACGGGTGAACGGGATGACCACGTTACCACCTGGAAGTTGCGGGAGCCCGATACACGACCTATGTCGGCAGCCAGGGTTTCGGGTCGATGCCCCAGGTGGCGTAATCCTCGTGGCTGGTGATGCGATCCTTGCAACCGCTCCAGGAGAGATCGACGGTTTCCGGCTTCAAATAGCGTTGATGCTCCGCGTGGTAAATCACGTTCACACGCGGTTTCATCATGTTGTCGGCGTTCTGTTCCATGACCACGCCGAGGCGGCCGCTCTCCATGCGTACCAGGGTGCCGGTGGGGTAGATGCCGAGGCTTTTTACATAGGCCTTCACCAGCGCGGGGTCGAAGTGGTAACTGCTCCATTCCAGCAGGCGGCCAAGCGCGGCCGTGGGTGGCATGCCCTTGTGGTAGACGCGATCCGAGGTGATGGCGTCATAGACATCGACGATGGCTCCCATGCGCCCATACAGGGAAATCTGTTCGCCCTTGAGCTGGTTGGGGTAGCCGCTGCCGTCGAAACGCTCGTGGTGCTGGCCGGCCACATCGAGGGCAATCTGGCTGATGCCCGGCGTGTTTTGCAGGATGATGATGCTCTGCACCACATGCGACTTCATCTTGGCGAACTCGGCGTCGCTGAGTTTGGCCGGCTTGTTCAGGATTTCATCCGGAACGCGCGCCTTGCCCACGTCATGCAGCAGGCCTCCGATGGCCAGTTCCTTGATGAGTGGTCGTTCCAGTTTGAGGCCGCGGCCGAAGGAAACCAGGAGCGCGCAGACGGAAACCGAGTGCTGGAAGGTGTAGTTGTCGTGGTCTTTCAGGCGCCCCAGGGGCAGTAGCGCATCCTGATTGCGAAAGATGGAGTCCACCATGTTCTCCACCAGCGGTTCCACTTGCTCCATTTCGATCTGCTTGCCCAGGCGAATATCCTGAATCATCAAGCGCACGATGCGGTTGGCATCGCTGTGCAGGCGCTTGGCCCGTTCGATTTCCGCGCCCAGAGGCACCGGCTGGATTACTCGCGCCTGCTCATTGGCGATATCCACCATGCGCGCTTCGATGGAGTGCTGTACTTCTTCTTCGGTGGGGGCGTCGGCCACATCCTGACCAAGGTGAGTGTCGATGTAGACCTCATGAATGCCGAGCGATTTGATCTCGCGCACCCGTTTGTCATCCTGCACCGCGAAGCTGTTGGTGACGAAGGGATGATCCAGCCAGGAACAGTTGACGTCGTGGATATACATCCCCGGCCGCAACTGGGCGACCGGGATTTTCTTGATGCTGGCGGGTGTGCTCATGAACGATGCCTGAGGGAATACCCCCCACTTATCGGCAGCCGCCGCGCGGGCTTGAGGCCGCTTAAGACATACTACTTCTGGAAGTGAGTGGTCGCCTTCTCGAACGCCTCGCGCATGGATGCCCAGGCCGCATCGGCGCCGGATTTCATGTCTTTCCAGGCTTCGCCGCTGCTGGCCTGGACTTCCTGGAGCTTGACCACGGCTTCCTCGCGATGCTTGCGCAGGGCTTCGAGTTGCATCTCATACTCGATGCGCATGTCGGTCTGCGCCACCTTGGCCTTGGCTTCCCATTTCGTGAGGTCGGCGTTCCACTTGTCCAGATTCTGTTTCAAGGATTCGACGTAATCGTTGCGCGTGCTCATGGGTGTCTCCTGTGAATCGTTGGGTAGGCGATACGGAATACCGCATCACGGTTCCAGCTTACGCAAAAAATGCGGCTTTTTCGATCTATCGACGCACAAAGTGGCTTATGGGTGGAACAGGCGGCACAGCATTTACCGATTTTCGGTGGCAACCCGCGCGATGCCCGGGCGCTCCGGTTGCAACCAAGGATTGTCTCCGTCCTTGCCGTAAACGCGGGCGCCCCGCATGATGCCTCGCATCTTCATGCCACTTGCGCCGCAGCCTTGAAAGCGCGCGCATCGGCCATACCCATGACGGCATGACTCCAGGATGGACAAGCGCATGACTGACAAGAATCAAACCATCGAAGGCGAACTGGTCGAGCCGGGAGAGGGGGGCGCCACCACCACGCCCAACCTCCCCGCGCAGACGCTGCCGACGACCCTCTACATCCTGCCGCTCACGGAAAAGCCGTTCTACCCGGCGCAGACCCTGCCCCTCATCATGAACGAGGGGCCGTGGATGGAGACGGTGAGAAAGATCGGCGACGCCGGCCATCATCTGGTGGGGCTGGTGCTGGTGCATGGCGATGTTTCCGACGATGCGCGTCCCGAGGATTTCTACGCCACCGGCACACTGGTGCGCATGCATCACCCGATGCGCTCGGATGGCAAGATCCAGTTCATCGCCGAGGGCATCACCCGTTTTCGTGTCATCGAATGGATGTCCGGAAAGGCGCCGTATTACGCCCGCGTCGAATATCCGCCCGAGGCGCGACAGGGCGCCAACGGCGAGGAGATCAAGGCTTACGCGCTGGCGATCATCAACGCCATCAAGGAACTGCTGCCGCTCAACCCCCTGTATTCCGAAGAACTCAAGTTCTTCCTCAACCGCTTTTCGCCCAACGAGCCCTCGCTCCTGGCCGATTTCGCCGCCAGCCTGACTACCGCGCCCAAGGAAAAGCTCCAGGAAGTGCTGGAAGCGCTCAACCTCAGGAAGCGCATGCAGAAGGTGCTGCTCCTCATCAAGAAGGAACTGGAAGTCGCCAAGCTGCAAAGCAAGATTCAGGAGAAGGTCGAGGAGAAGATGACCGCACAGCAGCGCGAATTCTTCCTGCGCGAGCAACTCAAGGCCATCCAGAAGGAACTCGGTATCGCCAAGGACGACCGCACGGCGGATATCGACCTGTATCTGGGCCGGATCAAGAAACTGAAGCTCCCCACCCACGCCGCCAAGAAGATCGGCGAGGAAATGGACAAGCTCTCCGGCCTGGAACACGGTTCGCCTGAATACACCGTCACCCGCAACTATCTCGACTGGCTGACCAACCTGCCCTGGGGAAAATTCACCAAGGACAAGCTGGAACTGGTGCGTGCCCGAAAAATCCTCGACCAGGATCACGACGGCCTCGACGACGTCAAGGAACGCATCATCGAGTTTCTCGCCGTGGGCGCGCTGAAAGGCGAGGTGTCCGGCTCCATTCTGCTGCTGGTCGGCCCGCCGGGCGTCGGCAAGACCTCCATCGGCCGTTCCGTGGCGCGCGCCCTGGGACGCAAGTTCTACCGCTTCTCGGTCGGCGGCATGAAGGACGAGGCCGAAATCAAGGGCCACCGCCGCACCTACATCGGCGCCATGCCCGGCAAGTTCATCCAGGCGATCAAAGAGGTCGAATCGCAGAACCCCATCATCATGCTCGACGAGGTGGACAAGATCGGCGCCTCCTACCAGGGCGACCCCGCTTCCGCGCTGCTGGAAGTGCTCGACCCCGAGCAGAACGTGGAATTCCTCGACCACTACCTCGACGTGCGCTTCGACCTCTCGAAAGTGCTGTTCATCTGCACCGCCAACCAGATGGACACCATCCCGGCGCCGCTGCTCGACCGCATGGAAGTCATCCGCCTGTCCGGTTATCTGCTGGAAGAAAAGCTCGCCATCGCCAAGCACCATCTCTGGCCCAAGCAACTCAAGAAGACCGGCCTCAAGCGCGGCCAGGTCACCCTCACCGAAGCGGCCATCCGCCGCATCATCGAAGGCTACGCGCGGGAAGCCGGGGTGCGGCAACTGGAAATGAACCTGGGCAAGGTCGCGCGCAAGGGCGTGGTCAGGATCGTGCGCGGCGAGGCCGAGAAGATGCGCGTCACCGCCGACAACCTGGAAACCTTCCTCACCGACCCGCCCTACCTGCCGGAAAAACCCCTGACCGGAATCGGCGTGGTCACCGGCCTGGCCTGGACCGCCCTGGGTGGCGCCACCCTGACCATCGAGGCGACCAAGGTACACACACTGAACCGTGGCTTCAAACTCACCGGCAAGCTGGGCGAGGTGATGAAGGAATCCGCCGAGATCGCCTACAGCTACATCTCCAGCCATCTCAAGGGCTATCAGGCCGACCCAAAATTCTTCGACGAAGCCTTCGTCCACCTCCACGTCCCGGAAGGCGCCACCCCCAAGGACGGCCCCAGCGCCGGCATCACCATGGCCACCGCGCTGCTCTCCCTGGCGAAGAATGAAAAGATCATCCGGCCGCTCGCCATGACCGGCGAACTCACCCTCACCGGCCAGGTGCTCCCGGTCGGCGGCATCCGCGAAAAAGTCATCGCCGCCAAGCGGGTGGGGCTCACCGAACTGCTATTGCCGCGCGCCAACCAGCCCGACTACGAACGCCTGCCCGACTACGTCAAAGCCGGCTTGAGCGTGCATTTCGTCAAGCACTACAAGGACGTGGCGAAGCGGGTGTTTGGCGGTGTGGCATAGCGCCGGCTGTGCCACACCGCGTCACCCCGCTTCCCGGCCGAATGTAGACAGGTGCTTCTGACCACTCCCACAGTCTGTCGCCGAGCGTCCTTCCAAGGCGGGGTGGCACGCGGCCAATCCTGCAATCCGCGCTTCCGTTTATCCCGTTTGCATTGATGCCCTATCTCTTCCACCCCAGCGGCAGCCTGCCTTACCACCTGCGCGCCTGGCGTTGGCGGCATACGCTGTGGGCGCCTTTCCATGCCCAGGTTCGGCGCTGGCTGGCCGATTGGCGGCCGCAGGCGACGCATCTGGTGCTGATCGGCCCCAGCGGCGGCTACGCGCTCACCGTCCAGTTCCTGGAACGATTCGAGAAAATCACGGTACTGGAACCCGATCCGCTGGCGCGCTGGTGGTTGCGGCGGCGCTTTCCGGATGTCACGTTCGATTGGCGGGACAGCGGCTATCTGGCCCGATCTGGCGGTTTCGCGCATCTGGCGGCGATCTACCCCGATGCCGCGTTCCTGTTCTGCAACCTGCTCGGCCAGGAACTCCAGGGCCAGCCGGCCGATTTCGCGCGCGCCGCCTGGCTGTCCGAGCTGGAACCCGCTCTGACGGGCCATTCCTGGGCGAGCTGGCACGATCTGGCTTCCACCTCGCGCGCGCCGGATGGCGCCGTGCCGCGACGGCTCGATCAGGCCATTCCCCTGGATGAATTGCTGGCGATGGCCTGGCGCGGCGGCGATCTGGAAATCACCGATCACGAAACCGCCGGCCTGTGCCCGCGCGCGCCGCGCCACCACGCCATCTGGCGGCTGGCGCCCAGGCGTTATCACCTGATCGAGTGGATCGACGTGGCGCCGCCCCGCTCTTGATATGGAAAAGGTTGTCCCAACATGGTGGGGGCATCACCGTTTCAATTCACGTCACACCGCCCACGAATAACTCATGTCAAAACGCGACTACTACGAAGTTCTCGGCGTCTCCAAGAGCGCCTCCGACGAAGAAATCAAGAAGGCTTTCAAGAAGCTGGCCATGAAGCACCACCCTGACCGCAATCAGGGTGACAAGGCATCCGAGGAGAAATTCAAGGAAGCCAAAGAGGCTTACGAGGTGCTTTCCGACGGCAACAAGCGCGCGGCCTACAACCAGTACGGCCATGCCGGCGTCGATCCGTCGATGGGGGGCGGTGGCGGCGGACGCGATTTCTCCGATGCCTTTTCGGACATCTTCGGTGACATCTTCGGCGGAGGTGGTGGCGGTGGCGGGCGGCGTTCGCATGTCTATCGCGGCGCCGACCTGCGCTACAACCTGGAAGTGTCGCTGGAAGAAGCTGCGCGCGGCACCGAGACCAAGATTCGCGTGCCGGTGCTGACCGAGTGCGAACACTGCCACGGCAGCGGCGCCAAGCCCGGCACCGATCCGGTGACCTGCCCGACCTGCGGCGGCCACGGCCAGGTGCGCATGCAGCAGGGCTTCTTCTCGATCCAGCAGACCTGCCCGCGCTGCCACGGCAACGGCCGCGTCATCGCCGATCCGTGCACGCATTGCCACGGCGAGGGCCGGGTAAAGAAGCACAAGACCCTGTCGGTGCGGATTCCCTCCGGCGTCGACGAAGGCGATCGCATCCGCCTTTCCGGCGAGGGGGAAGCCGGCGTCAACGGCGGCCCGCCCGGCGATCTCTACGTGCAGATCCACCTCAAGACGCACCAGGTATTCCAGCGCGACCACGACGATCTGCATTGCGAGATGCCGATTTCCTTCGCCACGGCGGCGCTCGGCGGCGAGATCGAGATTCCCACGCTGGATGGCCACGCCAGCATCAAGATTCCCAGCGAAACCCAGAGCGGCAAGGTGTTCCGCCTGCGCGGCAAGGGCATCAAGGGTGTACGCAGCCAGCATCCCGGCGACCTGATGGCGCATCTGGTGGTGGAGACCCCGGTCAACCTGACCGAACGCCAGAAAGAACTGCTGCGCGAGTTCGACAGTTGCTGCGGCGGCCACGAGGGCAAACACAACCCGCGCGCGCGGTCGTTCATGGACAAGGTGAAGGAGTTTTTTGCGCCGTAGGGGGCCTTCCCTCCTTGAAAACGGCCGGCTGGAAGCCGGCGCCACAAAACTCAGCCACCATCCATCTCTTCGTGGTCCTTTACCAGCAGGGCCAGGAAGCCGCCGTGCAGGGCGCGCCAGGATAGCCAGATCAGGTAGCCGGAGCCAACCAGCGCAAGCAGCAGGATGCCGTTTTCCTCGCCGCCCATGACGCTGAAACCGCTGTAGCTTTCACCCGGGAAGAACGCGGATTGACGCACCCGGGACAGATCCATCAGCGTTCCCACCACCAGATAGAGCAGGCCGGCATAGACCACATAGGCGAACACGTTGATCAACCATAGCGTGGTCAGCGCGAAGCAAAGCACCAGGATGGGCGCCAGCAGATGCAGGTGGTATTCCTCGGCGAGCATGAACAGCGGCACCGAGGCCAGCAGGATCAGGGCGGTGTGGCGCAGGTAGAAGGGCAGCGGCGAGTTCGTTGCCACGCGCTCGCGGGTCTGGTTGCGCCGCATGGCCTGATTCACCCGTTGCTGCACCTCATCGAAGTTCTCCGGGGTGCATTGCACGAACATCACCGCGCGCCAACTGTTGCGCAGGACGATCAGGTGGCGCGCCGGCTTTTCCACGGCGGCAAAGGCGCCTTTCCAGTTTACCGCCTCGGATTCGCGCGATCTGGCGATGAGGCCGGCCCCCACCAGCCCCGGTTTGCGCGCCAGCACGCCCAGGATAATGGCCGCGCGGTTGGCCTTCCTTGCCACCGCGTCCACGGTTTCCTGGAGGATGCCTTTGTCGGAAAGGGTGTAGCGGACGTGGTAACGGCCGCGAAAAAACACGGCCATGATGAGCAAGCCGAGTACCCAGAGCGCGCCGGTCAGCACCCCCACCATGAGGCCCAGTTTGGGCAAGGCATCCCACTCGCCCTGGGCGGCGAAAATGGTGCCCAGGAGCAGGCCCATCACCAGGGCCGTGGCGAGCATGGCATAGCTCCATTGCTTCAGCATCTCCGGGCTGAACAGCGGCAGGTCGGTTTCCCAGATCAGGGGGGCGGTGGGGTTTTTCATGATGGGCTCATGGGTGGGTTGCCAGGGTATCCAGTTCGCGCAGATTGGCCCGCGCGCGCCGATAGCCGGGGTCATGGCGCAGAGATTCGACAAACGCCGCGCGCGCTTCCGGAAACTGGCCGGCCAGCCGGCGCGCATAGCCGAGATTATTCCAGGCGCGCGCCTTGCCGGGCGACTGCGTGACGGTGGCTTGCCAGAGGCTGATCTCGTTCTGGTAGTCGGCGTTGCGGGCGGCGGTGAACCCCATGCCGGCCAGCGTCAACAGCAGCAACAAACCGCTGAAGGCGTGCCGAATGGGGAGAGGTGAGGCAGTGGCGGAAAACCACCCGACCACGACCACGGCGGCCATCCAGTACACCCCGATGCCGGCGAGATAGAGATGCCGCTCGCTCGCCAGATCCAGGCGCGGAATCAGGCTGTGCGTGGGCACTAGCAGCAAAATGAACCAGGCCAGGCCGAAGCCCAGCCACGGCCATTGCCGCCACCGCGACCAGGCCAGCGCTGCGGCGCCCGCCAACAGCCCCAGTTGTAGCCCGAGCAGCGGCGAGAAGCCGCGCAGTTCCGGCAGATCCGGATCGATGTTGAGCGCGTGCGGCCGCACCAACTGGCCCAGCAGATAGAACACCGCGTTCAGCTCCGAGGCCAGGTTGCCGCTCAGGTCGCGCGCGAGGGGTTCCGTCAGCAGGCGCTGATAACCAAAGGCGAGGAGCAGAGGCAGCCCGGCCGCGATCAGGAATCCCACCAGCCGGAACGCATCCCGACGTGAAACGCGGCCGGGAAACAGCGGGAGGAGCAGGGGGACGACCAGCGCCACCTCCTTGCTCAACACGGCGGCGGTGAAGCAGAGCAGGGCCGCGCCGCGCCAACGCCACGGCCGCGCGCGCGCGGCGGCCTCCAGCCAGCAGAGCAGCCCGGCCAGGGAAAACAGCGCCATCTGGCTCATGGAACGGCCGCTGACATAGGTCACGGCTTCCGTCTGGATGGGGTGCAGCGCGAACAGAACCAGCAGCAACAGACGGGCGAGGCGCCCTTGTTCCCGGTTCCAGCCCGTGGGGAGGGGAAAGTGCGCCGACAGGCGCCAGAGCAGCGCCACATTGGCCAGATGCAGCGTGAGGTTCACCACATGGAAGCCGAAGGCGCCGAAGCCGCTGCTCCAGTTCAGCGCGTAGCCCAGTTTGAGCAGGGGGCGCAGCGACCAGACCTGACCCCACCAGGCGGCCAGGGAATGCACATTCGGGTTGTCGACGATGATGTTGTAGTCGTCGAACTGGAACGCGGCCGGCAGGGCATCGAGGTAGGCCAGTGCCGTGGCGGCCAGCAGCCAGAGCGGCCACACCTCCCTGGCGGGCAGGGAAGCGGTAGTCATGTCAGCGCCCAAAGAGGCCCTTCAACTGGTTCACCACATCTTTCAGGTTGTCGTCCGATCTGGGCGCGGTGCTTGGCGCGGCACTCGGCGCTTGCGCCGTGTGGCCACGCCCGCCGTCATGGGAGACGGCCCCCACCTGGAAGCTCACCGAGGCCACTTCACGGCCGTTGTCGTCGGTGTCGTGCATGCGCAGATCGTAGTTGCCGGGAGCCGCTGGCGCGGTGAAGGCCATGCTGCCCGAGGTGCGTTTCTGGAGGTACTGGTAAGCGAGGTCGTGGCGGTCATTCTCGGCCTCGCTGCCGTGCGGTACTTGCGAGGGGAGGATGCCGATCCAGGCATTGCCGGCGTAACCGTCCGGCGCCGTGAAGTTCACCGTGATGGCCTCGCCCGGCGCGAAGCGGTCGCGATTCAGGGTCAGATTGGCGTGATTCGAGGTTGCCGCTATCGGTGCTGTCGTGGCGGTCATGCCGGATCGGGTGGCCGACCAGGGATAGGTCGCCGCATTCGCCGAATAACCGTCGCCGCTCCCCTGGGCGAATTTGCCTTCCAGTGTGTTGCCTCGCAGGCGGCCACGGTAGGCCTGGTTCGCGCCCGGACGGATGAAGCTCAGTTCGCCGATGGCCTCGTCGAAATACAGTTCCCGCAAGGGTTCCCATATCGAGTGCGCATCAAACCAGACGCGGCCGATGAGCATACCCTGGGCGTTGGAGAGTTCCAGTCTGCCCTGATAGCCGGCGGCATTGATTTGCCAGGTGCCGGCCAGGTTGGAAAGCGGGGCGGCCGTGCCGGGCGTGGAATAACTCGGTGCCGTGTAGGTCGGCGCGTTGCCGGCCGGAGGCGTGTAGACCGGCGGTGGCGCCGGTGGAGCGGAAGTTGTTGGGGCGCCTCGCACCGCGATTTCGAGCGTGTGAACACCGAGGTTCATTTCACAGGTGACCTTGCCGGCGCCGGCTCGCGCGCCGCGCACACGCACGCGCTTGCTGTCGGAATCGACGATCTCCAGTTCCGGGCTGACTTTCCAGTCCACCACGGCGATGAACGGCGCTCCTTTCAGGTGCACGGTGGTGATCTCGCCGACGGCCATTTCCTGGCGATCCACCTCCAGCCTGGCCGCGCTCGCGGCAAAGCCGAACAGCATCAGACACACCAGGAGCAAGCCGGAAAAAACACTGGGGAGTGATGGACGTTTCATGATCTTTTCCTTGGGTACGCGCGTGGAAAAAAAGGGGGGATATGCTCGAACTGTAGACAGTTCCGTCCAATTGTCTTCACGCCCAAAGGCGATTTACCTCTCCCCGCGCGGGTTGAAACGGCGGGTTTTTCGGGGGATGTCGGGCGCGGAAATCCCGGCAGGCTGCTAGCATCGCGCCCCTATGTTCCTCCCCCTCCCTCTTCTCCGAATGTTGTCCGCCACCGCGTGGTTCTCGCCGGCGCGCGGTGTCCTGTGGCGGTTGCCATGAGCGAAGTTCTGGAAAAGGCGGATGCCGCCGAGGAGGAAATTCGCCATCTGGCGCGGGTGCAGGGCGAACTGTGGACCGACCTGCCGAATGACCTCTATATCCCGCCGGATGCGCTGGAAGTCATTCTGGAAGCCTTCGAGGGGCCGCTCGATCTGTTGCTCTGGTTGATTCGCCGCAACAGCCTGAACATCCTCGACATCAATATGACCGCGCTGACCCGCCAGTACATCGACTACGTCGAAACCATGCACCGCAAGCGCCTGGAACTGGCGGCGGAGTACCTGGTGATGGCGGCGATGCTGATCGAGATCAAATCGCGCATGCTGCTGCCGCGCCAGGAGAAGGTGGAAGAGGGCGAGGAGCATGATCCGCGCGCGGAACTGGTGCGGCGCCTGCTGGAGTATGAACAGATGAAGCTGGCGGCGCGTGGCCTGGGTGAACTGCCGCAGGCGGGGCGCGATTTCCTCACCCTGAGCATCCATATTCCGCAACTGGCCGCCAGGCGGCTGCCGCACGTGGCGCCCGACGATCTGCTGGCCGCCTGGGGGGCGATCCTGAAGCGCGCCTCGATGACCAGACACCACCGCATCGGCCGCCAGGAACTCTCGGTGCGCGAACACATGAGCCGCATCCTCAAGCACCTGCGGGAAGCCGGGCGCAGCGTGTTTTCCGATCTGTTCGATCCGGGGCAGGGCCGGTCGTCCCTGGTGGTGACTTTCCTCGCCCTGCTGGAACTGGTGCGTGAGCGGCTGGTCGATATCGTCCAGAACGAACCTTTCGCCCCGATTCACGCCCAACTTGCCGTTGCCGCCGCACATGCAGAACCCGCTTGATCTCGATGAAATGAAACGCGTGCTGGAGGCCGTGCTGCTTTCCAGCGGCGGCGCGCTGACCCTGGCGGAACTCAAGCGCGTGTTCGAGGTGGAGTTGGGCAACGATTTCCTTCGCCGCGCCCTGGAGGAACTGAAATCCGACTGGCGCGGCCGGGCGGTGGAACTGGTGCTGGTGGCCGATGGCTGGCGCTTTCAGACGCGGCCCGACATGCAACCCTATCTCGACCGCCTCAACCCGGAAAAACCGCCGCGCTATTCGCGCGCCGTGCTGGAGACCCTGGCGGTGATCGCCTACCGGCAGCCCGTGACGCGCGGCGACGTGGAAGACATCCGTGGCGTGGCGGTGAACAGCCAGATCGTGAAGACCCTGGAAGAACGCGGCTGGATAGAAGTGATCGGGCACAAGGACGTACCCGGCCGCCCGGCGCTGTTCGCCACCACCAAACAATTCCTCTCCGATCTCAACCTCCGCGCCCTCTCCGAATTGCCGCCCCTGCCGGAGATGGCGCGCGATCTCATCCCCCAAGAGATGCTGGAAGAACAACCTGGCGCTGTCGGGCTGTAGTTTTCATTTTTACCAATTATCGTTTCGTTGTCGTTTCGTTCTCGTATTGGCCGGATTTTCTTTCCGGCCCGCCTTAAGTTTTTCCACCGTGACCCGATATGAACGCCAGAACCAACAAACCAGCCAAAACAATGCCACGATATTCCTACAAGGGCAGGCCGCTCAAAGCATCGCCCGACGAGCTTGAGGACCACAGTGAAAAATTGCAGAAAGCGCTGGCCACGGCCGGCATGGGCTCGCGCCGCGATATGGAACAGCTCATTGCCGATGGCCGCGTCAGCATCAACGGCATGCCGGCCAAGGTAGGCGACCGTGTCAAGCCCAGCGATCTGGTCAAGGTGAACGGGCGCCTGGTGCGTCTTTCCTGGAAACGCCAGGTGCCGCGCGTGCTGATCTACCACAAGCCGGAAGGCGAAATCGTCTCGCGCGATGACCCGGAAGGCCGCCCCTCGGTGTTCGATCACCTGCCCTCGATACGCGGCGGCCGCTGGATCACGGTGGGGCGCCTGGATTTCAATACCGAAGGCCTGCTGGTCTTCACCACCAACGGCGACCTCGCCAACCGCCTCAGCCACCCGCGCTATGAAGTGGAACGCGAATACGCCGTGCGCCTGCTGGGCGCGTTGACCGGCGAGCAGATGAATCTGTTGCTCAACGGGGTGGAACTGGATGACGGCGTGGCCAAGGTGGACAGCATCCTTCCCGCCGGTGGCGAGGGCGTGAACCAGTGGTACCGCCTGGTCATCCGGGAAGGCCGCAACCGCGAGGTGCGCCGCATCATGGAACACATCGGCCTCACCGTCAGCCGCCTGATCCGCGTGCGCTTCGGCCCGCTCGCCATGCCCTCACGCCTGAAACGCGGCATGCAGGAAGAACTGCCGGAAAGTGAGGTTCAGGATTTGATGAAATGGTGTGGTTTGCTGAAAGGCAACGAACCTGGCGGCGAGCGCGACCACGAACACGAGCATGAGCACGCAATCACGCGGGAAAGCCACGATGAGCGCCCGCCGCGCGGTGAAGGCGCCAAGATCGGCCACCCTTACCGCAGGCGTTTGCTCAACAAGGGCGAGCGGTAATTCACGGGCGGCGAGCGATGGCGATTCCGTCCTACGCCCAATCGTGCGTATGCCAATGCCGATGTTCCATCCCGCCATGTTTGTGCCGATGCGCATGCGCCAGGTTGGCGGCCACCAGCTTGTCGGTGTCGCCGAGAAACGGTTCGATCGGGCCGTCGTGGAGCAGGCGGTGATCCTCGCCCAGCACCAGGGCGCGTGAGCCCAATTCCGGCGCCAGGCCAAGGTTGTGGGTGGTGGTGAGCAGGGTGATCGGCAGATCGGCGAGAAAGTCCACCAGCCAGCCGCTGGAACGCGGGTCGAGGGCGGCGGCGGGTTCATCCAGCAGCAACAGTTTCGGTTCCACCGCCAGCAGCGCGGCCAGCGCGACTTTCTGCTTCTCGCCACCGGACAGGGTGAAGGGTGGGCGCCGCAGGAACGGCGTCACGCCCACCAGTTCGGCCCAGTGCGCCACCCGCTCGTCGATGCCGGCAAGCTCCATCTGGCGCGGGCCGAAGGCGATCTCGTCGTACACCGTCGGGTTGAACAGCATCACATCCGGGTTCTGGAACAACAAGGCCACTTCCTGGCGGAAGCGCCGGCGCAGCGGGCCGTGCTTGAGCTTGCCGGGCGTGATCCGTTCGCCCTCGTAATGCACCTCGCCGGCGACTGGAGTTATCAGGCCATCCAGGATTTTCAGCAGCGTCGATTTGCCGCTGCCGTTGCTGCCCAGCAGGACCACCTTTTCTCCAACGGACAGGCGGAAATTCACCTCCAGCAGACAGGTTTTCTCACCGAAACCATGCGACAGCCCTTCAACCCGGATCATCGAAACATCCCTCGCGATTGCATGGCCTGTGCCGATTCGTGCGCATTGGCCAGCGCCCGGTCGAGCAGCCAGGCGGCGGCGTGCGCGGCGGCGCGATAACGGGCTTTTATCCCGGCTGGGCGCGGGCTGCGGCTGTGCAGACCGAGGCGGAACTCGGCCAGCGTGCGTCGCAGGCCCATTGACTGGCTCACCGCCAGTACCAGCAGGAAAGACAGGCGGCGGGAAAACGCCAGGGCCTGGAACAGGTTCACCCGCGCGATGAACAGGAAGGTGAGCAGGGCCATCAGCAATACGCGCAGGTTGGCCGCGAGCAGCCAGCCCAGCGGTGGTGGCCGCCCCAGCCACCAGGAATGGGCCAGATAGGCCAGGGAAACCGTGCCGCTGAACGCGACGGTGGCCAGCAGGGCGCGGCGCAGCAGGCGGCCGGCATCCCGGCCGCACAGGATCAGCGCCGCCCCGAGCCCGGCCGCCAGCCAGGCGGGCGCGGTCAGCCAGGAGACGATAAACAGCGTCATCAGATAGGCCACGAACTTGCCGCGTTCAGTCATGGCGATAGCGCCGGCGCAGGCGCTCGATCAGCCCGCCGCCGAGCACGGTGAGGGCGCCTTCGCCAAGGCCCAGCAACGCGTGCGGAATCAGCAGGGCGGGCAGGGTGACGGCCCAGCCGAACGGGAAGTACAGCGGCGCGCCCACCGCGTCATGCGCGATCAGGGGTTGTGCGCCCAGAGCCAGGGCGATCAGCAGCGCGGGCAGGAACAGGCCGATCCAGCCGGCCAGGAACAGCGCCAGGCCGGTATGGAAGCGGCGCAGCGCCAGGAACAGGCCGCGCGCCGCCAGCGCTCCGGCAAAACCCATCGCCAGCGCATTCAGCGGCAGGGTGGTGACGCCGCCGTCGCCGAACAGCAGGGCCTGGATGGCGAACACCAGCGAAGCGGCCATGAAGGCATTCCAGACACCGAACGAGGCCGCCAGCAGCCCCACCCCGGTGACGTGCGCGCTGGTGCCGCCGGGCAGCGGCAAAGCGACGAAGGACAGCGCGAACGAGGCCGCCGTCAGCGAGGCCAGCCAGGGCAGGGTGGTTTCGTCGAGGTCGCGCGCCACCCGCTTCGCGCCGTGGGCCCAGAGCCCGGCGGCGATGCCGTAGAGCGGCAGGTACAGCTGCGGGGCGATGAAACCATCCGGGATGTGCATGGGCGTCAGAGGCTGCGAATGAATTCAAGCCGGCGGAAAAAACACGCCGTCATTTCTTTGCAGCCTCTCAGAACATCGCCGAGAAAGTGGCCACGAAGCGGTATTTTTCCTTGCCCTCCGAACCCTGTTGCGGACTGCCTGCAGGCTCGTTGAGTTTGCTCCACACCGGTTTCTTCAACGCCAGGCCCACGCTCATATTGTCCTGGTACAGGCGCATGCCGAGCACGCCATAGAGAATATCGCCGCCGCTGCCGTCGTCCGGGCTGTTATTGACGCTGTCCTTGCCCAGGACGAGGTAGTTGAGTTCGAGGTTGCCGTCGAGGCGGAATTTGCTTTCAGGCCGCGTCATCAGTCGGTGCGAGAGGGCTGCGTTGAGCCGGATTTCAGTGCCGAATTTCATCGTGTTGCCATCGTCATAACGGTATTTCTGGAAGCGAATCTGGTTCACCTCGAACACCGCCGTGTCGTTTTCGCTGAACTGTTTGGTCGCCGTCATCCCGTAGTTGAAGCTGGATTTCCCGAAGCCCGGGGATTTACTCGGGTCGATTGAGCCGTCGCTCAAGCGGTGGTTGGCATTGCCGGTAGGCAGACTGGTGCCGAGGTTCACCGTGAAGTGCCAGTCGCGCAAGTCGTCCAGGCTCTCGTTGGCGGGCACCAGCATGAAGCGCTGGTCATATTTGAAGCCGATCACCGCAGCCAGGGAAAGATCGGTAGGGCCATGCGAATTCAGGCCGCCGACCTGATCCACCTTAACGTTGTAGGGCTGGAATGCGTAGATCGAAAGCCAGGGTTTGAAGCCGTAACCGACCCCGGCCATCCAGTACTGGTTGTAATCGACCTCGGGGGCAGGGGCGATGCCGGTTCTGAACTTCGCGTAATCCAGCTTCACCAGACCGAGCCATTTGTTTTCCGGCAGGGTCGCGGAACTGGAGGTTTCCACCGGCGCGCCGGGGCCTTCCAGGCCGGCCGAACCAAGGGAGGCGACACCGTGGTGGGCGAGCGCGGGGGTGGCGGCCAGAGCTAGCGATGCAATGTACAAGGCTTTCATGGTGAATTCCTTTTTACATACAACGACAAGAATCCGAACAGGCCGAGGATGACGCCGATGCCGACGAAGATACGGCCGTAACGCTCATACGCCGGCTTGTCCGCCGCTGCGACTTGCGCGGCGGCATCGGTCTTCAGGGTGAAGTCGAGGCCGTGCCCATCCTCGGATATGGCCTTGATGCGCCAGTTGCCGGCGCGATCCGGCAAAAAGGCGATGCGCCCCTGGCTATCCGTGCGACCCACCTGATAAGGCAGCTTCTCGCCCGCCCGGTAGATCTCGTAGCCCTCGAAGCTGAAGGGCGCGTTGTCGACAAAAAACAGCTTCACCACCACCGCGTTGGCGCCACTGACGGCATATTGCAGATCATGGGCGGTGGCGGGGTGCGCCAGGCAGAGCAGCCCAGCGAGGAGTAAACCGAGGGTTTTCATTTGATTTCGAATTGCAGGCCGCCGGTGTGGATGGCCTTGTCCGCCTTGTCGTCGTTGAGCGGCAGGTCGAGGCTGGCCTGAATCAATTGAAAGCCGGGGTTTTGCAAGCGGATGTTGACGTTGCCGTCGGCATCGGTCACGCCGCGCGGCTTGCCGAAATAGGCGACGGTCACCCCGGCCACCGGCTTGCCCCGGAACCAGGCGCGCAGGCGCAGCTTGTCGCCGGCTTGCAAGATCAGCGGGTTATCCAGCGGCGCCAGTTCCAGTTCGCGGGTCAGCGGCCGGGCGAGGCCCTCACCCCATTGGTCGATCCGTTTCACGCTTTCCACCGAGAGCCAACTGTCGATCACCGCGCCGGCATCGTTTCTGGGCAGATTTTTCGTGCCGTAAGGCGTTTTGCTCCAGTAGCCGCTGGAGGTGAGAAATCCGCTCGCCGCGCAATCGCCTTTCAGGGTGGCGGGATAGGCGTGACCACGCAGGGCGTCGATCTCCTGCCCGGCCGTGTTGAAACAGGCCGCCTGCTTCACGTTCTCCGGCTTGTACTCCAGCGCCTTCGCGCCCACATGCCCGGATCGCTCATGGCCATAAGCCAGGGTATGCAGCGTGCCGGCGCGCTCGATCCACAGGTCGTGCGCCAGGGCGTGGTCCCGCGCCAACAGAATGCCAACAAGGAGAAATGCGCGGATCGACATGACGGGTGGTTGCTGGATGCGAACGCCCGAACAATAGCGCAACAGTATTACGAATAGAAAAAACTTCTTATTTGAGGCGAACCATTCCACGCGGGAGCACCGCTCGCGGCGCGACGCGCCGGCTTTCCCGGCGGATTTCGGCTCAGTCCCGCGCCGGTTCCATCACCGCGTCGAGGTTGAGGTTGTCGCAGTACTCAAAGAAGTCGCCGCGCAGGGTCGGCAGGTGCATGTCGCCGGGCACGCCGACGGTCATGTTGACCGAGAACATCGGCGTGCCGGTGTGCGGCGCCGGGTAGGTGTCGGTGCCGAGTTCCTCGATGTTGATGCCCTGGCGCGCGAAAAAATCGGCCAGGCTGTGGACGATGCCGGGGTGGTCCATCGCCACCACGTTGACCCGGTAAGGCACCTGCGGCGTCGCGCGTTCGGCCGGGCGGGTGCGTTTGTGGATGATGGACAAGCCGAGCTCGCCACCGACCTGTTCGAGCCGATCCTCCAGTTTGGTCAGCGCGTTCCAGGGGCCGGAAATCAGCATCAGGATGGCGAACTGGCCGCCCAGCACCGCCATGCGGGATTCCTCGATATTGCAGCCGACTTCGGCGATGCGGCTGGTGAAGCGCTGCACCAGTCCGACTTTGTCTTCGCCGGAAGCGGTGATGGCCAGATAGTCGATATTGCTCATGGGATTTCCGTTCAGGTTGCTCGATGGGGGGATTGTAGCCAGTGCGGCGCGCATGGCCTACCACGCCGCGCGGGCATAATGTCGCGCATGAACGCGCACACGCTCATCGACACTCATTGCCATCTGGACGCGGTCGAATTCGACGCGGATCGCGATGCCGTCTACGAACGGGCAAGAACGGCGGGTGTGGCCATCCAGGCCATTCCCGCCGTCACCCAAGCCAACTTCGCCGCAGTCGAGGCCATCTGCCGGCGCTACCCCGGCTGCCTGCCGGCCTGGGGCATGCACCCCATGTATATCGACGCGCACCAAACCGGGCATCTGGCCGATTTGCGCCGCCGGATCGAAACCTGGCGGCCCGTCGCCATCGGCGAGATCGGCCTCGATTTGTTCGTGCCGGGCCTGGATTTCGCCACCCAGGAATTTTTCTACGTCGAACAGCTCAAGATCGCGCGCGACCACGATCTGCCGGTATTGCTGCATTGCCGCCGCGCCAACGACCAGATTCTCAAGCAGTTGCGCCTGATTGGCGTGAAAGGCGGCATCGCCCACGCCTTTAGCGGCAGCCGCCAGCAGGCCGAGGCCTTCATCAAACTCGGCTTCAAACTCGGCTTCGGCGGCGCCTTCACCTGGGATCGTGCGACGCGATTGCGCTCACTCGCCTTTGAATTGCCGCTGGAGTCCATCGTCCTGGAAACCGACAGCCCGGACATTCCACCCACCTGGGTCGGAAAGGGGCGCAACGAGCCCGCCGAGGTCGCCGGCATCGCGGCGGCCTTGGCGGAACTGCGCGGATTGGACGTGGCGGCCGTGGCGCGGCGAACCACGGCGAACGCGCGGGAAGCATTGGGGCTGTAGCACCGCCGTTTCCAGGTTGAACCTATTTCCCGCAGTTGCAGGTGCCGTAGGAGCGGGCTTGCCCGCGAATGGCCGCGTTCTATCGCGGGCAAGCCCGCTCCTACGAGTGACGTTTCCACTCACCCCGCGGGTGAAGCGAACAATCACCGGTCATGCCTTTGCCCACGCAGCTTTCGAGCGTTTTGCGTATGACCAACTGCCGTTTCCAGGTTGAATCACTATCTGGTTCGGGTAGGCAAGGTTGGCCTGGACTACGACGATCCCTGGCATCCAAAAAAACGGCGCCGCTCGTTGCCGAGGGCGCCGTGAAAGTTCGGTTGCCTGAGCAACCGCCACGCGGGTTCATTTCAGTTTTTTCAGCCCCATCACTCCCAGAACGTATTTTTCATAGAGGGGTTCGGTGGTTCCTTTCTTCATCTTGCGCAGGAAATATTTCTCGAAGGCGATCTTGGCCAGGTGCACCCACTTGCCTTCCTTGAACCAGTTGACGTTGCGCGGCGGAATCTGCGGCAGGGCGACGAAGGCGGCGCCGGTGTCGCCGAAGTCGGCCAGGCAGATGGCGTTCCAGGTGGCCTTCTGATCCGGCGCTTTGCCGTCCAGCACGGCGCGGATGTTGTGGGCGGTGGCGCGCACCATGGTTTCGATCATGTAGCCGGTCTTGGGCGCGCCGGTGGGTACCGGGGTGGCTTCCACCGGGGGAATGGCGACACAGACGCCTACGCTGTAGATGTTGTTGAACTTGGGATTGCGCTGGAATTCGTCGATGGTGATGAAGCCGCGCGGGTTGGTCAGGCCCTCGATGCCGAACACGGCGTCGATGCCCTTGAAGGCGGGCAGCATCATCGAGTACTTGAACGGCAGGACGTGTTCCTTCTTCACGCTGCCGTCCTCGTTGTGCTCGGCTACATACATCTTGCCTTCTTCCACCTTGGTGACCTTGGCGTTGCAGATCCATTTCACATGGCGATGGCGCATGGCCGATTCCATGAGGCCCTTGGAATCGCCGACGCCGCCGAGGCCGAGGTGGCCGATGTAGGGTTCGGCGGTGACGAAGGTCATCGGCACCTTGCTGCGGATGCGGCGGCGGCGCAGGTCGGTATCCATGATGAAGGCGAACTCGTAGGCGGGGCCGTAGCAGGAGGCGCCCTGCACCGCGCCGACGACCACCGGGCCGGGGTCTTTCACAAACTCGTCCCACTGCTTGCCGGCTTCGATGGCGTGATCGACATGGCAGACCGAACTGGTATGGCCCTTGGGGCCGAGGCCTTCCACTTCGTCGAAGGCCAGCTTGGGGCCGGTGGCGATGATCAGGAAGTCGTAGGCCACTTCGCGGCCGTCTTCCAGTTCCAGCGCATTGCGTTCCGGGTGTACGCGCTTGCAGCCGCAGGAGATGAATTCGATGCCCTTCTTCTCCAGCAAGGGGCCGACTTCCAGGGTGATGTCGTCGCGGTTGCGCCAGTTGACCGCCACCCAGGGGTTGGACGGGGTGAACTGGAAATAGGGGTGGTTCGAGATGACGGTGACCGAGTCTTCCGCGCGGGCTTCCTCGCGCATTTCATAGGCCATGGACATGCCGCCGATGCCGGCGCCGAGAATGACGATGCGTGCCATTGAGTAGTGCTCCTGTTGGTTATGAGGGGGTTACCAGACGAACACGCGGGCCATTGCGTCCAGCCCTTCCTCGACGATCTTTTGCAGGTCTTCCGGGCAGTCTTCGCGTTCCATCGCGAAGGTGGTGTAGGCGGACAGGCTTTTCAAGGCGCAGGCGATCTTCGCCACTTCGTTGGCGGCCTCGGGGCTCATCGCCACGCCGGGTTGCAGGTGCCAGTTTTTCTTGTCGGTCATGTCTCCATCCTTTGATCGGTTCGGGACGTTCTTATCGCAAGACCCGTGCCACGCCTTTGGCGAACGCTTTTACCGGGATTTCAGGCAGGCAGACGGCTCTTTCGGATAAATGTCATGACACGACTGACATGACACGCTTACGATCTGTCATGACAAAACCTGGAGCCGTCATGCTTCCCGTCGACTTGCACAGTCTCATCGAAACCAACGAACGCCCGTTTGTGGTGATCGACCGCGATTACCGGATCGTCGCCGCCAACAGCGCGTATTGCCGCCAGTACGGAATGAGCCGCGAGGAGGTGTTGCGGCGGCGTTGCCATGAGGTTTCCCACCACTCGCCGCAGCCCTGCCATGAAAGCGGCGAGCTGTGCCCGCATCTCGCCCTGTTCGCGAGCGGCGAGTCGAGCGAAGTGCTGCATACCCATTACGACGGCGGGGGCCATGCCGCCCGCGCCCGCATCAAGGGGCACGCCATCCACGGCCCGGACGGCCGCCTCTACCTGGGGGAAGTGGTCTATCCGCTGGAGGCGGAACTCCCCCTGGGGTGCGCGGACATGCGCATGGTCGGCCACTCGCCGGCTTTCCTGTCGTGCATCGACAATCTGGCGCGCGCGGCGGAATCGGAAGCCTCCGTGCTGCTTTACGGCGAGAGTGGGGTCGGCAAGGAGTTGGCGGCGCGTTTCCTGCACGAGCGTTCGCCGCGCGCCGGCCATCCTTTCATCGCCATCAACTGCGCGGCGGTGCCGGAGACCATGTTCGAGAACGAGTTGTTCGGGCACGAGCGTGGCGCCTTCACCGGCAGCACCGGGCAGAAGAAAGGCCTCTATGAACTGGCCGACGGCGGCACCCTGTTCCTCGACGAGATCGCCGAGATTCCTTTGGCGCGGCAGGCCAAACTGTTGCGCGTGCTGGAAACCGGCGAGTTCCGCCGTGTCGGCGGCACCGCCACCCTGCGCGCCGACGTGCGCGTGGTGGCCGCCACCAACCGCAATCTGCTGGACTGGGTCGATCAGGGCCGCTTTCGCGAGGATCTCTACTACCGCATCGCCGGCATCGACATCGCATTGCCCGCCCTGCGCGAGCGGCGCGAAGACATTCCCGCCCTGGCCGAGGTGTTGCTGGTTCGCCTGGCCGGCAACGGCCACACGCATTGCCACCTCGACAAGGCCGCCACCCAGAAGCTGAAGCACTACACGTTTCCCGGCAATGTGCGGGAGTTGCGCAACGTCCTGCAGCGCGCGCTGCTGCATTGCCGCGACGGGATGATCGGCGCGGACGACCTCGTGTTCCAGCAGGAGGCGCACAACGTCTTGCACGCCGCTCCGCCGGCGCGCGCGCCGCGCGCGGCAACACGCGCCGATCCCAGCCTGAAGGATGCGGAAAAGGACTACATCCGCAGCCTCCTCGACCGCCACGACGGCCACCGCAGAACCGTGGCCGACCTGCTCGGGATCAGCGAGCGCACGCTATACCGCAAGCTGGGGCGCCACGGTTTGAAGTGAACACGCGGGCCTATCTGGCGTCGCCCGCCTGTGGCAGACTCCGCCCCCGTGCCGCTCTACGAACTCGCCATCGGCCTGCGCTATACCCGCGCCAAACGCCGTAACCACTTCATCTCCTTCATCTCCATGACCTCGATGGCGGGCATCGCCCTTGGGGTGATGGCGCTGATCGTGGTGCTTTCCGTCATGAACGGTTTCCAGGATGAATTGCGCAGCCGCATTCTCGGCGTCGCCGCGCACATGGAAATCAGCGGCCCCAACGGACAACTCCCCGACTGGCAAGGCCTGGCCAGGCGGGTGGGAGAACATCCGGAAGTGCGCGGCATGGCGCCTTACGTCAGCGGCCAGGCGCTGCTGGCGATGGGCGGCGAGACCAAGGGCGCGCTGGTGCGCGGCCTGCTGCCGGAGGAAGAAAGCAAGGTGGCGGCGTTCGCCAGCCACATGAAAAGCGGCCGCCTGGGCAACCTGAAACCCGGCGAGTTCGGCATCGTCCTGGGCGCCGATCTGGCGCGTTCCCTGGGCGCCTTCCCGGGCGACAAGGTCGCGGTCATCGCGCCGCAGGGTGTGGTGACGCCGGCCGGCATGCTGCCTCGCATCAAGCAGTTCACCGTGGTGGGCGTCTTCCGCATGGGCATGTTCGAGTACGACTCGGGCTTGGCCCTGATCCACCTGCAAGACGCGCGGAAACTCTATCGCCTGGGCGACAACGTCTCCGGCTTGCGGATCAGGCTGGCCGACATGGACCGCGCGCCCTGGGTGCTGCGCGAGTTCGCGAAAACCCTGCAAGGCGACTATTCCCTCTCGGACTGGACCATGAGCCACACCAGCTTCTTCCAGGCGGTGCGGATCGAGAAACGCATGATGTTCATCATCCTCACGCTGATCGTCGCGGTGGCCGCGTTCAACATCGTTTCCACCCTGGTCATGGCGGTCACCGACAAGCAGGCGGACATCGCCATCCTGCGCACCCTGGGCGCCAGTCCGTCCAGCATCATGGCCATCTTCATGATCCAGGGCAGCCTGATCGGCGTGATCGGCACCCTGCTGGGCATGGCCTCCGGCGTGCTGCTCGCGCTCAACGTGGAAACCGTGGTGCCCTGGATCGAACATCTGGTGGGCATGGATCTGTTTCCCGCCGACGTGTATTACATCTCCGAACTGCCCTCGAAACTGGTCTGGGGCGACGTGGCGACCATCTGCCTGGTGGCCCTGGTGCTGTCCTTCCTGGCCACCCTCTATCCGAGTTGGCGGGCCTCGCGGGTGCAACCGGCGGAGGCGCTGCGCTATGAGTGAAGCGGTGTTGGCCTGTGCCGGGCTGCGCAAGAGCTACTGGCAGGGGCCGCTGGAAGTGCGGGTGCTGGACGGCATCGACCTGGCGGTGAACGAAGGCGAGCACATCGCGGTGATGGGCGCTTCCGGCGCCGGCAAGAGCACCTTGCTGCATGTACTGGGCGGGCTGGACAAGCCCGATGCCGGCGAGGTGCGGGTGGCGGGCGAGGCGATCTGGTCGCTCTCGGAACTGGCGCGCGGCCGCCTGCGCAACCGCGCGCTCGGCTTTGTCTACCAGTTCCACCACCTGCTGGCCGAATTCAGCGCCCTGGAGAACGTCGCCATGCCGCTGCTGATCCGTCGCCAGGAGCGTGCAAGCGCCTTCGCTGCGGCGGCGAAATGGCTGGAGGAGGTAGGCCTGGGCCATCGCATGACGCACCGCCCCGGCGAACTCTCGGGGGGCGAACGCCAGCGCGCCGCCATCGCCCGCGCCCTGGTCACGCAACCGGCCTGCGTGTTGATGGACGAACCCACGGGCAACCTGGATCGGCACAGCGCCGGGCGCATCCAGGATCTGCTCATGAATCTCTCCCGACAGCACGGCACCGCCTTCCTGGTCGTCACCCACGACCCCGACCTGGCCGCGCGCCTGGGCCGGGTGCTGCGCTTGACCGATGGGGTTTTGGCGCCGGCGTGATGGCTGGTATCCTGAAACCCGATTGGTACGAAAATCCACCTCGCGGACGGCGGTCGCGGCCGCTGATTTTTGGAGATTGCCATGCGTTTTTTTCTTGCCGGATTGGCCTTGTCGCTCGCGGCCCCCGCCTGCTGCGCCGAATCGGCGCAACCGCTGCCCGCCGACGCCAGCGTGAGCGGTGGCAAGACGATGGCGCCGCAGGTCATCGTCAATAGCGGCCGCCTGGAATGGGCGCCGTACAAGCGTGACTACACCCGCTGGCTGACGCTCAGTTACCAGGATCGGCGCGCCACCCCGGAGCCGACCCGTTTTGAAATGAAGGCGCCACTGGCTGGCGACAAGGCGCGCGGCAAGAAGCTGGCATGGGAGTGGTGCATCGCCTGCCATACCCTTCCGGGCGATGAATGGCCGGGCACCGTGGGTAGCCCGATGGCGCATTACAAACAGTTCAAGCACCCCGATCCTCTGGTATTCCAGCAAATCTTCGATGCCCGCATCTTCAATCCCAATACCGTGATGCCGGCTTTCGGCACCTTTGGTCTGCTGGCCGAACAGGACATCCGCGATCTTGTGGCCTACCTGCAAAACATTGAGTGAGGCGGCTGCCATGAAAACCCGGTTCTCCCTTTTTGCCGCCCTTATCGCCGCTTCCGCCGCAGTCGCGACGTTCGCGCAGGAAATTCCCTACCGCGAATACGAGCCGCTCGATCCTTACGAGCCGGTCGTCTCCGGTGACCTGAAACTCTCCGGTACTTACCAGTACTGGAAAGATCCCGCCAACCTGGATTACCGCATGGCCGGCAATCCGGATGAAAACTGGAAGCTCAACTGGAAGTTCATGGACCCGCCGTTCAACCAGGCGGTGCATGGCGGCCATTTCGCGGTGGATCGCGGCGAAAAGTTGTTCAGGCAACTCAACGCGCGCGGCCGCTTCGCCAGTTGTCTGGGCGTTCGGAACCATAATCTCCAGAATCTGCGCGCCGGTTATCCGCGTTGGCGCGCCGATCTGAAGCATGTGGCCGGCCTGGAGGAAGTGATCGAGTACTGCGGCGGCAAACAGGGCCGCGTGTTGCAGAACGGCAGCTACGACAACAGTTCACTTTCCATTTATCTCGCCAGCCTCGGCAACGGCCAACCCATCAATATCGACGTGGCCAGTGGCCCGATGAAAGCCGCCTACGAGCGCGGCCGGCGACTGTTCCACACCAAGGCGGGCGCCTTCAATTTCGCCTGCTCCTCCTGCCACACCCACAACATCGGCAAGCGTCTGCGCGGCAATGTCATCACCACCATCTATGGCGACGCCGCCCACTACCCGGTCTACCGCACGCAATACATGCTGCAATCGCTGCATTTGCGCTTTACCGAATGCAACCTGGACACCCGTACCCAGCCCCTGCTACCGGGCAGCCAACCCTATACCGATCTGGAAGTGTTCGTGACCGCGTTGACCAACGGCTACCCGATCAGCGTGCCGGCGGAACGGGACTGGTAGGAACGGGTATTCAACGCGGGCGGCGGCGGCGGCGGCGCAGATAAGCCAGGAGGTAGAGCCGCCAGCCCACCTGTACGGCGGCATAGCCCAGCACGGCGAGCACGCTGGCCAGAATCAGATCGCCGATCAGGAAGGTTTCACCCAGCCCCAGCAACCACTTGCCGAAGACGAGGGGGAACTCGCTCCAGGGTTGCAGTTGCCAGTCGAACGCGAATTCCTGGTAACCGGCGCCATTGCCGCCGGTCACCCAACTCCCGATTTCATAAGCGGCAAAAATCAACGGCGGCCAGGTAAACGGGTTGGTATACAGCGTGGTGATGACCGCCACCGGCAGATTCACCCGGAACACGACGGCCAGGATCGCCGCGATGCCCATCTGCACCGGCCCCGGCGCCAGACCCCCGAACAACCCGACCGCCAGCCCGCCGGCCACGGAATGGCGGTTCAGATGCCAGAGATTGGGATGCTTGAGCAGCGCCTGGAACGGCCGCAGAAAGCGGTGCTCGCGCACGGTGGCGTGATCGGGGAGATATTTGCGGAAGTATTTGCGCGGCATGGGGGGGATTCTATGGGGAAGCTCAAGGGAAGCAATCGGCTCGTGACGGTTCGCATGCGGAACACGCACGGCTGCCATTTTTCCGAGGCATCGGCATCCGCGTGATCCGCCTCGCCATCCTCGCCTTCGCCCTCGGCGCCGCCCTCCTGCAAACCCGGCCGGGTTTGCCGCCTCTGGCCTGGGCCTGGGCGTTGCCGTTGATTTTTCTGATCGCCTTGCGGGCACCCTTGCGGGCGCGCCAGGCCGGTTTGCTGCTGGTCGCTCTCGCGGCCGGTTTTTTCTACGCCGCCTGGCGCGCCGAAATCCGCTTGTCCGAGCAACTTCCGGCGCTCTGGCAGGGGCGCGACGTTAGCCTGGCCGGGCGCGTGCTCGATCTGCCGGAAGCCACGCCGAACGGCATCCGCTTCGTGCTGGCGGTGGAGGCGGTACGTACCCCCGGCGCCACGCCGCCTCGGCGCGTGCAACTCGGCTGGCATGGGCGGCCGGGCGAGCCGGCGCCGAAGCTGCGCGGCGGCGACTGTATTCAGGTGCTGGCGCGCCTGTATCGCCCGCATGGCAACGTCAATCCCGGCGGTTTCGACTACGAAGCCTGGCTGCTGCAACGCGACATCCGCGCCACGGGCGGCGTGGTTGGCCTGCCCGTCGCCGACCCGGCCTGTGGCGGCGGCTGGCGCGCGGCGCTGGATCAGACCCGTGAGGCCATCCGCAGCCACTTGCGCGACAACCTCGGTGAACGCCCCTATGCCGGCGTGGTGCGCGCCCTGGCGGTGGGCGAGCAGGACGCCATCCCGTCGGCGCAATGGACCCTGTTCCGGCAGACCGGGGTGACCCACCTGATGAGCATCTCCGGGCTGCACATCACGCTGTTCTCCGCACTGGTCTATGCGTTGGCGCAAGCGTTGTGGCGGCGTGTTCCGGGCCTGGCGCTGCGCCTGCCGGCGCGCAAGGCGGGCGCGCTGCTGGGTTTCGCCGCCGCCGCAGCGTATACCGCGCTGGCCGGTTTCGGCATCCCCGCGCAACGCACGCTCTACATGCTGGCCGGCGCCGCCCTGGTGGCGCTGCTCGACCGCAACGGCAGCCCCTCGCGCCTGCTGGCGGCGGCGCTGGCCGTGGTGGTGCTGTGCGACCCCTGGGCCGCCTTTGCGCCCGGTTTCTGGCTTTCCTTCGGCGCCGTGGCCGCGCTGCTCTGGGCCGATGGCGGCCGCCTGCGCCCCGCGCCGGCCTGGCGTTCCTGGATCGCGGCGCAATGGACGGTGACCCTGGCGCTCACCCCCGCGTTGCTGGCCTTGTTCCATGAAGTTTCGCTGGTCTCGCCGCTGGCCAACGCCTTCGCCATTCCCCTCATCAGCCTGGTCGCGGTGCCGGCCAGCCTGTTGGCGGCGGTGCTGCCCTGGGAAGCGCTCGCGCTGCTGGCGCATACGGTGGTCGCGCTGGTCATGGCCGGGCTGGAGTGGCTGGCGCGCCTGCCGCAACCGGTGTTCCATGCCGCCGCCCCCGGCCCGCTCGCCCTGTTTCTCGCCCTGCTGGGCGCGGCGGTGTTGCTGTTGCCGCGCGGGGTGCCGGCGCGCTGGCTGGGCGTGTTCCTGTTCCTGCCGCTGCTGTTCCCCCGCCTGCCCGCGCCACCGCCGGGCGAGGCCTGGCTGACGGTGCTCGATGTCGGGCAGGGCGAGGCGCTGTTGTTGCGTACCGCCCACCGCAGCCTGCTGGTGGATGCCGGGCCACGCTTCTTTTCCGGCGAGGATGCCGGTGGCCGCATCGTCGCGCCTTATCTCTGGAGCCTGGGCATCAACCGCCTCGATGGCCTGATTCTGACCCACGACGACCTCGACCACAGCGGCGGGGTGGCCGCGCTGCTGGCCAGCCATCGACCGGGCTGGTTCCTCTCCTCATCGGCGGGCGTGCCGCGCGCCAGCCTGGGCGAGATCGGCCGGGCCATCCTCGCGCAACGGCCCGACGCGCGCCCCTGCATCGCCGGGCAAACCTGGGACTGGGATGGCGTGGTTTTCCGTGTGCTGCACCCGCCCGCGCATCACTACGCGCAGCCCGGCTATTCCGATAACGAGCGCGGCTGCGTGCTGCGGGTGGATGCGGCAGGCCACGGCGCCTTGCTGACGGCGGACATCGAACGCCTGGCGGAAATGAACCTGCGCGAGCGCGGGCAGCCCTTGGCCGCCGACATTCTGATCGCGCCGCACCACGGCAGCCGGACTTCCTCCAGCCCCGAATTCCTGCGCGCCGTCGCGGCGAAAACCATCGTCATTCCGGTCGGCCACCGCAACCGCTACGGCCACCCGCACCCCGAGGTGCTGGCCCGCTACCGGGCGCTGGGCGCGCCGGCCTGGCGCACCGACCGGGACGGCGCGGTGACGCTGCGCCTGGGCCGGGACGGGGTGGTGGTGGAGCGGGCGCGGGAGGCGGAGAAGCGCTATTGGCGGGAATAACCCGGCCAGGCGCGCTGCGCGCGCCAATGCTCGTCTACCAGGGAAATGGCCGCAAAAGAATTTCCCCGGCCTGCCGATATGCCTCCATCCCTGGAGGAGAACCTCGATGAACCACCTCGACACCCTGCGCCACGATCTCATCGGCATGGTGGAGGAACTGCGCGCCACGCTGCACGACATCGGCGATCAGGACATGCCGCAAACCAATGTCGTGAGCAACGCGCGCGACCGGCTGCGCTACATCTCGGCGCTGACCGAGCAATCCGCCGGCCGGACACTGAACGCGGCGGAGGCGATCGCCGACCGCCTGCGCGCCCAGAAGGCGCGCGCGGCGGAACTGGAGGGCAAGACCCGTTCTCCCGAGATTCGCGCCTTTCTCGCAGATTTGCGGGCGGAACATGCGCTGAGTGGCGCCGAAGCCAGCGAGATCATCCAGGCGCAGGCGTTTCAGGATCTGGTCGGCCAGGTCATCAACAAGCTCATGGTGCTGGTGCGGAAAATGGAAGACAGCCTGGTGCATCTTCTGGTCGAGGATGAACCCGATCCCGGCCTGCTGGCCGGCCCGGCGGTGACGCCGAAAACCACGGTCTCCCAGAACGAGGTGGATGATTTGTTCGGGTGATCGCGTGGCGCGGTCGTTTTTGTCGGCGCCTCCGGAACACCCGGCTGGAAGCCGGCGCCACGGATATTCGCTTGACGCGCGTCAAGGCCGCCACGGCCCTACACGCCGACACTGCGCGCCTTCTCCACCCGCCCCGCCGCCATGTCCCGTCTCTGGTCCACCTATACCGCCGCGTCGCATCGCGTGATGTTTCTTCCCGGCGCCCTGCAAGGGGTGCTGGCCATGCTCTGGTGGTTGCTCGACATGGAAAGCCGGCGTGCCGGCGGCGCGGGATTGGGCGGCCTGCCGGGGCCGGCGCTGCATGTCTGGTGGATGCTGTATGGCTTCTTTCCCTTCTTCATCTTCGGATTTCTGTTCACGGCGGCGCCCAACTGGCTGAACGGGCCGGCCATTCCCCGCCGCGCCTATGTGGCGAGCGGCGCGCTCATGGCGCTGGGGATGTTGCCGATCTATGCCGGCCTGGCGCTGCCTGGGCTGGTGTTGCATCTGGCCGGCTGGGGCGTGGCGGTGTGGGCGCTGTGGCAAACCCTCTCCAAGGCGCCGCCCCAGGACAAATATCACCCCGCCATCGCCACCGGCGCGGCGGCGCTGGGCTTGCTGGGTGATGCCCTGTTCCTGCTCTGGGCCGGCGGAGACTTCCCCGATGCCTTGCGCATGGCCGAGGCCATCGGCCTCTGGGGTTTCCTGGTGCCCATTTTTCTGGCGGTCTGCCATCGCATGATTCCCTGGTTCACCGGCCGCATCGTGCCCAATTACGTGATGGTTCGGCCCTATGGCCCGCTCTGGGGCCTGCTGGCGGGTTGTCTGCTGCATGGGACGCTGGGGGTCATGGAACGGCGCGAACTGCTCTGGCTGGTGGATCTGCCGATGGCGGTCGTGGTGTTCTGGTTCGCCACCCGCTGGGGCGTGGCGCGCGGGGCGCGGCAGGCGCGATTGCTGGCCATGCTGCATATCGCCTTTTTATGGCTGGGGCTGTCGCTCCTGCTCCACGCCGTAGACAGTCTGGCGCGTTACACCGGCCTGGCCTGGAACGCCGGCCAGGCGCCGCTGCATGCCCTGGGCATCGGTTTCTTCTCCAGCATGCTGATCGGCATGGCCTCGCGCGTCAGCCTGGGCCATTCCGGGCGCAAGCTGGAAGCCGATGCCACGACCTGGGGGTTGTTCTGGCTGGTGCAGGGCGTGGCGCTGCTGCGCATGCTGCCGGAACTGCTGCCGGTATTGCCGCAACAACTGGTGACCGTGGCGGGCGGCCTGTGGCTGCTCGCCTTCGGCCTGTGGGCGTGGAAATACGCGCCGCTGTACTGGCGCCCGCGCGCGGACGGTAAACCGGGGTAAGCAAGGCGGCGGCCCGCCGCCGCGAATCGCGCGGAAGAAACCGGCGCATCCCATCGCGCCGGCCTACCCGCGAGGGTGGGAACTCGGTTGTGCCATTCATCCGGCCGCCCAATCCGGCTTTGCGGCACCCCCCCCGTTTCCGGTATGTTCCGGGGAGTACAACCCATCCAGTTCCGACATGACATTCGATCTTCCCGTCGAAATCAGCGCCTTGCTGGAAAGTTGGCTGGCGCAGCCGCGGTCGCCCTCCTTCTGGTGGCAGATCGGCGTGCTGGCGCTGGCCGCGTCCGGCGCCTGGCTGGTGCATCGCACCGTGGGCCAGAGCCTGGGCCTGCGCTCCGAGGGCAGCGAGGAATACGCCATCCGACGCCTGACCCTGAGCAGCATCCAGCGCCTTCTTTTTCCCCTCAGCATGCTCCTGGGGGTGTTGGCGGGGCGCGCCATGCTGGGCGACCTGGGGTATCAGGTCAAATTGCTGAATCTGGCCGTTCCCCTGCTGACTTCTCTGGCCACCATCCGTTTCGCGGTTTATTTCCTGCGCAAGACCTTCCGCCCCGGCCCGGCGGTGAAGGCCTGGGAAGGGCTCATTTCCAGCTCGGCGTGGATCATCGTCGCCCTGCACCTGCTGGGCTGGCTGCCCACCGTCCTGGAAGCCCTGGACGCCATCGCCCTGCAGATCGGCGCCATCCGCGTCTCCCTGCTGGAGAGCATCAAGCTGGTACTGGCCGTGGCCCTGACCTGGGTGCTGGCGCTGTGGCTGGCCCGCGTGATCGAAGGCCGCTTGAGCCGCTCGCAATATGTGAACCCGAGCATGCAGGTGGCGCTGGTCAAACTGAGCAAATTCGCGCTGCTGACGCTGGCTTCCCTGCTGGCGCTGGAAGCGGCGGGCATCGACCTGACCGCGCTGGCGGTGTTCGGCGGCGCGCTGGGCGTGGGCCTGGGCTTCGGCTTGCAGCGCATCGCCAGCAACTTCATCAGCGGTTTCATCGTCCTGTTCGACCGTTCCATCCGACCTGGCGACGTCATCACCATCGGCGAGAAGTTCGGCTGGGTGCAGGAACTGTGCGCGCGCTACATCGTGGTGCGGGACCGGGACGGGATGGAGCGGCTCATCCCCAACGAATCCCTGATTACCAACGAGGTCATCAACTGGAGCCACTCCGACCGCAACGTGCGCATCAAGGTGCCGGTGTCCATCAGCTACAACGACGATCCGGAACGGGCAATGGCCTTGCTGGAGGCGGCCGGCCGCGATACTCCCCGAGCCTTGGTCGATCCCGCTCCCGCCGCGCGATTGCTGGCCTTCGGCGACAACGGAATCGAGCTGGAATTGCGCATCTGGATCAATGATCCGCAACTGGGCCTGGTGGGGGTGCGCTCGGATGCGTATGTGCGTATCTGGCGCCTGTTCAAGGCGGCGGGCATCGTCATTCCCTTTCCCCAGCGCGACTTGCATCTGGTCGGCCCCTGGCCGGGCAAACCGCCGGAGGCTTGAATACTTGACTTGATTGGTTGGATATATGGGCTAGGGTTAGGTTGTTTTTCACAGCCTGCGGGAGTCGAACATGACAGACCAAATCCAGATCAACATCGACCATGATGTGTACGACCGGCTGCAATTGCTCATGGTCCCCCCCATCAGTGACGCCAACGCGGTCATCAAGGCCCTGCTCCACCACGATGGGCACGCCAGCCGGGCGTCAGTCGCTCTGGCGGCCGATGAGCAACATTTTACCTACGCGCAGGAACTCGAACGTTCCAGCCAGGGGGTCTACGAGTGTGGCGGGGGAACCTGACTTCGGCGTCCAATGGGGCAGGCAGATTGAAGCGTGGTGGCATGCGGATGTTTTTCCTCCATTCGGAATGAACCCGCCATAGCCAGCCACCCCGCAACGAAAAGATACCGGCGGGGACGCCGGCGCTACAAGCGGTGTCGTAGCGCCGGCGTCCCCGCCGGCTCGTTTGCGTACCGCGAAAGGACTCTTTTTCGATCAACCTTTGCAATCGGCACGTGGGCGGGCCTGGCTGATTGCTCCTCTACACTTGAAACCGGAAGGCGATCACCCATTTAGGAGCCAGTCATCCAATCAGGAGCCCGCCATGCGTTTCGACAAACTCACCACGCCGTTCCAGTCCGCCATCCAGGATGCGCAGAGCCTGGCGCTGGGCAACGACAACCCCTACATCGAGCCGATTCACCTGCTCGCCGCCCTCATCAACCAGGAAGGCGGCTCCGCCCGGCCGATCCTGCAGAAGGCCGGCGCGCGCCTGCCCTCGCTGGTGTCCGCCCTGCAGGCGGCGATGAACCGGCTGCCCAAGGTGGAAGGCGCGGGCGGCGAAATTCAACCGTCCAAGGAGTTGGTCAGCCTGTTCAACCTGACCGACAAGGAAGCGTCCAAGCGTGGCGACCAATACATCGCCAGCGAGCTGTTCCTGCTGGCGGCGGTGGATGACAAAGGTGAAGCGGGCCGCCTGCTGAAGGAGAACGGCGCCACGCGCAAGGCGCTGGAGGCCGCCATCAACGAGGTGCGCGGTGGCGAGGGCGTGGATAACCAGGAGGCCGAGGGCCAGCGTCAGGCCCTGAGCAAATACACCCTGGATCTCACCGAGCGCGCCCGTCACGGCAAGCTGGACCCGGTGATCGGGCGGGACGATGAAATCCGCCGCGCCATCCAGGTGCTGCAACGGCGCACCAAGAACAACCCGGTGCTTATTGGCGAACCGGGCGTGGGCAAGACCGCCATCGTCGAGGGCCTGGCGCAGCGCATCGTCAACGGCGAGGTGCCGGAGACGCTGAAAGGCAAGCGCGTGCTGGTGCTGGACATGGCGGGCCTGCTCGCCGGCGCCAAGTATCGCGGCGAGTTCGAGGAGCGCCTGAAGGCCGTGTTGAAGGAGGTTTCCCAGGACGAGGGCCGCATCATCCTGTTCATCGACGAATTGCACACGATGGTCGGCGCGGGCAAGGCGGAAGGCGCCATCGACGCCGGCAACATGCTGAAACCCGCCCTGGCGCGCGGCGAACTGCACTGCATCGGCGCCACCACCCTGGACGAATACCGCAAATACATCGAGAAGGACGCCGCCCTGGAGCGTCGTTTCCAGAAAGTGCTGGTGGATGAGCCGACGGTGGAGGCGACCATCGCCATCCTGCGTGGCCTGAAGGAAAAGTACGAACTGCACCACGGCGTCGACATCACCGACCCGGCCCTGGTCGCCGCCGCCGAACTCTCGCACCGCTACATCACCGACCGCTTCCTGCCGGACAAGGCCATCGACCTGATGGACGAGGCCGCCAGCCGCATCAAGATGGAAATCGACTCCAAGCCGGAGGTCATGGACAAACTCGACCGCCGTCTGATCCAGCTCAAGATCGAGCGCGAAGCGGTGAAGCGGGAGAAAGACGAAGCTTCCAGGAAAAGGTTGTCTCTGATTGAGGACGAAATCCGCAAACTGGAACGCGAATACGCCGACCTGGAGGAGGTCTGGAAGGCGGAAAAAGCCGTGGTACAGGGCGGCGCCGCCGTGAAGGAGGAAATCGACCACCTGCGCGCCGAGATGGCCGACCTGCAACGCAAAGGCCAGTTCGACAAGGTCGCGGAGATTCAATACGGCAGGCTGCCGGCGCTGGAAGCGCGCCTGAAACTCTCTGAAAACGGCGAAAACAAGCACGAATTCAAACTGCTGCGCACCCAGGTCGGCGCCGAGGAAATCGCCGAGGTGGTTTCGCGCGCCACCGGCATTCCGGTCTCCAAGCTGGTTCAGGGTGAGCGTGACAAACTCCTGGCGATGGAAGACCGCATCCACCAGCGCGTGGTCGGCCAGGACGAAGCCGTGCGCCTGGTGAGCGACGCCATCCGCCGTTCCCGCGCGGGCCTCTCCGACCCCAACCGCCCCTACGGTTCCTTCCTGTTCCTCGGCCCGACGGGCGTGGGCAAGACCGAACTGTGCAAGGCCCTGGCCGAATTCCTGTTCGACTCCCAGGATCACCTTATCCGCATCGACATGAGCGAGTTCATGGAAAAACACTCGGTGGCCCGCCTCATCGGCGCGCCCCCCGGCTACGTCGGCTACGAGGAAGGCGGTTATCTGACCGAAGCGGTGCGGCGGAAACCCTATTCGGTGATCCTTTTGGATGAAGTCGAGAAGGCACACCCGGACGTGTTCAACGTGTTGCTGCAAGTGCTGGACGACGGTCGCATGACCGACGGCCAGGGCCGCACCGTGGACTTCAAGAACACCGTCATCGTCATGACCAGCAACCTGGGCAGCCAGATGATCCAGGGCATGGCCGGCGACGACTACCAGGTCATCAAGCTGGCGGTCATGGGCGAGGTGAAAACCTACTTCCGCCCCGAGTTCATCAACCGCATCGACGAGGTCGTGGTGTTCCACGCCCTCGGCGAAGAGCACATCGCCAACATCGCGCGCATCCAACTCCACTACCTGGAGAAACGCGTGGCCCAGATGGACATGAAACTGGAAGTCTCCGACGCCGCCCTCATGGAACTGGCCCGCGAAGGCTTCGACCCGCTCTACGGCGCGAGGCCCTTGAAGCGCGCCATCCAGCAGCGGATCGAAAACCCGCTGGCGAAGGAAATTCTGTCCGGCCACTTCGCGCCCAAGGACATCATCCGGGTGGAGGTGGAGGATGGGCGCATCGTGTTCGAGCAGCCGTAGGAGCGGGATCGCCCGCGATAACCCACGCCCACCGCGCCAACGTGGAAAAATCGCGGGAGAGCCCGCTCCCACGACTGCCATCATGCCCCAACCACCCCATGCCGCCGCCCTGCGCAAAGGCCGGTTTTCGGAACCCGGCCGGGCCTGTCTCCTCACCATTGTCGTCGAAGGCCGTCGCCCCCTGTTCGCCGACTGGCGCATCGGCCGCCTGCTGGTGGCCGAATTGCGCGCGGAACAGGAGACGAGCCGGGTGGAATCCCTCGCCTGGGTGCTGATGCCGGACCACCTCCATTGGCTCGTCACCCTGCGGGAAGGCCGCCTGGAAACCCTCATGCGCCGCGTCAAATCCCGCTCCGCCATCGCCATCAACCGTGCCCTGCAAGGCGAAGGCCGCGTCTGGCAGAAGGGCTACCACGACCACGCCGCGCGCGAGGAAGAAGACTTGCTGGCCATGGCCCGCTATGTCGTCGCCAACCCCCTGCGCGCCGGCCTGGTGCAAAGCCTGCGCGATTACCCCTTGTGGGACGCCGTTTGGCTGCCTTGACCGTGTCAATTGCGGGCAAGCCCGCTCCTACGTCGGGGCGCGCCCACCTGTAGGAGCCAGCTCGCTGGCGAAACAACGCTTGTCCGAAGTGTCGCCGCCACGCATCGCGGCCCGTAGGAGCGGGCTTGCCCGCGATTTCCTTGACGCCACAACGATGCATCAGGCACATTCGAACCAGGAAAATACCTTCCATGAATAACACTACATTCATCTCCGCCAGCCGCCAGCCGCCAGCCGCCAGCCGCCAGCCGCCAGCCGCCAGCCGCCAGCCGCCAGCCGCCAGCCGCCAGCCGCCAGCCGCCAGCCGCCAGCCGCCAGATAGGCGTGTCGGCGGGAGAAAGTTCCCGCCGCGACCAACACCTCCATCACGCCATTCCACGCCCCGCCGCCTTGCGCGCCGGGGCGTTTTGCATTTCAACCGGGAGAATTCCTTGCAAACCAACCACACCTTGCCGTTCCGTCCGCGCGCCCTTGTCCTGGCCGTGGCCCTGTCCTGCGCTACCTTCGCCGCCGAGGCGGCCGACACCTTTACCGGCCTCGGCACCCTCGGCGGGACGAATAGCCGAGCCCTGGCCGTCTCCGCCGATGGCAGTGTGGTGGTGGGACAAAGCGAAAACATCGGCGATACGGGCTGGCTTCCCTTCCGCTGGGCGGGTGGGGTGATGGGTGCTCTAGGCGGTGTACCGAGTGGCGGTTCACCGGATTTCCCCTACGGCGTCTCCGCCTACGGTGTCTCCGCCGATGGCGGCGTGGTCGGCCGCAGCACCGGTCATGCCTTCCGCTGGACGGGCGGGGTCATGAGCAACATCGACACTCTTTGGAACTACGCTAGCGGAGCGTTAGGAGTTTCCGCCGACGGCGCCGTGGTGGTGGGGTGGTACTCATACGGCGAAGGCTCGCTGGCTTTCCGCTGGACGGCCGCCACGGGTATGGTCCTACTCGCCGACCTCAATGGTCCGAGGTTGTTTACATACCCCAGCATGGCCTACGGCGTCTCCGCCGACGGCGGCGTGGTGGTGGGCGAGAGCATGATTACTGGCGATGCGGGCAGCCACGCTTTCCGCTGGACGGGCGGCGTCATGAGCGACCTCGGCAGCCTTGGGGGGGGGTGAGGGGGGAGGCAGTATCGCCTACGCTGTCTCCGCCGATGGTCTCGTGGTGGTGGGCAGTAGCGAAAACCCCTACGACTGGCACGCCTTCCGCTGGACCCAGGCCGGCGGCATGCAGGACGTGGCCGCCTGGCTGGCCGGCGCCGGGGTGGCGCTGCCCGCCGGCTGGACCTTGATCTCGGCGCTAGGCACCAATGCCAACGGCAACGTGCTGGTGGGGCAGGGCACCAATCCCGCCGGCAACGACGAAGCCTGGCTGGCGCGGGTGGGGCCGGCGGGGAGCGGGATTCTGCTCGACCTCGCCGCCTTCAACGCCTCTCTGATCGAGGCCGGCGCCCGTGGCGCGCGGGCGGGGGTGGATCTGCCCAATCTGACCTTGTTCGGCGCCCACCACCGCTCGCTGCTGGACAGCGGCCTGGTGCGCAAGGCGAACGGCGCTTGCGGCTGGGCCACGGCGGATGCCGTCCGCAACCATTCCAGTGACAGCCGCCTGGAAGTCGCCGAGGTGGGGGTGTGCAAGGACCTCGGCACGATTCGCGTCGGCCTCGGCCTGGGGCAGGGCTGGCAGCGCCAGGACTGGAGCCTGGGTGGCGGCGCGAAGCTGGACGGCCAGCACCTGATCGCCGAGGTCGACAACGCCTACGCCAACGGCCTGGAAGCCAGCGCCGCCGCCTATTACGGCCGCTTCGGCACGGAAATGCGCCGCAATTATATGAACGGCGCCAACGTGGATACTTCCACCGGCCGGCCCGATGCCGAATCCACCGCCCTGCGCCTGCGCCTCGACTGGAAAGACCTGGCGAAACTCGGGCGCTTCGGCCTGAGCCCCTTTGTCGCCTACACCTGGGTGGAAACCCGGCTGGATGCCTACACGGAAACCGGCGGCGGCTTCCCTGCGCAATTCGCCGCCAGCAAATGGCGCGTTAACGACCTGCGGCTGGGGGTGGCCGCGAAGACCGCGCTCAGCGGCGCCACCGACCTGCGCCTGGGACTGGAAGCGGCGCACCGCTTCGAGGACAGCACCCACGGTGTGAATGGCCAGGCCATTGGTTTGCCGAGCTTCTCTCTACCCGGCGAGCGCGTGAAACAGGACTGGGCGCGCGCCACGGTCGATGTGGACCACCGGCTTTCCGACACCACCGCGCTCACCTTCGGCGCCAATGTCGCCTCGTCAGGCGGCGATGCCTCCTGGGGCGTCACCGCCGGGCTGCGAGCGAATTTCTGACCCGCCCGTAGGAGCCAGCTTGCTGGCGATAACAACGCTGTCTCGAGGTACATGCCACAAATCGCGGGCAAGCCCGCTCCCACAAGGAGGTCGGCTTGGTGGATGAATCCGATCTTCGGACGAAATCTGCGGATGTTCGCGCCGCCGCCGGCCCGCTCGCGGCGCCTGTCGGAATATTCTGGTATTTTGAATAAAGGCGCTGTACGCAGGAATGGCTGTACGCAGGGTCTTGATCTGCCCGATTGGGGGTGTTTTTCAATTAACCATAGGGAATCAAGAATATGAAACCGACTCCTCTCTTTCTCGCTCTCGTTCTTTCTCTGACCCTGGCCGCGTGCGGCAAGGACAAACCGGCCGAGCCCGCTGCCGCCGTCCCGGCCGATACGGCAACCACCGCCGCCCCGCCCATGCCGATGGAACCGGGCCAGGGTGCGGCGGGGCATGTGGATGTGGCGGCAGCGGGCGCCATCGCCGAGAGCGGGCATGATCTTTATGCCGCCAAATGCATCGGCTGCCACGGCGGTTCCGGCGAAGGACTGGCCGGCAATCCGAAGCTGGCGGGTCTGAGCAATGCGGATATCCAATCCCGCCTGACCGACTATCGCGCGGGCAGGAAATTGGGGCCCAGGACCGCCATCATGGCGGGGATGGCCAAGCCGCTGTCGGATGCACAGATCGCCGCTTTGGCGTCTTACCTGGGCGAGTAATCGACCCGTCGAGCTCGTTGCCCCCGGTTCCCATGATCCGATTGAGCAAAACCCTGAGCGCCTGGCAAACCTCGGGGTTCGATACGGCCTTGAAGGAGGAGATCGCGCACCTGGATGCGGATCTCCTGCCTTTGCAGCAGGGTTTGTCGCGGAGCAGCCATGCCAACACGGACAAATTGAGCGTGATGGTCATCAGTGCCGTCGACGCGCCGGGTTGCCTGCGTGTGAAGGTGGGGCTTTTCTATACCGGGATCATCGCAGGGTGTAGTTGCGCGGATGACCCGACCCCCGTCGATGAGATCAACGAGTATTGCGAGGCGCGCTTTGATATAGACAAGGCGACGGCTGAAGCGACGGTCACGTTGTTGCGGAATTAAGGCCGGAAACGGCGGTTGACCGCCGTTTGCCCTCCGGGGTGGATGCCTTGCCGGCCGGAGCGCCGCTCGTGGCGCGATCACGGCAACCACCACACCCGCTCTGCCGCCGCAATCGGCCCGCAATCGGCACGCGAGCGGGCTTCCTACGCGAAGGCGATCAATGCCTCCAGGCGTTCCCGCGCGGCGCCGCTGGTGAGCGCTGTCCGGGCCAGGGCGACGCCCTCCGCGAGGCTCTCGACGCGGTCGGCGGCGAGCAGGGCGGCGCCCGCGTTGAGCGCGACGATGTCCTGTTCCGGGCAGGCCGCGCCGGACAGCGCGAGCAGCAGGCGATCCTTGGCGGTGGCCTTGTCCACACTGAAATATTTTGTGTCGCAGCGGTGGAAGCCGAATTGTTCCGGGGTGACGGTGTATTCGTGGATCTCGCCGTGGCGCAGTTCCGCGATCCAGGTTTCCCCGGCCAGGCTGATTTCGTCGAGGCCGTCGGCCGCATGCACCACCAGCACATGGCGGCTGCCGAGTTCGCGTAGAACCTCGGCCAAAGTGCGCGTCAGCTCGCGCGCGAACACGCCCATCACCTGGTGCGGGGCGCCGGCCGGATTGGTGAGTGGCCCGAGCAGGTTGAACAGGGTGCGCACACCGAGTTCGCGCCGCACCGGGGCGGCGTGTTTCATGGCGCTGTGGTGGTTGGGCGCGAACATGAAGCCGACGCCGATTTCACGCACCGCCTGGGCGACTCTTTCCGGTGCCAGGTTGACGTTGACCCCCAGCGCTTCCAGTACGTCGGCGCTGCCTGAGGCGGACGATACGGCGCGGCCGCCATGCTTGGCCACCCTGGCGCCGCAGGCGGCGGCGACAAAGGCGGCGGCGGTGGAGATGTTGAAGGTGTGGGCGCCGTCGCCGCCGGTGCCGCAGGTGTCGACCAGATGCTCGACATCGGCGAGCGGCACCTTGGTGGAGAGTTCGCGCATGACGCTGGCGGCTGCGGCGATTTCGACGACGCTCTCACCCTTGCAGCGTAGCGCGACGATGGCGCCGGCGATCTGCGCGGCGGTCAGCTCGCCGGTCATGATCGCGCGCATCAGATCGAGCATCTCGTTGCTCGTGAGGTCTTGGCGGGCGATGAGTTTATGGAGCAGGGCGGCGTAGTTCATCAGCGGGTCTCGGTGAGGAAGTTCTTCAGCAGCGCGTGGCCATGTTCGGTGAGGATGGACTCCGGGTGGAATTGCACGCCCTCCACGGCCAGGGTCTTGTGGCGTACCCCCATGATTTCGCCGTCATCGGTCCAGGCGGTGATCTCCAGGCAGTCCGGCAGGCTTTCCCGTTCGATCACCAGCGAGTGGTAGCGGGTCGCGGTGAAGGGATTGGGCAGGCCGCGAAACACCCCCTTGTCGGCGTGGTGGATGGGCGAGGTCTTGCCGTGCATGAGCTGTTTGGCATGCACGATCTTGCCGCCGAAGGCCTGGCCGATGCTCTGATGGCCGAGACAGACGCCGAGGATGGGAATGCGTCCGGCGAAGGTGTCGATCACCGGAACCGATATTCCCGCTTCGCTGGGGGTGCAGGGGCCGGGCGAGACGACGATCCGGTCGGGCCGCATCGCCTCGATGGCGGCGAGGTCGATCTCGTCATTACGGTGCACGCGGACGTCCTCGCCCAGTTCCCCAAAGTACTGCACGAGGTTGTAGGTAAAGGAATCATAGTTGTCGATCATGAGCAGCATATATTAACTAACCTTATGATATATAAGATAATAATATCTGAGTAAGTTGAATGATACCTGCTTTACTACCCGCTTTTTCCTTCGCTGGGGTGAGGACTGTAAAGCCGGCCTGAGAGAGCATTGTGCGAAACAACAGGTATCGTCTGCATGACCTGCCTGCGTCAAAATGCCGGGTACATGAACGACATGCAACAGGTTCTATATGCCTGCGCTATTCGTTCAGCCTGTGCCCGAAACGGGCCAAGGGCGTCACCGGTGTGCAAGGCCAGGTGCGCGTCGAGCCGATGACGCTGGTGAATGGCAATGAACGCCTGACGCTCAAGTTCGATTGCCGCGCCTGCGAAATGCATGTCATCGGCAAGATGAAGCCCGGGATACGGGCTGAAAAAAAGGGGGGGCTCAAAAAAAGGGGAGTTGAATCCGGAAGCGGGTTTTGCCGTTGGCGGAAGTCGCCGTGATGGATCCGCCATGCGCTTCCACGATGGATTTGACGATCGCGAGCCCCAGCCCCGCTCCGTCGCCCTTGCGCTGGCGTGATGCGTCAACGCGATAGAAGCGATCGAACAGCCTGGGCAGATGCTCCGCTGGAATCTCGGGCCCCGCGTTCTCCACCGTGATCCCGGCGCCATCCGCCCGCCGCTCCAGGGATACCAGCACGCCCTGGCCTCGCGGGGTGTGGCGGATCGCGTTGGAAATGAGGTTGCTCAAGGCGCGCCGCAGCATCAATCGGTCGCCCGGCGCCACGGCTTCCCCGCTTTGCGCCAGGGTCACGCCGCGCTCTTCCGCCCAGGCCTCGAAGTAATCGAACAGGTCATGCGTCTCGGCGGCCAGATTCACGCTGGCCTGAGTGGGCTTGAGCAGCCCGTTGTCGGCCTGGGCCAGATAGAGCATGTCGCCCACCATCTGGGCCATGCGCTCGTACTCCTCCAGGCTCGAATACAGGATCTCGCGATATTCCTCATTGCCGCGCGCGCTGGAGAGCGCCACCTGGGCCTGGGTCAGCAGGTTGGAGATGGGCGTGCGCAGTTCGTGGGCGATGTCCGAGGAGAATTCGGACAGGCGCCGAAAGGAATCATCCAGGCGGGCCAGCATGGCGTTGAAAGTGGTCGCCAGGGTGTGCAGTTCCGGGGGCAAGCCGGCCACCGGCAGGCGGCTTGCCAAGTGCAGGGCGGTGGTGCCGGCGGCCAGTTCCGTGACCCGACGCAAGGGGGCCAGGCCGCGCCGGGCGGCGATCCAGCCCAGGCTGGCGGTGGCCAGCGCGGCCAGCGCCATGGCCAGGCCCAGCATTTCGCGGAACCTGGCCATGAACACTTCGTGGTGGTCGATCTCCAGCGCCACCGCGACACTCTGATGCTCGCCATTGCCCGTCCGCATCGGCGCCACCAGGCCTCGGTAGTCGTGCCCGTCCTGGCGCCATTGCCGCAGGGTTTCATCCAGACAGGTCACCGTGTCGGGCGGCTTGCCGCAATCCCGCCTTGGCAGGAGCGCATGCGGGAAGCCGGCGCCGGAGGTGGCGAACCAGATGCCGCCGCTCGCGTCCACCACCGCCACGGACAGGCCATGATGGCCGACCAGGGCGTCATCGAGTTGCTTGGGCAACCGGTCGAGGGCTTCGTGTCGGTCGACGCGTTGCAGCAGGTGGCGTATCAGTTCCAGTTTGCCCTCGATCTCGTGGCGGTCGCCTTCCAGGAAATGCGCCTCCACCGCCCGTGTCAGGAAATAGCCGGTCGCCAGGAGAACGACCGCCGCAGTGGCCGCGAACAGCAGGCTGATCCGGCTGGTCAGCGACAAGGCTTTCACGGCGTCCGGCCCTCTCTGGCCACTTCCAGCACGTAGCCCATGCCACGCACGGTATGGATGAGCTTGAGGCTGTGCCCCTCGTCGATCTTGAGGCGCAGCCGGCGCACCGCCACGTCGATGACATTGGTGTCGGAATCGAAATTCATGTCCCAGACCTGGGAGGCGATCAGGGAACGCGGCAGCACCTCGCCATGACGGCGCATGAACAGCTCCAGCAGGGCGAATTCCTTGGCGGTGAGGTCGATGCGATGACCACCGCGAGCAACCCGGCGGCGCAACAAGTCAAGTTCCAGATCGGCCACCTGGAGCAGGCCGGACTCCAGGGCGCCGTGGCCACGCCGCGCCAGGTTGCGTACACGGGCGAGAAGTTCGGTGAAGGCGAAAGGCTTGACCAGATAATCGTCGGCGCCCATTTCCAGCCCCTTGACCCGGTCTTCCACCTGGTCGCGGGCGGATAGAAACAGAACCGGCAGTTTCAGATTGGCCCGCCGCACACCTTCCAGCACTTGCCAGCCGGACAGGCCGGGCAGCATCACATCCAGGATCAACAGGTCGTACTGCCCATCCCTGGCCAGTTCCAGCCCTTCCCAGCCGTCGCGGGCCAGATCGGTGACAAAGCCGGCCTCGCCGAGGCCCTGCTTCAGGTAATCGCCCGTCTTGGGCTCATCTTCGACGATGAGGATTTTCATCTGGCAAACCTCGGTTGACCTTTGTAGCGCCGGTTTCCAGCCGGCTGGAAGCCGGCGCTACAAGCACGCGCCATGCTGCCACAGTCGGCGCGCTCAAACATGACGGCTTTGTAATCTCCACGTCAGCTTGGCGTCCGCGCGTGTCGGGCAGTATTCGGGGCCTCGGCGCGCGCTTGCCGCGCCTGAAAAGGAGGATTGCAATGTCCGTTCAACCACTCAAACTGCCCGCGCTGTTGCTGGGCGTTTCCGTTCTCGGGGGGTGCGCCACCTTCAGTCCGGACGGCGGCCTGGACAAGGTCACGGAGATCACCCGGGAGCGCATGGCGATCACCCCCGAGGTCACCCGCACGGAACAAGTCGCGGACGAGGTGAAACGCCTGTTGGGCGAGCCCCTGAACGCGGACAGCGTGGTCAGGATCGCCATCCTGAACAATCGCGGCCTGCAGGCCAGCCTGGCGGAACTGGGCATCGCCGAGGCCGATCTCGTTCAGGCCGGCCGCTTGCGCAATCCCGGCTTCAGCTTTACCCGGCTGGCGGGGGGCGGCGATGTGGAATTCGAGCGGAAGTTTTTGTTCGACCTGATGGGCCTGTTCACCCTGTCCACCCGCAGCGGGATCGAGCGGCGCCACTTCGAGACCACGCAGCTCGCCGTGGCCGGCGAGGTGCTGCGTCTCGCGCAAACCGCGCGCCAGGCCTACTTTTCGGCGGTGGCGGCGCGCCAGGCCACGAAATACCAGGAACAGGCCGGTAGCGCCGCCGAGGCCGCCGCCGAACTGGCGAAGCGGATGGCGGACGCGGGCAATTTCAGCCGGCTACGCCAGCAGCGTGAGCAGTTGTTCCACGCCGAGATGGGTGCCGAGTCGGCGCGCGCCCGGCGGAACGATGCCAACGCGCGCGAGCGTCTGATCCGGCAGTTGGGGCTTTCCGGCGCGCAACGCAAATTCACCTTGCCGGATCGCCTGCCCAACCTGCCCGCCAGCCTGCTGCCGGAGCGGGACATCGTTCAGAAGGCCCTGGAAAGCCGCCTGGATTTGCGCATGGCCAGGCTGGAAACCGATGGACTGGCCAAGAGCCTCGGCCTCACCAAGGCGACCCGTTTCGTCAACGTGCTGGATGCCAGCTATCTGAACAAGAGCGCCAGCGGCGGCCCGCACCTGCGCGGTTACGAGATCGAACTGGTCTTGCCCATATTCGACTCGGGCGACGCGCGCACCGCCAAGGCCGAGGCGCTCTACGCCCAGGCCCTGCACCGGGTGGCCGAGACCGCCGTCAACGCGGAATCGGAAGTGAACGACAGCTATGCCACCTACCGCGCGGCTTTCGATCTGGCGCGGCGCTACCGGGATGAAATCGTGCCGCTGCGCAAGAGCATCTCCGAGGAAACCATGCTGCGCTACAACGGCATGCTGATTGGCGTCTGGGATGTCCTGGCCGACGCCCGCCAGCAAATCGCCGGCGTTAACGCCGCGATCCAGGCCCAGAAGGATTTCTGGGTCGCGGAAAGCAATCTGCAAATGAGCCAGAACGGCGAGGGCGCCGGCGCGATGAGCCTGGCCGCCACAACGGGTCCGTCCGGCGATGCCGGCGCCGGCCACTAAGAGGAGAGACTCACTATGGATCGCCGACAATTTCTGCGTAACTCCGGCGCCGCAGTACTGGGTGCCGGACTGGTCAGCAAGGCCGGGGCCGCCAGCCTGCCCGAGGCCGCCATCTTCACCAACCCGGCCACGCAGCCGCCCCTGCATCCCAGGGAGGGCCGGCCCTACAACCCGGTGGTGACGCTCAACGGCTGGTCGCTGCCCTGGCGCATGAAGGACGGGGTCAAGGAATTCCACCTGATCGCCGAGCCGGTGGTGCGCGAACTGGCGCCGGGCATGACCGCCAATCTGTGGGGCTACAACGGCTCCAGCCCCGGCCCCACCATCGAATGCGTGGAAGGCGACCGGGTACGCATCTTCGTCACCAACAAGCTGCCGGAGCACACCGCCGTACACTGGCACGGCATCGTGTTGCCCAACGGCATGGATGGCGTCGGCGGCCTGACCCAGCCGCAGATCAAGCCGGGCAAGACCTTCGTCTACGAATTCACCCTGAACAAACCCGGCACCTTCATGTACCACCCGCACGCTGACGAGATGGTGCAGATGGCGATGGGCATGATGGGCATGCTGATCGTCCACCCCAAGGATCCGGAATTCATGCGCGTGGATCGCGATTTCGTGTTCCTGCTCAATGCCTTCGACATCGAACCCGGCACCGCCACGCCCAAGATCAACACCATGCTCGACTTCAACCTGTGGTGCTGGAACAGCCGCGTGTTTCCCGGCATCGACCCACTGGTCTGCCGCACCGGCGATCGGGTGCGCATCCGCTCCGGCAACCTGACCATGACCAACCATCCGCTGCATCTGCACGGCGTCGATTTCGAGGTGACCGGCACCGATGGCGGCTGGGTGCCGAAATCCGCGCGCTGGCCGGAGGTGACCACGGACGTGGCCGTCGGCCAGATGCGCGCCTTCGAGTTCGATGCCACCAATCCCGGCGACTGGGCTTTCCACTGCCACAAGTCGCACCACACCATGAACGCGATGGGCCATGACGTGCCGACCATGATCGGCGTGAAGCAGCGCGACATCAGCAAGAAGATCGGCAAACTGCTACCGGATTACATGGAAATGGGCTCCACCGGCATGGCGGATATGGGCGACATGGAAATGCCGCTGCCCGACAGCACCCTGCCCATGATGACCGGACGGGGGCCGTTCGGCCCGGTGGAAATGGGCGGCATGTTCACCGTGGTGAAGGTGCATGACGACGTGAAACCCGGCGACTACAGCGATCCGGGCTGGTATCCGCACCCCGAGGGCACGGTGGCCCGGGAATGGACCGGCGAGCCGTTGCCGGCGGAACGCCAGGCCGGGCCGGCCGCCGATGAACACACGATGACGGCGGTGAAACCTTCCGGCCACATGCAACATCCATGACTGGCCACGCGCGACATGCCAGGGGGCGACGGGAGCAGCAGCGTGGGGCGGATTGCGGCTTTATCGCTGCCCACCGCTCCAACCGTGCGCCGACCTGGCCTACCCCTTTGCCCGGCGCGCACTCCCGGACATGACGGAATTGTCATCGTCCGGTCAGGCTGGCGACAGTCGCCGCTTGCCATACTTGATCCGAATTGCAGGAGGAATCCGATGAAAATCCAGTTTCCCGCGTTGATCCTCGCCGCCGCGCTCTCCACCCCGGTTTGGGCCGGTCAGCCCGTGATGGATGTCTACAAGAGCCCGTCCTGTGGCTGTTGCGGCCAGTGGGTCGAGCACATGCAAGCCAACGGCTTCACGGTGCGCGCCCACAACACCGATGATGTGGCGCAACACAAATACCGCTTGGGTGTGCCACCCGGGCAGGGCTTGTGCCACACCGCCGAGGTCAACGGCTACCTGGTGGAAGGCCATGTGCCAGCCAGGGAAATCAAGCGCCTGCTGAAAGAGAAGCCCAATGCCCGTGGCCTGGTGGTGCCCGCCATGCCCTTGGGTTCCCCCGGCATGGAGATGGGCAATTACCGGGAACATTACGACGTCCTGCTCGTCAACCGGGACGGATCGACTCAAATCTACGCAAGCTACTGAAAGGAGTTTCCACATGAAACGAACCTTCCCCGCCCTGATCCTGAGCCTCGCCATGAGCCTGCCTGCCTGGGCCGACAATTCCTCCGGGCATGCCGGCATGAACATGACCCACGCCGGAATGGATCGGCCCGGCATGGACCACGGCGCCATGTCCTTTCCACTTTCCGAAGGCATGGTGAGAAAGATCGACAAGGCCCAGGGCAAGATGACTCTGCGCCACGGCCCCCTGGAAAATCTGGACATGCCCGCCATGACCATGATCTTCCGGGTCACAGACCCCGCCTTCCTCGACCGGGTGAAGCTTGGCGACAACGTTCGCTTCCGCGCCGATCAGGTGAACGGCAAGCTGACCGTCACTCAAATCGAAGTTGTTCAATGACCCACCACGTAAGGAGATTTTCATGAAAACCATGCAACGCACCACCCTGATGCTGGCCCTGGCCGGCGCCCTTTCCATGCCGACCGCCCTGTTGGCCGCTGACGCGGCCAAGGACGAACATAGTGGACATCATCCCGATGCGGCCCCAGTGGCGGCGGCCGCCGCCGAAACCGCCACGCCCGCAGCGGCGGATCGAATGCAGACCATGCAGGCGCGCATGCTGGAAATGCGCTCCACCCAGGATGCCGACAAGCGCATGAAGTTGATGGATGCCCAGTTGAAAGACGTGGAGGCCATGATGCAAGGCATGGGCCCCGGCCAGATGCAAGGTGGCGGCATGATGGGATCGGGAATGATGAAAGGCATGATGGGCCAGGGCCAGAAGGGCAAGGATTGCAAGATGGGCAAGGGAGGCATGGGGGGCATGGACATGGGCATGTCCGGTCAGGGCATGCAGGGTGGCATGGGCATGATGGGTGATAAATGCGGCAAGGGCATGATGGGTGGCAAAGGCGGCATGGGCATGATGGGCATGATGGGTCAGGGCATGGCTGGCCAGGACGACCTGACCGCCAGGCGCATGGACATGATGGAAAAGCGCATGGACATGATGCAGATGATGATGCAGCGCATGGGTGGCGGCATGGGCATGGGCATGGCTGGTCAGGATGACATGATGGGCAGACGCATGGAAATGATGGAAAAGCGCATGGAAATGATGCAGATGCGTATGGGCCCGGGCATGGGCGGCGGTATGGGTGGCGGTACGGGCATGCCGGGAAAATAAGGCCGCTGACGAGCGGAATTGAAACCAGACAGGAGATCACACCATGTACGGAGTTGACCATTTCGGAATGGGTCTGGGCGGCTTTGGCATGATCCTGGTCTGGATCGTGCCGCTTGTTCTGCTTGTTCTGTTGTTCCGCCGTTACTCCGGCGGCAGGGATGAACGCCGGGAAAAAACCGCCCTGGAAATTCTGGAAGCACGCTACGCCCGTGGCGAGATTGAGCGCGAGGAGTACCAGAAACGTCGCGCCGACCTTGAGGGCTGAGGCCGATGATCCACTACCGGGAGCGGCCCGCCACGCCGATTCCTCATGTTTCAAACAGCCAGGAGCACACCATGTATGGATTTTCGATCACGCTGGACATCCCCTTCGACACGGCGGTTCAGCGGGTGACCGAGGCGCTCAGGTCGGAAGGATTCGGCATCCTCACCGACATCGACGTCCAGGCCACCCTGAAGGCCAAGTTGGGTGTGGAGGGACGCGCCTATCGCATCCTGGGCGCCTGCAACCCACCGCTGGCCCACCAGGCCATCACCGCCGAACCGGACATCGGATTGCTCCTCCCCTGCAATGTCGTGGTGCGCGAGGGGGATGGCGGCGTCACCGTCGCCTTCATGGACCCGGCGGCGGTACTGCGACTGGTGGACAGGCCGGAGATCCATGAACTGGGCCAGGAAGTGCGCTCTCGTCTGGAACGCGTCCGGGACAGCCTCAAGGCGTAAGCACCATCCTCGGCGCGCCCTGGATTTCACGCGGAATGGAGAAAACAGCGTCATGCCGAAGTTCCTGCCAACCACGCTGCTACTGCTCTCCCTGAGCGCCTGCGGCCAGCAGACGGCGAGTGAATCGAAGCTCCCGGTAGCCGCAGCGCCGGCCGCGCCACCCTCCCTGGCCGGCAACTGGCCGCCCCCCAAGGTCGCGCGCCAGTTCGACTCGGCCCAGGTGGCCCGGGGCAAGGCCACATATCAACAGTATTGCCAGGCCTGTCATGGCCCCGAGGGCCGGGGTCAGGCCGGCGACTGGCGGGTGAAGGGGCCGGATGGCAAATACCCGCCGCCGCCGCTGAACGATTCCGCCCACGCCTGGCACCACCCCACGCAGTTGCTGCATCGGGTCATCAAGTACGGCAGCCCGGGCGGCACCGGCAACATGCCGGCGTGGAAGGACGCCCTCACGGACGCCCGGATCGACGATGTGATCGTTTACATCAAGTCGCTCTGGTCGGATGGCGTCTACGCCGTCTGGCACGACATCGAGCGGCGCTCCCTGGAGCCTTGATGTAAGCGCCGGCGTCTCGCCGGCTCGTTCTTCTGGTTGGAAGAACTGGCCGGCGAGACGCCAGCGCCACAAGGGCATGCGTCCACTTCGCCATGACCCTACGCTAGCCCGCCCCATTTTTTGCCAGATACGCGGCTGCCTCCGCCTGTCCAGGGTAGCGGGCCAGCACCCGGCGGTAGGCGTTTCCCGCCTCGCGCACATTGCCCAGCCAGGCCTGGGCGCGGGCCAGGTAGACCCAGGCGGTGGCGTCCGCCGGGTAACGCTCGGCCAGGTGCTTGGCGTGTTCCGCCATGCCGCGCCAGTCGCGCAGGCCCTCCTCGGCCACCAGCAGGCGCACATGGGCGGTGTAATCCCAGGCCGATTCCGCGATGGTCTGGCGCGCGTACATGGCGGCCTCGCGCCAGCGTTGTTGTGCCAGCAGGGGCAGGGTGATGCCGTTGCGCGCTTCCAGGGATTTCGGATTGCGTTCCAACGCCCGCTGATAGTGCGTGACGGCCTCGTTGTAGCTGCCATCGCGATACGCGAGCCAGCCGCTGCGCATCAGGGCGAAATCGGCGTCGGGGCCGTTGGCCAGGGCGTTGAGCACCCCTTCGGCATCGGCGTATTTGCCGGCGGCTTCCAGGACGTAGGATTTCTGCCAGGCGCCCTCGTCCGCCTGCGCGGTCAGGCAGAACAGGGCGAGCAGGGGGGTGGCGAGGCGTTTCATGGTGTCTTCCCGCCTTACCATTGCCCGGACACCCAGAGATAGGCGTAGTTCAGGCGGTAGTCGTTGGCGAGGGTGGCATTACGGAAACGATCCTGCCCGGCCAAGGCAAGCAGGCTCATGCCCTGGCCCAGTTTCCATTCCGCCCCCAGGTTGAAGCCGCCCCGCTGGATGTCCGCCAGATTCGCCACGCTGCCGGCGTCGGGGTCCACGGCATAGATGCGCTCTCCCAGGTTCAGCCCCAGTTTCACGTTGTCGACGCGCGCGGCGTTGGCGGCCAGCCAGTGCGTCCACTTCGCCTCCAGGCCGCGGGTCGAACTCTTGCCCTGGGCGCGCGCCGCATTGGAGGGGTCGATCAGCCAGCCGCGCAACAGCACCCAGTCCGTGCCTTCGTTCAGGCCAAAACCCACGGTGGGCGTCCACTGGTTCACCGACAGGGCGTTCTTGTACGAGGAGTGGGCATAGCCCAGGTCGTAGTAGTGCTTTTTGTCGAACGAGAGATAGCTCACCTGCGGCGCGATGGCGGTCACGCTGTCGCTATCGCGGCTGGTGTCATTGTTGTCGATGGCGTGCAGATCGAGACGGGCGGTCAGGCGCCCCGCCAGTTTGTCCGGCGTGGCGTGGATGCGCCCGCTGGCGAACAGGGCGTTCTGGCGGATGTTTTGCGCGCCGCCCTTGGCAGCGAGATCGGTATGGTTCAAGCCAAGCGTGAGGCCGCCTTTTTCCAGGTAGTCGGAAGACAGGATGAGCCCATAGCTGCTGAAGCTGTCGCGCAACTGTGAGCCGGAATAGGCGCCATAGGCGGCCTGGGCGCCAAGGCTGGGGCTCCACTCTCCCGCCGCGCAGGCGGTGCCGGCAAGCAGCAGAGAGGTCATTCCCAGGGTGGTACGAACGAGACGGGTCATGGTGTTGCTCCTTTCAGGGGGGGTGGGGAAACAGGGGGGGGAGGCATGCTCACCCGCCAGGCGGGGATGCCCTCGTCCGGCTTCTGAGCGAGAAAGACCTGGCGCATTTCCAGGGTGAGCCCATCCAGACGGGCGGCAAGGCGACGGAATTGACCGTCTGGCGTGAATTCGGCTTCGGTTTCCAGCGTTTCGCGCCAGCCCGGCAGCAGGCTGAGTTCATGCCGCCCGATCTGGCGCCAGCCCCAGGCCGCGCGGCTGCGGCGGTATCGGCTTGCCAGGCTGCATCCCAGCGGGCGGAAGGCCCACAGGAACAGGCGGGCGGGCAAACGCATGGGGAACAGCCGCGCGGGCGGGGCATCCGCCCAGCTTTCCGCAGCTTCCGCGAAAGGCGTGAGGCCCAGGGCCAGGGCGAACAGATCGAGCCACGGGTCTTTGCCGCCACGCCGGTCATACAGGGCGAAGGCGTGGGGGCCGCTGACGGCGGCGATGTCGGCGTGTTCACTGGACAGACGCACCTGCCCGGCCAGGGTCAAGGTGGCTTCGACCTGCCAGGGGCGCCATTCACTCGCCCCCGCGCGCACCTCGAAACCCAGGCGGCGCCCCACCGGCAGGGTCAGTGCGCGGGCCAATGCCGTTTCCGGCACGGCGCTCGCCACGCTTTTCCCCCGGCCTGGCACATGGGCCAGATGCCAGCGATGGCCACTCGCTTCATCGCTTGTGAGGATGTTGTCGAGGTGAAACGGCAGGCTCACCTCCCCCGCCTCGGGGCCGGGTTGTACGTGCAGATGCAAATGCGGCTGCGGCGATCGGCCGGAATTGCCGCAGGCGCCCACCACCTCGCCCAGGCGCACCCAGGCGCCCGCTTGCACCCCCACGCTGCCCTGGCGCAGATGCGCCAGCCAGACATGCGGGCCGGAGGCAGCGCGGATGACGACATGGTTGCCCCAGTTGGCGTCTTGCTCCACCCGGCTTGCCACCTGCCCCGGCGAGTTATCGGGCAGGCCATCGCGAACCGCGACGACCTCGCCCGCGATGGGTGCTACGACCGGCAGGCCCCAACACAGGTAGTCGTCGAGGCGCTCGCCCTCGCCGCGATAACTCTTGCCCTCCCGCGAGAGGAAGAAATCCAGGGCGTGTCGCCAGGGGCCGCGATGGGTATGGGCGCCGTCGAAGCCCTGATAGACCTGCCATTGCCCCAGGAACGGGGGGGCCAGCGGCAGGCTGCCCGGCGCCCCCAGGCGGCTCTCCGCCAGGCGCGCGGCCTCGGCGTGCCGCTCTGGCAGGGCCGGGTGGGCCAGCATGGGGGTCACGCCTCGGCGGGCGTGGCGCGCCACCGCCAGGATGAGCAGGGCGGCGGCGACGAAGGGGGCCGACAGCGCCGGCGCGCCGCTGCCCAGGAAGACCTGGGCGAAAGCGGCGGCGGCGAGGGCCGCGAGCAGCGCGGCGACCATGCCGAGAACGAAACTGCCCAGGCCCGGCAGGCAGTACACCCCCCCCACTGCCATCGCCGCCAAGGGAAAGTTGAAGGCCAGGCCCGGCCCGGCGGACTCGGGGGCCAGCACGGACATGGCGGCCTGGCCCACCGCGTAACCCGCGACCGCCAGCAAGGCAAGCCAGCGCGAAGTGGCGAGCAGGGCCGCCAGCACCAGTGCGCCGGAAACGGGATGCGGCGAAAGGAAGATCCAGCCCAGGCTGGAGAGGAAGGCGGAGAGCGGGTGATCGGCCGCAAGGGGAAAGGGCAACTCGGGTATGGCCGGGGCCATGCCGCCCAGCACCGGCAGGGCGGCCCAGACGGCCAGGCTGAACGGCAACGACAGGGCCGGCAGGCTGCCGGCCCGCCACAGCCACTCGCCCAGGGTCACGCTGAACAGCACACCGAGCGAGACCGCCAGGGGAAAGATCAGCCACCATGCTCCGTCCGGTGCCCACAACGCGGCCAGGGCCAGGCCGGTGAGCAGGGCATTGATGCGTATGCCGGGGCGCGCGATATTCGCCAGGCCCAGGGCCAGAATCCACGCCTGCGCCAGCAGCAGCGCCGCCAGGCCCCCGAGCAGCACGCGCGGATACAGCGCCGAGGCCGCCACGCACAACAGGCTGGCCGCGCGGTTCTCCGCGTAGAGCACACCGGCATGGGCGGAAAGCCAGCCAGCCGCCAGGCGGATCGGAACCGTTCTCACGGGGCGGTTCTCCTACGGCTTCCCGAAAGGCTGGGCCAGCCGCGCCGGGATGCGTTCCTGCCGCGTCACGCAAGCCAGGTCTTCCCGTTCCCGCACCACTTCCACGCCGCCGTCGCGCATCACCATCACCACCGCCGGGCGGTATTCGATGAACTGCATCCACTGGGTGTTGTTGTAAGCGCCCACCGGGTGGAAGACCAATTTGTCGCCCAGGGCCAGCGGCGGCAACTGGATGCTCTGGCGCATGATGTCGATGTTCATGCACAGCGGGCCGTACAACACGGTCTCCTCGGCGATGCCGTCCGGCCAGCGCACCGGACGCACGTCGTGGTGGTACCAATAGGCCGTGAACAGGACATTGACCCCGGCATCCAGCACCACGCCGCGCCGCCCGTCCGGCAGGCGCTTGTTGGCCACCACGCCGGCGATGAGCCACTCGGCGTCGTCCACCACGGCGCGCCCGGTTTCCAGGATCAGGGTGGGCTTGGCCCGCCCCCGCGCTTCGCGGGCGCGGGTGCCGGCCATGAGGGCGTCGCAAATCGCCTCGGCGTATTGCTCCGGCGCCGGGACGATCTGCTCGGGCGGCAGATAGACCCCCTGTAGAGCGTTGTTCGAGGCAAAGCCGCCGCCCATATCCAGGTATTCGATCACCGCGCGGGTTTCCGCCTCCACGGTATCCATGAACGCGCACAGGATGCCGGCGGCGGCGGCGTAAGCGCGCGGGTCGGTGACGAAGGTGCCGATATGGGTATGCAGGCCGGTCAGCTTCAGGCGCGGGCTGTCCGCCACCCGGCGCGCCGCGTCCAGGGCCTGGCCGGATTCCAGGTTGAAGCCGAAGCGGCTCCAGGGGTCGCTGAAACCGGTATCGAAATTGAGGCGGATCGCCACCGGCACCGTCATGTCCAGGCCCTCGGCCACTTCTTCGAGCAGATACAGCTCGTCCAGGTTGTCGATGTGGATGCGCGCGCCTTCCCGAGCCGCCCGCTCCAGCGCCACGCGCGGCTTGTGCGGGCCGTTGAAGACGATGCGTTCGCCCGGCACCCCCAGGCCGCGCGCCTTCTCGTATTCGAAGGCGGAGACCACTTCGGCGATGTAGCCCTCCTGATGCAGGGTGTTGCACACCGCGCCCAGGTAATTGGTCTTGTAGGACCAGGCGTGAACCATCTTCGGCCAGCGGTGCGCGAAGGCGGCCTTGAGCCGGGCGGCGTTCTCGCGCAGGCGCGCCTCGGACAGCACGAACAGCGGCGAGCCGAATCGGCGCGCCAGATCCGCCACCGGAACCTCGGCGATGCGCTCTGTGACCTGGTGGTGGCGCGTCGCGCCGAACTTGTTGAGGCCGCCGCCGTGGGCGACCAGGGTGGGGGTGATCCAGGGTTTTTTCATGGTTGCTTGCATCTCAGCCGCGCTCCCCTTGGGTGACCACGGCATCGAAATCCGACAATGGCACGATGGCCTCCAGGGCATAACGGATGAACAGGGTGCCCGCCGGGGCGGGCGGCAATTCGGCCAGGGTTTCGCCCAGGGCGAGGCGCACCAGGGTCTCGGGCAGATTGCGGCCGACGCCGGCGGAGAGATAGACCCAGGCGGGAAAGCGCGGGTTGATTTCGATGAGGGAGAGCGTGCCGTCGGCGGCGCGCATCACCTCCACTTCCAGCGGGCCGCGCCAGCGCGTGGCGGCCACCAGGCGGCGCGCGGCGTCGAGCAGGGCCGTGTCATGGATGGAAATGCCCGCCCAGGCCTTGCCTTTGTCGGTCAGCGCGCGCTTTTTCATCATCACCGCGCCCACCAGACGGCCTTCGCCATCGCCCAGCCCCGTGAGGTTGATCTCCTCGCCCGGCGAGAATTGCTGCGCCAGTATCGGCAGCCCCCATTCCCCGGCGATGCGCCGGAACGCCGCCACCGCTTCCGCCGGGCCGTGGGCCACTTTGGCGTCATAGAACAAGCCCTTCACCACCAGCGGCCAATGCCAGCCCTCGCCCGAGCAGGCATGGAAAAAATCTTCGCGGAACAGGCTTTTCGTCTCCGGGCAGGCAATGCCCGCCTCGCGCGCCAGATCGGCCAGGCGATCCTTCGCGCGCAGGCGGATCTGCTCCACCGTGGGCAGCATGGCCACGATGCCGCGTTCTTCCAGCCAGGGGGCCAGCCGCGCCAGGATCGGCAATTCCGCGTCCAGGCAGGGAATCAGCACGTCGAACGCCGTGGTTTCGTGCAATTCGGCCAGCCGCGCCATGAACGCCTCTTCGCCGGCGGAGGGGTAGGGCAGCAGATACGCCGCGTCGCACCACTCGGGCAGATAGAGGCCGGGGTCGAAAGCGTCATAGGCCAATCCGACCACCCGCACGTCCAGGTGCGCCGACTCCTTGAGGCAACGCGCCACCGCCAGGCCCGGCCCGGGGTTGTCCGCCCGCGCGTTGATGCCGGTGACCGCGACGGTCAGCGCGTGGCGGGCGCTCACCGGAAGAGGGCGCGCAAACGAGCGGCGAATTCGATCACATCGCGCTCCAACACGCCTGCGGGGGCGTCGAACGCCTCGCCAAGCTTGCCGACGGCTTCCTCCACCCCGGCGCAGCCGCCGCGCAGCAGGTCGAGTATCGCCAGGCCGCTGGCATTCACCGTGTAACTGGCGCCGGAGACGGGGTCGAAGACAAAACCGCTATTCGAGATCGCCAGCATGGACAGGATTTCGGCCGAGGGAAACCGGGACGGCGGCATGCCGTCCACTTCGTTGTGATCTTTCAATGACACCGCCCTTTCTCCTCGTGCCTTTGAACTCGGGTGATTTCAAGGGCAAATCCGTTTGTCTTGTCGGCGGGAAATATTCCCACAACATCTGGGTTGCACGATATGCGGGAAAATTTCCCATGTCAATGATTGTTGGGAAATATTCCCACGCAGTCATGCGATACTTGCCGCATGAACCCCGAAGCTTCCAATCAGGCGCTGCCCGGCTCGGCACCGGGGCTGGCGGTGAATTCGGCGCTGGTACGTGCCCTCACGCACTTGTTGCGGCCCTTGGTGCGTCTGCTTCTGGCCAAGGGCGTCACCTACCCCTATCTCGCCAACCTGTTGAAATCCATCTACCTGGACGTCGCCGCCAGCGATTTCACCTTGGCGGGCAAGCGCCAGACCGATAGCCGCCTGAGTTTGCTCACCGGCGTGCATCGCAAGGATGTGCGCCGCCTGGCGAGTCAGCCGGAGGACGCCGACACGCCGCCGCCCAACGTGTCGTTCGGCGCCCGGCTGGTGGCGCGCTGGTGCGGCACCGGCGATTACCTGGACGAGGCGGGGCGTCCGCGCCCCCTGCCCAGGTTCGCCGCCGATGGTGGCCCCTCGTTCGAGCGCCTGGTGGAGGAGGAATCCAAGGACATCCGCGCGCGCGCGGTGCTGGACGAATGGCTGCGCCTGGGCCTGGTGGAAGTGGATGCGGCGGATCGGGTCGTGCTGCGTACCGGCGCGTTCGTGCCGGAAAAGGGATTCGATGAAAAAGTCTTCTACCTTGGCCGCAATCTGCACGATCACATGGCCGCAGCCACCCACAACGTCCTCGATGGACAGCCGCCGTTTCTTGATCGCATCGTCTATTCCGGCGGCCTGGATCCGGCCGCCATCGCGGAGCTGGCCGATCTGTCCGAGCGGCTGGGCATGGACGCTCTGCACACCATCAACCGGCGGGCGCGGGAATTGAAAAAGTCGCGGGTTGGTGGCGGGCTGCGCATGACCTTCGGCATTTATTTCTACAGCACGGAGCAGGCCACGCATGACCCGAAGCCGCGAATCTGAGCGCGCCTGGCCGGGCGCCCTCCTTCTGCTCGCCGCGCTCGTCTTCTCCGGCGCCGGGTTCGCCGCCAACCCCTGTATCGGCAAGCGCTGGGTAGCGGGGCCGGTACTCGCCCTCGCGGAGGCGAAAACGCCTTCCGGGGACGACGAAGGCATCGGCGGCACCGGCCACGGCGGGGATGGCATCGGCGGCACCGGCCACGGTGGCGGTGAGGAGGGCATCGGCGGCACCGGCATCATCGGTGTTATCGCCGGCTATGGCAGCATCTGCGTAAACGGCCAGCGGATTCAGTACGACAGCGATACCCCGACCCATGTGGATGGGCTGGCGGCGCGCGCCGGTGAACTGGCGCTGGGGCAGATCGTCACGGTCACCGCCCGGCCGGCTGCGGACGAGCATACCTACCAGGCCGAAGCCATCTCGGTGCTGCATGCCCTGGCGGGGCCGGTGGAACAGTTGAACATCGGCGCCGGCACCTTGCGCATCCTTGGGCAAACCCTGCGCCTGCCGGAGGAGGCCATGCGATCCATCCACATCGGGGATCGGCTGCTCGTTAGCGGCAACCGCCAGCCCGATGGCGAGATCGTCGCCACCCGCGTGGCCCGCCTGCGTGGGGGCGGCGGCGAGCGCATCACCGGGCCGGTCGGCGGTCTCTCGGAAAACGGCTTCCACATCGGCGAACAGGAGATCAGGGTGCCCGCCGGCGCCCGCCCGCCCCGGGCCGGAGTCGAAGTTCAGGTGCGCGGGCGCCTGTCGCGGGGTGTGTTGCTCGCCGATACCGTGCGGGTCGATCCCGCCACGGCGTTCGTACGGCCGATACGAACGCTGAATCTGCAAGGCTATGTGCGCGAAGCGAGCGGCCATGCGCTGAATGTGGACGGCATCGCCATGACCTGGTTGCCGGGTGTATTCGACGGCGAAGCCGGCGCGCCGCCCGAGCCAGGCAGTCGAATACAGGTTTCGGCGCGAATGGCGCCGGACGGCCGTATCGTCGCCGAACGGGTCTACCCGGAAACTCCGGCCCGCCCCGTGGGAGGAGGCATCCATCCGTCGTCCCCCGGCGACAAGCCGATGCAGCCCGGCATCGAACCCTTCATGGTTCCGCACCCGGATTTTCAAAGGCCGGAAATCATGCGGCCGGAGGCTATCCGGCCCTTCCTTCCCATGCGTGATATTCCTGTTCATCCCGTGCATCCAGGGCGGCCATGACGCGGCCGTTGCTTTCCCGTGCGTAAACTTCTTGCCGCCGCGCTGCTCGCCCTGTCCACTCTCCCGGCTCATGCCGGGGATGGCCCGACCCTTGCAGCCGGGTTCGACTACAGCAGCGGCAAGTACGGTGGCGGCGAAGCCATCGAGATGCTGTTCCTGCCGCTGACCGCCAAATATGAAAGCGGGCCGTATACCCTGAAGCTCACGGTGCCTTACATCGAACTCAGCGGCCCGGCCAACGTAATCGGCAATACCTCGGGCAATATGGCCATTCCGCTCGCCGGGGCCGGCCCCCAGCGCACGGTCGCGGGGCTGGGTGATGTACAGGCCGGTTTGGGCTACAACGCCTATTTCGACCCGGATCGGCAGTTCGCGCTGGATCTGGCCACCAGGATCAAGTTCGCCACGGCGGACGCGGAAAAGGGCCTGGGCACCGGCAAAAACGACCTGTCGCTCCAGTGCGATGCCTACAAGACCTCGGGCGACACCACGTTCATGGCCAGCCTGGGCTACAAGTGGACGGGCAAGCCGGCAGGCAGCGATTACCGCAATGTGGCCTACGCTTCGGTGGGGTTGCAGCACCGCTTTGGCGGCGATTTCTCGGCGGGCATCCTGTGGGATGTGCGCCAGTCGGTCTTGAGCACCTTGAGCGACCAGCGCGAAATCACACTCCACTTCACGCGTGGACTCGCCCCCCACTGGAAAGCGCTGGCTTATCTGTACGCCGGCACGACACCCTCCAGCCCAAATGCGGGGCTGGGCGCCAGCCTGAACCACGATTTCTGAACCGGACGCAATGAAACTTGCCGGGAAGCCAACGCCATCCTTCGGATGACACTTTCGTAATCTCCCGGTCATGAACCTGTCGCCATCGGTCGGCCATACTGGGTTCGGCTATGCAAACCGAGGCGTGGTTTCAACCCGGATTGGCCTTAGGCCGCGAAACCGGACGCGCTTCATGTAGCGCCGGCGTTATGTTTCGCAGGGACGGTATCCTTCAGGGCTCGCCGGCTTATTCGTCTGGCTGGAAGGGCGGGCCGGCGCCACAGCCCTTGCCACGGCCATCGCATAGGAGAACGACATGCTCGATTGGCTGAAACAACTTCGTAATGCCTTCCTGGCCTGGACTCGGGCCAACGCGGAAGCACATGCCAAATCCGCCCCGCATTCCTGCTGCTCGGCGCCCCCGCCCGGGGCCGGCAGCCACGAAGATGCAGGCCGGTGATGCGCCCGCCCACGAGCGAAGGCCATGACCCGGTTTGCGGCATGGCGGTCAAGCCGGATTCGCCGCATCACGTCGAATACGCGGGGCATACCTACCGGTTTTGCGGTAGCTCCTGCCAGGATAAATTCGCGGCGGCCCCACAGCGTTACCTGAAACCGGAGCTGGAGGTGGCCGTTGCGCCGGCCGGCGAATATACCTGCCCGATGCACCCGGAAGTCCGCCAGGCCGCTCCGGGCGTCTGCCCGAAATGCGGCATGGCCCTGGAACCCGTGCAACCCGCAGCGGAAGAGGCGGCCAACCCCGAACTCCTGGATTTCCGCCGCCGCTTCTGGCGGACGCTGCCGTTGAGCGTGCTGGTCACGGCGATCGCCATGTCCGGCGGCCTGTTCGACCCGCTCCTGGGCGCGGCGCGGCCCTGGGTGGAACTGGCCCTCGCCAGCCCCGTGGTGCTCTGGGCGGGCTGGCCGTTCTTCACGCGCGGCGCGCGCTCCCTCCTCGACCGCAGCCCCAACATGTGGACGCTGATCGGCCTGGGCACCAGCGCGGCCTATCTCTACAGCGTCGCGGCCACCCTGGCACCCGGCCTGTTTCCGGCGTCGTTCCGCATCGAAGGCCAGGTCGCGGTCTATTTCGAGGCCGCCGCCGTCATCATCTCCCTGACCCTGTTCGGCCAGATACTGGAACTCAAGGCCCGCTCCGAAACCGGCGCCGCCATCCGCGCGCTGCTGGGCCTGGCGCCCAAGACCGCGCGGCGCCTGAATGAGGACGGTGGCGAGGAAGACATTCTCCTGGCCCAGGTACACCCCGGCGATCACCTGCGGGTGCGACCGGGCGAGAAGGTGCCGGTGGATGGCGTGGTACTGGAAGGGGCGAGCACGGTGGACGAATCCATGCTTACCGGCGAGCCCATGCCGATCACCAAGTCCGCCGGTGACGCCCTGATCGGCGCCACCCTCAACGGCGGCGGCGCCCTGGTCATGCGCGCCGACAAGGTGGGTGCCGAGACGGTACTGGCGCGGATCGTGCGGATGGTCGGCGAAGCGCAACGCTCGCGCGCGCCCATGCAGCGCCTGGCCGATGTCGTGGCCGGGTATTTCGTGGTCGGCGTGGTGACGTCCGCGATCCTAACCTTCCTCGTCTGGGGGCTGTTCGGGCCGCAGCCGAGTTGGGCCTACGGGCTCATCAACGCGGTTGCGGTGCTCATCATCGCCTGCCCGTGCGCCCTGGGGTTGGCCACGCCCATGTCGGTCATGGTCGCCACCGGCAAGGCCGCCAGCCACGGCGTCCTGTTCCGCGACGCGGCGGCGATCGAAAACCTGCGCCGGGTCGATACCCTGATCGTCGACAAGACCGGCACCCTCACCGAGGGCAAACCCGTGTTTCACGGCCTGGTGGCGGCACCCGGCTGGAACGAGGAGGAAGTGTTGCGCGTGGCGGCGAGCCTCGACCAGGGCAGCGAACACCCTCTGGCCCACGCACTGGTCGCCGAGGCGCGACGCCTGGAACTCCCGCTCAGTACGCCGGAGGGCTTCGAATCGGCTTCGGGGATCGGCGCGCGCGGTGTCGTGGACGGGAAGACGGTGTGCATCGGCAACACCACGCTGATGGAAGAAGAGGGGATCGACTGGCGACCGCTGGGAGATCAGGCCGAGGCCCTGCGCCTGGAGGGCGCCAGCGTCATGTTCCTGGCCGTGGCCGGCCAGGCCGCTGGCCTCATCGCCGTCTCCGACCCCATCAAGACCTCCACACTCGAAGCGCTGGACAGCCTGCGCGCCGGCGGCCTGAGCATCGTCATGGCCACCGGCGATGGCCTGACAACAGCCAATGCCGTGGGCCGCAAGCTCAGCATCGAGGAGATCCACGGTGAGGTCAAGCCGGAGGACAAGGACACCCTGGTGGCGCAACTGCAAGGCCAGGGCCGCGTCGTCGCCATGGTCGGCGACGGCATCAACGACGCTCCGGCGCTGGCCCGTGCCGACGTCGGCATCGCAATGGGCACCGGTACCGACGTGGCCATGAACAGCGCCCAGGTCACGCTGGTCAAGGGCGATCTGCGCGGCATCGCCACCGCCCGCCGGCTATCCGAGGCGACGGTGCGCAACATGCGCCAGAACCTGATGTTCGCCTTCCTCTACAACGCCCTGGGCGTGCCCGTCGCGGCCGGGGTGCTGTATCCCTTCACCGGCCTGCTGCTCTCACCGCTGATCGCCGCCCTGGCGATGAGTTTCAGTTCAGCCTCGGTCGTGAGCAACGCCTTGCGCCTGCGCAAGGCGAGTGTTTAAGCGGCATCCGACTGCCGGTATCGAATACCGACTCCAAATGAAAAACGGGGGCATGAGCCCCCGTTTTTCGGAATGCGCTTGCTCAGATCTTGACGATGTCGAACAGGTACAACATGCCGAAGTGGAACACGATGAAAATCGCGACGGCGGCGACGACGGCGGAGTTTTCACTGCTTTCAAACATTTTCTGCATCATGGGGTTTCTCCAGGAAGGGTTTGCGTGTGGGGTGAACGATACGTTTCCACCCACGCCGGGTCGAGACACGGGCTTGACTGATGTCAAATCAATGGCTTGTCCCTTCCGATAGCCGGGTCTTGTTCCACACGTTGTATTTGCCCACCGGGCGCTTCATGGGCAGGCGTTTGATTTCCTTGAGTGTGTTGGCGTCGTAGACGATGAGGGCGCCGTCCATTTCCCAGATGGAAACCAGGGCGTATTTGCCGTAGCGGTCGAATTCGACATGGGTGGCGGTCTTGCCGGGAATGGGTTTGAGGTTGGCGACGATTTCCAGGGTTTGCTTGTCGATGACGTGCATGACATCGCGGTTCTTGCCGAAGAACACGTCGGCCCAGACATAGGGGCTGTTCTCGTGGCTGCGCAGGAAGAAGCCGGGGCCTTCGGTGGGAATGGTCTTGATGGTTTTCCACGTCTTCATGTCGATCACCGAGATCAGGCCATCCTTCAGGTTGGGCGAGGCCATCACACGCTGCATGTTGCCCTCCGCGTCCTTGCGATCCCAGGTGATGCCGGAACCCAGGTGCGGCATGCCGGCCAGATCCAGTTCCGCCACCTTGCGACCGGCGCCGAGGTGAATGACCTGACCCTTGGGGCTGGTGCGCGAGGCGCCCAGGATGTAGTCGTAGTTCTGGTCGAAGAAGAAATCGTCGAGGTAATCCTCCAGCACGATATGGCGCACCGGCAGCGGGCCGGGTTCGGGAATCGCCTCCTTGCTCTGGAAGTCGTGTACCAGGCCCTTGTAAACCGGGCGGCCGTCATAGGGGATTTCCCAGACTTCCGGGATGTCCTTGAGCGCGGCGATGAAGCTGTTGCGCGGACGGGCGTCGTAGACCGCCGAGACGCGCGAGGTCTTGCCGTTGTTGCCCACCACGGGGATGACCTTTACCAGGGAGAGATCCTTGCCATCCAGCGCCACCAGCGTATGCGGCAGATAGTTGGCAGCCATCACGTAGCGGCCGTCCGAGGACACAGCCACATTGCGGGTATTGATACCGACCCGGGTCTCGGCCACCACTTTCAGGTTCCACAGATCGAATTTGGTGATCCAGCCGTCGCGCGAGGCCCAGTAGACGAAGCGCCCGTCCGGGGTGAACTTGGGGCCGCCGTGCAGGGCATAACGGGTGGGGAAGCGGAGGATGGGTTCCATCACGTCGCCGTCCAGCACGGTGATGTGATGGTCGCCGTGTTCCACCACCAGGGTGATGTTCATCGGGTCGGCCTTGAACACCGGCTTGGCGGGCAGATCGACGGCGTCGGCGTTGACGATGCGAGATGCCTTGATGTCTTCCGCGTCCCACTTCGGAGGCAGTTTCGGCGGGGTGTAGATCCACGCGGCCAGGGCCTTGATCTCGTCGGATTTCAGAATGTCCTTGAATGCCGGCATCTGGGTCGCCGGCAGGCCTTCGGCAATGGCCTTGGCGGCATCCGGTTTTTTCAGGTGGGCCAGTGATTCCGGCAACAGGGTCGGCCCCATGCCACCCAGGCGATTGGGTGCGTGGCAGGAGAGACAGTGGGTTTCGTAGAGCTTTTCGGCGTCGGGCGCGGCATGCGCCAGGCCCACGATGGCACCCGCAAGGATGGGAATCAGTGATTTCATGCTCAGGCTCCCGCAAGTGAAGTTGTAGCGCCGGCGCCCTCGCCGGCAGGCCGGCTGGCCCTAAAGGATACCGTCCCTTCGGGACATAAAGCCGGCGCTACATGGATTTCCTCGTCGCCGAGGTAGCAACCGGGATCCTCCGCCCAGAAGTCGCCCGTGGTCTGCCAGGCGCGCACGCGGGTGTTGCCGTTGCAGAGGGCAAGATATTCACAGGTGGCGCAGCGGCCGGTCACCGGGCGTGGCGAGCTTTTCAGGCCGGCCATGAGGGGGTCGGAGACGTCTTGCCAGATTTCCGAGAAAGGGCGTTCGCGGACATTGCCCAGCGGGTAGTTCCACCACATGGTGTCCGGGTGAACGACGCCGAGGTTGTCGATGTTGGCGATGTTGACGCCGGAAGCGTTGCCGCCCCATTGCGCGAGCTTCTGGCGGAGATGTTCCGCCCGCGCGGGGAATCGCTCGCGAACCCATTGCAGCAGGTAAGCGCCATCGGCATCGTTGTTGCCGGTGACGTATTCGCGTGCCTGCCCGTCTTGCACCTGTCTCCAGCAGCGTTCGAACAGGCGATCCAGCGCCGCGCGGGTGGTGCGGTGGTGGGCGTCATCCTTTCTGTTCTTGTTGCCGCGACCCGCGTAGTTGAGGTGCGAGAGGTAGAACTTGTGGATGCCTTCCTCTTCCATGAGCGCGAGCAGGGCGGGGAAGTCGTCGGCGTTGTCCTGGGTGAGGGTGAAGCGGATGCCGACCTTGGCGCCGGCGTCGCGGCACAGGCGCACGCCGTTCAGGGCGGCGTCGAAAGCGCCTTCCTTGCGGCGGAAGCGGTCATGGGTTCTGCGCAGGCCGTCCAGGCTGATGCCGACGTAATCGAAGCCGGTGGCGGCGATCTTCGCCACGTTCTCCGCATCGACCAGGGTGCCGTTGCTGGAGAGGCCGACATAGAAGCCCATGTCCTTGGCGCGGCGGCCGATGTCGAAGATGTCCGGACGCAGCAGCGGTTCGCCGCCGGAGAGGATGAGTACCGGCACATGAAACGCCTTGAGGTCGTCCATCACGCGGAACACTTCGGCGGTGGAGAGCTCGCCGGCGAAGTCCTTGTCGGCGGAAATCGAGTAGCAGTGCTTGCAGGTGAGATTGCAGCGGCGCACCAGATTCCAGATCACCACCGGGCCGGGCGGCGCGCGCTTCGGCCCGAGTGGTGTCGGCTTGACGAGTTCCTGCATGTACTGGGTGACGCGGAACATCGGGTTCTCCTGTGGCGCCGGCGTCCCGCCGGCGGGACGTCTATATGGGCGGTTGGTAAAGCGGATACAGCGTGTTTTCCTCGGTGGCGATACGGCGGGTCAGCACCTGGGCGATCTCGTCCAGTTCCCGGGTGAACTCGGACCAGGCCGCATCATCCCATTCCTCGCGTTCGCCGTGGCGGAACAGAAATGAAGTCAGCGCTTTGCCGATGCCTCGCATTTCGTGTTGAAAACCATGCACGATGGCGCCTTGTTCCGCGTCGCCGATATGCTGCAGGTAGACGTAGAAACGCACATTTTCCGTAAGCAGATGGTCGCGTATGGCGTTGCCGAAGGTGCTCAGGTTTTTTGCCAGAAGGTCGGGGTCGCGCGCCTGGCTGGCCGCGACGATGCGCCCGAACAGACCCTCCAGGCGGCGGTGGTCTTCGATCAGATGGCCGACGAGATGCGGGTCGTAGTGGATATGGGTTCCCGGCGCGGTGGCGGTCGCGGCGGTGTCGGCGACCGCCGTTCCTTCGCTTGTCAGCCTGGGTTGGAACCAGCGTTTGAGAAATTCGAACATGGCAATCTCCTGTGGTGGTTGGTGATTTTTTATGTGATGCGTAATCCGGTTTTCTTCAGGATGCCCTGGCTGTAAAGGATATCCGAGGCACGACTGGCCTTTCCCAGTAAAACCCGGATTTCCTCGGCGTAGGCCGTGACTTCCTCGCGCGACTTGCCGTGCAACATGGCGAACAGGTTGTAGGGCCAGTGCGGCGGGCAACGTGGCCGGCGGTAGCAGTGAGAGACGAAGTTCAGATGGCCGATGCGTTCTCCCAGTTCGTCCACGCGGTCATCCGCCACGTCCCAGACCGACATGCCGTTGGCGCGATAGCCCAGAGCGTAATGGTTGGGCACCAGGCCGATGCGGCGGATGGCGCCGTTCTCCAGCATGCTCGTCAGTCGCGCCATGACCTCCTCGGCGGGGATGCCGATCTTTTCGGCGACGCTGTGGTACGGGCGTGGAACCAGCGGCAGGCCGGACTGGGTGGCGGAGATCAGGGCAAGGTCGATGGGGTCGAGGGCGAGAGGGGCCACGGTCAGGCTTTCAACTTCAGTTCCACGAAGAATTCCCGTTCCTTGGGAAAACGATAGATCGGGTAACCGCTCACCAATTCGATATAGCTGAAGGTGCTTTCCACCTTTTCCGGGGTTTCCGCCGCGCCCACGAACCACAGGTTGAAATGGTGTTCACGCCGATAATTGTGCGCGATTTCCGGTTGCGCATTGACGAAGGCGGCGACGCGGTCGAAATCGGTTTGCGGCAGCGACATGGCCGCCAGCACATTGGCGCCACCCAGACGGTCGGCATTGAACAACGGGCCGAATCGGGTCAGCACGCCCGCCTTGATAAGGCGTTCGATGCGCTCGATCAATTCGACTTCGTCCAGGCCCAGGGCATTTGCCGCCTCCTGGAATGGCCGTTCACAGATGGGAAAGCCGCCTTGCAGGCCGTTGAGGATGCGGCGTTCCACCTCGTCCAGAGGCACGGGCTGCACAGGCATCCTGTTCACGATGGGCTTTGCCGGCTCCGGACTCGATTCCTTGTGGTGTTTCGGCCTGCGCCTGACGCCAGCCACCTCAGGCCACCTTCGCCAGTGCCGAATAGCGGGCGCCGCATTGTTTGAAGCGTCGATGCGAGAACAGGGGTTGGCAGGCGATGTGTTCGAGCCCGAGTTCGCCGCGCAGGCGCGCCAGTTCCTCCAGCACGGCACCGCGATCCTGTCCGTGCAGCATGGAGAACAGGTTGTAGCGCCAGTGTGGCGGGCGGCGCGGGCGACGGTAGCAGAGCGTGACAGCGGTTTGCGCGGCCAGGGCGTGGCCGACCACGTTGATTTCCGCGTCCGGCACATCCCATACCACCATCGCGTTGGCGTGGTAGCCCAGTTCCCGGTGTCGTACCACCACGCCGAAGCGGCGGATGACGCCGAGGTCGATCAGGCGGGAAAGCCGCGTCAGCACCGCATCCTCGCGCCAACCCAGGCGGGTGGCCAGGGTGGCATAGGGGCGCGGGGTCAGGGTAATGCCGCCTTCCAGTGCCGCCGCCAGGGCGTAGTCGTCGGATTCCAGAGGGGCGGTCTCGGCTTCATGGGGACGCCGGATGGGGTCGAGGTGGGGTCGATGCCGCGTCCCGGCATTGGGCTTCCCACCCTTTGCCCTTTTCTCCTTGTCGCTTCCCAGATCGAATCCCAGGTCGATATGGAAGTCTTCCAGCATGGGCAGATCGAGTGCCGGGCCACCCGCCAGCTTGCCGATTTCTCCCAGCACCGCCGCCACCCGCTCGCGGGTCGGGGCGGTGGCGACGAACCAGAGGTTGAAATCGTGTTCGCGTTCGTAGTTGTGGTTCACCTCGGAATAGGCGCTGATGGCTTGTGCCACCGACTCGATCCGGGCGGGCGCGACCGACACGGCGGCCAGCGTGCTCCAGCCCAGGGTGTGCGGGCGGAACACGGCGCCGATACGGGAAACCGTGCCGCCTTCGGCCAACCTGTACAGGCGTGAAATTACTTCCGCCTCGGAGATGTCCAGGCGATGCGCCAGCTCCGCATAGGGCCGCGAGGCCAGGGGAAAGGCACGTTGCCAGTCATTGACCAGCCGGAAGTCGAGCGTGTCGAGGGGCATTATTGTCAATCCCGAATCGTTACAGACCGAAGCGGTGCGCGCGTGCCGAGAAGAAGATGCCGCTGGGGGAGTTGGCGGGCAGTTCGCCGATCTTGCTGAAATTGGAGGTGTCGTAGATGTCCACCCGGTTGGCGTCGCGCACCGAGAGCCAGACCTGTTCGCCGCGCGGGGTGAATTCCATGTGCAGCACCGCTTTGCCGGGCTTCATCGTATGGATCACCGAACGGCTTTCCACGTCGATGACCTGGACCGTATCGTAATCGGGGAAGGCGAAATTGACCCAGAGACGGCGGCCGGTCGGATCGCTCATGACGAACACGGGTTGTCCGGCGACCGGAATGCGGCCCACCACCCGCCAGGTGGAAAGATCGACCAGCACCACTTCGTGATGGCCGACTCCGGGGATGAAAACCAGGTTGCCGGACGCGGCCCAGGTTTCCAGGTGTGGCATTTTGTAGACCGGCAGTTTTTGCTCGCCCTTGCCGTATTCCGGCAGGACGCGTTTTACGCCCCGTTCCGGGTGCCACATGTCGAGCACCGCCATGCCGTCCTCGCCGTAGAGCCCCGCCACGTACCAGCGGCCATCGCCGGTGATCAGGGCGTCGTAGGGCTGGTTGCCGATATGAGGGTATTTTGTGATCTTCGGGTGTTTCGGATCGTTGCCCAGTTCCATCAGCCAGATTTCTCCAGCGTCGAACAGCGAAAAGGCGAAGCGGTTGTCGAAGCTGTCTTCCAGGCCGACCACACGGGACAGTCCCTTGATCTCCTCGGAATAGGCGGGGATGTCGGCCACCTGTTCCAGCGTCTCGGCGTCGAACAGTTTCACGCCGCCCGGCACGTAGTTGGCGGCGGCGATATAGCGGCCGTCCTGGGAAATGGCGCCGCCGATGGAGTTTCCGGACTGGATCACGCGTTTGACGATGGTGCCGGTGAGCAGATCCACTTTGGTCAGGCCGCCATCGCGGCCGAAGATGTAGGCGTAACGGGCATCACGGGAAAATACGGCGGAGGCGTGCGAGGTGTCGCCCAGGCCTTCCACCCGTTGCAGGAGCGTGCGCCTGGTGGTGTCGATCAGTTGAATCGAACCCTTGGCGCGTTCGACGATCAGGCCGAGATCGCCGGTGCCGCGCAAATCATTGGCGTGGGCCACGAGGGCGGGGAGGGCGAGCGCCGCGCAGGCGAGCAGGGTGAGCAGGAGCTTGCGTGAGGTCATTCCGGAAATCCTTTCAAAAGCTCGTCCACGATCCAGCGGGTGTCGGCTTCCGACAGATACGGCGCCCAGCCCGGCATGGCGCTGCCGGTGCGGCCGTACAGAATGGTGGCGATCAGGGCTTCGGCGGGTTTGCCTTTCAACGCTTTGGCCGTGAGCGACGAGCCGAGGCCGCCGGTCAGTCTGAGACCGTGGCAAAAGCCGCATTCCTGGCGCACGAAGCGGGTGAGTTCCTGTTGCCGGGATGCCGGCAGGCCATCGGCCTGAACGGGTAGCGCGCAGCAGAAAAGCAGGGTCGCAAGCCAGGGATGCGGTTTCATGGGGGGGCCGAAACGCGGCGGCGGGCCGCCGCGCTTCGGGTCAGGTCGGATCAATAAACGTCGTACTGGGTATTGTGGACGTTGAACTTGCCGGTGGGGGTGATCAGGCGCTTGTCCTTGATCACGGTCTTCACTTTCATGGTCTTGTCATCCATGACCACGATGGCCGATTCCTTGTCCTTCGGTCCCCAGACCGAGAGCCACACCTCGTCACCATTGGCGTTGTATTCCGGATGCGCGACACGCGCCTCGGCGATGCCGGCGATCTTGGCGATGTTGATTACCGTGGCCGGCTTCTCCGGGTGCTTCAGGTCGAACACCGATACGGACTGGCGGGTTTCCAGATCCGGGTTCAGTGGCGCGTCGGACCAGAGGTGGTGGGACTTGGGATGGGTCTTCAGGAACAGCGAGCCGGAGCCGTGGTTCTTCAGCCAGCGCACTACTTTCCAGGCTTCCTTGGGATGCTTTTTGGGATCGGTGCCGATCTCCGCGATGCGGTCGTCGCCCAGGTGGCCGGTGGCCCAGACCGGGCCGTATTTCACGTCCACCCAGTTGGTGCCGCGTCCCGGATGCGGCTTGGTGCCCACCTTCACGTTGGCCGCCAGCTTGCCTTCCTTGGTGTCCACCACCGAGACGGTGTCGCGCATGTTGGCGGCGACCATGAAGTAGCGCTTGGAAGCGTCCCAGCCACCATCATGCAGGAAGCGCTCGGCCTCGATTTCGGTGGTTTTCAGGTTCTTGATGTCGGAGTAGTCGACCAGCAGCACCTTGCCGGTTTCCTTCACGTTCACCACGAACTCGGGCTTGATGTGGGAGGAGACGATGGAGGCCACGCGCGGCTCGGGATGGTATTCCTGCTCGTCGTAGGTATAGCCCCGGGTGGACATGATCTTCAGGGGTTCCAGGGTGAAGCCGTCCATCAGCACGTAGGCGGGCGGCCAGTAGGTGCCGGCGATGGCGTACTTGTCTTCGTAGCCCTTGAACTTGGAGGTATCGATGGAGCGCGCGTCGGAGCCGGTGCGGATGGTGGCCACGGTAGCCGGGGTTTCCATCCACAGGTCGATCAGGTTGATCAGGCCGTCGCGTCCGGTGGTGTAGAGATAGCGGCCGGATTTGGACAGACGCGAGATGTGCACCGCGAAGCCGGTCTTGAGGAAGGCCACGATCTTCTTGGTGTCGCCGTCGATCAGGGCCACTTCGCCGGTGTCGCGCAGGGTGACGGAGAAGACGTTGTCGATGTTGATGTTGTTCATCTTCTTCTTGGGCCGCTTGTCCACCGGGATCAGGACTTTCCAGCTCGCCTTCATCTCCTTCATGCCCCATTCCGGCGGCTGCGGAGGCGGTTGCTGGATGTAGCGCGCCATGACCTCGATTTCCTTCTCGGTCATCTCGTTGGCGGTGCCGAAGCCGGGCATGCCGCCGGGGGTGCCATAGTTGATGAATATCTTGAGGCTTTCCGTGCCCAGTTTCTGCATCGCCTTGGGCAGCAGGGGTTTGCCGGTGGCGCCCTTGCGCAGCACGCCGTGGCAGCCGGCGCAGCGGTCGAAGTAGACTTGGCGGCCGGTGTCGAATTCGGCCTTGGTCATGGGGGGGGCGTCGGGGTCGTTGGACTGGAACATCTCGACACCGGCCAGAGTGGAACCGCCACCCTGCAGGTAGGTTGTCGTGGGGGTGTTGGTCTTGCTGGCGTCCGCCGCCCAAGCCATGGAAACCGCCAGCGGCAGAACCGCCAGTGCCAAACCTTTCACTAAATGCTTCATTACGATGCCCTCCAAACGTGGCTGGAAAAAACCTGATTAGCGTGGGGGGTAACAATACGGCTGGGTGGCGGGGGGGTGACCTTGACCAATATCAACCGGCTTTCAGGATATGGTTGTAGCGGTTGATCTATATCAAACGCTTTAAAGGTCTATGCCACCTAACATCCGCCGCAACCTAGAAAGTCAGGAGACCCGCCATGTTGGAACCGGTAAAACTCGCCAACTTTTTCACTGTTTTCTTCAGCGCCGCCTCGGTGATCATGTTCGGCGCCACCTATGCCCTGTTGTTCGCCTGGTCGCGAATCCGAGACCGCCCCCGCCTGATGCCGCTGGCTTACGCCGCCTATGTGGGCCTGTTCATCTCGGTCATCGTGCTGGCCCTCGCCGCCAACCTGTTCCACAACACATTCTGGACCTTCATCGTTCTGCTCATGCTGATCGGCTATCTGGTCGCTCCGCATGCCATCTGGCATCTGTGCGTGGGAACACACGCGGACGAGCACGAGGGTGAAGCAAATCCCATCAAGGTTTATCAACAGCGGTAACAGGAGGCATGACCATGTCACAGACGCAGGCGTTGTGGTGGGCATCCGAATCCTTTTGGCGGAAGACAGCCATCTGGGTTACGGCGGGCTCGTTTGTAGTACTTATCTTTCTCACTTTCGATACGGTGAAACAGATCACCGCCGGCACGAAGCGGGTGCCGGCCTATGCCAATGCACTCAACCACCGCATTGATTATGTGTTCGATGAAAAACGCAATTTCCAGGTGCCGGTCATCGGCCCCGAAGAGCCCCTGTTCGGCAAGAAGCTGACCGAAGCGGAAGCCGAAGCCCTGGTCAGTCACGGCAAACTGACCACTCAGGCGAAGAACTGCATGGGCTGCCACACCCTGCTGGGCAACGGCTCGTATTACGCGCCCGATCTCACCAAGGCCTGGCTGGATCCATCCTGGGGCTCCAAGGAAGCGCGTGAACAGAGCATGGTCGACTTCCTGATGAACCCCCAGCTCGCGGCGCACAACGCGCTTGGCCGCAAGATGCCCAACCTCAAGATCACCGAGTCCGAGGCGCGCGCCACCGTGGCCTTCCTGAAGTGGATGTCGTCCATTGATACCAATGGCTTCCCGACCAACTTCAAGCCGATCGATCAGGCCGATGCTCCGGCTCCCGCCGCTCCCGTGGCCGAGCCCGTCGCGCCGGCCGCTGAAGCCGGCGTCGGCATCAGCCCCGCCCCGGCACAACAATAAGGAGAGTCAACATGGCAGCTATAGGCATTTCCACCGCCACCATGAATGGTGGCCAGAAACTGGCGATGAAGTATTTCACCGTCGCCATCGCGCTGTTCGGCGCCCAGGTGTTGTTCGGCATGCTCGCCGGATTGCAATACCTGTACCCGGATTTCCTGTTCGGCATTCTGGATTTCTCCGTCAACCGCATGCTGCACATCAACGCGATGGTGGTCTGGCTGTTGTTCGGCTTCATCGGTTCGGTCTACTGGATGTTGGAGGACGAGTCCGGTGTACCGGTGGTCGGCATCGGCCTGGGTAATCTGATTTTCTGGATATTCACCCTGGCCGTGGTGGTCGTCGTGCTGGTGTATCTGCTGGTGCAGATCGGCCCCGGCGAGCAGAGCTCGATCTGGCTGATCAACGAGGGCCGCGAATACATCGAGGCGCCGCGCTGGGCCGACATCGGCATCGTGGTCTGCGTGCTGGCGTTCTTCTACAACGTCACCGCCACCTTCGCCAAAGGCAAGTTCACCAACATCGGTGGCGTGCTGGTGATGGATCTGGTGGCTCTGGCGGGTATTTACCTGGCTGGCATGTACTACACCCCCAATATCTCCATGGACCAACACTGGTGGTGGTGGGTGATTCACCTGTGGGTGGAAGCGACCTGGGAAGTGCTGGTCGGCTGTCTGATGGCCTACGGCCTGATCAAGACCATGGGCGTGCGTCGCAAGATCGTGGAAACCTGGCTGTACATCGAAGTCGCGCTGATGTTCGGCTCCGGCATCCTCGGCCTCGGCCACCACTACTTCTGGATCGGCACACCTGAATACTGGTTCACCATCGGTGGCTTCTTCTCCGCGCTGGAACCCATTCCCCTGGTGGCGATGGTGGTGCATGCGGTGTTCGACGCCGGTCATCACAAGCTGAAGAGCACCAACAACCCGGCCCTGGCCTGGATCATCGCGCAGGCCTTCGGCAACTTCTTCGGCGCCGGCGTCTGGGGCTTCATGCATACCCTGCCGCAGATCAACCTGTACACCCACGGCACCCAGTGGACCGCCTCGCACGGCCACCTGGCCTTCTTCGGCGCCTACGCCACGATGGTCATCGCCTTCCTGTACATCGCCCTGCAGAAATGGCGTGGCGACGTGTACATGAGCGGCAACCTGAACGGCGCCTGGAAGTGGAAATGGGCGATCTTCCTGCTCCACGCCGGCATGATCACCATGGTCATGGCGCTGTTGATTTCCGGCTACGAGCAATCCCAGATCGAGCGCGCCATCGAAGGCTCCACCTGGATGGGCTACTTCGCGGGTCAATCGCATCGCTGGTTCATGCAGGGCATGTTCTGGCGCCAGATCGGTGGCTGGGTCTTTACCGCCGGCTTTGTGCTGCTCGCTTGGGACCTCTTGACCATCGGCAAGCGGGAAACCCGCCCCGCGCTTCAGGTGCAGGGCGAGTGACCGATGTCGTTGCCTGAGTAACGGGTCTCCTCTCGACTCCCAAGCGATTTGGCCCGCCGGCTTTGCCGGCGGGCTTTTTTTGTCTGTGGGTATTGCGCCGCCACGGTCAACCTAGAAACGGCAGTTGAACGCACCAGCAGGCGCGTTCAACTGCCGTTTCTAGGTTCAAACAATAAAAAAAGCCGGGGCCATGCCCCGGCTTTTTTTCAACCCTCGCGGGCCGTGATCAAGCAGCGTTCTGGATGTTCGACGCTTGCTTGCCCTTCGGGCCTTGGGTGACTTCGAAGCTCACGCGCTGGCCATCTTTCAGGGTTTTGAAACCACCCATCTGGATAGCGGAGAAGTGCGCGAACAGATCCTCACCACCGCCATCAGGAGTGATGAAGCCAAAACCCTTGGTTTCGTTGAACCATTTCACGGTACCAGTTGCCATTTGTTGCAGTCCTTAAAGAGAAATAAGGGGAAACCCCCAGGTGCGTGTTCAATTAACAAGGCTGCATCAGGCAGAACCGGTGTTGCAAACTACTTGAAATCAAACAACCGTGCGCGTTTTACGCGGATGCCGGGGCCGGGTCAACATTAATTTTCCGCGCGGCGCGGCAAGTGGCGCGGCTTCTGGAATAAGCTACGCTGCTTTCGCGCACCCATTCGCCCCAAACTCAACCACGAGGAGACGCAGTAATGAAGTTCCGAGCCATCCCCAGAACCCGTCTTGCCCCCCTGGCAGCCCTGGTTTCCATGAGCCTGTTGGCCTTGTCCGGCTGTGCCACCAAGGAGTTTGTGCAGCAGGAAGTGGGGGTGGTCAACAGCCGGATCGACACGCTGCAAAATCTGCTCAACACCGCCAGCCAGCGCATCGATGGAAACAGTGTCCGTCTCAATCACGCCGATATCCGCCTGGGTCAGGCCGAGCAAAACGCGACCATCCTGGGCAGTCGTATCGACGGCAACCTGGCCGGTCTGGTCGGCGCCAATCATCGCCTCGATGGTCTTGCCGATGAGTTGGCGGCATCGGGTAGTCGTATAGCGGCCAACGCGGCCGAAATCGCGCGCGCCCACCAGCGTCTGGATGCCACCGAGGCACAGGCGCAGGCCAGTCTCCGCCGTGTGGAAGGCACGGTGGCCGGCCTGGCGCTGGCGGAGAATCGACTGGTCGTGGTGGAGTCCGCCCTGAAGTCGCTGTCCCAGGTAACACCAAACGGGGCACAAGCCGCCGCCGCGCGGCCGTTGCCGGAAGCCAGGGTCGCCGACACGGCCGCTGTGACAGCGCCTGCCGCCACGACACTGGGCGATGCCGGCGGTCGTCTGGACAGCATCGCCGCGCTGCTTGCCACCGCCAACCAGCGCATTGCCGCCAACAGTGGCGCGATCGACAACGTTGCCGCGCGCCTTGGCGGGGTCGAAAGTGGTCTGAGTGAAACCCGCAAGCGCGCCGATGCCGGGGAACAGGCGTTGGCCGCCACGAATGTGCGCATCGAGGGAGCAAGCAGCCAGATCGGCGAAGCGAAACAATCGGTGGCGGCACAGGCCGCTGCCATCATCGCGGTGGAGAAGCGTGTGGAGGGTGTGGCGAGCGCGCTCGACGCCACCAGCGCACGCGTGGAGCGGTTGCAGGGGGCCATCAAGGAGGAAAGCGAGCGCATGAGCCGCCATGAAGCGGACGCAGCCGCCGGCTCCGCCACCTTCAAACAGACGTTGGTCAATCTGGGCACGGCACTCGATGACGTCAACAAGCGCTTGGTGGAAACCGGCGAGCGAGTCGCCCAGACTCAACAGACCGCAAAGGATCAGAGTACTCGTATCGACCAGGCCAACATCCAGGTTGGGCAGGCCGTCGCCACCATCAAGGAACATGAAGAGCGTCTGCTGCGCAACGAAACCACCGATGCCGCCATCTCCGCCAGCGCCAAGGACGCTCTGGAACGGGCTATCGCCGCCGGTCGTCTGGCGGAAGGCAAGCTGCTCTATGAGACCGTCCTCAGCGAAGAGTTGACCAATTTCGATCTGGAGCAGGCCAAGCTGTCGGGCGCCAGCAAACAGGCGCTGACGGAGTTCGCCAACAAGCTCAAGACAGAGAACAAGAACGTGTTCATCGAAATTCAGGGCCATACCGACAATACCGGCTCCACCGCCCGCAATCAGCGCCTGGCGCGGGAAAGGGCCGAGGCGGTGCGCGCATTCCTGCATGACGACGGCGGCATTCCCCTGCATCGCATGGCGGTGGTCGCCTACGGTGAAAGCCGCCCGGTGGCCGACAACGGTACGCGTCAGGGTCGCATGAAAAACCGCAGAGTGGTGTTGGTGGTATTGAAGTAGGTGGCCCGTTTGACGTCGGTACCGCCTTCTCGCCACCCGCCGCTACCCGGTGTCGCCGGGTGACGGGCTGCGGTGGTATGCCTTCGGCCCGTGAACGGGGCCTCCTACCGCCGCAGATAGGCCGCCGTCTTGCTGCTCCATATCCACACATAGCGCAGGCCGGAGAGGATTCCCACGGCGGCGGTGAGGACGGTCAACGGCTGGATGCCCCAGGCCAGCCCCAGAGACAGACCGTCATCCGCCAATACCCAGGACACCAGCAGGAATTCCAGGGCGATGGTGAGTTTGCCGGAGAGTATGGGCGTGATTTTCAGGCCACCGGTGAGGCGCCGATAAGCGATGGCGCCAGACAGGATGACCACGTCGCGCAGCAAGACCAACCATAGCAACCACATCGGCAACAGATGGGTGAGCGCCAGGAAGGAGAGGGTGGTCAACAGCATCACCTTGTCGGCGATGGGATCCAGTAGGGCGCCGAAGTCGCTTTTCTGATCAAGCAGGCGGGCCAGCCAGCCATCCAGCAGGTCTGTGGTGGCGGCAACCGCGAACAGCCAGAAAGCGCCCTCCACATCGTGCAGCATCAATCGCCAGGCCACAAAGGGGGCGAGGGCCAGGCGCGAGGCGGTGAGCAGGTTGGGCAGCGTCGGCATCGGGCGAGCGCGGAAAAACAGGGCGGGAAAGAATATAGCCGATGTGCGTGCCACCTTGTCGGGCTTCCCGGCGGCCCGCCGGAGAGACAGGGGTGCGTACCCGGCCGTGCTGCGTAAGCATCCAACCCGACCACCTACCCTCGCGAACCCATCCTAAGCAAGCTAGCCGCTTTCCCAAGGAGAAGCGCGATGGCGGCACGGCAGGGCACGGACTATTGGCAGGCGCAGGTTG
>JAHFRD010000026.1 GCA_023258975.1 Hydrogenophilales bacterium | reverse complement strand
CGCCAAATATCATTGGCGTGCCTTCAAATCCTGGTCCAAGGACGTCTTGGTCGATGAGGTTAGCTCCCTCCTGGCCGGCTTTGGCAATAAATTCCATATCCGTTATGCGTGATTACTTAATCCTCACTGGTTGCCCTGGGCAGCACCCTGTGGTTTGTGTTTCTCCCGGACTTCAAGCAGCACGGCCTGTTTCACAATATCCACCAGAGCCGATAAGTCCGAATCCAGCCTTTCCCGGTTCAGCCCAAAATACCAGGCGAGATCCAGGAATGACCGGGATCGCCACTCCAATTCCGGAGAATGCAGTCGGAAAGTCAGTTCGTGGTCGGCATCGAACATGCCATTGACTGTCCATCCGAAGCGTGTGTTTGCCTCATCGTTGCTCTCGGCTTCCCTCAGCACCTGATCGATGGCCGCCGCGACTTCCACGGTCGCTTTGAAGTACACGTAGGGTGAGCGGAACAGCCCCAGGTGCCCCTGACAGGATGCGACCGTCTTGATGACGCCCGTGGCGTTCATGCCCTCCACCAGGGGGCGTATCTTCGGCTCGATCACGGCATAGTCCCGTTCGGATCGTGGCCCGCTCCGCCGGAACAGGTCATGAAGTCGCCCTTTAGCCACGGCACACCGCCGACACGCTGGAAGTCTTCGCGGGACACTTCGCGGCCGACACGGTAGTGCTGGTGCCGCGCGACACCTCGCGTATGGCTTCCCGCTCATGCGGGATGCCATACTCCAACGCCACCTTGTAGGCGGCCCCGAACACCAGTGCGATCACCACACCGATCCAGGGGAGATATTTCAGGATGTCTGCCTCGGATTTCATGCGGTCCTCGTTCCTTATTGCCCACCAAATCCAGGGGGCATGAACGACATCGGCTGACCGGCCGGCATCGTCGTCGGCACGGGTGAACCACCCACTCGTGGCGCCATGGGTTGCTTATCGACGTTGGTCACCAGCGCCAGGTTGCTCTTGTCCTGAACCAGACGCTTGCCACCCAACTCGGCCCAGCCCTCACCGATCTTGCCGACCTTCTGTCCATGCGCGGATTCGCCGGTAGCGGCCTGCATCAGCTTCCCGCCCTGTTCGACGATCGCCACCCGCCCTTCCCCATCGCTGATCACGCCCATCAGGCGCGGCCCCTGGACAATGGCGGGCGGCGGCGCGGCGGGCGTGGCGGCGGGGTCGGGTTGGATCGGCCCTTTGCCCTTGGGCTTCAAAAAACTTCCCAGGTCAGGAATGGGGAGCTTGTCTGTCGGGTATTTCAATGTCCCGAACTTGTCTGGCGCCGACGGCGGAAGTGCCTTGGGTTCCTTGAGTTCCCGATCAGTTCGCGCCTTCGCCGCCTTCGCCGTGGCGATCTGATTTTCCAGATTGGCGATCTCCAATTGCCGCTTGAGATCCGCCACCGAGGCCTCGGTACCCGTAAACGGGTTCACGTCGGCGGACTGGGCGTTGGACGTAGCAAGAAGAAGGGCGCAAATCAGTGTGGTGGGGATTTTCATGGAAGCTCCTGGGTCAGTACGCCATGCCTACGGCGGTGGCGATCAATTGAGTGCCGTCTGGCAGCGTGGACTGCATGGCGGTGGTGAAAGGCGGGAGTTGCATGGCGGCATTGGCGTTGGCCGGGCTCCGGATGCCGGCGCCGCAGTTGTCGTACTGGATAATCTGGCCGTAGCCATCGGTCACGTCCTCGCGCGTCAGGCCGACCACGCCGATCGCGGTTGTGGTCATATCGACGGGGGCCGCGCAGGTTGTGGGCAAACCGTTCGCCGCATCCCAGTTCACGGCGGCGGCGGGTGGGCAGGCGACGGCGCCGCAGCCGAAATAATCGGTGCCGGGCGTGCGTGCCGGGTCGGACTGGTAACGGGCCACGTAATACTGTTGCAGGGCGGTCGCGGCTTTCGACAGCGCCGCCATCGTGCGGTCATAGGCGGCAATCACTTGCGCGGCGCTGTCGACCACCACGCCGGTGTCGTCGCTGGCCAGGGTGAGCTGGCCAGCGACGAAGACGGTACCCGCATCGATCTGGCCGTTCGGCCCGCCGCTGATAATGGCCACCGGGTGATACGGCAAGTTCTGGCCGTTGTAGGCGATCAGCGCGCGCGGATCGATCGCCAGACAAAAGTTGAGGCCGTAGCCATCTCGGATGGCTTCATTGGGCGACGAGCGCAACAGCAAAGCGATGGGCGCCAAAGTATTGGCGACGGGGACGCAGTAGCCGGCGGCATTGGGGAAGACTGGATCAATGACGCCGGCCGCCCCGAAGTTCAGTCGCGGCTGAGCATCCCCGTCGATGGCGACCATGTTCTGCCGATAGGCCGTCTCCAAGGCGTTCTTGAGTTGCCCCATACGCTGTTCAGTGTCGGTGCGCGACTTCCAGGCCAGCATGGGGCCCAAGGACTTGTAAATGATGCCGACCATCAGGCCGAGCACCACCGTGGCCACCGCCATCTCGATCAAGGTGAAGCCCGACTGTCGCTGCCTGGCGGTCATTGTTTCAACTCCCGCTCCAGGCCGGTTCGGTCATAGGCGGCGGATTGAGCGGCAGCCCGGTCGATCACGCCACGACGCACCAGATCCGCAAGCGTGGCGGACATCAGCACGTGGCCGTCGCCGCGGCCGGTGGCCATCACGTTGGGGATCTGGCCAACCTGGCCCATCGCGATGTTCGAGCACACACCCGACGTGCCGGCCATGATTTCGTAGGCCAGAACCCGCCCGCCGCCCGATTTCGGCACCAGGGTTTGCGCGACGATGCAATTGATGACCGAGGCGAATGAACTGCGTGCCAGTTCCTGGCTTTCCGATCCGGCCAGGCTGAGGATGCGATCGACCGCTTTCACGGCGGACTTGGTGTGCAGCGTACCCAGCACCAGATGGCCGGTGTCGGCCGCCGCGAGCGCCGCCGTCAGGGTCTCGCGGTCGCGGATCTCGCCGATCATGATCACGTCCGGATCCTGGCGCATCGCCGCCCGCAGCGCGGCATGAAAAGAGGGTGCGTCGAAGCCGATTTCTTTCCGGGTGACTTTGCACCTTCCCGGAGGCAACACGTATTCGATCGGATCCTCGATGGTGATGATGTGGCCATCGAGACGCCTGTTGATATGGTCCAGCATGGACGCCAACGTGGTCGACTTGCCCGACCCGGTCTGCCCGGTCACCAGGATCAGGCCGGTGGCGTGCTCCAGATAGCGGGTGACGGAATCACCGAACCCTAGATCACCCAGCGGCGGAATATGGTCGTTGAGGCGGCGGATGACCAGGCTCAGCAATCCGCCGTTGGCTAGGGACAAGTTGCAGCGCAGCCGTGTCCCGGAAAGCTCGCCACCGAAATCAAGTCCGGTGCGTGCATCTTCGCGCGGCATGGATGACTCGCGCGCCTCCACCGCCGCCAATGCCGCCACGGGATCGGTAATCTTGAACCGTTCCAGTAGCGTGCGCAGGTCGCCATCCTCCACCCGTGCCTCCGGCACGGAGAACAACCTGCCGTCCTGGCGTATCCAGGGCGGGCTGTTGGAGGTGAGGTGTACATCAGAGATGCCGGGCTGTGACAGCGCCTCGGTGATGAAATCGCTTAACTGCATTTGAGTCTCCTCTGCATTCAAGGCTCCTGAGCAGTCACCTGCAACTGCCCGCCCCAGGGCAGCGCGGTGCGGATGGACATGGAAAAAGGCGGAATCGTGCTGGAGTCGGCCAGATTGGAGACCTGAACAGCACCGCCCCAGGCATTGACTTCAGCGCTTGGCGATGTGCCGGCCGACACAGATACATCGGTGGCGGTGATGTCCACATAGGCGTCGTAGCAAGGCAGTTCCCCACCCTGTGGGGCGCCACAATCGGCGGCGCGGTACCAGTTCGTCGATGCCGGCACAAGCGGGTGCGTGGCGCGCATGGCCGTGAAACGGTTCTCCAGACGCGCGACCACCTCACGCAGCCGCCGGCTGGTCTCCGAATAGCGCCGCAACTGGGATCCATGACCATCAATGACGGCATGGATCACCCGTGCCGGCTGACCATCCACGCTATAGGTACCTTGGGTGAAAACGCCGGTCACCGGATCCAGTGCCGTGCCCTGCACGCTATCCGGCTCCGGCAGCCATAGCGCCAGCACATGCCACGACACCATGCCATCGGCCAGGCGATTGCTCGACGCGAACTGAATGCCGTAACGGGGCGTGACGCCGGCCTGAGACAGCGCCAGCGCCACGTCGATCGGCCCCGCCTGTGCGCCGGTTGCGCCCACGTTGTACCAGCGGGCCAGCCGATCCGCCGCGTCGCGCAGATAAGCGCCCCGCTCCACATCGGCGCGGTTGCTCTGCTCCTGGTCACTCGCCATCAGCAATCCGACGCTGACGGCCATGACCAGTCCGGCCAGCGACACCAGCCAGAGATAGGAGGCGAAGCCGGTCTGACGGGGCATCTTGGACATCGCGGCTGTACGCATCTGTACGCGGCTGTACGATTACCGGGTTTCCGCGAACTTCAGGGTCACGTTGGTCAATTCCGCGCCGTTGGCCACCCCGATGCACTTGATGTTGTTGTTGCCGATAAACGTGACCGGATTGGCGTTGTTGGGGTCGGTGGCATTGCACTTGGCCACGGCCAGACGTGCGATGTCGTTGGGCACGTTGGCGGCGGTCAGCAGCCACTGACGCCCCATACCGCCGTTCTGGCGCGCGATGGCCAGTGTCACGCCCTGCTGCACGTCGTCGAGCAACATCAGGTTGTTCGGCGCATCGGCGTTGACCGGCTGCGGTTTCATGGCTTCCGACATCCAGCCGGGGCGATGGTCGATGCCACAGAAGTTATCCGCCGCGTTCGCCTTGGTCCGATCCCACAACGCATCGAACCGGTTGGGATAGCAACCCAGTTCGGCTTTGTAGCGATCAAGCGCTCCGGCCGTCAATTGCATGGTGGTGACCAGTCCCGTGGCCTTGGTCGGAACCGTGCTGCCGGCGAACTTGTTGAGCAAGACGGCGGCCAGGATGCCGATGACCACGACGACAACCATGAGTTCAATCAGCGAAAAGCCGGTCTGGGCGGGGGGGGTGATGGAAAAGCTGGAAAAGCGATTACGGTGTTGCATGGTGTTTCTCCTACGAGGTTGTGGAAACTGAGTCAATGCGACGTCAAGAAACTGCGTTCAAACCCTGGACACGGCCGCGGTCAGGATCGGAAACAGGGTCAAATAAATGAAGAACATCATCAGCAGGCCGCCGAGCGTGGTCGCCGCCACCTGCATGCCGGCCTGTACGGCGCTGGTGGCGTCCTCGACATCCAGGGAGAGTTCTTTGGCGAATTCCTGGATCGATTGCGCGAGCGATCCGCCGCTCTCCTCGGCGGCGGTAATGCCGGTGACGGCGAAATCGGGAAACTCGGCGCGCGCGACCGACATGGACAGGGTCTGGCCCGCCATCAACAGCCGCGCCATCAGCCCGAATGAGCGCCGGGTGTCGTCCCTGCGGGCGGCTCCGGAAACCACGGTGGCGCACTCCGCCGGTGAGATACCGGCCTGATAGAGCATGGCGAACGCGGTCCAACAGGTGCCGTGATCGGATTTGGTGGACATGTCCCGCCAGGCGGGCCAGACATCGAGCAGGCGCGCGGGCTTGATCTTGCGACCCAGCGCCAGCGCGATGGCGGGCAGGCCGAGATAGAGGCCGCCCCACAAGGGCAGGTTCGCATGGAGCGCGTGCGAAGCCGCGAAATACACCTGGTGCATCACCTCCGGTTTGGCGCCGATCTCCTTCATGAACTTTTCTGGGAGGGGGGCGAGGAACCAGGTCGCCGCAAAAAGCGCGACATACATGAACAGGCCCAGCATCTTCGGCATGCGCATGGCGCTGCCGATGCCCTTGGCCAGGCGGTTTTCCCTTTCCATGTCCTCGGACAGACGCGCGAACGTGTCGCCATAGTTGCCCGCGCCCTCGGCGGCACGAATGGACATGGCATGGATGCGAGGGAAGCCGGCCACCAGCATGGCCTCACTGACCGATACGCCGTCCTGGATACGCTGCCCCATCAGCATGGCGGCTTCCCGGATGACGTCGTCGCGGACATAGGCGGAGGCATTCTCCAGGGTCTCTCGCACTGATCGGCTGGATCGGTAGCGTCGTGACAAGACCTTGTAGAAGCGGGCCAGCTCCGGCCGTGACATCTGACCACCGGACAGCCACCGTGTAACCGTGGCCTTCGGGTCCAGCGTCACCGTCCGCGCCTTCAACGCGGATTGGCGAATCCGCGCGTAAGCCATGTCTACATCGGGTGCGTAGATCACCCCCAGAACATCCTGTCCTCGGGCGTTGGTGGCGCGGTAGGCATAAGCAAGTTCCATCATGAACTCCGCTCCACGCGATCCAGCAACTCATCGAAATCGACCAGGCCGCCTGCGACCAGCGTCAAGCCCCTCGCCCACATGCTCTGGCCGTTCTGGATGCCGGCATCATGAATGCGGGCGATGCCGGCTCCGGTCTCGATCAGCGACCTTACCTTGTCGCCCTCAAGAATCTCGTAAACCATGCGCCGGCCCCGGATTCCGGTCCACCCGCAGCGCTCGCAGCCGGTCTCCGTCCGGCGCTTCGGGGTCTTCGAGACACCGGACAGCCAGGGTTGGTCAAGTTCGCGTGTCACCGCATCGCGTGTGTCGGGCACTTTGCAATGAGGGCACAGCGTCGGCACGAGGCGCTGCGCGAGTACACCGATCAGGGTATAGGCCAGGGCGTCTGTCGAAGCTTTCATCTCGCGCAAGCGCAGGATCGTGCCGGCGGCCGAATTGGTATGCAGCGTGGTAAAGACCAGGTGGCCCGTGTTGGCCGCCGCGAGTACGGTCTCCACCATCTTGCCGTCGCGCATTTCGCCCAGCAGGATGACATCCGGCGCCTGCCTCAGCAGTGACACCAGTTGGCGATGGAACACTTCCCCTTCTTTCGCATCCCCCTTGACCTCGATTTCCTGTTGCGCCCACATGCCGAACTCAGCCTCGACCGGGTTCTCGACGCTGGCTACCTGTTTGGAGAGCGGGTCGATCAACTGGAGCATGGAATACAAAGAGGTCGTCTTGCCGGAACCTGTCGGGCCGGTGACCAGCACCAGACCAGCTGGCCGCCGCGACCAGCCGCGCAATATCTCGCTGGTGCGGGCATCGAACCCGATCGAATCGAATTCCACCTCCTGCGCCTTGGCGTCCTGGATCCGGATCACGGCCAACAGTCGCTTCTTCATGGCGGGCGTGATGGCCATACGGAAGTTGTAACGGTTCAGAATGTCCGCGAACTTTTCGACAACCGCCGGTGAATCCACGGTGACGCGCGTATCCACAGGACCGGTGGCCAGGCGCTCGGTAGCGCCGGAACTCCCCGCGAGCATGGTCATCACCCGCTCATACACCACATCCGGCAAGCTGCGCACGGCCTCGCCGGTGCCATCCCGTTTCATGCGTACCGTACCGCCCAGGGCGGTACGCGACAGATACACGTCGGACGCGCCGCGATAACAGGCATGGCGCAGGATGCAGCAGACGACCTCTTGCACCAGGCCGGGGTTATCGGATTCCGTGCCCGTCTCGATTGCGCGCGCCAGCGCGGCGATGGTGGTATCGAGCGCATCCAACGCCTCGAACAAGGCGGCCTCCCTGACGAGCAGGCTCTTGCCCGCCGCGTGCGACAGATTGCCGGGCGCGACGATACGCAAATCGTCATCCGTCGCCGACAACACCAGCGCGCAATCGGCGGGCACTTCTTGAATGCGTTCAGCACGACCATCGCCATGCAGCGCGTAAATCACCTCGACGCCGTTTTCCAGCCGCGCAAGCAGGCACGCCGGCGCGGCGTGCTTGCGCAATGCCGGGTTGACCATGCGGCGTAACCAGGAGCCAGACTGGCGTCCTTTGCGGGTCGGCGCGTGGGTTGTGTTGGCCTCGGCGGATTGAGACAACGCCGACGCACCCTTCCCTGTGTCCTCGGCATCTGGCGACGGCCCCTGTACCTTCGGCCGGCGCGCGAAGAGGCGTGCCAATACGGCCAGTGCCTTCATAGCGACTCCGTGAACAAGGTGTCCGTCCTTCGGGCGGGAATGATGTTGGCCTGCAACAGCACGGCGATGTCGGTCGCGGAATTTTGGTAATCACCGGAAGCGAGCTTGTCCGCATCGTTGCTGGCGCTCTGCCGGATGCCACTGATCACCACGGTCTTGCCGTTCTCGGCCAGCACCTGCATCAGCAACTGTTTGGACGATTGGCGTGGCCCGGTCAGCTTCATGCCGCCACCGACGTCGAACTCGCGGAGTTCCTTGACGGCGGAGATGACCGGCACCAGGGTGATGTCCACCTGGCGGTCGTCCAGGATGTCGGGAATGACCGACAAGGACAGTCCGTCAACCGCGAAGGAGAGCGTGCTGGAGCCGGCCGTCGTGGTCGTGCCGGTCGTGGTCGGTGGCGTGACGGAACCCACATAAGGCACCTGCTCGCCATTGAAAATCGTCGCGGGCGTGCGGTTCATCGCCGTGATCGACGGCTGGCTGATGACCTTGACCTTCGTCTTGTCCTTGAGGAGCTTCAACGCGCTGCTGATGTTGGCGCCGGCATAGGAGAGCGTGAAGGCCGGGCTGGTGACGGCGGCGGCGCCGGTGACCGCCAGGGTCGTCCCCTTGAGGTTGCCGGTACCGAATATCCGCCGCCAGTCGATGCCATAGGCGAATTCGTCGGACAGGGTGACCTCGATGATCGCCGCCTGGATTTCCACGCGCCGCATCGCGGTCTGGACATAGCGATTCAGGAAATCACGTACCCGCTCCAGCGCCGGCCCGTTACCCCGCACCATGACCAGGCCCGCGTCGGTCGCGACGTTCACGCTGGCGTTGGCGCCGGCCAACTGGGTGATGAACAGGGACAAGGCGCCCGCATTGTTGGCCGACTTGCCGGTGACCTTGAACTTTGCCTCGATCCCGCCGACAGCCCCCACCGACTGACCTGCGCCGCCACTGGAGGATCCACCGCCCGCCGACACGGGGTTTCCGCCGACCGTGTATTCCGCTTCCAGTTTTTGCATGACGTGCGGCGGCAGACGGAAGGTGTACACCGCCTGATCGGCCAGGGTAACGCTACGGGTTTGCGTATCGATCACGGCGACCATGCCGGCCGCCAGCGCAGCGCGGCGTAGCGCGTACTCCGGGGAAACGCGCGCGAGCTTGAGGCCGATGACGCGAGAGCGGTCCACATCGCTACTGAACGCCAGCGCAAACCCGTAGCGGTCGGCGATGCTGGCCAGCACATCGGCCACCTTGCCAGCCATGTCGATGGTGACATTGCCGGCGCCGGGATCCAGGTCGGTCGGCTGGATGTCGGGCACCTGATCGGCGGTTTCAACCTCGACCAGCCCGACGCGCCGATCATCCGCCTGGATCGCGGTGATGGCCGTACGGACGGACTGGGAGGCATCCTTGGCCAACGCGGCGGTCCTGGCTGGACGATCAGTGGCGCAGCCGGCCAGCAACAGCGCGACGGCGAGGACGGAGAAGGCCGCCAAGGGATGGGAATGTGTCACGGGTTCACCTCACGTAAAGCGTTTTATTGGAACGGGCATAGACACCATGCAAGCCATGCGCGCGCAGCAATGCATCGACTGCGGCCAGCGGGGTATCCCCTGTGTAGTCACCGGCAATCGCGGTCACGCTGCCCACGTCACCCGCACCCCAGACCAGCGCCAGGCCGTGGCCATGCAGGAAATCTCGAAGCGCATAGGTCGGAATATCGGCGCCGCCGAGCCGCAGGGTGACGGAGGGTGTGGTCGTAGGCAGGGCTGGCGGTGTGATGGCTGCAATGGCCACCCCGGCTGCAACGCCGGTGCTCGCCTTCCCATCGGATGCCGATGGCACGGTGTCAGGCGCGGGCTGGGCGATGGCGGCTGGCGCCGTTGCGGCTTTCTCGGCCTCTTTGCCCACGGGTGAAACAGGCGCCGCTGGCAGTCTGGCCGACGGCGACCCCGCCTTGCCGTGGATGTAAACCACGCCGGCGCGCTCACGCCAGGTGCAGCCCAGCGCGGCGGTCAGCCGATCCAGTACGACGGGCAGCCGACCCGACACCGCCCTGGCGGAAACCCGCGCATCGGCCGGGGGACAATCCTCCAACGTGACGACCATCCCTGCTTGCGTGGCGATCTTCACGAAAGCCTCGGCGGCCGGAACGGCCTCGAAGTCCAGGCCGGAGATGCGCCGTTCCGAGAAATCGGCGCTGTTGGCCGCGCCTGCGGCAAGCGCGCAGGCATAAATGAGCGTTGTACCGATGCGGTATCTCATACCTGAGTCCCCCGCCCGATGAACAGGATGTCGGCACGCGATGCGGTGCGCCGGGTGGCGGTCACGACGCGGATACGAGCCGAATCGACGCCGGCACGCATCAACGCCGACCTGACTTCCTCACCCCTCAATGCGGCATAACGCTGCCGGGACTTGAGCGCCCTGGCACCGCTGTAGGCGCGCACGACGATGTAGCTCGTGTTGCCCATGCCGACCGCCTGCCGCGCGGCATCGTCGAGTGTTTCCTGATCCGATGCGCTGGGTGCCAGATCGGAAAAACGCACCGACAGGCGTTCAATCACGCGGTGGGAGGCTCTCGCCAGTTTCAACATGGGCGCCGGAACCGCCTCCGCCGACGGCTCGCGCATGGGTGGCTGTGCGACAGCGGCGTTCATCCGCACCACGAAGCTCCCGGAGAAATCCGGTAGCGGTACGGGGACGGCGGGAACGGGAACAGAGGTGGCGGTTGCCGTCCTGGTGGGTTCTGTTACGAGTCCAGGCGTCGGCGCCGGCGAGACCATTGGAGCAACCGGCACCTGGCTTCGCGATAACGTCGGTACGACCGGCGTCGCAACCGGCCCGGCCTCGGAAAGTGGCACGGCCGCGCCGTACAAAGTGCCTTTAAGCGCCAACTGGCGAGTGCCCGAATAACGTACCGCCGCGATGCCGCGCCCGAGACGAAGACGCCAGTCCGTGAGCACCCCATCGACCACCACATAGGGTCCGTCGATACGCCAGGTGGCGAGCTGCTCGCCGCTGGGGCCCACCTTGAGGATGGCGGGTACCGGATGGCCGGGAGCGAACTGGAAGAAGGTCGCCGCGCCATCATCGAAGACGTTGGCCGGGCGGGCTTCAGGATCACCCACGGTCCGATAATCGAAATCGTAGGCGGCGACGGACATTCCCGCCCAAAGCAATCCCATTAACGCGAGTAGCCGGTTACGCATAAAATCTCCCTGGTGAGACGAATAAACGAGGTTTTGACATGGCCATGATGATTTCCGAGGTATATGAAGCCTTCCGCTCCATCGGCGTGCCCGAGGAGGCCGCGCGCAAGGCCGCCGAGGCGCTTTCCGCAGAAAACCTGGCCACCAAATCCGACATCGACAAAATCGAACGGGAGTTGCTGGTCATCAAATGGATGGTGGGCTTGGTCATCGCGGCCGAAGTCTTGCCCCTGCTCAAAATGTTCCTGGCGTAACCCGCCGCGCTTTCCCGCCAGCCCGGTACATAGGGCGCCAGCGCCATATCGCGGTTGACGATCACGTTGAACTTGAAGCCCTCGGGCAAGCTCAGCGTCGGGCTGATGTTCTGGTTCTTCTCCAGCACCCGGCGGGCGGTCTCGGTGAGAATCTGCCCCGCTGAATCAGTCAGCGTGGTGGAGCCACCGGCCTGATTGATGACGGTGATGTTCTGCCCGGACGATGCGCGGTCGAACACCTTGGCGATGCCGGCGATCAGGAAACCCGTGCCGAACATCTTCCAGAAATGGGTATTCACGTTCGCCGGTAGCCCCGACCTCCCCATTGCATCGGCGCCGCTGAAGCCGGACAGCCGCACACTCTGCCCGTCCGGGAAAATCACCCGCGAGAACGCCATGAGGAGACGCTCCTGTCCCTCGCCGACTTCACTCATGTAGGCGCCATACAGCCGCGAACCCTTGGGGATCAGCAGTCGCCGCGCGCGCACGTCGTCATACACGTCACGCGTCACGCGCGCGGTGAGGCTACCTGGCGCATCGCTGGTCACCGGGGTCACCAGCACGGCCGGAATCACCGTGCCCTGAAACAACATCCATGGCGATGACGCGGCCGTTGCGGTCAAGGGCGGTTCCACGTCCGCCACGGCGCGCTGATCTCTGGACCAGGCGTTCTGTGTCTTGGCTGTCACAGCGCTACCGCCTTGTGCGCCCTGCGCCGCCTGCATGGCGCGCTGAAGCAGATCCGCCGTTGTATCGGCACCGGCGGATACCGGCTGAACCGATCCGGCGAGGGCTTTCTCCAGGGCGGCGAGCGTGTCGCCTTGGGGCGACGGCGCCGCCCGTGTAGCGGTGTCGAACTCTTCATAAGCGGCGAGGCTCGCCGTGGCGCTACGCGCCTCCTCCTTGCGTTGCGCGTAGGCATCCACATCAGCGGCGGGGGTAGCAGGCAAGGTGCTAGCAGAGCCATCCGGCATCCGGTAATCCGCGCCCGGCACCGGGTGCGGCAATGCCATGCCCGGCGATGCGGGGAGAACAGGGGCAGTCTCGGCTCCCGTTGGATCCGCCTGCGCGCGCGCGCGGGCCGTGATGTTTTCCGCACGGCCAGGCTGGACGGGCGCCTCAAAGGGTTTTTCCTCGACGGCATCCCCTTTATGGAAGGCCGTATACAGCAGCCCAGCCCCCACCAGCACAAAGAGAACGCCGGCCAGGATCGGCAACAGATTGCGAGGAAAGCGCTGCGCGCGCGCCATCACTCGCCCCAGGACCAGAAAGAAAATGATGTGGAAGACGACGAGGAAGAAGACGCGCCGCGCGAGGGGAACGTCACCTTGCGGCCACGCGCTTGAACCCGCACTTCCTCGTCACCCAGCAACAGCCGCCAGCCAGGCGCGGTGCGCGTGGCCTTGAACCAGTCGCCCTCCACCAGCACATAGGCCGCGAGTTCGGTCTCCCCCTTGGCGTCCACGGCGAACAGGGCCGGCGAAACCTGCGCGCCTTTGGGCATCCTGAACCAGGTGAAACGGCCATCATCGAAGACCGATGCCGGGCGAAACTCGGCATTGCCCTCAATCGCGTAGTCGAATGAGGATCGCGCAAGATCCACCTTCGTCGGAGAGGCGTCGGCCACACTGGCAACCGCCTCGGCGGCCCCGCCGCCCATCATCGACGGCGCCCTCCCCTCCCGCACCTGCAAAGCGGCTTCCAGTTCATCGAATGCCGCGCCCGGGATGTACCAGGAAACGCGCTGGTGCCAGCGTTCCTTCTCACCGCGCGATTCCAGCACCAACTGATAGACGCGCCGATCCGTGATCACGGTGCCGGAGTTGAACGCCCCAGCCTCGAACGGACGAATGAACACGTGGCGCTTGTCGCCTGCCACATGGTGTTGCCAGCGCGCCGTGTCGGACAGATACAAGCCCTGCACCCGCTCGCCCGGCTCGAAGGCCAGCACGCTATACATGCCCGCGCGCGCCAACACCGGAAACACCTGATCGGGGTTCCAGGCATAGACCGCCAGACGGGTATCGGCGAATGTCGCCGCCTCCGGCGCCGCGCGTGGCGCGGATTCCCGGATGGGTGTCTCGGCCCAGGCCGGCGTGGCCATGAGCGTGGACAAAAACAGGGCCAAAAGTGATGGTGTCCTCATTTGATGTCATCCAGGCTGTAATGCTTCACATAGAAGCCGATGGGATTGATGCGTAAGCGCCGCTTGATGTCTTCATCCGAACCGTCGGCGGAAGGCGGAAGCAGCGTGAAATGCAGGGTGAGCCGCTGATGCAGGGTGGCGATCGTGTTGCCGGCCATCTGCTCTGTCACGGTCGCGTCGATCACCGCCACGCCCTCGGAGAGGAAGGAGGCCGGCATCAACGCCACTTCGCGGGAATACCCCGGTTCACGCTTGAGCCGCTCGAACGGGCGTTCCTTGTCCAACCACTGGTCGAACTGCGTGGTCGCGGCACCCGTGGTCATGACATAAGCCTGCGCGATTTCCCTTTCGGCAACGCGGGCAGCCGGATCCAACCCCAAGCGCCGCTTCGCCCACAAGTTCATGAAGTAACGCAAGGTCAACTCGGCGCTGCCCGCGTCAAAGCGCGTCGCCACCCGCTCGGACGGCCTGACCTCGCCGGTCAGCTTGTCCACTTCCAGGAAATACGGAATCGCCGTCGGCGGCGGCATGGACAAGATCACGAAGCCCTCCACCAACGCCACCAGAATGGCGGCCAGCGCGAAGGCCCAGGCGCGGTTGCGCTCGGTGGACAGCAGCGCGTCCCGGGCGAGAACAGGCGTGCCGGTGACCGAGGCGGGAGGGGGATTGCCGGGAGAGGTTGCGTTGGAAGTCATAAATTGATTTGCGGGATAGGATTACGTTGACAAAATAAACAGATATGTTTATTCATGACCTGTGAGGGCGAACGGAGTGGCGCGTGAAATACAGTGAATTCAAGCGATGGCTTGAGCGGCAGGGAGTTCGCTTCAGGCCTGGTAGAGGTAGCCATCAGCACGCCGAATTGAATGGCCGCCGAGCCGTATTTCCGTTTCATGGCGCCAAGGAAATCCCTCAGCCACTGGCCAACGCCATCAAGAAAGACCTGGGACTGAAGTAAAGGAGCAAAAAGATGCTGTGCTATCCCGTAAATCTCTCGAAAGACCCGGCCACCGGCGCTGTCGTCGTTGAATTTCCCGACATTCCGTTTGCTCATTCGGTGGGTGAAGACGAGGCCGAGGCGCTGCTTAACGCCACCGATGCGCTGGCCACGGCCTTTGAGGTCTTTGAAGAACGGCGCGAGCCGATCCCCACGCCCTCCTCCCCGAGAAAGGCACAACCCGTCGTCGTGCTGCCCGTCGTGATGGCGGGCAAGGTTGCCCTCTACAACGCACTTTTGACCAATGACAAACGCAAGGCCGATCTGGCGCGAATGCTCAATCTCGCCCCCACACTGGTGGATCGTCTCTTGTCTCTCCGCCACAAAAGCCGCATCGAGCAGATCGAAACGGCCTTGGCGGTACTGGGCAAGCGACTGGTTGTGGATGTGCGTGAAGCGGTCTGAACCATGCGCATGTACAACCCGCCCCATCCTGGAGAAATCCTGGCCGAGATGTGGCTTGAACCACTGGGGGTGTCTATTACCGATGCCGCCGCAAAGCTCAACGTCTCGCGTAAAACGCTGTCTGAAATCGTCAACGGCCGTGCTGGAATCAGCCCGGAGATGGCGTTGCGGCTGGAAATTGCCTTCGGCAAGAGCGCCGAATCCTGGCTTGCCCACCAGGACGCCCACGACCTCTGGCAGGCACGGCAACGTGGCGGCAATCTTGGTGTCACACCTATCCCCCTCCAGCAAGCGGCGTGAATGTGTATTAACGATTTGCTTGAACTTCTGACTATTTGTTAATACAGTTAGCTCATGGTCACCTGGGACGAAGCCAAGCGCCGAGAGAACATCCGTAAACACGAGCTGGATTTCGTGGGATGCGAGGCGATTTTCAGCGGCCCGGTGATCTCGGAAGAAGATGCGCGAAGCGCCTACAGCGAGCAACGCATCAACGTGATTGGTTTCCTGCGCGGCGAGGTTGTGTTCATGACTTACACCGAGCGCGGCAACGACCTCCATGTCATCAGCCTGAGAAGGGCCACACGCCATGAAACAAAACGCCTTGCCCAAGGGCTTCCCCACCACCCCTGAAGCGTGGGAAAAACTGATCGCCGCAGCGCCGGAGCATGTGGACGATCCGGACTCGCCGTATGACCCGAACGACCCGGCGGCCGTCGAGGCATACTGGAAAGACGCCGTTTGGGTGCTCGAAGGCGGCATTCCGGCGTTGCGCGCGGCGCTGGCCGAAAAGCGCCGGCAGCGGGGGACGCAGAAGGCGCCGGTCAAGGTGCCGACCACGATCCGCTTCGACGCCGACGTGCTGGCAACGCTCAAGGCCACCGGCCGCGGCTGGCAGACGCGCGTGAACGACGCCATGCGCGAGTGGATAAAAGACCACACACCGGCATAGCCGGACGACTTTCGACGCGCTGAAGTGAGCGGCATCACTTCCCGCGAGGCAAAGAGGCGTCTACAGTACGAATCGTCAAAACCAACAAAACCACCAAGAGGCACCCCATCATGATGATCACCCGAGACACCCGATTCAGCGCCGTCAAGGCGTTCGTGCATTGGTGGCTGCTCGCCATGGTCGGGCTGATGCCGGCTACGTGGCTCGCCGAGGTCATGCCGACCCGCGAGATGCAAGCCTTGTGCTACGGCGCCGGTCTGGTCTGGGCGGTCTGGTCTGCCTGGTACATCGGCCATCGGGATGGCTATACCAAGCGGGTGGTGCCGATGTCTGCCGCTGCGATGGCGGCTGCTATGGCTGCGGATCGCACCGAACGAATCGAATACGAGGCCGCCAAATACGACGAAGATGGTTATTGGTTGCTTTATGGCGACGAGGGAAATACCTGACTTCATGGTTTCCCTCGCGTCAGAAGCTTTGCTGCGTTTTCGAGTGTCCTGGACGCCTTACTCATATCCCCACCCGCACTACCCTGAGTCAGCGCACTGGCAATACTCGGCACCTGCCACATCAACAAGAGCGTGATGACGGCGATCACCACAGCCAGTGACAGGCTCATCAGATCGCCCCACCAGACGCCATCCCCCGCAAGAGATTGGGACGTCACCTCCAATTCCTTCACGAGGTTGTAGGTCAGCGCCAGCATGACCGTGGCCACCAGCTTGTAGAAACCCGCCGTGATCATGAAACGCAACCAGCCGTCGAACAGGAATGACAGCACCGGCATCAGGTAGAAGGGGATCATGATCGGCCCCAGCGTCAGGCCGACGGCCACCAGCACATCGGCCATGAGCACCACGAAAACGTAGACCACCATCGCCAGCCCGACGAAGATCGACGCGATCAACGCGAGGCCGACGTGCAGGAAGCGCGGCAGGCCGATAGCCAACGCCTTCAGGTAATCCAGCATGTCCGGTTTTTCCGGCAAAAGATGGAGCCCAGCTGCGTATTCCAGTAGCTCCCTGATGCTGTTCCAGAACATTTTCGCCCCCACCGCCTGCAAGCTGTTCCAGTTCGCCCCCATGCCGGGCACATTGATCCCCGAGTTCGCGGCAATCTTCCTGGCGTACTCCTCGAACCCACCGGTAAATATCTGCGCCATGTACACCGGCGAGCCGCCCCAGGTGGACACCCCCGCGCGTGGTGGCATGTAGAGCATCAGGACGAGGTAAATGAACATGCTGGTCGCGCCAAAGATCGACAGGGAACCGACCAGGTCATCGCTCTGGTGATAGTTCTTGTAGATGGTCCAACCCAGCATCAAGGTCCACACCAGCCAGAAAAGCTCCCAGCCCTCCTGCCACAGCGAACCCGCCATCCGCACGCCGGCCGCCTGGATGCCGTTCATCACCCGCGAAAGCGCTCGGCCCGCCTGCTGTCCGGCGGGAGGATTGGCCGCCGCCGGCACCGCCTGAGCGGCCACCGGCTCAGCCATACCGACGGCGGCCACGCCCGCCACAACCGCGACAAGCACTGGCGGCATCGACTCAGCCCGCGGCGCCCAAAGCGCCAGGGCGGACAAAACCACCACCCCAACCCAGTAGAACCATGTCACGCCGCGCGTCATGCGAACTCCCATTGTTGTTTTTGACGAACCAAGCCCAGGGCGGATAGCATTCGAGCCATGAGCACCATTACTTTCGACACACTCAAATTCGCCGACACACTCAAATTCGCCGACACACTCAAGGCCGCCGGCGTCCCCGCCGCCCAGGCCGAAGCCGAAGCCCGCGCCGTGGCCGCCGCTATCGGCGAAGTGGACGTAGCCACCAAGCGCGACATCGACGACTTGCGCAAAGAAATTCTCGCGATGGAATTACGGCTCACCATCAAACTCGGCGCGTTCGTCGCGGCCGTTGGCGGCGTCATCATTGCCGTGTTACGCATACCGCACTGAGCCGCAGCCTCTCGCGCATTCATCATCTCCAGCACGGTGGACACCAAAGCCATGAGAGTGGTCACCATCGGCGTTTGCAGTCTGGAAGACACCCTGAAAGAAGTGGTCCACGCCTGGAAAACCGGCGAAGCCTCCCCGCCCCGCTTCAGCTTCGCCACGCATGAACTGTTCTGGCGCACGCTGACCGGCAAACGCTGGGAACTCCTGGGCGCCATGGCCGGCGCCGGCCCCATGAGCCAGCGCGAACTGGCGAGGCGGCTCGACCGCGACATCAAAGCCGTGCATGACGACGTGCACGCCTTGATCAAAGCCGGCCTGGTTGACCGTACCGACGACGGCGGCATCGTCTTCCCGTATGACGACGTGCATGTGGATTTCATGATGAAAGCGGCGTGATGCGGGCCTGATCTCAGCAAAGGCAGATGATCCGGATTAGGCCAATGCGCGCCCGCAAACGGCGCGCCGTGCATTGCCAAACGGGAGAACAGGGCTTGCAGCATGGCGACTCGGCTCCAGATCAATGCAACAACGTGGACTGAACTTCGGCCGCCAAGGCGGTCAAGTCCTCATCGGAAAAAAGCTGCGTGAGCCCTCCGCCTTTAGCCAGGCGTGCGGCGACTTTATCCGCCAGTGCGTCAAGGAGCAGTTCGAAGCTGGTCGCCTTGTGGCCGGTGGCATTCAACGCCTCCGTGACTCGCAATATCTCGTCCACCGCCAGGCGCTTGCTTGCGGTGTTGAGCGATGACTTCCCCGCCAGGTGGTTCAAATCGCGCTCAATGTCACGGAAGGTGGCGACCACCGGGGACTTGTGGGCTTCGTGTGCTAGTGCCCATTGCAGCATCAACACCACCGCCTTGTTGTCGAAGACGTCCATCAAGCAGACGAACATGTCCGACGACAGCGCCGGTAGGTTGTCCGGGTCGGAGAAGTCGAGGGGCTTGCCCAGCCCTGAGCGTTCGAGGCGCTGAATCGTGCGGGTGGCCTCCACTAAATGGGTTTCCATGAGGTTGAAGGCGGTGATGTAGCTCTCCTTCCACCTGGCCGCTTCCTTGCCGATAAAACCCATAGCCAGGAATGTGAAACCGTCACGGGTGATGCGGTAGTACGGTTGCGGCTTGCCGTTCTGGACTTCACTGGGCTCGTGGTGCTTCTCGAAGTGGCACTCCCTGAATGCCAGACTGCAATCCAAAAACCTGATGTCACGCAGCACCCCGCCATGCCGCTTCCCGAAGTACTCAGCCACCGTCAGCGAAGTCGTATACATCCCGGAAATCATCTTCAATCCCTCCTCAATGCACCCGTACCAAGCCCTGCAGCTCATTGAGCAGCGCCACAATGGACATGGCCTTGATGCGTTCGTGTTTGATGGAGACCAGCACAACCATGCTCTGCACTTCCTCGCCCCTCGGCAACCGATCGAAATCGAGCAACGGCCACTCATCAGCCGGCTCAATGGACAGGCTGAACAGGTCGGAAGCGGCGCAATAGGAATCGCGCAAGCGATCAAGATAGCGATCGAACTGCGTCAACCGCCATATCTGTGACTCCACCCGGGAATCACTCCTGTGCTTCTCGAAATGTGCCTGTAATGCCTGCTTCTCGGCGCCCAGCGCCCTCGCCCTTTCGATGGCGCGTTGATACCGCTCACGGTCTTCGACCGTGAAATCAGCAAAGTCCAACATGCATCGCTGATTCATAGAAACCACCCCATGACCATGTTGGTTACCGTGTTGAAAAGCGCGACCAGCGCGATGCCGATCAGAATCAGGTCGAGGAAGACCAGCACAGGCTGGTCCTGCACCAGGACGATCAGGCCCCATGCCAATTCCAGGCGCCAGCGATGTTCACGGCGCCACGCCACACGCTCGATGGGCATGTAATCGCCGCGCGCGCCATCCGGCCCGAAGGCCAGACGGCCCTTGAAGACACGGGTAATCAGCACCTGGTCGGCCGCATTCGCTCGCACCAGCCAAGCGATGACCCGATCTGGACCATGTTCACCAAAGAAGACAGCCTCCAGCCCACGCCGGACGCGAACTCACGGCCCAGGGTGGCCACATCCTCCACAGCCACTCGCAACAGATCCAGGTTGTGCAGTTTGTGTGCGCTTTTGAGACGCTCATGGTGAGCAATCGCCTGGCCAGACAGGTCGATTCCCAGAACGCTGGCCAACGGATTGCCGATGTCATGGAGCAAGGCTGCGGCCAGCACCGCATAACTCCAGCGTGACTTGAGGCGCGAGATGTCTTCCGCGTCGGCGCCGGGCGGCAGCATCAAGCCCTGGCGCAGACGCAATGCCCGTACCGCCACGTCCAGCGTATGTTCAAGCAGCCCACCGGGATGGGCGTGGTGGTGAGCCTCGGACGCAGGCATCCGCTGGCAGAATTCGGCGAAACGGGTGAGCAGGGGATCCCCCAGGCTGTTCCAGACTGGCGTCGGCAGGCCAACAACCCGAGTGATCTCGGTGACCAGGCTCGCATGAGGTTGTAATAGGGATTCGGCGGGTAGCACGCGCAACGCACCCTGGGGCAGGGCGGCTTGGCCGGGGACACCAGACAGCTTGGCATCCGCCGGCCAGCGCCGCCACAATACCCAGGCGCCCCCAGCCAGACAGCCCAGCCCCAGGGTAATCGAGACGGTTTGCCACAGGCTCATAGGTACTTCTTGTAATACTTGAACTGAAACCAACTGAACCAGCCGGAGGTCGCCGCCAAAGGCCCGAATATCCAGGCGGGGCTGATCGCGAAGGGCAGCACACAATAGGCGACTATCGCCATGGGCAAGCCGAAGAAGTGGAAATATTTCGCCCGGTGGTAGATGTTGGCAGATTCGCGACCGGCGCCGTCTCGTCTCGTGGCGCGCTCGGAAAGGCCATCCAGGCAGCCACTCAGCCAGAGCATGCCGACCGGCCAGAAAACACTGGCGGCAATGGCCAGGCGTAAGCCGATGAGCCAGGTGCCCGTCATGGCGACACGGATGTCTTCCTCGTAGCGTGTGGCGATCTTGCTGACGACGGGCACACGTTGGCCATCGACCACGGCCCGGTGCAGGCCCGTGGCGCGAAATTCCAGGGTGTAGATGGCTTCGGCCAGTGTTCGCCCAAGACGCCAGGCGCGAGAATCCCCCCGCATTCCAAGACGTTCACCATGGCGCGGGACATGGAGTTGACGAAGCCCCAGACGAACTGCGCAAAGTTCGCGCCCTCGCCTTCCTGCGGCAGTTGGTTGGTGATGCGCGTGGCGATTTCGGTCACCCGGCTGAAATCGCTCACGGGGTTGTAGCGCGCCGAAAGTTCAGGAAATCCCAGGTGAAAAACATAGAACTGGTCCAGGCGCCCCGCCCTCTTCGCCTCGGCGTACATGCGCTTGAGCAAGTCGGCGTCCCCTTTGGGGTCGAACACGATGACTGTGTCGCCCCGGCGGATGTCTTGCGTGACTTGTAGCTCCAGGAAACGGGTTTTGCCGACCCGCGTCGTGCCCAGCACCAATACATGGCCTACGCGGGAATAGAGGTCGAACCAGACATCTTTCTCTCCCTCCCACAACCCAACGGCGTGAAGCAGGGGATCCCCACCCACCTGGGGCAGGGGCTTGACCGGATTCCACCAGGACTTGCTTTCGGTGTAGGGCCGAATGTCACACCCCGCGTTCTCCGCGCGCAATTCCAGGGTGCGAACGGCTTCATACAGGCGACTCGGGCGGGACAGATGGATGTATTTCGGCTCCCGCGCCATATGCAGGCGCTGAACATGCCGGGCATCCCACTCGAAGCCGCGACCGACGTAATACGCCTTGGTCGAGTGCGGAATCTGATCCATCCCCAGCATGAAGGCCGGCAGCTTGCGCAGGCCGCGCTTGTAACGTACCAAGCGCCAATCCAGCCAGGCACGATAGGCCGACCAGGCCAGCAGGCCCGTGGACAGGGGCCAGGCCAGATCCGGCGTCGGGCCGAAGGGGATGCGCCAGTAGGACACCACCAATGTGCCGACCGCCAGACAGGAATTAGCGGTCGCGGCATAGATGCGATAGGGAGGTCTGACCAGATTCTCTAGCGGGTAGGGCATGGAGCGATTTCCCTGAGGCAGGCCAGCAGCCACTTTTCTGTTTCAGCGGGCTCCGGATACTCGCGGTCCGACTGCCATACCGATACCGCGACCTCTGGCGCCTCAGTTGCCGCCTCATTTGAAACTCTCTTGCTCCAGATGGACAGGAAGGGCGCTTTGAGCGGACGCCAGGGCTGATTTCCGATTCTGGCGCGCCAAGTCAGGAAGTCGAGCCTAGCCAAACGTGCCGCCAGCACACCGTCATCAACGGGGACACTCATCTGCTCCAGTAGGGCTGCTATCTGGCTCTCGGGCGACTCGGAGTCGCCTGAAATGACGTCGTACAGCCCACGATACTGTGACAGCCACCGATGCAGTACCGGCAACCAACGCGACGCCTTGAGCATCACCAGGCGCTCGGAGATACGATCCATGATTTCTTCGACGGGGGTATCCATCAAGCCACCTGATGCAGTAACTCGGCATTGGGGTTCATGCCACTACGGGTTGTGCCCAGCACCAGTCGATGGCCGAGGAAGTTCTGTGGCAGTGAGGCCTGGATGTCTTCGTAGAGCCGCCTGGCGTCGGCGCCGGCATCGTAGGTTCCGACCATGACCGCATCCTGGTTTTTCAGGCAGCGCGCTTCGCTCAGGCTGTCGCACGGGTATGTTTTGATTTCCCCATTGATGATGAACACCGTGCGCGGATGTTTCCGTGCGACAAAGGTGTCGATGATGGGGAGTACGGAATTGGGACCGTTGAGTCGTGACAAATGCACGGTTTCGCTCCAGAGACGCAATGCGCCGGAGACTGCCCACCCGAGACAGCTTTCGCCACAATAAATAGGGTTTACGATGAAACCCTATTTATTGTGGCGGGCCTGCGCCAGAAACGGTATGCTCGCGCGGTCACCGGCCCTTTGAGGGCTTTTTTCGTTTTCGGCCCTTACCCCTTCAGGTGGTTTTCCCTTGTCCATTAGGGCCTGCCCCGTTCCCCATTAAGCCATTTGGATAACGCCCCCCGCGTCTTATTAGCGGGGGGCGTGCCCTTTAAGATAAGCCCCTTCCCCTTGGAAGCGGCCGCCCACGGCCGCCCCTTTGCGCCGTTTTTTCGAGACATCACTCAGTCTTTCCAGGGATTGATGACGGTTACACCGACCGCCTCAAAAGGGGCGGTGTCGCGTGACGCCACAATGAACCCCCGCGAGGCCGCAATTGCGGCGATGTAGCCGTCAGGCGTCGGGAATCCACGACCTTCTGTTTTTGCTGTCACGGCCAACTCGGCATAGCGTCGAGCCGCATCGGTATCGAAGGGCAGTATTCGCTCCCTGAATAGTCCCATCAGACCGTCAAGGGCTTGTGCCAACATGTCCTTGCGCTTACCGGCCGGGAGCGCGGCGATGCCAAACAACAGTTCGGCCAGCGTCACGCTGGACAGGTACAGCGTTTCGGCGGCTTGATCGTTCAGCCATGCCCGCACGGACGGGTGCGGCTCGGGCTTCATCGCTTCGGAGACGACATTGGTATCAAGGACGATCATTCAAACCTCAGCGGTTCGGCTGGCGTCTTGTCTCTCACCCGGTCGCAGACCTGGAAATCCTCGTTTGTCAGACCGATCTTGCGGCCCAATGCCGCGAGTGCTTCGCCCAGGTGGACGCGCATCTCCGGCTTGACCGCGATGGCCAGAATCTCACGAACCTCGGCCTCGGTGCTTCGCCCATGTAGAGCGGCCTGCGCCCTCAACGCGCGATGCACGTCGTCGGGCAGATTGCGTACTGTCAGCATTGCCACGGCGTCACCTCATCAAAACACATTCAACGCATTCATTCTGATTAATTGAATGCACACATGCAAGGGTTGCTCTGTTGCGGCTGCTTTTGCCAATTTCATACGAAAACTATTTTCGTATGATGCTCTGGTCGGGTTTTGTGTTTTTTGTGTATGTCTTTGTTTTTATTATTATTTGTGTGTTTGCGGAGTTTTCGCGAAACCGCGCACTGTAGCAGTTTGATTTATTTATTTCTACAAAGAATAGGGTTTCATCGTAAACCCTATTTACGGCTGAAATCTCTCACGTTCCCACATACCGTTCGTTCTGCCTGATCCCAGGCATCGCTGTTGAGGCTTGGTAGCCGTCGCGACTCTCCTCCCAGGCGACGGCTACCCTTTTTTCTCGCGTGAACGAATGATGAGATTCATCCCTATTTTTCTGGCGTTCCTGTTTGCCGTGCCGGCATTGGCCGGGGATTGCTTTGTGGCGGCCGGTCAACGCTACAACATTCATCCGTGGCTTCTGTACGCCATCGCCGATGTCGAGTCGTCGGTCAATCCGGCCGCCGTCAACCGTGGTCATGTGGAACGCACTCAGTCCGTGGACCTGGGGCTGATGCAGATCAATTCCCGCTGGCTGTCGAGACTGGACAAGTACGGGATCGACGCCAAGCGATTGATGCAGCCTTGCGTCAACGTCCATGTCGGTGCCTGGATTCTCGCGGACTTGTTTGCTCGCCATGGCGCTACCTGGGAGGCGGTGGGCGCCTACAACGCGGCGTGTACGTCACTCAAGGGGCCGGATTGCCAACGGCGGCGTGCCTGGTATGCGAACAAGGTGGCCGCCGCGTACAAGAGGATTCGCGATTCGGTGGGGGAGCGGGGATGAGCCGCGCGCTTGAGGAACAGGCCATCCGTGTCGCGCGCGCCCACTTGGCGCCTCTGGTGCCGCTCATGGAGGACCAGACGGTGCAGGAAATCATGGTCAACCATGCGAGCGACATCTGGGTGGAACGCCTGGGAGTCGTCTCCAAGACCGACATCACCCTCTCCGAGACAGTGGTACGGGCCGCCATCAAGTCTCTGGCGGCGTCGTGCCATAAGGACGAGGCATTGATCCTCGATCTACGAATGCCCGGCCTTCGCATCGCGGCGGCTTTGCAGCCTGTCGCGGTGAAGGGGGCTTGCCTGTCCATCCGCAAGCACGCGCGGCGACAGCTAGAACTGTCTGATTATCTGGCCCAGGGCGCTTTCTCTCTGGAATGGCCGGCTGCTGGACATGTGCCGGTGAGTCGGCCGAGTGATGCCGAGACGGCGCGGGGTGGGGAAGCCCTGATGCAGTTCCTGGCCTGGTCGGTGGAGTCGCGCCAGAACGTGTTGGTCGCCGGTGGGACTTCGAGTGGCAAAACCATGTTTCTGAATGCGCTGGTCGCGGCCATGCCGGATGGCGACCGGATTCTCACGATTGAGGACACCGCCGAGTTGATGGTGCAGGCGCCCAATTATGTGAGTTTCGAGTCCAACCTGGATAAGGGGGTCTCCACGCGCGATTTGATTCGACTGGCGTTGCGCTTCCGCCCGGATCGCATCCTGGTCGGCGAGGTGCGTGGCTTTGAGGCGTTCGACCTTCTTGACGCCCTTAATACCGGCCACTCCGGCGGCGCGTGTTCCCTGCACGCCAACAGCGCGCTCATGGCCCTAGCCCGACTTGAAAACATGGTGCGCATGGCGCCGGAGGCGGCCGGCTGGCCGCTGCCGGCGTTACGCGCGCAAATCGCCGCCGTCTTCCGCTTTGTCGTTCAGGCCGCCCGAGTGGGCGGCATGCGTGGCCCGGACGAAATCATCGAGGTGCTGGGGGTGGAAGACGGCGCCTATGTCACACGCTCCATCTTCAAAAAAAGGATGACTACATGAACCTCTCTGCGTTGCCTGGCAAATTCTTGAATCTATTTTTCCTGGCCTGCGTGTCCATGCTAATCGCGGATCCGGCCCTGGCCGGCCCCGTAAAAGACGGCATCTGCGTTGGGGTCAGTATCACCGAGTCGATTCTTCCCGCTGTGATTTCTCTGGCGGCCGTGGCCGGGGCGTCCTGGGCGCTGTACATGAAAATGGGGGGCGAGTGGGTTCAGAGTGCCTTGAAGGGCGTTCTGGCGGCCGGATTTATGGCCAGCATCGCTTCAATCGGCGGTTACATGGCAGGTGCAAAAGCGCAGGCACTGTTCAACTGCGCCGGCGGGGCCGGCGCCATGCAGCAAATCATCCGGAATCTCTGATGCGCGCCGGACTCGACAAAGAACCCGTCTACCCCTGCCTGTCGGCACCTATGGTGGTGTTCGGCGTGGAGTGGCAGCAGTTCGCCGGCAATGCGATGGTGCTGATCCTCATGGCCGGCACGCTGAAGCAGTTCTGGTGGATCGTTCCCGCTGTGGTCATACATCTGGTGCTCTGGTACGCCAATCGGCGGGATGCGGACATGCTGGGCATCTATCTGGCCTATGCCAGACAGTCGGCGCGTTATGAACCGCAGTCGACGGTGGTGATGCTTCAAGGGGCACGGCCCGCCGGGATGGGTCGAGGGACGCTCGCATGAGCCAGGTGACGCACCAGGTGCCCACTCCTGGAAATGGCGAGATCCGCGCATTGGCGGAGCTCGCACCCTGGTTGTTCATGGCCGGCGAGGGGGTGGTGGTGAACAAGGATTCCACCTTGCTGGCCAGCTATGCCTTCTCCGGGATGGATGAAGAGGGTATGGCGCCTTCGGCGCTCAATGATCTGGTTCGCCGGGTCGGTTCTGCGTTGCGCGGCTGGGATGATCGTCCGGTTCATCTCTGGTGGACGCTACGCCGGCGTCGCATCCTTGATTACCCGGACGCTTCATTCCCGGATCCGATTTCCGCGCGCATCGACGCCAACCGCAGGCGCGCGTTCGTCGAAGGGCGCCAGTTCCGCAATACCCATTTCCTGAGCCCGTGCCTGATGCCGGAGCGGGCCAGTGCGAGGCTGGGGGATCGGGTTCGCAATGGCATGCAGGAGGGGCGGGGCTTCTGGGCTGCGCTTTGGGGGGCGTTGCGGCTCACGTTCGATCCATCTGTGGCATTCGCCTACTCGGCGGGTGAGCTGGACACCCAGGTGGAACGTTTTGAGTCCTTGCTCACGGATTTCACGGAACCGCTGCGCGATCTGGTTCTGACACGGCTCTCTGGTGCGTCATTGCTGTCCTTTCTGCATGGGCAGGCCTCACCGGTCCATGACCGGCAGGAGCATGTCATGCCTCCCGGCTTGTCGGAGGGCTTTCCGGAGTGGTTTCTCGACACCGGTTTACCCGATGCCGCGCTAGGCGTTTTCGATGACTGCCTGTCATTCGAGGGAGATCGCCGGCAGTTCGTTGCGGCCATCACGATCACTGCGTGGCGTGAGGGCGCGGAGCGTCCGGAGTTGCATCCAGGGTTTCTCGATACATTGGCGCGGCTGCCCGTGGAGTTGACGGTCAGCCACATCTTCCGGTTGATGCCGCGCGCGGCGGCGCATGAGCACATCGAGCGGGTGCGCTGGTACAACGGCATGGCCAAGTGGACTTTCAAGTCGGTGCTCAACAGCGCCGCCAAAGGCGGTGATACCAGTGGCGTGCCGACCAACAAGGCGCGCTCCGATGACGAGAAGCAGGCCGATGAGGCTTTAACCGCCTTGAATTCCGGCAAACGCCAGTTCGGCTGGCACAACACGACGATACTGGTGTTTGCTGAGTCGCCGGAGGAGTTGGAAGAAAGTCTCGGCATCGTCACGGCCGCGTTGCGCTACCAGGGCGTGGTCCTGGTGCGAGAACGCTTGCATCTGGTATCGGCTTACGCCGGAACGATGCCTGGACAGCATGCCCAGGTCCGTCGGTGGCGAGTGCTGTCCTCGCTCGCCCAGGCCTGCGTGGCGCCGCTTTTTTCCATACGTCAGGGGGATCCGGTCTCCCGCCATCTGTCGACTCAAACAGGCAGGCATTGTCCGGCACTGGCGGTAATGCCGACGGCGCATGGGATGCCGTTCTATTTCGATCCGTTCGTGGGGGATGTGGCACATGGCTTGATCCTCGGCCCAACTGGCTCCGGCAAGACGATCATCGTGACGTTTCTGATGGCGCAGTGGCGCAAGTACCACCCCTGCCGGGTGGTTATTTTCGACAAGGATTTCTCCTGCAAGATACAGACCCTGCTCATGGGCGGGCGTCACGTGGTGCCGTCAAGCGGCGCCGCAAGTGGCGTCAAGGTCAATCCGCTGGCCTGGCTGTCCGACCCCGGCGAGTGGAGCTGGATTGCGCGGTGGGTAGAGATGTTGGTGGCGGGAACGCTATATCGAGGAGGTCAAGCAGCATGCTTAGCTCTCCCATGCTCGGCGATCCGCTGATTGCCCAATACGAGCAGTGGGTCTACCCGGAACCCATAGCGGACCTGGATGCCTATGTGGCGGCGGGGGGCCGTGATTATTCGGACCCGTCCCGGTTGCGCTGGAAGATATGGCCACGCGCCGCTGTGCCGGCAGGCTTGAGGATTCTTGTCGCTGGATGCGGCGCGAACCAGGCCGCGATCCTGGCGAAAGCCAAGCCGCTGGCCGATCTCGCCGTGACGTGCGGCGGTGATCGCGGCGACGGGCCTTGGCATCCTCTGGCGGGTAGCCTCGTTGATCAGCGGAAGGACTGGTACAGGGTGGAGTTCGTGCGGGGGCGCAGCTACACACTGCATCAGCGCCTGGCCGTGTTGCTGTTGCAGAAACTTGTGCCCGCCGAGGCCATCGCCTGGCTATCTGCGCCGGGCGGCCCCATGCCGGACTTGATTACCTACCTGTCGGGAGAAGCCAAGACCGGGGCGCTGACAGACCTGGTGACCCAGGCGGACAGGCAATCCGTGGCCGCGAATCTGATGGCCGGACCTCGTGTGCGATTCACCAGCGCACGCGATGTGCCGCTGGTTGAACGCCTGATGGCAGGCTTGCGTGGCATGTTGGCCGAAGGCCTGCTGCCACTCAATCGCGACGGCGCCGCCGGCTTCGTCGCGGACGGAAGTATCTGGCTGGTCTGCAAGCGGACAGCGGACGAACTGCGCGAATACCTGGAAAAACACGAACTCGCGGCCCCTGACGGCGCGCCTGGACTGCCTTCCAGTTTCAAGAATGACCGAATTTTCGACACGTTCCAGGAGTACGGTGCGCTCACACCGAACCCCACCACCGGCGGCGCCGTCTGGACGGTTCAGGTCGGAGATACGGGTTGGTCGCATTCGCTGACCATGCTGCGGTTTCCTCTGGAGCAGCTCTACCAGCCAACCAGGATTCCAGGAGACTTCCCCGGCACCATCAAGGTGCTGGAGAAAAAAACAGCGGCTGGTGTCGCTACAACGCAAACCGATGAAACCGTGTCGGCGATACAGCCGGTACCGCCAGCCGCGCATGAAGCCGTGTCGACGGAGCCACCACAGGACAGCGATTCACCAAAGGTCGATGCGCTTGCAGGGCTGAGGGCTTTGATTGATGGGGACGCCAATGGCAACGAATCAACCGGATCCCTGCCCCAGAAGGATATGCAAGCCGCCGTGACGCTGGTGCAGCCACAACCTGGCAATCCTGATGACGTATTTCTTGATGATGACGAAGCCCTGATGGATGTGGCCGTGGAACAGACGTTAGCAAGCCAACCCATGAAAACGGAGAGAACCAAGGCTCCGCAGTCAGGCAGATCAGTGCAGGCTGTCAAGCAACCCAAGGTTCCCTTGCCCCAGGTTCTAGCGCCGGTGGTGCCTCATACAACGGCTCCCCCGACAAGGCTCAACACAGGCCCGGAAAACACGCCTGAGAACGCCAAGCGCCTCATGGCCTGGATACAGGAAGGTATCGGCAATGGAGCGCTGGCCTACAACGTCCCAGGCGCATTGATCCATTTCGTGGAGGAAAACGGCAGGACGCTGATGCTACTGGTGTCGCCACGCACCTTCCGGCACTACCTCGACGACATCGGCGAGAGCACCACTGGTGAGCCCGAGGACAAAATTGGCGCCGCGCTGCAAAGGGATTTTTTTAAGGCGCAATGGCACCGGGCCGGGCCGAAGAAGATGAACATCCTGCGCTACCGCGTCAAACGTCGCGGCTCTGAGGGCAGCCTGTTATCGGTCGTTGTGATTCCCCATCCAGAACGATTTGTGAACCCACTCCCTTCGCCAAACCCCCATATCGAGCCTTTCACCAGTACGGTGGATGGGGAAAAGTCATAAACCCTTTAAAATCAATCGACAACCCATGAAGATCAGATGTTGACAATCAAGAGTCGTTGTAAATACACTGAGTATGTGTGGGATTGGCCTGTCAAGACAGCCACAAATCAAGAAAGCATCACCACACGTCAAATCGCGCAAGGCGATTTAGCATAGTACGGCTCATTGAAGATCTCAATGAAGATTATGTCAAACCTCCAGCGGCCCAAGTCAAAACCCCTAGATTTGCTTTTGAGCACCGTTTACCCGCTCTTCGGTTTTTCCCCCCTCTGCCGATAACTTTGCACCACCAGGGGGGAAGCTGTCCGTGAATTGGCGGCTTCAATAGTAAACATGATATTGATTGAAATAACTCATGACAGATTACAGGGATTTCCTCCACGAACTACCCGCCTCGACCATTGCCGAGGTCTGCCAGGTGGACGTGGCCACAGCCCGCCGTTGGCAATCCGGCAATTCAAAGCCGCCTGGCCACGCGGAAAAACTACTGCGCTTCACCTTGCGCGGCGATGCGGCGGCACTGTTCGGGAAGGAATGGGCCGGCGTCGAGTTCAGCCGATACGGCCTGTCGCTGCCGGGATGGCGGAATCCCATTCCTCCCGGAGAACTGCGCGCGTCCTTCTGGCGCATGCAACAGGTGGAGGGCTTGCGGCGGGAATGTGAGCGCCTGGCCAGGGAGCTGGAACACGCCCACGAGGCGCAGGCGGCGGCGGAAGATCGGGCGGACTGGCTTCACCGCCAGTTGGTCAGTGAAAGCCGCCTGGCGTTGATGCTGGCGGATGCTTAGAGCGGCGCTGAACAAACGAAGCCCCGGACGGCTGCACACCGTACCGGGGCTTCGTTTGTTCAGCGCCGCTTGAAACGCCCGTTCTTGGCGCGCGGCGGGGTCTTCCTACGCTTGCTCATGGCTGTCTCCTATTTCAAGTGGAAGGCTTCTACGTGTCTGTCGATGCGTTCGTGTGCCCGCCCAACGGCGACGGCATTCGATTCAATGCGCTCATGCATGGCCTTGAGGTCGGCCCGGATTCCGCCATAGATGGCGCCCGCACCGACGACGATGCCGACGACCTGCATAAGCAACGCCCAGTCCATCACGACTTTTCCGGGAGGAGCACGGCGGCCATGCTGGCAACGGCGGTGCCGGCCTGGACGATGCTGTCGAGGTGGGCGGGTGCCCAATGGTTGCCGAACAGGCCGGCGAGGACGGCCAGTCCAGCCCAGGTTGAAGGTTCTTGCAGGCGGGAAAAAATAGCTTTCATGGTGTGGCTCCAGGGTGTAAGGGTCAGCCGCGAATGCCCGCGACCGCAACCGGGGTGACGGTGTTTTTCTGTTCAATCCAGCCTTGTACGTCGAACAGGTTGGGCTGGCTCATCGACTCGAACGAGCCGCCGCACACGCCGGCAACACAGACGATTCCGTCGGGCCGCAAGCCACCCGTTGGCGAGGGCGAGGCCTGGCCGGCGGGCTTGGTGGTGGTGTAGGCGGCGGGGGCACTCGGACGGGTCGGGCTGAGAACGCCCTGGAGCGATTGCACGAAGCTGCCGGGGATGGCGGCGGCGAGTCGCCAGGCGGAGCAGAATTTGCCGGCCTCGCCGCCATCATTGGCGGCAATCGCGGCGTCACACTTGGCGGCGTCGGTATCGGGGATGCCGAAGATTCCGCCAATCCCCTTGACGACGCCGGACGCCAGTCCATCGGCGGTGCCGACAATGGCTTTGCCGACGTTCTCCGGCCTGGTCTGTCCACCAGAGGGCGACCAGAGCACCGGCCCAGAGGGCGATGGATTTCATGGATCACGCCGGCCACGCCGGCACGGCGGCGGCGATGGCGTCGGCATCGAGGGCCGCGAGAATGAGATCCTCGACGCGGTTGCTTTCCGCGCGAACGGCTTCGATCCAGCGCCATGGCGCCCGCTCGACCCTCATCACCAGCCAGTTGCCGGTGGCGCATTGGCATGAATCGATCGGCGACCCGACCCTGGCCGATGCCATCCTCGACCGCCTGGTGCATCAGGCACATAGCCTGGATCTTGCCGGCGAATCCCTGCGCAAGAAGGGGAGGCCCGAATGAGCGCCGTGCCCGGTTCGACGAGTTACCCACCGCCGCCAGCCAGCCTGCGTATGGGGCGCGCGTCTGGCGGGCGGCCGTGGATAACTCTGCGCCTCACTCCGATCCAGCCGCCCAGAGGCAACGGGTGGGCGATCACCTGGTATGACCGCTACCCTGCCCCACTGCCGGCCACGCCGGCGGAGGAATGGCCTGGGCTATCCAGCACCCCGCCCATCTGCCGGCACCGCCTTCCGCTTCTGGTGGCCACGCCGCCCGTCCTCCGGCCCATGCCCTGCCGGAGCTTTTCATGGAACGGACGGGCAACCGCAGCAATCGGATCAAGTACACCTGTCCTGGATGCGCCGCCAACGCCTGGGGCAAACCAAGCCTCAAACTCATTTGCGGGGAATGCCATGTACAGTTCGCTGGCGAGCCATGAAAAAAGAGCGGCATCGGAAACCGATGCGGATTGTTGCCACACACCCCGGTTGCTGAAACCCGACTTTTTGAATGTGGGTTGCATGTAACATGCCGGGCGACTACCCTGCAAGTACATGTAACAAACCGACTATTGAGGGCAATGCAATGATGAGCAGTGGCAGCGTTTCAGAACGAGTCGAGAAACACCGCGCAGGGTTGCGAGCGGCTGGACTGAGGCCGCTACAGATTTGGGTACCGGATATACGCCGCCCAGGATTCTCGGAGGAATGCCGGCGGCAGTCCGTGTTGGCGGCCGCAGCGGACAGCGAAGATGCCGGGCTTATCGAATTCATGGATGCCGCGCTCGATGACGTCGAGGGCTGGCAAGCATGAGACGGGGTGACATCGTCACAGTGGCGATGCAGGGCGATTTCGGTAAGCCGCGCCCAGCAATGGTCATCCAGTCGGATGTATTCAGTGAGACTCATGCAACCGTTACGGTGCTGCTGATGTCCAGCGAGATCGTTGATGCGCCAATTTTCCGGATAACGATAGAGCCAGCCCAAGAAAACGGACTGGCCAAGCTCACGCAGATCCAGGTCGACAAAATCATGACCATCCGGCGAGAGCGAATTGGTGAAGTCATCGGACGGCTGGATCAAGATGTTCTCGTCAGAGTCAACCGGGCGCTGGCAGTCTGGATCGGAATTGCCTGAGAGCCCGAGGGGTCAACATGAAAAACTTGGATGCCCTAAACATCGCCACCAGGGATACCGGGAAGTGGTATGACGACTTCCCGGAAACCTGTCCTTGGACGGCTACCGAAATACTTGGCCCGGACTGGCTGCCGGAGGAAGGAAAACCATGATCGTCGTTGGAGGAAGGAATACGGCACCCCGGAAGGGTATGACCCGTGAAACTTATCGTGTCGCCATTGCCCTGTGGGTGCTGCTTTGGCTCGCGGTTGCGGTGGGCATCGGGCTGTATGTGTTCGATTCCTGGTGGATGGTGGGCCTGGGCGGTGGGATCGCGCTGGCGCTGATCTGGATTGGCTTGAATTCGCAATCTGTGCGGCCACTCACAGCGCAAGGGCTATTTGACGATGATCGTTGGGATACGGATAAGTAATCACGCATAACGGATATGGAATTTATTGCCAAAGCCGGCCAGGAGGGAGCTAACCTCATCGACCAAGACGTCCTTGGACCAGGATTTGAAGGCACGCCAATGATATTTGGCGT
>JAHFRD010000033.1 GCA_023258975.1 Hydrogenophilales bacterium | reverse complement strand
CAGGCCAACCTGCCGCTGGCTCACGCCAATGTGCGCGGCCCCGATTACTACCACTGAAGGAACTTCACCATGCTGAACCATCCCACCGTCGACAAACTCCAGCAACTGCGCCTCACCGGCACCAGCGTGAACTCTCGTGACTTGCCCGTTGCTACTGGCCATCACCATCTGGACGGTGTAGGTGGCTTATCCCAGATTCTGCTGCGTTACAGCATTAACGATGTCAACCAGATTGGCGTGAGCTAAGTCCCCTTGATACCGGGGACGGTCAAGGTGCTGGTGCGCAATCGGCTGGTCCTGGCCCTAGCATCGGAGGTCGTTGCACTCCATGTGGCCGAGGCCAGCCTCCTGGTCGCACTGCTTTCGGAAAGGCCGTTGCCATGAGCCAATACCCCCCATCTCCGACCACACTTGTAACCATTTTCGGATTGTCCGAAGGGAGCACTTTGGTCTACTATCTGTCTAACAACGCCCGCCACGCCTCTCAACGATGCGCACCCTGGCGGGCTTCTTTCTTTGTGCGCCGCATTCTGGGGTGATATGAAATACAGCAAGCCACCCCTTGCCGTCGCGGACCAGATCGCCCTGCTTAAACAGCGCGGCATGGCTTTTTCCGACGAAGCCGCCGCCGGGCAGGCACTGACCCACATCAACTATTACCGCTTGCGCGCCTACTGGTTGCCTTTTGAGGACGGCCCGAGCGAACAGGAACCTCACACCTTCCGTCCCGGAGCCCTGTTCGAGGAAGTGCTGGCGCACTACGCCTTCGATCAACGTCTTAAACTGCTCCTGCTGGATGCCATCGAACGTGTGGAAATCTCGCTCCGTACGCGCTGGGCGCATGAGTTGTCGCTACGCTATGGCAGCCACGCCTATCTGGACGGCAATCTGTTTGCCAGGGCGGATCGCCACGCCAAGTGCCTGCAGTCACTCAAGGACGAAGTGGCCCGTAGCCACGAAACCTTCATCAAGCACTACCTGAACACCTACACCGATCCGGTACTACCGCCGATCTGGGCGGTCTGCGAAGTGCTGACTCTGGGGCAGCTTTCGCAATGGCTGGACAATCTGAAACGCCGCTCTGATCGGCGGGCTATCGCCCAGGTGCTGGGTTTCGACGAGGTGGTGGTCTGTGCTTTTGCCCACCATCTGGCGACGGTGCGCAACCTCTGCGCCCATCATAGCCGGGTGTGGAATCGCAAATTCACCATCCGCATGAAACTGCCGCGCCACCCTGGCCATGTGACCCCCTGGTTCAATGCCCAGGATGACCACAAGGTCTACAACACCTTGCTGATGCTGGTCCTGTTGCTGGAATGCGTTTGCCCGAATTCCAGCTGGAAATCACGGCTTATCCGGCTAATCGCCCAAATGCCGACCGGAACAACGGAGGCGATGGGCTTTCCCGCTGACTGGCGGGACTTCCCTGTGTGGGCAACGGAACACAAGGACAGCGACGATGACCCAATCCACGATTGAATCGGCATTCGACCGCTACGCTGCCGTCAGTGACCCGCGCGAGCGCCAACGCGCGTTTACGGAACTTGTGGCGCTCAAGGCTCTGCCCAGACAGGCCGAAGACCCGCGCTTTGTCCGAGGGCTGGAGTGTTGGCGGGCACTGCTTGCCCAATCGGAGGTGGCGGATGAAATCCGCCTACTGGCTGTGGCCGAACTGGTGCGTGCCGCACAGTCGGTCAAGGTCAAGAAATGGGCCGCCTGGGTCGGTAAAGCGCTGACGCCGGCATTCGACCAGCCGCTACCTCCTTGCAAACTGTTGAAGGAAGCAGATGAGCGCCTGAACGTGGCTCGGGCCTGCGCCACTGCGCATGCTCCCTGGCTACCCGTCTATCTGGCGCAATCGGTCGCCGAGGAAGATGCCGGAGAAAAAGCCCGGACCGAATTCCTGAAAGCACTGCTGACTCGTGCGAACTCCCTGGCTGACACCTTTGGCCTGTTGGCCGAGGCATTTTCAAGTATTCGTTTCGAGACCGAGACACCTGGCGATTCGATGGCCAAGCGTTTTGTGCGGACCCTGACGGCGCTGCGACCAGTATTACTGGCTTCTCTGGTGGAAGCGGGTGCGGACGCCGGCAAGCAGTTCGACGATTGGCTGCGCGCGGCGATGCGCGCATCGGGAAAGCCCAAGGATGAAGCCACGCAGATCGATCTGACGCGAGAGGTGGTGTTGACGCTGCACGATCTGGTGCGCACACGCTTCTCGATGGCGACGGAACCCGAGACTTTCGCGGTGTTGAAGCAGTGCCGGGCATTTTTCTCCGGGATCTCTTGGCCAGACGATCTACGCACGACGATGGAATTGCTGGTGCAAGGTGTTTCGGAGGCGCTCCTGATGCTCGGGCGGCAGGATGTTCCGCAACAGGCCTTGCTCGAACAACTGGAACTGGTGTGTGGTTTCAGGGAGCGTGCCAAAGCGGTGGCAACCCAATTGGCCGAACGGCATACCGAGTTGCCGGAGCGCATACGCGGCTGGTTGCGCCGTGGCCGCTTAGTGGTGAGCCATTCGACATCCGAGGTGTTGCAGGCTTCACTCTTGGATGCGAATGACACGGCGGTGGGGCTGGCACTGATTGAATCCCGAAAACTGGCGGCAGCTGATGAAACCCCACAGCGCATCATCGGCACCATCGAAATCTATGAACCCTCGCTGGTACGGCCAGCAAACAACTATGCCCAGCAGGTGCGCGACACCACTGCGGCGCTCCTGGAGGTGGCGAATCGGCGTGGCATCAGTCTGCTTGGAAGCTTGGGCGAAGAAGTGGATGCAATCTCGCACGTGACCGGCAAGTCAACGTGAGACTGCTGGAAATGGGCTGGATGCCGTTGCGGGTTTGGGAACATGAAATCACGCTCGATCTGAGTGCCTGTGTGGCGCGTAGACCCGCAGGTTGGCCTGCCAGATGCGTTCGATGTGCGGCACCAGCGCTTCGTCACGTTGCGCGCGGGCACTGCGCAGGGTCGGCGTGCGTTGCAAGGCGGCGTACGCCGGTATCCCGATGGGGCGATCTGCAGCATCTTGCAGATCGGCTCGACCCCATGCGTGTGCCGAGGCTGATCGACAAACGCCCTCATGACTTGAGTCGGCGGTCGAGCTCCGCCTGGGCAAAAAACGCGCTCGCCAGCTTCAGTATCTCATTGGCACGACGCAACTCCTTGACCTCGCGCTCCAGTACCTTGATGCGCGCCTGCTCTGCGGTGCTCAGACCCTCACGCTGGCCTTGTGTCCCGCTCGTACTGACGCACCCAGTTGTGCAGGGTCGCTGCCGTGCAGCCAATCTTGCCCGCAATGGAAACCATGGTTGCCCATTGCGATTCGTGCTCGGACCGGTGCTCGAACACCATCCGCACCGCACGTTCGCGGACTTCGGGGGAGAACTTCGTCGATTTCCTCATGGCTCCATCTTCTCAAGACTTGGAGCCTCCTCAAATCCCGGGGCGGGTCAGCTTTTCCATTTCCGCGAGAAAGCGTTCCTTCTTGGTGATCTTCCTCTTGTGCAGGTAGGCCAGGTCAGAGAATGTGATTTGCTTCATCGAAGGCTGCATTGAATTGGTTTGGTGGCATTTTACCAGCACAGACCACCTCGATCAGCTCGCTTTGCAGGCTGGGCGCGGGCCGGGAAGTTGATCAGAGGTTCCTATAGCCTGGTCCAGCGGGGTTTGGTTCCGAGACGACTCCAGAGCACAATCAAAGCGGGTAACAATAGCAACTCCAATATCTGCCCGGCCAACAGCCCGGTCGAGGCAAGTAACCCGAAGTGGGCTGTTGGCTGGAAGTGGGAAGTCGCCAATAGCATGAATTGCACCACCAGCAGCAACGAAATGGCAACCACGGCACGACCTGATGTGTCGAAACTGCGTGCCAGTGCGAATACCGCGCTGCAGCCAGCCTTACGTCGTTCCAGATAATTGTGGAAAAAATGGATGGTGTCGTCAACGGTAATGCCCAACACCACACCGGCGATCAGCACGGTGGCCATATCCAGATAAATACCAGCGCTCCCCATCAACACGAAAACAAAAAACAAAGGAGCTAAATTTGGCAGCATACCGATGATTGCAGCGGGGAGAGACCGCCACAACAACAGCATCATCAGGAATATTTGACCGAAGGCCCCCACAAAACTTCTCTCCTGCCCAATCACCAATAGATCTTCCTGATCAGAGAATAACCGCCCATAGCCACCAATCTGCCAACGCAGTCCTGGTGATTCCACTTGCGCCAGATGTGCATTGATTTTCTCGATTACGGCCTGAATGGAGTTGGCCCCGTGCACGTTGAGATTAAGCAGGATGCGCGTGCGCTGATATTCACGGTTAACTACATCATTCAAATCCTTGCCATCGTAGATCAATAGGAGCTGGCTAAGCATTTTGTCGTTATCAGGAAGTGCTCGATAAGCAGGATCTTCATTATGAAAAGCCCAATTCATTTCCTCGACGATATCCATCATGGATGTCGTGTGATCCACCTCGGGCAAGGACTTGCTCCACACCTGTACCATCTTCAGTTGCTTCAGTGTATCGACCTTTTTGAAAGCATCCCGCACCGATGCATCTACCACGATTTCGAGAGTGGTCACCCCCAGCAGGCGTTTCTCGATCAGGTTGGTGGCGCGTGTCAGTGGATGCTCATCGTCGAAGAATTTCAGCAAATCGGTTTCTGATACCACCTTTCCAACCTGCGGGGCAGCCAGCAAAGTCGAGAGGAACAACACCGCGACAATCCAACCAGCGTGGCGCATGCTATAAGTCGATAATCCGTGGGAGATGCGCCGAGTCCAGGAAAATCCGCTGCCACTTGCGGGCCAGGGCTTCCTATCCCATTTGAGTAGCAGGGGCGGCAACAGATAGAACTGTACTAGATAGATCAGCGCCACCCCGAATGCGCTAGCCAGTCCAAATATCCGAATGGGCGGTATGCTGATCAGCGTCAGGCTAATCATGCCGGCCATGGTGCTCAGCACATTGTAGAAAGTGGGGTTATGAACTTCCCGCAGAGCGCGCAGAATGCGGGTTTGGTGATCTTCCCTGGAATTGCGCAGGCGTAGTAAAGCCGCATACAGATGCAGCAGGTTGGCGACCGTATAAGCAGCGAGCAAGGTAGGAACCATAACCGTCACCAAGGTATACGGCTGGTTCAGGGCGGCAACGAGCGCCACGCCACTGACCACGACCGTGCTCATGGCGACAGCGCCTACCAGCACGGGCACGAGGCGCCCAACCACCCAGTAGAGCAACAGTAGGCCCAGTGCCACTACCAAGGGAGTGAATCGAGCCCCGTCCTGGAGCATGGATTGGAGTTCCGCCGCATCCAGTGGAACTGGCCCCGCCACGGCTATCAGATAGTGTTCAAGCCGCTCCGCTCGGATGGCATCATGAAAAACTGACTCTACTGCGGCGCGCTGACTACTTTTTTCCAATTTTTTTGGACGTACAACTATTGCCAGAGCAGAGCCATCTTTGGTAGCCAGAATACCCGGCGCGAAACGGTCGGACAGGATTCTAGTCTGGCGTTCACTGGGCGTTAATTCTGCCAAACGTTCTGGATCAATGAGTTTCTCGACCGTAAAGCCGTCCACACTACCCGCGATATGGTCAATAGTGGTCACCGAAAATACCCGATCCACCAACGGATGCTGCTCCAGTCGTTGGACAACCCGGTGCAGGGCAGAGAGAAACGTTTCAGAATAAACATCCGGGCCGTCGAATAGCGCGATCAAATTCTCATCATTGGGAAATTCCGCGCGTAGTGATCTTTCCAGCTGGGCTGCCGGCGCATCGTGTGGAACGTAGACCTCGGGTGAATTGTTGGCCTCCAATCGCACCAGCAAGACCGCAGCCAGCAAGTGGATGGAGAGAATCAGTCCAAGCGAAACCCGTAGGCTCAACAGTCGAGGTTGCGGGATATTCCACAGGAATGATTTCATTATATGGATTGAACCGACGACAATTTATCCACCCACAGATGGCGGGAATACATCAAAACCTGGCTTGCCACCCGACAGTCACCAAATCATGCTGGCGGTGAAAACCGCCCAATGTACCTTCCGCACCACTGAAAATATGGGCCGCCAAGTAAAACTCATGCTGATCCAGGCCAAAATAAGTTATCTTGGGGCTGAGATATACGTCGCGCTCGTTGACGCCGGCCATGAAGCGAAGATTGGCGCGCCAACGACCATGCGCGAAGGGATGTTCGATCTCACCATTGAAGGCAACTATCTCAGTCCTATCAAAGACCGCCTCGCCAACATAAGTCTTGTGCCCCGCTAATTGCAGCGTCACCCTGGTATCACTGTCGCCGGGAAAGAACTCCACACCGATGATCAAGTCGGCCGCCGGTTCGGTACGGTACCGCGACGTTGCCCATGTGGTAACAGGAATATCGCTGCTCCAGGCGGATTCCAAACGCCATGTAGCCCCAGCAATTTGAGTTTCCATCTCTCCTCCCAGTATCCAACTGTAGGGGTGAACAGAGGTAAAAATCGGCGTGGGCCCCAGCGCTGTCAGGCGGTAGTAGGGCACAGACTGACGTGCATATTGGAAACTAAGGCCATAGTCCAGGCGACCACCAGCACGTGTCAAACGGAGGCCGCCTCCTCCTCCATCTTCCTTTCCTTCAATCAGACTGGCATTCTGAACCAACCCAGTCGGTATCCCTGCCACCCCTAGAATCCGGCCGCTGGTTTGGTTCACCATGTGCCATATACTGCGAGTATCTGGCACTACCGCAGGTGTAAAAACTGGTACCCAGGCTGCGTCCAGCTTGTAATCTCCAAGGAAACGTTCGAACCGCACCGCAGGCACCGCACGCCGCCTTTCCGGCAACTTGTCCAGCACGAATCGAGAAAGGTCCACTCGGCTTAAGCGATCCACAGGAGGGGTTTCATCCACTCGACCCCAGAGTATATTCTGAGTTCCCAAGGTGAAACGCATGTCTGCATTCCTCCAACGCAGGTAATTTTCCGTGTAATCCAGTGTGGTATCGGTATATTTCTGGCCGCCACTTTGCGAATAGCCATCCAGACGAACACCAAGAGCATATTCCAAACCAGCATCGACTTGCCCCTTCACGCTAATTGCGCCGTGAAAAAGAACGGCTGAGATCGGTGCGGCATCATCAATGAACCCACCCCACTCTACGCGGAGATCATCAACGTTGAAAACAGGCAAACCCTCCCTTCTTTTCTTGCCCATCGAGCTTGCCGGAGCAGGCCATTCCTCATCGGTAGTTGCCGCATAGGCCGATAAAGGGAAAGACAGGCCAACAAACAGAACCATCACGGCCACGCTAGCAGCGAAAACGCCGTCTGAGGCTATCATCGGTTTTATCACCAATTGCTCTCATTACAGAACGCAATATCAGCCAATTTCACGGTCTGAAATCCTGTTCGGACTGTTCATCTTCTAGAACCTGAGTACTAAACAAGCGCGCAGGCAAGCGGCGGTCATAAACGATTTTTTCCACCGTCAGTCGAGTCTGATGTTCACTCGCCAGTTCGGTCATGATGCTGTCAAGCAACGTCCAATAGCCCTGGATCCTTCCCTTCTTTACCATCTGCCAACGTTTGCTGGGCTGGTCTTCACGCTTCTCGTAGAAATCGATTCGCATGGGTAGATAGGTAACCGGATCAATCCAACTGATACGCTTCGAATAAACGGAATTGCCGGACTCGTTTGGAATGCTTTCCAATATCTCACAAACGACGCCGTTGATTGTGTCGCGCCCAACCAAAACGTGCGTGTCCTGCGCCACCTTACGGTCACGCAAATCCTCATAGTAATAGTCGGAGTTGACGAAGCGCCCTCCCTTGCGACTGGAATCGATTCGCCGTACCCGTCCCATGGCCGGCAGATAAATCCATTGATTCGCATCCTTGTTCGGAGAATCCAACGTTAGCAGCCCTGTCCCCTCGATATCCGCAGGTTCGGTGAAGCGGATGAGCGTCGATATCTCCCCCGATTTTTTGTCTACGCGATAGGTAATCATCCTGCGCACTCGGGGGCTGCGATTTTTTTCCGTCAGGGCCATACTGACTGCGGATGTAACATCCTTACCGTTGTCGCGATCATAAACTTTCTGGGCCAGATGCTCACCCGCTGCGTCAGCCCAGGCGGTCGCCATGTAAAGAAGGCCGACAACCCACACAGACACACTCTGAAGCCCCCCTGCCCACCATCGGTATTCCTTCACGAGTCTCATCTCATTGGCACTCCGCAACAAACATCGCAACTCCCGATCTGGATAGTAGCGTCCATCGCTGGTTGATGCCTGAGAAAAGCTTGTATACGGCAACCGAACAACAGATCAGCGGTTTGCCTGCGTATTCCAAGCCAACCTGGACACTGAACCGCCCCGGGTTTAGTGGAGGCCCGTTGGTTTGAGTCAGACCGACATGGCCTGCTCGGTAAGTTGGCGATAGTAGTTGGCTTCAGCTTCGGCGGGTGGAATGTAACCGATGGGCTCCAGCAGTCTGTGATGGTTGAACCAGGCCACCCATTCGAGCGTCGCTAGTTCCACCGATTCCTTGGTCTTCCACGGTCCACGTCGATGGATCACCTCAGCCTTGTACAACCCGTTAATGGTCTCGGCCAGGGCGTTGTCGTAACTATCGCCTTTGCTGCCCACCGAGGGCTCGATGCCGGCCTCGGCCAAACGCTCGCTGTAGCGGATTGAGACGTACTGCGACCGCGCCTTCGTCGAAATGCTGCTGACCGCGCGCGAGGTGGGTCTGGAGCCGCTGCAGGTGGCGTGTGAACTGGCGTTGGAGTGTGGCGTCATCACCGCTGCGGTGGTCATGAACGAACTGCGCCGCCTGACCGCGCCGCCTCGGCCCAGCGACATCAGCCTGCCGGAGCAACTCCGTTTGCGGGTCGAGCCGGTGGCCGATTGCGGCCGTTACGACCATCTGCGCGGGAGCCAGTATGTCCATTGATCGCCTGGCCCAACTGAAGGCGCTGCACCTCTACGGCATGGCCACCGCCTGGGCCGAACTGCTGGCAGAAGGGCCACGCCAGCCGATGCCGCCGGAAGCCTGGCTGGATCGCCTGATCGAAGCCGAACAGGCCGACCGGCAAGTACGCAGTCTGCGCTACCAACTCAAGGCGGCGCGATTCCCCATCCATCGCGACCTGACCGGGGTCGATTGGGCGGAGACGCCGTTGCCGCAGGCGCAGATCCAGCAACTGGCCACGGCGGCCTTCATGGAGCGGGCCCACAACCTGATCCTGGTGGGCGGGACCGGCACCGGCAAGACCCATTTCGCCACGGCGCTGGGAGTGGCCGCGATCCATCAGGGCAAACGGATACGCTTCTTCAACGTAAGCATCCAGCCGCCCCACCTACGCAAGCGGCTGGAAATCAGCGTTAACCTGACTTCCGCAACGGCAACAGCTCATCGATCCGACTATTGCGCCAAGTTGGCAGCTTCTCCAAGGTG
>JAHFRD010000025.1 GCA_023258975.1 Hydrogenophilales bacterium | reverse complement strand
GCCGGTCGCCCAGGTCGATAGCCTTGAACTCCTCTGCTGCCCAACTCATCACACTCGCCCCGCATTTCGTGAAAAGTCAGCATGTTACGTGCGGGTGTTGAAGTTGTGTGTAATGGCATGGGTTAACCGGGTGTTGCAACCCACAAAAATCTCAAAAGCCACCATTCCCGCCCCTGATCTGAGCCGAAAATGACGAAGCATTTTTCAACCTCCTGTTAGTGATCGACCATGCTTACTACCGATGTCATACAGGGTGATTGCAAAGCGGTACTGAAATCCTTTGCCGATGCCAGTATCGACCTGATCGTAACCTCGCCTCCCTATGCGGATCGTCGCAAGAACACCTATGGCGGAATTCCGCCTGAAAAATATGTCGACTGGTTTCTAGAACGATCGGCCGAGTTTCTGCGCGTACTGAAACCCTCGGGCTCGTTTGTGCTGAATATCAAGGAAAAGGCCGAAAACGGCGAACGTCATACTTACGTCATCGAGTTGATTCTCGTGCTACGCAAACAGGGATGGCTTTGGACCGAGGAATACATCTGGCACAAGCGCAACTGCTATCCAGGAAAATGGCCAAACCGTTTCAGGGATTCCTGGGAACGTTGTCTGCATTTCACCAAGGCACGCAAGTTCAAGATGAACCAGGAAGCAGTCATGGTGCCGATGGGCGACTGGGCGGGTGCCCGCCTGAAATCGCTCGGCAAGAACGACTCCGTGCGTTACGACTCCCAGGTCGGCAGCGGCTTTGGCAAAAATATCGCCAACTGGCTGGATCGACCGATGGCCTACCCGACCAATGTGCTGCACCCCGCCACGGAATGCGGAAACAAGAATCACAGCGCCGCTTTTCCGCAAAACCTGCCCGAATGGTTCATCAAACTTTTTACCGACGCGGGCGATACGGTGCTGGACCCATTCGTGGGATCGGGAACTACACTCATGGCCGCTCAACGGCTAGGCAGAAATGCCATCGGTATTGATGCGCTGGAGGAATATTGCGAGATGTCGCGTCAAGCAGTGGGCGCACAACTTGTACTGCTACAAAAAACGGCCACCTACGGAACAGACAATGAAAGCCGAACTGACATCGTTCATCGAAAAAACCATTCCGCAGTTCCACGAAAAAAAACTGCAAAGCCTCGAAGGGCTCAGGCTCTCAAAGATTCTGGCGCGCAAGAATCCGTATCTGTTCAAGGCGAAGCACATCGAGACGGCACATGACCTGGTAAAACAACTGCTGGATGCTTACTTGTCCTCGCAAGAAGAAACCATCTTTGGCGACTTTCTCGAAACGCTTGCCATCCATGTGTGCTCGCTTGCATACGGCGGACGGAAATCGACCACGGAAGGAATTGATCTCGAATTCGACCGAGATGGCGTCCGCTACATCGTCTCGATCAAGCCCGGCCCGAATTGGGGAAATTCCAGCCAGATCAAAAAAATGCGGGAACACTTCAAACAGGCGAGACGCATTTACGGCCAAGGGAAACATCTCGTCGCCGTAAACGGCTGCTGTTATGGCCGTGATGGCAAGCCCGAGAAAGGCGATTACCAGAAAGTGTGCGGCCAGCCATTCTGGGAATTGGTCTCTGGCGACCCAGATATGTACCAGGGAATCATTGAACCTCTGGGACATAAAGCCAAAATCAGAAACGAAGAATTTGGTTCGGCTTACTCCAAGGTGATAAACCGATTCAGCGCCAGTTTTGTCCAGGATTTCTGTCTGGAGGATGGCGCAATAAACTGGCCAAAACTGGTTGCCTATAACTCGTCCAAAGACAAACCTGGCAAAGGGAGCAAGAAGCCATGAAGTGGGAAACCGTCATCGGGCTGGAAGTGCATTCCCAGCTTTCCACCCAAACCAAAATCTTCTCCGGCGCCAGCACCGCATTCGGCGCCGCGCCCAACAGCCAGGCCTGCCAGGTGGACATCGCCCTGCCCGGGGTGTTGCCGGTGTTGAACAAGGGCGCGGTGGAGCGGGCGATCAGGTTCGGCCTGGCCATCGGCGCCAAGCTGAATCGCACCAATGTGTTCGACCGCAAGAATTACTTCTACCCGGATCTGCCCAAGGGCTACCAGATCAGCCAGTTCACGCTGCCCATCGTCGAAACTGGCGAACTGAAAATCCAGGTTGGCGATGAAGAGAAAACGGTGCGCATCACGCGCGCCCATCTGGAAGAAGACGCCGGAAAATCGCTGCACGAGGATTTTCATGGCGAGGATGGGCGTCCACTAAGCGGCATCGACCTCAACCGCGCCGGTACGCCGTTGCTGGAAATCGTCTCGGAACCGGACATGCGTTCCGCCAAGGAAGCGGTCGCTTATGCCAAGGCGCTGCACACCCTGGTGACCTGGATCGGCATCTGCGACGGCAACATGCAGGAAGGCAGTTTCCGGGTGGACGCCAACGTTTCGGTGCGGCCCCTGGGCCAGGCCGAGTACGGCACCCGGCGCGAGATCAAGAACCTCAACTCGTTCAAGTTCCTGGAACAGGCGATCAATTACGAGGCGCGCTGGCAGATCGAGCAGATCGAGGACGGCCACAAGATTCAGCAGGCCACCGTGCTGTTCGACCCGGACAGCGGCGAGACCCGCATGATGCGCAGCAAGGAAGACGCCCACGATTACCGCTATTTTCCCGACCCCGACCTGCTGCCGGTGAAGCTGGACGAGGACTGGATCGAGCAGGTGCGCGCCGGCCTGCCGGAGTTGCCGCAACAGAAGCGGCTACGCTACCAGAACGATCTCGGGCTGTCGGCGTATGACGCCAATGCGCTGACCGCTTCGCGGGCGTTGGCGGATTATTTCGAGGCTGTGGCCGGCGGCCTCGCCAAACCCGACGCCAAGCTGGCGGCCAACTGGATCATGGGCGACCTCTCCGCCACCTTGAACCGGGAAGGGCTGGATATTCCCGCGAGCCACATTTCCGCCGCCGCGTTGGCCGGCCTTCTGGCGCGGATTCAGGATGGCACCCTGTCCGGAAAGCTGGCCAAACAGGTATTCGAAGCCATGTGGGCCGGCGAAGGCGATGCCGACGCGATCATCGAGGCCAAGGGGCTGAAACAAGTCTCCGACTCCGGCGCCATCGAGGTTTTGATCGACGAAGTCCTGGCGGCCAATGACAAATCGGTCGAGGAATTCCGCTCCGGCAAGGAAAAAGCCTTCAACGCGCTGGTCGGCCAGGTGATGAAGGCTTCCAAGGGCAAGGCCAATCCGGCCCAGGTGAATGAACTGTTGAGGAAGAAGCTTGGGGCGGAATAATGGGTTCGGCCCGCAAAGGGCCGCCTACCGCGCCATCGCCCGTAATTCCATCAACTCCTGAAACCGGGTTTTATCCGCGTCGAAGCGTTGTTTCAGGTCATTCATGGTTTTTTCCCGCTGCCGCATGGCCTCGCCGGCCTGCGCCAACTCCGCCTGCGCCTCGTCGCGCATCTGCAGGATATTGGCGGGCTCCGCCACGCGCGCCGCGCGGTATCGGGCCAGTTGGCCATTGGCGAAGGATAGCTTGGACGCGCTGTTATCCATGCGTGCCTGCAAGCCGCTCATGGCCAGCTTTTCCAGTTCCAGCGCGCGATCACGCGCCAGGTCGATCTCGCTCTCGTCGGTATACGTGGACAACAGGGCGCGGTCGCGGCGCTGTTGCTCTTCCACCCGGCGCACATGTTCTTCGCGCGCGCTGGTTTCCTCGGCGCGCCGCCGCCGTTCCTCGGGAGTCAGCAGGGTGCGGGGCATCTCCCGCACCACCCGCCCCTGCTTGTCCAGTTCCTGGTGTCCCAGGCCGGACTGCTGGGGGGGCATGACGTCGCCGTAATGCACCTTGCCCTGCGTATCCACCCAACGGTAAGTGGTGGCCAAAGCCGGGCTGGTGGCGAAGATCAACAGGGTAACGATAAGGAGTCGCATGCTGCTCACGGATAGGGGCTCTCCCTCCTCCAGCAAACAGCGGGCCAGCGTCGATTTCTTTATTTTCAACATCTTGGACAACCCTCTCCCGGCTGTATCCGTTGAAATTCCGGCACCCTGCCCGGTTTTTTCGTCACCCGCCGACGCCGTACTGGCCGCGATAGCGTTCAATCGCCGACAGGGTATCACTCCACTCCGGCTTGCCGGCCAGATAGTCGGCCAGACCGTTCAGGTTGACGATGCTCACCACCGGCAGGCCGTAATCGCGGCTCACTTCCTGCACCGCCGACAGGCTGCCCTGGCCGCGTTCCATCCGATCCAGCGCGATGGCCACGCCGCACGGGGTGGCGCCGGCCGCGCGGATCAATTCCACCGACTCGCGCACCGAAGTGCCGGCGGAAATGACATCGTCGACGATCAGGATGCGGCCGGACAATCCGGCGCCGACGATGTGGCCGCGTTCGCCGTGGTCTTTCGCTTCCTTGCGGTTGTAGCTGTAAGGCAGATTGCGGCCGTCGGCGGCGAAGGCGATGGCCACGGAGGCCGCCAGGGGAATGCCCTTGTAGGCCGGCCCGAACAAGCCATCAAAGGCGATGCCGGAGCCATTGATGGCCTTCGCGTAGAATTCGCCGAGTTGTTTCAGCGATGCCCCATCATTGAACAGACCGGCGTTGAAGAAATACGGACTCAGGCGCCCGGCCTTGGTCTTGAACTCCCCGAACAGCAACACCTGTTGGCGAATCGCGAATTCGAGAAACGCCTCTTTGAAATCCTGCATATTGAAATCCTGCATCTCCCAGCCTCGTCCCATGCGCGTCATCAGCCTGAATCTTAACGGAATCCGCTCCGCCGCCAAGAAAGCTCTGTACCCCTGGCTGGCCGCCCAGGAGGCCGACATCGTCTGCCTCCAGGAACTCAAGGCGCAAGCGCCCGACCTTTCCCTGGAAATGCTCAACCCGCCCGGCCTGTTCGGCTATTTCCATTACGCGGAAAAGAAGGGTTACAGCGGCGTCGGCCTCTACTCGAATAAGCAACCCGCGCGGATCATCGAAGGCCTCGGCATCGCCGACATCGACGCAGAAGGCCGCTATATCGAGGCCACGTTTTGTGGTGATCTCGGCGACCTCTCCGTGGTCTCGCTCTATCTGCCCTCGGGTTCTTCCGGCGAGGAACGCCAGGCCGCCAAGTTCGCCTTCATGGAACGTTTCCTGCCGCGCCTGGAAGCCTTGGCGAACAGCGGCCGTGAATTCATCCTGTGCGGCGACTGGAACATCGCCCACCGGGAAATCGACCTGAAGAACTGGAAAGGCAACCTGAAGAATTCCGGTTTCCTGCCGGAAGAACGCGCCTGGATGGGTGATCTGTTCGAGCGCGTCGGCCTGGTCGACGTCTACCGCCGCCTCCACCCCGAACACGGAGGCGAGGCCTACACCTGGTGGAGCAACCGCGGCCAGGCCTGGGCGAAGAACGTGGGTTGGAGAATCGACTATCAGGTCGCCACCCCCGGCATCGCCGCCAGGGCGCGCGCGGCCAGCGTCTACAAGGCGGAACGCTTCTCCGACCACGCGCCGTTGATCGTCGATTACGACTACGCGCCATAGGCGCCGATCCGTCTGTGATTTCGGCTTCAGACGGCGGGACGGCGCAGCGGCAGGGTCAGCCTGAAGGTGCTGCCTTGCCCGACCCCGCTCTTCACGTCGATACGGCCGTGGTGGCCGCGCGCGATGCTGTAGGCGAGCGACAGGCCCATGCCGGTTCCCTGGCCGATCGGCAGGGTGGAGAAGAAGGGGTCGAAGATCCGCTTCATGTTTTCGGGCGGAATCCCCTTGCCGGTATCCTCGATCTCGACCCAGGCCTCTTTCTCGTCGCGGCCGGTGCGCAGCGTGATGGTGCCGCGTCCCTCGATGGACTGGGCGGCATTCACCAGCAGCTTGGCGAAGACCTGGTTGATCTGCGCCGCCATGCACTCGACGTCCGGCAAACCGGCATATTCCTTTTTCACCTCGGCCTTGGCCTTGATCTCGTTGCCGACGACCTCCAGCGTGCTGTCGAGCCCGGCTTCGAGTTTGACGAATTGCCAGTCGGCGTTGTCGACATGCGAAAAATCCTTGAGGTTGCTCACGATCTTCGCCACCCGCGCCAGCCCCTCGCGCGATTCGCTCATGAGCGTGATGATGTCTTCACGCAGGAAATCGAGATCGGCGGATTTCCTGGCGGCCGTGATCGCCGCCTGGAGAGCGGGATGAGCCGCGATGGCCGGATCGGCGGCTTCATAGGCGGCGATGACCTTGAGCAGGCCCTCGATCTGGCCCTGAAGGCTGCCGAGGTTGGAATTGACGAAGCCGACCGGGTTGTTGATCTCATGGGCGACGCCCGCCGCCAGCTGGCCGACGGAAGCCATCGTCTGGGACTGGAGCAGCTGGTTCTGGGTATCGGCGAGATTGCGGTTGGTTTCCGTGAGTTGTTCGAGGTTTTTCGCGAGCCGCTGCCGCAAGGTATTGATGCGGGTCATCGCCTTCATCTTGGCTTGCAGGATCGACTCCGGCCAATTTTTCGCCAGGAAGTCGTCGCCGCCGGCCTCGATGGCGGTAATCAGGTTGTCATGGGTGTTGGAGGCGGTGAGGAAGATGATGGGCGTCCAGGCCGATGTCGCCTCCTCGATCCGGCGAATCTGATTGGTGGCCGCGAAACCGTCCATGACCGGCATCTCGATGTCCATCAGCACCAGATCGGGCGCCGACTCGCGAAATTTCTCGACCGCGATCTGCCCGTTCTCGGCAAGCACCACGTCGTGGCCAAAACTGGCCAGGCGCGCGGCCATCACCACGGCGACGGCGCGGGAATCTTCGACCAGCAGGATTTTCATGGGGCGATGGGCTCAAGAGGTGAAAGAGGCAGGATCGTGGCCTGATCGAACCAGGCCACGCCGCGCGATATTCCATCATGCCGAAGGGGTCGCGCAAGCGTTGGCCCGCCGGGGTGAACGCCATGCCGGCGCGATGGCCGCCATTGCCAAACCCGACTAGAGTTCGCGCCTGCCCCCGATGAATGGCACGCTCATACCTCATCGCCCCTCCCGCCCTCCCTCCGAACAAATCGTGAATTCTCCCGCCGCCCTGCATCGCCTCCTCGCCGTCCTCTTCCTCGGCTTCGCCTCCGGACTGCCTCTCGCGCTCACCGGCCAGGCCATGCAGGCCTGGTTGTCGGTGGACGGGGTGGACATCGCCACCATCGGTTTCCTCGGCCTGGTCGGCGTGCCGTACACCTTCAAGTTTCTCTGGGCGCCGCTGATGGATCGTTTCGAGCCGCCCTTCCTCGGGCGGCGCCGTGGCTGGCTGGTGTTGACGCAACTGGGGCTGGCGGCGGTGCTGTGGTGGATGGCCTCGATCTCGCCGGCGCACACGCCGCTGCTGTTCGCCGCCGCCGCCGTGTCGCTGGCTTTTTTCTCCGCGTCGCAGGACGTGGTGATCGACGCCTACCGCACCGATGTGCTGGATCCGCGCGAACGCGGCCTGGGCTCGTCGATGTCGGTGTTCGGCTACCGCATCGCGATGATCCTCTCGGGCGGTATCGCCCTGATCTGGGCGGAACAGTGGGGCAGCTGGGGCCACGTGTATCGGGTGATGGCGGGCATCATGGCGGCGGCGGCGGTGGTCTCTTTACTCACCCTGCCGCGCGTGAACAGCGACTCGAAGCCGCTGGCCAGCGATGCCGGGCGCGAAGTCCTGGGCTTCCTCGCCATGCTTGCCGGGGTGCTGGCGGGCGCCTTCGCCTCGCGCTGGGTGCTGATCGGCGTGGGGTTGGATCCCAACGACGCCAACAAGTGGATTCAGCTCCTGTTCGTGCTGGCCGGCATCGCCGGGGCCTTGCCGCTGGGCGCCTGGGCCGCGCGCCGGGTCGGCTTCGCCACCCTCAACCAGTCGCTCGCCAGCTTCTTCGGCACGCCCGGCGCCTGGGCCTTCCTGCTTTTGATCGTGCTGTACAAGCTGGGCGATGCCTTCGCCGGCAGCCTGTCCACCGCCTTTCTCATCAAGGGCATGGCCTTCACCCAGGCGGAAGTGGGCATCGTCAACAAGATCATCGGCATCTGGCTGACCATCTTCGGCGCCCTGCTGGCCGGCGCCCTGATGTTGCGGTTGAGCTTGTACCAGGCCCTGCTGGGTTTCGGTGTGCTGCAACTGCTCTCGAACTTCGGCTTCTACGCCCTGGCGGTGCTGGGCAAGGGCGCCTGGGGCGGTTTCACCCTGCCGCCGTTCGACCTGGGGTTCGTCGCCCTGGCCACACCTTCCCAGATAGACGGCCTGCTGATGGCCGCCATCGCCGCCGAGAACATCACCAGCGGCATGGGCACCGCCGCTTTCGTCGCCCTGCTGATGAGCCTGTGCAATCACCAATACACCGCCACCCACTACGCACTGCTCTCGGCGCTGGCGGCGGTGGGGCGCATCTACGTCAGCCCGGTGTCCGGGGTACTGTCGGAATCCGTCGGCTGGCCGGCGTTCTTCCTCTTCTCCGCCGTCGCCGCCATGCCGGGCATCTGGATGGTCTGGCGCATGCGGCTGGCCATTGCCGACCTGGTCACGCGGGACACGACATAAGGCAATTGTTGCGCCGCACACAACAGCAGATTTTCAGGATAATGGCCTCTTACTCGCCACCCGGAGTGTCTGGTGCAGCATCTGTTTCACCCCGTCCGCCTGCTCTTGTCCCGGTTCCACCATCCCTGGGTGGTGGCCGTGTGCGGGCTGGTGGTCGCGGCACTGCTGGCGGGCCTGGCGCTTGATGTGTTCGGTCGCGTCCTCGGTCAGATCGAAGCCAATGAGCGGGAAATCGCCGGCCTCGCCAGTGTGGCGCGGCTACGCGCGGTGTTGCAACCCTTGCAGGCGCATCGCGGCCTCGACAACGCAATCTCGCTCGGAGACACCGATCTGGAGGCGCGACTAACACTCAGCGAAGTGCGGGTGGATGCCGCCTTCGCGGCGCTGCTGGGCAAGCCTTGGCTGTCACCCGCGCACCACGACGAGGCGGTCGGCGCGCTCACCACCTGGCACACGCTCAAGGAGAACACGGGCGGCACGGATCGATTCGCGCAGCATAGCGTGCTGATCGGACGTCTCCTGGAGCTGGCGCGGCGAACCATCGACGACAGCGGCCTGAGTCTCGACGCCGATGCCGGCATCTACCACCTGGTCGGTGTTCTCGATGTCATGCTCGGCGTCACCCTGGAGCGCGCGGCGCAGTTGCGCGGCCTCTATGCCGCGATGCTCGCCAGCGGCGGCGCGGCACCACACCTGCGCGGCGAGCTGGGGATGTGCGCGACCGTGCTGGACGACGAACGCAAACTGGTCAGCCATCATGTCACCGCCGTCCTGCGTTACCGGCCCGACCTGGCGGCGCAACTCGGCGACCTGCCGGCGCGGCTTGAGCAGGCGACCCGCGCGCTGCATCAGGTGGTGCGCGAACACACGGTCGCACCGGGCTCGGAACTGGCGACTGAAGCCTTCTTCGAGCAGGCCAGCGCGGCGATCAGCGTCAGCTATGACCTGTTCGACCGTACTCTGTCTCTGGCCGATTTGTCCCTGCGCATGCGCCAGGAACAACTCAAACATCAGTTCGTCTGGAATGTGGCGGGCATGCTGGCCCTGACCCTGGCCATCCTCTACCTGTTCGTCGGCATCGTGGTCAGCGCACGCGCCTCGCGCCGCGCGGTGGAGGAACTGGCACGACGCGAGGCCCTGTTCAAGAACGTGCTCGACACCCTGCCGGTAGGCGTGGCGATCACCGATGCCGAGGGGAAAATCGTGTCGATCAACCCCGCAGGCGAGCGGATCTGGGGTGGGGTTCGGCTGGTGGGCGCGGATCGATACCACGAGTACAAGGCCTGGTGGCCGGAAACCGGCGAGCGCGTCGCCGCGCATGAATGGCCGCTGGTGCACGCGCTCAATCGGAATGAGGTGGTTCTGAATCGAATCATCGACATCGAAAGTTTCGACGGCCAACGCAAGAACGTGCTGTTTTCGGCGGCGCCGACCCTCGATCAACATGGCGCCGTCAGCGGCGGCCTGGTGGTCAATGAAGACATCACGGAACTCATCACCATCCAGCGCGCGCTGCGCGAGGAGCACGACTTCATCGACGCGGTGCTGGACACGGTGGGCGCCATCGTCCTGGTGTTGGATCGCGACGGCCGTGTGGTGCGCTTCAACCGAGCCTGCGAACAGGTGAGCGGCTACCGCGCCGAAGAAATGATCGGTGGCTTCATCTGGGAACTTCTGATTCCATGCGAGGAGGCCGAGCGGGTCGGGCAGGTATTCAAGACGCTCGCCGCCGGCCAGTTTCCCAATCGCCACGAGAACCATTGGCGCACCCGCGACGACGGCCGCCGCCTGATCGCCTGGTCCAACACCTGCCTCGTCGATGCGAAAGGACAGGTGCAGCACATCATCGCCACCGGCATCGACGTCACCGAGGCGCGCGCGGCGGAGGCGGAACTACGCCTGGCGGCGCGGGTGTTCGAGCATGCCGGCGAAGCGATCATGGTCACCGACGCCGACAATCGCATCGTCCAGGTGAACCCGGCGTTCACCACCATCACCGGTTATGCCGCCGCCGAGGTGCTGGGCCAGACCCCGGCCAAATTCAAGTCGGGCCGCCACGACCCCGCTTTCTACCAGGCCATGTGGCGCAGCCTGCGCGAAACCGATGCCTGGGAAGGCGAGATCTGGGACAAGCGCCGGGACGGCGTGATCTATCCCAAATGGCTCACCATCAGCGCCATGCGCGATCAACACGGAGAACTCCGGCATTACGTCGCCCTGTTCACCGATATCAGCGAACGCAAGCGCAGCGAGGAGCGCATCCGCCATTTGGCGGAACACGATTCGCTCACCGGCCTGCCCAACCGCTCCCTGTTGCAGGATCGCCTGCGCCAGGCCATGAACCGGGCGGAGCGTGAAAATGGCCGCCTGGCGCTGCTGTTCGTGGATCTGGACCGCTTCAAGCTGGTCAACGACAGCCTCGGCCACGCGGTGGGCGACGCCCTCCTGCAGGAAATCGCGCATCGCCTGCAAAGCGCGGTGCGCGCCTCCGATACCGTCAGCCGGCAGGGCGGCGACGAATTCCTGGTGCTGCTCGCGGACATCGAACAGAACGAGGATGCCGGGCGGGTGGCGCAGAAGATGCTTGATGTGCTTTCCGCGCCCTGCCATCTTGCCGGACACGAGTTGCGCATTACCCCCTCCATCGGCATCAGTCTGTATCCCGACGACAGCACGGATCTGGAAAAGCTGATCAAGAGCGCGGACATCGCCATGTACCAGGCCAAGGAAAACGGCCGCTGCACCTACCAGTTCTTTACCAATGACATGAACGAGCGCGCGGCGGAACGCCTGTCCGTGGAACTCGGCCTGCGGCGGGCGCTGGAACGCGGCGAACTGCTGTTGCACTACCAGCCGCAGATCGAACTGGCGAGCGGGCGCGTCATCGGCTTGGAAGCCCTGCTGCGCTGGAACCACCCGGAACAGGGCCTGATTCCCCCCGGCCGTTTCATTCCCATCGCCGAGGACAGCGGCCTGATCGTACCCATCGGCGAGGGCGTGCTGCACGAGGTCTGCCGGCAAAGCCTGGCCTGGCAGGCGGCCGGCCTGCCCGCTGTGCCGGTCGCGGTCAACCTGTCCGCCGTGCAATTCCGCAAGCCCGGTCTGGAAAGCCTGCTGCGCGACATCCTCACCGCCACCGGCCTGCCACCGCGCCTGCTGGAACTGGAACTGACCGAAAGCATCGTCATGAATCAGGCCGAGGAAACCGTGGCCATCCTCGGCCGCCTGCATGAACTGGGCGTGCGTCTGTCCATCGACGACTTCGGCACCGGCTATTCCAGCCTCGCCTATCTCAAGCGTTTCCCGATTCAGAAACTGAAAGTGGACCAATCCTTCATGCGCGACGTGACGAGCGACGCCAACGACGCCGCCATCGTGCGCGGCATCGTCGGCCTGGCGCACAGCCTGGGCCTGGGCGTCATCGCGGAAGGCGTGGAAACGCGGGAGCAGTTGGATTTCCTGCGCGAACTCGGCTGCGAGGAAGCGCAGGGCTACCATTTCAGCCGCCCGCTGCCACCGGGCGAGATCGAGCCGCTGTTGCGTGAATATGGCCAGCACAAGGAAACCTCGTGAGCTACAGGGGGCTACTCCTCGACAACACCCCCGAGTTTTCCGCCCGCGTGGCCGAATTGGACACGCTGCCCGAGGGTGATGTCGAACTTCGCGTCGAGTACTCCACCCTTAATTACAAGGATGCCCTCGCGATCTGCAACAAGAGCCCCATCGTGCGTTCCTGGCCGATGGTCGCCGGCATCGACACGGCGGGGGTGGTGGAGCATTCCACTCATCCCGGCTTCCAGCCCGGAGACGCTGTGATCCTGAACGGCTGGGGCCTGGGGGAAACTCGCTGGGGTGGGCTTTGCCAGCGCACCCTGGCGCCGGTCGACTGGCTGGTGAAACTGCCGGATACGCTCTCCCCGCGCGACGCCGCCTCCATCGGCACCGCCGGCTACACGGCGGCGATGTGCGCGCAGGCACTGGAACGGCATGGCCTCGCGCCCGGCGACGGGCCGCTCCTGGTTACCGGCGCCAGCGGCGGCGTTGGTGGGGCGGGTGACCGGACGTTACCTGGTGGACGTGAATCCATAGACGCGGCGCCACTGATTCCCCACTTAACCGCCACAAAGCCCGCTTCCGGTGTCAGCCGACAACAACGGTTAGGTTAGACATCCAGATTCCTGACTCCCAGGGCATTGGTCTCGATGAACTGCCGGCGCGGTTCCACTTCCTCGCCCATCAAGGTGGTGAAAATAGAATCGGCGGCGATGGCGTCCTCGATCTGGACACGCAGGAGACGGCGGATTTTCGGGTCCATGGTGGTTTCCCAGAGTTGTTCCGGGTTCATCTCGCCGAGACCTTTGTAACGCTGCACGCCGAGGTTTTTCTTGACCTCGCCCAGCAACCAGTCGAGCGCCTGTTTGAAATCGCTGGCGGGGGCGCGCGATTCGCCGCGACGGATTTCAGCGCCGGGCAGCAGCAGGCCGTTGAGAATTTCCGTGGTGCGCCGCAACTGATCGTAGTCGCCGCCTTCGATAAAGTTGTAGTCGAGATAGCTGGTGTGGCCGATTCCGTGCAGGCTGCGGGTGATTTCCAGGCGCCAGCCCAGGTCATCCTCGTATTGCAGCGGCTTGATCTTCACCGTGCCCAGCTTGCTCAGTTCGCTGGCCAGGAATTGCGCTGCCGACTGCGCCTCCATTTCACTGTTGAGACTGATGGTCGGAATCTTGAGCAGGGTGTAGAGCACGTCCGCGTCCATGCGCCGCGCCAGGCGTTCGATCATGGCTTCGGCGAGCAGAAACTCGCGGGCGATGCGCTCGAAACTTTCCTTGCTCAGTGCTTCGGCACCAGTGGATGGGATCAGTTCGGCGCCATTGAGGGCTTCACGCAGCAAGTACTGCTTGAACTCGTAATCATCCTTCAGGTAGGTCTCGCGCTTGCCCTGTTTGACCTTGTACAACGGGGGCTGCGCGATGTAGATGTGGCCACGTTCGACCAGTTCGGGCATCTGCCGATAGAAGAAGGTGAGCAGCAGCGTGCGGATGTGGGAGCCATCCACGTCCGCGTCGGTCATGATGATGATGCGGTGGTAGCGCAGGTTGGCCGGGTTGTAGTCATCCTTGCCAAGGCCGCTGCCGATGCCGGTGCCGAGCGCGGTGATCAGGGTGACCACTTCCTGCGAGGACAGCATCTTGTCGAAACGGGCTTTCTCGACGTTGAGTATCTTGCCCTTGAGCGGCAGGATCGCCTGGAATTTACGGTCGCGGCCCTGCTTGGCGGAACCGCCGGCGGAATCTCCCTCGACCAGGTAGAGCTCGCACAAGGCGGGGTCTTTTTCCTGGCAGTCGGCCAGTTTTCCAGGCAGGCCGGCGGAATCCAGCACGCCCTTGCGCCGCGTCATGTCGCGCGCCTTGCGTGCGGCTTCGCGCGCACGCGCGGCCTCGACGATCTTGGCACAGATGAGTTTGGCGTCGGCGGGGCGTTCCAGCAGGAATTCGGAGAGCTTCTGAGAAACGGTTTCCTCCACCGCCGGCCGCGCTTCCGAGGACACCAGTTTCATCTTGGTCTGCGACCCGAACTTGGGATCCGGCATCTTCACCGAGAGCACGCAGGCGAGGCCTTCGCGCATGTCGTCGCCGGTGATTTCCACCTTGGCCTTCTTGGCGATCTCGTGCTCTTCGATGTACTTGTTCATCACCCGCGTCATCGCCGCGCGCAAGCCGGTGAGGTGGGTGCCGCCATCGGACTGCGGGATGTTGTTGGTGAAGCAGAGCACCTGTTCCTGGTAGCCGCTGTTCCACTGCATCGCCACTTCGCTGCTGATACTGACGCCGGTGTCCCCCACTTTCGATTCACCGGTGGCGTGGAACACGCTCGGATGCAGCACGGTCTTGGCGCGGTTGATATATTCGACGAAGCCCCTCACCCCGCCGGAGAAGGCGAAATTCTCGGTGCGGCCGTCGCGCTCGTCGATCAATTCGATCTTGACGCCGTTGTTGAGGAAGGAGAGTTCGCGGATGCGCTTGGACAACACGTCGTAATGGAAATCGACCACCTGGCCAAAGATTTCCTCGTCGGCGGAGAAGTGGATTTCAGTGCCGCGCCGGGCGCTTTCACCCACAACTTTCAGGGGTGAAACCTCGATGCCGTCGTGCGTCTCGACCAGGCGGTTCACCGGTACTCCGCGCTGGAATTCCATGAAGTGTTTTTTGCCGTCGCGGTAAATGGTGAGGCGCAACCACTTGGACAGGGCATTGACGCAGGAGACGCCGACACCATGCAGTCCGCCGGAAACCTTGTAGCTGTTCTGGTTGAACTTGCCGCCGGCATGCAGCACCACCATGACGATCTCGGCGGCGGAACGTTTCGGCTCGTGTTTGTCGTCCATCTTCACGCCGACCGGGATGCCGCGGCCGTTGTCGGACACGGAAATCGAGTTGTCCGGGTGGATGATGACCTTAATGTCGTCACAGTAGCCGGCGAGGGCTTCGTCGATGGCGTTGTCCAGCACCTCGAATACCATGTGGTGCAGGCCGGAGCCGTCCGAGGTATCCCCAATGTACATGCCGGGGCGCTTGCGCACCGCCTCCAGGCCTTCCAGTTGCTGAATACTGTCCTCGTCGTAACCACCATTGCCGCTTGGATGTTCCACGTGAAACCTTTTTTCTGAGATAGGGGTGAAGCTGAACGGGGGGCGCGACTGCTCGCCCCTTGCTTCCAACCGCGCGCTACTTAAATACGCATTGGCATGACCACGTAGCGGAAGTTCGCGTCTCCCGGAATCGTGATCAACATGGAGCTGGTCGGGTCGCCGAACGAACACTGCACGGTGTCGCTGGCGAGGTTGTTGAACGCGTCCTGCAGGTACTGGACGTTGAAGCCGATATCCAATGGCTCGCCGTCGTAGTCGATATCGAGCTCTTCCTGGGCCTCTTCCTGTTCGTTGTTGCTGCAGGCGATGCGCAGGCTGCCAGCGGTAAGCGCCAGGCGGGCGCCACGGTATTTCTCGTTGGTAAGGATCGCCGCGCGCATGAGCGATTGCAACAGGCGTTGTCGCGCGATGACGAAGACCTTGTCGTGGCCAACCGGGATGACCCGTTGCCAGTCGGGAAATTTGCCATCCACCACCTTGCTGCGCAGTTCGAAATTGGGACGGCGAAATACCACCTGATTCTGGTTGATCTGAATTTCCACCGGCTCGTCGTCGTCACCCAGCAGCTTGCCGAGCTCCAGCACGGTCTTGCGCGGCAGGATGACATCAACACCCTCCACGGCGGCTTGCTCCAGATCGGTCGCGTCCACGGCCAGACGGTGGCCGTCGGTGGAGGCTACCGTCAGGCGCGTGCCTTGCACCGAGAGCAACATGCCATTGAGGTAATAGCGGATGTCCTGTACCGCCATCGCATATTGCACGCTGGCCAGGAGCCGCTTGACCAGGCCTTGCGGCAGACTGAAGGAAAGGCCTTCGCCATCGGGAATCTGCAACTTGGGGAAATCGCGCGCCGGCAAGGTTTGCAGGTTGAAGCGACTGCGCCCGGATTGAATCTTGATCTGTTGCTCGCCCGCTATTTCCAGGGAGATCGGCTCGGCATCCGGCAGCGAGCGGCAGATGTCGAGCAGCTTGCGCGCGGAAACCGTGAAGGAGGCGTCCGTCGCGCCCTGTTCTTCCGCCGAGGTACTGATCTGGAGTTCCAGGTCTGTGGCGACGAAGGTGGCGCGTCCACCCACCACTTCCACCAGTACGTTGGAAAGGATGGGTAGGGTGTGCTTGCGTTCCACCACGCCCGCCACGGCTTGCAGCGGCTTGAGCAAGGCGTCCTTGGGTGTCTTCAGTACAAGCATATAAATCTTCCTGATAGTGATGATAGGTAAGGGGTCAGGCTCTGGATAAGCGGGGAAAGTTTATCAAAATCATCGGCTTATGCTGTTGAAAAATCTATGCACAAGCCTGTTGGCGTAGCTGGGAAAGATTGTGGATAAGTTTTTCGCGCGATGCCATCGGCCGGCTTATGCACAATCCATACATAAGGCATCCCGACTTTATGCACAGGCCTGTTTGAAACACTGCTTGCCGTGTTGTATTGCTTCATCCCGTCAAAACCTGAATCAGCAAGTTGTAATCGCGACGCAGGTTCTGATCCGATGCCTTGAGTTCCTCAATCTTGCCGCAGGCGTGCAGAACGGTGGTGTGGTCACGGCCACCGAAAGCCTGGCCGATTTCCGGGTAGGACAGATCGGTCAGTTCACGCGCGACATACATGGCCATCTGGCGCGGCCGTGCCAGGTTGCGGGTACGTTTTTTCGAATACATGTCCGCGACTTTGATCTTGAAATAATCGGCGACAGTCTTCTGGATGTTCTCAATGGAAATCTGGCGATTCTGCACCGCCAGCAAATCCTTCAAGGCCTCCTTGGCCAACTCGATGGAAATGGACAGCTTGTTGAAGCGGGCAAAGGCGATCACCCGTTTCAGGGCGCCTTCCAGCTCGCGCACGTTGGAGCGCACCTGCTTGGCGATGAAGAAGGCAGTGCCTTCATCCAGGTTCGCCTTTTCCAGTCTCGCCTTGTCGAGCAGGATGGCGACGCGCATTTCCAGTTCTGGTGGTTCCAGCATGACGGTGAGACCCCAGCTGAAGCGGGATTTCAATCGTTCCTCGATACCTTCCATGTCTTTCGGGAAAGTATCGCTGGTGATGATGACCTGTTTGTGGTCTTCGATCAGGGTGTTGAAAGTGTAGAAAAACTGTTCCTGGGTGCCTTCCTTGCCGGCGAAGAACTGGATGTCGTCGACCATCAGAAGATCAAGCGAGTCATAACGGCGTTTGAAGTCATCGTAGGAATTGGAGCGCACGGCACGCACCATGTCGGAGACATAGCGGTCGGCGTGGATGTATTTCAGCCTGGCCTTGGCGTTGCCCTGCAACATGCGATTGCCGATGGCATGCATCAAGTGGGTCTTGCCCAGGCCGACTCCACCGTAGACGAAAAGGGGGTTGTAGCCGGAGCCCGGGTTGTCGGCCACCTGCAGGGCGGCCGCTCGCGCCAGATCGTTGGCCTTGCCGGCCACGAAGGTGTCGAAGCTGAACAGGGGGTTGATCCGGCTGTCATCCGGAATCGCCGCCTTCTCGGCCTTGGCGGGCGTTTTTTTCTCCGACGCCGGCCGTGCCGGCTTGGCCGCTTCCCGCTCGGGCGGCGCCTCGCGTGGCGGCGGTGCCTGGGGGATTTCCCTCTCGGGTGGGGATTCCGCTCCCGCCTGGCGGGCGGCGCGGCCTCCGACGATCTTCAGTACAACTTTTGTTGCGCCGGGAAAGTATTCGCGCGCGAGTTGTTCGATTTCCGGCAGGAATTTGTCGCGCACCCACTGCGCCACGAAGCCGTTTGGCGCGGCGACGGTCACCAGGCCCGTTGCTGTTTCCGCCGTGAGTGGCCTGATCCAGGTATTGAGCTGCTGGGTATTCAAAGTTCGCTCGAAATGGGCGAGGCAATGACTCCAGAATTCGTCCATTTGGCGGGTTTCGATAGGCGGTGATAGGCGGCCGCGCATTCTAACACCCCCTCTCGTATCCCCGGAAAAGTTTGACAAATTAGGGGCTTACACGTCTAATACGGCGTTTTTTCGCGACCGAGGTTTTCCCATGAAACGCACCTATCAACCTTCCGTTGTCCGCCGCAAGCGCACTCACGGCTTCCGCGCGCGCATGAAAACCGTGGGCGGGCGTGCCGTTATCAATGCTCGCCGCGCCAAGGGCCGCAAGCGCCTGGCCGTTTGACTTTGACGGTGGAGCATCCGGTGCGGCCAGATGTGCTGACGCTGGAGCCAGCGAAACCAGCCCGGGCCAGTGGCTTTGGATGGTTGAAGAAAATGCGCGAAACGGATGAGTTTTCATCCGTTTTTCGTTTTCGCTGTGCTTATCGTGGTGCTTCTCTCGATGTACTGACTGGTCCGAACGGACTGAACATTCCCCGCCTGGGAATGATCGTTCCCAAGAAAGTCATCCGTACCGCCGTTGGCCGAAATCGCGTCAAACGGCTGCTGCGGGAATGGTTCCGTCTTGGCCAGACGGATATTGCCGGCCTGGACATCATTGCCCGACTGAAAGCTCGCGATAACGAGTCGATGCTCAAATCGGATTTTCTGGCCGGCCTTGTATCCTGCAAGACCCGCGTGTTGAAACGCACTTCTACCCTTACCTGATCCCGCTCCCATGGACACCCAGCGTCTAATCGCCTTCGTCGTATTTTCTTTCTCCCTTCTGATGCTTTGGAACGCCTGGCAGGAACACACGCATCCGAAAGCCGGTGTCGTTGCCGGCGCGCCGGCAAGCGCGAATGGGAACCCGGTTTCCGCCAATGCGTTACCACCGGCACCCGGCCAGGCGCTTAAAGGGGTGCCGCAGCCCGTCGATTCGGCTCAGGTTGCCAAGGGTGCGCGCGCCAAGGTGGTGACCGATGTTCTGACGGCCGAAATCGATGCCAATGGTGGCGACATCCGCGAGATGGTGTTCACCAACTATCGCGGAAACGAGGCTGATAACGCACCTTTCCGCCTGTTCGAAGAGAAGCCCGGACACAATTATTTCGCGCAGAGCGGCTTGATCGGCGCGGGCTTGCCCAATCACAAAACCGTTTACGTCCTGGAGCCGGGCGACACCCGCCTGAAGGATGGCCAGAACCAGATCAAGGTGAGCATGAAGGCGACCACGCCGGACGCCGAGGTGGTGAAGACCTACATCTTCACGCGCGGCAGCTATGTGGTGGAGGTGGACACCCGGATCAAGAATCTGGGCCAGGGGGAGCTGGATGCCTATCCCTATTACCAGTACCTGCGTCATGACAAGGCGCCCGAAGGTGAATCCAAAATGATCAACACCTTTACCGGCCCGGCGATCTACACCGAAGCCGGCAAGTTTCAGAAGGTGAAATTCGACGACATCGCCAAGGGTAAACAGGATCATGCCAAGGAAGCCAAGGATGGCTGGATCGGCATGGTGCAACACCATTTCTTTTCCACCTGGCTGACCCGTGATCCCGCCGATGTTTCCTCGCGCGAGTTCTATACGCGCAGCCTGGGCAATGGCGAGTTCTCGGCCGGGATGATCATGCCCGCGCTGAAATTGGCGTCCGGCGAGGAAAAGACCACTTCCATGCGGCTCTACGCCGGGCCACAGGAACTGGAAAAAATCAAACACCTGGCTCCCGGGCTCGACCTGGTGGTGGATTACGGTTGGCTGACCGTGCTCGCCTACCCCATTTTCGTGATGCTGAACTGGCTGCACAAACTGGTGCAGAACTGGGGCACCGCCATCATTTTGCTCACCGTGCTGATCAAGCTGGCGTTCTATCCGCTTTCCGCCGCCAGCTACAAATCCATGGCCAAGATGAAGAAGCTGGCGCCGCGCCTGGAAAACCTCAAGACGCGTTATGGCGATGATCGCCAGAAGCTGCATGAGGCGATGATGAAAATTTACTCGGAAGAGAAGATCAACCCCCTGGGTGGTTGCCTCCCCATCCTGGTCCAGATTCCGGTATTCATCGCGCTCTACTGGGTGTTGCTGGGCGCCGTCGAGTTGCGGCAGGCGCCGTTCGCCCTGTGGATTACCGACTTGTCCAAGCCCGATCCGTTCTACGTGCTGCCGGTGGTCATGGCCATCACTTCATTCATTCAGGTCAAGCTGTCACCGGCGCCCGCCGATCCGGTACAGGCCAAGGTCATGATGTTCATGCCGATCGCCTTCTCGGTGATGTTCCTGTTCTTCCCGGCGGGCCTGGTGCTCTACTGGCTGGTCAACAACGTGCTGTCCATTCTGCAGCAGTGGCGCATCAACAAAGTGATTGAAAGCGCCGCCGTCGCCAGCAAGCATTAATGCGGGGCGGCATGGCCGCGCGTAGCGATCCCATCGCCGCCATCGCCACCGCCCCGGGCCGGGGTGGCATCGGCGTGGTACGCCTCTCCGGTGACGCCATCGAGCGCTTCATCCTGCCGCTTACCGGCAAGGCGCTCGCGCCACGCCATGCCACCTACACGCGCTTCCTCGATGCCGCCGGCATTCCCCTTGATGCAGGCATCGCGCTCTATTTTCCAGGGCCGCATTCCTACACCGGCGAACAGGTTCTCGAACTGCAAGGCCACGGCGGCCCACAGGTGCTGCAAGGGGTGCTGGAACGCTGCATCGAGTTGGGAGCGCGCCTGGCTGAACCGGGTGAATTCAGTCGGCGCGCATTCCTCAACGGCAAGCTCGATCTGGTGCAGGCGGAAGCCGTCGCCGACCTCATCGACGCGGGCAGCCGGGAAGCCGCGCGTTCAGCCTTGCGCTCGCTGGATGGCGAATTTTCGCGCCACATCCATAGCGTCAAGGATGCCCTGATCCATCTGCGCATGCTGGTGGAAGCCACCCTCGATTTTCCGGAGGAAGACGTGGATTTCCTGCACCAGGCGGACGCCTGGGGGAAGCTTGCCGACATCGACGGCAAACTTGACGCCGTGCTCGCGCGGGCGCGCCAGGGCGTCTTGTTGCGCGAAGGGCTGAATGTCGTGCTGATGGGCCAGCCCAATGTCGGCAAATCCAGCCTGCTCAACCGCCTCGCCGGCTACGACGCCGCCATCGTCACCGAGATTGCCGGTACCACCCGCGATACCGTGCGCGAGGCCATCCAGATACAGGGCGTACCCCTGCATATCATCGACACCGCCGGGTTGCGGGAAACCGAGGATCCGGTGGAGAAGATGGGGATAGAGCGGGCCTGGGCGGCGGTGGAAAAAGCCGATGTGGCGGTCTTGTTGATCGACGCGCGGCACGGGGTCGGCGCCCAGGAAGCCGCCATCCTGGCGCGCCTGGGCGAGATTCCCGTGCTCACCGTGCATAACAAGATCGACCTGGGGCGTGACACACCGCATGTCTCCCCGGATGGACTGGAACTCTGGCTTTCGGCGAAGACCGGCATGGGCCTGGCGCTGCTGGAGGAACGCTTGCTGCAACTGGCGGGCTGGCGCGCGACCGGAGAGGGGACATTCATCGCGCGTACCCGCCACGTGCTTGCGCTACGCCGCGCGCGCGACCATCTGCGGGTGGCGGTGTCGGCCGGCACGCAACTGGAATTCCTGGCCGAGGAATTGCGCCTGGCGCAGGAAGCGCTCTCGGAAATTACCGGAGAATTCAGCGCCGACGATCTGCTTGGCGTGATCTTCAGCCAGTTCTGCATTGGAAAGTAAGAACGCTTCCGAGGACTTCCAGCCTGTTCCGCAAAACCCCCGTAACCTCGCGTAAATGCGGGGTTATTTGTCTTACCTGTTCCGTTGCGTACCGACTGAATCCGGCATAAAGTGTTCCCGGAATTGTTCCCGAGTCACCAGGGCATCGAACATCCGGGAACAAAAAGTGTTCCCGGATTGGGTTTTGAGTGGCGGTGATTTCATGAAAAACCGGGAACATCGGGCGGGAATAAAACGCTGTCAGGCAAGCAACAGTGCGGCTTGGAGGCGATTGTTCCCGGATTGGCTGATGTTCCCGGATTCTTGGCCGAATTCCGGGAACATGGGAACAACGAAGGGGCGAATCATGGCGCTGTCAGATACCAAGCTGCGAACCTTAAAGCCGGCGGACAAGGTTTATATCGAGTCCGACAGCGGCGGGTTGTTCATCGAAGTGAATCCCGGCGGCAAGAAGGGGTGGCGCTTGCGCTACCGGCTTGCAGGTAAGCAAGAGAAGGCATCGTTGGGCGACTACCCCGCCTACGGCCTGGCCGAAGCGCGGCGCTGGCGCGATGACTGCATGGCGCTGGTGAAGCGCGGCCTGTCGGCGATGGCCCTGAAACGGGGCGATCCGATCCCGGGCGATGCCAGCCCCGAGGCGCGGGAGATGGCGCAAGCCTTTCTGAAAAGCTGGTGTTGGCAGGTGGTGGCGAAGGTGAAGGCCAAGCAAGCCGAGGTCGCGGCGGCGGATACCGTGGAAGCCTTCGCCTGGCGCTGGTATGCCGAAGTTGTGGAACCTGGAAACAGCCAGCCGCGCAACATCAAGCGCGTGCTCGAAAAGGACGTGATACCCGCCATCGGCAAGAAGCAACTGCCCAACGTGACCCCGGATGATGTGCTCGCCATTGCCGACGCCATCAAGGCGCGCGGGGCCGATCAAATGGCCCTGGCAACCCGCAACGTCATGAAGCGCCTGTTCGCCTATGCCATCGCCCGGCAGAAAGTCACGTTCAACCCGGCGGCGGCAATCGAGGCGAAGTTCATCGCCACGGCCAAGAGCCGCGACGTGGCCTTGACCCCCGAGGAAGTCGGCAAGCTGCTACGGGCCATCTACCAAAGCAGCATCAAGCGAATGCACAAGCTGGCACTGCACCTGCTCATTCTGTGCATGGTGCGCAAGGGCGAACTGATCGGCGCGCGCTGGGATGAAATCAACTTCGACAAGGCGGAGTGGGCTATCCCCGGCGAGCGCATGAAGAAGGACAAGCCGCACCTGATCCCGCTATCGAAGCAAGCCCTGGCCATGTTCGAGGAATTGAAGGGGCTGGCCAGCGGTTCCGAGTGGGTATTCCCCAGCCGGGGCAGCCTGAGCCAACCCATCGCCCATAGCACGCTAAACCAGGCGGTGCGGTCCCTGGAAATCGACGTGCGGGATTTCGTCCTGCATGACTTCCGGCGGACAGCTTCCACGCACCTTCACGAAACCGGCTTCAACTCCGATTGGATCGAGAAGGCGCTTGCCCACGAAACCAAGGGCATCCGGGGCGTCTACAACCGGGCGCAATACCTGGATCAACGCGGGGAAATGTTGCAATGGTGGGCTGACTTCGTGGACAGCCAGATTGATGAAGGCAAGTGTAACGTGATTATCGGCCGCTTCGGGAAGGCATACCGGGCGGCGGCGTGACCGAGGTGGCCGCGCAGATTTCGAAGGGACGAATGCTGGGGAACACTTGCTCAACGGGCATCGCTACCAAACCATACTGGAGCACGAGGGGAAGCGTTGCCAACCAAGCCAATACGGCCTGTTAATCAGTACTGGAAGGCCAGTGTGGTCTTGCCGGTACCGGTGACCCTCGTGACGAGGGCGCGCTTCCTTCTGAGTGAGAGCATCATGGTTTCCATGTCGAGATGGATGGCGATTCGCTGGTAGTCGCCTTCATAACAAAATCGATGGCGGCTGCCCGGAGGAGACCGAATACTGCTCAGTAGCGATGCACTGCTGGTACACAGGGACTTGCGGGAATGGCCCATTCAGCATTCACGGTACACAGGCGGTTGCCTGTGGTGACGCGCCGCCCCTAGCGGTTGCGGCGCGCCACCAACATTGCAGCCTGGCCCTACCTGCCAAGGCAGATGACGCGGGTCTTCACATCCTTGGCATCGCCGGTTTCCGTCGTGGCTGAGCGAGCTTCGCCGGCCGCCCACCGTTACCGTTTTTCAGCCACGAACCACGCAGATGCGGCTCCCAGTCCGGCCAGTGACCCAGCACCGATGCCAAGGCGCGCGCGGTACGCCAGTAATCGTACCGGGTGCTGTCAGAAACGCCGCTCGCCCAACGTTCCAACACCCAGCGCAGGTGCTTGGCCTGCCATTGGTAGGGCTCGCGGATACCGAAGCGCTGGTGGATGGCCTCGGCGATGCGCTCACCGCGCTGGATGTGGCCGGCGATAGTTGCCCGCGCACCAGGTAGCGCGCGTCTGAGGAGGATAGCGATGCTCATGATCACCAAAGCCTCGCTGGCCCGACATAGGCCGCCAATACGTCTTGGCGGTCATGCCCCATTTCCTTGGCCAGGGTTTCTGTGGTTTTGTAATAGCCGTTGTAGGTGATCTTCCTTGGCGGATTGAGCACCGGCGCGGGCAGCCCCGCGAGTTGCTCGTACCGCTCGCAGGCCCATGCCGCGCGCAGATCGTGGTAGCCCTTGATCCCGTGGCGGTGGAGGTGGCGCCGCGCCCGGTTGATCTCGCCGTCGTTGACCAGGCCGTCGTAATTCTCGTTGGGATGCAATAGATTGGCGCCACAGCCGAGTTGGCTCCGTACTTCGGTGGCCGTAAACAAAGCGCGCAGGCCCTTCTCGCTGACCGGCACCCACCGTTCCACTTCGTTGCCACGGCCGCCCTTGGTGCCTTCGCGGATGTCGATCGCATTCTTTTCCTTCGCTTCCCTGCTCCAGCGATCAATATCACCGAGGATCGCCTCCCGCAGGCGCAGCCCGAAGCTACGCGCCAACTCCACGACACAGGCGGCGCGCAACAAGCCCTCCTCGCGGATATCCGCCAAGGCAACCTCCACCTGGTTCCAATCGACGCCGGTCGGCGGCGATCGGCGGGCGGTGTGGCGCTCACCCACCCAGTCCGAGGGAGAGTCGATACGCAACGACGTGGCCCCACACAAGGCTTTGATGGTCGTGTTGGCGCTGGAAAGCAGGTTTTGCGCGTAAGCGACCTCCATCGACTCTTCGGCCACCCTCTGGCGCAGCAGATCGGCATAGGTATCGAGATGAGCTTGCTCAACGTCTCGGGCGTCGCGGATGTCATGGAAATCGCACAGCCACCGGCAGAACTGCCGCCAGCGCAGGAAGTGGGCCTGGACGGTGGCGAAATGCCCCTGGCCGTAGTAGTCGCGTAGCGCCTGGTGGCCAGCCCAGGTGATCTGTTTTCCATAACCGAAATTACGGCTTGTCGGATATCTGCTCATCATGTTTTCCAGAAAATCAAATAGGGAAAGGGAATGCCGATGGCTGGACGCCGGCCACTCGGGCGGGGATCGGAGCCGTCCGCATGGCGGCGCGACGCAGATCGTCCGGGGTCCAGCCGCGCTCCGATCCCCGCCCACGAGTGGTGAGTGTTGACCCGGTATCGGCCGGGCGCCGCGGAGCGCTGGTCGTCGGTGACGACCGTCGAGGCTTGTTTATGGGCGGCCTCACGCCCGTGATGAGTCACTCACACGTCATCGCTGGGGGCTTCGAGCCCGGCGGGGTGGATGGCTGTCGGTGTGGCGGCCGACGGTGCGGTGCTTGAGATGTTGGACGCCCTCTTGCTCAGCGTGGGGATGGCGGATTGCCAGTTCGCTGGCCGCCGGAATGCACATGGCGGCCCCCGTTGCCGAATGTGGGAGGGGTATTAGTTGCGGTATTAGTGCGCCGATCGTGACCGACGGCGTGGCGGGAACCCAGGCAGAGCCAGGGTTTCGCTTTCACAGATGCTTGCCGTCTCTTTGGGATTACCCAGGGTGAGGCGGCATCTCGAATATGGCATGGCCGGCAACGTATGCACCGGCGGCAAGCCGTTTCGTTGGCCCGCTCTGTTGACCAGAGTCGGGCGAGACGTGGTCGAGGGTGGAAAACCCATCGCCATTTCGGTGCCGTCGCGGTCAGACCGCGAGCGGCGTTGAATGCTGTTTGTTTTTCGTGGCCAGCTACCACACTCACGCCGTCACTTAGTGGCAGTCGATGAATTGCCGAATGATATATCTCTTCGTGCTGAAAAAAGACCCGTTAACGAAGCGTTTTGTGTGCTTTTCGCCCGAAAAAAACCGGGGGGTGTGCTATCTAATACCGAGCCATGCCGGTATGTCCCGGCGACATCCACAGCGTACCGATCATGGCCAATTCCAGCGACAAACCTCTCACCATCCTGCGGCGTCCACAGGTTGAAGTACGTACCGGGCTCTCGCGCTCGAGTCTCTACGCGAAACTGAAACCTAACCCCAAGCGCCCTACCGACTACGACCCCACGTTTCCGCGGCCAGTGCCGATCGGCACAAAAGCTGTCGGCTGGGTAGAGCACGAAGTCGACGACTGGATTGCCGCGCAAGTAAAGAAGGCCCGCGAAATGCGGGGAAAAGCCAAGGGTGGTAACTGAAAGTGGCGGCTGGAACCCCTGGATGGAACAGCGCCATGTCGCTTGAGAGGCCGATGGAGCGAACCGGCGAAACCAGGCCACAACCTGAGCTACCAGCGCCCGAGTACCCCATTGACGCCCTGGGCGGCATCCTTGGCGCCGTGGCTCGCGCGATAGCCAATGGCGCGCAACTCGCCCCCGCCATCGCAGGACAGTCCATCCTCGCCGCCGCGGCGCTGGCCGCTCAGAGCGTGGCCGAGGTGGCGACCGCCGTCGGCGGGAAGCCCCTGAGTTTGAATCTACTCACGGTGGCCCTGAGTGGGGACGGCAAGAGCGCCGCGGATGGTCCGGCACTTGCCCCGATCCGCACTATCGAGCGTGCGGAATACGCCATCCATGAAAAGAAGCGCGCGGTGTGGGAGGCCCTCCCCAAAGGCGAGCGCCCGGAGAAACCCGCCAACCCCCTGCGACTCGTGGCTGACTTCACCGCCGAGGGACTGATACGTCAGTTCCGCGAGGGCAGATCCAGCCTGGGTGCCTTCTCCGATGAAGGTGGCGCCGTGTTCGGCGGACACTCGTTCAGCGCGGAGAAAAAACTTGCCACCGCCGCCGCCATCAGCAGGCCGATCAGCAGGACGAGGCCGTGGTCTGGCAGGAACTGGACGAATACGTCGTCACCCGCGAGCTGGACAAACATCTGCGCCGCTTCTTTGAGTCTTATCTAGCCGGCATCGACAACCCCAGAGACCCCAACATCGCCACCCGCATGGGCGTCTGGGTCTCCGGCTTCTTCGGCTCCGGCAAGTCCCACTTCATCAAGATCCTCTCCTACCTGCTGCATAACCGACTCGCCCACGACCCGAACGGCGACGCCGCGAAAAAGGCCGTCGAGTTCTTCGATGGCAAGATCAACGACGCCCTGCTTCTGGGTGACATCAAGCGGGCGGTCGCGGCGGATACCGACGTCATCCTGTTCAACATCGACAGCAAGGCCGACAGCCGCGAAGGGCGCGATGCCGTCACCGCCGTCTTTCTGCGCGTGTTCAACGAGATGCAGGGCTTCAGCGGCGACGCTCCCCACATCGCCGAAATGGAGCGCTATCTCACCCAGCGCGGCGCGCTCGACAAATTCCACGCAGCCTTCGAAGCCATGTCCGGCAGCGCATGGCTGGATGAACGCGATGCCTATTCCCTGATGCGCGATGAAGTCGTCACCGCCCTGTCGCAAGCTCTGAGCATGAGCGAGGAGGCCGCCGGCAAGTGGTTCGACAAGGCCGAAGAAAACCAGTCCCTGACCATCGAAGGCTTCGCCAAACAGGTCAAGGACTACCTGGACGCCAAGGGGCCAAAGCACCGCATCATTTTCCTGGTGGACGAAGTCGGCCAGTTCATCGGCGGCGACACCCGCCTCATGCTCTCGCTCCAGACCATCACCGAAGACCTCGGCCGCATCTGCAACGGCCGCGCCTGGGTCATCGTCACCTCGCAGGAAGACATCGACTCCGTCGTTGGCGAGTTCAGCAACGTCCGCGCCCACGACTTCTCGAAAATTCAGGGCCGCTTCCACACCCGTTTGTCGCTCTCCAGCACCAACACCGACGAAGTCATCCAGGCCCGTCTGCTGGAAAAGACCGGCGACGCCCGCCGCGCCCTGGAAGACCTGTACGAGGAGAAAGCCGACATCCTCAAGAACCAGCTCAGCTTCAGCAGCAAGAGCCCGGCCATGAAGGGTTACCGGGACAAGGAAGACTTCGTCCTCAACTACCCCTTCGCGCCGTTCCATTTCCAGCTCGTGCAGAAGATTTTCGAGTCCATCCGCAAAGCAGGCGCCACCGGGCTACACCTGTCGCGTGGCGAACGATCCATGCTCGATGCCTTCCAGACCGCCGCCAAGCGCAATGCCGACAAGGCGGTCGGCGCCCTCATCCCGCTGCATGACTTCTATCCCGCCATCGAAAGCTTTCTCGACACCGCCGTCAAACGCACCATCGAGCAAGCCGAAGACAACCCCAACCTGGAAAAGCCTTTCGACATCGCCTTGCTGCGCGCCCTGTTCCTGATCCGCTACGTCGACATCGTCAAAGCCGACCTGGACAACCTGGTCACCCTCTGCATCGACCAGGTCGATACCGACCGCCTCGCCCTCAAGCGCCAGATCGGCGATAGCCTCCAGCGCCTGGAACGGGAAACCCTCATCAGCAGCAACGGCGACATCTACTTCTTCCTCACCAATGAAGAACGCGAGGTCGGCCGCGAAATCAAGAACGTGGACGTCTCCAGCAGCGAGGAAACCCGATTGCTCGCCGAAATCCTCTATGACGACGTCCTCAAGGGCGCCAACAAGCATCGCTACAAGGCCAATCGCGAGGATTACGGCTACAACCGCTATTGCGATGGCCAGCCGCACGGTGGCGTCAGCCACGAGCTATTCCTGGAAGTCCTCTCCCCGCTATCCGACGACTACCCGCTCTACAGCCCGGCCCGATGCATCGGCCGCAGCGCCGAGGATGGCGGCCGCGTGCTGATCAAACTGCGTGACGAAAAGGAACTGGGCCGCGAAGTCCGCGCCTGGCTGCAAACCAAAAAATACATTGACCAGAAGAGCGATGCCGCCGCCGCGCCCACTCTCAAGCGCATCCTCGCCGACCGCGCCGAGGAAAACCGCGACCGCCGTGGCCGCCTGGTCGAACTGGCCGGCAAACTCCTGGCCGAAGCCGACTACTACGCCCTGGGCCAAAGCCTGCCCATCAGCGCCGCCGCCGCCAGCACCGCCATCGACGGCGCACTCGCCTACCTCATCGAAAACATCTACCCGAAGCTGGGGTACATCAAGGTCGTCCAGGAAGAACCGCTCAAGGAAATTCGCGCCGTCCTCATGGCCAACGATATTGGTCAGAGCGGTCTCAAATTGGACGGCGAAGAAGGCAACTTGCAGGCCGTCAAGGAACTGCGCGACTACCTCGGCCTCATCGCCGGCAAAGGCAAAACGCCGTTGTCCGACCTGGTCGAGCGCTTCACCAGCCGCCCCTACGGCTGGCCGCAGTGGGAAATCATCCTGCTGGTCGCCCGCCTGGTCATGGCTGGCGAACTGCGTTTGATGCTGGATGGCACCGGCCTGGAGGCGAAAGAAGCCATCGAGCCCCTGAGCAAATCCGTGCGCTGGAAGCAGGTCGGCCTGCTCAAGCGCCAGATCAGCGGCGCCGAAGAACTGAAAGCCGCGCGCCAGTTGGGCCAGAAAGTCTTCGGCAAGATCGGCCCGGAAGACGAAGACGGTCTGGTCGGCTTTCTGCGCGAGCAACTCGCCGCCTGGGAGAAACGCCTGTCCGGCTATCAGGTGCTCGCCGATGTTGGCAACCCCGCGGGCAAATACCCCGGCAAGACCGAGATCGAAACCAGCCTTCAGGCCATCCAGAAACTCCTGTTCATCAGGGACGGTTTCGAATTCATCAAGGCCTTCCTCGCCCGCAAAGCCGAACTGCCCGACCTCGCCGACGACATCCACGACCTCGGCGACTTCTACGACAACCAGCGCAAGACCTGGGACCGCCTGCGCGACGCCCTGGAGCGCGACTTCAAACCCAACCAGCAACTCCTGGAAAAAGACCCCGCCGCCGCCGCCGCCCTGCGCCGCATGGCTGAAATCCTCGCCGCCGCCCACCCCTACGGCCTGCTCCATGAAGCCGATGGCCTCATCAAGACCGTACAGAGCGTCAACGACCGCCTGCTCGAAGAGCGCCGCGCCCACGCCCGCGCCAAAGTCGAGGAAAAGATCGCCGAAGCCAGCACCGCCCTCGACCAGGCAACCGCCCCGCCCGACCTGCGCAACAAGGCCCTCAAACCCTTGCAGGACATCAAGAAGCGCATCGAAACCGACGCCAGCATCCCCTCCATCCTGATGCAGCAGGACATGGCCGTGGAGGAGCGGGACAAAGCCCTGGAACTCGCCGAGACCGCCAGCACGGCAAAGGAAGGCGACGCCCCACCCAAGCCGGTCAAACCCGTGCGCGAAATCCGCGCCGCCGACCTCGCGAAGAAGGCCTACCTGGAAACCGAACAAGACGTGGAAACCTACATCGGCGACCTCAAGCAGCAACTCCTCGCCGCCCTCGCCGGCAACAGCCGGGTGCGGCTGCGGTGAGTCCCCGCAATGTAGCGCCGGCGACTCGCCGGCCCGTACTTCCAATCAGCCGTGTAGGTTGGGTTAGGCGCGTCTTTTGCGCCGTAACCCAACAATCACCTTGAAGGCGGCTACAAGCGTATATACCATCCGTATATCTTTAGCTGACGGGAGTCCACCATGACCTACGCTCGCATCTTCCAATCCGGCAACAGCCAGGCCGTGCGTCTGCCCAAGGAATTTCGCTTCGAGGTAGAGCAAGTGGAAATCTTCCGCCGGGGCGATGAAATCGTCCTGCGCGAACGCCCGGCCAGCGCCACCGCCATCTTCGACGCCCTCGCCGAGCTACCGGAAGACTTCATGGCCGAAGGCCGCCAGGACACGCCCCCCCAGGAACGGGAGCACTTCTGATGCCGGTGCGCTACCTGCTCGACACCAACATCTGCATCTACATCGCCAAGCACAACCCGCCCGCCGTGCGCGCCCGATTCGAGCGCCATCGCGCGAATGAACTGGCCATGTCCGTGATCACCCTGGGCGAATTGCGCCACGGCGCCGAAAAAAGCCAGGCGCGGGAAAAGGCGCTCGCCACCCTCAATCGCCTGGAAGCCAGCATCCAGGTCGCCCCGCTCACGGAAACCGCCGGTGAACACTACGGCCAGATACGCGCCGCCCTGGAAAGCAGCGGCCAGCCCATCGGCAACAACGACCTCTGGATCGCCGCCCACGCCCGCGCCGAGGGCTGGATACTGGTCACCGACAACGCACGGGAATTCAACCGGGTGAATGGCTTGCAGGTGGAAAACTGGGCCGTCACATGAAAGCAACCGCTCATAACCCTTTGCAAGGTTTACAAGTTTCAAAAACACGTTTACAAGATAGTAACGATACGTTTACAAGATAAGCCCAAATGGACCCGATCACCCGACGCGCGCTGGAATTCACCGCCGAAAATGGCCGGGGCGTCGCCGCGCGCCTGAGCGCCGAATTCGACATCACCCGCCAGGCGGCGAGCAGGCGTTTGCAGCGCATGGTGCGCGATGGCCTGCTGGTGTCCGAAGGCGCCACCAGCAATCGGCTGCTCACCCTGGCCGAGTTGTCGCGCGACCAGGCCAGCTACCCCATCGCCGGGCTTTCGGAAGACATCGTCTGGCGCCAGTTGTGTGCGCCCGTGGTGGCGGACCTCCCGGCAAATGTCCGCGACATCTGGCACTACGCCATCACCGAGATGGTCAACAACGCCATCGACCATTCCGGCTCACCCTGGGTGAATGTCGGCATGGCGCGCACCGCCCTCTTCACCACGGCCTGGGTATCGGACGCGGGCGAAGGCATCTTTCTCAAGATTCAGCGGGCCTTGGGCCTCTACGACCCCCGCGAATCCATCCTGGAACTGGCCAAAGGCAAGCTCACCACCGACCCGGCCAACCACACCGGCGAAGGCATCTTCTTCTCCAGCAAGATGTTCGACGCTTACGACATTCGCTCCGGCAACCTGCATTTCCGCCATGACGCGGGCGAACTGGATGTGCTGGCGGAGACCGAAGCAGCCGACCAGGGAACCATCGTCCTCATGCGCCTGGACAACGACAGTCCGCGCACCGAGAAAGCGGTGTTCGACCAGTTTTCCAGTCTGGACGAATACACCTTCGACCGAACCATCGTGCCGGTGCGCCTGGCCATCCACGAAGGGGAAAAACTGGTGTCCCGCTCCCAGGCCAAGCGACTCACCCTCCGCTTTGAACGCTTCAAGCACGTCATCCTGGATTTCGAGGGCGTCAATGAAATCGGCCAGGCCTTCGCCGATGAAGTGTTCCGCGTATTCCAGACCGCCCACCCCGCCATCGTCATGGCGCCGGTCAACATGACCCCGGCTGTAAAAGGCATGGTCAGCCGTGCAAAGGCAAGGGAATAACCTCCATGAGCACGCATCACATAGGGTGCGCCGCGCGCACCATTCCAGGCCGCGTAGGTTGGGTTAGGCGCGTCTTTTTGCGCCGTAACCCAACACCCGACGCCGAAAACCAGGTTTGACACCCCCCACCTCCCCCACAACAATCGGTTTGTTGAAACATTCAACAACGGAGGCACCCCATGAGCACCGTCAGCTTCAGCGTCCCGGAAGCCGTGAAGCAGGTCTTCAACGAGACCTTTCAGGGCCAGAACAAGAGCGCCATCATCGCCGACCTGATGCTGGAAGCGGTTGAGCAGGCGCAGAGCAGGCAGCGCAGTCGCACGGCCTGTCTGAACATCCTGGAGCGCGGAAAACACGCGCCCGCCATCACCGAAGAAGCGTTCCGCGTCGCCCGCGAGGCCCATACCGAATCCAGCCCCCCACACAAACCAGGAGCACCCGCATGAACCCCGCACGAATCGTTTATGAAGATGCCCCGGCCTTCATTCCGGTACCCGCCGAATTGCAACATTGCCGAGTCGAAGCGATTTTCTGGCCGCTGGAAAACGATGCCGGTCTGGACACTGAAACACAAACAACGGCGCCGGATTCCATGCTTCCCCCGCTGGGTGGCTTTCGTGAAACCTTGCCGAAACAGTCCGTGAGCGCGTCTGAGTTTTGCCGCGTGATGCGCGATGAGGATCGCTACTGATGGTGTATGTCGACACCAGTGTTCTCGTGGCCTATCTGGTCCCGGAGACCTATTCGGCGCAGGCGGAAGCCGCATTGCGTGACCCGGCTCATTACCCCCTGGCATTGAGCGCATGGACGGAAACAGAGCTGCATTCCGCGCTGGGCATCAAATGCCGAACCGGGCAACTCAGCGAGACGGATATGCAATCCGTGCTGTTGAAATACCTCGAACTGAAGCCCCGATTTGTTCGCATCGAAGTCACCTCCGGCGATTACCCGGCCGCAACAGAATTATTGAAAACCTGGCAAACGGGATTGCGCGCGGGTGATGCCCTGCATCTTGCGATAGCCCAGCGCACTGGCTGTTTGATCCTGAGTCTGGACGACCGTCTGGTGAAAGCCGGGGTGCAGGCCGGCATGGCGGCGAGATGCCTGCGCTAGCTTTCATGGCTCGATGAGACGCCCCTGATGATGAAACAACGCCGTAGAGCGGTAGGGCGGAAAAGCCGGCGGGGTCTTGCCGGCGCCTTCCGCCGGAGTCGCCACGTAAGCATGGCGGAAGGCGCTACCGCTTTTCCGCCCTACGCGCTTCGCGGCCTGGTGGCCGCTCCTACGCGGTGTGTTTCACGTTAAATCAAAACCTGCACCCTACGGCTCCACCCCCCACCCCATGAACAAAGCCAAGCTCAAAACCTACGCCCCCGCCGCCCGCCGCGACTTCATCCGCGCCGTGACCGACCGCGCCCACCTGCTCGGGCTGGCGGAAGGGCGGGTCGAGCCCATCCAGGTCAGCGGCGAGGTCGCCCTCATCGGCGGCCGCGCCTATCCGAAGAAGCTCGCCGCGCAGCGGCGCGGGCTGGAAGCGCGCATCCAGCGCGAAGGCTATGGTGCGGTCATGGAAGCCATCGCCTACACCTGGTTCAACCGTTTCGCCGCCCTGCGCTACATGGAACTGCATGGCTACCTGGGGCACGGCGTCCGCGTCCTCTCCCACCCCAATGGCGGCGTCATCCCGGAAATCCTGGAACACGCCACCGACGTGGACCTGCCGGGCCTGAACAAAGACAAAATCATCGAACTCAAACTCGCCGGCAACCAGGACGCCGAACTCTACCGCCGCCTCCTGGTCGCCCAATGCAACCAGCTCGCCGCCGCCATGCCCTTCCTATTCGAGCGCATCGACGACGAAACCGAACTCCTGCTGCCCGACAACCTGCTCCATTCCGACTCCCTCATCCGCAAGCTGGTCACGGAAATCGACGAGGCCGACTGGCAACAGGTGGAAATCATCGGCTGGCTCTACCAGTTCTACATCAGCGAAAAAAAGGACCAGGTCATCGGCAAGGTGGTCAAAAGCGAAGACATCCCCGCCGCCACCCAGCTCTTCACCCCCAACTGGATCGTCCAATACCTGGTGCAGAACAGCATCGGCCGCCTCTGGCTCATGGCCAACCCGGCTTCGACCCTGCAAAGCCAGTGGCCCTATTACATCCAGCCCGCCGAACAAACCGAAGCCGTAGGAGCGGCCTTGGCCGCGATCACCCAGGCCCGCATCCGCGAAGTAACTCCCTCCCCCCCGCGGGGGGAGGGCGGGGGAGAGGGGGCAACCACCCTCAACCCCGAAACCATCACGGTATTGGACCCCGCCTGCGGCTCCGGCCACATCCTGGTCGAAGCCTACGCAGTGTTGAAGGCCATCTACCTGGAGCGCGGCTACCGCCCCCGCGACATCCCGCGCCTGATCCTGGAGAACAACCTCCACGGCCTCGACATCGACGACCGCGCCGCCCAACTCGCCGGCTTCGCCCTCTTGATGAAGGCCCGCGCCGACGACCGCCGCCTCCTGGAAAACCCGCCGCAACTCCACATCCTGTCCCTACAGGAAAGCAAAGGCCTGGATGCCGCTACCTTGGCCAACGCCTTGCAACCAAACCGTCATTCCCGCGAAAGCGGGAATCCAGCCAACAACGGCTTCGCCCCCACCGACCTCTTCCCCTCCACCCGCCCCCAAATGACGTTAGGCGAGGCCGCCCCATCATCGCCCGCCCCAAAACAGGAATCCCCGCTCGCCGGTGTCATCCGCCAACTCACCGAAACCTTCATCCACGCCAAAACCTTCGGCTCGCTGATCCGAGTCCCCGAAACCCTCACCCCGCTACTCCCCACCCTGGCCGAAGCCCTGAAACTCGCGGCGGCAAGCGGCGACCTCTACGCCCAGGCGGCGGCGAAGGATTTGCTGTCCCTGGTGGAACAGGCGCGACTATTGGCGATGAAGTTCGATGCGGTGGTGGCGAATCCGCCGTATATGGGCGGCAAGGGCATGAACCCGCTCATGAAAAGTTTTGCGAAAAGTAATTTTTTCGAATCAAAAACAGACCTCTTTGCGATGTTTATTGAACAAGCGATTCACCAAGCTAAGTTTGGTGGCTTTAGTGCATTAGTCACGATGCACGCTTGGATGTTTCTATCGACATTTGAAGCATTTAGGGAAAAAATATTATCGAATACAGCGGTTGATTCGTTTGTGCATATTGGGTCTCGTGGGTTTGACTCGATCAGTGGAGAAGTTGTACAAACAGTCGCTTTCTCATTAATAAAATCGCCAATATCTAATGTCAAAGGGTGCTACTTTAAACTGACGGAAGGTCGATCAGAGGCTGAGAAAATTCGGACTTTAATGGAAGGCATTAAACAAAAACCTGACGAACTGTATTTCGAGGTGACCCCATTGGATTTGTCGGAATTACCTGGTCAACCAATAGCGTATTGGGTTTCTAGTCAATTTAGAAAAGCTTTTACCGAGAACAGTGGTCTTGAGACAGAGGTCTTGTTCCGGCAGGGGATGTCAACTACAGATGCAGAGAGATTTGAACGCCTTTGGCACGAGGTTTCGAGAGATCTTTTGAACACGAGCCGTGTAACACCATTTATTGATCAAGAGCCCGCATGTTATTGGTATCCCTTTAACAAGGGCGGAGCAAGACGAAAGTGGTATGGCAACTTTGACACCATTGTCCGCTATGAGAAAAATGGACAGGATTTGGTTGACTTAGTTCGGAGTAAATATCCCAATATCTCCGACCCAGAGTTTGTTATAAAAAACAGGAAGTATTTTTTTCGGTCTGCAATTACGTATGCTTCCGTCGGAACTGGTGACTTTTCGGCGCGATTCGTACCCGACGGCTGTGCATATAGTGTTGCCGGGCCAGCAATATTTGCTTCTAACTGGAGCAGCTATTCTTTGTTAGCTCTTCTTTGCTCAAAGGCGGTTTCGGTGTTTCTTCGAGCAATAAATCCTACATTGGGGTTTCAGATTGCTGACGTAGGTAAAATCCCCCACGGTAACAGGCTCCGTAGAAAAACAGAAAGCGTAAGCGCACTACTTTCTGAACAGGCCGTAAATATTGCTAGGGCAGATTGGAATAACTTCGAGAACAGCTGGGAATTTTGGCGTTTGCCTTTGATACGAGACGACCTACATTCAATAACGTTAGAAGCATCATGGATATCTTGGAGCCAATATTGCAATGACTCAATAGAAAATCTTCGTGAAATAGAAGTCAAAAACAATAGCTTATTCATGGCTCTTGGTGAAATCCAGTGGGTAAAGCTGTTGCCAGCCCGCCTGGGAGCGGGCCAAATTCTGGGGAAGACGAACCCGACTTGAGGACGACACCATGAACAGTGAGCAACTCTTTGGC
>JAHFRD010000008.1 GCA_023258975.1 Hydrogenophilales bacterium | reverse complement strand
CGCCGAGGTCGCCGGCGGCCAGCGCCTTGAGCACGCGGGCAACGTCGTTCATGCCGCGCTCGCTGGTTTCCACCAGGTGGTTGATGCCGGTCGCCAGTTGCAGGAAGAAGCCTTCCTTGCCCTGCCGGCTCAGGCGTTGGCTGAAATCGCCCGCCGCCGCCGCATCGACCAGGCTCGCCACTTCCTTTTCCACGGCGACTTCGCCCGTGCGGTCGGCCCATTCCACCACGGCGCCCAGGCGCTTGCCCTTGTCGTTGATCACCGGGTTGGCCACCATCGTCATGGTACGGCCGCCGACTTCGATGCTGCCGCGGTAGGTATCGGAGAGGGTGGCCAGCATGCCGGCTTGATGCGAAGGATTTCGGTGGAAGACGTCGATGCTCGCACCCAGTAGTTTGTCGGCGTCGAAGTTGGGTAGTTGCTTGCGGATATCCTCCTGCGCGGCCCGGAACATGCCCAGAACCGCTTTGTTGGCGTAAACGATGCGGCGTTCCATGTCCGCCATCATCACGCCGGAGGAGACGTTGTCCAGGGCGATCTTCACGCGCAGGCTCTCGTTGGCGACACGATGCGATTCGGCGACGTCATACCCCAGTTTGATCTGCATGTTGGCCAGGGCTTCCAGCACCTTGCCGATTTCATCGTGGCGATCCACCTGGATGGCATTGTCGTAGCGGCCTTCGGATATTTTGTTGAAGTAGCCCATCGTGCGCCGCAAGGGCAGCACGATGGCGCGCATCAACAGCCAGCCCAGGCCGCCGGCGCCGGCGATGGCCAGGAAAAAAACCAGCAGCATGAAGTTGCGCAAGGTCGCGGCGCGTGATTCGGCGGCCTTGCGCTGCTCCTGGGCATAGTTGTCCAGCGTCACCAACAGGGCGTTGGTTGCCTCGTTGAGCGTTTTGTAGAGCGGGTTGATGTTGTCGATCAGCATGTCGCCGATCTCGTCATACATCGTGGCCTGCAAGGCGGATTTGGCGGGGAAGATACCTTCCAGGCCGAAACGGGTGCGCGCGGCCTGGAATTTTTCCAGGGCGGCTTTCACCGAAGCGGTGGTGGCGACCTGGGGGTCGAACTCCACTTTGGATAGATTGGCCCAGGCCTTGTTGATCTGGTTGCTGTTGTCGGTGATGGCATCGAGATGCATCTGAATGGCGTGGTCGTGCATCTTGGCGATCGGGTAGGCCGGGTTGTGCTGCATGCCGAGCAATACCTGGCCGCGGCTGTCCGAGAGCAGGTAGCGGATCTGATCGGCCTGCTTGGCCGGTTCCAGCGCCTTGGTATAGACCTCCTCGATGATCTGGTTGGATTTGTGCATCCCGAACAGGCCGATACCGCCGATGATCGCCAGAAACAGCGCCATCAGAACGGCGGCGCCGGCCAGGCGGGCGCGCAGGCTCATGTTCTGGAAGTTTTCGATGACGCCGCGCAAGCCGGTGTGCAGCAGACGGCCTTCCTTGAGATAGATGCCCTTGGCGCGGCCTTCGCGGATGTCCTTGTAGAGCGCCTCGGCGGCGGCCACCTCGTCGCGGCCGGGCTTGGCGCGGATCGAGAGGTGGCCGGTGATCTGGCCGTCCTGCTTGATCGGGCTGGCGTAGGCGCGCACCCAGTAGTGGTCGCCGTTCTTGCGCCGGTTCTTCACCAGGCCGGACCAGGGGTGGCCGGCCGCCAGGGTGTCCCAGAGATCCTTGAACGCGACCTCCGGCATGTCCGGGTGGCGCAGGAGGTTGTGCGGCGCGCCCATCAGTTCCGATTCGGTGAAGCCGCTGGCTTCGATGAAATCCGGGTTGCAGAAGGTGATGATGCCCCTGGTGTCGGTCGCCGAGACGATCTGGATGCCGTCGCGCAGCAGGTATTCATTGCCGGTCACGGGGAGGTTCTGGCGCATGGTGCGAGCTCCTGGTTATTTGAATGCCGCGCGATGGCTGTTCGGTGGCAACTCAGTGGCCGCTCAGTGCCCATGATGCCGCTTCATCGCGACGATGTGCTGTACGGTGCGGTTCGACAGATCGAAGAAATCACCCACCAGCATGGCATTGGCGCCGTCTTTGTCGCCCGTTTGCGCGTGGCGCAGGATGTCGGCCGCGCACATGTGGAAATCGGCGTGGGTGTGGCGCAGGGGTTCGTATTCGGGGATGTGCGCGTATTCCTTGCCGGCGCCGTAGATCCATTTGCCCAGGGCGCACAGGTTGTCCTTGCAGACGTCGTCCGGATTCAGGTTCTTTTCCTCGCCGCCGCCGATGGCGCTGCGCAGTTTTTGTTTCCATGCCTGGTGGGCGTCGATGATGGCGTCGAAATCGACATCGCTGGCGTGCGTGGCGGCGGCGTGCGACGCGGGCGCCACCGGTTTCGGGCCGGGCAGGGATTTCCGCGCGCCGGACAACGCGCGCGACGGGTGGGCGGCCGATTTGACCTGGCCGACGGTCGCCAGGGCGCCGCGACCACCGCCCAGTTTGAACACGGCGACCGCCTGGCTCAACGCGGCGGCCTGATCCTGCAGGGTTTCCGCTGCGGCGGCCGCCTCTTCCACCAGCGCCGCGTTCTGCTGCGTGGTTTCATCCATCTGGGCGATGGCGTTGTTGACCTGTTCGATGCCCTGGCTCTGCTCGCCGCTGGCGGCGCTGATCTCGCCCATGATGTCGGTGACGCGCTTCACCGCCCCGACGATCTCATCCATCGTCTGGCCCGCCTGCTCCACCTGCTTGTAGCCGATGTTGACCTTGTCCACCGAGTCGGAGATGAGGGTTTTGATTTCCTTGGCGGCTCCGGCGGAACGCTGCGCCAGGCTGCGCACCTCGCCCGCGACCACCGCGAAGCCGCGCCCCTGTTCGCCGGCCCGCGCCGCTTCCACGGCGGCGTTGAGCGCCAGGATGTTGGTCTGGAAGGCGATGCCGTCGATCACGCTGATGATGTCGGCGATCTTCTTGGAACTGCCGGCGATGGCCCCCATCGTATGCACCACCTCGCCCACCACGCTGCCGCCCTTTTTCGCGATGTCGGCCGCGCCCTTGGCGAGTTGATTGGCCTGGCGCGCGTTGTCGGCGTTCTGGCGCACGGTGGAAGTGAACTCTTCCATGCTGGAAGCGGTTTCCTCCAGGTTGGAGGCTTGCGCCTCGGTGCGTCCGGAGAGGTCGGCGTTGCCGCTGGCGATTTCCCGCGCGGCGGTGTTGATCGCATCGGTGGCCTCGCGGATCTGGCTGACGATTTCGGATAGGTGGGTGCTGGTGGCGTTGGTGACTTCCTTGAGTTGCCCGAACAGACCCTGGTAGTCGGCGTCGATGCGCTGGCTGAGATCGCCCTGCGAGAGCGCCCTGAGCACGCGAACCACATCGTTCATGCCATGTTCCGTGGTCTCCAGCAGGCGGTTGATGCCCTCGCCGAGTTGCAGGAAGAAACCTTCCTTGCCGGCACTGGCCAGACGTTGGCTGAAGTCGCCGAAGCTGGCGGCTTCCACCAGATTGGCGATCTCGCGCTCGACCGCGATTTCATTGGTGCGGTCTCCCCACTGCACGATCGAGCCCAGGCGCTGGCCCTGGTCGTCGATCACCGGATTGGCGATCACGGTCATGGTGCGGCCGCCGATCGTCAGCGTGCCTTTGTGGGTGCCGTCCAGATTGCTCAACATGCCGTTCTGATGGCCAGGATTCTTGTGGTAATTGTCGATGCTGCTGCCCAGGAGCTTGTCGGGGTCGAAGTTCGGCAGTTGCTTGCGCAGGTCGGCAGCGGCGCGCTTGAACAGGGATTGCGTGGCGTGGTTGACGTAAATGATGCGCCGCTCGTTGTCGGCCATCATCACGTTGGAATCGACGTTGTCCAGGGCGAAGCGGATACGCTTGCTTTCGCGCGCGACGGCTTCCGCGTTCGCCACATCCTGGCTCAATTTGTCGCGCAGGCGTTTGAAGCTGTCCGCGACGGCGCCGATTTCATCATGGCGATCCACCACCACGTCGGCTCCGGCATTGCCGGCGGCGATGGCGTCGATCTCGCCCGACAGCCGCTGCAGCGGGCGCACGATGGAGCGCAGCAGCAGCCAGACGAACAGCAGCGCCAGGGCGGTGCCGAGGCCGCCGATCAGCCAGGCCAGCAGGTGCTGATGATCGTAATCCGCCGCCGCCTGGTTGAATTCGGCGCGGGCGAAGGAGAGCTGGATGATGAGCAGGGTGCTGAGATGGCCGCTGATCGGGTCGATGGCGGCGTAGAGCGGGCCGATGTTGCCCTGGAGTTGGCCGGCCACCTTGCCGCTCTTGCCTTGGAGCACGGTTTGCACCTTGTCGGTTTCCGCGTCGGCCGCCGCGAACAAGGGCGCGGCCTGTTCGACCAGCACCTTGTCGTCGGCGCTGATTCCGCCGGCGGTATAGAGGCCCCAGGAATCCTTGATGATCCTGCGCGCCTCGCTGATCGAGGCGCTGGCTTCCTCGGCGGTGAACACGCCGGCATTGGCCTTGTTGGTGGCGTCGATGATGGAGACGGCATAGGCGTCGGCGACGTTCTTGATATGGCTGAACGGCAGCACGCGGCCGTTGACCACGGTTTCCAACCCCTGGTTGGTGTGTTTCATGCCGAGGATGCCGTTGGCGCCGACGGCGGCGATGACCACGATGATCTGCATGAAGATGGCGATCAATCGGGTTTGGATGGACAGGTTGGCGAGCCAGGCTTTCATAAGTTTTCTCTCCTTTCAGGCCGTGGCGGCTTCGACCAGCGACATTTCCGTGCTGGTCATGAGTTTTTCGATGTCCACCACGATGATCATGCGTTCTTCCACCGTGCCCAGACCGAGGATGTAGCGGGTGTCGAGAATGGAACCGAATTCGGGGGCCGGGTGCAGGTTGGCGGAACTCAACTGGATCACGTCGGAGACGCCATCGACGACGACGCCCATCACCCGCTTGCCGATGTTGAGGATGATGACCACGGTGAACTGGTCGTAGGTCGGTTCTCCCAGGCTGAACTTGATCCGGAGATCGACGATGGGAACGATGACGCCGCGCAGGTTGATCACGCCCTTGATGAAGGGGGGCGAGTTGGCGATCTTGGTCACCGTGTCGTAGCCGCGGATCTCCTGCACCTTGAGGATGTCGATGCCGTATTCCTCCGCTCCCAGGGTGAAGGTGAGGAATTCGCCGGAATTGGCGGTTCCCGAGTTTTCACTGTGTTCCATTCCTGTCTCCTCAGTCCGCGTCAATCAAGCGGCCAGCTTGCGTCGTGCGTGGTTGCCGGACCCGACCAGCCCCATGCGGGTCACGGCGGTCACATCCAGGATCAGGGCGACGCGGCCGTCGCCCATGATGGTGGCGCCGGAAACGCCCGGCACCTTGCGGTAGTTCTCTTCCAGGTTCTTGATGACCACCTGGTGCTGGCCCAGGAGTTCATCGACGAACAGCGCGGCTTTGCCATCCTCGGTTTCCACCACCACCACGATGCCTCTGGTGATGACTTCCACGCCGGGCAGGTTGAAGGCCTCGGCCAGCGACACGAACGGCAGGTATTCGCCGCGGATGTGCACCATGCGCGAGTCGCCGGCCATCGTGCGGATGTCTTCCAGCCGAGGTTGCAGGGATTCGATCACGCTGGTGATGGGCACGATGAAGGTCTCGCCGCCGACGCCCACCGACATGCCGTCGAGGATGGCCAGGGTGAGCGGCAGGCGGATCACCGTGCGGGTGCCGTGGCCGGTGGACGATTCCAGTTCCACGCGGCCGCCCATGCCTTCGATGTTGCGCTTCACCACGTCCATGCCGACACCGCGCCCCGATACATCGGTGACCACATCGGCGGTGGAGAAGCCGGGCGCGAAGATGAGTTGCCAGACCTCATGGTCGGACATGGCGTCGTTCACCGGCAGGCCGCGCTCCCTGGCTTTGCCGAGGATGCGGCTGCGGTTGAGGCCGGCGCCGTCGTCGATCACTTCGATGACGATGTTGCCGCCCTGATGGCTGGCCTTGAGGGTGAGCGTGCCTTTCGGATTCTTGCCGGCCATGACCCGGGTTTCCGGCGTTTCGATGCCGTGGTCGAGGCTGTTGCGCACCAGATGGGTCATGGGGTCGCTGATTTTTTCGATCAGGCCCTTGTCCAGTTCGGTGTTCTCGCCGATGGTCTTCATCTCCACCTGCTTGTTCAGTTTGCCGGCGAGGTCGCGCACCACGCGCGGGAAGCGGCTGAACACCATGCTCATCGGCAGCATGCGGATGGACATCACCGATTCCTGCATGTCGCGGGTGTTGCGGGAGAGCAGGTCGATGCCGGCGAGGAGTTTTTCCGCCTGTACCGGGTCGAGATAGCTGGCGGCTTCGGCCAGCATGGCCTGGGTGATGACCAGTTCGCCCACCAGGTTGATGAGTTGATCCACCTTCTCCACGGAAACCCGGATGCTGGTCTCGCTGTTGGCGGCGGTGACGGTCTTGTCGTTGTCGCGGCGGCCGGTCTTGGCGGTTTCGATGGCCGGGGCATCGGTGAGGCGGCGGCCGGGGGCCGCCACTTGCCCGCTCGCGCCGCCGCCCAGCGGGGCCGGGGCGGTGGCCAGGATCATGTGCTGGCTGCCCGGCGCGTCGTCGAACAGGCCGACACCGCCGGGGGCATCCACGAAAATGCCGTAGCCCTGGCCTTCGATGGCGGCCGGGCTGTCGCCGGGGGCGATGTCGCGGTTGGGCAGGTTTTCCCGTTTCCCGGCGGCGTCCTCGAACAGGCCATAGGCGCCGCTTCCATCCTCGTCCGGGATGGCCGGCCGCGCGCCGAGCAGGGCATCCACCGTGGCATCGGGGAGGCCGGGCGCGTCATCGAAGAAGCCGAAGCCGTCATCGCTCGCCGCGACGGGAAGGCCGGGCACGTCGTCGAAAAATCCGAAACCATCGTCGGCGGGCTCTGCGGCGGCCGCCGGCATGTCGGGGTCGGAAAGCGTGATCTCTTCCGGCGACAAGTGGAACGACATCGCCTCTTTCAACTCGGCATCGTTTTTCTGTGTGGTCAGCGTCACCGCGAGACGCGGATGGGCGGCGTCGGGACGTTGTTGCATGTCCAGCGCGGCGATTTCCGCCAGACCGTCGAGCAGATTCGCCAGCATGCCGGGGTCGCCCGCGACGCCGGCCGGCAGGTCACATTCCAGGCGGACGCGGCGCGCCTTGGGCGCCTCGGCGGCGGGCGCTTCCGGGGCGGGCGCGGATTTGACCGCGGGCGGAGCGGCGACCGGATTGGAAAAAACGTCGGAAACCTCTCCGGAGGCCAACTGGTTCAGGCGCGCGCAGACGGACTCGATCTCGCCGGCATCGGCTTCCGGGGCGCCCTGGTGGTGCTCCAGTTGCGCACGCAGAACGTCGCCGGCGGCCAGAAAGGCATCGACCATGTCCGGGCGCAGGCGCAGTTCCTCCTTGCGCAACCGATCCAGCAGCGTTTCCAGTACATGGGTCACGCCGGTCATGTCGGTGAAACCGAAGGTGCCGCTGCCGCCCTTGATGGAGTGTGCCGCCCGGAAGATGGCGTTGAGGTCTTCCAGGGATGGGCTCTCCACATCCAGGTTGAGCAGCAGGGTTTCCATGCTTGCCAGGTGTTCCGACGTTTCGTCGAAAAACACCTGGTAAAACTGGCTCATGTCGATGCTCATGGCATCTCCCGTGGGGACAACGTGAAACAGCACGGCAGCCTGGCGGGAGCGCGGCTGGCGGCGCGACCGCCCCGGTAGTGGCGCAGGGCGGAACATTCGCCGAGACCACACGCATCACCTTTGCGCCTGTCGGCGCATCGCGCCGCCAGCGGCGCTCCTACCGCAGGTTTGATCTTCCGGTGTGCGTCGTTCCGGCTCATGAAAGCAAGGCGAGCAAAGCGCGGAAAGCAGGTAGCGGTAAGGCCGGTCACCGTTCAGCGCCTCATCAACCGAGAACCTTCTTGACCACTTCCAGCAGTTTTTGCGGATCGAACGGCTTCACCAGCCAGCCCGTGGCCCCGGCCGCCTTGCCCGCCGCCTTCATGGCGTCGGAAGACTCGGTGGTCAGCATCAGGATCGGTGTCGAGCGGTATTGCGGCAGGCCGCGCAGCGTCTTGATCAGCGAGAGGCCATCCATCTTCGGCATGTTCTGGTCGGTGAGGACGAGATCCGCGCTTTTCCCGCGCGCCTTGGCGAGGCCGTCCTCGCCATCCACTGCCTCGACCACTTCGTAACCGGCGCTTTTCAGGGTGAAAGCCACCATCTGGCGAATGGATGCGGAGTCATCAACACTCAATACGACTTTTGCCATTTTCATTACCTCGCTATTCAGAACAGTTCGATGTCGCCGGAACTCAGGCTGTCTTGCTTGACCGGGTTGAAACGGGTGTTGTCCAGGTTGGACAGGGCGGCGACCCGTTCACGCGCCGCGGTCATGGCCGCGTCCATATCCGTGGCGGTGGCAAAGGATTGCGCCACGCCATGCACGCCTTCGCTGATCGCCTCCAGGCGCACCTGGGCATGGCCGATCAATTGGCTGGACATGTCCTGGAACTGGAGCGCGGTCACTGCCTGATTGACCTCGGCGGAGACTTCCGTCGCGTGCGCGTCGATACCGCGCGCGGCATCCGCCATCGCGAGGTTGATGGTTTCCAGACGCAGCATGGTGTCCTGCACGCGCTGCTTGGATTGCAGGGCGAAGTTCATGTCCATCGAGGCGACGGCATAAATGGAGTCGTGGGCGCGGGTCAGTGAGCCGTCCACCTGATCCATGTGCGCGCGAATCTCATGGGAGAACTGGTTGGTTCGTTGCGAAAGATTGCGCACCTCGTCGGCCACCACGGCGAAGCCGCGCCCCGCCTCGCCGGCGCGCGCCGCCTCGATGGCGGCATTGAGCGCGAGCAGATTGGTTTGCTTGGCGATGGATTCGATCTCGGCGAGGATGTTCAGCATGGTGTTCACCTCGCTGTTGATGGTGTCCATCGTCTCCACCAGGCCCATCGCGATCTTGCTGGTGGCGACCGTGTTGTCGACAAAGGATTCCATGGTCTTCGAGGTGTCCATGACGAAGTCGGCGAATTTCACCGACTCCCCCTCGCTGCCGACCTCGCTCATGCCGTTGACGATGGCCAGCGCCAGTTCGCGTTGCGACTGGACGTGATGGTTCATGTCGTGGAAATTGGCGATGAGCTGGTTGATGGCCTCTTGCAACAGGTCTTTCACCCGTTCCAGTTCTTCATGGCTGGATCGGGATTGCACCTGGCCGGCGGCGGCCAGGTCGTCGATCAGGACACCCAGGTCGGCACGATAGTGGGCCAGCGGGTCGATCGGCGCCGCTTCTTGCTGTTGCGCTACACCGAAGCGGGCCGCGACGAACCAGACCACGAGCGCGACGATGATTACCGCCGCCACCCGCCAGATCGGATCGGCAAACCACGCGACCAATGCCACCACAATGGCGACCAGGGCAATCAATGCGGCATATTTGTTCGAGGTCAAAACCGTCCCCTAGAGGTTGTGGGCACCAAGCCCTTCGGCCCGGTTATCGGCAGGGGGCGATAAAACTTTAGGGGGTGGGACAGGGAAGAAAAAAGCCGGCGTCAGCCGGCTTGTTCACGCGGAATTTCCCTCGGTTCAGTTTTCCTCGTCCAGCAACTGGCCGGCGATGGCCCAGTTTTCCTCGGGCAATTCCTCAAAGGCGATATAGGTGTAGCGCCTGGGTTTGAGCGCGTGGCGTTCCAGGGTGTCGGTGATTTCCTCGGCGATCTTTTTCTTCTGCTCGCGAGTGAGGTTGCCGGCGAGTTTGATGCTGACTACGGGCATGGTGTTTCCTCCTGAATACGTTGAAATACCGCGTGGAACATGTCTCGCGTGAGGCGCCTGGTCTGGGTGTTGTAGCGGGAACAGTGGTAGCTGTCGTACAGGCGACGGCCATCCGGCAGGAGATGCGCCGCGCCATGCCCGAACGGATACGCGCCGTGCTTCAGGCCCAGCGCCATGAGCACGGCCTTGTGGGCGACCAGGCCGAGGGCGAGGAGGGCGGCGCCGGGCGGCGGGGCGGCCAGTTCCGCGCGCAAATAGGCATTGCAGCGTTTGATCTCGTCGGTTTCCGGCTTGTTTTCCGGGGGCACGCACTTGACCGCGTTGCTGATGCGGCAGCCGGCCAGGATGAGGCCGTCGTCGGCGGCGACGGATACCGGGCGGCTGGCGTAGCCAAAGGCGTGCAGGGTTTCGTAGAGCAGTATGCCGGCATGGTCGCCGGTGAACGGCCGCCCGCTGCGGTTGGCGCCGTGCAGGCCGGGGGCAAGGCCGATGATGAACAGGCGCGGGTTTTCATCGCCAAAGGCGGGAACCGGCTTGCAGAAATAGTCGGGAAACCGGCCGTGCGCTGCGGCCAGGAAGCCGGCGAGGCGGGGGCAGGCGGTACAGGAGGTGAGGGTCATTTGTAGCGCCGGCGACTCGCCGGCCCGTTTGTCTGGTTCATCTCGTTTCATCTCGTTCCCACGTTCCAGCGTGGGAACGAGATGGACGTGCCGGCGAGTCGCCGGCGCTACAGTTCAATGCAGATGCGTCGGCGTGCCCCGCATTTCCTCCGGCAGTTCGGCATGCACGTTTTCGCCTTCCGGATTGGGAAACAGGGGAGCGCCGCAGTCGTCGCAGTATTCCAGGGGCATGCGGGCATCGAGGATGCGTACTTCGCCGAGGCCGGTTTCCTTGAGCAGCGTTTCGATGCCGCCGGCCAGATCGGCGCTTTCATCCTCGTCGCCGAGGAGGGGCCAGGTGACGCCGTGTACGACTTCGTCGGAGTCGATGCCGGTGAAGCCGATGCGCCATTCCTCCAGCCAGCGGTCGTGGTAGGGGGCGGCGACGGCGCGCAGGCGGCTGGCGGGGACGTTGAACAGCGATTTCAGGTATTCCACGGCGGCGCGCAGCGCGAACGGCCGCGTCTCGCGGTCGGCGCGGCGCCAGGCCGAGAAATAGGCGTCGGGCAACAGCAGTTCGTGGGCGCAGCCGGTCAGCAGCGGTTGCAGGTTGGCGCCGGCTTGTTGCCGCCAGGCTTCCAGCGCGGTTTCGCGGTTGCCGTCCGGTTCGTTCCAGCGGAATAGCGGGCGGCCGGCGGGGATTTGCACCACGGCGAGGAGGTAGCGCACGTCGGAGACGAAGGTCTGCGACTCCGGCAGGCTGTCGCCGTCCACGATCAGGTCGCGGCCGGCCGCCGCGCTGGCAAACAGCGCGTCGGCGAAGGCGCGGGTGTCGCAATAACCTTGTGGCAACTGATCCGGGCTGAACAGGTAGTTGGCGAGATGCACGCGCGCGTCGGCGGCCAGCACGTGCCCGGCCAGTTGCGCGCGCAGGGCGTCCAGCGTGGCTTGCGGCAGCGCGCGCGTGGGAATGGTGTAGCGCGACCAGGCCAGCACCGGCATGGCCAGGATCAGGCGCCAGGCGTCGCCGTCGTGGTTGATTTCACAGGAGGCTTCGATCAGGTCGGCGAGATCGTCGTAGGCGCGCGGGTTGGTGTCGTGAAGGCGATCCAGCGCCTGGTTGAGGGCGTCCTCGTCGTCGCCGGTCAGCAGTTTTTCGATCAGCGAGGTCATTTCCGACTCCAGCCAGGCGTCTTCCAGACGGCTGCCGGAATCGGCCAGTGCCTGGGCCAGCCAGGCCAGGCGTTCGGCATCGCGGGAGAGGCGGGGGCGGGCGTAGCGGCGGCGGCGTTTCATGCGAATTCCTTGGGAGGTTTGTTCTTCAGTTCCGCTTGCAGGGTGATGTGGCGGATGCCGTGGCGCTGGTCGAGGCAGACGCGACTGGCCTGGAGGATGCGGTCCCAGTCGTCGAAGCTGTCCAGCTCCAGATGCGCGGTGAGGCCGATCTGGCCCGAGGACAGGGTCCAGATATGCAGGTCATGCACTCGCCGCACGCCGGGAATGGCGGCCAGGTCATGGGCGACGTTGTCCAGGCTGACATGCGCCGGCACACCTTCCATCAGCACATGCAGGCTCTCTTTCAGCAGATTCCAGGCGGAGAACAGGATCAGCGCCGACACCACCAGGGAAAGGATCGGGTCGATCGGGGTGTAGCCGGTGAACCAGATCACCGCGCCCGCGACCAGGGCGGCCACCGAGCCGAGCAGGTCGCCCATCACATGCATCAGGGCGGCGCGGGTGTTGAGGCTGTCGCCGCCGTGGTGCAGCAGCCAGGCCACGGCCAGGTTGACCAGCAGGCCGATGAAGGCCACCACCATGACCATCCCGCCCATCACCGGTTGCGGGTGGGAGAGTCGCTCGATGGCCTCGACGGCGATGAACACGATCAGCGCCAGCATGGCCAGGCTGTTGAGCAGGGCGGCGAGGATTTCCAGGCGCACCAGGCCGTAGGTGTGGCGTTTCGAGGGCGGCCGCCGCGCCAGGACGGCCGCCAGCGCCGCCAGTCCGAGGGCGGTGGAGTCGGTGACCATGTGGCCCGCGTCGGACAGCAAGGCCAGGGAACCGGACCAGTAGCCGGCGACGACTTCCACGACGGCGAAGCCGAGCGTGAAGAACAACGCCTTGAACAAGGCCTGGCCGCCGTGGTCATGGCCGACGTGATGCTCCACATGGGTGGTGCCGCGATCGACCGAGAGGGCCATCAATGTATCCGTCGCATGGGCGACGCTCGAAGCGCCCCTCCCCCGTGGGCGGGGGAGGGGTTGGGGGTGAGGGGGGGCGAGGAGCGCCATGCCGTGTTCACGCTCATCCTCCACGATTGCCGCAGGTGTTGGTCGGATCGGCCAGAACCAGTTCCGCGTCGGCTTCACCCAGTCCGGCGAGATGGCGCACCGCCTCGACATAACGCGGGCTCATCTGCAACACGGTGCGGCCGGGTGGATGCGGGCGCCCGTGCATGCGCGCCAGACGCACCAGCGAGGTGGGCGGCATCGACCATTTCAGGCGGAGCAGGAGCTCGTCGGCCAGATCCGGGCGATTGCATACCAGCACCATGTCGCAGCCGGCGCGCAAGGCGGCCTCCGCGCGCTGGGTGATGCCACCGGCCACGCTGGCGCCCTCCATCGTCAGATCGTCGCTGAAGATCACCCCCTCGAAGCCGTACTGGCCGCGCAGGATTTCCGTCAGCCAGCGGCGCGAGAAACCGGCCGGTTGCGCGTCGACATGCGGGTAGATGACATGCGCGGGCATGATGCCGGGCAGCCCCAGGTCGATCATGTGGCGGAACGGTTGCAGGTCGCTGAATTCCAGGTCGGTCAGGCCGCGCTCGTCCACCGGCACCGCCAGATGCGAATCCGCCGCGACGTAGCCGTGGCCGGGGAAATGCTTGCCCACCGCGCTCATGCCGGCCTCGCTCAGGCCCAGGCTGAGGGCATGCGCGAGATCCGCCACCGCGCGCGGATCGCGGTGGAAGGCGCGGTCGCCGATCACGCCGCTGTTGCGGTAATCGAGGTCGAGCACCGGCGCGAAACTGAAGTCGACCCCCACCGAACGCAGTTCCGCGCCCAGCACATAGCCGGCATCGCGCGCCAGGCGGCGGGCGCGCTGCGGATGCCCGTCCCAGGCCTCGCCGATGGCGCGCATGGCGGGAACCGGCGTGAAACCGGCGCGGAAACGCTGCACTCGGCCACCCTCATGATCGACGCCGATCAACAGGTGCGGGGAGCGCAAGGCATGAATCTCGCGGCACAGGGCGGCGAGCTGTTCCGGGTTCTCGTAATTGCGCTTGAACAGGATCACGCCGCCGATCGACGGGTGCGGCAGACGCCGCCGTTCGTCGTCGCTCAACGCAAAGCCCGCGACATCGGCCATCACCGGCCCGAGCGGGAGATGATTGAAAGGGATCATTTGCTCTCCACCAGCGCGAAGGCGACCACGTGATCGCGCTCGTCGGAAATCGACAGATGCACCCGCCCCATGCCGCGTTCCCGCATCCATGCGGCCAGTTCCGCCGAGAAGGCGAGGCCGGGGCGGCCCAGCTTGTCATGTGTCACGCTGATCGCGGTCAGCATCACCGGGGCGCGCATGCCGGTGCCCACCGCCTTGGAAAAAGCCTCCTTGGCGGCAAAACGCTTGGTCAGAAACACGTTCTTGTCACGCGCCTCCGCGTATTCGCCCCACTCCTCCGGCGACAGCATGCGCTGCGCCAGCTTGCCGCCATAGCGCGCATGCACCTCGCCCATGCGGCGAATGCCGGCGATGTCCGTGCCGATGCCGTAAATCATGCGCTTGCCTCCTGTCTCAGGCTTGCCAGCCGTTCCAGCGCATAGTGGGTAAACGCCAGGCCCATGTAAACCGGGGCGAAGAAATTGATGACCGGCACCAGATGCAGGAGTCCGAGGAAGGCCGCCAGGCCGTACAGCGGCCAGCCGCCTTGTGCGCGCAACATCGCCAGTTCCGTCTTCGAGGCGTGTTCCGCCAGCGCGTCATACAGGAACAGGCGCTGGTTCAGCCAGGCATTGAGCAGAATCGCGACCCCCGCGCCGAACGGCCCCAGCAGCCAGAACGGCAGGGTGGCCAGCCAGACCAGGAGATAGATGGCCAGCGCGTACAGGCCATTGCCCAGGCTGCCGAGAAAGCTGCCGCCGTAGTGCCGCATCAGCCCGGGATGATGGCGATGCGCCACGACGCTCAACAGGATGGGCATGAACACCAGTGAAGTGATGAACAAGGCGGTGAGGTAGATCGCCGGCAGCAGCATCAGGATCAATGCCGTATAGACCCCCATCCCGACCACCCAGCCGGCGAGGGTCGGCCCCAGCCAGCCCGGCAGGGGAGAGTCATTGAACACCCCCTCCAGTCCCGCCACCCAGACCGTCCCGAATGCCCAGAACAGGCCACCCCAGAACATCAGCGCCAGCAACATGGGCAGCAACATGATGCTCAACACGCGCGGTCGCATCAGATCGACGGCGGCGCGGCGGAGGATTTCGAGAAGGAAGGCCATGTGGAAGCCGGTATTGAGGTTGGCGTCCAGGATGGCCGCCAAGCGTTTGGTGCCGGGAGGGGGACTCGAACCCCCACGTTGTTTCCAACGGCGGATTTTGAATCCGCTGCGTCTACCGATTCCGCCATCCCGGCAGGATGGGCGGCGATTATGTCCGATACGACATGGGCCGGGCAATGAGAAATCCGCCCGTATAATCCGCGCCCTCATGAAAACCAGCGACTTCGATTACTCCCTGCCGGACGAGCTGATCGCCCGGCATCCTCTGGCCGAACGCACGGCCAGCCGGCTATTGCATGTGGATGGCGCAAACGCCTGTTTTTCGGATCGCCTGTTCAACGAATTGCCCGACTTTTTTCGTCCCGGCGATCTGCTGGTGTTCAACGACACGCGCGTCATCAAGGCGCGCCTGCATGGCCAAAAGGATAGCGGCGGCAAGGTGGAGGCGCTGGTGGAGCGCATCGTCGGCGACCATGAGGCCCTGATGTTCCTGCGCGCCAGCAAGTCGCCCAGGACGGGCAGCGTGCTCTTGTTCGCCGGTTCCATCCAGGCGCTGGTGCTGGGCCGCGAGGGGGAACTGTTCCGCCTGGCGTTCGACCCCGCGCGCACGGTGCTGGAATGGCTGGAGCATTACGGCGAGATGCCGCTGCCGCCGTATCTGCATCGGCCGGCGGAAGCCGACGACGATGCTCGTTATCAGACCGTGTATGCGCGCGACCTCGGCGCCGTCGCCGCGCCGACCGCCGGCCTGCATTTCGACGAGGCCATGCTGGCGCGCCTGCGCGAGCGGGGCGTGGCGAGCGCTTTCGTTACCCTGCATGTCGGCGCCGGCACCTTTCAGCCGGTGCGCGCGGAGGATCTGGCGGAACACCGGATGCACAGCGAACGCTATGCCATTTCCGAGGAGACCGTGGCCGCCGTGGCGGCCACGCGCGCGGCTGGCGGTCGCATCGGCGCGGTCGGCACCACCAGCCTGCGCGCCCTGGAATCCGCCGCGCGCGACGGCGTCCTGCGCGCGGGCGCTGGCGAAACCGATCTGTTCATCACGCCCGGCTACCACTTCAATGTGGTGGATCGTCTGATCACCAACTTCCATCTGCCGCGTTCCACCCTGCTGATGCTGGTTTCCGCCTTCGGCGGCATGGATCTGTTGCTGCGCGCCTATGCGCACGCGGTGGCCGAGCGTTACCGCTTCTTCAGCTACGGCGATGCGATGTTGATCGAGAAGAAGACAGCTTGACCCCAAGCCCCTAGCCGTTCCCCAGCGCGCGCGCCAATTGTCGCGCCAGATCGACCAGTTGCCGCATGCGGGCGTTATCGGGCGGTTGGGTTCGGGCATTGGCCCACGATAGCGTGAGGGTGTCGCCGCCGAGATGCAGAATCAGGCCGGGCGCGGCGGCAAGGGCGTGGAGAAACGCGTCGGGCAGATCGGGAGCCTTGCCGTAGCTGGCGACGATATAGAACTCGTCCAGGTCGAAAATTTGGGGAAAGTCGAGGCGCCGGGCATTCGCCTCCACCAGGGTATCGGCCATGCGGTTGGCGAAGGTGGCCAGCTTGCCCGGCCCGATGAGGCGCGGCGTGGCGACGCAGCGCGGCCAGTTCCAGTCACGCGCGACCAGCGCCACGGCGTCGGTCTCCAGGGGCGTGTAATGCGACCTGCTCGGACGTTTTCCGCGCCGTGTCCCCGATTCGTCGAAGTTGCGGCGATGCAGGCTGTACAGCCAGAGCGTGCCGAGCGCTTCCTGGCGGCGAAACACATGGGTCAGACGCAGCAGGCCGGGACGCTGGCGACCCCGCGCCGCCGCCAGGCGCGTTTGCAATTCCCCGGCGTCGGCCACGGGCATGAAACCCAGTTCAGTGGCCAGACGGCGCCGCGCGGCGGACTCCTTGCGCGCGGCGCGCGCGACAAAAAATACAGCCGCCGCGAGGATGGTGAAGAAACCGACCAGGATCAGGACAAGGGGGGCGGTCATATCGCGTGCTCCAGTTTGAATGGTACGAATGCTCGATATGAATATAGAAAAATCAATGGCTTCCGTGCTCCGCTTGACGTATAGTGCGCGGCGTTGTGTAACGCAGTAGTCGGCTTCCCGGCGTCCTCGCCGGAATTCCAAGCCCACGGGACTGTTTTCACAGCCCCATCGTCCCCGACCTCACCTGATCCTTTCACGGAACCGTTTCCGTCGATTCGGCTTCGCGGCATTCGGTTGGCGCCGATGTTTCGCGAGAATCGGCGCGCCTTGAATCGTGGCGCGAGCGTTTCTGTTTTTGCGTCCCTACCCTTCGGGCGGGCGCGGTTGCCTTTTGCCTGTGCCAATCTGAATGGCGGGCAGGGGCATGCTTTGAAAGGATTTGTATGACCTTCGCTACCTTGGGCCTCAACCCCGTCGTTCTGAAATGCCTGGAAACCACCGGCTACACCATCCCCACCGAGGTGCAGCGCCAGGCGGTGCCGGCCGCCCTGGAAGGGCGTGACCTGCTGGTTTCCAGCCACACCGGCAGCGGCAAGACCGCCGCTTTCCTGCTGCCCAGCCTGCACAAGCTGGCCGAGCCTTCCTCTCTGCCCGGTGGCGACAAGATCCAGGGCCCGCGCCTGCTGGTGCTGTGCCCCACCCGTGAACTGGCCATGCAGGTGCAGAAGCAGGCCATGATCTACGGCGCCGGCATGCGCAAGCTGCGCACGGTCTGTCTGGTAGGCGGCGCGCCGTTCGGGCCGCAGTTCCAGGCGCTCAAGGTGAACCCGGAAGTGATGATCGCCACCCCCGGCCGCCTGATCGACCATCTGGAGCGCGGCCGCATCGACTTCTCGCGCCTGGAAGTTCTGGTGCTGGACGAGGCCGACCGCATGTTGGACATGGGCTTCATCGAGGACATTGAGCACATCGTTTCGCGCACGCCGGAAAATCGCCAGACCCTGCTGTTCTCCGCCACCCTGGATGGCATGGTCGGCAAGATCGCCGCCGAGATGACCAACAACCCCCTGCGCATCTCCGTGGCCACCCAGGAAGAGCACAAGGCCAACATCGACCAGCGCATCCTGTTTTCCGACGACATCGGCCACAAGCATCGCCTGCTCGATTTCCTGCTGCGTGACGTGGATCTGACCCAGGCGGTGATTTTCACCGCCACCAAACGCAGCGCCGAGGAACTCTCGGAAACCCTGCTGGAGCAGGGCCATTCCGCCGCCGCGCTGCATGGCGACATGCCGCAGCACAAACGTACCCGTACCCTGCAACGCCTGCGTGACGGCCACACCCGCTTTCTGGTGGCCACCGACGTGGCCGCGCGCGGCATCGACGTCGCCGGCATCAGCCACGTCATCAACTTCGACGCGCCGCGCCAGGCCGAAGACTATGTGCACCGCATCGGCCGCACCGGTCGCGCCGGCCGTTCCGGCATTGCCATCACGATGGTGAATGGCGGCAAGGAACGCCACCTGGTGCGCGAGATCGAGCGTTATATCGGCGAGAGCGTGCGTATCGACGTGATTCCCGGCCTGGAGCCGGCCGCGCGTCCGGAACGTGGCTTCGACAAGTCGCGCGGCGGCAAGAGTGGCTACGGCAAGAGCGGCGGCTACGGCAAGAGCGCGGGCTATGGCGGTGGTGGCCAGAAGCCCTGGGGCGAGAAGAAGTTCGGCGACAAGCCGGCGGGTGAGCGCCCGTGGGGCGAGAAGAAGTGGAGTGACAAGCCGCGTGGCGAGTACCAGGGCCAGGGTTACGGCCAGCGTGATGTCCAGGCGCCGCGCCATGACGACGACAATCGGGGCAATTCCTGGAACCACGGCAATGCCCAGGCCCGGCCGCCGCGCGAAGGCAATGCCTGGAGCCGTCCGGAAAAGAGCGGTGAGCGGAACGGAAACACCTGGGCCAAGCCGGAAGGCCGCGCTCCCGCCAAGGAAGGCAACCATTGGGGCAACAAGTCCGATGCGCGCCCGGCTTTCAAGAGCGGTCCCCGCACTGACGACCACCGTCCCGCCGCCGCCAAGCCGCGCGGTCGTCAGAGCTGGTAAGGAGAGCCGGCGCCTCGCCGGCGCTACCTCGCCGCGCAGTTCCATTCCACCGGATCCCCCACCCGGCCGGTAAAACGGCCCGCCCGGATCTCCAGCACATAGGCGGCAGGCGCGGTGGGATAGGTGATGGGACAAGGGTCGTTTTCGCACACCGGCAGGGTTGCCGCGCCCACGACCCGCTGTTCCGGGCTCACCCAGATCAGGTCGATGGGAAAGCGCATGCCGCGCATCCAGAAACCGGTTTGCTCGGCTTCCGGCAGCACGAACCACATGCCGGCGTTGGGCGAGAGGCGCGCGTGGCCGGATAGGCCGCGTTCCCGCGAGGCCGGTGTGGCGGCGACTTCCACCGTGAAGCCTTGGGCGCCGATCCGAAGGGTCGCCGCCTGCTCTGCGGGACAGGGCGCCCGCGCCAGGGCGGAACCGCTGAACAACAGCAGCAAACCGAAACAGCTTTTCCAGGCACGCATCCTTCCCGCTCCATGAATCCGTTGATCTCTCTCCGATGCGGGAGAGATCGCGCTTTATGCCACGCCATTCTCCGCGAGGATGCGCAGCGCCGGGGCGGAACCGTCCCTGGCCTGGCCAGGGTACAGGGTCAGGTGGGGAAAGGGGATCTCCACACCATGCTGGTCGAAGACCCGCTTGAGGCGATGCAGGTACTCCCGGCGCACGCCCCACTGTTCCAGGGGCTTCACTTTGAAGCGGCAGCGCAGGATCACGGCGGAATCCGCCCATTGATCCATGCCGGCCATTTCCAAGTCTTCCAGTATCTTGTCGCGCAAGGTTGCGTCCGCGCGCATCTCCGCGCCCACCTGGCGCATCAGTTGCATGACTTCGTCCGTGTTTTCCCGGTAGGCCACGCCGATGTCGATCACCGAGTAGGAATAGTCCCGGCTCATGTTGGTGACGGTGGTGACGTTGCCGTTGGGAATGTAATGAACCTGACCCTCGTAGTTGCGCATCTTGATGTAGCGCAACGTCACTTCCTCCACCAATCCACTTTTGCCGGCGGCCTCCACCACGTCGCCCTGGCGCACCTGATTTTCCAGCAGCATGAAAAAGCCATTGAAGTAGTCCTTGATCAGGCTCTGGGCGCCGAAGCCCACGGCGATGCCGAGGACGCCCGCCGTGGCGAGGATGGGGGCGATGGAGATGCCCAGTTCGCTCAGTACCACCATGCCCGCCACCAGGACGATCACCACCGATGCGATGTAGCGGAACACCCGGCCCAGCGTCTCGATACGCTTGATCTCCTCGATATTCCCGTCCGCCCGCCCCGAGAGATAGATGCGCAGCATGCGGATGCCCTTGTTGGACAGACGCAGCAGCACCCAGGCCAGCGCGAGGATGACGACGATGTGTAGCGCGGATTGATAAACCTGCGGCAAGACGTTTGCGCGTCCGCTATCCAGATGCTCCAGGAAGGTTTCCAGCATGAGGCTCTCCAAGGCGTTGAAAATAAAGTGCGACTGAATGCCGGGGCCGGGGTTCCACAATCCATTTCGCGCGGCGCCGTCCACGGTGGCGCGATGGGCCGCATCGTCTCGCGTGGGCTCCCATCCATGCCCGTTAGAATGGCGCTCCTGTCGCGTCAATTGCGTCCTTTTATTCCGCCTTGCGGCGAATCGAATCCATGCGTTTTACCGTTACCCATAGCGCGGGCCACGCGCGCCGAGGTGTGCTGGAAACCAGCCACGGCACCATCCAGACCCCCGTTTTCATGCCGGTCGGCACGGTCGGCACGGTCAAGGGGGTCACCCCCCATGAACTGATCGACCTGGGCGCCCAGGTCGTGCTCGGCAACACCTTCCACCTGTGGCTGCGCCCCGGCGTGGAGGTCATCGCCGCGCACGGGGGACTGCACGAGTTCATGGCCTGGAACGGGCCGATCCTCACCGACTCCGGCGGTTTTCAGGTGTGGAGCCTCACCCATCTGCGCAAGATCACCGAGCAGGGCGTGAAATTCGCCTCGCCCCTGGACGGCCAGCGCCTGATGCTTTCGCCCGAGAAAAGCATGCAGATCCAGAAGGCGCTGAACTCGGACATCGTCATGATCTTCGACGAATGCACACCCTATCCGGCCGATCACGAGACCGCGCGGCAGTCGATGGAATTGTCGCTGCGTTGGGCGGAACGCTCGAAACAGGCGCACGAAGGCAACCCGAACGCCTTGTTCGCCATTGTCCAGGGGGGCATGTATGAAGACCTGCGCGAGCGTTCCCTGGAACGCCTCGCCGAGATCGGCTTCGACGGCTACGCCCTGGGTGGCCTCTCGGTAGGCGAGCCGAAGGAGGACATGGAACGCATCCTCGACCACATGGGCCACCGACTGCCGCAGGACAAGCCGCGCTACCTGATGGGCGTGGGCACGCCGGAGGACATCGTGTTCGCGGTCGAGCGCGGCATCGACATGTTCGATTGCGTGATGCCCACCCGCAACGCGCGCCACGGCCTGCTGTTCACCTGGTCCGGCGACATCCGCATCAAGAATGCCCGGTTCAAGGCCGACACCGGCCCGGTCGACCCGGAATGCGGTTGCTACACCTGCCGCCACTACAGCCGCGCCTATCTGCATCACCTGCAACGCGCCGGCGAAATGCTCGGCGCACGCCTCAATTCCATCCACAACCTGCACTTCTACCAGGATTTCACCGCCCGCCTGCGCGAGGCGCTGGAGCAGGGGCGCTTCGCGGAATGGGTGACGGCGTTCCAGGCGCGGCGAGGGAAAAAACCGCTGGAGTGATTTCCCTTCCACGGGCCGCAAGCCGCCAGTCGCGCTTCGGAAGCATCGGCGGCGATTCGGCCGCACCCGTGCGTTTTTCGCCGTGTTTTATCTGTGGGGGAGGGTTGGCCCCGTCCCCGCGAACCCGCGTCGCCGAGGTCGATACCCGCTGTCGGCGGCCGCGTCGCCCTTTTGCCTAATTCCCATTACAAACAAGGGTCTGCGCGATTGGCGCGGGAAATGATGGCGCATCCGGGCTAGAATCGGCCCTGTTTCAACAATTACAAATAATGGGGAACCGCATGAGCGAGGGAAGCCGCGTCTATCCGTTTCAATTCACCGGCAACGGCGGTGAATATTTCCGTATCTGGATCGTCAATCTGGCCTTGAGCGTGTTGACCCTGGGCATCTATTCCGCCTGGGCGAAGGTGCGACGCAAGCGTTACTTCAATCATCACACGCTGCTGGATGGCCACAATTTCGATTACCTGGCCGACCCCATCGCCATCCTGAAGGGGCGGTTGCTCGCATTCGGCCTGTTTTCCGTTTTGGCCTTGGCGCGGGAAAACCTGCCCTTGGCGTCGTTGGCGCTGCTGGCCCTGTTCTTCCTGGCCACCCCCTGGGTCGTGGTGCGTTCGCTGCAATTCAATGCCCGCAACAGCAGCCATCGTGGTTTGCGTTTCGATTTCCACGGCGACCTTGGTGAAGCTTTCCGCATCTTCGCCGGTTGGGGTTTGCTGATGCTGCTCAGTCTGGGTCTGGCGCTGCCTTATCTGCTTTATCGCAAGACCGCTTTCGTCGCCGGCAACCACGCCTTCGGCGCGACCCGATCCCGTTTCCAGGCGCGGGCCGAGTCGTACTACGGAATTTTCATGAAAGCTTCTCTGATCCTGCTGGCCCCCGTGGTCATCCTGGTGGCCGGCAGCGTCATCCTGGTCAGCCTGGCGCACGACGGCCCCACCGGCATGACGGAAATCCTGGGGCCACTGGGCCTGGGATTGCTGTTGCTCTATGCCACGCTCCCCATCGCGGTCGGTTACGTCAAGGCGCGTGTCGCTCGCCTCACTTTCATCGGCACGTGTTTCGGCGCGCTGTGCTTCGCCGGCCGCCATACGGCGCGTGGCCTGATCGGCCTGTATGTCTCCAACCTGCTGTTGATCGTCCTGACCCTGGGCCTGTACATCCCCTGGGCACAGGTACGCGCCGCGCGATTCTGGCTGGACAATCTGGCCGTGGTCGGGCCGGAGGGTGGGCTGGACGGCTTCGTCGCCGCCTCTGGCGCGGGCATCGCCGCCACCGGCGCGGAAATGGCCGAGGTTTTCGACGTGGATATGGGGATCGCGTGACCTCTTGCGCCTGGATCGCCCTGTTCTCGATCCACCCGGAGACGCGGGAGCGTATCAAAGTGATTCAGGCGCAAGAGCTTGTCACACGAGGCTGCTAGAATGCGCGGGTTTTTCCAACCTACTTGCTCTCATCATGCTGATTTCTCCCGCTTACGCCGCCGCTGGCGAGCAACCCGATCCGATCATGAGTTTTTTGCCCCTGGTCGTGCTGTTCGCGCTGTTCTACTTCATGATTATCCGTCCGCAGATGAAGCGCACCAAAGATCAGAAGAAGATGCAGGAAGGCATCGCCAAGGGCGATGAAGTCGTCACCGCCGGCGGCCAGGTCGGCAAGGTGGTGAAGATTTCCGAGCAATACATCACCCTGGACATCGGTGGTGGCGTGGAATCCCACTTCCAGCGCGGCACCGTGCAGACCGTGCTGCCCAAGGGAACGATCAAGGATCTGTAAGCGGCAAGCGGTGGGCGGCAAGCGGAGACGCCCGCGCTCACCCTTCACCGCCGGCCGTTCACCGCTCACCGCTCACTGTTCACCGCGCACCCGCATATGAATCGCTACCCCCTCTGGAAATACCTCGTCATCGGCGTCGCCCTGCTGATTTCGTTTCTCTACACCCTGCCCAATTTTTTCGGTGAGGTGCCGGCGGTGCAGGTGATGCCGGTGCGAACCACCGAGAAGGTGGATACCGCCTTGATGCGGCGGGTGGAGTCCGCGCTGAAGGCGGCGGGTATCGCCCACACCGGGGTCGCGCTGGACGCGCGCGGTGTGAAGGCGCGTTTTGCCAGCCCCGATGTCCAGATCCAGGCCAAGGATGCCCTCCAGGCCGCGCTGGGGCCGGGCTACACCGTGGCGCTCAATCTCCTGCCCGCCTCGCCGCAATGGCTGGCTTCGCTGGGCGCGAGGCCGATGAACATGGGCCTGGATTTGCGCGGGGGTGTGCATTTCCTGTTGCAGGTGGACATGCCCAAGGCGCTGGAGAAGGCGGCGGAACGTTATCAGGGCGATATTCGCACCCTGTTGCGCGAGAACAAGGTGCGTTACACCGGCATCGGTCGCGAGGGAGAACAGGTGACCATCAAGTTCCGCGACGCGGTGCAGCGCGGTGCCGCGCGCAAGGCGATCGAGACGGCCTACAGCGAGTTGCAACTGGTCGACAGCGAGAGCGGCGAGGAATTCGTGCTCACCGGCGGCCTGAAAAAACAGGCGCAGGTGAAAACCCAGGAATACGCTCTGCAACAGAACCTCACCACCCTGCGCAACCGGGTCAACGAGCTTGGCGTCGCCGAGCCGGTGATCCAGCAGCAAGGCATCGACCGCGTCGTGGTGCAGCTTCCGGGCGTGCAGGACACCGCCAAGGCCAAGGAAATCCTGGGCCGTACCGCCACCCTGGAAATTCGCATGGTGGACGAGGAACGCATGCAGGACGCCGCCACGGTTCAGGCCGCCGCCGCCGGCCAGGTGCCGTTCGGCACCGAGGTCTACCGCGAGCGCGACGGCCGCCCGGTGCTGGTGAAAAAATCCGTGGTACTGACCGGCGACTACATCACCGACGCGCAACCCGGCTTCGACAAACAGACCAATCAGGCCGCCGTGCATATCAATCTCGATGGGCGTGGCGCGCGTCTGTTCAAGAACGTCACGCGCGAGAACGTGGGCAAGCGCATGGCCATTCTGCTGATCGAGAAGGGCAAGACTGAAGTGGTGACCGCGCCGGTGATTCGCGAGGAGATCGGTGGCGGCCGCGTGCAGATCACCGGCATGGATTCGCCGCAGGAGGCCTCCGATGTCGCTCTGCTGCTGCGCGCGGGCGCGCTGGCGGCGCCCATGGAAATCGTCGAGGAACGCACGGTAGGCCCCTCTCTGGGCGCGGACAACATCGAACGCGGCGTGAACTCCACCCTGGTCGGCTTCGCCCTGGTCGCCGTGTTCATGGTGGTCTACTACCAGTTGTTCGGCGTGATCTCCGTGCTGGCCCTGGCGACCAACCTGTTCCTGCTGGTGGCGTTGCTGTCGATGCTGCAAGCCACCCTGACCCTGCCCGGCATCGCCGGTGTCGCACTGACGCTGGGCATGGCCATCGACGCCAACGTCATCATCGCCGAGCGCATCCGCGAGGAACTGCGTCTGGGCAATTCGCCGCAGGCCGCGATGGCGGCCGGCTATGACCGCGCCTGGGACACCATCCTGGACTCCAATGTCACCACTCTGATCGCCGGTATCGCCCTGTTCTGGCTTGGCTCCGGCCCGGTGCGCGGCTTCGCGGTGACCCTCTGCCTGGGCATCCTGACCTCGATGTTCAGCGCGGTGACGGTGTCGCGCGCGATGGTGAATCTCACCTATGGCCGGGTGAAGCGGCTGACCAAAGTCTCTATCTGACAGGCATCGACATGGAACTCTTCCATCTGGAACGCGACATCCCCTTCATGCGCTATGCGCGCAGCACGATCTACGTGTCGATTCTGTTCATCGTCGCGTCCATCGGGTTGCTCGCCACCAAGGGCCTCAATCTCGGCGTGGACTTCACCGGTGGCACGGTGATGGAAGTCGGCTATCCGAATCCCGCCGATGTCGGCGCGATACGCGCGCACCTGACCCGCGCCGGCTATGGCGATGCTTCCGTGCAGAATTTCGGCACCTCGCGCGATGTGCTGGTGCGCCTGCCGGTGAAATCGGGGATCACTTCGGCGCAGTTGTCGGAAAAAGTCCTGGTTGTGCTCAAACAGGCTGACGCTGCGGTGTTGTTGAAGCGGGTCGAATTCGTCGGCCCGCAGGTCGGCAACGAATTGTTCGAGGATGGCGCCCTGGCCCTGCTGGTGGTGTCCATCGGCATCATGTTGTACTTGGCCCTGCGTTTCGAGTGGCGTTTCGCCCTGGGCGCCATATTCGCCACCGCGCACGACATTTTCATCGTGCTGGGCGCGTTCTCCCTGTTCCAGTGGGAGTTCTCCCTCACCGTGCTGGCGGCGGTACTGGCGATTCTGGGCTACTCGGTGAACGACACCGTGGTGGTGTTCGACCGCATTCGCGAAAACTTCAAGAAGACCCGTTCCAACGACGTCGCCGCGATCATGGACAACGCCAAGACCGCCACCCTGTCGCGCACCATCATTACCAGCGGCAGCACACAGTTGATGGTGCTGGCCATGCTGTTCCTGGGGGGCGAGGTGCTCTACGGTTTTGCCCTGGCCTTGACCATCGGCATCGTCGTCGGCACTTACTCCTCGGTGCTGGTCGCCAGCCCCATCGTCATGTGGCTGGGGGTTTCGCGCGAGGATTTCATCAAGAAAGTCGAGAAGCCGGAATCCGGGGCGGTGGTCTGAAATTACACGCCGGCGGGCCACCGTCGGCGTATTCGTATCTGGAGTTCGCCATGCGCCCTCGTCTGCTCGCCCTACTGTTTTTCGCTTTTTCCATCCACGCCCACGCGGCCACGGTCAGGGTCGAGAAGACCATCTCGGGTTTTTCCTCGCCTGAGAGCGTGATGGTCAGCGGCGACGATGTCTTCGTCTCCAACGTGGGCGTGAAACCGGAGCCCTTCGAGAAAGACGGCGACGGTTTCATTTCCAGGCTGGATCGCCAGGGCAACGTCAAGGCGTTGAAGTGGGTGGACAAGCTCAACGCGCCCAAGGGGCTGCTGGCCGTGAACGGCGTGCTCTATGTCGCGGACATCGACCGCGTCCTGGGTTTCCGCCAGCGCGACGGAAAACGGGTATTCGAACTGGACATGGCCGCCAGCGGCGCCAGGTTCCTCAACGCCATCGCCCGCTACGACAACCACCGTCTGCTTGTTTCCAGTACCGATCTCGGCAAGGTATTCGTGATCGACCTGACCAGCCGCAGCTACGGAGAAATCAAATTCGACACCCCGCCCATCGGCCCGAATGGCCTCAAGAAATTCGGCGGCCGAATGATCGTGGTGGAGTGGGGCGGTGACAACCAGGCCAACGGCAAGGTGAAGACCTATCTGCTGGACGGTTTCACCGCGAAACTGGAGAAAACCTTTGCGCCCAGTCCCGCCGGTTACTTCGATGGCGTGGTCAGCCTGGGCGCCAACCGCTGGCTGATCTCCAACTGGGTGAAATTTGAGCCGGCCGGCCTTCTGCAGGTATTGGATGCCCGCACCGGACAGATCAGCGTTGCCAACGAACAAATTCCCCTTGCCGGCCCCGCCGACCTCTTCCTCGACGACAACGGCAAGCTCTGGGTGCCCGCGATGCTGGAAGGCAAGGTCTATCGGATGAGCCTGCGGCCCTGAGCGAGGGGGATCGACGGTAGCGGCCAGGGCCGACTTCCCCTGATTCCGTCATCACGTCAACCTGATAACGAAACAATATGGAAATCCTGACCCACTTCATCGACATCCTCCTGCACCTGGACAAGCACCTCGCGTTGCTGGTGCAAAGCTACGGGGTCTGGGTCTATGCCATCCTGTTCGCCATCGTGTTCATGGAGACCGGCTTCGTGGTGACTCCCTTTCTGCCGGGCGATTCCCTGCTGTTCGTGGCGGGAGCGGTGGCGGCGGCGGGGGGGATGGACCCGGTGATCGTAGCCGTCACGCTGATCGCGGCGGCGCTCTGTGGCGACAACGTGAATTATTGGATCGGCCGCCTGCTTGGGCCCAGGGTGTTCCAGTTCGAGAGCAGCCGCTGGCTTAAGCGGGAGAATCTGAACCGCACCCACGCGTTCATGGAAAAGCACGGCCCCAAGGCCATCATCATTGCCCGCTTCGTACCCGTGGTGCGTACCTTCGTGCCTTTCGTGTGCGGCATCGGCCGCCTGACCTATGTGCGTTTTCTCGGTTTTTCCGTGCTGGGCGCGATGGTCTGGGTGGGTCTGCTGGTACCGGCCGGTTATTTTTTCGGCAATCTGCCGGTCGTGAAGAACAACCTCACGGCGGTCATCCTGTTCATCGTCCTGCTCTCGATCCTGCCGGGCATCATCGAGTACATCAAACACCAGCGCGCCATCCGCTGAGGGTGGCGCGCTGGTGCGCGAGGGCGGACGAGCGGCCCGCCGCTTATTTCAGGGTGGAAAGAAAGGCGGCGACCGCCGGGATGTCGTCGGGCGCGAGATTGCGGGCGACCGTCGTCATCACCGGGTCGGTGCGCGGGCTCTTGCTGGAGCGGTAGTTGGCGAGCGCCTCCGTGATATAGGAAACGCGCTGGCCGGCAAGGCGCGCGGTGGAATGACTGCCGATCGCCTTGGGGCCATGACAGCCGATACAGGTCGCCAGGTAGCGCTTCCTGCCCTTCTCCACCAGGGCGGCATCGCTGGACGCGGGGGTCTTGGGCTGCATGGTCGAGTAGTACACCGCCATGTTGACGCGATCCTCCTCCTTGAGCGCCTTGATCAGTCCGGACATGAATTCGTCGTTGCGCCGGCCATCCCCGAATTTCTGAATCTGGGTGAGCAGGTAGACCGGATTCTGGCCGGCCAGGTTGGGGATGTTTTCCTGCACGCTACTGCCGTCTTCACCGTGGCAATAAACGCATAAAAAAGCCGCGCGCTTGCCTGCCGCGCGCGCTTTCGGGTTGTGCATCGCCTGTTCGATATGGGCTTCGTTATCCGTGGCGGGGTTGGTTGGCGCCTTGCCTGGAGCGGCGAAGGCGGAGGACAAGGTAAACCCGAGGGCGAGGCCCAGGGCGGTGATGCGCTGCTTGGACATGAGGGTTATCCATTTTTTTGTGATCGCACCGGTGCGATTTTTTCCTCTCGGGCTTGGCGGGGCGCTGCTTCCCCGCCAGCCGTCTTGTATCAGCTGGCTACGGTCTGGCCGGCCAGCCGATTGATTTCTTCGAGCAATTTGTCTTCCTGGTAGGGCTTGCCCATGTAGGCATTGACGCCAAGTTCGCGTGCGTGGCTGCGATGTTTATCCGCCGTGCGCGAGGTAATCATGATGATGGGCAGGTCGCGCGTGAGGCTGCTGGCGCGCACATGGCGCGCGACTTCGAAGCCGTCCATGCGCGGCATTTCGATATCCAGCAGCATGATGGCGGGAATTTCGTCTTCCAGGGCTTCAAGGGCCTCCACACCATCGCGCGCGGTGGCGACGCGGAAGCCTTCGCGCTGCAGAAAACGGCTGGTGATCTTGCGCACCGTGAGGGAGTCGTCGACCACGAGGATCAACGGTGCTTGTTCCTGCTCCTGTATTTCGACCTCGACCTCCAGCCTGGGCGCCCGCTCCGCCAACTGGAACGGGTTGACGATCAGCGCAACGCGTCCGTCGCCGAGCACGGTGGCGCCACTGACGCCGGCAATACGCGCCAGTTGTGGGCCGATGTTCTTCACCACCGCCTCGAAGGTGCCTTCCAGGGCATCGACCCTGATCGCCAGACGCTGCTCGCCGGAGCGCAGCAACAGGATGGTGCGATAGCGGCCCTCGCTGGCCTGCGCGGTACGCCCGACCAGTTCCGCCAAGGTGCGTAGTGGATAGGTTTCCGCGCCCAGGGTCAGATAGCCGGTTTCATGCAGGGTGGCCATTTCCTCGGAGCGGACTTCCCGCACCAGGGCGATCATGTTGGCGGGCATTGCATAGGTGACGCCACCGGCGCGGGTCAGCACCACCTGCGACAGAGCCAGAGTAAGCGGCAGGTGAATGGTGAAACGCGCACCCGCGCCGGCGCTGGTATCCAGGCGCACTCGGCCGCCGATACCGGCGATTTCGCTGCGCACCACGTCGAGGCCGACGCCGCGGCCGGCCAGTTCGGTCACTTCCTCGGCGGTGGAGAAGCCGGAACGGAACAGCAGGGACTCCAGTTGTTCGTCACTGGCCGCCGCCTCCGCGTCCAGCCAGCCGTGGGCCACGGCCCGCGCGCGCACGGCGGCATGGTCGATACCGCTGCCATCGTCACTCAGATTGAGCACGATTTCATTGCCTTCCTGGCGGGCCGTCAGGCGCACCTCGCCGTACTCCGGCTTGCCCGCCGCCGCGCGCGCGCGCGGGTCTTCGATGCCATGCGCCACGGCATTGCGCACCAGGTGCTCCAGCGGCGCGGCGATGCGGTCCAGCACGGTGCGGTCGATTTCGGTCTGGCCACCGTCGATATCCAGATGTGCCCGGCGCCGGGTCTCCTTGGCGGCCTGGCGCGCGACGCGATGCAGACGCTCGGCCAGATTGTTCATGGGCACCATGCGGATGTGCATGAGTTCCTGTTGCAGGTTGCGCGTCATGCGCGATTGCTGCACCAGGGCGCCTTCCGCCTCGGTCATGCCGGAAAACAGGGTTTCCTGCACGGTGGAGACGTCGTTCACGCTTTCCGCGAGCAGGCGGGTGAGTTCCTGCAGGCGTGAGAAACGGTCCAGTTCCAGCGGGTCGAATTGCGACTGATCCATCTGCAGGAGGCGCGAGCGCATCTGGGTTTCCGCCTGGATTTCCAATTCGCGCAGTTGCGAACGCAAACGTTCGACGTTGCCCGATAGTTCCTGGGCGCTCTGCTTGTACCCGGAAAGCACGTTTTCGATGCGAGATCGGGCGATGGAGACCTCGCCGGCTTCGTTGAGCAGTGTATCCAGGACGTCGGACTTTTGGCGCAGGCTCTGGCGCAGGCGGAGTTCGTCATCCACGCGCGCGGCGGCCTCATGGTCGTGCGCTGACGCCACGGGCGCGGCGGCAACCGGGCTTGGCGACGTGGTTTGCGTCTCGGTTTCGGCGGGTGCCGGGACGGCCGCCGCTGCACCGCCGCCCTTGTAGCGCTGGATATGGTCGGCGATACGGTCGTAGGCGGCTTCGAGGGAGTCGAGCGCCGCCTCGCCGGCGGCGGCTTTGCCGAGGTCGATGATCTCGCTTTCCAGCGCGTGCACGTCTTCACCCAGGGTCATGGCGCCGGCCATGCGGGAGGAGCCTTTCAGGGTGTGCAGGGCGCGCTTGAGCGCGTCGCGGGCCTGGCCATCGCCCGGGGCCGCGCGCCAGGCGCGCAACGAGGCGCCGATCTGTGGCAGCAGGGTGGCGGCTTCTTCCAGGAAAATGGGTAGAAGCTGGCGGTCCAGGTCATCGCGGGTGGCTTGTGTGGCGGGGCCGGGCGGTGCCGGGGGCGGCGTTTCGGCCGCGACGCGGGTGGGGAGTGTTTGCGTTTCCTCGACGCGAGGGCTCGCCGTCGGCGCGGGCGCCTCGGGCTCGGGAGCCACGGTGTCCGCTACCGCTGCGGCGTCCTCCTGGGAAGGATTTGCATCCGCTACCGCCACCGCATCGGCCGGCTCGCCGGGCATCAGATCGGCGAGTAGTTGGTCGATGGTCGGCATGGGCAGCGGGAAGCGGTGCTCAAGAATGCCCGCCACGCTGCTCGCGAGTTGGCCGATGACGTTTGCGAGTGTGTCGGTGGCCGCTTCCACCAGGGGTTGGGTTTTATCCGGCCATTCACCCGCCCAGAGTTCCACGGCATGGGCGGCGTCAGCCAGCGGTGTGAAACCGGTGGTGCGCGCGATGCCGGCCAGAGTATGGCTGGAACGGATGAACATTTCCCATGTGCCGGGATGCGGGTTGTGGCCGAGATGGTTCAGGGCCTCGCCGATGTCGCTCAGGCGCTGCCCGGCCTCTGCGGCGAATATGCGGAACAGCTCGGTCGGCAGGACGTGCTCGCCGATGGCGATGGTGTCGTCCGGGGCGGCGGTGGTGGCGCCGGCCGCCGTGGCGATCTCCGCCTGGGCGCCGGCTTCAGGCTTTGGGGGCGGCGTCGCCTCGCTGCAATCGCCCGGGTCGCGCAGGCCGCGCGCGAGCCGGATGAGGTGTTCCGTCTCCACTCGCGCTTCGCCCTGGTTTTCCAGTTCCATGACCCAGACCTGGAAGGCGTCGGCGGCATCCTCGATGAGTTTCAGCATTTCGCCCGTCGGCGCGCGCTCGTCACGCAGCCACTGGTTGAGGGTCTGCTCCACTTCCCAGGCTACTTCCGCCAAGTTGGTGAGGCCGACCATGCGGCCGCTGCCCTTGAGGGTGTGGAAGCCGCGCCGGATGGAGGTGAACGCTTCCTTGTCGTAGGGACTGACGTGCAGACGGGAAACCTGTACGGCGATACTGCCCAGGACGTCCTGAGCTTCCTCGATGTAGGTGAGCAGGATGTCGCGATCAATGGCTTCGTCGGATTGCGCGGCCAGGCGCAGCGATTCGGCGTTCGGAGTGGGCGCGGGGGTGGCGGGCGCGGCGAGATCGCGTACCGCCTGGCGTACCTGATCCGGGTTGATCGCGGTTTCCAGCGCCTGCACGGCGGCGTCGGCCTTTTCGCGCAGGCCGCTGTCGGCGACCAGATCGGCGTCGCGCGCCAGTTGGATGAGATCGGCCTTGAGGGCGGCGCGGCCTTCTGCGTCGCCGCCGTGCTCGGCCCATTGCTGGACGGATTCCTGGATATGTTCGGCTTCGCCGCGCAGTTCCGTTTCCACGGTGGCCTCACGTGGGCCGCTGGCCATGGGCCTGTCCAGCAGCGTCTTCAGGGCTTTGCTGTCGTCGCGGCCGTAACGTAGCGCTTCCATGTACAGGCCGAGATAGGACAACGCTTCCGCCACCCAGTCGAGGTCTAGTGCCTCGATTTGCGCGTCGTTTTCGGCGAAGTAGGCCACCCGACGCGTCGCTTCGTTGACCAGCTCCGCCGCCACATCCAGTTGCAGGATGTTGAGCGCGCCGACGATCTGCTTCATCAAGGTCGGCACCAGGGGCAGGCTGCCGCGCTGGGTCGCGTCGCGGAAGAACTTGTCGAGGATGTCCTCGGCCTGGTTGAGGTTGGCCTGGATTTCCTGGGTGACCTGAGCCAGAACCAGTTTTTCCTGCGCCGCATGGGAGAACTCATCGAGCAGATCGACCCGCGGAATGCGCGAGGTGTCGAACATCGGGTCGATCGCGGCCTGCAGGCGCATCGCCTGGACTTCGCTCTGGCGCTCGAATTCGGGGCCGAGCCGTTCGAAGTGGTCGATGGCATTCTGCGCGAGCAGCAGGCCGGTGGCCATTTCCAGTTGCAGGGCTTCGTTCTGAGTGGCGTCGGCGGCGCCGGGCAGGCGCTTGGCCACGGCCTGGATGATGCGGGCGAGGGACTGCAGGGCGCCGTTGGGCAGCCGCGTACTGCTCTCGAACAGGGCCAGGGCCGCGCTCTGGAAGGGCTCCAGGCTTTCCGCGCGACCGGCGCAGTAGCGCATCCAGTGGTCCTTGGCGCTGGCGAGGCTGTCCTGCAGGCTGGACAGGTGGGGCAGGTGCGCGGTCACCATTTCGCCGCTGATCGGCGGGGGCAGGTAACGCGCCAGTTGGAACAGTTCACGCGCTTCGGCAACGCGGCCGCTGGGGGTGCCGTCCTGGGCGACGTAATAAAGGATGTCGCGGAACAGGCGCTCGGCAAGTTGGCGCGAGCCTTCCATCAGGCGACGCATTTGCAGGTCGATGCGGCCGCACAGGCGTTTGAGCCAGAAATCACTGGGCGCGCCGTTGCGTCGCAGCATCTCCATGAGTCCGGCGGCGGACCACCAGAAACTGTATTGCGCCGGCCCGGGCGCGATGCGCTCAATCGCGCGCACGGCCTGATCCATCTGCATCAGGCCGGCAACCGGCTCGCTGCCGCGCAGGAATTGCAGCAGACCCTTCTGATACTGGGAGCGCGCCTTGCGGATGGCGCGCGCGCGGGTGGCGTCGTCCATCGGCAATTCCGGCTCGGCGCGGGCGGCGCGCATCTGCGTGTCCGGGTAGAACATTTCGCTGGGCGCGGGCGGTTCGCCGCCGCGCCGCGCCACCACGTCCTGGTAGATCGGAGCCAGCTTCATCTCGATGTGCGGAGCGCCGCCCATGAGGCCATCGAGATAGGATTGAATGGCGTTGATCGCGCGCAGAACCGTTTCCGCCGCCGCGCCGTCGCGCAGTTCCGCCTGGTTGGCCATATCCGTGAGCAGGCGTTCGGTTTCCGTTGTGAGCAGGGAGAGGCCGCGCAGATCGACGATCTGCAGGGCGCCATAGACCTGGTGCAAATGCGCGGCGGCGCTCTTGAGCGGCGTGGTGTCGGCGCCATTCCATTCCGCCAGGGCCTGCCGCGCCGCGCGCAGCGCATTGTCCAGTTCCGCCTTGACCCAGGTGAGCGACCCCAGGTCGAACTCCATCTCCATGCTCATGCTACGAACTCCTTACCGTGAAAGTCGCGTCGCGACTCTCGATGCGCCCCTCTCTCGTTTGACTGGGAGGCGTTGGGGGGTGAGGGAAACCGGCATGGCGTTGCGTCGCAAAGAGCGCCCGCCCGTTTCCATGCCCGTTCGACTGATGCGATCAGAGCTTGAAGCCCGAGACGGACACCTTCAGTTCATCCGACAGCAACGACAACTGGCCGATGGAAACCGCGCTGCGGCGGGCGCCTTCGGATGCCTGCCCGGTCACCGCAAGAATGTCGCGCATGTTGTCGGCGATGTGCTGGGCATTGCCGGTCTGCGCCTGGGTGGCGTCGGAGATGCTCTGGATCAGACGCGCCAGTTCGTCCGACACCGACTCGATCTCGGCCAGGGAGTGGCCGGCCGCGTCGGAAAGCACGGTTCCTTCCACCACGCCCTGGGTGGAAGTCTCCATCGCGTTGACCGCGTCCTGGGTATCGCTTTGAATGGTCTTGACGATGGCGCCGATGCGTCGCGTCGCCTGGGCGGAGCGTTCCGCCAGGCGCTGCACTTCTTCCGCCACCACCGTGAAGCCGCGCCCCGCCTCGCCGGCGGCCGCCGCCTGAATCGCGGCGTTCAACGCCAGCACGTTGGTCTGTTCGGTAATGTCCGAGATCAGATCCACGATTTCGCCGATCTCCTGGGAGGATTCACCCAGGCGTTTGATCCGTTTCGAGGTTTCCTGGATCTGGTCACGGATCGAGTTCATGCCGGCGATGGCGTTACGCACCGAGTCGCCGCCCTTGCGGGCGGTGGCCAGCGATTGCTCGGCCACGCGGGCGGAGTCGGCCGCGTTCTGCGATACCTGCACGATGGATTCGGACATCTGCCCCACCGCCTCACTGGTTTCCGTGATCTGGCGCGACTGCAGCTCGGCGGCGGCGAGTAGTTCGTCGGAACTGGCGCGCGCTTCGGAAGCGGCCTGGGTCACCTGTTCGGAAGCTCGGTTGATACCCGCCACCAGCAGCCGCAGCTCTTCGATGGCGTAGTTCACCGAGTCGGCGATGGCGCCGGTGATGTTTTCCGTCACCGTGGCCTGCACGGTCAGGTCACCGTCGGCCAGGTCACCCATTTCGTTCAGCAAACGCAGAATGGCTTCCTGGTTACGCTGGTTTTCCAGTGCCGCCTCCTCCGCGCGGCGGCTCGCCTCGCCCACGTTGAGCACGCCGAGAATCAGCAGGGCGCCCAGCGCGATCAAGGCGAACACGATGGCGAAGAACAGCGAGATGCCGGCGCCCAGCGCCTGGTAACGTTGGGTGGCCCGCTGGGTCAGGGCGAGCAGTTTTTCCGATTCGTCGAACAGTTCGCGCGCGGCGCGTTTGGCTTCCACCAGCTGCGGCATGTTCTTGAGAATGTTGTCGACCTGCTTCTCGAAGGCGTTGAATACCTCGCGCAAGTCCAGCAGCTTGTCGTGTGCGTCCGCGTCCGAGACCTTCACCACGCCGAGGTCGCTGTTCCCCTCGATCAGCCCTTGCAACACCTCGCGGAAGGTGCGCACGTCCTGGCCCAGTTGGTAGGCGATTTCCGGGTTGATCTGGTCGGAAGAGAGCAGCGCGTTGGCGTTTTTCGCCATGCGCTGCGTCCATAGCGCCTGTTGGTTGGCGAAGGCGAGCTGTTTCTTGGCGTCGGCGGGCAGCAGGGAAATGACCTGTTCGGCCAGATCAAGCAGTTCCGAGTTGCGCTGGTTGATCTCGCCCAGCGCGAGGCCGAGGGTCACCAGGGTGTTCTGCTGTCCCACCAGCGCCTGAATGTCTTTTCTGGAAATATCCCAGCGCTTTTTCAGTTCACCGAGTTCCGTTTGCATCGAGCCGGGCGATGAGGGGACGCCGGCACCGCCGTCGATCAGGGTGGTGAGGCCGTCGGCGAAGGCTTTCTGGCTTTCATCCAACTGCTTGAACGCGGTCTTGTTGCCAAGCACGGCCTGCTGCGCGGTCTTGGTGTAACGCTGCGAGAGCATCTGCAAACGGGTGGAAATTTCCACATATTCCGCGCGGTTGCCGACCTGCACCGTGTACCAGACCATCAGCAGGGTCGCGAGCAACAGGGAGACCAGCAGAACCATCACCACAACCGGGTGGCGTTGTTCGGCTGGAAGCTTGCCCAGTAGTGGCAGTCGCGTCGGATCCAGGGTCATCCAGCGACCCATCAGGGCGGCGACACGCGGCCCCAAACGGCCGCCGAGGTTGCCGAGAGTGTTACCGATTTCGAGTTGCGGCTTATTTATTGCCATTGCCAAGTTCCCTCCAGATACCTACCGCCTCCGCCACGCGGAGAAGTCTATTTACAAACCCGCTTCCAGAAAGGCAGGGGCCGCAACCAGTTTTTCCACGTCGAGTTCAGCCCAAACCTGATCGTCCGAACCGCGCCAGTGCGCGGCTACCCAGGGCGATGCCGTATCCGGCGCCGGTTCGGGCATGAGGCCATCCACGGCGCGCAGGCCGAGTGTGCGTTCAATACGCAGGGCGGCGTTGACGCCAAAACGAGGATGCGCCAACAGCAGATGCGCCTCGCCCTGTGGCAGCGCTTCCGACATGCCGAGAAAAACGCCCAGGTCGGTGCAGCCGTAAAGCGCTCCGCGCACACTCGCCACCCCGGAGAACCAGGGCCGCACCCAGGGCACGGCGATCAACTCCGGTACCGTCACCACTTCGTTGACCTGCTCCAGGCTGACCAGCCAGTTGCGGCCACCGGCGATGAAGCCGAGTTTGGACGATGGCCCGGTCGCGGCCTGCGCGGCCTTGAGCTTCGCCGCGAGTTGGGTCTGAAAGTCCCGTAGGCTTTGTTTGTCCTTCATGGGGCTGTCGCCTGCTAGCCAAGCGCTTTGATCTTGGCCAGCAATTCCTCGGCCACGATCGGCTTCACCAGATAGTCGATGGCGCCCTGGCGTAGCCCCCAGACACGATCGGTTTCCTGATTCTTGGTGGTGCACATGATGACCGGGATGGCCTTGGTGGCCGGGTCGCGCGAGAGCATGCGGGTGGCCTGGAAGCCATTGAGGCCGGGCATGACCACATCCATCAGGATCAAATCGGGTTTTTCCTGCTTGGCTTTGGCGACGCCTTCCTCGCCGGATTCGGCGGCGACGATCTCGAAGCCGCCCTTGCGCAGGAGGTCGGTCAGGAAATAGCGCTCGGTGGGGGAGTCGTCCACGACCAGGATGGTTTTTATCGGCATGGTGTTCCTCTTGGTTTTTTCCAATCAGGCAGGGCGCGCGCGATGGCGGCGCACCGCGTCGAGCAGGGTGTCTTTGGTGAAGGGTTTGGTCAGGTACTCGTCCGAGCCGACCATGCGCCCGCGCGCCCGATCGAACAGGCCATCCTTGCTCGACAGCATGATGACCGGCGTATCGCGGAAGCGGGCGTTCTTCTTGATTAGCGCGCAGGTTTGATAGCCATCCAGGCGCGGCATCATGATGTCCACGAAGATCACTTCGGGCAGATGGTCGGCGATTTTCGCGAGTGCGTCGAAACCGTCTTCCGCCAGAATGACCTCGCAGCCGGTCTGCAACAGAAAGATTTCGGCGCTGCGGCGGATGGTGTTGCTGTCGTCGATCACCATCACCTTGGCGCCGGCCAGATTGTTGGAATTGTCCACTCCGCTCTCCGTGTTCTCGGGGTTCAGGTCAGGAGCCTTGCTGTACCGCGTAGCCGGATGCTTTCCAGGCGGGTAGTCCGGTGCGGAACCAGTGGACTCGCGTGTAGCCGCGCTTGACCATGTAGCGCGCCGCCTTGTAGCTGAACCAGCATTCCGCGCCGTTGCACTGGAAGATCATGGGAGCGTTTTTATCCTGCGGCAGCTTGGCCAGATCGAAACGGTCGACCACGTCGTCGTAATCCACTTCCTTGGGGCTGTTCAACTCGTAGGGCACACTCACCGAGCCGGGGATGAAGCCGTTGCGACGGTGCGCCAGCGGCCGCACGTCGAACAGAGGCACGCCCTGGGCCATGAGTTTCTTGACCTGTTCGGCGGTGACGATGGTCGCGCCCGGCAGAATTTCGGGGGTGAAGAAACCGCGTGTGGATACGTATTCGAAATCGTGGCTGTCGGCGGGGTCGAAACTGCCGAATTTGACCCGATTCAGGCGTTTTTCCAGGTCTTTGTCGAGCCGGGTGAAGGCTGAACGGATTTTGTCCTTGAGACCCTCGTCGAGCTTGCCGCTGACTACCACGCCGGCGCTTGGCACGTCAGGGAAGGCTTTTACCACGACGCCGCTGTGTTCCCGTTTGATCCATTGATTCGCTTCTTCTTCCGGCAGCACGGCGAGATCGGCCTGGCCTATCGACATGGCATAGAGCACCGCGCCATACAGCGTCATGTGCATGGTGCGGCCGAAATAGGTGGTGGGCGACAAGCCCAGCGCGTTCATCTCGCCCTTGAACATGTAACTAACCAGGGATTCCCGGTGCGGCAGGGCGATGCGCTTGCCGCGCGCGTCTTCCAGCGACTTGACCTTGGCGCTGTTGCGCGCCACCAGTACCACCCGTGTGTGTTGCTCGGATTTGGCGACCGGCACATAGCCATTGCGCATGGCCAGGCCGACCAGTTGCGCGGGAGCCAGCAACATGGAATAAGCGTTGGTGCGGATGCGCTCGCCCACGCGTTCCGCGTTCTGTGTCATGACCAGCTTTACCGGCTGGCCGATGGCGCCTGAGAGGGATTTGGCGAGGTCGTTGAATACGGCCTGGGTGCCGATGTGGTCACGCTCCTGGTCGTAATCGAGGGTGACGTTGAGAAGCAGTTCTTCCCGCGCGTGAGCGGTGATGGCCGTTGTGGCCGCGAACAGGGCTATGAGTGTGGCGATTATCCAGCGCATATATGTATATCCTCCTTGTTACCGCTCCCCTCGGAACTCCTCCCTGGAGCGGGCAGGCCGCGGCGGCGGTCATTTTGTACGGATAGTGCTCAAATTGCCACCATCTCGAAATCTTCTTTTCGAGCACCGCACTCCGGGCAGACCCAGTCGGGCGGTATGTCACTCCAACGGGTGCCGGGAGGGATGCCTTCATCCGGGTTGCCCTTGGCCTCGTCGTAGAGGTAACCGCACAGCAGGCACATCCAGGTTCGATATTCCATTGGCGAAGTGGGCTAGTACTTATGTAATAAGATCGCATTCTGCCCCGCCAATTCGATAACGCCAAGCATGTCCGCCACAGTTTCCACCCCGGCTTCCAACATTCCCCCCCCCATCGTGCTGGTTTTTGCCGGCACCGACCCCACCGGTGGGGCCGGCCTGCAGGCCGACATCCTCACGCTGGCCAGCCTGGGTTGCCATCCGCTCTCCGTCGTGACCGCCGTCACGGTGCAGGACACCGTGGGGGTGGATGACTTTCTGCCGATGGAGCCCGAGTGGATCGCCGATCAGGCGCGCGGCGTGCTGGAGGACATGCCGGTGGCCGCGATCAAGATCGGCATGATCGGCAGCGTCGAAGCGGTCGCCGCCATCGCCGAAGTGGTTTCCGACTATCCCGACATTCCTCTCGTGCTCGATCCGGTGCTCAGTTCCGGGCGCGGCGACCCGCTGGCCAACGAGGAGTTGATGAGCGCCCTGATCGACCTGCTGTTTCCGCAGACCACGGTGCTCACTCCCAACAGCATCGAAGCGCGCCGTCTGGCGGAGGATCCGGCCGACGACGGCGAGGAGGCATCGGAAGCCGAAACGGCGCCCGAACTGGCCGATTGCGCGCGCGAGTTGATCGACCTGGGCTGTGAATTCGTGCTGATTACCGGCGCTCACGAGCAGGGCGCGCAGGTGGTGAATACGCTCTACAACACGCGTGGCGTGGTGCATCGCCAGAACTGGGAACGCCTGCCCGGTTCCTATCATGGCTCCGGCTGCACCCTGGCCTCGGCGCTGGCCGGTTTTCTCGCGCTCGGCCAGGATGTGGCCGAGGCGGCCAGGGAAGCGCAGGCCTACACCTGGCAGACCCTGAAACACGCCTATCGGCCCGGCATGGGCCAGTTCATTCCGGATCGCATGTACTGGGTTCATGGTGACGATGAGTAGGAGCGCCGCTAGCGGCGCGAATGATCCGTGGGGGAGGGGGAGATTGCGCGGCCTCTACGCGATCACCCCCGACTGGCCCGACAGCCGCCGCCTGCTTGACGCCACGGAAGCCATCCTGGCCGGCGGTTGCCGCATCCTGCAATACCGCAACAAGGCCGCCGGCGATTGCCATCGGCAGGAACAGGCCGTCGCCCTGCGCGGCCTGACCCGGCGTTATGGCGCCCTGCTCCTCATCAACGACGACGTCGATCTGTGCCTGTACTCCGAGGCTGACGGTGTACATCTGGGCGAGGAGGACGGCGCGCTTGCCGCCGCGCGCGACCGCCTGGGTGCCGGTAGAATCCTCGGCGCTTCGTGCTACCAGAGCCTGGATCTTGCCCGTGGCGCGGCGGATGCCGGAGTGGATTACGTCGCCTTTGGCAGTTTTTATTCGTCGTCCACCAAGCCGCTGGCGCGCCGCGCCGATCCGGGCCTGCTGGCCGCCGCGCGTGACGAGACCGGCCTGCCGGTCTGTGGCATCGGCGGCATCACTCTGGACAATGCGCCACCGCTGCTGCGGGCGGGCGCGGATATGCTGGCGGTGATTGCCGCGCTGTACGAGGCCGCCGACCCCAGGCTTGCCGCCGAACGATTCATCCAGTTATTCGAGGAAGAGACCCCATGAGTTCCCGCAACGACCAACTTTTCGAGCAATCCCAGAAAGTCATTCCCGGCGGCGTCAATTCGCCGGTGCGCGCCTTCCGTTCCGTCGGCGGCACGCCGCGTTTCTTCAGCAAGGGTGCCGGCAGCCGGGTGTGGGACGCGGACGGCAAGAGCTATCTCGACTACGTTGGTTCCTGGGGGCCGCTGATTCTCGGCCACGCCGACGCGGACGTGGTGCGCGCGGTACAGGAAACCGCCGCGCTGGGGCTGTCCTTCGGCGCCCCCACGGAAATGGAATTGCGCATGGCGGAACAACTGGTCGCCATGCTGCCCAGCATGGAGAAACTGCGTCTGGTCAGTTCCGGCACCGAAGCCACCATGAGCGCCATCCGCGTGGCGCGCGGCCACACCGGCCGCTCCACCCTGGTCAAATTCGAGGGCTGCTACCACGGCCACGCCGACAGCCTGCTGGTGAAAGCCGGATCCGGCCTGCTCACTTTCGGCCAGCCGAGTTCCGCCGGTGTGCCGGCCGACTGCTCCGGCCACACCCTGGTGCTGGATTACAACGACATCGAGCAGGTCAACCGGCTGTTCGCGGAAAAGGGCGATGAAATCGCCTGCGTCATCGTCGAAGCGGTGGCCGGCAACATGAACCTCATCAAACCGAAGCCCGGCTTCCTCGAAGCCCTGCGCGAGAATTGCACCAAACACGACGCCGTGCTGATCTTCGACGAGGTGATGACCGGATTCCGGGTCGGCGCGGGTTGTGTGCAGGGCCTCTACGGCATCACCCCCGACCTCACCACCCTGGGCAAGGTGATCGGTGGCGGCCTGCCGGTGGGGGCCTTCGGCGGCCGCGCCGAGATCATGGACAAGCTGGCGCCGCTCGGCCCCGTGTATCAGGCCGGCACCCTGTCCGGCAACCCGGTGGCCGTCGCCGCCGGCCTGAAAACCCTGGAAAAGATTTCCGCGCCCGGCTTCTTCGAGGCGCTGACCGCCCAGACCACACGTCTGGTGGATGGCATCAACGCCGCCGCGCGCGATGCCGGCATCGCGGCCTGCGCCGATTCCGTCGGCGGCATGTTCGGCATCTACTTCCGCGCCACCCCGCCCACGTCCTATGCGGAAGTCATGGACAGCGACAAGGAGGCGTTTAACCGTTTCTTCCACCTGATGTTGCTGGAAGGCGTCTACCTCGCGCCCTCCGCGTTCGAGGCCGGCTTCGTCTCGGCGGCGCACACGGATGCCGACATCGACGCCACCCTCGCCGCCGCCGCGCGCTGCTTCGAAAAACTGGCGGGATGATCGAAGACCTTTCCCCCGAAGACAGCTTTCGCCTGCAAGTCCTGCTCGCGCAGGATCTGAAGGCGGTGCGGCTGGATGAATCCGAAGCCGGCCCGGTGCTGCATGCCCTTACCGACAAGGGTGAGGCCAGCATCCCCTTGAACCCCAACCGCCGTCCGGACAAATACCTGCGCCATGTCCGCGAACTCCTGTCCGGCCATGCCCTCGGCTCGCCGGGCGGCTATCCGGTCTATCTCTCGCGCTGGACCCGGCATGGCCAGATGGAGGGCCTCAACCTGGGGCGCCTGCTGATTACGGGGGAACCCGAGGCGGTGGTGGCCGTGGCGCATTCCCCCGCGCTCACCGACGAACTGGCGCGCCATGCCTGGTGGGCCATGCCGTCCATCGAAAACGCGCGGCTGATGCTGAGTCGGGAAAAGGTGGCGCGGGGCGCGATGGGGCCGGTGCTGGCGGATTTCCTGGTCGAACACCTGCCGTTTCTGCAGGACGAACACCAGGACATCATGGATACCGTCGTCGTGTTGCTGCATTCCAGAGCCTTGTCCGAAGCCAGCCGCGAAGCCATCTGGCGCCGTGGCAAGCGCGGCAACACGCATTACGTGGCATTTCTGGAGGTGGCTGGCTGGGATAACTCCCAGCCCCTACCGCTTCCCCTTCCGGCGCGCCAGGATATGGAATTCCTGCGTGCCGACTTGGCCTCCGCGCTGGATGCGGGCGACGCGGCGGCCCGGGCCCTGCTACTCGCCGCCGATGCCCAGGGCCAGACCTTTCTGGCCGCAGCCGCCGAAATTCTGGAAAAGCCGGAAACCCAGGACGTGGTCAACCGTACTCTCAACGCCATCGGCCGCTATTTCAGCATCGGCGGCACAGCGTCAGTTGAATCCCGGATGAATGTCTGCCAAGCACTGGCTCCGCAACTGGAAGCCGCCATCAGGTTGGCGCGGTTGAACGCGGAGCAGGTCACGCCCATCTTCGCCCGCAGCACCGCCATCGGCTCGCTGATGCGGCGCAAGATCGAGCCGGTGGTGAGCGGGGTGATGGCGGACATCCGGCTATTGCGCGGACTGTAGCGCCGGCGTCTCGCCGGCGTATTTTTAGCAAGTGGAATGAGCCTGGAAACCGCAGTTGGTAATACATAAAACGCTCGAAAGCTGCGTGGGCCAAGGCATGACCGGTGATTGTTCGCTTCACCCGCAGGGTGAATGGAAACGTCACTCGTAGGAGCGGGCTTGCCCGCGATAGAACGCGGCCATTCGCGGGCAAGCCCGCTCCTACGGCACCTGCAACTGCGGGAAATAGGATGAGCCGGCGAGGCGCCGGCGCTACTTCGCGGTCTTGTCGCGCTCGATCAAGGCATACGCGCTGTGGTTGTGGATGGACTCGAAGTTCTCCGCTTCCACCACGTAGGCGTCGATGCGTTGGTCCTGGTTCAGCGCGGCGGCGACGTCGCGCACCAGGTCTTCCACGAATTTCGGATTCTCGTAGGCCTTTTCCGTGACGTACTTCTCATCCGGGCGCTTCAACAGGCCGTAGAGCTGGCTGGAGGCGTTCTCCTCGGCGATATTGATGACGTCCTCGATCCACACGAAGGTATTGGTGCGTACCGTGATGGTGACGTGGGAACGCTGGTTGTGGGCGCCGTACTGGGAAATTTTCTTGGAACACGGGCACAGGCTGGTGCAGGGCACCAGCACCTTCATGGTTTGCAGATATTCGCCGTCCTTGACCTCGCCGATGAAGGTCACGTCGTAGTCCATCAGGCTTTCCACCCCGGACACCGGCGCCTTCTTGTTGACGAAGTAGGGGAAGTTCATCTCGACGTGGCCGGACTCGGCTTCCAGCTTCACCACCATCTGGCGCAACGTCTGCTCGAACGATTCCACCGAAAATTCCCGCTCGTTGCCGTTGAGAATCTCGATGAAGCGGGACATGTGCGTCCCCTTGAAGTGGTGCGGCAGATAGACATACATGCCGAAGGTGGCGATGGTGTGCTGGGCGCCGCCGGTCTTGTCGAGCACCCGCACCGGATGGCGGATGGCCTTGATGCCGACCTTGTCGATGGCGATCTTGCGCGAGTCCGGATAGCTTTGGACATCGGCGATGGGCTGTGTGGTGGGGCAGGGGGCGGCGGTCTCACAGACCGATTCGCAGGTGCTCATGGCGGGGTTCCTGTATGCGGGATGCGCGGAGTATAAGCGATGGCTAATTGTTGAGTAAATAACTCAACCATCGCTTCGCAAGCGGATTTCCCACGCTCAATACCCCGAGTCGTCCTTCGCTTTCCTGGCTTTTCTGGCCTTGTGCACCGGGTTGGCCACGGCGGGCACCTCGGCGACGTAGGTGGTGATGGCTTCCAGGTCGCCGGCCGGCAGGTATTTCAGGCCGTTGTCGATGATCTCGGCCATCAGACCGCCGGCGCAATCGCCGTCGGAGCGGATGCCGGAGCCCAGGTATTGAACCAGTTCCGAACGTTTCCACTTGCCGATGCCGAATGGTTTGTCCGGGGTGATATTGGGAACCACGTTGCCTTCCGGGCCGGTCATGGTTCCCGCCAGCAGGGCGCCCTTGCGGTAGCCGCCCAGCGTGTTGCGCGGGGTATGGCATTCGCCGCAGTGGGCGGCGCCCTGAACCAGATAGGCGCCGCGATTCCACTCGGCGGATTTCGCCGCCACCGGTTGATAGGCACCGGCATCGAAATACAGCCATTTCCAGATCGCCAGCAGGGGCCGGAAGCGCAGATACCACGGCAGTTCGTGCGCTTCGTTGGCCTGGCGCGCGGCCGGAACCGTGCGCAGATAGGCCCACAGCGCTTTCATGTCGGAGTCGGACAGGCGCGTATAGGAGGTATAGGGGAAGCTGGGATAGTAGTTGGAACCGCTCGGGCTTTTTCCTTCGCGCAGGGCGCGGATGAAGTCCGCCTCGCTCCAGCGGCCGATGCCGGTATCTGCGTCCGGCGTGATGTTGGGTGTGAAAAAGGTGCCCAGCGGGGTGACCAGCCGGCGCCCGCCGGCCAGACGGGCGCCGTCGTGTTCGCGGTCGCTATGGCAGTTCTCGCAGCCGGACAGCTTGTAGAGGTACTCGCCCCGGCTCATCGGCGCGGTCGCCCAGGCGCCGCCGGCGAAGGTGGCGGCCAGGCCGGCCACCAACAAGGCCGCCTTCACTTGCGGAAGTCCTTGTGGCAGCTCTTGCAGGAATCCGACAGCTCCTTGAATTTCTCCGCCAGCCTCGGGTCGCCGCCGCTGGCGGCCCTGGCGAAGGCTGCGGCTTTGGCCTGGGTATCGCGGGCGCGGTGCTCGAATTCCGCGCGCTTGCTCCACACATCGGGCTGGGCGTCGCTGTCGGCGCCGTTGCCGCCTTTCGGAAACAGCGCCGGCAAATCCTTGTTGAGCGTCTCCAGCGCCCTGGCATAACCGGCCACGGTGTTGCCAACCGCACCCTTGAACTCGACCTTGTTCTGGATCAGGGCATTGCATGCGCCCATCAGGCCGCCATTGGCGCTCATCACGTTCCTGCGGTACTTGACCATGTCGTCCGGGTCGGCCGCGTGGGCGGTGTGGGCAATCAAGGCGACCAGGCCCAGGAGGGGAAACAGCAGAGGTTTGCGTGTCATGTCGATCATTCAGCGAGTGGCGTTCAGGAATTCGATGAGGTCGGCGCGCGCGGCGGCATCGCCCAGGCCGTCGTACTTCATCTTGCAGCCCGGCACCAGCTTGCGCGGGGCGGCGATGTAGGCGTCCAGCTTGTCGGCCGTCCAGATCACGCCACTGCCCTTCATGGCGTCGGAGTAGACGTAGTCCGGCACGCCGGCGGCGCCGCGCCCGGAGACGCCGAACAGGGTCGGCCCCTTCTTGTTCTTGCCGGGCTTGGCACTATGGCATTCGGCGCATTCCTCCGCGAACACCTTGGCGCCGTGGTCGGCATCGGCCGAGTGGGCGAGTGGAGCGCCGAGCAACGGGATCAGAGTGAGGAGTCGCGGGAAAATTTGGAGTTTGCGGCGTGGCATGGCGTGGTTCCTCAAAATGTGGCCCAGGCGAAGGCATAAAGGGTGTTGTTGTCGCTGGCGTTGCGGCCCGTGCCGTCATAGTTGTTCTTCAGGCCGTTGAACCTGGTGTAGCCGGTGTATTGCAGGCCCAGGCGCAGGTTGGCCCAAGGCGCGCCCCAGGAGCTTTCCTTGCCCCACGGGGTCCAGTCGGCCTGCAGGATGTAGCCATCGGAGTTGGGCTTGTTCAGTGTGCTCACACCGCTGTACAAGCCGCTGTCTTCGCTGCCCTTGACGCCGAACAGCCCGGCGCTCACGCCCCAGGTCTGGTCGTAGTGATAGGAGCCGGAGACATCGAAGCGGTTGACGCTGCCGCTCAGGTTGCAGGGCGCGTCCGGGGTTGCGCAGGTCGAATCGAAGGAGGCGTCGAATTTGCGTTTTTCATGGATGTAAGCGGTATTCAGCGCGAATACGTGTCTGCGCGTGCCGAGATACTGGAACGACGCATCGACGCCAAGGTCGCGGTATTTGTCGCTCGGGCCGGCCGCGCCGCCAGGCTTCATGTTCGGGTCGAAGCCGAACATGCCGACATGCCAGGCACTCTTGTGGTTGTCCTGAAAGTAACCCACGCGCCAGTAGGGGGCGACGCCACTAATCTTGTCGAGGTTGTCCGTGCTGGCGAGCACGTTGACGTTTTCCAGGAAGCTGCGGCCCAGGGTGCGATAACCGCCGAGTTCGGCGTAGATCGAGTCGTTCCAGAGGCCGTATGCGGCCAGGCCGCCGACCTGCCCGGCGAGAACGCCGTCGATGATGGGTGAGGCGGCGGGGCCGGGGGCCATTTCCGTCGCCATGTAAGGAAAGCGCCAGGCCGGCACCGTGTTGAACGGGTCGCTCACCGTCGGGTTGTTGTTGAAGCTGACACCGAGAACCGTGTTCTTGCCGGCCAGTTGCAGGGTGTTGGCGTAGCGCGCGTCGACGTTGTCCAGAGTGAGCTTGCGCCTGCCGGTATCCGCCCAGGTGGCCTGCGCGAAGCTGCCCACGTGATCGCTCAGGCGCCCGGCCAGAAACAGGGAGGCTTCCTGGATCAGCGCCTTGTTGTTGGGGCCATCGGCGGGCGGCTGATCCTTCCTGGTATGAAACCAGGATTCCACCAGCATGGCGGAGACCGGCAGGCTGTCGTTCTTGCCGTTGCTGTCGGTGTAACCGCCCAGCTTGAACTTCATGCCATGAGGCGTGAGTTGCGGGCCGAACGCGCCGATGTGGCAGGCGGCGCATTCCTCGCCGGTCTGGCGGGCGAAACTGGGTAGCGCGTGGGCCGGAACACTGGCGGCCGCGAGCAGGGCGGCAAGGGGCCAGGCGGCGTGTGAGCGCCGGCTGGAGATGCAATTCGGGATCGTGCGCATGGGGTGAACCTTTCGTCATCAGGGAAATCGGGGATGGCGAGAGGATAGGTGCGACGGGCATGCGGCGACTTTTACCGTTTCGTAAGCCGCGTTATCGCGGTTGGATGGCCGTGCCACACGGCCGCCGTGGCTCCGATGGGTAATCGGGCGGGCAATCAGGTTACGGATCGGTAAGCTTGGGCGCGGCGCATGCCGCGCCCGATCAGGCCGGTGGCGAAGCGCGCGCCAGGAGGGGGAGGCTCAGAATGAAGGTGCTGCCGACGCCGTGACTGGATTCCATGCGAATCTCGCCGCCGTGGGCATGCGCCACCGCGCGCGCCAGGCTGAGGCCGAGGCCGTTGCCGGGCAGATGGCGGCTGCGGTCGCCACGGTAGAAACGTTCAAACAGATGTGGTACTTCGGCGGCGGGGATGCCGGGGCCGTTGTCGCGCACGATGATTTCCACACGGCCCGTGCGCTGTCGCAGAAGCACTTCCACCCGGCCGCCGGCCGGGGTGTATTTGATGGCGTTATCGATCAGGTTGGCCAGCGCGCGCAGCAGGCGGCGACGGTCGCCTTCCAGGGCGGGGGTTGGGGGCAGGTCGCCGCTCAGGGCGACATGGCGTTCCTCGGCCACGCCTTCATAGAGTTCCAGCGCCTGCGCCACCAGCACCGTCGGCTCCAGCCGCGCCAGCGCCAGGCGCTGTACGCCCGCCTCGGCCTCGGCGATTTCCAGCATGGTGTCGATCAACATCCCGAGCCGATCACATTCCTCGACGATGCTGCCGGCCAGTTCCGCGCGTTCGCTACCCTGCGTGGCCTGGATGGCGGCGTTTTCCGCGAGGCCGCGCATGCGCGTCAGGGGGCTGCGCAAGTCATGCGCGATGTGGTCGTTGACCTGGCGCATCTCCGCCATCACGGTCTGCACGTGTTCCGCCATGCGGTTGAAGGTATTGACCAGGTGGTCGATCTCGCTGCCCTGGTCGCCTACCCTCACGCGGTCGGAGAAGTGGCCGTCGGCGATGCGGTCGGCGGCGCGCGCCACCGCCTCGACCCCGGCCATGGCCTTGCGCGCCAGCGCCCAGCCGGCCAGAGTGCCGAGACTGAGCATGGTGCCCAGGATAATCAGGCCGTAGTGCTGGAAATGGCGCAGGAAGGCCATGCTGTCGGCCAGGGAAAGGCCGATTTGCAGATAACGTCCGGGCGCTACCGCGCTGGTCAATACGCGAGCCTGCCGCCGCGCATCCGGAATGTCCACGGTGAGATAGGCGTGTTGTCCGATTCTCAATCCGCCAGCGGGGATGCCGGGAAGAGGGGCTTTCCAGGAGCGCAGGTCGGAAGACAGTTCCACATGGCCGGTGGCGTCGAGGATGCGGACAAAGTAATCCTCGCGGCCGCCGTCGGCGGTGCTCGAAGCCAGTTCGGTACGCAGCGCGCGGCCGTCGTGGGCGGCGAGGATGCTGGCGAAACCTTGCTGTTGCCGCAGGAGATCCTGGTCGATTTCTTCCAAAAGATGAATCCGCACCAGATGGTAGAGCAGGATGCCGCCACCGGCGGTGACGAGGCCGAAGAACAGCGCGTAGAACAGGGTCAGCCGCAGGGCGACGGAACTCTTAGCGCCCAAGAACATAGCCCACTCCGCGCACCGTCTCGATCAACTCGGCGCCCTCCAGGAGTTTGCCGCGCAGGCGGCTGACCGTGGTTTCCACCAGGCTGGTTTCCGGATCGAAACCGTAATCCCAGACGTGCTCCATGATCATGACCTTGGAGACGACGCGGCCCTTGTTGCGCAGCAGGTACTCCAGCAAGGCGAATTCCCTGGGTTGCAGGGTGATTTCCTGGCCGCGCCAGAGCACGCGGCGCTTCATCAGATCCATCTCCAGCTCGCCGACGCCCAGCCGCACCGGTTCCAGGGCGCCGGTGGCGCGCCGCACCAGCGCTTGCAGGCGGGCCAGCAACTCGGAAAAGGCGAACGGCTTGACCAGATAGTCGTCGCCCCCGGCGCCCAGGCCGCGGATGCGGTCGTCCAGTTCGCGGCGCGCGGATAAAAAGATGATCGGGGTCGTCACCCCCGCCTGGCGGGCGCGCTGCACCAGAGTGAGGCCGTCGAGATGGGGCAGCATGATGTCGACCACGGCGGCATCGTGGTTCGCGGTTCTCAGGCGCGCCAGGCCAAGCTCGCCGTCAATGGCCAGATCCGTCTGGTGGCCCGCCTGCTTCAGACCTTTCACCACGAACGAGGCGATCTTCTCGTCGTCCTCAATGACCAGAATGCGCATGTGAGTTTCCATAGGGGCGGGGCGGGTTGTCCGGCGATTTCGGGTGTGCTGACTATCCGGGCATTTTCCGGCAGGCGTTCGGGCAACGTTTCGATTCTTACCAAATGGTAAAGGACGACGCGCGGCGCGATCCGTAGGCTTGCGCCAGAGACAATCCCTCCTCCTCTCTATCCGGGCCGATGCCTGGATGGCCGTTCTGAAACCATCCGTAGCTCGCAACATGCTGTACTCGAACACACGCTCCAAGCCCTCTTCTCTCCCCCGTCTGCTGCTCTACACCGGTCTGCTCTGGCCGGGCCTGCTCATGGCGGCGCCTGCCGACCTCGGCCACCTGGCGCTGAACGACGCCGAAGCGCTCTTGCGTGCCAACAATCGGGAACTTCGTGTTGCCCAGGCGGTGACACAGGGCGCCCAGGCCGACATCGCCAGCGCGGGAGCACGCCCCAATCCTCAGTTGTCGCTGAATCTGGCCGCGTTCCAGCCCGGCAAACCGGGCGCCGGCGCGCCTTGGGAGCGGACGGCGGATTACACCTACCGCGTGGAGCAATTGTTCGAGCGCGGTGACAAGCGCGCCCTGCGCGCGAAGGCGGCGGACGCGCGCCTGGCCGCAGCGCGCGGCGACCAGGACGAGGTCGGGCGGCAGCAGCGTCTGGCGATGCGCCAGGCCTACTACGATCTGCTGAGAACGCAGGAGCGGTCCCGCATCCTGCTGGAAAGCGCCGCCCTGTACCGGAAAAGCGTCGAGGCGGCGGCGTTGCGGGTGAAGGCCGGCGATCTGTCAACGTCCGACCTGGCCCGTCTCAAGGTGGAAGCCTTGCGCGCCGAGAACGATGCCCGCCAGACGCGGGCCGATCTGGAAAAAGCGCAGACCGCGCTGGCCTACCTGATCGGCGTGGAAAACGAAGCAGCGCGGCTGCGCGCGGCGGATCCCTGGCCAAGCCTGGCCGATCCCTCCGACCAGGAAACCGGGATCGAACAACGCGCCGACGTGCAAGCCGCCCTGGCGCGCGTCCAGGCCGCCGAGCAGGCGCGCGCCCTGGCCCTGGCGTTGCGCAAACGGGACGTGAGCGTGGGCGTGCAATACGAACATTGCCGCGCGCCCAGTTGCAGCCCACCGACCGACACGCTGGGCTTCGGCGTGAGCATTCCGCTGTTCATCCATCACGAATACGAGGGCGAAGTGCGTCGCGCCGAGGCCGATCTCGACGCCGCCCGCGAGGCGCTGCAACAAGTCCGGGGCCAGGCTCGCGCCGAGCGGCTCAGAGCGGCCAGCGACCTGCGCGCCGCGCTGGAGCAGGGGCGCCGTTTCGAGGCTGGGCTGCTGGGCGAGGCGGAGAGCGGCGCCCAGGCCGCCGAGTTCGCCTACCGGCGTGGCGCCATCGGCCTGGTGGATCTGCTCGATGCGCGCCGCACCCTGCGCGCCGTCCAGGTCGAGGCGGTCGAGGCACGGGCCGGCCACGCCAAATCCCTCGCGGCTTACCAGGCCAGCCTTGCGCTGGAGGAATCACGATGAAAAAAACCTATCTCCCCCTGCTGCTGTTGCCGGCCTTGCTCCTGGGCTGCGGCAAGGAGGCTCCGCCAGTCGAGGCGCCCAAGGCCACGATCGGCGGCGACAGCATCACCTTCGCGGCCGGCGCAAGCCGGCTGCCCGGTTTGAAGGTGGAGTCCGCTACTGCGGCCGGGCCGAGCGAAGCCAGCGTGGCCGGTCGCCTGGTCTGGGACGAGGAGCACACCGTTCGCGTTTTTTCGCCGCTGGCCGGGCGGGTTACCACGATCCTGGCCCGGGTCGGCGAGCGGGTTCACGCGGGCGCGCCCCTGGCGCGCGGGCGAGGTGGGCGGCCTGCAGGCCGACCTGCAACGCGCCCAGGCCGGGCGCGAGCGGGCGCGCAAGCAGGCGTCGCGCGCCGGGGAACTGGTCGAGCATGGCGTCGCTCCGCGCAAGGATCTGGAATCCGCGCAGGCCGATCTGGCCCAGGCCGATGCCGATTACGCCCGCGCCGCCAGCCGCCTGGGCGCCCTGGGCGCGGGTATCCACGAGGTGGATGAGGGGCTGCCGTTGCGCGCATCCATCGCCGGCACCGTGGTGGAGCGACGCATCAACCCCGGCCAGGAAATCCGCCCGGACATGGACAAGCCGTTGTTCGTGGTGACCGATCCGACCACGCTGTGGTTGCAGCTCGACGTACCCGAGGGCGACATCGGCTATTTCCAGACCGGCCAGAAAGTCGAGTTCACGGTGAGCGCCTGGCCCGGCCAGCGCTTCCAGGCGCGCGTCATCCAGGTAGCCGATTTCGTCGATGCGGACAAACGCACGCTCACGGTGCGGGCGCGGGTGGATAACCGCGAGCGCAAGCTGAAAGGCGAGATGTTCGCCTCCGGCCTGGTCGGCAAGCCGGCTGCGGGTGGTGTCGAGGTGCCCGACGCGGCGGTGATTCTCATCGGCCAGAAACAGTATGTGTTCGTCGAGGCGGGTCGTGGCCGCTTCCAGCGCCGCCTGGTCAGCGGCGAGGTCCGCAACGACAGGCGCACACTGATCCGGGACGGCCTGCAAGCCGGTGAGAAGGTGGTGACCGAAGGCGCGCTCCTGCTCCAGCAGATGCTGGAGTCCAAATGATCCGCCGCCTGGTCAATCTCGCGCTCAACCAGCCGATGTTCGTCGTGCTGGGGCTGCTGCTGTTCATCGGCGCCGGCATCGCGGCGTTCAAGGCGCTGCCGGTCGAGGCTTTTCCGGACGTCTCCGACACTCAGGTGACGGTCATCACCCTCTACCCCGGCCGCGCCGCCGAGGAAGTGGAAAAGCAGGTCAGCATTCCCCTGGAGGTGGCTCTGTCCGGACTGCCCCATTCGGTGCGGGTGTTCTCCCACACCCAGTTCGGCCTGTCGTTTCTGACCATCACCTTCGACGATCAGGCGGATGCCTATTTCGCTCGCCAGCAGGTCAACGAGCGCCTGCGTGGCGCGGCCCTGCCGGATGGGGTCGAGCCGCAGTTGGCGCCGTTGTCCACCTCCATCGGCGAGATATTTCGCTTCCAGTTGCGCGGCAAGGGCATGTCCTCGCAGGACCTGCGCACACTGCAGGACTGGGTGGTGGAACGGCAACTGCGCCAGGTGCCCGGCGTCGCCGACCTGGTCACCATGGGCGGCAGCATCAAGACCTACGAGGTGCGCCCCAACCCGGCCAAATTGCGCGACCGTGGCATTGGCCTGCAGGATCTGGTGACCGCCTTGCAGCGCGGCAACGCCAACGCCGGCGGCGGTTATGTGGCCCAGGGCAGCCAGCAATACCTGATTCGCGGCATCGGCCTGCTCACCGGCGCCAGGGACATCGAGAACGTGGTGGTGCTCGCGCGCGACGGCGTGCCGGTGCTGGTGCGTGATGTGGCTTCCGTGGGGGTGGGCAACATCCCGCGCCAGGGCATCGTCGGGCGCGATGATGACGACGACGCCGTCACCGGCATCGTGGTCATGCGCAAGGGCGAGAACCCCTCCGACGTGCTCAAGGGGGTCAAGGACAAGGTGGCCCAGCTCAACCACGGCATTCTGCCGCCGGGAGTGAGCATCGAGCCGTTCTACGATCGCGCCTGGCTCATCGACAAGACCCTGCATACCGTGTTCGGCAACCTGGTGGAAGGCGCGCTGCTGGTGTCGCTGGTGCTGTTCCTGTTCCTCGGCAACCTGCGCGCCGCCCTCATCGTCGCCCTGGTGATTCCGCTGTCCCTGCTTGGCACCTTCCTCGGGCTGACCTTCAAGGGCATCCCGGCCAACCTCCTGTCTTTGGGAGCGATGGACTTCGGCATCATCGTCGACGGCGCCGTGATCGTCATGGAGAACATCTTCCGGCGCCTGTCCGAAGCCAGCGAGCACTCCGGCAAGTCGCGCCTGAAGATCATCCAGGAGGCGGCCACGGAAGTGGGGCGGCCCACCTTCTTCTCGATGCTTATCATCATCGCCGCGCACCTGCCCATCTTCACCCTGCAACGCCACGAGGGGCGCATCTTCTCGCCGATGGCCTGGTCGGTGGTGTCGGCCCTGGTGGTGGCGCTGATCCTGTCGCTGACCCTGGTGCCGCTGCTCGCGCGCTATTTCCTGCCCAAGCACCTGCCGCACGAACACAACCGCCTGGTCGAGGCGTTTGCCCGCGTCTACCGGCCGAGCCTGGCCTGGGCGCTCGGCCATCGCCGCGCCGTGCTGGGCGTCGCCCTGGCCGCCCTGGTGGCCAGTCTGGCGCTGGTGCCGCGCCTGGGCACCGAGTTCCTGCCGGAGCTGGACGAGGGCTCGATCTGGGTCAACGTCACCATGCCCAACAGTATTTCCATCCCGGAGGCCAAGTCTCTGACCCGCCAGATCCGCGAGGCGCTGCGCCGCGTGCCGGAGGTGGCGTCGGTGGTGTCCAAGGCCGGCCGCCCGGAGGACGGCACCGATCCCAAGGCGATCAACATGGCCGAGGTGCTGGTGGACCTGAAAGAGGCCGATACCTGGCGCTCCGGCATGAAGAAGGAAGATCTGTTGCGGCAGATGGAAGCCGAGGTGGAAAAACTGCCCGGCGTGGATGCCAGCTTTTCCCAGCCGATCCGCGACAACGTCCTGGAGAACATCTCCCAGATCGACGGCCAGATCGTGATCAAGGTTTTCGGCGCGGATAGCGAAACCCTGCGCCAGACGTCCCAGGAAATACTGGGCGCCATTTCCCATGTGCGCGGCGTCAATCGCGCCTTCATCGACCGCGCCGGCACGTTGCCGCAATGGCGCATCGAGGTGGATCGCGACAAGGCGGCGCGCTACGGGCTGCGCGTGGCCGACATCCAGGACATGATCGAGACCGCGCTGGGCGGCAAGGAAGCCACCCAGATATGGGAAGGTGAGCGCCGCTTCGTGGTCATGGTGCGGCTGGCGGAACCGGATCGGGTGCTGGCGCGGATGCATGACATCCTGATTAGCACACCCAGTGGCGCCCACGTTCCGCTCGACGAGGTGGCGCGTTTTTCCGCCGCCTCGGGGGCCATGAACATCGCCCGCGAGAACGGTGGCCGGGTCATGGCCATCGGCGTGTTCATCCGCGACCGCGACATGGGCAGCGTGGTGGCCGACATGCAGCAGGCCGTGCAAGCCAGGGTGAAGTTGCCGCCCGAGTACCGCATCACCTGGTCGGGCGAGTTTGAAAACCAGGAACGCGCGATGGCGCGCCTGGCGGTGATCGTGCCGATCAGTGTGCTGCTCATCTTCGTGCTGCTGTTCGACGCCTTCAAATCGTTCAAGAACGCCGCGCTGATCCTGCTCAACATCCCCTTCGCCATGATCGGCGGCATCCTCGGCCTGTTCCTCACCGGGATTCCCCTGTCGGTGTCGGCGGCCATCGGCTTCATCGCCCTGTTCGGCCAGGCGGTTCTCAACGGGGTGGTGATGATCACCACCTTCAACCAGTTGCGTGGTGAAGGCCAGTCCTGGGTGGATGCCGTGACCAATGGCGCGATGCTGCGCATGCGCACGGTGCTCATGACCGGTCTGCTGGCCATGCTGGGGCTGCTGCCGATGGCCCTGTCGCACGCCATCGGCGCGGAAACCCAGCGTCCCCTGGCGGTGGTGGTGATCGGCGGCCTGATTAGCGCGACCCTGCTCACCCTGGTGGTGTTGCCGACCCTCTATGCCATGGCCCATCAATGGGGCGGAGACAAACGATGAGCCCGGCCACGGCGATCGCCCACTTCCGGGCCGGCGGGGAAATCCGGGGTCTCGCCGAGCGCCAGCCCCTGCCCGGATCGGCGCCATCGGTGGGCGGGCTCGCCGCGTCGCGAACGGATGCCTGCGCGCCCTGCATGTTGCTGCATGGCCTGGCCAGTTCGCCCCGGGAGTTCTCGACCATCCGCAACACTTTGCTGCGCGAGGGCGTCGCGATCCACACCCCGGAATTGCCCGATTATTCCGCCACCGGGCCGATGCGGCCGCATTCCTGGCGCAACTGGCTCGCCGCCGGACAGCGGGAACTGCATCGCCTGAGCGATGGCGATGGCCCGGTGGTGCTGGGCGGCCTGTGCATCGGCGCTGTCTTGGCGCTGGCGTTGGCGCTGGCGTTGGCGCTGGCCAATCCGAAGCGGGTCGCCGGCCTGATCCTGCTCTCGCCCACGCTGTACTACGACGGTTGGGGCCTGCCGCGTTTGCGCCATCTGCGCCACATCGGCTATCTGCCGGGCTTGCGGCGCTGGATCAAGTTCGCCGAACAGGAGCCCTATGGCGTCAAGAACCCGCAAATACGCAAATGGGTTGCCCGCGAAATGCGCGAGCGCCACTTGTCCGGCGCGGGAGCATCGCACCTGCCGTTATGGGCCATCCACGAAGCCGAACGCCTGATCCGGCACGTGCGCCTTTCCCTGCCGCGCATCCATGCCCCCACGCTGATCCTGCATGCCCGCGAGGATGAAGTCACCAGCCTGCGCGGCCCGGAACTGCTCATGCGGCAACTGGCCACGGCGGACAAACGGCTGGTGGTGCTGGAAAACAGTTACCACATGATTACCCTGGATAATGATCGCCACACGGTCGTCAGTGAAATTGCCGGCTTCATGCGGCAAATTTCCGCTAACGAGTCGTTAACTTCCGATTCCCTCCTTGCTATCCGACCGCCCGCGCCATGACCACCACACTGGAAACGATCCAACAACGGATCGCCGAAAAATTCGGCATCGCCACGGCGGATCTCGATCCGAACCGGCCGTTCTCCGATTTCGGCCTGGATTCCCTCGGCCTGATCGAGTTGTTGTTCGACATCGGGGAATATTTCGACGTCGATCTCCCCGAAGACCGGCCCATCAATAATCTGACCGAACTGGCTGCCTTGGTCGACGAAACCCTGGCCGCGACAATCTGAATATGAACAGGGTGGTTGCCGTTACCGGCCTTGGCCTGATCTCGCCGCTGGGCAACACGCCGGAGGATCTCTTCGTGGCGCTGATGGCGGGGCGCTCCGGCATCGGCCCGCTGGAGGGAGCGTTTGGCGATACCCCGGCCGTCGCTGGGCAGGTGGATTTTGACCCGGCACCCTGGTTCAACCGCTTGCAACTCCTCGGGGTCGATCGCGTCAGCCAGTTCGCGGTGGTCGCGGCGGAACTGGCGCGCCGCGATGCCGGGCAGGGTTTGGATGCCGCGCCGGAACGCACCGGCATCTACTTCGGCTGTGCGATGGGCGGCGCGCTGTCGGTCGAGGCCGCTTACGCGGCGCATTTCGGCTCGCAACGCCTGCCCCCCCTTTCGGTTCTCGCCGGCATGACCAACGCCCCGGCGGCGCATCTGGCCATGCGCCTGGGCATCACCGGGCCGGCGCTGACCTATTCCGTTGCCTGCGCTTCTTCCAACGTCGCCATTGGCGAAGCTTTTCGCGCGGTGCAACGTGGCGATGTCGATGTAGCTTATGCCGGCGGCGCCGAGGCGCCGCTGGCAACGGGCGTGGTACGGGCCTGGCAGGCCATGCGAACACTCGCCGCGCCCGATCCGCTTGACCCGGCTTCAGCTTGCCGGCCATTCTCCAGCGACCGCACCGGCCTGGTTCTGGCCGAGGGAGCGGCGGTGCTGATCCTGGAACGGGTCGAGCGCGCCCTGGCGCGCGGCGCCCGCATCCATGCGCTGGTCGCGGGCATCGGCATGAGTAGTGACGCCAGCCATCTCAGCAAACCGGCCGCGTCCGGGCAGGCCGCCGCGATGCGGGCGGCGCTGGCCTCCGCCGGTCTGCATCCGGCCGAGGTCGGTTATTGCAACGCCCACGCCACCGCCACCCGCGCGGGCGACGAAGTCGAGTGTCAGGCATTGGCCGAAGTCTGGGGTGAACACCTCGACGGGCTGGCGGTCAGTTCGAGCAAATCCATGCACGGCCATCTGCTCGGCGCGACCGGCGCTCTGGAGGCCGCCATCACGGTGCTGGCGTTGCGGTACCGGCGGATTCCGCCCACCGCCCATTGTTCCGCTCTCGACCCGGCCTGCGCCGTGCCCGTGGTGAGAGGCGCGGGCCGCGAAGCGCCGGATCTGCGCGCCGCCATCAGCAACTCCTTCGCCTTCGGCGGCGGCAACGCCGTACTCGCGTTTCGTCGACAGGACTGATTCCTCTCCCTGAAGTATTGATGGCGGCATGGCCGTGGTTTGGCTTTCTTCGCGGGCTTGGCGCCGGCGTCGGCTCAACCCGCATGTGGAAACGCCGGCAGGTGTACGAATCAGCGTTCAACTGCCGTTTCCAGGATCAATGGTCAACCACTCGCAAACGCCAGCGCAACGGTGGACGTGGGGTCAGCCAGCCCGGCGCGGAGTGGCTGGCGGCCACCACTTCACGCAAGCCATCCCCGCCGCCTGAACCCATGAGGCGGGCGGCGCGCCGATCCGCATCCAGTTCGAACAACCAGTGCAGGAGCAGCCAGAGCACAAGAAATCCACCCAGAACCAGCCAGGTATTCAGCCCCTTGGGGTTGTCCGGCACCAGTACGGTGAAAGCCAGGATGGGCAGGAGCGCCACCAACCTTTGGCGTAACGAGGCATGCACGACAGCTCGGGCAAGAAGGAAACGCAGTCCCGTGCCGGAGAGGCGGCTGACCAGGGCGGATGAAACGAAGATCCGGCAATGTTTCGGCAGCAAACCGGCGGTCAGCGCGAAGGGAAGAGGGTGATCGGCAATCACCAGCGGTGGAAGTGGATACGCCTCGCCGGGCAATAGCGCCCGCGCCCGATCCACGGCCAACGGCAACGGCCCGTCATTGACCTCGCGCACAACGAGCGCGCGGCAGATGGATGGCGCGAAGCCGAAACCGAGCAGCACCAGCACGCCCTGGTACAGGGAAGACAACAGCGGGTAAATGCGGGCCTGGCTCCAGTCTGAGGGCAGCAACAGATCGGGAGCGAAATAGAACAGGCAACTGGCGCCGAGAAACAACCAGGTGCGCCGGGGGGTGGAAGGAATCATTGCGCCATTTTCTCTCCGGTGGCCATAAAAAAGCCGGGCGACTCGCGTCGCCCGGCTTTTCAGAGTGCGCGGCCGATTACTTGGCGGCGCCTTCGGTTTTCTTCTCTTCGGTTTTCTTGGCCTTCTTGCTGTGCTTGGCCTTCTTGGCATGCTTCGCGGGCTTGGCGCCGGCATCGGCGGGGGAAGCGGCTTCGGCGGCGGGCTTGTCCATCGGCTTGTCAGCAGCTTGGGCGGCGCCGAGGGTCAGGAAGGAAGCGGCGGTCAGCAGGGCGATCAGGGTCTTGTTCATGAGTGTCTCCAGAGGATGTACGGGGGGGGGTGAACTACCGTCCGTCTTGGCGTTCGGTAGGGTCATTATTCGCGCCGAGACTTAACGGACGCTTAATGGCGAAAAGATTTTTCGACCAGTACGACCATGCCACGCAGCTCGAAAGCTGCGTGGGCAAAGGCATGACCGGTGATTGTTCGCTTCACCTGCGGGGTGAGTGGAAACGTCACTCGTAGGAGCGGGCTTGCCCGCGAATGGCTGCGTTCTATCGCGGGCAAGCCCGCTCCTACGGCACCTGCAACTGCGGGAAATAGGTTCAAGGCTCGCCGGTCTGATTGGAAGGACGAGCCGGCGGGACGCCGGCGCTACAGGGGGTGCGGCCGCTCCCTTGCGATTTCGCCGATAAGGCGCGCGCAGTGTGTGCTCAGTGCGCAGCCTCCCAGTTCGCGCCCACGCCCACTTCCGCCCTCAACGGCACGGCCAGCCGCGCCACCTCCGCCATCCGCGCCGGCAGGCCGGCGCGGATGATTTCCAGCTCGTCCTCGGGTACTTCCAGCACCAGTTCATCATGCACCTGCATGATGAGTTTCGATTTCAGCCTGGCCCCGTCCAGCCAGCCGCGCACCGCGATCATCGCCAGTTTGATCAGGTCGGCCGCCGTGCCCTGCATGGGCGCGTTGATGGCGGCGCGTTCGGCGCCCTGGCGGCGGGCGGCGCCGTTGCCTCCACTCCCGCCAAGAAGTTCCGGCAGGTAGAGGCGGCGGCCGAACAGGGTTTCCACATAGCCCTGGGTTTTCGCCTGTTCGCGAGTGCGCGCCATGTATTCGGCGACGCCGGGATAGCGCGCGAAATAGCGGTCGATGTAGACCTGCGCGACGCCGCGCTCGACGTTCAGTTGCGCGGCAAGGCCGAATGCGGACATGCCGTAGATCAGGCCGAAATTCACCGCCTTGGCCATGCGCCGCATGTCCGGCGTCACGGCTTCCAGCGCCACGCCCTGCACCTCGGCGGCGGTGGCGGCGTGGATGTCGGCGTCCTCGGAGAAGGCCTTGAGCAGGCCGGCGTCATTGGACAGGTGCGCCATGATCCGCAACTCGATCTGCGAGTAATCGGCGGAGACGATGACATGCCCTGGCTCGGCGATGAACGCCTCGCGGATCTTGCGGCCCTCCATCGTGCGTACCGGGATGTTCTGCAGGTTGGGGTCGGAACTGGCCAGCCGGCCGGTGACCGCCACCGCCTGCGAATAGGTGGTATGCACCCGCCCGGTGGCCGGGTTGACCATGCCCGGCAGCTTGTCGGTGTAGGTCGATTTCAGCTTGGCCAGGCCGCGGTATTCCAGGATCAGTTTCGGCAGGGGGTGATCCAGCGCCAGTTCCTGCAAGGCGTCTTCATTGGTGGAAGGCGCGCCGCCGGGCGTCTTCTTCTTCGGTTTCAGGCCCAACTGGCCGAACAGGATTTCGCCCAGTTGCTTGGGCGAGTTGAGGTTGAACGGCTGCCCGGCGGCCGTATGCACCTTCTTTTCGATCTCCAGCATCTCGCGGCCGAGAGTGACGGAATGCGCGCGCAGCAGATCGGCGTCCAGTTTCACCCCGGTGCGCTCCATCCTCGCCAGGATGGGCAGCAGGGGCATCTCGATGTCGCGGTAGACCTTGTCGAGGCCGGATTCGCGGGCGATGGACGGGTACATGGCCTGATGCAGCCTGAGCGTGATGTCGGCGTCCTCCGCCGCGTAGGCGGTGGCGTGCTCCACGCTGACCTGATCGAAACCGATCTGGTTGGCGCCCTTGCCGCACACCTCCTCATATTTGATGGTGGTTTCCCCCAGGTGCCGCGCCGCCAGCGTGTCCATGTCGTGGCGCTGATGCGCCTCCAGCACGTAGGACTGCAACAGGGTGTCGTGGACGATGCCTTGCAGATCGACGCCGTGGTTCATCAATACATGCCAGTCGTATTTCAGGTTCTGCCCGACCTTGGGCCGGCTGGCGTCCTCCAGCAGCGGCTTCAGCCGCGCCAGGGTCGCGGCCAGCGGCAACTGCGCCGGCGCCCCGGCGTAGTGGTGGGCGAGGGGCAGATAGGCGGCCTCGCCGGATTCGATGGAAAACGACATGCCCACCAGTTGCGCCCGCATCGGATCGAGGCTGGTGGTTTCGGTGTCGAGGCAGATCAGTTCGGCCTTCTCCAGCTTGTCCAGCCAGCGGGTCAGGGTGGCTTCATCAAGGATGGACTCGTAGCGGCGTTCGACCGCACCACGCGGGTTTTCTCCCTCTCCCGCGGGCGGGAGAGGGCCGGGGTGAGGGGGATTGGCCGCTGCATCAGTCACGGATATGCCATCACCCCCGGCCCCTCTGATGAAACCCCTGCCCTTCGGTATCCCGCCCGCAGGAGAGGGGAGTGAAACCTCCCGCAGCCAGGTTCGGAACCCGTACTTCTCAAACAGTTCAGCCAGCTTTTCCCGGTCTTCTTCGCGCCAGCCCAGATTATTCACATGAGAAGGCAGGGCCACATCCGTCTTCACCGTCACCAGCCTGCGCGCCATCGGCAGCCAGTCGAGTGCCGCGCGCAGGTTCTCGCCAGCCTTGCCCTTGACCTCGCCGGCGCGCGCCATGAGCGCGTCGAGGCCGTCGAACTCGGCCAGCCACTTCACCGCCGTCTTCGGCCCCACCTTGTCCACGCCCGGCACGTTGTCCACCGTGTCGCCCACCAGGGTCAGGTATTCGACGATGCGCGCGGGCGGCACGCCGAATTTGGCCAGCACGCCCGCCTCGTCCAGCACCTCGTTGGTCATGGTGTTGATGAGGCGCACCTTCGGCGTCACCAGTTGCGCCAGATCCTTGTCGCCGGTGGACACCACCGTCTCCATCCCCGCCGCCTCGGCCTGAACCGCCAGGGTGCCGATCACGTCGTCGGCCTCCACTCCGTCCAGCATCAACAGCGGCCAGCCCAGGGCGACCACCGCTTCATGCAGCGGCGCGATCTGGCAGGACAGGGTGTCCGGCATCGGCGGGCGGTGTGCCTTGTACTCGGGATACCAGTCGTCGCGGAAGGTCTTGCCCTTGGCGTCGAACACACAGGCCGCGTAGGCGCTGGGGTAATCGCGGCGCAGCCGCTTCAGCATGTTGATGACGCCATACAGCGCGCCGGTCGGCGCGCCCTCGGGCGAACGCAGGTCGGGCAGGGCGTGGAAGGCGCGATAGAGATAACTGGAACCGTCGACCAGCAGGAGGGTGTGAGGCATGGCGAATTCCATCGAAACGAGGCGGCGATTGTAGTGTCAACGCGGCGCGGGCATGGGCCGGGGTGGCTGATGCGGTGGCGTATGACCCGCCTCACACTAAGCCGATGTGCATGTCGATATACTCGCCCCGTTTGCTCGCGGGACGCGGGTGGAAAACCAATACGGGAAGGTTCAAATGTCTGTCCAAATATCCAGTCTTGGCAAATTCGGCCATCTGCTGCGCGGGGTTCTGAGCGTTGTTCTATTGAGTGTGTTTTCTCAGTCACACGCGGTTGACATCCAACTATCCCAATTCGTCGATGATCCGGATCCGGCCACCCGAGGAGGGACGTTTACTTACACCCTCAATGTGGAAAACAACGCCGGGGATACTGCTAACGGGGTGGTGCTGACCCTGCCGCTGCCGGCCACGACCCAGTTTGTCTCGGTAACCAGCGGCCAGGGGTGTACCCACAACGGTGCCACCCCCGGCACGGTGACCTGTAACCTGGGGAGCATGCTGGGCAGCCTGGCCGGCGGGCCGGTCAAATCCATCAACGTCGTGGTGCGAACCACCGCCAGCACCGGGGACACGCTCAACGCGAGCGCCAGCGTGACGGCCAGCAATGAAGGCGCCAACACCGGCAACAACAGCCTGACGCAAAACACCACCATTGATAACGGCGCCGATCTGGTGCTGCTCAAGACCGCGACGCCCGCGCCTCCCTCCAGCGTGGTGGCGGGCGCCACTGCGTCCTTCACCCTGGCGGTGAACAACGCCGGCCCCAACGATTCGGGGGTGGTGACGGTCACCGACACATTGCCCACCAACATGACCTATGTCTCTGCCTCGGGTACGGGCTGGGGCTGTGGCGTCGCCGGGCAAGTGGTGACCTGCACTCGCGTGGCGCTGGCCAACGGCACCGCTGCGGCAGACATTACCGTGGTCGGCCGGGTCACCGGCGCGGTGACCGGCACCTTGACCAATACCGCCACGGTCGCGTCCACCGTCAATGACCCGGAACCGAACAACAACACCCGAACCGCCGATATTTCAGTAACCCAGGGGGCCGATCTGCGCGTGAACAAGACCGTGTCGCCCTCGCCCGTCATCAGCGGGCAGGCCGCCACCTTCACCATCACGCCGGTCAATGGCGGCCCCTTCACCGCGACCAGCGTCACCCTCGCCGACACCCTGCCGGCCGGCTTCACCTACGTCAGCGCCAGTGGCAGCGGCTGGACGTGTAACGAGGCCGCAGGGGTGGTGACCTGTACCCGCGCGAGTTTCAGCGTCGGTGCCAGCGTTCCCATCACCCTTACCGCGACCGCTCCCGTGGTGGCGACGAGCACGGCGTACACCAACCACGTCGAGATCGCGAGCGCGGTTCAGGCGGATCCCGATCCGGCCAACAATCAGTACGACCTCACTTTCAACGTGGCGCCGGACGGTGTTGACCTGTCCGTGAGCAAGACCAAGACACCCAATCCGGTGGCGGAAGGCGCGAACATGACCAGTACCATGCGGGTCACCAACAACGGCCCCAGCAGCGCCGGCGCGGGTACGGTGACGGTGACCGATACGCTGTTGTCCGCCAGCGAGACTTATGTTTCCCACTCAGGCAGCAATTGGAGTTGCCTGGTGGCGGGCGCTCCGCAAATCGTGACCTGTACCTACAGCGCCGCGCTGGCGATGGGGGCGGTGACGACGGACTTGATCATCACCACTACCGCAGGTGCATCGGGTTCGCTGTCCAACACCGCCTGCGCGGTCTATGCCGGAGGCCCCCCGTTTGACGCGGTGCCGGGCAACAATTGCCAGACCCGCAGCGTCACATCGACGCCAAGCGCCCAGGTCGTTGACCTCCGGATCAGTAAAACCGCCGATGCCGGCGGCGATACCGTTCTGACCAACAACGAATCGTCGATCACCTACACCCTGGTCGTCACCAACGACGGCCCCGGCGGTGCCGACGGCGTGGTGGTCAGCGACCCCATTCCCGGTTATGTCGCCGGCACCGGCGTCAGCGCCAGCATGACCGCCAGCAATAACGCGGGCGCGCAACCCACGTTCAGTTGCACGACCGGCTCCACCGTGACCTGCACCCAGACCGGTGGCGTGATCGAGAACGGCAAGAGCGCCACCTTCACCATCATGGTCACTCGGCCGCTGACCGAAGGCACGCTGAACAATACCGCCACGGTCACCTCCACTACCCTGGGCGACCCTGATCCCAGCAACAACAGCGCGTCGGCCACCGTGACGTCGCAAGCCATCGCCGATGTCGAACTGCAGAGCAAGCTCGTCATCCCCGATACGGTGAAAGCGGGGGTGAACGCCACCTATGTCCTCACCTTCCGCAACAATGGCCCCGCCACAGCCGCCGCCGTCACGGTGGATGATGTGTTTACCGTGCCCGGCGGCGACGCCGGCTTTACCCTGATTTCCTATTCCGCGAGCCATGGCAGTTGTTCAGGCCTGACCGCCGGCAACAGCTACGGCCCCGGCAGTCCTACCCTGAATTGCGTTATCGGCAGCATGGCCAGCGGCGCCTCGCACACCGTCACGGTGGTGATCCGCCCGAACTGGCAGGCGGGCCAGGGGGGTAACCGCACCCTGTCGAATACCGCCACTATCGACACCACAACGTTCGAGTCCGTGAGCGACATCACCGACAACGGCAACAACAGCAAGACCGCCACGCTCACCATCCAGCCCGCCGAGGTGGATGTGCTGGTGAACAAGAACGACCTCCCGCCATCCGGGCCCGACCCCATGGGCTACGATCCGCTCACCCCCGCCAATAACGTCATCACCTACAAGCTGCGCATCACCAACCGTGGGCCTTCCCTCGCCACGGGGGTAGCCTTCACCGACAGCATCACCCCCCCCGCCGGCAAGACCATCACCTTTCTGGGCGATGACGCCAGCATCGGCGCGGTCGATGGCGACATCTGCAATAACGTGGGGACGACTTCCGGTGCCGGCGTCGCCCTCAATCTGACCTGTACCCTTCCCGCCAGCGTGGAGGCCAATGCCTCTGTGGATCGTTACCTGCGTTTCCGGGTCAACGAGGCGCCCGCCACCGGCGGCAGCATCTTCAGCAACAGCGCGACGGTTTCCAGCAATGAGACGGATACCGCCCTCCCGAACAACGTGGCGGTTGAAACCACCACGGTGCGCGCGCTGGTCGATCTGCGGCTGGTAAAAAGCGCCAGCGTCAATCCGGTGCAGTTGCGCCAGCCGTTCAACTGGTTGCTCACCGTAACCAACCTGGGCCCCGGGGATAGCAACCAGACCACCGTGACCGACACTCTGCCGGCGGGGGTGGATTTCTTTGGCGCGGCCCCGAGCTGGAGCAATTCCGGCGGCGGTTCCGGTACTTGCGCCACCAGCGGGCAAGTCCTCAGTTGTAATTTCGGCCAGGTCACCAATGGCCAGGTGGTCACCGTCACCATCCCCTCCCGGGTCACCGCCTACACGGCCACCAAACAGAACTGCGCCACGGCCAGCACCAGTGAAGTGGACAACGTTTCAGGCAACAGCACCAATCAGTGTCTCGATCTCCCCGTGCAGCGTTCCAGCCTGACCGGCTTCGTCTACGACGACGCCGATGACGACGGCAGCATGGCGGGGGTTGCCGAAACTGGCATTGACGGGGTGAACGTCCGCCTCACCGGCACCGACGCTTACGACAATACCGTGGATACCACGGTCGCCACGGCGGGTGGCGGTATCTTTACCTTCAGCGACCTGTCCCCCTCCGGTGCTGGCGGCTACACCCTTACCGAGACGCAGCCCACAGGCTACGTCGATGGCCTCGACAACAAGGCGGGCACGGTGGTTGTCGGCAGCAAATTGACCGACACGATTACCAGCATCACCCTGCCTGGAAATACCGCTGCCAGCGGTTATCTGTTCGGCGAACGGGTGGAGGCGGGTATTTCCGGTTTTGTCTGGTTCGACGCCAACAACAATGGCGACAAGGAAAGCGGGGAAACGCTCGGCATCCGTGGCGTCAGCATCCACCTGACCGGCACCGATGATCTGGGGCAGCTGGTCGACCGCACCACTACCACGTCCACTTCCAACGATAGCGGCGCTTACAGCTTTGCCGGCGTGCGTCCCGGCACCTACACCCTGACAGAAACCCATCCCACCGCCTGGGTCGATGGCATCGACAAGGCCGGCACGGGGGCGACCACGGCGGGAGTCGCGGGCAACGACACCATCACCGGCATCGTGCTGTCGAGCTACGGCCAGGCCGCCGTCAACTACAACTTCGGCGAACTGGGCGGCAGTCTGGCCGGGCGGGTGTACCACGACGGCAACACCGATGGCATACGCCAGCCGGATGAACCGGGCATTGCCGGCGTGACGCTCACGCTGGCCGGTACCGATGCCAACGACCAGCCGGTCTCGCGCACCGCGACCACCGGCGTGGACGGCACCTACAGCTTCCCCGGATTGCCCGTGCCGAATGGGACGGGTTACACCCTCACCGAGTACAACCCTCCCAGTGCGCCGACTGGATTTACCGACGGCCAAGACAAGGTGGGTAGCCTGGGCGGCACCCTGGGCAACGACGTGATCAGCGCCATCCCCTTCCCCGCCGCCGGCGCCAATGGCACGGGCTACGACTTCGGTGAACGAATGGCCGCGCCGGCCCAGTTGTCTGGCACGGTCTGGCTAGATTCCAACCATGACCGCGCCAATAACGACGCATCTTGTGGTGCTCGCTGTGCGAGTTGGACGGTGGAATTGATCCAGCGCGATTTGCCGACAGATACCCGCTATACGCTGCTCGCCAGTACCACGACGGATGCCAGTGGCAACTACCGTTTTACCCAGTTGATACCTGGGACTTATGAAGTCCGCTTTCTTCACCCTGAAACCAGCAGTGTTTATGGCAAGCCGGTTTCAGCCCAGCCCGGCGTAGACCTCACCTACGGCACGATTCGCAATCTGACACTGGCGTCCGGGGATAACGTGGTGAACCAGAATCTGCCACTGGATCCTTCCGGGGTGGTCTACGACTCCGTGACCGGGAAACCACTTCAGGGCGCGGTGGTGGAATTGCGCTACCCCGGCGGCACGGTGCCCGCCTCCTGTCTGTTGGGTGGCAATCCTGTCACTACGGGAAGTGATGGTTACTATGAATTCTGGCTGCTGCCCGGCCCGCCGCCGGGTTGCCCAGGCTCAACCACCTATACCCTTAAAGTGACTGTTGTTCCTGGTGGCTATCTGCCCGCTCCCTCGGCTCTGGTGCCTGCCTGCGGAGGCGTTCTGGGTGTGCTGGGTGTGCCTAGCCCGGCCAAGGTGCGCAGCCTTGACACGGGGCCGGCCGTAACCGATTACCGGGCGGTCACCTCGCATGTCGGTCTGGCCGGCGCCTGCCCCGTGGATACGGGGTTACTGGCAGCGGGCAACCAGGCTTCGAGCCAGTATTTTTACGATTTTTCGATCACCTTGGGTACCTCCGCCAACGTCGTCAACAACCACATCCCGCTCGATCCGGTGCTCTCCGGCGCCATCCGGATGACCAAGACGACGCCGCTGATCAACGTCTCCAAGGGCGACCTGGTGCCTTACACCATCACCGCGACCAATACGCTGAACGGCACCCTCAGTAACGTCGATTTGCCCGATCTGTTGCCGCCGGGCTTCAAGTACAAAACGGGAAGCGCGACCTGGGACGACGACTGCAACGGACCGATCGCGCCCGTGCATCTGGAACCGACGGTCAATGGCCGTACCCTGACTTGGACGAATCGCACCTTCACCGCCAGCGGCACGGCCCAGTCGTGCAAGCGGATCAAGCTGCTGCTGGTGGTAGGCGCGGGCGTGGGCGAGGGTGAGTACACCAACCAGATCTGGGCGGTGAATACTGTGGTCAATACGCAGATTTCCAACACCGCCGCCGCCACCGTCCGCGTCGTTCCCGACCCCACCTTCGATTGCTCCGACCTCATCGGCAAGGTGTTCGATGACAAGAACGCCAACGGTTACCAGGACGAGGGCGAGCCGGGCATTCCCAATGTGCGCGTCGCCACCGCGCGCGGCCTGTTGGTGACCACGGACAAGGACGGGCGCTTCCATGTGGCCTGTGCCGACATCCCGCAGGCGCAGCGCGGTTCCAACTTCATCATGAAGCTGGATGAGCGCAGCCTGCCTTCCGGTTACCGCCTGACCACCGAGAATCCGCGTGAGGTGCGCACCACGCGCGGCAAGATGGTGAAGCTGAACTTCGGCGCGGCCATCCACCGCGTGGTGCGCCTGGAGTTGTCTGACGCGGCCTTCCAGGCCGGCAAGGCCGATCCCGCCGCCGCTCTGGCGGGGGCGCTGGACAAGCTGCCGGAGACCCTGCGCGCCAAGCCTTCGGTCGTGCGGCTGGCCTATCAGTCCGGCAAGGAAGGGGGCGATCTGGCGAAGGCGCGTCTGCGCGCGGTCAGGGAACGCCTGGAGGAACTGTGGAAGGCCCAGGGGTGTTGCTACACCCTGGTGTTCGAGGAAGAAATCTTTGAGCGCGCCGTGCGCGGGAGCGCGAAATGAGAGCCGCCGGACGCAAAACCATGAACAAGAAACTGCTCTGTCTGCTGTTGGCTTCCACCCCGCTGTTCGCCGCCGAGGAACCACGTTTCTGCCAGGTGGATGGCGCCTGTGTGCCGTGCGAGAAGGACAAGGATGGCAAGGAGGAGAAATCCTGCCGCCAAGTGAACGGCAAACGCATCGACCACGGCGCCAGCCTGGGCGCGCGCGGTACGCCGAGCAACGCCGAGCAGGTGCTGGCGACGGAAACCTTTGTGTTGTCGGATGCCGACCTGCAAACGCAGGGAAAGAAGGCGACCGCGATACCGACACCCCATGTAGCGCAGGCGTCCTCGCCTGCAGCGTCGCCGGAGGTGGCGCCGGCGTCCCCGCTCCCGCAAGCCAAAAATGCAGGCGAGACGCCTGCGCTACATGGACGCATCGTAGAACGTCGTGAAACGCGGCCGGGTGAGCGCACCGAGTTGGCGCCTTCTTCCTTTGTCTCCGGCGGCAGCGAGTTGGGCGCGCCGCTCAAGGCGCGTCTGGATGAACTGGTGGCGCATTTGAAGGGGCGCCAGAACCTGCGTATCGAGGTGATCGGCCATACCGACACGCAGCGCCTGTCGCCGCGCAGCAAGGTGAAATACGGCGACAACCAGGGCCTCGGCCAGGCTCGCGCCGAGACCGTCGCGGGCTATCTGGGGACGCAACTCGGTTTGGCGGCGGAACGCATCAGCAGCGACTCCAAAGGCCCGGCTCAACCGCTCGCGAGCAACGACACCCCGGAAGGCATGGCGCAGAACCGGCGCGTGGAAATCCGCGCCTGGTACGAGGACGTGGTGGTGCATCGGGAAGAAGTGGTGGTGCCGGTGCCGCCGCTAGTCGAGGCAGTGCCCGTGCCCGAACCCACGCCGGCCCCCACGTCTCCCGTCGCGGTCGTGGCCCGGCCCGCCGCGCCACCGCCCCCGCGTAGTTGCGAGGAGGTGTTGGCCACGCGGATTCGGGCGGAAGACGTGCCGTTTCGCATCAGCATCGACGGTGTGCCACAAGACGATACCGGGGTGATCGACCCGGACATTCAGCGCTGTACCGATGTTTCCCTGGAAAAGGCCGACATCCAGATTCGTTACGACGCACTGGAACAGACCCCGGTGCTCAACGCTCATGCCTGGCCCAACGCCGTGCCGCGCGACGGCCAGGTGGAAATCACTGGCTGGAGCAATTACGCGGCGTTCATCGCCAAGGCCGAGGTGCGCCTGTTCGCGCCGGGCGTGTCCACCCAGGGCGCGCCGCTGGCGGTGTTGCCGCTGGAACTGGGGCAGGCGGCCGCCTGGATGCCGAAAGGTTTGAAGGACGATCATGTGGTTTATGTGCTGCGGGTCTACGACGCGCGCGGCCGTTTCGACGAGACCCGGCCCAAGCGCATCGACCTGACCGACAAGGCGCGCCCGACCGACGACGTGGAGAAGCGCGAACGTGAGTCGTTGGTCAATAATGTGCTGGCCGGTTACGGCGAGAACAGCCTCGCCATCCATAACATCCAGACCCACGGCGGCGCGGTGACCGCCAACGGCGGCGGCATCAAGCCGGGCGAAGCCGTTTATTTCCTCGGCCAGCCGGTGCCGCTGGATGCCAAGGGCGACTTCGCCGCGCGCCAGATTCTGCCCGCCGGGCCGCATGTGGTGGAAGTCGAGGTCAGGAAGGCCGATGGCCGGATCGCGCGTTTTTCGCGCAACCTCTCCATCGCCGCCGACGACTGGTTCTATCTGGGCATTGCCGACCTCACCCTGGGGCGCAATTCCACCTCGGGCCCGGCCAAACTGGTGACGGCGGACGCGACCGACCATTTCGACAACAAGATGTATGTCGATGGCCGTCTGGCCTTCTATCTCAAGGGCAAGGTGAAGGGGGGGGTGTTGCAAAACGACTGGCTGCTCACCGCCAGCGCCGATACCCGCGAGCAGCCGTTGAAGAGCCTGTTCAGCAACTTCGCCGAGAAGGATCCGCGCTATCTGTTGCGCAGCCTCGACCCGGACAAGTACTACCCGGTCTACGGTGACGACTCCACGGCCATCGACGACGCGCCCACCCAGGGCAAGTTCTTCGTGCGCCTGGCGCGCGGCGATTCGCAGGTGATGTGGGGCAGTTTCAAGACCAGCCTGACCGGCACGGAGTTCGCCAACTTCAATCGCGCGCTCTATGGCGCGCGCGCCAAACTGGTGTCCGATTCCGCGACGAAATACGGCGAGAAGCGCGGCAATCTGGAAGTGTTCGCCGCCGACCCCGGCACCCTGCAATCGCGCGAGGAATTTCGCGGCACCGGCGGCTCCCTCTATTACCTGCATAACATGGACATCACGCCGGGTTCGGAACGGGTCTGGGTGGAAATCCGCGACAAGGACTCCGGTCTGGTGCTGAAGACCCAGCAACTCGTCGCGGTGCAGGATTACGAGGTGAACGCGCTGCAAGGCCGCATCATCCTGCGCGAGGCGCTGGCCTCGACGGCGGGCGCGGGCACTCTGGTGCAATCCGGCAACCTTTCCGGGCATCCGGTGTACCTGATCGCCACCTATGAATACGCGCCCGGGGTGACCGCCGTGGAGAACATGGTGGTGGGCGGCCGCGCCAGTGCCTGGGTGAACGACCACCTGCAAGTGGGCGCCAGCGGCTACCGCCAGGACGGCCCGCGCCAGCGCCTCAAGGGGGTGGATGCCACCCTGCGTTACAAGCCCGGCACTTACGTGAAGGTGGAAGGCGCGCGTTCCGATGGCGCCGGTTCCGGTTTTCAGACTTCGCAGAATGGCGGCTTCGGCTTCAATAGCGTGACCTCCGCAGGCGGCAAGGCCGACGCGCAACGTGTGGAAGCCGGCGTCGACTTCGCCGAGGTCACGGAAGGCGCCAAGGGCAAGGCGACCTTCTACTGGCAGGATCGCGAGGCCGGTTTTTCCGGCCCCGGCCAGATCAGCAGCGGCGGCGAGGCCATCACGCAACAGGGTGGCAGTGTCACCTGGCAGGCGACGGATGCCACCGAACTCAAACTGAAACTCGACGAGAAGGACGCCACCAGCCAGACCCGGAAGGCGGCCGAGGTGAACGTCGGCCACACCCTCAACGCCAACTGGAAGGCCGGGGTCGGGCTGCGCGGCGACGATGTCGCGACGCGCGCCACCGGCGTGAACACCAGCGCCGGCATCAGCCCGACCCTGGCGCAATCCGGCCGCCGCGAGGATGCCGTGCTGCGCATGGATTACACGCCCGACGCCGGGGAGAAAGCCGGCTGGAGCGCCTATGGCTTCGGCCAGGGCACCCTGGAAAAAACGGGTAGCCGCAAGGGCAATGATCGCTACGGCGTCGGCGGCGAGCGGCGCGTCAACGACCGCTTCAAGCTGGGCGGCGAGGTGTCCGACGGCGACGGCGGCTTCGGCGCGCGCGTCTCCGGTGATTGGCGGGTGGATGACCGTTCCAGCCTCTACACCAACTACACGCTGACTCCGGATCGCACCGACGACGGTTTCCGCGGCCGCGCCGGCCTGCTCACGACGGGCGGCAAGACCCGTTTCAACGACGCGATCAGCCTCAATGCCGAGGAACGCTACCAGCACGGTGACGGCCCCTCCGGCCTGATCCACGCCTTCGGCCTCGATCTGTCGCCCAATGAACGCTGGAGCTACGGGCTCAAGCTGGAGTCCGGCAAGCTGTCCGACCCGGCGGCGGGGGACATGGATCGCCAGGCGGTGGGCTTGACCGTCGGCTACCGCAAGGATGCCACCCGCTATGCCGGCGCCCTGGAGTACCGGCACGAGGACAGCAACACCAGCGCGGGCAGCACGGGCATCCGCGAAACCTGGCTGATGAAGAACACCCTGGGCTACCAGATCGACCCGGATTGGCGCTTCCTCGGGCGCCTCAACTTCTCCACATCCCACAGCAGCGGCGGCGCTTTCCAGGACGGCGAGTATCTGGAGCTGGTCACCGGCTACGCCTGGCGCCCGGTGAAGAACGACCGCTGGAACACCCTGTTCAAGTACACCTACCTCTATAACCTGCCCTCGCCGGGCCAGCTTTCCAACAGCCTGGCGGCGGACTTCGCCCAGAAGAGCCATGTGCTCGCCGTGGATACCATCTACGACATCCGTCCCTGGGTTTCGGTGGGCGGCAAGCTGGGGGTGCGCCGGGGCGAGTTGAAGGACGCCAAGGCGAGTGGCGACTGGTACGCCTCCACCGCCTGGCTGGGCATCCTGCGCGCCGACTGGCATTGGGTGCATGAGTGGGACATCCTCACCGAACTGCGCATGCTGAACGTGGATGCCGCCAGTGACAGCCAGGCCGGAGCGTTGGTCGGGGTGTACAAGCACCTGAACAAGCAGGTGAAACTGGGCGCCGGTTACAACTTCACCCGCTTCTCCGATGACCTCACCGACCTGTCCTACCGTTCGCGTGGCTGGTTCATCAATTTGATCGGGAAGCTCTGAGCCGCGGTCGACCGCGGCGTAGGAGCGGGCTTGCCCGCGATAGCCACCGCTGCATCGCGGGCAAGCCCGCTCCTACGATCCGGGAGGTCGCCGCGATAGTGCGCCGGGATGTCGGCGCTACAATCCCACCACTTTTTCCACCGGCCCAGGCCATGATCAAGCCCAAACTCCCCTCGATGGTCGACCCCGGCGGCAGCCAGGAGGCCAATCTCTCCGCGCGTGAATCCTGGCGCGTGTTCGAGATCATGGCCGAGTTCGTCGAGGCCACCGAGCGCCTGGGGCCGATCCGCCCGGCGGTTTCCATTTTCGGCAGCGCGCGGATCGAGCCGGATTCGGCCTATTACATGCTCACCGAAAGCATCGCCCGCAAGCTCTCGGATGCCGGCTTCGCGGTGATCTCCGGAGGTGGGCCGGGGGTCATGGAGGCGGCCAACAAGGGCGCCTTCTTTGGCCACTCGCCCAGCGTTGGCCTCAACATCCAGTTGCCGCACGAGCAGCGCTCCAACCCGTTCCAGGACATCAGCCAGACCTTCCGCCACTTCTTCGCGCGCAAGGTCATGTTTGTGAAGTTCGCCAGCGCCTACGTGGTGATGCCGGGCGGCTTCGGCACCCTGGACGAACTCATGGAAGCGCTGACCCTGGTGCAGACCGGCAAGACCCCTCGCATCCCCATCATCCTGGTGCAATCGTCGTTCTGGGGGGGGCTGGTGGAGTGGTTCCGGGCGCGCCTGGTGGAGGAGGGCATGATCGACCCCGCCGACATGAACCTGATTCAGGTGATCGACGAACCCGACCAGGTGGTCGCCGCCATCTTCAGCCACTACGAAACCCGTGGCTTCGAGCCTTCGCCGCAGGAACGGGAGATTCTGTTCAACCTGTGAGGCGTGGCGCGGCCAAGGTAGGAGGCCCGCTTGCGGGCCGATCGCTACGGTTGCCTGGGCGATTGATACCTGGCCTTCGTGATGGGCGTAATCGCGCCGCGAGCGGCGCTCCTACCGGGGTACGGTGCGGTTTCCCGCGTGCGGCTGCTAGAATCAATTCACCTCTTACGAGACAACCATCATGCGCACTCCCGCCCTCCTGATCGCCGCTCTGCTGGCCTTGCTTTTCACCCTGTCGGCCCAGGCCGACAAACCCCGTCTCGAACCGCTGCCCGACATTCCGCCGCCGCCCGGCATGGTCGATCCGTCGCTGGAGCCACAAATCACCATCATCCAGCGGGGGAGTGATCGGGTGGAGGAGTTCCGCATCAAGGGCAAGCTGTACATGATTCGGGTCACGCCTTCTCATGGCCGCTCCTACTACCTGGTGGATCAACGGGGGGACGGCGCGATGCGTCGTTATGACGACCTCTCCCCGAACTTCCAGGTGCCCATGTGGGTCATCGCGGAGTTCTGAACGGCCCTCCTCCTTCCGCGCCGCCTGACCGGCGGCGTTTGTTTTTTGTGAAACCATGCGACCACTCACCATCTCCCGTTCCCCAGCTTCCGCCGGCATGGTCTGGATCAAGGAAGGCTGGCGTCTGTTCAAGGAGGCGCCGGCTCCCTGGGCGGGCATGACCGCCCTGGTTTTCATGGTGATCATCGGCGTGAACCTGATCCCCTGGATCGGACGCCACGCCATCGAGCTGCTTTCCCCGTTTCTGGTTGCCGGCTATTTTTCCGCCAGCCGCGCGGCCCTGGCGGGCGAGCCGGTCACCTTCATCCATCTGGGCGCCGGATTGCAACGCGGCCGCGATAGCCTGCTGGGCATAGGCGGCGTCTATCTGGTGTGTTCGCTGCTCGTTTTCGCCCTGGCCAGCCACCTGGTCGGCGCCGATGTGCGCGAGTTGCTGCGCCAGGCGCAGGATCCGGCCGCGCTCACGCCGGAACAACTCAACCAGATCGTGGCCACCGCCCTGCCGGGCATGCTGCTGGTGGCGACGCTGCTCACGCCCCTGCTCATGGCCACCTGGTTTTCCCCCGGCCTGGCCTTGTTCGAGGATTTTCCACCCGGCCGCGCGCTCTGGTGGAGCCTGTGGGCCTGCTGGGTGAACTGGCGCCCGCTCCTGGCCTACAGTCTGGTTCTCGGCGTGTTCGGCATGCTGGCCCTGATCATTCCCTTCGGCCTGGGCATGCTGGTCTTCCTGCCGGTGACCTTGATCTCCACCTATGCCGCCTTCCGGATGATCTTTACGCCCATTGAAGATCCGGCGAGGGAGGGCGGCGAATCGCCATGAGAATGCCGTTGCTTTTCGCCGTTCTCCTGGCCGCCGGCGCCGCGCCGGCCGCCGATCCGGTGAAATTCGGCGATGCGCTCAACCAGAAGTTTCATCACCCGCGTTGCCTGCAATGCCACCAGTTCAACAGCGCCGCGCACCAGGGCCGCGCCTACAACACGCATAGCGCCCGCTACCTCTGCGACAAATGCCATAGCGCCAACCTCACCGGCCTGCCGCGCGGCGAGTGGATCGCGCCGCCGGAGGCAATGGACTGGACCAGCCTGAATGCCCAGGAAACCTGCCGGCTCATCAAGCGCAACCTGTCTCGCGGCGACCTGGCGGCGAACCTGCGCGAGCACCTGCTGCGCGACGTCCGCATCCGCTGGGCGCTGGACAACGGCATGACCCCGGGCGGCCGCTTCCCCTCCGTTCCCGGCGGCTACGCCGAGTTCGCCAGGCAGGCCCGGGAATGGCTGGATGACGGGATGCTGTGCGAGTGAGAGAGGCGCGGGGGGCAAGGGATGCGAGGCAAGGAATGGCCTGTTGCCTGGCCCCGGCCTTCCATGCCTGAACTCTCCTTTCTCGCTGTTTTTCTCACCGGCCTGCTCGGGGGCGCGCATTGCGTGGGCATGTGTGGCGGCATCGTCGCGGCGATTTCCCTGCAGCCGGGGGGCAACCAGCCGTTCGTGTTTCATCTGGCTTATAGCATCGGGCGCATCGCCAGTTACGCGGCGGCGGGGGCGTTGGCGGGGCTGGTCGGGTCGGCGGCGTTTCTTTCCGACACGCTCTACCCGGTGCAACAGGGGCTCTACCTCCTGGCGCAGATCGTGCTGATTCTGCTTGGCCTCTATCTCGCCGGCCTGAATCAGAGCGTGTTGTGGCTGGAACGGGCGGGCGGGGCGCTGTGGCGGCGGGTGCAACCGCTGCTCGCGCGGGTGATGCCGATTCGCACCCTGGCGCAAGCCCTGGCGGCCGGGGCTCTGTGGGGCTGGCTGCCGTGCGGGCTGGTCTACAGCGTGCTGGTGTCCGCCCTGGCTTCCGGCGGGGCGGGGCGGGGCGCCACGCTGTTGCTGCTGTTCGGCCTGGGAACCCTGCCCAATCTGTTGCTCATGGGCTGGGCGGCGAACTCGCTGCGGGAATGGGTGCGTCGGGTCTGGGTGAAGCGTGTGGCCGGCCTGGGGGTGGCCTCAATGGGGGGGTGGGGGCTATTTCAGTTGCTGCGCTGAAACGTCGCGCGGGCCGTGGAACTCGCGCGCGAATTCGCTCTTCATGACCTTACCCAGCACGTTGGCGTTGACCAGGAAGCGCAGGGTATCCGGCGTGGCGACCTGGAATTCGCCCAGGTAATAGACCGAACCGCCTTCATGGACTTCGCGGATGGGGATGTTGGACAGGTTGTTGTTCAGATTGATGGCGCCGGCATACACCTGGCCGACGACGGTTTCGTTGCCGCCGGACTTGCCTTTTTTCACCAGGGTGACGGTCAGCAGGCCACGGGTCGGGCTGCGTTCCACGTTGTAGTTCTTCGCGGCCTCAGCGGTGAGTTCCGTGGTGGGCAACGCGACGCTGTACAACTCGATATCCCTGGTCGAGTAGCGGTCGTTGGCCTGGGCCTGGGTGGCAAGCACGGCGGCGAGCAGCAATAGCGCGCGGCGGATGGTCATGGCAGTCTCCTGGAAGTTGGTTTCTCAGTCGCCACTATAGCTTGGCAAGGGTTTCTCCGGGGTAACCCCCTCCCCGCAGGGCGGGCGCCGAGCCTGTGGAGGCTGCGGAGTTCAGGATAAACTGCCCCGTCCGTTTTTTATCCCGAACCCCCATGACCCAGATGACTCCCCAGGAAATCGTTCACGAACTCGACAAGAACATCGTCGGCCAGAATGCCGCCAAGCGCGCCTGCGCCATCGCCTTGCGCAACCGTTGGCGGCGCATGCGGGTGGAGGGCAACCTGCGCCAGGAAATCACCCCCAAGAACATCCTCATGATCGGCCCCACCGGGGTCGGCAAGACCGAAATCGCGCGGCGCCTGGCGCGCCTGTCCGGGGCACCGTTCATCAAGGTGGAAGCCACCAAGTTCACCGAAGTGGGTTATGTCGGCAAGGATGTCGACAGCATCATCCGCGATCTCGCGGAAATCGCCCTCAAACAGGAACGCGAGGCGGCCACCCGCAAGGTGGCGATGCGCGCCGAGGAAGGGGCCGAGGAACGCATCCTCGACGCCCTGCTGCCCGGCGCGCGGGACGCCTGGGAAGTTGACGAAAAAACGGGCGGAGCGAACAAGGAAGAATCCGCCACCCGCCAGAAATTCCGCAAGATGCTGCGCGAGGGGCAACTGGCCGACAAGGAAATCGAACTCGATCTGGCCGCGACTTCCGCGAGCATGGAAATCTTCGCGCCACCCGGCATGGAAGAACTCACCACCCAGCTTCAGGGCATGTTCCAGAACCTGGGCAACCGCCGCACCCAGAAGAAGAAGCTGAAGATCGCCGAAGCCATGAAGCTGCTGATTGACGAGGAAGCCGGCAAGTTGGTGAATGAGGAGGAGTTGAAGCTCGCCGCGCTGCGCAACGTCGAATCCAACGGCATCGTCTTCCTCGATGAAGTGGACAAGATCGCCGGCCGCGAAGCCCAAGGCGCCGACGTGTCGCGCCAGGGCGTGCAGCGCGACCTGCTGCCGCTGGTGGAAGGCGCCACCGTCTCCACCAAACTCGGCATGATAAAAACCGACCATATCCTGTTCATCGCCAGCGGCGCCTTCCACCTCTCCAAACCGTCCGACCTCATCCCGGAATTGCAGGGCCGCTTCCCGATCCGGGTGGAACTCGGCAGCCTCTCCGTCGCCGACTTCGAGCGCATCCTCACCGGCACCGATGCCTGCCTGACCCGGCAGTACCAGGCTCTGATGGAAACCGAAGGCGTGAAACTGGGGTTCACCCCCGAGGCCATCCGCCGCCTCGCCGAGATCGCCTGGAGCGTCAACGAACGCACCGAAAACATCGGCGCCCGTCGCCTCTACACGGTGATGGAACGCCTCCTTGATGACCTCTCCTTCGACGCCGACCGGCGTGGTGGCGACACCCTCGACATCGACGCCGGCTATGTCGATGCCCGCCTGAAAGAACTGGCCGCGAGTGAGGATCTGGCGCGTTATGTGCTGTAGGCGGTTCGCTCGCGGGCCGAACGCCGCCACATGAATACCCTGCCCATCCATCTCGCCCTCGCCTTGCCCGATTGGGTGGCGCCCCATGTCGCCACCTGGCCGCAAGCCCCGGACGACCGGGCACGCATGCGCCTGGTACTGGGCCTGGCGCGGGAGAACGTGCAACGGGATGGCGGCGGCCCTTTCGCGGCGGCGGTCTTCGCGGCGGGCCGGGCGGTCGCGGTGGGCGTCAACCGCGTGTTGCCCGAGCGGAACTCCCTGCTGCATGCCGAGGTGCTGGCCATCATGCTGGCCGAAAAGCACTACGCCAGCCACAACCTGAGCGGGCCTGGCCTGCCCCGGCTATGCCTGGTCAGTTCCTGCGAGCCCTGCGCCATGTGTCTGGGAGCGATCCTCTGGAGCGGCCTCAAGCGGGTGGTCGGCGGCGCCTTGCGCGAAGATGCCGAACAGGCCGGCTTCGACGAAGGCCCCGTTTTTCCCGCCTCGCATCGCTATCTCGAAGCGCGCGGCATCGAACTGGCGCATGGCGTGTTGCGCGAGGAAGCGCGGGAAGTGTTCGACCTGTATCGGCAACAGGGCGGGCGCCTTTACTGATCGGGGTGAATTCACGCCGACGCATGAATGACGGCGGGTTTTTCACCTTCGGATACCTCCTCCCCGGCAGGAGCGCCGTTTTAAGCCAACCTGCCCGCGCCCGGTCACACGCGGGCCAACGGAAGACACGAACAGAGCCTTCTGATAACTTCATCGAAGCCCGGCTCCGCGCGGGCGGAACCCCTCTCCACTCACACTCGATAAGGAAATTGTCCAATGCGCGCCCTTCAAATTCTCGCCGCCATCACCGCCGTCGGTATCAGCGCCCAAGTTCTGGCCGAAAACGCGGAAACCTTGCCCTCCGGCGTTGTGGTGACGCATGTCATGCAAGGGCAGGGCGCTTCACCCACGGCCGACAGCACGGTTCGCGTGCACTACCGCGGCACGCTGCCGGACGGCGCCGAGTTCGACAGCTCATACCGGCGTAACCAACCCATCTCGTTCCCGCTGCGCGGCGTCATCCCCTGCTGGACCCAGGGCGTGCAAAAGATGCGGGTAGGCGGCAAAGCCAGGCTCACCTGTCCGGCTACCACCGGGTATGGGGCGCGCGGCGTTCCCGGCGTCATCCCGCCGCACAGCGTGTTGATCTTTGAAGTCGAACTGCTCGCCATTGAGCGGTGAACCTGGAAACCTCGGTTCACCCTAGAAACCGCAGTTGCCGTCTGATACGACGGGCTGGAGGGGAAGCAATAGAGAAGAAGGCGGGCCAATTCCGGTGAGTATCAGCTTGAGGTGGTCGCAGCACTGGTTCCACACGGAACGGGGCTGCAACTGCTCCGCTGTGCCGGCCAACCAGTCCTGAAGCAAGGCGGATACGCGCATGAGGGCGGCCCGCGCCTTCTCGAATTCGGCATGCAAACCGGTCAGCGTGAGTGTGGTCTGGCCGGCATGCTCGGTCCGGCGTCCCACCGAAGCCATCAACCTAGAAACGGCAGTTGAACGCGCCTGCTGGTGCGTAGCGGGCTCACCCAATGGGTGAGCGTGATCGAAGGCACTTTCGCCCGCATCCACGCGGCCTCACGAGGGCGAATCAGCGTTCAACTGCCGTTTCTAGGATCAACCAGGGGCGGCTGGTAATGGCCTCGCGTCGGGCCTGGTTCCATTCGGAGGGGATGCGGGCGCCATTGCCGGTGGCGCTGGCGGGTGGTCGCTGAATGCATTGGCCGTGTTTCTGCGGAAGTGCGCTTTGACTATCTACAAGACACTCAAGGCTGAAGGCCCTGTTGCTGGACGCGAGCCTTGGGCTACGGCAAGCAGCTGCAGCGCTTCCTGGTTGAGGATATACGGGTGAATACAGATGAAATGACGGTGCGAGGCAGCGTCGAAAGTCTGGAAAAAGCGGTGAAGGAGTTGAACCTGGAAACCGTGTCCACGGTTCCCGGGTTCATCCTAGATTGGCGTCCCCACGGGGATTCGAACCCCGGTTACCGCCGTGAAAGGGCGATGTCCTAGGCCTCTAGACGATAGGGACTTATGAGGCCGAAGGCCCGGTTTCCCGAGCCTTCTCGTTTCGTGGTGGAGGTAAGCGGGATCGAACCGCTGACCTCTTGCATGCCATGCAAGCGCTCTCCCAGCTGAGCTATACCCCCACAAGAGAGCGCGCATTCTATTGACGGCATTGAACCTTGTAAAGAGGCTTTTTGCGCTCATGGCACATTTTTCCAGGCTGAGGTGGGGGAAGGGTGGGTGGGCTATATTCCGGCCATGCGTATTGCTCTGGTGACACCCTATCCGCCCGCCGCGCGCAACGGTAACGCCCATACCGCTTTGCGCTGGCGGCATTTTCTTCGCTGGGCCGGGCATCGGGTCGAGATGATGATGGAATGGGATGGGCGGCCGGTGGACGCCATGATCGCGCTGCATGCGCGCCGCAGCCATTCCAGCGCCGCCCGTTTTGCCGCGCTTCACCCGAAACGCCCACTGGTGGTGGTGTTGACCGGCACTGATGTCTACCGCGACATCCATGTCGATGCCGATGCTCGGGATTCCCTCAAGTTGGCCAGCCGCCTGGTGGTGTTGCAGGACAAGGGGGTGGACGAATTGCCGCTGGCGTATCGGGCGAAGGCGCGGGTGATCCACCAATCCGCGCCCACGTTGCAAGCGGCGCCGAGGCCGGCGAGAACCTTCGATGTCTGCGTCGTCGCGCATCTGCGCGCGGAAAAGGACCCGTTTCGCGCCGCCTACGCGGCCCGCTTGTTGCCGGAGGCGAGCCGGATTCGTGTCCGTCATGTGGGCGGGCCGCTGCAAGTCGGTATGGATGACGAAGCCCGCAAGCTGGAATCCGCCCGCTGGCGCTGGTTGGGCGCGCTGCCGCATGGCGCGGCGCGGCAAAGGATCGCGCGGGCGCATCTGCTGGTAATCAGTTCGCGCATGGAAGGCGGCGCCAATGTGATCTGCGAGGCGGTGGCGTCCGGCACGCCGGTGCTGGCCTCGCGTATCTCCGGCAATGTGGGCATGTTGGGCGAGGACTATGCCGGCTATTTTCCGCTCGGGGACGAGTCCGCCCTGGCGACGTTGTTGTGGCGCGCCGAATCCGATCCCGCTTTTCTTGATCTGCTGCGGCGGCAATGCGCGGCGCGGGCGCCGCTGTTCACGCCGGAGCGCGAGGCGGCGGCGGTCAAGGCGTTGCTGGAGGAATTCACATGAAGCTCACGCTGCTCTCCGTGGGAGACAAGCTGCCGGCCTGGGCCAATACGGCGGTGGCGGAGTATCTGAAGCGGATGCCGCGCGAGGCGCGCGTCGATCTGGTGGAAATCAGGCCGGAGAAGCGCGCCGGCCAGTCGCCCGATTCGATCAAGACGACCGAGGCCGCGCGCCTGCTCGACAAGCTGCCCGCCGGGGCTCGCCTGGTGGCGCTGGATGAGCATGGGCGCGAAGTGACGACGCGGGAACTGGCCGATCTCCTGGCGCGCTGGATGGCGGATGGCCGCGATGTGGCCCTGGTGATCGGCGGCGCCGACGGCCTGGCGCCTGGATTGCTGGACAAGGCCGAGGCCAAACTCTCGTTGTCGCGCCTGACCTTGCCGCACGCGCTGGCGCGGGTATTGTTGGTGGAACAGCTCTACCGCGCCGTGAGCCTGCTCAACAACCACCCCTACCATCGGGAATGATTATGTCGAAAATCACCCTGCGTCGCTGGTTCTGGCGCCTTGTCGTGTTGGCGGTCGTCATTGGCGGCGGCTATGCCGCCTGGCGCCATTACGGAAAACCCAAGCCGATCGAGGTGAGCGTGGCGCAAGCCAGCCTCGGCCGGGTCGAGGCCACGGTCGCCAACACCCGCGCCGGCACTGTGAAAGCCTGCCGCCGCGCCAGGCTGGCGCCGCAGGGCGGCGGCCAGATCGCGAAGCTCCGGGTGCGTGAGGGGGATCGGGTGAAGGCCGGGCAGGTACTGCTGGAACTGTGGAATGTCGATCTCGTCGCCCAGGCGCGCCAGGCGGAGGAACAGATCCGCGCCGCCCGCGCGCGCCGGGCCGAAGCTTGCGCGGCGGCCCAGGCGGCGCGGCGCGAGGCGGGGCGCCAGGAGAAACTCGCCGCCCAGGGCTTCGTCAGCGCCGCCAAGGTGGATGCCGCCGTCAGCGAGGCCGATGTGAAGGAAGCCGGCTGCCGCGCCGCCGAAGCCGAGATCGCCACGGCCATCGCGCGCCTGGAGACGGCGCGCGCCACCCTGGCGCGCGGTGTGCTCAAGGCGCCGTTCGCCGGCATCGTCGCGGAAGTCACCGGCGAGCAGGGCGAATACACCACACCCTCGCCCCCCGGCATTCCCACGCCGCCGGCCATCGACCTGATCGACGACACCTGCCTTTACGTCACCGCGCCCATTGACGAAGTGGATGCCCCGAAAATCCGCGTCGGCCTGCCCGCGCGCATCGCGCTCGATGCCTTTCCCGGCAAGCATTTCGCGGGTCGCGTGCGGCGTATCGCCCCTTATGTGCTGGAAGTGGAAAAGCAGGCGCGCACGGTGGAAGCGGAAGTCGATTTCACCCAGCCTGCCGAATCGCAAACCCTGCTGGTGGGCTACAGCGCCGACGCGGAAATCGTCCTGGAGAGCCGTGAGCGGGTATTGCGCATTCCCACTCAGGCGCTGCTCAGTGGCAACAAGGTGCTGCTGCTGCGGGACGGCGTACTGTACGAACGCGAGGTCGGCGTGGGCCTGGCCAACTGGCAACACACGGAAATCAGCCGGGGCCTGAAGGCGGGCGACTCGGTGGTGGTGTCGCTGGAGAAGGAAGGAGTGAAGGCGGGTGCGCGGGCGGTGGCAAATCAGGCTGTGGCGAAATGAGGGGGCAACAATGCCGCTCATGTAGCGCCGGCGACTCGCCGGCGTCTTTTCGGCGCGACAAACTTGCCGGCGAGTCGCCGGCGCTACAGGGATGATCGAGCTCGACCGCCTCAGCCGCACGTTCCAGGTCGGCGATCAACACGTCCATGCGCTACGCGAGGTGAGCCTTTCCATCGCGGCCGGCGAGTTCGTCTCCATCATGGGGCCGTCCGGTTCCGGAAAATCCACCCTGCTCAATCTGCTGGGCCTGCTCGACCGCCCCGACAGCGGCACCTATCGCCTGGATGGCGCGGACGTGACCGACCTGGGTGACGCGGAAACCGCGCGGGTGCGGCGCGAGAAGATCGGCTTCGTATTCCAGTTTTTCCACCTGGTGCCGCGCCTCACCGCCGCCGGCAATGTCGCTTTGCCGATGCTGCTGGCCGGGGTGGCGCCGGCCGAACGCAAGGCAAGGGTGGCGCAATTGCTGGCGGATGTCGGGCTGTCGGAGCGCGCCGACCACCTGCCCTCGCAACTTTCCGGCGGCCAGTTGCAGCGCGTGGCCATCGCCCGCGCCATGTCCATGAGCCCCGCCCTGCTGCTGGCCGACGAACCCACGGGCAACCTCGACCGCGCCACCGGCCGCGAGGTGCTGGCCCTGCTGGAAGACCTCAACCAGCGCGGTATGACGTTGATCGTGGTGACTCATGACCAGGAAATCGGCGCGCGCGCGGGGCGCCGCATCGTGATGGAGGACGGGCGGGTGGTGGAGGATGGCGCATGACCCTCCGCGACACCCTCGCGCTCGCCTGGGGCAGCCTCGCGCACCAACCCCGCCGCACCCTGCTCATCGCCCTGGCCATGAGCATCGGCGTCGGCGCCGTGGTGGTGCTCACCGCGCTGGGCGAGGGCGCGCGGCGTTATGTGTTGGAACAGTTCGCCTCGCTCGGCACCAATCTGCTCATCGTTCTTCCCGGCCGCGCCGAAACCTCGGGGATGGCGCCCGGCGTCCTCACCGGCCAGACCACGCGCGCTCTCACCCTGGCGGACGCCGATGCCGTCATGCGCCTGCGCGGCGTGGCGCGGGCGGCGCCGCTCAATGTCGGCGTCGCGCGGGTGTCGCGCGGCGGTTTGAGCCGCGAGGTGGTGTTGCTGGGTTCCACCGCCGACATGCTGGAAATCCGCCACATGCGCCTCGGCCAGGGGCGTTATCTGCCTCCCGGCCCAAGCAACCAGGCGACGCCGGTGTGCGTGCTGGGCGAACGCATCCGCGCCGAGTTGTTCGGCGCCGGCAACGCCCTGGGTGAATGGGTGCGCATCGGCGACCGCCGCTTTCGCGTGGTTGGCATCCTCGCCAGCCAGGGCCAGCAGATGGGTTTCAATACCGACGAGACGGTGGCGATTCCGGTGGCGGCGGCGCAGCAGTTGTTCAACACCGAATCGCTGTTCCGCATTTTGGTGGAGGCGCGCGGCAGGGCCGCCGTGCCGGAGGTGAGGGCCAGCGTGCTGGAGTTGCTCAAGACCCGCCATGAGGGCGAGGCGGACGTCACCGTCATCACCCAGGATGCGGTACTCGCCACTTTCGACAGAATCCTCACCGCGCTGACCCTGGCGGTGGCCGGCATCGCCGCCATCAGCCTGGGTGTGGCCGGCGTCCTCATCATGAACGTGATGCTGGTCTCGGTGGCGCAGCGGCGTTCAGAAATCGGCCTGCTCAAGGCGTTGGGCGCGCCGGCCGCCAGCGTGCGTCGCCTGTTCCTGGCGGAGGCCGGCCTGATTTCCCTCCTCGGTGCGGCGGGGGGGCTGATCCTGGGTCTGGCCGCCAGTTTCGCGCTGGGCCGGATCTACCCGGCCCTGCCCATCATCCCGCCGCTTTGGGCGGTGGCCGCCGCCGTCGCCACCGCCCTGGTCGCCGGCATGCTGTTCGCCTGGTTGCCGGCGAGAAGGGCGGCGAAGCTGGACGCGGCGCTGGCGCTGGCGCGGCGATGATGCCGATGCGCGGAAGCATCCCCCAGCGTGGGAGCGGGCTTGCCCGCGATTACAACGGGGACATCGCGGGCAAGCCCGCTCCCACGTGATGCGCCCAGGCGATCTCCTGCATCTCTCCCTCGGCGCCCTGGCCCACCATCCAGGCCGCAGTTTCCTCTCGGCCCTGGGCATCGCGGTCGGCGTCGCGGCGGTCATCCTGCTGACCGCCCTGGGCGAAGGCCTGCACCAGTTCGTGCTGTCGGAATTCACCCAGTTCGGCACCAATCTGATCGGCGTCACTCCCGGCAAAACCAAGACCCACGGCGGCGCGGTCGGCATGTTCGGCAGCGCGCGGCCGCTGTCCCTGGACGATGCACAGGCGCTGCGCCAGGTGCCGCAAGTCGAGAGCGTGTGCCCGGTGGTCCAGGGCAACGCGGAGGTGGAGGCGCTGGGGCGCGGGCGCAGGGTCACCGTCTACGGCGTCGGCCAGGCGTTTGCCGAGACGTTCCGCATGGACGTCGCTGTCGGCGGTTTTCTTCCCGCCGACGATGTGCGTAGCCCGCGCGCCTTCGCCGTGCTTGGCGCCAAGGTGCGCGCCGAACTGTTCGGCGGCGAGAACCCGCTCGGCGCCATGATCCGAGTCGGCGGCCAGCGCTATCGCGTGGTCGGCGTGATGGCGAGCAAGGGCCAGGTACTCGGTTTCGACCTCGACGACACCGTCTACCTGCCCGCCGCGCGCGCGCTGGAGTTGTTCAACCGCGAAGGCTTGATGGAAATCGACATCGCCCACGATCCGGAAGCCAACCCGGAGCACGTCGAAGCGGGTATTCGCCGCCTGCTCGCCGCGCGCCACGGCGGCGAGGATTTCACCGTCACCCCGCAGAAACAGCAGTTGGCCGTGCTGGATTCGATCCTGGGTGTGCTCACCTTCGCCGTTGCCGCTCTCGGCAGCATTTCCCTGGTGGTCGGCGGGGTCGGCATCCTCACCCTGATGACCATCACCGTCACCGAACGCACCGGCGAAATCGGCCTGCTGAACGCCCTCGGCGCGCGGCACGGCCAGATCATGGCCCTGTTCCTCGTGGAAGCCGCCGGGCTCGCCGCCTTGGGCGGCGCCGCCGGATTGGCGCTGGGTGTCGGCCTGGCCGAACTCCTCAACCTCCTGTTGCCCGCCCTTCCGGTGCGCCTGGCCTGGGACTACATCCTCGCCGCCGAAGCCGTCGCCGTGTGCATCGGCCTGGCGGCTGGCGTGGCGCCGGCCAGAAAGGCGGCAAGGTTCGATCCGGTGGAAGCGTTGCGCGCCGAATAGGCGGCTACAGAGGTAGGGCGAGAATCAGCTTGACGATGCCACGGTCGCCGTTCTGGCGGTTGCCGTAACCGGTGCCGAAGTTGAGGTCATAACCCTTGTATTTCCAGTCCGCCACGACGAACGTGGATCGTGCCTGTTCATGCGCGGGCAGCGGATGGTTGATCGGGCCCAGCGCGGCATAGTGCTCCAGTCCGATGGCCAGTTCCTCGTTCAATTGGTGGGAAACTTTGATGCATGGGGCGAATTCCGGCGTGCGCGGGACATTGCCGGACAGTGAAAAATCCAGGATGGGGTTGACGACGGTGGTCCAGGAGCCCGAGCGGTAACCGAGGATGGGGCGGATTTCACCCGCCCAGTGGCTCTCCGATACGCGGCGCGAGAAGTAGCCGGCCTCGATATTCACCCCCCAGAAGAATCCTTCCTCACCTTCCTTGGGCGCGATGTACTTGAGTCTTGGCCGCAGACCGTTGACATCAATCTTGCCGCCGGGGGTCAGCGCCAGGGGAGGGAAATAGAGCCCGGCTTCCCATTGTTTGTTGATGCCATAAGAAAACTCGGGCGTGACCTGCAACACATGGTTGGTCGGGGTTTCCCCGCTGTAAGCAGGCGTGCGGCTGCCGGAAAGGACATAGTTGCTGTGCAATTCAATGCCGAACGCGCCAGGCGAATTCAGTTCATCGTCGTACACCTGGATTTCGTCGGGGGCAGCCAGTGTCTGCCCGGACAGGGCGGCGAGGCAAACGAGGAGAGCGAGTCTGGAGTGCATGGGGTCTTTCTTATAAATGAGAGCGGTTATCATTATCCAGGTTGTTTTGTTTTAATCAAGATGGGATTCGTTGCGTCGCGTGTCCATGCTCGGTGCTCAATCCAGCGGCGACACGGCTCGCCGAATAAGTGGAAAATGCGGGGCTGCATCGGAGTCCAATTGCCGTGTTCCGTTCATGTTGAAACCGCTCTATCTCGCCTCGCAAAGCCCTCGCCGGCTGGAATTGTTGCGCCAGATCGGCCTGGCGCCGGCGGTGCTGCTCCTGCGCAATGGCTCTGGGCGGGTGGATGTGGATGAGACACCGAAGCCGAACGAGCCGGCGCTGGAGTATGTTTTGCGCCTGGCGCGCGCGAAGGCCGAGGCGGGGGAGTCGGCGCGGCATCGGCGCAATCTGGCGGCCTGGCCGATCGTGGCGGCGGATACCACGGTGACTCTGGATGGCCGGATTCTCGGCAAACCGGCGGATGCCGAGGAAGCGGCGGCGATGCTGCGCCACTATTCGGGGCGTTCGCACAGCGTGCTGACCGGGGTGGCGGTAGCTTTTCAGGGGCGCCTGAAGGTGGCGTTGTCGGAGAGCGCGGTGACTTTCCAACCTCTCTCGGAAGCCGAGATTGCCGCTTATGTGGCTACCCGAGAGCCGTTCGACAAGGCGGGCGGTTATGGCATCCAGGGCCACGCGGCGATGTTCATCGAGCATCTGTCCGGCAGTTATTCCGGGGTGATGGGCTTGCCCCTGTTCGAGACGGCGCGCCTGCTGCGGGAGATCGGTTTCCCCGTGATCTAGCCGCGAGTCGGGAGTGGAGCGCGCTCCACTCCCGACTCTCGACTACCTGTTTGAGCCATGAGCGAAGAAATTCTGATTAACGTGACGCCGCAGGAAACGCGGGTCGCGGTGTTGTATCTGGGCGTGGTGCAGGAACTGCACATCGAGCGCTCCGGCGGTCGCGGCCTGGTGGGCAACGTCTACCAGGGCAAGGTGAGTCGCGTGTTGCCGGGGATGCAGTCGGCGTTCGTGGACATCGGCCTGGACCGCGCCGCGTTCCTGCATGTCGGCGACATCGTCGAGGCGCGTTGCGACAATAGCCCGCGCCCGATCGAAAAGGTGTTGCACGAGGGCCAGAGCGTGCTGGTGCAGGTCATCAAGGATCCGATCGGCACCAAGGGCGCGCGCCTGTCGACGCAGATCAGCATGGCCGGGCGCTTTCTCGTGTTCCTGCCGCAGGAAACGCGCATCGGCATCTCGCAGAAGATCGAGGACGAGGCGGAGCGCGAGTTGCTGCGCGAGCGTCTGACCCGGCTCCTGCCCGAGGGGGAGCAGGGCGGTTTCATCATCCGCACCATGGCCAACATCGCCGACGACGCCGAACTGGCCGCCGACGTGGACTATCTGCGCACGTTGTGGGACGCGATTCGGGCGCGTTCCGAGAACACCTCGGGGCCGAAGGCGATCTACCAGGAGCTGGATCTGGCGCACCGTGTGTTGCGTGACTTCGCGACGGCGGAAACCTCCCGCATCCTGGTGGATTCGCGCGAGACCTTCCTGCGCCTGGACGCCTTCGCGGAAGAGTTCACCCACAACGTGCACGGCAAGATCAACCACTATGCCGCCGAGCGGCCGCTGTTCGATCTGTACGGGGTGGAGGAGGAAATCGAGAAGGCGCTGGGGCGGCGCGTGGATCTCAAGTCGGGCGGCTATCTGATCGTCGACCAGACCGAGGCGCTGACCACCATCGACGTGAACACCGGCAGCTACACCAGCGGCCGCACCTTCGACGAGACCATCTTCAAGACCAACCTGGAAGCGGCCCAGACCATCGCCCGGCAACTGCGCTTGCGCAATCTGGGCGGCATCATCATCCTGGATTTCATCGACATGGACAGCATCGAGCATAAACAGGCCGTGCTGGCGGAATTGTCGAAGGCCCTGGCGCGTGACCACACGCGCATGACCATCAACGGCTTCACTTCGCTGGGGTTGGTGGAGATGACGCGCAAACGCACCCGCGAAAGCCTGACCCGCGTGTTGTGCGAGCCCTGTCCCACCTGCCAGGGGCGCGGCCAGATCAAGACGGCGCAGACCGTGTGCTATGAAATCCTGCGTTCCATCCTGCGCGAGGCACGCCAGTTCAGCGCGCGCGAGTTCCGCATCATGGCTTCGCAGACCGTGATCGACCTGTATCTGGACGAGGAATCGCAAAGCCTGGCGCAGCTTTCCGATTTCATCGGCAAGCCGATTTCACTTCAGGTGGAGAGCATCTTCACCCAGGAGCAGTACGACATCATCCTGCTGTAGCGCCGGCGTCTCGCCGGCTTCGTTTTTCCAATCAGACCCACAAAGCCGGCGAGACGCCGGCGCTACAAGACCTACGCCGCCGTCTGCGGCATGCCCTCCAGCGCGCGGAAGGCGATTCCGGTGAGCAGGGAGAATTCCTTGGCGACTTCCTCGATCTGGTCGCACTGCGCCTTGATGCCCACCATGTCGCGGCTGATCACGGCGCTGCGCTCCTGGATGGAGCTGAGGTTGGTGTGCACCTTGTTGAGGTTCTCCAGGCGGTGCTCCAATTGGGTCTTGTGTTCCTTGATGCGCGCGACGATGGGGTCGAGGGTGAGGCGCAGCCAGGTTTCAGTCTCCAGACGGACTTGCTGGAACACGATGCGCGCCTGGGTGACCAGGGCGATATAGAACTTCTTCACCATGAAGCGCTTCTCCAACATGATGTTGAGCGGGTCGGAGCAGAATTCCTGGGTACTCACCATCAGTTCGTCGAGGCGGGCCCGGTAGCGCGAGAGTTCCAGAATCGGTGGGTCCATGCGCTCCAGGCCGTGGACGTCGTGGAAGCGTTGATAGGCGGCGTTGAGCAGTTGCTTGATGCCACCGCTCTGCTGGTTGGCATGGTCGAATTCGGCGCCCATGCGGCGGATCATGAGATGCATGCCCTTGATCAGCCCGGCGGTGGTCCAGCTGTCGTTGATGGCCATCATGGATTCTTCGATGATCTTGTCCATGCGGTCGTCATCCAGGTGGGTGAGCAGTTCCCAGCCCTGTTGCGCGACGATCTTGCGGGTGACGTTGAAGTTGCGCGCGGTTTCTTCGTAGAGCTGTTTATCGCCCAGCATCTTTTCCCGCATCTGGCCGACGATCTGCTGGTTCTTGCCGGACAGGGCATGCAGGTCCATGAGCGATTGGCGCGCAGCCAGGAGGCGGTTGTGCGCGGTGTCGCGCGCTTCCGTGAGTAGCGGGCCGACCTCGCGCACCACGGCCTCGCGCATGATTTTTTCCCGCGACGGGATGATTTCCCGCGCCAGCATGACTTCCAGGGCCTGGATGCCGGAACGCTTGAGCATGTCGGCGTCGTTGCGGATCTTGCCGACCAGCGCCTTCTGGGCGGAGATGGCCATGACGCTGGACGTGGGGATGTTGAGCTGGGTGGCGGTGGATTCGATCTGGCGCTGGATGGTGCGGCCGATTTCCTCGGGCGTCTTGAGGTCGTCCCAGAGCATGTCGATCTTGTTCAGCACCGCATAGTGCTGGCTGGCGTGCTTGGAGACCCATTTGTTCCAGATTTCAAAGTCGGACTGGGTGACGCCGGTGTCGGTGGCCAGCAGGAACAGCAGCGCGTGCGCGTTGTGGATCACGGACAGGGTCAGCTCCGGTTCCGCGCCCATCGCGTTGAGTCCGGGGGTGTCGAGGATGGCGAGGCCGGATTCCAGCAGCGGGTGCGAGTAGTTGATCAGGGCGTAACGCCAGGCCGGGATCTCCACGCGATCCTGATCTTTCACCATGTAGCCCAGGTTGGGGTCGTTTTCATCCCACAGGCCGAGGGCGCGCGCTTCCACCTTGAACACCACCTTGGTTTCCGCCAGCTTGCGCATGGCGCTGACCATCGCGCCGGGGTCGCCGACGTCAAGTTTGATGGTGCTCCATTCCACCGGCAGGCGTTTCAGGGTGGTGATGCTGTCGTCGCGGAAGCGGGTTTCGATGGGCAGCAGGCGAATATAGGGTTCGGTGTCGGTGTCGTAGAAAATTTCCGTCGGACACATGGTGGTGCGGCCGGCATCCGAGGGCAGCAGGCGCTGCTTGAAGTCGGAGAAGAACAGGGCGTTGATGAGTTCGGTCTTGCCACGGCTGAATTCGGCCACGAAGGCCAGCATGAGCCGGTCTTTCTTCAGGTTTTCGGTCAGGTCGAACAGCCGCAGCAATTGCACCGGTTCCGCGTCGGAGTATTTCTCCAGCCAGTCCTTGTAGGTGGTGACCACCTTGACCAGCCGGTCACGCCTATGCCGGAACCGGGTAATGCCGCTTTCCAGACCGTAATTCATTGGATATTCCCCTCTATCAAATCGTTCGCCGCGCCGCCCCGGGAACGACTTGCTCCCTTGGGGGGGCGGATCGGGTCTTGTTCCCGCGCCGGGGGCGCCGCCAATCTCCGTCGCGCCAGATCTGGAGCAACAGGCGCCCAGAGTACTTTATGGCGGGATTTCTCACCGCGCACGATTCTAACCTCACGCCGCGCCACACCAAGGCATCGCGCCATGAATTCCGTCAAGGCGGTATTGGCCGCCCCTTCCACCGCGCGCGCCGAGATGCGCACCTTGAGGGCTATGTCGAATTCACCCGCCAACTCGCTGCGCGAGGCGCCGGGCTGGATATGCACGGTGATCTCGACGCCATCGTTCACGGGCCGCAACCAGGGCGTCACCACACCATCGCCCTGGCCATGCGCTCCAGGGCGGAAACCGGAGCAATCAGCAGCAATTGCACCACGATCAGGGCGACCATCGGCGTGATGTCGATGCCGCCGATGGGCGGAACCAGCTTCTGGAACGGTTTCAGCACCGGGCGCGCCAGCGCGTAGAACAGGGGGGCGTGCGGCGAAAACGGGTTGACCCAGCTCAGTACGGCTTGCAGCAGGATGAAGCCGATCAACAGATACAGCGCCAGGCGCGCGGCGGCGGCCAGGGCCAGCAGCAGGAAGGCGGGCAGCACGGAAACCCCCGCCGCCGCGAACGGATAATCCAGCAGCCAATGGCTGCCCAGCACGGAAAGCAGTTCTGCGGCATAGAACGGGATCAGACTGGCCCAATCGAGTCCGAAATAGCCGGGAACCACCCGGCGCAGGGGGCGCACCGCGAAATCGGTCACACGCAGCACGAATTGGGCGAAGGGATTGTGGAAGGGCACTCGTACCCATTGCATCCAGAAGCGCAGGAACAGGGCGCAGGCGATCAGATCGAACGCCGTGCGCAACAGGAACTGGGCGGCGTCGGTCAGCATCCGTCCTTCCCCAACAGAACGCCCATCTCCTGGGCGCGTTCCGCCGCCGCGCGCGCGGCCAGGCCGATGACGTACTTCACGCCGCCTTCTTCCAGCGCCAGCAGGCCGCGCTCGGTGGTGCCGCCCTTGGAGGTGACGCGGGCGCGCAGTTCGGCCACGCTGGATTTGTCCTTGATCGCCAGGGCGGAGGCGCCGAGAAAGGTGTGCAGGGTGAGCTGGCGCGCGGTCTCGGCGGGCAGGCCGAGGTCGATGGCCGCCTGCTGCAGCGCCTCGATGAACAGGAAGACATAGGCCGGGCCACTCCCGGAAATGGCGGTGACGGCATCGATCTGGGCTTCGCTATCCACCCAGACCACGCCGCCCACGGCTTCCAGAAGTTGAGTGGCCTGTGCTTTCCGCGCCTCGTTGACGGAGGGCAGGGCGTACAGGCCGGTGATGCCGGCGCCGACCAGGGCCGGCGTGTTGGGCATGGCGCGCACCACGATGGGATGCCCGCGCAGCCAACGGGAGATGTCGTCGGCGCGCGCGCCCGCCGCGATCGAGACGATCAGTTGCTCAGGCCGGAGCGGCGGCAGATCGCACAGCACGCCGCGCAACTGCTGCGGCTTCACGGCCAGAACCACGACGTCGGCGGCCAATGCCGCGCCGGCCATATCGACGACGTTCACACCGAATTCGCTTGCCATCCAGGCCCGCCGATCCGCCTGTTGTTCCGCGACCACGATGTCCTGTCGCGCAAAGCCTTTTTGCAGCAGGCCGCCGATCATGGCGGCCGCCATGTTGCCGCCACCGATAAAGCCGAGTTTCATGGGGTTTTTCCTTGTTCTTGCGCGGGGTAGGGACGGGTGCCGAACAGCGCGCTGCCGACGCGCACCATCGTGGACCCTTCCAGGATCGCGGATTCCAGATCGGCCGACATGCCCATGGACAAGGTGTCCACGGGCAAGTTCTCCGCGAGGGCCTGCTCCAGCAAAGCGCGCGGGAGCGAAAAACGGGAACGTTGCGTGGCGAGGTCGGGAGTGGCTTCCGGAATGGCCATGAAGCCACGCAGTCGCAGGCCGGGCAGTTCCGCCACCAACCGCGCCAGCGCCAGCGCCTCTCGTGGCGGGGCGCCATGCTTGCTGGCTTCGCCGCTGACATTGATCTGCACGCAGACATTGAGGGGGGGGAGCCCGGCCGGGCGCTGTTCGGACAGGCGGCGAGCGATTTTCTCCCGCTCCACGCCATGCACCCAGGCGAAACGTTCCGCGATCGGGCGCGTCTTGTTGCTTTGCAGCGGGCCGATGAAATGCCATTCCAGGGGAAGGTCGGCGAGGGCGTCGAGTTTGTCCAGCGCTTCGCGCAGGTAGCTTTCACCGAAAGCCGTCAATCCGGCGGCGTGAGCCTCGCGGATGGCCGTGGCGGGAAAGGTCTTGCCGACGGCCAGCAAACGCGCGCAACCGGCGGGCCGTCCCGCCACGGCGCAGGCTGCGTCGATGCGTTTTCGGCAGGCTTGCACGGCGGCCGCTATCGCACCCATAATGCCTCGAACCCTCGTGGGAAAATCACGTAACTCTGCGAATTATAATGGAAATTTCCGAGCTCCTTGCCTTCTCGGTCAAGAACCAAGCCTCCGACCTGCATCTCTCCGCCGGCCTGCCTCCCATGATTCGGGTGCATGGCGATATTCGCCGCATCAATCTGCCCGCGCTCGACAACTCCTCGACCCGCGCCATGATCTACGACGTCATGAGCGATTCGCAGCGCAAGCACTATGAAGAGCATCTGGAAGTCGATTTCGCGTTCGAACTGCCCAATATCGCGCGGTTCCGGGTCAACGCCTTTACCCAGGGACGCGGCGCCGGCGCGGTGTTCCGGACCATTCCCAGCCAGGTGCTGACCCTGGAGGAACTGGAGGCGCCGCGTATTTTCAAGGACATCTCCGATCAGCCGCGCGGCATCGTCCTGGTCACCGGCCCCACCGGCTCCGGCAAATCGACCACGCTGGCGGCGATGGTCGACTACATCAACGAAAACATGTTCGGCCACATCCTCACCATCGAGGACCCCATCGAATTCGTGCACAAGAGCAAGAAGTGCCTGATCAACCAGCGCGAGGTGGGGCCGCACACGCATGGTTTCTCGGAGGCGCTGCGTTCCGCGCTGCGCGAAGACCCGGACATCATCCTGGTCGGCGAACTGCGCGATCTGGAAACCATTCGCCTGGCGCTGACCGGCGCGGAAACCGGTCATCTGGTATTCGCCACGCTGCATACCTCGTCGGCCGCCAAGACGGTCGACCGGATCGTCGACGTGTTCCCGGCGGCGGAGAAGGAAATGGTGCGTTCGATGTTGTCCGAATCGCTGCGCGCGGTGATTTCCCAGACCCTGTTGAAGCGCAAGGATGGCGGCGGCCGGGTGGCTGCGCACGAGATCATGATCGGCACGCCCGCGATCCGTAACCTGATCCGCGAGAACAAGGTGGCGCAGATGTATTCCTCGATCCAGACCGGCCAATCCATCGGCATGCAGACCCTGGATCAGGCGCTGATGGAACTGGTGAAGCGCAACGTGATCGCCTCCGCCGATGCCCGCTCCGCAGCGATGAACAAGGACATGTTCCCGGCATGAACGATTTCCATAAACAAATCTTCGAATGGCTGCGTTTCATGGTGGCGCGCGGCGCTTCCGACTTGTTCATCACGGCGGGTTTTCCCGCCGCCATCAAGCTGGACGGCAAGGTTTCCCCCATCACCAAACAGAGCCTGACGCCTTCCGAGACGCTGGAATTCGCCAAGGTGGTGATGACGGAAAAACAACGGGTGGAGTTCCTGGCAACCAAGGAAGCCAACTTTGCCGTGCACGAACACGACATAGGCCGTTTCCGGGTCAACGCCTTCATCCAGCAGGGGCGTACCGGCCTGGTGTTTCGTCTTATCAACACCGTGATCCCGAAGCTGGATTCGTTGCATCTGCCGCCCATCCTGCGCGACGTCAGCATGATGCCGCGTGGCCTGGTGTTGCTGGCGGGCGCCACCGGTTCCGGCAAGTCCACCACGCTGGCGGCCATGATCGGCTACCGCAATGCCCTCGCCAGCGAACACATCGTCACGGTGGAAGACCCCATCGAATTCGTGCACCAGCACGGCAAGTGCATCATCACCCAGCGTGAAATCGGCACCGATACCGATTCCTGGGAAGTCGCCCTGAAGAACACCCTGCGGCAGGCGCCGGACGTGATCATGATCGGTGAAATTCGTGACCGGGAAACTATGGAATACGCGCTGTCCTACGCCGAAACCGGCCACCTGTGCCTGTCCACGGTGCACGCCAACAACGGCAGCCAGACGCTCGACCGTATTCTCAGTTTCTTCCCGCGCGACCGTCGCGATCAGTTGTTGCTCGATCTCTCGCTGAATCTGCGCTCCATCGTCTCGCAACGCCTGGTGCCGCGCACCGACGGCAAGGGCCGCATTCCGGCGGCGGAAGTCATGCTCAACTCGCCGTTGATATCCGACCTGATCATGAAAGGCCGCCTCGACGAAATCCGCGACATCATGGCCCGCTCGCGTGACCTGGGCATGCAGACCTTCGACCAGTCGCTCTACGACCTCAACAACATCGGCATCATCAGCCCCGAAGATGCCCTGCGCAACGCCGATTCCTTCAACGATCTGCGCCTCAAGATCAAGCTGCATACCAAGGAAGAACGCGGCGAATCGCCGCTCTCGGGGCTGGATCACCTGGATATCGTCTGATGTAGCGCCGGCGTCCCGCCGGCTCGTTTTTCTGATTGGGACTACGAGCCGGCGAGACGCCGGCGCTACACAACCGGGTAACCGCGACGGCTACAGTGACTTGTCGAGAAACCCTTTCACGCCCTCCAGCAGCGCCTTGTCGCGGCCCTCGAAGAAGTGATCGGCCTTGGGCACGACCACCTGCGCGGATTTTCCCTTGAGCCCCCCGGCGCGTTGTGCGGCGCCTTTCAGCACTTGCGGCAGATCGTTCTCCCCATACATATCCAGCACCGGGAACTTCAGCTTGGCGTAATCCGGCGCGCCCGACGCGCCGATGGCCACCCACGCGGCGATCGGCGCATTCGGGTGCAGCGCCAGATAACGATCCGCCATGCGGCAACCCAGGCTGTGGGTCACCAGCGCGATCTTCCCGTAGCCCTTGGCTTCCATGAACGCCACCGCCTGGCCGATGCGCGCGGCCGCCTCGCCGAACGTGGCGGGGTAATCCTCGCCCCTGGCATCCGCCCGCAATACCGGCATTTGAACCGACAGGGTGGCATAGCCGAGTTCCGGCAGGTTTTGCCGCAACGGCCCGATCAGTCCCCAGTCCGGGTGTACGCCCATGCCGTGCACCACGATCACCCCCGCCTTGGCCTGGGGCGCTTCCGTGTAGAGCGTGAGGAATTTGTGCCCGTTCGGAAGTTCCAGCCACACCGGGTCGCCGGTCAGCACGGTGGGCAACACCTCGTCCGCCCACTTCTTTTCTCGTGCGTAATCGGCGGCGGCGGCGGCGGCGGGCAGGGCGAGGAGAAGGGCGAGCAACGGGGCAAGCAACAAGGCGAACAGGCGCATGGAAAAACTCCGGTGGCGAACGAGGCGGTGTTCTAGCCTTCAGCCGTGCAGCAGGCCATAGGCCATTCGTACACCCAGCAGGTAGAGCAGGCCGGCGAAGATGCGTTTCAAGCGCGCCACCGGCCAGGTGTGGGTCTTGCGCGCGCCGAAGGGGGCGGTCAGCCAGCTGCCCGCCGCGATGGCCGCCAACGCCGGCAGGTAGACGAAGCCCAGACTCCATTCCGGCAGTCCGGCAATGCCGCGACCCGAGAGCATGTAGCCGACCGCGCCGGAGATGGCGATGGGCAGGCCCACCGCCGCCGAGGTGCCGATGGCGGCCCGCATGCGCGCGTTGCACCAGGTCAGGAAGGGCACGGTCAGCGTGCCGCCGCCGATCCCCACCCAGCTCGACACCATGCCGATCACCCCGCCCGCCACCGACATTCCCGGCAAACCGGGCAAGCCGCGCGAGGCCTTGGGCCGGAAGCCCAGCAGCATCTGGGTGGCGACATAGAACAGGAAACAGGTGAAAAACACCTTCAAGCCCCGATCCGAGAAATACGCCGCCAGCCAGGCCCCCGCCAGGGTTCCCGCCACGATTCCGGGCGTGATGCGCCGAACCACCTGCCAGTCCACCGCGCCATGCGCGTGATGCGCCTTCAGGCTGGAAATGGAGGTGATGACGATGACTCCCAGCGAAGTTCCCAGCGCCAGATGGATGTTGTAGGCTGCCGCAAACCCCTGTTCCAGAAAAGCCCAGGTCAGCACCGGCACCATGAGCAGGCCGCCGCCGACCCCCAACAGCCCGGCCATGAAACCCGCCGCCAGGCCCAGGGTGAAATACAACGCAATCCATTCCATCTTGTAGCGCCGGCCTACGGATCAGCCCAGCTTGCCCAGGATGAAATTCCACTCGTCCGGATCCACCGGCGTGATCGACAGGCGGTTGCCCTTGGCCAGGATGCGCATGGTCGCCAGTTCCGGGTAACCGCGCAATTCGCCGATCGGCAGCAGACGGGTGTGCTTCACATATTTCACTTCCACGTTGAACCAGCGCGGGTTTTCCTGGGTCGCCTTGGGATCGAAATACTTGCCGCCGGCCTCGAACTGGGTCGTGTCCGGATAGGCCGTCGTGCTTACCTCCGCCAGCCCGGCAATGCCCGGCTCCGCGCAGGTCGAGTGGTAGAACAGCACCCCATCCCCCGCCCGCATCTGATCGCGCATGAAATTGCGCGCCTGATAGTTACGCACGCCAAACCACGCCACATGCCCCGCGCGCGCCAGATCGTCGATGCTGAATTCAGCGGGTTCGGATTTCATCAGCCAGTAACGCATGTCTATTCCTCTGTGATCCTTATGTTCCAACGTGTTCCAGTATGTTCCTGCTGATGGGACGTGAGATAAATGAAGCCCTATCCGTGAGATAAATACGGGAAGAGCCTGGAAGAGGTTGGGTGATCAGGGATGGGGAATGCAATTAGATTGCGCAGAGTGCAAAAAACTAAGCGGGCTGATCTGGCGGGAAAAGGTTGTCGTGACGGTCGGCTAGGTCACTGCGGCGCATGGCTTTGATGATGCGGTAAATATGCTGTTCGCACACGCCGTATTGCTGGACGAGATCCTTGATGTTGCTGCCGTTGAAAGCGGCGTAGATCTGGCGATCGCGCCGGGGTAAGAGCACGAACCGGCCCTTGGGGAAATAAATCAACTGACCGCCCCAGTTGTTGGCCATGTCGAGGGCGATGGTCTCGGCGATGTGGCGGGCGGATTCTTCAGGATGACCCAGGCCGACCAAATAGGTGGTGATACGGTCGGCAAGATCGGATAGAAGTTCAGTGCCGGGTTTAGGTTTGCTGGCGGCCATGTTCACGCTCCAGGTCATTGAGGTAATCCCACGCCAACCACATCGGGTCGAACGTTTCGGGGTCGCGCTTCGGCGCCACATGAATACAGAGGCCGCGAACGGTGTTGCGCGGGTCGATCAGGCCGGATTGCCGCATCAACGCCATGCGCGCGGCCAGAGCGGTGGGCAGCTTGCGTTGCGCCCACTTCTTCAGCGTCTCGATCAGGGTGTAAATCTTCGGACCGGCCCAGTGCAGGTCGTCCACCTTCGCCATACGCCTGACGTAGCTGGCCAGCGCCGCCTCGGACGGGTCGCGAACCTCGCCGATCTGATGCAGCAGCAGCCAGAGGGCGCGCACCTTGGTGGCCTCAGCACTGGTATCGAGCTTCCGGGATTTCTGCGGCTTGGAGTGGCGCACCTGGAAGCCGCTACGCTTGAGGTACTTCACCACCGCATCCAGTTCCTCCAGCGTGCAATCGGCGCTGGAGGTCTTGCCGCCGGCCTTGGCCTGGATGATGGCGCGGTAGGTGTCATCATCCAGCGCCAGCTCGCGGCGTCCGACGTGGATGAGCTTGATCAGGCTGGCACGCGAACTGGGCATCTCAATCCCACTTGAGCAGGTAGCCGCACAATCCGCCGTCATGCACATCATGAAAGAAGCGGAAGAACTCATCGGCGTTGTAGAACCCATCCTCACGCGCCAGTTGTTCAATCTCTTCGGCGGCCAAGGCAAAGTAAGCCAGCTGCCCATTACTGGGCCGGGCGATGAACACCTGGCGTGTGGAGCATGTAATGGTGATGCTCTCCACGCTAGTCGCCGTCGCGGCACGCAACCTGCGGCTACTGCTGGTGCGCAGGCCAGTGAACAGCATGAGCGCGTCACCCACAGTGGGCGGTGCCTGCTTACCGCGCTTGCGGATGGTCTGACGCTTCTTGCCCATCTGCACGGCATCGGCGAATCGGGGAAGGAAGTTGATGTTGCGCATGTCACGCCTCCTGCTCGAACGGCACGATCACGAAATCCACTACCCCGGTCACCACCACCAGGCCGACGATGCCCTCCACCGCCTTGGGATCGGCCAGCACCGCTTCCTTGTTGATCTCGGTCTTCACCCGCAGGAAGCGCCCCAGGCCCAGGCGCTCCAGGGTCTCGATCACCATCTCCAGCGCCCGCACCCGCACGCTCGGTGGGCGCTGCCGCCACTGCACCTCGCCGGTGACCAGGTTGGCGGATTTCACCCGGCCGCCGCGCGTCAACTCGTCGCGATTCGCCTCGCACCAGGTCTGCACACCCTGCTGCATGGACTGGGCCTCCTTGTCCAGCGCCTCCAGATCGGGCTGATAGCGCGCGGTGATGGCAGCGATCTCGTCGTTCATCGCCGCACGCCGGCGCTCGAAGTCGCGCGAGACATCGCCGATGCGGCGGATCAGCGCCGCCACCTCCTCGCGGGATTGCGGGGTGCCGGCCTCCAGCGCGGCGGATTTGATGCGGGACTTGCTCACGGATTTAGCCATTGCGGCCTCCAACGATGGATTTCGCCTTTGCCAGCGCGGCAATGGCGGCCTCCGGGTTACGGGTGGGTTTCCGCGCCGGCTCGGCGGCGAAGGGTTTGTGCGCGGCGCTGCCGCCGACGGGCGTGGTGCCCCGCGCGCGGGTCTCCTGGGCGCGCTCCGCCTGCGCGTCGGCGCGGCCGACCTGGCCGGAGAGCACCTCCAGCAACAGGCCATGCCCCTTGAGCGGCCGGCGCAGCGCCGGCATCGCCTCGATGGCCTCTATCGCCGCCAGGTAGAGCGCCGCCGGCGCCGCCCAGAGACGGCCACCGCGCTCGATGCGCCCGGCCTCCATCCAGCCGTTGATCTCGGCCATGATGGCCTCGACCCGCGACCAGCGCAGGCGCGACTTCGCCGGCGCATGCAGTGCCGCGTAGCGCAACAGCGCCTTGCGCGTCGCCGCATCACCAGGGCAGCGCGCAATCTCGCGGATCACCCCGCGCGCATCGTCCTGGCCCAGGGCGACTTCCAGGCCGTACTCGGCCAGACAGACCGGGCAGGCGATCAGCGGCAGGCCGGAACTCATGCGCGCGACCCCGGCATGTCCGGCATCACCTTGGGCGCCTGACCGATGCCGTGGTGGCGATTGCAGATCGCCAGCGCATGGGTCAGAAAATTCCCGGATTTGCACCACCAGGTGGAGATTCCCACCGTGAGGCGCTCCTCGACGTGCATGCAATTGACGCACGCCGCGCGGCGTTTGAGTGGCTGCCAGTGCATGGCCGCCTTGATGGATGCGATGCTGCTCATGGCGTACTCCTCACGCATAGAGTGCATAGGGGGAACAGCTCTTGCTGCGGCAACCGGTACACAGACGGTTATGCGGCCCCTCGCTGGGGAAGAGGCGGCCACAGCACAGGCACTTGCGCTGGGTAGTGGTGTGGCGCAGTTTTGCCTTTCTGTGGTTCGCGTCCGGCGCAACCACCACGCCCGACTTCCGCAGCTCGGCCACGCGCGCCTTGCAACTTTCATAGCTGCGATCCATCAGCTTCGCGATCTGCGCCAGGGTGAGCTGCTTGCGCCGCAGCTCCAGCAGCTCGGCATCCTCGGCGGGGGACCAATAGGCGTAACCGCTCATGGCCGCTCCTTCGCCACCGCCTGGCCGCGCGCCAGGTTGGCGGCGGTATCCGCCTCGATGCGGTTGTATTCATCCAACATGGCCAAGCCCACCAGCGCCAGGAACAGCACCGCCAGCACCAGCAGCCAGTCGGAAAACGTCGGGGTGATTCGTTGTGCGCCCATGGTCAGCTCCCTATTCCGAGGTAATCGTTGTGGTCGCGGAACGCCGTCTGCGGGTCGTCATCCGGCCACACGGGATAGAGGGGATGCAGCTCCATCCACCACACCCGCGCCAGGTAGAGGACCGCGAGCAGAACCACGGTGCCCAGGAGGATCATCAGCGTCGTCATGATGTGCCCCTCTCAGTCCAGAACACGGTGGCCTTGCGGCCCATGAAGCGACCCCGGCGCCAGGAGCCGAACTCATCGGTTCCGCGCATGTAGTAAGCGGCCTGCGCGTGGCAGGCCATGTGCATCAGGCGCGGCGACGGCGCCAGCTCGACGCACATGCGGCCGTTCCGGATGCCGGCGCCGATGGGGTGGTGGCCGTCGTGCTCCAGCTGCGCCACCTCGTCGGCGATCTGGCGCAGGCGGGTGGACAGGGAATCCAGGTAGAGCTTCTCCGCGCGGCCCTTATCTCGCGGGTTGAACAGTTTGTTGGTTTGCATGGCGGGCCTCACAGCGAGCGGATCACATCGGCGTCGACGATCGGCGCGCCCAGGGCGGCTGCGGCGTTCATGGCGCGGGTGACCAGGTTGTTGACGACGAGCGGATAGAGTTGCGACGGCTTCGCGACCACGCCACCGGGGCGCATCTGCGGGCCCTTCACCGCGCGCATCGCATCGAAGGCATCCTGCGTGAACACCTTCGCCACCTCGGCGCCGACGCGGCCCAGCTTCACCGCCAGGTAGGCCTCAAGGTTGCGATCCAGCGGCATCAACTCCGCCACCTCGCAGCGGCGGATCACCTCGCGCGCCTCGTAGTTGTGGCGCTCGTCCAGGCGCAGCTTCAGTTCCGGTTGGCCGATCAGGATGATCGACATCAGCCGCTTGAAGCCGTCTTCCAGCTCCCAGAACCGTTTCAGCACCTTCAGCGTCGGCACGGAAAGATCGTGGGCCTCCTCGATGATCAGGACGTGGGCATTCCCCGCCCGGCTCGATTCCGTCAGCATCTTCTGTGCCTGGCGGGCCTTGGCCTCCTGGCTGCTGCGCACCGGCGTGCCGGGCGCCAGGTCATCGATGATCGCGTGAAAAATCATCGACGAGGTCATGCGCGTCTTGTCGATCACCTGCGGCTGGATCAGCACGATGGCCTGGCCCTCGCGGTTGATGCGCTCGATCAGATCCTTGCGCAGGATGGTCTTGCCGGCGCCGGACTCCCCCACCACGGCGACGAAGCCGCCATGCTTGGCGGTGGTGAACATCGCCTCGCGGATGTAACGCTGGTCGGCGGACAGATACACGTCATCGGCGCCCTGGACATCGTCCTGGAACGGGTCGCGGAACAGATTGAAATGGCGGCGGGCATCGGTGGAAAGCATTTCGTGGATCTCCGGTTCTTCATCAGCGGTGGTGGTGCGGCGGGGTCCGGTCTTCGGGTGCTGCGCGCCGCTGGGGAGGTAATGGATGGGGCGCGGATGGCGGCGGTCGTGATCCTCCGGTTCCCAGATCGTGTCGATCACCGCCTCGGGCACGCCACGCTCGCGCAGCAGCTGCTCGGCGGCCTCCTCGATGGACGCGCGCGGCGTCGTCACCGGCCACTCGTTGTGATTGATCAAGCGGTTGATGGCCACCCGCGAGACCGGCCGACCGCTGGGCTGCAGCACTTGGTCGCCGAAATCGGTCTGGCTGATGCCGTGCGTGACCATTACGGTCTTCAGGCGGATCGGGGCGTAGGGGGTGTTACGGGCGCTGGGCATGATCAGCCTCGCTCAGGCAGCGGATTGAGCTTGAGACTGCGCGCGAACGCCTTATTCCGTAGAGCCGAACGGGCCGAAGAGTGGGCGCGTTTCCAGTTAGCACGACCCGGAGAGAGTTCGATGACCAGCTTCTCGCTTTCCCAGAGATCCACATTGAACGCATTGCTATCGCCGCCGATGCGCTGTGAATAGAGGTCCACCTCCACTCGCATTACCCCAGCGATGAGAAGGAGGTTGATAAGTTCGTGTGGCTGGAATACGGCAGGCGTCCCCAACCCTGGAGGCCAATTGCACTCGCCAAAATTACTCAAATGTTCCATTACAATCTCCTACGCATATCTGCCGGCTCAGGCCGACAACCGCTGGCGACCTGGTTGCACCCAGGCCGCCAACACCTCAACTCACCAGCCGCAAACCGTGCCGCTGGTGTGTGTCCTGGCCACTCAATGTGGTGGCCACTGAATCCAAATCCTGTTCCATCACCCCCTCCGGCCAGCCGGCGACCAGGCGCTGGTAGTGATCCATCGACCAGGCCAGGCCCATGGCCTCGATGCGCGGCTTGATCGCCTGCGCGGCCTGGAAATGGCTGAGGGGTTTGATCTCCACCTGCGCGCGCATGGGCACGTTCAATTCCGTTCCCCGGCGCGGCAGCGCGCTGGGCAACTGGATGTCCGCCAGGTGGGAATGCGCGTTGAGCGCGCCGCCGAACGGCGCGGCCTGCTTGGCGCGGGCCGCGTCGGCATCCTGGTCGGGATAGGCAAGGGCATCCAGGCGCTTGGCGGCCTTGTCCGCCTCGGTGTCGCGGGTGGCCTTGTATTCCACGCCCCAGGTGGCGGCGTGGGCCGGGAACCCATATTCGTCCGGCGCCGGCTCGGCCTCCAGGCGATACACCTGATCCTCGCCGTCATAGCGAGCCACCCGCACGTTGATGGCGCAATCGCCGCCGATCAGCAGCGGGCGCACCAGCACCGTGTCGCCGTCGCACACGCCGGCCAGGCCATCGACCTTGTAGGACCTTGTCGCCGTGGCAGCGGGATGACGAAAGGTGATCTCCAGGCCGCGCACCTTGCGCTCGGCCTCTTTTCCTTCCAGCAAGGAGCGGCAAATGGCGATATCCGGCAACAGGCGCAACTGCGCCGCCAGAATGCGCCGCCACAGGTGATAGCGGGCCACCGGCTCCATGCCACGGCGGCGCAGGCGGTTATCCTCGCGGACGATCAGGTCGGCATTGAAGGCGTTCTGCCAGGCCAGGGCGCTGGCGTTCAGTTGCTCTACCGTGGAGACCGGTTCCAGCTTCAGGCGGCTCTCGAACTTGCATTCGACGATGTCGTTGCCCTTCTCCACGCCGCCCTTCACCCGCGCCTTGCCGGGGGCGTGCTCGATGGGCTTCACTTCCAGGCTGGCCAGCAGGTTCTTGATCGCATGCGCCGTGTTGGCGGAACCCTTGTCCCACACCATCAACGCCGGCACGCCGTGGAACTCCCGGTCTGGCTGCTTGCCCCAGCACCAGGTCAGAAAATCGAACAGGATGGTGGGGTTCTCGCCCGCCGCCTCGTAGTAGCGCACCGCCAGGAGCGCGCTGGCGTGGTCGTAAAGGACATAGCGCCAGACCTTCAACTTCACCCTGGCGTAGTTCTCCAGCTTGTTCTTGTAGAACTTGTCCGCCTCCATGATGTTCTGCTTGCCACCCAGGTAATACAGCACGCACAGCGACGGATCGACCTGGTGCACATGGTTGGGGTAGAGGCTGCGCATGTGGATCGGCGCATCGGCCAGGCTCAGAGCGTCCAGGTTCATCTTGCGTGCGCGCATCAGGGCGTTGAGGCGGCTGTTGGAAACCGGCAGGTCGTAGCCATTGACCACCATGACGCTGGCGCCGGTGGTCGTGGCCATCGTCCGTTTGCCGTTGAGGCGCACGCCCTCCCGCTTCATCGCTGAGAGCACGTCCAGGTTGTCCACCGCAACCAGGGTAGCGCCCTTGTCCGCGCGGACCTTGCGACCAGAGTTCCAGCCCACGTCATCGCGCAGGCGACGGTACAGCTTCGAGAGAGACCAGCCGTAGTAGCGGCAGGCATCGTCCACGATGGCCCCGGTGCCGCCATGCTGGGCAGCATCCAGGCGCTGGGCGATCTCGGCCAGATGCTCGCGGATATCAGGGGAGATGGGCATGGATCACTCCACGTCGGGCAGGAGGTGGGAGCGGTCGATCAGGTAGCTGACGCGGACCTCGAAATCAGCGCGCAGGCGGGCCACCAAGGTGGCCAGGCGCTCGATCTGGTCCTGGAGTTGCCCCACCGGCAGGCGCAGCTGCTCGCGGCGGTCGCGGAAATCGGGCGCATCCTCGTCCAGTTTGTTGGCCAGCACCTCGGCCACATCGGTGTAGACCTGGAGCTTCGCCACCGCCTCTTCCGCCACCAGGCCAATGTCATGCGCCTCGCGGGAAAGCTGCATGATCTGGTCGTCCCAGATCGGCGCGATGGGGGGTGGGCGCTTCTCGATCTGCATGGCGAGCTGGTCGATCTTGGTGTTTTTTTCGGCCAGGACGCGCCCGGTGGCCTGCTCGTTTTCGCGAGCTTCGCGCAGGGCGGCGCGGAGTTCTCGGACAGTCATCCGCTCCACATCATCCAGGGTCAGTCCGGCCATAGAACCGCCATCCTTCAGTACTTCAAGGTCGTCGTCGTCCAGGGTGACGAGTTCAAGGAACTTTCCGGCGCTGCCGATCTGGTCGGCCAAAACGGCCATGTTGGCCGATTTGGAAGTCTTGATCGCCGCCTGCATGAAGCGCCGTGCGGTGCGGTCAGAGAAACCCAGCAGCTCAACCCGATGAATAAATTCACCGTGTTGAACCTGCTCCTTGAGCAGTAGCAGCCGAGTCCCGACGGCCAGCAGCGCCTCGACGCTGCGCCGCTGGTAGAAGCGGATTTCGTCCTCAAGCGCACCGACGGTCATGATGCCGTCGTAGCCAAGCTGCTCGGCCAGGGCCAGCACATTGGCTTGCACCTGGTCGTGATCGGCGGGTACCGGCAGGGTGGCGGTGGGCGTGGCGTAGTCAACGATCGTAGGGGGGGAGGGTTTGCGGGCCATGGTGGTCTCAGTGAGTGGGAGTGGTGATCCGGGTGCGCAGCTCGACCATGCGCAGTGAGGCCGCATCCAGGGATTGCAGGATTTCCTGCGCCCCCTTGGCCAGGCGCATTCCGGCGCGCAGCCGCAGGGTTTCCGGAATGCGCTCGGCGTACCCCTCATCGATGAGGAGTTGGGTATGGCGAGTCACCGCGCTGGGCTCCAGGGACAGCGCTGCGGCGATGTCCTTGTTGGTGATCCCGTGCGCGAAGTGGCGCATCAGCAGGGTCAGGATGCGCAGGGTGGTGGCGCTGGATTGCAGGGGCAAGCGCTCAGCCATGACCCTCCTCCAGGTCCAGTTCCGGCTCGCGCAGCACGTTCTCGCGGTGCCAGGCCAGCGCCTCCATCGCCACGGACAGCTCGTGGTTGACCTCGTCACCATCCAGCCGGCCGGCGGCGAAACCCAGCAGGGCGCCGACGGCGGCGTTGAGTGTGCCCTGCAGCTGGTGCACCTCCTCGCCATCCACCAAGTGGCCGGCCGGGATGTCGATCAGCAACTGCCCGGCCGAATGCGCCAGGTAGCGGGTGATGAAGTCGCAACCGCAGGCGTGCTGATAGGAATGAATCTTGGCGCCGGGGATGGAGCCGTCGCGCAGCCAGCCGTACACCGTCCACTGGCTGTTCTCCCCAGCCAGTTCCGCGATCCGCTCCACACTGCGGTTGTGGCGGGAGTGGGCGTAGTCCTTGCAGCCCTCGATCGCTTCGCGCAGCGAGCGCGGATTGAAGCGCTTCCAATTCTTACGGTTCATTGCATCCCTCTATCAAAAGACATAACCCAAACAAAACCCGTGTTTGCGCATGGGCAACGGAGTTGCGCTGCGTAGAATTCGGGGCGAGCAGGAACGGAACAGGAGACGGTCATGAATAAGCAGGATCGGACAGAGCTCGCGGCCATGATGGCTGGCATGCACAGCGTGGTAGCCGCCGTGGTCAGGCGGGCATGTATCGACAGCGGCATGGACATGGCTGGTCTGCTTACTGACCTGGACACGCTGTACAACCATCCAGACCAGCATGAGCTGACTCGGTCGGTACAGAATGACGCGCGGGAGGTGTTGATTGGCTTGCTTGCTGCCGGGCCTCATGCCGAGCCTGTAACTGTTCGGCAAGACGAATTGCAATCCGTTTGCCCTGTTCGGCAATCCGCCGAATTTCATCGGGATGACCAGTGATCATGAAAACCTCAGTGCGTGACGGGAAAGGACACCCGGCCATCCTTGGCCAGGCAGGGCGGGGCGGCGCGCTCGTCGGCGGCGGCGAAATAGTTGTCTTCCCACAGCTCCGCGCGCGCCTGCATGGCGTCGGCCGCTCTTTCCAGGCGCTCGATCTGGTCTTCCAGAATCTCGATACGCGCGGCCTGATCGGCCGCGACCTGGCGCAGCAGGTCCAGCTCGGCCAGCGCCAGGCGGCGGCGCAGGGTGGCCAGGGTGCGGAGAGTGGTCATGGTGGCCTCAGGCGGCGCGTTGCGGGAGCAGGCCCAGGCGGCGGGCGCTGCGGCGGTGGTAGCTGATGCTGTTGGGCGAGCGGTCCACCTCGAAGCCGATGGCGGAACGGTTCAGGCCGGCTTCCGTCTGCTCGGCCACGGCGACCGTCACCGGGCGCAGGAGATGCAGGGCGGCGGCTTCGCGTTCGGTGTGGGCGCGAAGCTGGGCTTCCATGGCGTTGAAGGCGCGCAAGAAGGCGATCTTCCAGCCCATCGCCTCGGCGCCGGTGAAGCCCATCGCCAGGAGGGCGAAACCGTTGTGGGTCAGGCGGTACAGGGGTTGGGGTTTGCTCTGGGCGTTGAGGTAGGAGGACGGCTCAAAATTGAGCCGTCCAAACGCCTGATCGGGACAGTCAGCGATCAGGGATTCGATGGCGCGCAGGACGTTTTTATGGTGCTTGTGGAAATGGTCGGCGACCATCAACGACGTGGTGAACGTATGGCCGTCGGCGACATTGACGAGCAGGGTTTCGGGGAACAGGTCGGATTTCATGGTGGCTCCTTCAGGGGGCTGGTTTTTCAACGAAGGGAGAAAGTGATGAATCCTCAAGACCGGTATCGGATGGCGGTTGAGTTGGCGGCAGCGTTTGTGGCGAATGGGGACATTCGCCTGGGTGCTGGCATCCGTGCGGAGGCGGATTGGGCACTGCGACTGGGCGACCTGATTCCGACCCTGTACGAAGTGCTTCAGAAGTCAGAAGAACAGATACCGGCGCTGGCCGCGCATTAGGCTGGTAGACCATGCTTCGGCAGTGGGTGCAGTACGCGTAAGTTCCGGGTTCCATGGCTCAGGCGGAAAGTTCAGTGGATTCGGGCGCGGGCTTGAGCCCGAGCAGGATGGCGGCCTTATGGGTTTCTCCGCGCAAGCCGCGAGCACGGCCGCGCAGCAGGTCGCGCGCGGCCTGGTAGGAGATGTTTTTCTCCGCGCACAGGGCGCGGAGATTGATGCCCTTGGCGTGTAACTCTTGGCGCTTCGAGGCGAGCTGTTTGGCGGTCATGTTTGCGTCCTCGCAGGTGGTTTAAGCGGGGTTATTCGGTGTGAGTGTGGCGAATAGTAGTTCCCGATTGGCACATTTACAAGTGCCATATGGAGATTTTTATGACTGATCTGAATCAGGAAGAAATCGGTGCACGCATCAGGGAAGTGCGCGGGGCAATGACCCAGAAGGATTTCGCTGATCTGCTAGGGGTTGGGCGCACGTCAGTGGTGCGTTATGAGGCGGGGGAGCGGATGCCTGACGCGATATTCATAACGCGCATCAATGTGGCTCTGGGCATAGACCCGATATGGCTACTAACCGGTCAGCGTACTGCCCAGTCTGCGGTGTCCCTGGCCCCCGACGAAGCCGCCCTGCTCGACAACTACCGGAATTCCCCGCCAGCCGGCCGTGACGCGCTCAAGGCGACAAGCGCTGCGCTGGCGCAATCGCCGTGCGTCCCCCGCAAGAAGGCGGGATGACACAGTTTCTCAACCCCTTGTAGGAGGTAGCACCATGGACGCGGAAAAACGCCTGGAACTCATGGCCAAAGCGGAGAAGATCGTGAATGAGGCCGCCGAGTCGGAGGGCATTACCCTCAACCCGATCATCGCGGAGGGGCTCGTCGTTGCGGTCAAACTTCACGGTCTGACGCAACCCGGTGTCTATCGGCTGGTGGAAGCGTTGGCCAACGTGGAGCGGGAGGCGGGGCGCCTGCCGCTCAAGCCCTATCCATTCGGCACCGGCGCGCCATGACCCTGTTCATCGTGCTGCTGGCGCTGGCTGGGCTGGGCGCGGTGGCTTGGTACGCGCATGACCGTCGCGCCGCGTCGGGTGGGCGGGAAAAAACCTTGGATGAATTAGTGAGCGGCGACACATCCGCTGGTCAGCCACGCCCGGCTGTGCATCCCGTGCCATCGCCCAGGGGGATGCCCTCGATAGTGACTGCGCAGTTAGTGGGATCGGCGTTGAGTTCCCCATCCGATCGACCTCTACAGGAATACTTCATGGTGGCATTCGACCATTTGTTGGTGCAATTAGATGGCGACACCAAGGGTATGCGCGAACTCGCCCCGCTGTTGATTTCAGAGGCTATGAGTGGAAATCACTATCGCGGCCGGGAATGGTTAATGAAGGAATTGCCACACGATAGCTGGCGCTGGCCTGAATTCGAGCGGCAATGGGGCGAGCGACAGCAATCCGCGTATGCCGCGGCGCTCGTAAATATCCAGGTCATGGCAGATAGCCAGGTGCTGGATGCGTTGCGCATGCAGGATTTGCGAAAGCTCGCGGCGGGGCGAGCCAAGGGACGCGGGAAGCAGGATTTGATTGAGGCACTTAAAACGAATCTGCCAGGGGAAGACCTTCTAGCATTGATCAGCCAAGGCAGGCAGTTGCTGATGGATGCGCTTCCAGACCCTTACAAATTTGACTACGCGGAGCAATGCGAGGTGTTCATCCACCGTTTATCGGCACTGGCTTACAGCAAACGGAATCTCGAAGAGTTGCGGGAATCGCCAGTTCTAGACCAGATGAAGGCGGTTTTCAGGGCTGGCGGAACAATGAATACGCCAAAGACCTGCATCCTGCGCAATGGCCAGACCTATGCCTTGAACGATCCTGAACTCGGTACTCTGGCGCCGTGTGGCCGTCTGGATTGCAGTTGTTTGATTTCAACTGTCATTGAGGGTTGGCGGCGGAACGTCTGAGGCCGGTGCGCGGATTCTGCGGGGAGTCGGTTCCTGAATCTCGATGCACTTGAAAGTGCTTCTGTCCACATAGAATCCGCCCAGCCGCCGGCATTCTGTGGCGATGGTCGAATGAGCATTCACCCAGCCCAGAAATAGGCCGATCAGCAAGCCCACGAGCAAGGCGAACAGGGTATGGGTAAGGATCATCGTAAGCGTCTCCAGAATTCACTGGAACAGTATGGCGTAGGGACTGGTGATCGCTTTTAACCCAGACTAAAAGACCCCCCGCGCGCGGGCGATGAGCATGGCCCCCTGTCCTAAACACAGGTGGCCGCGATGTACCCATTCCATCAATTCCTCCGTTCCCGCATGCTGCTGTGGCTGGGGGTCAGCCTGGCGTTGATGGGGGCCGTGGGCCTGCTAGCGCCGCAGCAGCTTCCCATATCGCTCTACAAGCTCTCCCTGGTCACCTCCGCCGCCTGGGTGGGGTACTGGATCGATCGCTCGCTGTTTCCGTATGCCCGCCCTGATTCGTTCCTGCTGATTCCCTGGTCGCCCGGTGTCGGCGCGGTGGGCGAGCCGCAGGTGGAGCCCTCCATCCAGGTGGCGCTGGCGGCGGCGATGATCCGCCGGGCCCTGATCATTGCCGCCGCGATGATCGCCGTGAGCCTGGGGGCGTGATGGGCCGCGCCCGCCGGATCGAGGGGGCCGTCGCCACGCTGATCGTGGTGGCCATCATGGCGCTGGCCGGGGTGCTCTGGGTCTGGGTGGCGGAGGCGTCCGCCGCCGACCATTTTCCCGGCGCCGGGAAAATGGTGAATATCCCCCACGACGCCACCCGCTACCGCGCCGATCTGACTCGCGCCGCCCGTCTCGCCTGGGGGTTGGAGGCGCCGCTGGCGACCTTCGCCGCGCAGATCCACCAGGAGAGCGCGTGGCGTGAGGATGTGCGTTCGCGTGTCGGCGCCCATGGCCTGGCGCAATTCATGCCGGCCACTACGCGCTGGATTGCCGGGGTCTACCCGCGCGAGCTGGGCGCGGCGGATTCCGGGAACCCGGTGTGGGCGTTGCGGGCGCTCACCCGATATGACCGGTGGATATGGGAGCGTGTGGCGCCGGCTTCCAGCCGGCAGGCCGGCGGGGACGCCGGCGCTACCTGTGCCCGCATGGCCGCCACCCTGCGCGGCTACAACGGCGGTCTGGGGTGGGTGCTGAAAGAGGCTCGCACCGGGCAGCCGTGCGAGGCGTTCCGCTCGCCGGCGAACTGCCGGGAGAACCTGGATTACCCGCGCCGCATCCTGGGGCGCATCGAACCGGCCTATATCCGAGCGGGGTGGGGGAATGGATCATGTTGACTGTCCGCACGATGCTGATCGTCGTTGCCGTTGCAGCCTGTGGCGTGTGTGCCCTGATTTTCTGGCCGGCAACGCCCACGTCGGCGCCGCGAATCAGCGTGGCCACCCCGGCGCCGGAGCTGCGCCAGGCGGCGCCGACCGTGGTGATCAAGCCCTCGATGGTGAGGGTCCACTCACCGGCGGCGAAAGCGCGCTTGAAGCTGCCCGCCGCCGTGTCGGCTGATGCCGGCCAGCACGTGCTGGCCGCCAGCCAGGTACGCGCCGATGAGCGGCCGCATACGCTCATCACCCTGCTCGACGAGCGCACCGGCGAGGCGACCACGTTTGACCGCGCCGATCCGCTGCCCTGGTTGGCGCCCGAAACGCGCGGCGAGCTGGGCATCAGTTACGGCATCCGCGACGGCATGCCGGTTGGCCGGCTATCGCTGCGGCAGAACCTGTTGCAACTCAAATCAGTGCGCCTCGGCGCGACCGCGACACTCGATCAGGACGGGCAATGGTTCGCCGGAGTCGGGGCTTTTTACAGGTGGTGACCATGCCCGACGACATCGACCGCGCCCAGGACAGGGCCGAGGAATACACCCAGGACTGCCTGGCCGAGCAGCATCACCAGGCAGAACAGGCCGGGCCCGCAGCAACCGGCGCCTGCCTGTTCTGCGGCGCCCGGCTGCTGGCTGCGCGGCGCTGGTGCAACGCGGCCTGCCGCGATGACTGGGAACACGAGCAACAACTGATACGACTGAGGGGAGCGGCATGACCGTGCAACTGGAAATGCGGGAAATCATCGTCCTGCTACTGGCCTTCCTGGGCTTCGCCTTCGCCGCCGGTAGGCTGCTGCTGACGCAGATCGACCGGCGATTGGATGGGCGATTCGCGGCAATGGAAGAAGCGCGGCGGTCCGGGCAATCGCACTGGGATAGCCAGTTCGCCACCCTCTCCGAGCAGAACCAGCGCGAGGCGGCCGGATGGCAGCGGCTGGAAAGGGATTTCCTGGGCTGGAAGGCCGAGTTGCCTATCCAGTACGTGCGCCGCGAGGACTATGTGCGCAACCAGACCGTTATCGAGGCCAAGCTCGACCAGCTCCGTCTCAGCATCGAAAACCAATATCTCAAGGGGCTGAAAAATGATTGACCACGCCAAGGTGCGGCGCGAATCCATGCGCTGGTACGTGTTGCTGACGCTGTACAACGCGCACCCGGTGGGCGCCTACGAGGAGCTGGTGCTGGCCACGATGCAGGGCATCTATGCCGACGCCACGCAGCTGGAGGTGCGCCAGCAACTCGACTACCTGGCAGACCGCGACCTGGTGAAGGTGGTGCGCGAGCCGGGCGGCCGCTGGTTCGCTGACCTGACGCGCTACGGCATCGACGTGGTGGAGTACGCGGTGGACATCGAGCCGGGCATTGCGCGTCCGGCGCGGGGGGCGTGATGGGACGGCGTGGCGCCATCGCCGGCATGCCGGAAGCCGTCCAGGCCTGGCTGAAGAAGGCCCTGCTGGCCGGGAATTTCTCAGGCTATGAGGAGTTGGAGACCGCGCTGCGCGACCAAGGCTACCAGATCAGCAAGAGCGCCATTCACCGCTACGGGCAGAAGTTCGAGCGCAGGCTGTCTGCCATCCGCGCCAGCACCGAGGCGGCCAAGATGATTGTGGAGGGCGCGGAAGATGACCAGGACGCCCGCTCCGGCGCCGTGGTGGCGCTGGTGCAGACCGAACTGTTCGAGACCATCCTCAACTTGCAGGAAGCCACCGAGGAGGAGATCGACCCAGCCGAGCGTGTGAAGTTGCTCAGTAGCGCGGCCAAGAACATCGCCACCCTCACCCGTGCCAGCGTGAACCTGAAGCGCTATCAGGTGGAAGCGCGCGGGCGCATGGCGGCCGAGGCTGAGGCCGCAGCGGTAGCCGGCGCCACGGCCGAGGGGCTGACACCCGAGCAGGCGGCGCGGGTGGGCGCGGCGGTGGCGTCTCGGATTCAGATTTATTTGCCGGATAACGGGCGATGAGCGACAACGCCGACGACATGAAATCCGGATACTGGTGCGTGGTGTGCGGCCGCTTTCTGCTCGCGGATGAGCATGGTGTCATCACCCATGACGCTGTGCCGCACCCGGCCGGCATGAACTTCGACGATGAGGACGCGCCGCAGTGAGCGCCGCCCCCACCATCATCCGCCCCCAGCCCGGCCCCCAGGAGGCGTTCCTCGCCTCCTCCGCCGACATCGTCATCTACGGTGGCGCGGCGTTCGGCGGCAAGACCTTCGCGCTACTGCTGGAGGCCACGCGGCACAGCGACAACGGCCAGTTCGGCGCGGTGATCTTCCGACGCACCACCAAACAAGTGAAGGCCGAGGGCGGTCTGTGGGATACCTCCGAGGAGTTGTTCCCGCTGCTGGGCGCCACGTCATCCAACCTTTCCTGGACCTTCCCGTCCGGCGCCAAGGTGACCTTCGCTCACCTGGAGCACGAAAAGAACAAGCTCGACTGGCAGGGCGCGCAGGTGGCGATGATTGGCTTCGACGAGCTGACGCATTTCACCGCTGGGCAGTTCTGGTACATGCTGTCCCGCAACCGCTCCGGCTCCGGCGTGGCGCCCTACATCCGCGCCACCACCAACCCGGACCCGGATTCGTTCGTGGCGGAACTCATCGCCTGGTGGATCGACCAGGACACCGGCTATGCCATCCCGGAGCGGTCCGGCGTGGTGCGCTGGTTCATCCGGTACCGGAATGAATTGATCTGGGGCGACAGCGCCGAGGAGCTGCGCGAGCAGTACCCGCAGCTCTCGCCCAAGTCGCTCACCTTCATCGCCTCCAGCTACCGCGACAACAAAATCGGCATGGAGCGCGACCCCGGTTACATGGCCAACCTGGACGCGCTGACCATGGTCGAGCGCGAGCAGCTGAAGAACGGCAACTGGGCCATTCGCCCGGCGGCCGGCGACTACTTCAAGGCACTGTGGTTCGAGGTGGTGGAGAAGGCCCCGGCGGAGTGCCGCTGGGTGCGCTACTGGGACCGAGCCGCCACCGAGCCCAGCAGCCAGAACCCGGATCCGGACTGGAGCGCCGGCGTGAAGCTGGGCAAGGACCGCGACGGCAACTACTACGTCGGCCATGTGGCGCGCGACCGCAAGCGCCCGGCCGGGGTGAAGAAGTTGATCAAGGGCACGGCCCGCGCCGATGGGGTGGGCTGTGCCGTGGTGCTGGAGCAAGACCCGGCCCAGGCGGGCAAGGTTGAGATCGATCTCTACGTGCGAGAACTGGCCGGGTTCATCACCAAGGCGGTGCGGCCGGAGTCGGACAAGGAAACACGCGCCCGGCCTGTCAGCAGCGCCGCCGAGAACGGCTTGATCAGGATCGTGCGCGGTGCCTGGAACAAAGCGTTTTTGGATGAGTTGGAGAACTTCCCCAAGGGCAAGCACGACGACCAGGTCGACGGCCTCTCCGGCGCGTTCAACTTCCTGGAGGGGGACAACACCCAACCCGCCGCCGGCGCCACCGTCGAACCCACCCCGGACACCTATACCCCGGAGCAAACCGGCCTGACTTCGAGAATCGGCCTCAGGCGGCCACACGGGTCGTCTGGGCGGCATCGGTATGGCTAGGCACCACAAAACCGCCGTAACAGGTGTCATGACACCGCAGGCCCGCATTTTGAGAGGCGACGAACAATGAACCTGCTCCAGAAATTCGGCGAATGGCTATCCGCGCCCATCGATGGCGGCTACCAACCCGAGAAAAGCAACCAGCCGCCTGGCCCTCCGCCCACGGGCGGTAGCGGCGTCCAATTCCGCGAGGCGGCCGGCGTGACGGTGGACGCCGACGACGATCAATGGCGCCGGCTCTCCGGCGATACCCGCCGCGACCTCTCGCCGATGACCCACCAGCGCATGCGCGAGATGGCGCAGTACCTGTGGGAAACCAACCTGCTCGCCAACCGCCTGATCGAACTGCCCATCGCCTACCTGCTGGCCGAGGGCGTCGCGCTGCGCTGCGACGACGCGGCGAATCAGCAGATCCTCACCCGCTTCTGGCGCGACCCGATCAACCAGATGGCGGTGAAGTTGCCGAAGAAGGTGCGCGAGCTGGGCATCTACGGCGAGCAGTGCTATCCCGCCTTCGTCAACGCGCGCACCGGCCATGTGCGTCTTGGCTACCTCGACCCCGGCCTGGTGGAGACGGTGGTGATGGACCCGGACAACCCCGAGCAGCCGATCGGCATCGTCACGGTGAGAGACAAGAAGGGCGCGGCCCGGCGCTACCGGGTGATCGTCAACGGCGATGACGCCGACCTGTTCACCGCCCGCACCCGCGCCATCCGCGAGACCTTCGCGGACGGCGAGGCATTCTGGTTCACCATCAACGATCTCTCCAACGGCCGCCGGGGCCGCTCCGACCTGCTGGCACAGGCCGATTACCTGGACGGCTACGACCAGTACCTTTTCGGCGAGCTGGATCGAGCGCAGTTCATGCGCGCATTCATCTGGGATGTGACCCTGACCGGCGCCACGCCGGATGAAGTGGCGGCGCGCGCCAAGACCCTCACCACGCCGCGCCCCGGCTCCGCGCGGGTACACAACGAGGCAGAGGTGTGGAAGGCGGAAACGCCGGACCTGAAAGCGCAGGACGCCAGCGAGGGCGCGCGACTTTTCCGCAATCATGTTCTGGGTGGCGCAACGCTGCCGGAGCACTGGTACGGCGGCGGCGGCGATGTGAACCGATCTACTGGCGAGAGCATGGCCGAGCCGACGCTCAAGGTGCTCTCCATGCGGCAACGGGTGGTGAAGCACCTGCTGGAGACCATCGGCGTCTACGTGCTGCGCCAGTCGCTCCTGGCGCGCGGCGGGCGCGAGCCCGACCTGGAAGACGAGGCCTACCAGGTGGAGGCGATATTCCCCGAGATGACGGCGCGGGATACCACCAAATATGCCGCCGCGCTGCAACAGGCGGTGGTGGCGGTGGGGCTGGCGCTGGACAAGGGCCTGATCACCCAGGCCACCGCCGTGCGCGTCATCAACAGCATCGCCGGGCGGCTGGGGGTGGAGATCGACGCCGAAGCGGAACTGGAGTCGGCGCAGGCCGAGGCGGCCACGGCGGCGGAGGCGGATGTTTTCATGACGCCGGCGGCCGATGCTTGAACAACGGTGCGGCGGCCTGGCCAGCTGCATCGAGTGCGGTTACCGAAGGGCGGAATCATGGAACTGACCCTCAGCCTGGAAGGCTTCGACCAGCTTGAGGCGGCGCTCAAGCGGGCGCCGGAGATCGTGGCGGAGGAGCTGGCTAAATTCGCTCATGCCAGCGTCAACACCTTGCGCAGCGACATCATCGACCTGACGCCGGTCAGCAAGCTCGATCACACCCATATGAACACCCAGTACAGCAGCGAGGTGCTGGGGGCCACTTCGCTGGGGGTGCTGGGCGCTGCAGGCGCCGGGGTGTTGGGCATCGTGGGCACGGTGGTGCCTTATGCCATCCCGGTGGAATTAGGCACCCGGCCGCACATCATTCGCGCCAGGAATGCGCGGGCGCTGCATTTCGGCAATATCTTCGTGAAGTCGGTGCATCACCCCGGAACGAAGGGGGCGCATATGTTCCAGCGCGCCATGGATGACAACCAGGCGCAGATCGAGGCGGATTTCGCCGCGGCGGTGGAGCGGGCCTTGCAACGCATCGCGGCGGCGGGACCATGACCACGCCGCTCCAGGCCGAATCCGCCGTCTTCCGCGAGCGCAACGCGCTGCTGACGGACACCCGCGCCGAGGTGCTGCGCATGCTCCAGGCGGCCGCTGACCAGGTGAAGGTATCCCTGGCCAGTACGCCGGGCGAGTGGGCGGCCTGGTATCTGCCGCAGTTGCAAGCGGAGATCGGGCGGGTGATGCAGGTCTGGGGGCAGCAGTCCGCCGGCGTGGTGAGCGGGGCGCTGGGGAAATCCTGGGACTTGGGCCAGGCGCTGCTGGACCGGCCGCTGGCCGCCGGCGGTATGCGCATCGCCGGGGTAATGCCGCACCTGGATACCGGGCTACTGACGGCGATGCAGGCTTTCGGCACGGATCGCATCACGAACGTGGCTACCACGGCGATCAACGCTATCAACAACGAGTTGTCCCTGGTGATGATCGGCGCCCAGACCTCGGACGTGGCGATTGCCAAGGCGCGGGACCATCTGGGTGGCGCCAGCGTGCGCCGCGCCACCACCATCGTGCGCACCTCGCTGTCGTCGGCGTTTTCTTCGGCGGCGCAGCAGCGCGCCTTGCAGGCCGAGGCGGCTGGGGTGGAAATGGACAAGATATGGCGGCGCTCGGGTAAGTCGCATCCGCGCTTGACGCACATGACGATGGACGGCCAGCGCCGGCCGCTGAACGAGCCCTTTGTCATCGGCATGACCACGGTGCCGGAGGGCTTCGAGGGCGGCGTGCGGCTGATGTATCCGCACGATCCGGCCGCCCCCGCCTCCGAGGTGATCAACTGCGGCTGCCAGGCGCTGTACCGGCCGCGCGGCAAGACCTCGCGCCAGCCGGACCACAAGCCCTTCACCGAGGAGGAATTGGCGGCGAACCCGAAGCTGGCGGACATCGAGGAGGCGAAGGCGACGGGGCAGTCCATTCATGCGGCGTCCGGCGCCGCCGAGACGAAGGCGGCGGGCCAGGCTGGCGCGGGTAAGATCGCCGCCATGTCCAACGATCTGCCGCACCGCACGCCCTGGGGCGATTTCCCGAATGTCTTGATCCAGGCGTCGGAAACCGCCGTCAAGCAGCACCCGGACTATGCCGCCGCCAAGGCCGGCGAGGTGGCGGCGGCCGTGCGCCTGGTCGAGGCCACGCTGGACGATGCCGCCGTGGCACGGCTGCGCGAGCTGGCGGGCGACAGCCGGCCGCGCCTGGTGGGGGTGCATGCCGTGGAGGGGCAGAGCGTCAACGTGATTCCCGCGGTGATGGCGGCGGCGCTGTCCGAGCGGCTGGCGTGGCCGGTGGAGGCCGGCATCATCCAGATCAACCGGGTCGGCCACACCGGCGCCAGCGGTTTCCAGCGCCTGGCCACGCCGGCCCTGTTCGGTGGCGTGGTCGAGGCCGCCGAGGCTTACGTGCTGGTGGACGATTTCGTTGGCCAGGGCGGCACCCTGGCCAACCTGCGCGGTTACATCGAGGCGGGCGGCGGCGAGGTGCGGGCGGCCACCGCGCTGACCGGTAAACCCTACTCGGCTATACTGAAAATCACCCCTGAAACCCTGGCGAAACTGCGGAGCAAGCATGGACCACTCGAAGACTGGTGGCGGCAACGCTACGGATACGGTTTCGAGCTTCTTACAGAATCTGAAGCGCGATACCTCGAACGCACCGCGGATGCTGACGCCATCCGAGCAGGCCTCGTTGCGGCAGCATCAAGAGGCGGTGCTCAGTGAAGCCGCGGCCCTGATCGGTCAACAGGCCCAGGCCGCGTAGCAGCCCGCAGCCCCGCTCCAGGCCGCCTCCGGGCGGCTTTTCTGTTTTTAACCCGGACTAGAAGCCGGCCCCGCGCGATACCGTGAAACTGGCCCCTGATGCGTTGTTCCCCCGACGACAGGAGCGCCAGATGGCCGAAGACAAATCCCCCGCAGCATTGACCGCCGCCCAGGCGGCCAAGATGGTGTTCCGCCCGCCCGTTGAGGAGGGTGGAAAGCCGGTACCGATCAAGGCCAACGAGGTGCTCAGTTTCGCCGAGCACCAGGAACATGTGGTGGTGGTCACCACCGACGGCCAGAAGTTCATTGGTCGGAAGTCCGCGTAATGCCGCCCATTCCTGCAACGGGTTTGCGCGGGGTGCAACTGCGCGAGGCGGTGGCCGACCTGCGCGCCATCATCTACATGGTGCGCTCGGCCATCGAGGCCCGGCTCAATGCTTCCAATATTCCCGGCGCATCCCCGGTCTGGTTCGGCCTGGAGGCGGTCTACACGGACCGCGCCATCATCGAGCGCGATGGCCGCTATTTCTCGTTCCCCTACACGATCAATGCCGCCAACCAGGTGGAATTGGGTGAGCCGTCCGAGGTGGTGGAGAAGTACGAGCCGATCGCTGCGGCGGGCGTGATTCCCTCTCCCCCGGTCCCTCTCCCGGCGGGAGAGGGGAGTTTCATGGAGGCCGTGGGCGCGGCTGACTCCGGCCGCTGGATGATCCGCGTGATGCGCGCCGGCCTCAGCGCCAACGGCAATATCTACCCGGATGCGGTGCTGCGCGAGGCCGCCGCCTTGTTCGATGGTGCCCGTGTGTTCGAGAAATCCGACGAGCAGCACGTCAAGGGCCAGGGCAAAGCGTTCAGCCAGTTGATCGGCGGCCTGTCCGCCGCGCGATTCGTCGAGGGCAAGACGCCCGACGGCGGCGAGCTGCGCGCGGTGCTGACGCTGATCGAGCCGGCTGGCGACGTCGCCGTGAAGCTGCGCGAGGCCGCCGCCCGTGGGCTCTCCGGCCTGTTCGGTTTCAGCATCGATGCCGATGGCGTAGCAAAAACCCAGATGCGCGAGGGCCGCAAGATCCGCGTGGCCACCCGTATTTCCAAAGTGAATTCCGTGGATCTGATCGTCGAGCCCAGTGCGGGCGGCGAGCTGATCCGCATGGTTGAGTCCGTTACCCAACAGGAGGGCGATATGCTCCGAGAAAAGATGTTGCAAGAAATCCAGGGCAAGGCGCCCGCCGCCTACCAGAAGATCAACGGCGACACGCCGGACGAGACGGTGATGGCGGTTTGGCGGGAGGCGGTAGCCACGGCTCCCGTTCACGCGCCTTCCGCCGCCTTGGGCGAGGTCGAACAGCGCATCCGCATGATCGAGGCCCGCGCCAACGCCCGCGCCGCCATCTCTGGCTGCAACCTGCCGCAGCCCGCACGGGATCGCCTGACCGCTGATTTCGACGGCCGCGCCAGCTTCGTCGAGGCGGACGTCGCCGCCGCCATCGAGGCCGAGCGCGGCTACCTGGCGAAGTTCACCGAGTCCGGCCATGTCGCCGGCCTGGACTTCGGTACCGGCGCCCGCGCCGAGGATCGCGGCGTCAAGATGGCGGACATGCTCGATGCCTTCTTCGACCCCGCGCACAAGGATCACCGCGAGGTGCGCAGCTTCAAGGAGGCGTACATCGAGGTCACCGGCGACCGCCGCGTGACCGGCCGCGTCGAGGATTGCGACCGCGCGAAGCTGCGCGAGGCGACCGGCTTCCGCGAGGCGCTGGATTCCACCAGTTTCGCCAACGTGCTGGGCAACAGCCTGACGCGCCGGATGGTCGCCGACTACCGCGCGCCGTCCGTGTATGACGTGTGGCGCCAGCTCACCGGGTCGCCGGTGCCGATCAACGACTTCCGCACCCAGGAGCGGGTGCGTTACGGCGGCTATGGCGATCTGCCGGCGGTCGCCCAGGGTGCCTCGTATGCGGCGCTGACCAGCCCTACCGACGTGAAGGCGACCTACGCGGTGAGCAAGCGCGGTGGACTGGAATCGGTGACGCTGGAAATGATCAAGAACGACGACGTGGGGGTGATCCGCCAGATCCCCACCAAGCTGTCCCGCGCCGCCAAGCGCACGCTGGGCAAGTTTGTCATGGACTTCCTGCGCACCAATCCGGCCATCTACGACGGCGCGGCGCTGTTCCATGCCAGCCACGGCAACCTGGGCAGCGCGGCCCTGGACGCGGTGAGCTATGCCGCCGCCCGCCTGGCCATGATGGCGCAGCAGGAACGCGACTCGAACGATCCGATCGGCATCGGCCCGCGCGATCTGTGGGTGCCGGCGGCGCTCGAAGAGGCCGCGAGCAACATCTTCAAGCGCTCGACCAACCTGGACGAGACCTTCGTCCAGACCCTGAAGCCGAACATCATCCCGGTGTGGTACTGGACGGATGCCAACGACTGGTGCGCCAGCGCGGACCCGCTCGACATCCCCAGCGTGGAAATCGGTTTCCTGGATGGCAACGAGGAGCCGGAATTGTTCGTCCAGGACAACCCGAGTGTGGGCAGCATGTTCAGCAACGACAAGCTGACCTGGAAGCTGCGCCACATCTACGGCGGCGTGGTGACCGACTATCGCGGCCTGTACAAGGCCGTGGTGGAGTAGGGAGGGGGGAGAAACCGGACAGTAGAAAAGGGGAAAAAACGGCCGGGAAGCCGCGTGGTTACTGAGATGTTGGCCACAGGCGGAAAATCTTGATTTCCGGATGGATTGGGTAGAAAAGACGGGGAAATGAGGTAGATAAATAAGGGATATTCGGCCGGATGTTGGGGGGAATTATCCAAGTTCGTAGGCGGTTTAAGCGTTCATCGAACGTTAATCAATACCGCAGACAAATGGTCTTCGATCACATCTGAAACGAGCTGCTGGTCGGAGGGTGGGAAACCGACAAGTTGACGAGATGGAAGGCCGGGATGGTTCACCCGCTTGCGGAACATGCCGCCGAACTTGAGTGCTTTCGCCTTCTTCGGCGTGATGGTGTAGGGCTTGGTGCCGAAATGATGGAACACTGCTTTCCAGTCGTTCGTGCCGATGCGTAGCGTGTCGCCATCTACTTGGTAGTGGAAGCGCAGCAGGTCGCCGTGGTCGAACAACATCTTCGACTTGCGTTTGGTCTGGAGTGTCAGGGGTGACAGTTCCTTCCACTTCGTGCCATCTGGAGCCAGACCGGCGTCGTGGCGTTCCTGGTTCACCCGCAGTAGCGATTCTCCGAGGCTTCCCAGCATTTCCTGTGGCGTGGCGATCTCGCGGCGGACGGCTTCCAGGGCGCGGGCGAGGTGGGAGACTTGGAATTCGATGGCGTATTGCATATAGTGACCTTGTGGTTACGTCAGACTGCGTTTCGGCGCTACTGCCCAATATCGGAACCACACCCACGCGGCCTACGGGCCGCGTTTCTGTTTCTGGAACACCAGACGCCCTTTTCGCTGGCGGCTGAAGTAGGCTTGGCGTTGGGCGGCTGTCTTCTGAGTGGTCATGAACGCGGTGGCGCCGGTCCATCCGGTGCGGCCCCACTCGAAGATGGACACGCCGAACTCATCACTTCCATTGATCTCGAAAGCGCGCAGGTAACGGCGCTTCAGGCGCCAGCGACCGTTCACGGCTTGGTCCTTTACCCAGTCCCACCATATTTCATCCGGCTCGATTAGCGTCATGGCCAGCAGGTTGATGTATTTCATCCGCTCGGCTTTGTCGGGCTTGGCGAGCCACTTGAAATCGCCCTTTCCATCCTGGAACAGCGCCTTGGTAATGGCCAGATTGCTACCGGCTGCATCGGCGAATACGGCGCCCTGTTCCAGGTCTGCACCGAAGACCTCCAGGAAGTCCTTCACCGCCTCTGTTGGGGGTGTGTCAGCAGGCAGAATTACGCGCTCTGGCACTCGCGTCGGGGTAGGAAGTTGTGGCTTATGGGCGCTGGTAGGCCAGGGCGTTCCGCGCTCCTGTAGCACAGCGTCGTAGCCTTGCAGTGGCGGCACGGTGTGCGGCTCCAGCCAGGACTTGCCGGGGTTGTGCGCGAAGCCGGGATCGATGCCGACAGGTGTACGCACCGTGCGCGGGTTGCTGCCGGTTTTGCCGACCACTTTCTCTTCCCACTCGATAGGCGGCGCATCGTCAGGGCCGGTCTTGCCAGCCTTCTCCCACTCGCGCGAGGCTTCCAGGCGTGACAGGGAATCCACCCGGCATTTACAGCCCCAGCCGTTTTGCGGCGCGTGGGTATCCCACCATGGATCATCGGCGGACAGGATCAGGCCATCCCAGGCGACGTGCTGCAGGCGCGGGTGTTCGATGCTGGTATGACGGTATCGCAGATACGGCCGCAGGTGCTTCACCGCCATCATCTGCTGCCAACGGCCGGCGTTGTAGGCCTGAGTCACGTTGGTGTCGTAGATCACCTTGCTGCGCCAGCCGGGGGAACCGTTGTAGGCCCAGCCGTGTTTCGCGGCGATCGCCTCGAACTGCTCGCGGAACGCCGCGTAGCCGGTGCCCTGTTCCTGCGCCTGGCGGACGGCGTTATAGAAATCCTCGACGAGTGCGTCGTGGGCGGCGCCGGCCACCACGAAGGCGTGGCTGTGCTGTTCCTGCCAGATGTCCGTCCAGCCCGACGTCGGCAGCTGGGTTTTCTGGCGGAAGAAGTCGATGGCCTGCTTGAAGGGCAGGCGGGCGGGGGAATCAGGCATTGATCTCTTCCAGCGCCGCCTCAAGCTCGGCCAGGGCAGCGATCAGGCGCGGATGCTGGCTGGCGCCTCCGTTGGCACGGCGGAAGCGGACGAAGTGGGCGCCATGATTGAGGCCGTCGGACTCATGCTGGACGCCGATCATGAAATCCCCCCCGCCATCTCGGGTGACGACTAAGGTATTGCGATAGTCAGGGCCGGAAACATCGCTCGGATAGGTATGGCGGCCGCTCATTTCCCATCCCCCACATCCGCCCGCCCCGCCAGATTCCCCGCCGCCATCCCCAGCACAATCGACTCAGCCCAGGCCGGGTTGTTGGCGGTCAGCGCCTCCATGCCGGCAATCGCGGCCTCGAAATCGCCCGCCTCGGCCACTACGGCGGCGATCTGCTGGATCAAGGCTTGCTCGTGCGGGGCGCACAGCGCGGCGAGTTGGGCGACGTAGGCGGCTGGCAGGTCTGCCGGTGGCGGTTTGCCTTGCGCGGCGAGGGCGGCCATGCGCACCAGGGCGGCGCCGGCTGGCGTGGCGCCGGCATTGCCGGGCATGGTCAGCAGCTTGGCGCCCTTGCCGGCGCGGGGGATTTGCATGGTCTTGTGCGCCCAGTCCAGGTCAATTTCCATGCCCATCGTGGCCGCCTTTTCCAGCACGTCGGCCATCTGGCTCTGATCGACCGTCTCCTCGGTTTGGTAGCTGAACGTCGGCAACCGATCTTCCGGGAACATGCCGTTCAGCAACGCGATCGGCCGCACCAGCTGCGCCTGGATGGTCGGGACGATCTGCCGTACATCGTGCAGCATGATCTCGCGGCGCACCTGGTTGTGGATCTCGCCCAGGGCATTGGTGCTGGTCTTGCCGTCCGCCTGCGATGTCAGCGTGCCGCCGAGGATCGCCATCGACTGTTTGCGCTCCCAGTATTCGGTGGCGTTGAGGAAGTCATCCACCGTCCCGGCCTTGGCCGCCTGGATGAAGTCGATGCTCATGGTCGACGGCACTACCCCGGCGCCATCGTGGCCGATGTTGCGCACCGCGCGCAGCAGCTCGTCGCGTTGCTTGGGTGCGATGCCGGCCGGGTACTTGCCCAGGCGCAGCGGCAGGCCGTACATCTCCAGGAAGCGCTGCATGTCGCGGATGTTGTAGGCCTTGTAGGCGTAGGTCCAGGCCAACACACGGAACAGCGCGGCCTGCTCGATATAGCCACTCTTGGCGCGGTGCTCGTGCACGATCCAGCCCCACTCGCGCAGCGGCTCCGGCATGCCGTTTTTAACGTACTGCAACACGCCGGTGGTGGCATCCACCCGGAACTCGCGCTGCGGCACCCAATTGAGCGCCCGAGGCGTCCACTCGGCGCCGGTGCGCCAGTCGATCTCCAGCGCCGCGATGCCCTTGCCGACCGCATCGGTCACATCGTATTGCGCATCCTCGAAGCGGGGAATTTCGGCCAGCATGATCGACAATTCCAGCGCCCTGTCGATCTCGGACTGGCTGGCATCATCATGCGGCGACAACTGCCAGCCCAGGCCAGTGACGGCGCGGCGGCGCTTGGCCAGCTCCGCGAAGATGTGCGGGTCTTGCTCTTCCACCAACTCGAACAGGGTGGCCTGTTCGGTGATGAAGCCCTGATCGGCCGATGCGAATGCGCTGGCCAGGCGCGACGGGTCCAGTGTGTTGACGCTGGCATAGTTGAGCGTGCCGCCCTGGGTAGAGCGCGGCCCGGCCTGCAAGGTGGCCAGCGCGCTCTTGGACACGCGAGCCAAGGCCGCCGTGAGTTTTTCTCTAATCGTCATCGCCCCACCCATCCTCGAAATCATTACGCCGCCCCCGACTGGTGGAGCGCGCGCGGCCCCGGCCCGCCGAGGTGTATTGCCACTCGACGCTGAATGCGGTGGCGATGCGCCACAGCATCTCCAGGGCGTCCGGCCCGTCGTCGTGGTCCGCCTCCGGCCAGTACTGGAGTTGCTCGATCAACGTGTGCTGAGAGCGATGTAGTCGGATCAAGCCATTGGCGACATGGGGTTGGAGCGACAGGATCGACAGATCCTTATCGCGCCCGGTCGGCCCAGCCTGGGCCGGGAACGCAATCCCGCGCAGGCCCGCCCGCTTGATCAGCTCGGTATAGAGAAACTCCTGGAACGCCACCGTCTCCACAGACCAGAGCAGACAGCCATATTCCGCTTGTAGATCGATGGCGCGGGAAATGATCAAGTCCGGCACGCGGCGGGCGATGTCCGCCTCCACCACGTCAAGGATCATCGTGTTGCGGTTCAGTCCGCCCACCAGGATGGCGGACGGGTCACGCGCCTTGGCTTGCTTGCCCATCGACGGGTCAATGGCGCCGAAGAACAGCCAATCCGAGCGCCGATCAATCCAGAACTGAATGTTCTTGAACGGCGCTGAATCGTCGTTGCCGGCCTGGTTCTGGTACTCCTGATCGAAGGCGGCATGATCCGTCGCCCGGATGCACATCAGCCGATACAGCCCGCGCACCTCTGGCCAGGACAGCACCGCGCCCGCATCCATCGTGGACTTGTGGCGGCGGTAGTAGGCCAGCGCCTCCGCCTCGGCCGCTTCCTTCTCTTCATCCGTGCCGGTGGCCGCGCTGGTGTAAATGCCCTCCCAGCGGTCCCACATATCCATCTTGTCCGGCAGGGTGACGATGGCTCGGAACACCCGCCGCCGCCAGCCTGGCGCCTTGCCGACACGATTGATCGCCGCGTCGTAGTGCAGGCTGGTGCCGACGTAGAACACATCCATGCCGCCCATCGGCGGCGCCAAGCCCAGCACCGCCCGCAACACGAAGTTCTGCACCTTCACCCGTTGCTTGAGCTCGTCGATGTTCTCGTCGTTTTCCAGGTCATCCAGGAACACCAGATCGGGCCGATAAGGGCCGTGCCGCATGCCGCGCAGTTTCTTGCCGGTGCCGGCGGTGCGCAGCTTCATGCCGCCGTGGGTGATCGCGGTGTACGCCTGCCAGATCCGGCCCTGGCCGGACGCCTCCGGGAAATCCGCCGCCAGCCTGGGGTTCGTGTCCAACTCGGCCTTGATCGCCTCCAGCATCTCGGCGGCCTGATCGATGGTGTTCATGATGATGACGATTAGCCACTTGCGCGCCTTCTTGGGCAGGTGCGGCGCCAGCCTGGCGAGGTAGGGCGCCCGGCACACGCACCACAGCGTCCCGAGCTGCGTCTCGTAGGTCGATTTCGCCTCGCCGCGTGGTGCCTCATGGACCTCGCGGGCGTCGGTATCGCCGTCAATCAGGCCGGGCAGGCGCTTGAACACGAACTCTTGGAAAATCGAGAAGTGCGGTGTCGGTACGTAGTGCGGGAAGTAGGTCTGGCAGAAGAATTTATAGTCGATAACCGCCCGCTCCCGCCGCGCCTGGCTGGCTGCCGCATCAGTGGGGAACGCCTCGCACTCCAACTCGATCATCTGCCGGAGTTCCTCGCCCAGCTTGGCCAGCCCAAGCTCGAACTCGCGGCGGGTGCGGATTTCCTTGGTGGCTATGTCGGCCATGGCTACTTGACCCCGCCCAGCGCCAGCGGCGCATCGCCACCCCCGACACCTCGATTCAATTGCGCCTCAGAGCCAGAGCGTCGGCCGGCGGCGTAGTCGCGGTAGTCACGGTCTGAGAGGCTTTCCTTGCCGGCATTGCGATCTCTGGATTTGAGCGTGGCCAGGCTGGCATGGTGGATGGCGAGATAGGCGTCGAGCGCGGCTTGTTCGCGCTCCCCCAAAGCCAGCGCATCCACCTTACCCACGGCGGCGGCTACCCAGCCCTCACAGAACAGATCAGCACGGCGGGTCTTGGTGGCTGTCTTGCAGTGTTTCAGGGCGGTTTTGATGTGCGCTGTGCGGGCACGTTTGACCTGGCGCAACAGCACCTCGTAGCAATACTTCGCCACCTCGTAATTCGCCCCGGTGCCGACGAACATCCAGGTTGCCGGATGCCCCAAAAATGCTTGTCGATAAATGATCTCGCAGCCGAACACCTTGGCGGTACGGCTGGCCAGGGCGGTTTCCCAATTCGCCGGCTGCCGCGCTGCCGTGGCCTTAGCGCTTGATTCGCCCGCCTCGGCGGCAAGCACGTCGGCATCGGTCAGGCCATGCGCATCCATGAGCTTGCGCGCCTGGCGCAGCGCAGCGGCGGCCTCATGTTCATTGGATGACGCGGAGAGCGCCATGCACTTGCGTACCTTGGCGAGGATTGATTGCTTATCCATACCGCGCCCCCAACACCGCCCCCACATCCTCCAGATGCGGCTGGAGCGCCCGCAGTGCCGCCGGGTCGGCCACGCGCAGGTGGTCGGCGATGGTGCGCAGGGTATCCAGCGCCACCGCCAGCCCGGAGTAGGCCGGGTTGACGCGGGCGAACGCCTTGCTGAACTTGGCGTAGGCGTCGGCCAGTTGCGCCAGCATCGTCGCCTTGTCGGCGGCGGGGATGGTGGCGGCCTCCAGTTCGCGGGTGGTGGTGATCACCTGGCGCGCGAAGTCCTCCACCAGCTGCTGGTTGAGGTCATCGATGCCTTGGCCGCTGATACGGTAGGCGGCGCGGGCGGTGTCCCAGTCGTCGCCCTTGGACTTGGCGCGCGCCTTCCAGTCGCGCGCCGTGTCGTAGCTCACGCCGCCAGCCACGGCCGCGCCATTGAGGGGCAGGCCCTCGATATAGAGCCGGCGCACCAGGTCGCGGGTGTCCTGGGGGTGGGCCATCAGATGCGCTTGATCAGCTCGACGGCGGCGGCCACCAGGGCGCCGCCGATGCCGCCACCCATCGCGCTCATACGCGCGACCTTTTCGATGATCCGCTTGTCCTCGGTTTCCAACGAGGTCACCCGCGAGCCGAGGCCGTCGATACGCTTGCCTACGTTGACCTCCAGGCTCTTCACCTGGCCGGCCACGTCGTCGATGCGACGGTTGATGGCGTCGCCCTGTTCGGCGATCTTCTGGCCCAGGCTGGTTTCAATTCGATCCATGCGGTCGTTGTTGGCCTGGTCGAGACGCCGGATGTCCTGGCGGATGTCGTCGATACGGGCCGTCAAGCCCTGCTGCATGCCCTGCACCGCGCCGGTCAACTGGCCGATGCTGTGCATGATCTGGGCATTGTCCACGCCCTTGTTTTCCGTGGTCATCGCGGCACTCCCTCTTCCCAGTCAATCAATGCGCCGAGCCGGCTGCGGCAGGTGGTGTAGTAGCCCCAGGCGGCGGCAATCCACTCGTAGATGTCGGTATCGGTGGCAACGGCGGCACTTTGCGCAACAGATGCGCCGGCGGCTTGGGGCACGTCAGTTGCGGCGGGGCTTGGGTCGGCGCGGTTGAGCACGCGGACAGCGGCAGCATCCAGGCAAGTACGGCCAGTCGTATGGCGTTTCGCGGCACGGGTCACCTCCAGGGTCAGTTTGTCGATTTCCGCCTCGCGCTGGGCGAGATCGGCGGATAGCGTGTTGCCGCGCGCCTGGGCGGCCTCCAGCCGGGCCACGCCGGACTGATAGGCGGCCACCACGGCCTTGTCCTGCTCGGCCTGGATGTCGGCGATCTCCACCAGGTAGTGATTGCGCACCACCGCGCCGCCGCTCAGAGCGCCGGCAAATAAGGCGATGACGGCGACCAGCCAGACGGGGATCAGGTTCATGCCGCTACCCCCCGGCCCCAGGCCAGATAGCGCGACTGCAAAGTCAGCAGGATGCGGCGCGGATAGCCCAGGTTCTCGCGGCAATGCACGGCGGCGCGGCGGGACTGGCCACAGGCGGCATCCACCGCCAGGCGATCATAAGAGCCGGCCACCGGCGCATCCAGTCCCCACTCGGCGTGGGCGATGCGCACCAGATCGGCACGGTACTGCAGGGCGGCGCGGGGGATGTCGGCGCGTGCCTGGCCGATACCGGCGGCGATCAGCATGCCCAGCGCCAGCAGCAGCCAGGCAAAGACGGCGGCACGGGTCTGGCGGCGGTTCATGCTCACGCCCCCAACCCGATGGCCAGCATCGCCGCGCCGACAATCACGGCCCGGCGCAGCATGGCGGCGGCGAAAACCAGTTCATAGCCTTGCCGCACCAGCATGCCGGGGACATAAGGCGACCCCGGCGAAAAGGGTTGGATCAGGTAGGAATCAGGTCGGCCGTAGGGGAACAATTCCCGGTCCAGCCAATACCCGGCCACCCCGGCCATGGTGATCAGCGACAGCTTGTACAGGCTCACGGGCAGCTGCTGCGGCGCCAGGGCCAGCACGGCGAGCAGCAACAGCAGGGTGGCGATAAGCCAACCGGACAGGCGGGGGAGTTTCATGGCGTGGGCTCCAGGTCAGGGGTGACCGGAGACTACGCTGGCGCGCGAAGCGCTATGAGGCGGGAAACGTTTCCAGGGGTGAGGGTCCTGCCGTTCTATTTGCCGCTCAAGGCATTGATTTCTGATTCCAGCTTCGAGCAAGGGTTTGGCTGTGGTGGTATGGCCTCGGGCCGCGCCCCTTTCCCACCACGTTGCTTGTATTCGCGCCAACTAGCCTGCAATTCTGCCGTCACCTCGACTTTATCCTTTCCCAGCGAGTAATCGCGCGTCAGCGAGCGAACACCGCTTGCACGTTGGATTTCGCGCTCCTGCGCCTGTAGCGCCGCGATACCGCGCAAGTTCTCAAGTTTTTCCTGGATTTCCTGGCGAATCTCATACTGGGCATAAGCATCCGTGTGCAGGCAGGCATCAAGCTCCTTTTTCATCTGCGCCCGGCGTTCGTCCAGCGCCTGATCCGCAGCCAGCTTGGCCAGGCGGGCGGGCCATTCCGCCGCACGCGCGGCATCGGCCTGGGCTTCACGCGCGCGAACTGCCTCATTGGCTTCCGCCTCGCGCCATTTACGCTCCTCTTGTGCCGCCGCCCGCTGTGCCAGCGCTTGAGCGCGGTTGGCTTCGGCTTCCGCCGCGCGCCGCTCTCGTTCAACCCGCGCCGCTTCCTGGCGCGCCTGGTAGCCGCGCATTCCCTCGCATTCCTTGGCATCCAACGGCTCAACCCGGTTGCTGCGCCGGTCGTATTCCAGGCAGCGGTCCAGGTTGTGGCTATTCCTGAATTCGAGTGTCTCCCCCGTGCTATTGATCGTCACCTGGTCGATGACATCGGCAGCGCTGACTGGCAGGGAAAGAGCCAGCAGCAGAAGGCTAACGACGCTTCTTGTTGGGGCCATCACAGATCCTTTTCGATTGGCTCACAGAGCCGTCATTGCAGATGAACCGCCCGTTCTCGCAGTGGGAAACGCCGCCCTTTTTCCCAGAACATGGGGTGTTGGCAGCGTGGGCGACAGCTTCAAAGATCAGAAGCGCCAGGATTATGCCGATGGTCCGCGTGATGGTGTTCAAGGGCTAAAGTCCGTTTTGTGCCTGCCATATGCGCAGCAGTTCTGGCGCATGTTCATCACCCTTGCACCCGGCATCGACATAGCGGGTCATTTCCAATCGCGACAGTGTTCGTATCTCGCAGCGGCAGTGCAGCCGCTTACAGTGCCATGGTGTTCTGTCACTTTCCCATATCGCATCATCTGCCAGGCGAGTCTCACTGCGTAGCGGTGGCCTACCCATTTCATCGACCCCGGAGATACACCACCCACTCATCTGCCAGAACGGACGCAAGTGCTTGATAGCATCCATCTGTTGCTTGCGGAACAGCCAGAAATGGCGTGTCAACCACTTGTCATAGAGATGCCCTGCCATATCGGTAAGCGCATCGGTATGAAACTCCCGCACGTCATCAGCGGAAATAGGATCGTCTTCCGGTTCCGCCTCGTGCAAATCCATCCTGCGCTGGATCATGGCCTCATAGGCCGGCCAGGGCCAAGGATCGCTTGGCAAGCACGTAAGCATTGCCTTGACCGCCTTGGGCCTGTTCCCAGCCTGCATGACTTCTCTGATTTCGGTTTGCTTGGCTAGTAGCAGCGCCGGGTCAAAACACGCCCAACGCGCCAGATCCGTCAATTGCTGGTCGAAGGAATGACCAGGCAAATCCAGCGGAATTTCCAATGGCATTTGTTTCCCCCTGATTGTTGTTGGGCCTTTGGTGGCGTTCAGGCCTCGTCGTTAAGCGTCAACCCATAAGACGCCAGCACGCCGAGCAAGGCCGCATTCCCGGCCATCTGCCCGCCCTCTACGTTGGCAAGCCTCCTGCAGATTCGCAGGTAGCTCAATTCAATAGGTGTAGTGGCCGAGTTTTCCAGGCGTACCCCGGTAACCACATAGGCCACATCCACGCCAAGGCTTGCGACTTTAGCCAGGTAGCTGGCTTTAGGCGGTGTGCGATTCGATTCATAGGCGTGCTGCGTTTGTTTCGTTGTCTCGCCTGCCAAAGCAATCGACGGCTGCGTCAGATTCAGCCGCTCCCTTTCTTCTCGTAGTCGGTCACCTATGGTCATAAAAACATTCCCTTTTTCGTGTTGACTGGGAAAGATTTCTTTCCCATAATGACGCCCAATGAGTTTCACGAAAGGAGCATATCACCATGCCAGCAGTCGACAGAAACGCTGTTCTCCATGCCCTAAGGCAGGAAGGAATGAGCCTCAGGAAATGGGCGGAGGCCAACCACTACGGTTATCGGAATGCCTCCAACGTCTTGCGCGGCTTGAGCCGTGCTCACTTCGGCGCAGGCAAGGAAATCGCCGACAAGCTCAATGCCCTGGTGGCCAAGCATCAGAACAAGGAGGAGTCATGAAAAAAGCGCCTACCGAGGTCAGCTTGACCCCCAATCCAACCATGGCCGAAAAGCTCTATGCCGAGCGCATCTACGCAGGCGATGTGCCGATGCCTGGTGACGCCGACCCGAGCTTTACCTGGGGTTGGGGTGTTTGCAAGGCACTGGCTGAACTGAAGAAGCAAGCGACGAGTGCGGTATCGACCCCGTCAGAAGGTCGTGATTTGGCCAATCAGATACTTGGGCAGGCGCAAGCGCTCACGGCAGCGGCTGGATTACTCCGAACGTTCGGAGTTTCAAAACTGGCATTTGTCAAAGAAACAAAGGGTTACAAACATCTTGCCGGGCAGGTTTCTCCGAACGGTACGGAATTTGACGGAACCTGGGAGGGCTATTGCGCCATGCTCGGTATGAGTGTGGACAAGGTCGATGCCGATATCGCCAACCTGCGGGCGTTCGGTGAAGAGGCTCTGGACAGCATGTCCCGCATGGGTATTGGCTACCGCGATCTGGCCCAATACCGCCGCCTGCCTGACGATGAAAAAACCGCGCTTATCGAAGCCGCCAGAACCGGCGACAAAGACACGCTGCTGGATCTGGCGGAATCCATGATGGTGAAGCATTCAGCCGAGAAGGAAGCGCTGACAGCCCGGACCGCCGAACTGGAAGAGGAAGCGCAACGCCTGCATCGCCGCGAGGCCAATTACGAGGCGGAGATCGAACGGGCCACCCTGCAGATCAAGAACCTGACCTCGGGCAAGAAGAAGCTGACTGATTTCAGCTTCCGAACCGAAGAGGTGCGTGAGGAATGCATGGCCCTCGGCAAGGGCGTTGAAGTGCATTTGCAGGGACTTAAAACGTTATTCGAATCCGTCGTGACAACAGGCGCGATTGACACCGAATACAGCCTGCAGATTGAACAGGTATGGGTAGCCGCTCATATCGCCGCAGCCAAAGCGCTTGACCTGATCGAGTACATGCATGGGCAGTCAGCCGGAAGAGGATTGCCTGACCGCATCCTTTCCCAGCACTGCCTAACGCCTGCCGAGGCGGAGAAGTGGCTGCATGACGCCCCCTTGATCGCCAACGCCTACGAGGGCGCCAAGGCGGCGCGCGAGGCGCAGCGAGAAGCCCAGAAGCCCAAGACTGCAGGCCGCCCGAAAGGCTCACAGAACAAACCCAAGGCCTAAATCATGGGAGCGGCGAGCGCAATGGTGATGCATATCGAGCCCAGCGGCGGCAAGGTGGCGGTCATGCCTGCCGGCCGGGTGCTGGCGATGCGGGCGCGCGACCCCTGGCGGGAGGCGACCGAACGCGCCCGCCAGGTGGCGACGATGCGCGAGACCGTGGTGACCTACATCCTGGGCATGACCGCCCAGGGGGTGAGCCAGAACAACGCAGTGGCCCTGCTGCTGGCCCGCGCCCTGGATGGCGCGCTGCCGACCCATGTATCCGCCGCCGTGCGCGGGGTGGCCAAGGCCGGCCGGGCCGCGCCATCGAAATCGGTGGTCTGTGAATGGTGCGCCCTGCACCGCGAGGGCAACGTCGCGGCCCTGTTGCCAGACCACAAGGGCCGGGTGGTCGAGCAGGCCGCCTGGTGGGGTCCGGCGCTGGAGCTGTTCAACGCCCCCAGCAAGCCGGATATGTCTGCCGTGCATCGCCGCCTGGTGGAGGTGGAGGGCTTTGCTGTCTCCTACGACCAGGTGCGCGGCTACCTCGCCAGCGTGCCCGCCCAGCTGGGCCGCAACAGCCCGGCCAGGCTGGGCAAGAACCTGTACCGCCTGACCGAGAAGGCCTTCATTCGCCGCTCCACGGAAAACGCGCTGCCGGGCGACGTGTACGTGGCCGACGGCTACCGTGCCGATGTGTACCTGGCCCACCCGATCACCGGCGACATCTTCCGGCCGGAGCTGACGGTGGCCCTCGACCTGCGCAGCCGCGTGGTGGTGGGCTGGCGCGCTGACGAACACGAAGGCACGGTGGCGGTGCAGAACATGTGGGCGGAGACCTTCGCGCGCTGGGGCCATGTGCCGCTGATGCTCTACGTGGACAACGGTTCGGGCTACAAGAACAAGCTCATGGACGATGAGTTGACCGGCTTCTACGCCCGCGCCGGCATCCAGCAGATCATCCATTCCATCCCCGGCAACCCGCACGGCAAGGGTTGGGTGGAGCGCTTCTTCCGCATCGTCAAGGATGACTTCCTCAAGCTCTGGCGGCCGGCGTTCTACTGCGGCGAAGACATTGCGGCCGAGGCCAGTATGCGCACGGTGCGTGAGTGCAAGGCGGGACGGATGACGCCGCCCTCCCTGGCCGAGTTCCGCGACGCCTTCAATGCCTGGCTGGAGCGTTACGCCCAGCGCCCGCACCCGGAGGACAAGACCGTCACCCGCGCTTCGCTGTGGTCCGCCCTGGTTCCCATCCCGCCTATTGCGAGCGTGTGCGAACTCAAGCGCCAGGCGGTGGTGCTCACCGTGCAGCGCGCCTCACTGCGCCACGGCAAGCGCGAGTACGGCCACCCCGACCTGCACGCCTTCAACGGCGCCAAGGTGGTGCTGGAATACGACTTGATGGATGACGGCGTGGCCGTGATCCGCACCGATGCCGGCCGCTGGATTTGCGACGCCAACCTGGTGCGCCACATGGACGCCATTCCGGTCAACCGGCTGGAAGAGAAGCGCCAGGTGCGCGCAAGCGAAGCCGTCAAGCGCCTGCGAAAGAAGATCGACGAACAGCAAGCCCGCGCCAGCCGCGTCATCGACGCCGAGGCAGTGGCCACCGGCGCCCTGCCGGCGCTGGAAGGCGAAGCCACGCTGATCGACGACGACACCCCCCTGATTCTTGACCTGACTGACATCGACTGAGGAGTCACCATGAAAACCGTAGTGTTCGACGAATTCATAGCCCCCGTACAGGTGGTCAATCCAAAAAACGGGGAGATGCACAGGCCCATCCTGCGTATTTACATGACGGTGGAGGCGGAGCGCGTGACCAAGCCGGCTCTCATGTTGCCTCGCGACAAAGGCCGGATGGAACGCATGATCTGCCGTGCCGAGCGGGAGTTCTTCGGTTCGTGGACTGGTGAATCTCTGTGTGAATTGGAATCTGCTTTCGCCTCCTGGTTGAAGGACAAGGGGGTGCTGCTATGACCTACCCCACCCACTACACCGCCGCCGACATCGCCCTGATCGCCCGTATCCAGGACTGGATGGCCACCCGCGCCTATACCCAGGCCGCCCTGGCCCGGCTGGCGCGCATCTCGGCATCCAGCCTCAACCAGATCCTCAAGGGTGCCTATGCCACGCCCCCGGCGCCGCTGCTGCGCAAGGTGGAAAGCGCCATGCGCCACGCCGACGAGACCAGCCGGGACGTGGTGGCGCCGGTGGAGACCAGCGTTTACCAGCTTGCCGTTTCGGCCTGCAAGATGGCGCGCAAGTACCGCAACTTCGCGGTGTTCACCGGCTTCGTCGGCACCGGCAAGACCTTTGCCATCAAGCACTACGCGGCATCCCACCCGAACACCCATCTGATCGAGGCCACGCCGACCATGACGCCGCAAAGCCTGGTGAAGCTGCTGGCGCGCGAGGTGGCGGGCTATGAGGGCAAGGGCAGCATCGACGACAAGTTCCGCGCCACCGTGGATGCCCTGCGCAATACCGACAGCCTGCTGATCGTCGATGAGGCGGAAACGCTCACCCCGCACCAGCTCCACACCCTGCGCCGCCTGCGCGACTTGGCCAACGTGGGCATCGTGCTCTGCGGTACCGAGCACCTGACCGGGTTGATCAAGCCCCTGCACGGCCAGTTCGACCAGATTCGCAGCCGCGCCGGCTTCTGGCCGGAGACGGTGAAGGGCATTACGGCCGAGGATGCCGCCGCCCTGGTGCAGGCCGGCTTCGGCGCCGAGGACGTGGCCGAGGAGGTGGTGACGCGGATGCACCGCTACGCCCAGGGCAGTGCCCGGATGTTGGTGGAGGGGCTGATCGCGGCGCTGCGCGAGTTCCGGCGCGGCCAGCCGCTCACGGTGAAGCTGGTCGATGCCGTGGCGCGGCAGGCGCTGTGCCTGCAATCCATCGCGTGAGGGGATGACCATGAAAACCTATCGCGCCAACCCGCAAGACCACGACGCTGTCGCGGCCGCCCTCCTGGCTAAGTACCGGGGTCAGCACGCTAACCCCATCGACGGCTGCACTGTCGAGATCGAGGATCACGGCCAGGACTTCCTGGAGTTCGACATCATTGGCCGCCGCATCATCGCCACCCGCCCGTTCCAGGGCGACGCATGGAACGGGCGGGCGGTCATGAACACCGCCTTGGCGCCTGGTGACTACCTCCGATTCGGGGAGAGGTCATGGCTGAACTATCCAGTCACGGAGGTGCGCGTGATGGGAGCAGATAAGGAGGTGGCAATGCCGCCATATCGCCCACGCGACAAGGATCGCGCGGAGCGGAAACCCCGCCCTGTGGCACCCGCTGCCAGTCCAGCGCCGCCGGTCAGGAAAGACGCCGGCAGGGATGCCGGCGCTACATCCGGCTACGTGCAGCGCATCCCACGACTGGCGACAACTCAACGCGCCTGCTTGTGCTGCGGCAAGCCCTTCGCCAGCCAGGGCGCGCACAACCGCCTCTGCACCTCCTGTCGCGCCAGGCGCGTCGGCCCTTATGACCTGTGACCCGATGACCGCTGAGGACCCCGCCATGAGCGACCCGCGTATCGACCTGATCCCGTCCGAGCCGGTGGTGTTCACGCCCTGGCTGCTGGATCGCCTCGCCGAGGCTAACCGCGCCATCCGCCAGATGAGCCATCGCGGCTGCAAGGTATGTTTCCTGCGCCTGTCCACCCGGCCGGGTGTGGAGACCGAACTGGTGTTGGACCGCAACCCGATCCATCACCCGGTCGGGTGCCCGGATGTGCATGTGACCTGGGCCGTCCGGCCATGAAGCTCGTCTGCCCTTCCTGCGGCTACTACGGCCCTCCGGATGCCTACATGGCCGATGTGGCCGCCTCGCGTGCGCTGCTGTTGGCCTTGTCCGCCCCGGCGCCGCTGGCGCAGCAGGTGCAGCAGTACCTGCGCCTGTTCCGGCCGGCGCAGCGGGCGCTATCCAGCAGCCGCGCGGCGGCCATCCTGGAGGATCTGCTGCCGATGATCCTGGAGGCGAAGATCACCTGGCGCGGCGTGATCTACCCGGCGCCCGCCGAGTATTGGCGCGAGGCGATGGATGAAATGATCATCGGCCGAGACCGCCTGACCCTGCCGCTCAAGAGCCACGGCTACCTGCTGACCATCATCGCCGGCTATGCCAGGAAAGCCGACGCCGCCAGCGAGGCCAAGGCCCACCAGACCCGCGCCGGCAACACCCCCGTGGGCACCAGCGCCGCGCACCAGGCATTCCCGCCCGAGCCGGCCGCCAAGCCCGCCCCCCGTTCCAGTCGCTCCGCCACCGCAGCCGGGCTGCAAAGCCTGCGCGCGGTGCTGGACGGCGCCCCGATCCCAACCCCTGCCGGCGGGGACGCCGGCGCTACAGGAGAAGTGAAATGAGCAAATCCGCTCGCGTTAAAGCCCCCGCCCTAGCCACCGTCGCCCCACAGAGCCGCGACGAGGTCGCGGCCAAGATCAAGGAACTCGGCGACCTGCAACGCACGGCCGCGCGGGAGACGGCGGACATGAACGATGCCATCGCGGTGATTACCCAGCGCCACCAGCCCGCGCTGGAGTCGCTGGACCTCGCTATGCGGGAAATCCAGACCGGGGTGCAAACCTGGTGCGAATCCCACCGCGACGAGCTGACTGGCGGCGGCAAAACCAAGACGGCGAATCTGGTCACCGGCGAAATCCAGTGGCGCCAGCGTCCGCCCAGCGTCCGTGTGCGTGCTCAAGAGATGGTGATCGAAACCCTGGAAAAACTCGGCCTCGGGCGGTTTTTGCGCGTCAAAACCGAAATCAACAAGGAAGCGGTGCTGGCCGATCCTGATGCCGTCAGCGGCATCGTCGGACTGTCCATCTCGACCGGGGTGGAGGATTTCGTCATCACCCCCTTCGAGCAGCAGGCCGCGTAATGCTCACCCTGGCGGACATCCGCGAAGAGGCGACCTATTGCGGCGTGCGCGGTGTGTCGGCGGATGCCTGCCCCTATCGCCGCCCGGATCGCCGCTCCGCATGGCTCCAGGGGTGGGAAAATGGCCGCGCGATCAAAGCGGCCGAAGAAGCCCGCGCCACGTTCTCGACAGAAGAGCGGGCGGCAAACAAAGCGCGCTGCCAGGCCCTCCTGGCGGCGCTATAGGAGGTATCAAATGCAATGGCTACCTTGGGTTTCCCTTGGCGTCAGTCTGGCCTGCCTCATCGCGGCCGGTTGGTTGGTAAGGCGCTGGGAGCGCGATATGGATGTGTTCTGGAGGGGCTATGACGACTAGCGCCCTGATCCTGTTCGTCTCCACCTACATGCTGGTGCTGGCGCTGGGGCTGCAAAGCCTCAACGTCAACGGTGGCCACAAGGTGATGGCCGCGCTCACCAGCCTCGCCATCGGCACGGCCAATCTGGCCGTGCTCAAGGTGATGCCCGGCCCCACCGGTTGGCTGGAGATTGCCGCCTACCTGACCGGCGGGCCACTGGGCATCGTCACCAGCATGGCCATTCACCCCTGGATGGCGCGGCGCTTCGGGAGGCGGGCATGAACGACCTGGTCAAGCACTACCGCCAGTTGGTCGGCATCGCCAAGACCTGGGCGGCCAAGAATCTGCCTGGGTGGTGCGACGAGACCCACCGCGATCTGCTCACCCGCCATGGCGCGGTGATGATCGACGGGCGCGTCTCGGCCTCCACCCTCAACGTGCCCCAGCTCGACGCGGTGCTGGACGATTACGAGCGGCGCGGCTGGTCGCGCCAGCGCAAGGTGTTCGGCGCCGGCCAGGGTGCCGCCGCCAAGCCGGTGCCGGCCGGCATCGCCCACCTCGTGCGTCTGTGGGGCAAGCTTGGCCAGGCCGGCAAGGTGGCCAACGCCAGCCGCCCGGCCCTGCTGGCCTTCTGCGCGCGGCAGTGCCAGGGCCGCGAGGTGCCGAACCTGGACAGCCTCTCCATGGCTGAGCGCCAGGCCATCACCGAAGCCCTCAAGGCCTGGCTCGCCCGCTGATCGCCATGTCGCGCCACCGTCGCCATCCTCAGCCCACCGCCGCCACCGATCTGGTGTGGCCGGTGGTGGATGAGGAGTTGCTCAAGGTCTTGCCCGCAGTGCTGCGCGCGGTGGTGAAGGCGCTGGGCTATGCCAGGGCGCGGGATTGGCTGGTGGACCATGGCGGCGTCAATGTCAGCATCCCCGCGCGGCGTACCCAGGCGCTGGGACTGGAGCCGGATGAACTCGCCCGCCTGCGCCTCACCCTGGCGGCGCACATGGACGATAATGGCCGCGTGGCAATGCCCAAGGCCGATAAGCTGTTCCAGGTCGCGCGCAACGCGCAGATCCGGAAGGATCGATCAGGCGCCAGCCTCTCCGCGCTGGCCCGCGCGCACCGCCTGACAGCGCGCCATGTGCAGAACATCTGCCGCGAGGGCGATGATCGGTAGATTGATCTGTTCTGATTCGGCCGCAATGGCCTGAATCGCATTTGAAAGCCATTTGAACGGCGCTTTCTGCACCTCGGGTATAGGACGGCCACACCCACGGGCCAAGACCCCGCAAAACGCCTCTCCTGAGTTCCGCCCCACCCGTCAGGGTCGGGAAACGTTTCCAGCGTTACCTCGCCCCCGCTGAATCACGAAACTGGCTCCATCCCAACCGGAGCCGCACCGTGAGTTCAGCCCCCCCCAAGACCGCACTTGCCGCACTCGCCTTCGAGCTGATGCCCGCTCAAGGCGAGGTGGCGCCGACTGAGGCGCACTTGCTGCCGCCGGGGCCGTTCCGGTCCACGGATAGCCGGCCGGCTGAATGCGCGGCCTGGCAACTGGACGCGGCCATCGCCGCCCGGCTGATCGCCCTGGCCTCCGCCCAGAAAACCGACATCGTCATCGACTTCGAGCACCAGTCCCTGCGCTCGAAGGACAACGGCCGCCGCGTCGAGGCCGCCGGGTGGATTCCGCGCACGCTGGAATGGCGCGAGGGCTCCGGCCTGTGGGCCGTTGGCATCAGGTGGGTGGGCGACAGCGCCGCGCTGATCGCCGCCAAGCAATACCGCTACATCTCCGCGCTGTTCCTCTATTCGCCTGTCACCGGCGATGTCCTGGAAATCGTCTCTGTCGCGCTTACCAATACCCCAGGCATCGACGGGCTGGAAGCCCTGGCCGACCTGGCTCGTTCGTTTCACCACCCCGAGGAGGACACCGCCATGGCGGATGAGAAGACCCTGGCCGCGCTCACTGCCGAGCGCGACACCCTGAGCACCAAAGTGGCGGCCCTGGCCGCTGAACGCGATGGGCTCAATAACCAGGTGGCCGCGCTCACCAAGGAACGCGACGGCCTGACTACCAAGGTCACCGTCCTGGAACAGGAGAAGGCCACCGCCGCCGCCGCGGCCGACAAGGCCAAGCACGCCGACATGCTCGCCGCCGCGCTGACCAGTGGCCGCCTCACCCCGGCCCAGAAGCCCTGGGCGGAAAAGCAGCCCCTGGCCGCGCTGACCGAATACCTGGACGCCACCAGCCCACTACCGATTGCGGCGACCAGCCAGGCAGGCGGACGCCAGGCGGGCGGCGATGGCCTGACCCCGGAAGAGCTGGCCATGTGCACCAAGATGGGCGTCCAGCCCGAAGACTTCAAAAAGGCCAAGTGCTGAGCGGCACGCCGGCACTGACCCACCCATCCCGACAGGAGAAGCAACATGCCCGTGACCCAAGCGCAACTCGACGCCCTCAAGACCTCTCTCATCGCCCGCTGGAACGCGGGCCTGGCCATGTCGCCGGACGATTGGAAGATCATCGCCAAGCTGGTGAAGAGCAGCAACAAGAGCAACACCTACAAGTGGCTGTCCCAGTTCCCCGCGTTCCGCGAGTGGGTGGGTGCCCGATTGCACAAGGTCTACGCAGAACACGGTTACATCGTCACGAACAAGAAGTTCGAGGCCACGGTGGACGTGGAGCGTACCGACATCGAGGACGATGACATCGGCCAGTACGGCACCCTCGCCGAGGGCGCCGGACAGTCTGCTACCGACCTGAAGAATGACCTGATCTTCCAGGCGCTGGCCGATGGCTTTGCCTCGACCTGCTACGACGGCCAGTACTTCTTCGATTCCGACCACCCGGTCTACCCGAATGAGGACGGCACCGGCGTGGCCGGTTCCGTGAGCAACATGCAGGCCGGCACCGGTGCGCCCTGGATTCTGCTGTGCACCAAGCGCGCGGCGTCGCCCATGTATCTGCAGGAACGCATCGCGGCGGAATTCATCGCCAAGGTCTCGGCGGCCAATTCGGACGGCGTGTTCGAGCATGACCTGTACAGCTACGGTGGGCGCTGGCGCGGCAATGCGGCCTATGGCTTCTGGCAGTGCGCCTTCGGCAGCAAGGCCGCGCTCACCGCCGACAACTTCAACGGCGCCTATGCCGCGATGATGGATTTCAAAGGCGACGGCGCCCGCAAGCTGGGCATCACCCCGGACCTGCTGGTATGCGGTGCCGCGAATCGGGCCGCCGCCAAGGCGGTGCTGGAGACGGAAATCGTCAACAGCACCACCAACATCAACTACAAGGCGGTCGCGCTGCACGTCACCCCCTGGATGTAACCCCACCGGGCCGGCGCCGCCGGCCCCCCGTAGGAGAAGAACGCCATGAACGAACTGTATGTGCGAGTTAAACCCAAGATCGGCGCGGAGCAGTTTCACCGCTGCGCCATGCTGTTCACCCTGGCGTGGTCGCTGGTGACGGTGGATGACGCCACCGCCCAGCGCCTGCGCGAAGAGCAGATGCTGGAAGTGTCTTCTGACACGCCGGCCGATGACGTTTCCCCGGCCGACTCTGTGGGCCAGGGCGAGACGGCCGACGAACCCGACACGGTCGCATCTGCACCCGATACCCACGTCGAGCCAGAAACTACCCCCGGTGACCCCGTGAGCGCCACGGGCGAGGGGACGGAATCCGACATCCCGTTGGATGCACCCGAACTTGTAGCGCAGGCTTCCAGCCTGCCCGAAGCCGACGGCGCGGCCCAGGTCGAAGCCGTCAAGCCCACCAAGGCCAAGAAGTAAGCCATGCTCTTCGCCACCCGCTCCGATCTGCTGGCGCGCAGCAACGCCCGGCGCCTGGCCCAGTTGGCGGTGCCCGCCGACCTGGACATGGTGCCGGACGATGCCCTGCGCACGGCGGTGGCGGGCGGCGATCTGACGGTCTATCCGGCCGAATGCCAGGCAGCCCTGTCCCTGGCGCTGGCAGCCATCGACCAGGCCCTGGCCGATGCCGACGCGCTGATCCTGTCCTACGGCATCCCCGCCACGGTGCAGACCACCCTGCTGGCGCGGCTGGCCTCCACCATCGCCCTGTACTACCTGCAGGGCGCGGAGCGCATGACCGATGGCGACCGAAAGGCCTATGAGGGTGCCATCGACACCCTCAAATCCCATGCGCGCGGCGACCTCGACCTGATTCCCGCCGCCCCCAGCGGCCCGGCGCCGTCCGAGGACGTGCCGATGATCGAAAGCCAGCCCCGGCGCTATGGTGGCGCCGTGGAATCCACCGATTGGGATCTCTGATGCTCAGCCTCAAGCCCCTGATTCTCCACCTCACCCCCAAGCCAGCCGCTTTCGACGGCCTCTGGTTCCGCCAGGTGGCGGGCGCGGCGGAATACGCCCGCCTGCGCCCGGAGGCCCTGCCTCTGCCGGCCTGCTGGATCGTGCGGGCGGCGGACCAGGTGCACCACGCCGGGGAGCGCGCCGAGGATTGCCGTTTTGCCTTCGATGTCGTCATTGCCATCGAAAACGCCCGCACCCATGCCCAGGGCGATACCGACGACGCGCTGCTGCGCTATCGCCAGGCCGTCAAAGACCTGCTGCTGGGCTGGGAGATCGAACCGGACGTGCGCCCCATCCAGTGGGAGGGCGGCCGCGTCCTGGAATACACCGATGGCGACCTGTACTGGGCGGACCGCTACGCCTTCAACGCCCTCATCACCCATTACCTGCCGGACCCGCCGAATTACTCGGGCCTGACCTACGTCTCCACCCTACCGGAGTGACTTCATGATTTCGTACAACCAAGTTCCCACCGCGCTGCGCTATCCCGGCGCCTACGTCGAGATCGACGGCTCCCAGGCCGGCCTGGGCGGTGACATTCCCACCGTGCTGCTGGTGGGCCAGAAGCTGGCCACGGGCACCGCACCCGCCGGCCAGGTGGTGCGCGTCTCCAGTGTGGCGGATGCGGTGGCCAAGGCCGGCGCCGGCTCCATGCTGGCGCAGATGGCGGCCCGCTACCGCGCCATCGACCCGACCCTGGACCTCTACCTGTTGCCCTACGCCGACAACGGCGCCGGGGTGGCGGCTACCGGCACGCTCACGGTGACGGCCGCGCCGACGGTGGCCGGTACCCTGGCCCTGTACATCGCCGGCCGCCTGGTCAGCGTGGGTCTGGCCACCGGCCAGACGACCACCCAGGTGGCGGCGGCCATCGTCGCGGCCATGACTGATGCCGATCTGCCGGTGACGGCCACCTCCGCCCTGGGCGTGGTGACGCTGACCGCCAAGCACAAGGGCACGTGCGGCAACAACATCGACTTGCGTACCAACCTGTACGGCGAGCCCACCCCCACCGGCCTGGCGCTGACCCTGGCCGCCCTGGCCGGCGGCACCGGCGACCCGGCGACCGGCACGCTGTCCGCCATCCTGGGCCTGCAGCGCTGGTGGTATGTGGCGCTGGGCATCAACGACGCCGCCACCCTGGCTGCCTGGCACACCGAGAGCCAGCGCCGTTACGCTCCCCCCGTCCAGGCCGGCTTCCGCGCCTTCACCGCCTTCCGTGGCGACTACGCCACGGCGGCCACCTTCGGGACGGCCAAGAACTACGAGCACATCGCCTGCCTCTCGCTGGAACTGAACCCCACCTCCACCTGGGAAGCGGCGGCCATCGTGGCGGCGGCAGCCGGGCCGAAGTTGTACAACAACCCGGTGGAATCCCTGGAAGGCACCCCGCTCACCGGCATGGTCGGCGTCAGCTATCACGACTGGACCAACAGCAACTCGCTGCTCTACAAGGGCATGAGCGTGATGCAGATGACCCGCGACGGCTCGTGCAGCATCAAGCGCCTGATTTCCATGTACCAGTTCCGGCCGGATGGCTCGACTGACGACGCATATCTGGACATCAACGCCGGCGAGGTAATGGAGCGCATCCGCTACGAGCAGCGCATCGGTGCCATCAAGCGTTTCACCGGCACGGCGGCGGCCAAAACCAATGAGGGCTATCGGCCCGGCCTGCGCATCACCACCATCGACGACGTGCGCGCCTACCTGCTCAGCCTCTACCAGCACACGCTGATGCAGGAGTTCGGATGGGTACAGGAATACGGCTACTACAAGGACCACCTGGTGGTGGAGCAAGACCCCACCAACCCCAGCCGCTTCAACTACCTGGATACCCCCGTGGTGCTCTCGCCCTTCTACATCCTGGCCGGCCGCGCGCAGTTCCGGAAAGTGGCCGCCTGACCTAATTTGCTGAGGACACGAACATGGCTCAAATCAACAACATTCGCACCGTCTCGGTGCCCAGCATCGGCAAGCTGCCGCTGGCGGAAAAGCCCGGCACCTTCACCCCCAGCGGCAACAAGCGCGAGCACAAGGGCGGGCGACTGCCGGAGGATGGCGGCTTCACCGAAACCGGCGTGGCCGCCAAGCTGGAACTGTCCATCAACCTGCTGGGCGGGGTGGACGTGGTCGCGCTGAATGCCATCGCGGGCGAGGACGTGACGGTGCGACTGGCCGATGGCCATGTCCACCTGCTCAGCCAGGCCTTCGTGACTGAGCCGGTGGGCATCACCGATGGCGAGAGCAAGCTGACCATCATGGCCAATACGTCCGAGCAGATTTCATGAGCCACCTGTTGAAGCTCGTCGACGAGCAGGGCAAGACGCACTGGATCGAGCAGGCGGGTACGGCTGATGGGCACGCGCTGATGCGGGGGGAGGCGTCCCTGGATCGAGAGGCCAATTCGCTCGTGTCGAGCCTGCGCGCCGCCTGGCGCGACGATTTCAACGGCGCCGCCCTGGACCCCGAGAAGTGGGCTGTCCTGGCGCAAGGCGCCGGGCAGACCATCACCCTCGCCGGCGGCGAACTCACCCTGGCCGCCGGCACCGCCGCCAACGAAAATACGATCCTGCGCTGTCTGACCCCGCTCTCCATCCCGGTGCGGGCGTGGTTCATCGGCCGCATCAGCCAGCGCATCGCCAACCAGACGTTTTTTCTGGAGCTGGTGAACGCCGCCGGCGACATGGCCGCGCGCTGGGTGCTGGATGGCACCAGCGCCACCGTCGGCAAATATCAGGCGACCAACGGCGGCAACGGCGCCGTGTCGGCGGGGTCCACCATCAACACCAGCGCGTCCGACTCGATCCTGGAAATCGAACTGTTCGTCGACGAGGCGTGGTTCGCGACGCGCGGTGCCGATACGGCCAACGGCAAGACCTATAATCTCTGCCTGACCCGCAATGTCCCCGACCCCAACGAGACCTATTACCTCCAGATACGCGCGCTCAACGGCGCCGCCGCACCGGCCAGCAACACCAATCTGGTGTTGGGCGCGGTTTGCGTGCAGGACATCAACGAGCTGACCGCCGAGATCACCGGCGGGCGCGGCGATACCGTCTCCGCAAAGGCGATCGCGGTGACGGTCAGCGGCAGCGTCGTCCAGTCTCACGCCACCTCATTTGGCGTGACCGCGCAGCACAAGGCCATCAGCGCGGCCTCGACCAACGCCACCAGCGTCAAGACAACCAGCGGCACCCTCGCCTCGATCATCGCCACGAACCTCGCCGCGACGACGCGCTTCCTCAAGGTTTACAACAAGACGTCCGCGCCGACGGTGGGGACGGATGTCCCGGTGTGGGTGTTCCCGCTCGCGGCCGGGCAGACGCTCAACATCCAGAGCGGCATCGGCCTGCGCCTGAGCGCGGGCATCGCCTACGCGATCACCGCCGGCCTCGCCGACAGCGACACCACGGCGATCGGCGCAAACGAAGTCGTCGTCAATCTCTCTTACACCTGATCGGAGCCCATCATGCCCTTGAGCAAAACCAAGACCCTGACCTACCAGATCAAGCGCGTCACCATCTCCGACCTCTGGGATGCCGCCATTGAGGTGGCCGAGATGGATGGCGACACTGAGCTGCGCCGCCTCAGCGTGGAGGCCAGCCAATCCGAGTGCGCCCCGTTGATCACCGCCCCCCTGGCCGCCGGCCAGACCGTGCAGCAGGCGATGGGGGCGGTGGCGTATGCAATCGTCAAAACCAAGCTGGGGTTGTGAAATGAAGCTCGCCCTCAAGCACCCTCTCACCTTCGGCACCACCACGGTGGCCAGCCTGACCTTCCGCGACTACACCACCGCCGCCGACTACCTGGCGTTCGACCAGCGGGGCGGCGTGGCGCAGCGCATCACCTTGATCGCCAGCCTGACCGGCACCGATGAGGCGCTGATCCTGCAGTTGCGTGGCCCGGACTATCGGGCGGCGGAGAAGATCGCCGATGGGCTGATGCTGGCCGATGAGACGCCCGAAGCGCCGGCCGGCGAGCCGCCAGCGCAGACGGCGGAGGAACAGGCCGCTGAAAAAAAGTAGTCCGCATCCTCACCGCCGTGGGGCTGTTGGCGAAGGTGCTGCACCAGCCCATCCCGGTGGCCAAGGCCCTGCCGCTACCCGAGTTGTTCTTGTGGGCCAGGTTGGCGGCGGCGATGGATGGCCGGACTTTCGAGTGATGTAGCGCCGGCTTGATGAAGCCCCTACCCTTCGGTATCCAGCCGGCTGTTTTTTAAGACGCCGGCAGAGATGCTGGCGCTACATGTCCCCACCGGGAAACGTTTCCCGCCCTGACCCCGTCAGCCTCACCCCATAAGCTCCAGTCACCCCCCGGTCCTGGAGTTTTTTTCGTGGCTAACTCGGCAGTCAATGTAGAAGTCGCGCTCAAGATGCGCGACGACGGTGTCGCCAAGGGCATGGCGGCCGTCCAGGACGCCGCCGAGAAGACCGCCGCCGTCAGCATCTCCGCAGCCGAAAAGGCGGCCTCCGCGACAGAGCGCGCGGCCGAGCAGGCCGCTACGGCGACGGAACAGGCCGCCGCCCGCCAGCGCAGCAGTTACGAGCGTCTGTCCCATGCCCGCGAGACCCTGGGCATGCGTTCCGAGCAGGCCATCCAGCGCGAGATTCAGCAAACCGTTGCGGCCTACAACCGGCTGAAAGATTCCGGCACCCTGTCTTTCAATGAACAGACCCGCGCCGCCGAGGCGATGCGGGCCAAGGTCGAGCAGCTCACCAATGAGATGGGCAAGCTGACCACGCAACAGAAGGTCATGGCCGGCATCAAGACCGCCGCCGCCATCGGCGCCGGCATCACCGCCGCCGGGTATGTGCTGCGCGACCCGGCCAAGGCGGCAATGAGTTACGACGAACGTCTGGGCTTGCTGGCCAATACCGCCTATGCGGAATATGGCGCGGATGGCCGCAAGCTGGGCGAGACACAGATACGTGCGGCGGTCACTAAGGCGATCGGGACGGGCATCACCAAAGACGCGGCAATGGATGCGCTGGAGAAGCTGATTGCCGACAACCAGGTGGGCGGTGTCGCCGGGGCGCTGGAGCTGCTGCCGTTTATCGGCAAGGTCACGACGGGCCAGGGTGGTTCTGGCCAGGACGTGGCCGCCATGATGGGCGGGTTCATCGGCAGCGGTTACGCCAAGGATGTCACGGGTGCCAAGCGGCTGCTGGGCATCAGTTCGGCCGCCGCGACGGCCGGCGCGTTCGAGAAGAACGATATGGCCAAGCATCTACCTGGCCTTTTGCCACTGGCCAAGAGTGCAGGTCTGGCGGGTGAGGATGGATTCAAGCGGCTGCTGGTGCTCTTGCAGCAGGCGCGCACCACGGCGGGCTCTTCCGACGAGGCCGCGATCAACGTCAAGAACCTGCTCAACAAGCTGAAATCCAACGACACGGCAAAAGACTTCCAGAAGTCCGGGCGTGGCGATCTGTACAAGTTTCTGATGGATCAACGCGCCCAGGGCGTGGACCCACTGACCGCCTGGCAAAACGTCATCGAATCCGAGATCGCCAAGAACAAGAACCTGGCGCCGGCCATCGCCAAAATCCAGAAAGCGAAAAACAAGGAAGAGCAGGACGCGGCAATCGAGGCCATCAAGGGTATGGCTGAAGGCCAGAGCATGGGCATGTTCTTCCAGGACATGCAGGCCCAGGGCGCCCTGTTTGGTCTGCGCAACAAGACGGTCGGCCGTGAGGTAGACCAGGCGATCACACAATTGTCCGGCAGGATCATCGATACCGATTATGGCTACATGGCCGAGAAAGCCGGGGTGAGGACGCGGATTGCGGCGGAAAAGGTGGACATGTCCAAGATCGATGCAATGGACAAGTTGACCCCGGCCATCGGAAAAGTGGCGGACTTGTTTGGCGACATGGTGACCAAGTACCCGTTGCTGTCCGGCGCGACGATTGCCGCGACCAGCGCGATCTCGGCGTTTGCTGTGGCGGCGGGTGGGGCTGCGCTGGTGATGAACGGCGGCAAGCTCCCTCGGGTGGCGGGAGGCGCCATTGATCGTGCTGGCAGCCTTGCGAGAAGCCCAGCTGCCGCAAAGGCGGCAAAGCTCGGCGGAAAGATGCTTGCGCCGGTCGCCGCAGCCGGAACTGGCTGGGAGATCGGCAAGTTGATCGCTGGCGCTACTGACTCCGGTGGTCATATTTGGGAGTGGTTCAACGGCGACAAAATCAAAGGTCAAAAAGCCGCCGAGGCGGAACTGGCCCAGCTGCGCGCCCAGAACCATCCAGAAATAAAGGCCGATGTGACAATTTCCGTCACCGATGACCGCGTACAGATCACGCGGGCGCGGCTGGCGACCAAGGGCGTTGACGCGAAGATGAACACCGGCAACGTCCACACGGGGGCGCCGCGATGAGCTACGCCGACCGTATGGCCCGCGCCTCATTCCGGGGCGTCGAGTTCCTGACCGACTCCCACGAGACCAGTGGCGGCCGCCGCCTGGCGGTGCATGAGTTCCCCGGCGCCGAGGCGCCGGCCGTGGAAGACCTGGGCGGCAAGGCGCCCGGCTACAAGCTGGCCGCCTATTTCATTGGGCCGGATTACGACCTGGAGCGGAATCTGTTTCTCGACCTCCTCGCCCAACCCGGCCCAGCGTGGTTGATACATCCCTGGCTGGGACAACTGTGGGTGCGGGTGCAGTCCTGGTCGATCCATGAGAGCAATAAGGAGGGCGGCTACTGCACCATCCAGGTGGATTTCGTCCCTGGTGGAGGCGCCGACTACGATCTGGCCCGCACTGGCCAGGCGCGTGATTACACCATCAGCCGCCACCCCCTCTCGGCGACGCCGGACAAGGTGGACGTGGCCGCCGCCTCGATCCGCCAGACGGCCGATGTGGCGGTGGCGCAATACACGCCCCGGCCCCTGAGCGCGACGGCCATGACTGCATTCGTCGCCAAGGTCCAAGGCAAGCTGGAAGGTCTGCGCACCGTGCTGGCGCTGGCCACGCTACCGCTGACCTGGGCGAGCCAGGCGCAGAACCTGCTCGCCGGCATCAAGGGCGACCTGGCCGCGTTGATGGCGCTGCCCGGCCAGTACGCCGCCGCTTTGCGCGGCCTGGCAGATGCTCTGGGCCTGGATGCGGAATCCGATGACCTGGCGGCCAGCGACCGCCCCCGCGTGGTGGCCAGGCTGGCCACCGAGGCCATCACCGCCGCGCGTGGCGGCGGCATTGATAGCCTTGACGCTGACGCACGCGCCAATGCCGTCGCCGAGGCCGCGCTGCGCGGGATGCTGCTGGCCACGGCCGCAGCCGGCACCGCGCTGGCCAGCTATCAGGCGGAAGGCGAACGCGATGCGGCCCTGGCCAGCGTGCTCGCCGCCATCGACGCCATCCTCCCCGGCGCGCCCGATCCTGTCTTCCAGGCCGGCGCCACGATGCGCGCCGACCTGATCGCCGCCCTCATGGCGCAAGACCTGGCGCCGGCCAGCACCCGCACCGTCGTCGCCGCCCTGCCCGCCACCGTGCTGGCGCATCGCCTGGGGGTGGATGAGGATGGCTTCATCGCCCGCAATGGGGTGAGGCACCCGCTGTTCGTGCGCGGGGTGGTCTATGGTTGAACTCCTATTCGACGGCCGCCGCTATGCCTACTGGCAGCAGGTGGAGATCCGCGAGTCCGTGGATGATCTGTGCGCCAGCGTCCGCCTGGCCATCACCCGGCCCGGCGCGGGTGATGCGCTGGGGCTGACGCCGAACACCGTGGTGCAGGTGCTGGCCGATGGCCACCTGGTGGCCACCGTGCGGCCGGACAGCCTGCACCGCCAGGTATCTGCCGAGAACCACACCATTCATCTGGATGCCCGCACGCTGAGCCGCGAGCTGGTGGATTGCCAGCACTCCGTGACCATGAAAGGCCTCAAATTAGGGGAGGTGGTGAAGCGGCTTTGCGCGGCCTTCAAAGTGCCTGTGAAGATCGATGTTCAGACCGCCGTGGTGCTGGATTTTTCCATGCAGTGCGAGGTGCCGGCGAATGCGCTGATCAATGCTGCCCGGGCGGCCAACCTGCTGCTCTATGCCCTCCCGGATGGCGGCCTGATCCTGACCAGCCCGACCAATGCGGCGCCGGTGGCCACGCTGGAGTATGGCATCAACATAATGAGCTATGCGGTGGTTGACGAGTGGAAATTGCGCTACAGCGAGTACCGGATCAAGGGCTACGACCACGCCACCAACTCGGCGCATTCGGCGGTCGCTCGGGACGCCGGAATCAGCTATTTCAGGCCCATGCACGTCATTGCCGACAAGCACGGACAGGGCGTTGGGGGCTGCGATCGCCGCGCCACGCTGGAGCGCAATCGGCGCCTGGCCAGGGCGCATCGCCTCGATATGCAGGTGGCGGGCTGGAGCCACAACGGCGGCCTCTGGGCGGCCAATACTCAGGTGCGCGTGATCATCCCGCATGAAGGCATCGACGACGTGTTCCTGATTGGTGAGCGGACGCTCAGTCTCGACGACAAGGGCGGCAGCATCACCCATCTCCAGGCCATGCCGCGCGCCGCCTATCTGGGCGTCGAGAAGAAGAAAGCCCGCCGTGGCGCCGGGGTGAAGAAATGATCGACCAGGTGTGGGCACGTCTCCAGCTCCTGTTCGCGCAGGGCAAGAGCCTCCTGATCGGCCAAGACCTGGTGCAAGCCCGTGTGCTGGATGAGGAGACGGTCGGCAATATCGCCCGCGTCGAGCCCTACGGCTTCAGCTACCGCCCGCACCCTGGTAGCGAGACCTATCTGCTGTTCCCCTCCGGCGATCGCTCGTATGGCGTTGCCCTGATCATCGGCGACCGGCGCTATCAGATGGAGCTGGTGGCCGGCGAGGTGGCCATCCACGACGATGAAGGCAACCACGTCCACCTCCAGCGCGGCGGGGTAATCGAGGTCAAGGCCGCCGCCAAGGTGATTGCCGACACGCCGCTGGTGGAGGCGACCGGTGACATGCTGGTACGCGGCAACCTCACTGTTCAGGGCATGACCACATCGGTGGGCGGCTATTACGGCCAGGCGGGCGGCGCCGCGATGATGTATGGCGGGGCGCGCGTGACCGGGGTATTCACGGTCAACGGAAAGGACGTGAGCGATAGCCACACCCACACCAGTACCCAGCCGGGTACGCCAACATATGGGGTGAATTGACGTGCTGAAACTGGTGCAGACCGATTGGGGCGTGTTCGACTTGGCGCCGGATGATCCGGCACTGGCGGATGCCGACGCGGCCGTGGCCACGCTGATCTACGCGGTATTGTTCACCGATGCGGAGGCGCCGGCCGCGCGGGTGCCGGACGGCTACGAACGCCGGGGCTGGTGGGCTGATCCGCTGGCCGGTAGCGGCCTCTGGCATGTCCGCCGCCAACCCCTGGGCAGCGCCGCCAGGCGGGAGGCGCTGGACATGGTGCGCACCGCGCTTCAGGCGCGCGCGCCCGGCCTCGTCGACGTGACCGTGTCAGAGATCACGCCAGCGGGAATCGTTTCCAGCGTGGTGATGGAGATAGCCGGCCAACACAATGGCCGCAAATTCACCGTTCGCGTGCCCCTGTGACCGATTACGCCCGTCCCACCTACGAGGATCTGAAAGCGCGCATCGCCGCCGACCTGGTCGCGCTGCCCGCCGTGTTGCGCGGCCCGCTCTCGGCCGCCTGGGCGCGGGCCTGCCATAGCCAGCACGGCTATCTGGGATGGATCGACGCCCAATGCTCTCCCCTGACCTGCGAACTGGAGCGGCTCTACGACTGGGCCGCTCTGTACGGCGTGGATCGTCTGCTGGCCACCGCCGCCACCGGCGCCGCCCTGGCCACCGGGACGGTTGGCACTCAGGTGCTCGCCGGCACCCTGCTGCGCGGCCTCAGCGGGCTGGACTACACGGTGCTGGCCGCCGTGGTGCTGGGCGTGGGATCGACCCCGGTATCCATCCGCTGCGGCGCTACTGGCAGCGCCGGCAACCAGGCCGCCGGACTCGCTCTGTCTCTGGTCGATCCGGTACCCGGCTGTGCCAGCACCCTGTCCATCGCCGCCCCCGGCCTGACCGGTGGCGCCGAAGTCGAGACCCTGGAGGCCTGGCGGGCACGGGTGGCGGATGAATGGCGTACCGTCGTCACTCGCGGCGCCCGATCCGGCAAGCCTGACGACTACCGCTACTGGGCGCGCACCGCCCATCCGGCCGTAACCGCCGCCCTGGTCCGGCCCCATGCGCTGGGCATCGGCACGGTGGTGGTGCAACCCCTCTGCGACAGCCTGGTAGATCGTCTGCCCTCCCAGGCCGTGCTGGACGCGGTATCCGCCTGTCTGCTGGACATCGCCCCGGCCACCGCCGACTGGCGCGTCGCCGCGCCGGTGAAACGGGCGGTGACGGTCTCCATCCATCTCCTGCCCGGATACGACACCGCCGGCAACCGGGCTGCGATTTCCGCCGCCGTCGGCGCCACCGTCCTGGCCGAAGTCAGCGAGACATCGGTTTTGGCCATGGCCGAGATCGACGCGGCCATCGCTACCGTCACCACCCAGTACACCCGTGTGGCGCCCACGGCCGATATCGCCGTGGCGGCCGGCGAAGTGCTGCTCCTGAACCCGATAGTCTGGGCATGAACCTCGCCACCCATACCCCCCGCGACTACGCGGACGCTACCAAGGCCCTGCTGCCGCCCGGTGCGGCCTGGGACTGGCCGGTGGGCGGCCTGGGCGATGCAATGCTGATCGGCACGGCTCAGGAATTGTCCCGCGTGGACGCCGCCACGCCGGCTGTACTGGACACGGCGGTCGACACCCACCGGCCGGCGGCCGGCACCTGGCACATCAGCGCCTATCGGGCCGTCGCCGCGGCAGCGCTGTCCGGGCTGGCAGAGACCATGCCGCGCCGCATATTCGGCATCGGCAGCCATATCGGGGATCGAATGTGGAGCCATGCGGCGCCCGGACTGACGTTCCCCGTCGCCCTGGTCCAGATCGATCACCTATTGGGGCCGGCCCGTGTCGGCAGCCATATCGGCGATGGTCTCTGGAGCACCCGTAGCCGCTACGTGATGCGGGTGCGCTACTACCGGTCTGTAGTCAATCCAGCCGTGCTATGGGAGGCCCTGGACGCCTTCAAGCAGGCTCACGTCCATCTGTGGTTCGAGGACATAACAGGAGTAGGGGGCATCTATGCACCGAATTGATGGGGCCGGTAACGTCGGCAATATGTTCGTACCGGAGGATGTGGCGACGAGCCGGCCGCCGACAGAGATCACGTCCGAGTGGATGAATAGCTTGCAGGAGGAATTGGCGGGCTTTATTGAGTTCTCCGGCCTCGGCCTGGTCAAGGCCGACAACACCCAACTGCGCCAGGCCATTCTGGCTGTCGTGGCGGCTGCGGTATCCGGGCATGCCGGCGGAGCCGATCCGCATCCGGTCTACGCCACCGATGCCGATCTGGCTGCCGCCATCGCCGGCGCCGGACTGCCCGCCGGCACGGTGATCCACGTCGCGCGCAGCACCACCCCTGCGGGCTATCTCAAAGCAAACGGCGCGGCCATCTCCCGCACCACCTACGCCTATCTGTTCGCGGCCATCGGCACTACGTTCGGAGCTGGCGATGGCTCTACTACCTTCGTCGTCCCGGACCTACGCGGCGAGTTCCTCCGGGGGTGGGACGATGGGAGGGGGGCTGACAGTGGACGGGCCTTCGGTTCGGCGCAAGCGGACGATCTGAAATCGCACACGCACTCATTACCTCAGCAATCTACGGGCCAAGGGTCGGTGGGCGGGACTGGACACCCGAGCGGGGCAACTGGTGCGAATAGCGGGGCAACTGGCGGAACCGAAACACGCCCGCGCAACGTTGCCTTGCTCGCATGTATCAAATACTGACCGGAGGAGTCTCATGCGCATTTACCACACCCACCCCGATACCGGCCTGCTGCTTGGCATCATCTCTGATGCCGACGAATCTCCACTTGAGCCTGGCGTCTATTTGATCCCGTCACATTCCACCCCTGTGGAGCCGCCCGCGGACGTGGCCGGTTCGACCCGGCATTTCATGGCGGGTCGCTGGGAGTATCGAGCTCTTCCTGTCCAGCCGGAACCCGAGTCGGTGTCGTCTATTGATGATCTGCGTGCAGCGGCAGTGACCCAAATCAAGCACGGCGCCAGCCAGATCATCCTGTCCCGCTACCCGGACTGGAAACAGCGCAACATGACCGCCCGCGCGGTGCAATTGCTGGCAGCTGGTACCGCATCTGGCGCCGAATGGGATGCGCTATCCGCTGTCTGGGCATGGATCAGCGCGGTGCGGCAGGAATCGGATCGAGTGGAGGCGTCCATTCTGAGCGCGGACACTCAGATCGACATCGACGCGGCTCTGGCCTCCGCCACCTGGCCAGCGTAGTGAGACGGTGCGACCGTGGTGGATGTTGGAGCATCCATCGCGGCCACCTCCCGCAGCGTTACCTGCGTTCGGCCAAGGCACCGTGCTGTGCACACAGCGGCGCCGAAGCTATCACGTAAGGTGTTCCATGACCAAACCCATCGTCCCCTGGATCGGCGGCAAGCGCCGCCTGGCCAAGCGGATACTGCCTCTGTTTCCGTCCCATGAATGCTACGTAGAGCCGTTCGCCGGTGGCGCCGCCCTCTACTTCACGAAGGTGCCATGCGATGTCGAGGTGCTCAACGACATCAACGGCGAATTGATCAACCTTTACAGGGTCGTCAAACACCATTTGGAGGAATTCATCAGGCAGTTCAAATGGGCACTCGTCAGCCGTCAGAACTACGGCTGGCTTAAGCAAACCCCGATTGAAACCCTGACCGATATCCAGCGCGCCGCAAGGTACTACTACCTGCAGAAGATGGCCTTCGGCGGCAAGGTGGCTAATCAGACATTCGGCACCGCCACCACCGTTCCCCCGCGCCTCAACCTACTGCGGATCGAGGAAGAGCTTTCATCCGCCCACTTGCGCCTGGCGAGAACCTACATCGAGCATCTCCCCTGGGACGAATGCATCCGCCGCTACGACCGACCCCACACCCTGTTCTATCTCGATCCCCCGTGTAGCGGAACCTACAGGGGAGTTGATTATCTGGAACTGGTGAGAAAGTACCGTCCAGAAATCACGCGATTCTGGTATTTATTCGCGTCCTGAAATCATACTCAGACCGTCCGGAAATCAAAGCCGCTCTACTGGTGGCCTGATCCATGTCGCTGGCGACTATCCAGGCCCTGGTGGTGGATCTGCTCCGCGACGATGCGGGGAGGGTCTCCACCACGGAACGCGACCGCGCCATCGGCCTGGCCGTGGCGCAGTACAGCCGCGACCTGCCGCGTGCGGTGGTTGAAGATGTCGTCGCCGACGGCACGGCGATTCTGCCGCTGCCGACCGCCTGGGTGGCGGGGCGTAGCGTGGTGGCGGCGTTGGAATACCCCATCGGCCGCTGGCCGCCGATCCTGCTGGATGCCGTGTTCGTCGGGGTGGCCAACACCCCGGCGGGCCAGGAAATCCGCCTGGTGAGCGCCATCGGGCCGGGCCAGACGGTGCGGGTGACGATTCAGATTCCGCATGTGCTGGACGCCACCACCGATACCCTGCCGAGCGCCGACCATGAGCCGGTGGCCAGCTATGCCGCCGGACTGCTGCTCGACCAGCTGGCGGCGCTGTACGCCACGGACGGCGACAGCACCATCCAGGCCGACAGCGTGGACCACCGCGCGAAATCGGACATCTATCGCAGCCTGGCCAAGGCGGCGCGGCAACGCTATTTCGATGCGCTGGGCATCGACCCGAAACGACAACGCCCGGCCGGCGTCGTGGTGAACCTGGCCCTGCCGGACAGCCAGGGCCGCGACCGCCTGACGCATCCGGAGCGGTATCGATAAATGGAGAAAACATGAGCAATCTACTGGAGGCGCTGTGGAACAACGGCGTCACGAATGCAGTGCGGAGACTGGCGGCCGACGCCTCCGGCCGCCTGCACACCCTGGCCCACGGCCAGGATGCCGGAGGCGCGGCGCGGCCCTTGCGCACCGACACCCTCGGCCGGGTGATCCTGGCGCCGGAGAGCGTGGGAGCGGGTGGCGCGGGTGGCGGCGACGCCTCAGCCGCCAACCAGGCCGCGCAGATCGCGCTGGAAACCGCCATCCGCGACCGGCTGCCGGCGACGCCGCATAGCCAGCCGCTCACGGATGCCCAACTCCGCGCGGCGGCGGTGCCGGTATCTGGCACGGTGACGGCTCAGACCGGGCTGTCTCAGCCGCTCACGAACACGCAATTGCGCGCGTCGGCGGTGCCGGTCGCGAGTTCCGCGCCCATCGAGGTGCGCACCAATATCGGCGCGCTGGCGGCCAGCGCCACGGCATACTCGGAAGTGATGAATATGGGAGTAGCAGCGGATCGGCAGCACACCATGCTGATCGCGCATAAGACAGGTGTCCCTAGCGCAGGAGAGAACCTGCGCATCGAATGGAGCGACGATCAGGTGGACTGGTATGTCTCCGTCGGACGCGATAACGGGTCAGTGTCACAGGATGCGTATACCTCCAGCAGCAGCGCGCAGATGCGAGTCAAAGGAGCCGTCATTGGTCGTTACGCGCGGGGGCTGTACATCAACGGCGCTACCCCGCAGACCGCGCTGAAATTGTTCCTGACCGCCATCGCCGGTATCTGACCATGAGGACCGCCACGCTCCCGCTCTCCTCGGACGATCAGCCCTACATCGTCTGCGTGCCCATCGGGGATGGCTCCGCGACCCTCTATGAGTCCGGCGACGATCTCCCGCCGAGCATGATCCCGTCGCCGCCGTCCATCCAGGCCATCAGCGCCCGCCAAATCCGCCTGGCGCTCAATCAGGCCGGCCTGCGTGACGCGGTGGAAGCCACCGTCGCCGCCGGCCCGCGTGGTCTGCGCGACTGGTGGGAGTACAGCGTGGAAATCCACCGCGCGCACCCGATGGTGGCGGCAATGATCGCCGCCATCGGCGCCACGCCGGAACAGGCGGATGAAGTGTGGCGCCTGGGGGCGGGGTTGTAGCGCCGGCGCTACAACCCGCTGACCCCCGTCAGCATCCCCACCCTCACACGCATGCGGCACTCTGTCCGCCATGCCGCGCAACCACCTCTCCCTCGAATCCACCCTGATCGCCCACCTGCGTGAGCGGGTGCCGGCGCTCGCCCACGTGGCGGGCGCGGGGGAGTTGGCGAAGCTGAACGAATCCGCCGCGCAATCCCCGGCCGTATATGTCGTCTATGACGGCGAGCGCCTGGGCGAGGCGTCGCACGATGGCGCCCGCCAGATCGTGTTTCAACGCTGGCTGGTGGTGCTGTTCGCGCGCCACGCGGCGCAGGATGGCGGCGCGGCGTTGCGCGCGCTGGCCGGCGAGCGCCTGGCGGAGATCGTCGCCGCGCTGGCGGGCTACCGGCCCGACCCCATCCACCCCCCATTGCAGCGCGTCAACGCGCCCCGGCCCGGCTATACCCCGGCGGCCGGCTGGTTTCCCCTGGCCTATGAGGCCCGTCTGATCATCCCCGTCGAGTAACCCCCACAGGAGCGCACCATGCCCGACTACAGCTACATCGGTTCCGGAAAAATCTATCTGCGCGAAGTCGGCGCCGCCGCGCCGCTCGCCGAGATCGGCAACGTCTCGAAGCTGGATTTCGGCGTCAGCGAGGACGTGAAGGAGCTGAAGGACCATACCCAGCCCGGTGGCGGAACCATGAATGAGGTGCGCCGCATCGGCGCGGTGGAGGTCTCCATGACCCTGCACGATCTCTCCGCCGAGAACCTGGCGCGCGCGCTCTACGGTAGCGCCGAGGCGATCACCGCCGGCGCCATCGCCGATGAGGCGCACGTGGCCTATCCGGGCGGCCTGATCCGCCTGGCCAAGCCGGCCAGCGCCATCGCCGCCGTGACCAACGCGGCCGGCACCGTCACCTACGACGCGGGCACCGACTACGAGCTGCGCGCCGGTGGCCTGTTCATTCCGGCCACGTCCGATATTGCCGCCGCCGCCGCCATCCTGGTGGACTACACCGCTGTATCCGCCGATCTGGTGCAGGCACTGGTGAGCAGCGGCAAGGAATACGAGCTGGCCTTCGCCGGCCTGAACGAAGCGCGCAGCGGCAAGGCCGCCGACGTAGACGCCCACCGCGTGCGCCTCGGCGCCCTGGCCAGCCTCTCCCTGATCGGCGACGACTTCGCTGGCCTGGAGGTGAAGGGCAAGCTGCTCAAGGACACGACCAAGACCGGCGTGGGCGTCAGCCAGTATTTCACCGTGCGCCTGGCGCGCTGAACTGTAGCGCCGGCGTCTCGCCGGCGTCTTTTGAACCGCGTTAGGAGCCCCCATGCGCCACACCCAAACCCAAACCCAAACCCTGACCCTGGACGAGCGCGACATCGCGGTGCGCGAGCTGACCGTGGCGGACATCCGCAACTGGCTGAAAACCCTGGAGACGGCGCCCGCCGAGTTCGACCTGGTGGGCACCGCGCTGATCGACGGGGTAGACCTGGCCGACCTGGCGCTGCTGACCGACCTCACGCCGGCGGCCATCGAGGCGTTCACCCCGAGCCAGATTCGTACCGTGTTTAACGCGGCGCGGGCGGTGAACGCGGATTTTTTCGCGCTGCGGGCGAAGCTGGCGGAGATCGGCCAGGCCGCGCTGGCTCAGACCCCGCCCGCGCCCGCCGCGACCTAGAGGCCGCCGCATGCGCGCTCATCAGCCACGGCCACGCGATGGTGTGGGATTACCCGTGGAGCGTGTGGCGGGCGGCGGTGCGGGGCTCAACGCCCGAACATGCCTAAGACGGCGGCGCCGAACCCGAGCAGGACGGCGCGCACCGGCAGCGCAATCAGCCAGACGAGGAGCGCCATGAGGAGCGGGAACAGCAGCGCCTGGACGGGCAGCAGCCACGCGGGAACGGGCACGCCCAGCCAGTATGGCCAGGCGACCAGAAGGCATGCCGCCATGATGATGAGCGGCAGCCAGATGAACTTGAATTGACGCGACATGGCAAATCCAGACATTGGTCTCAATCTCAGAATAAGCGGTGATGCGGCCGGACTCAAGAAGGCTGTGGATGCCTCGACCGAGTCCATCGCCAAGATGGAGAAGCGGGCGCAGGATTCCGCCAAGGCGATGGCCGATGCGCTGCGCCGGGTCGAGTATTTCAAGCGCCAGGCGGAGGTGTCCGGGGACGGGAAGGCTTTTGCCAAGGACATCGCCGCCGCGCAAAAAGAGGTCGCCGCGCTCGAAAAGTCGCTGAACGGGCAGAACAACGCGCTGCGTACCTCACGGGAAAATGTGGCCGGTCTGGCGGCCGACTACCAGAAAGCCTCGCTGGCTGCGGCGTTACTCGCCACAGACCGATCTGCCATCAGCGCTGGCCTGGCCGCCAGCAAGACGGCAGGCGGCGCCAATGATGCCGCGCGCGCCAGGTTGGGCTTGGGCGATCACCGCGCCGTCACCTCTGAAATCAATGCGGTCAATCTGGCCTATGAGCGGCTGCGCAAGAGCGGTACGCTGACGGTGACGGAACTGGCGCAAGCCAAAGTGAAGCTGCGCGAGCGCACGGCAGAATTAACCCAGTCCACCAATGGCTGGGGAAAGTCGCTGGGCGATGCGCGCGTGGCGCTGCTCTCCGCCGCCGCTGGCGGGGCCGGTCTGGTGGCTACCGGCGCGGCGGTGTTGCGCGTGAGCGATAGCTTTACGGCGATGAATTCCGCGCTGCGCTATGCCACGGGTAGCGAGCAGGCCGCCGCGAAAGAAATGGAATTCCTGCGCGCCACCGCGTCCACGCTCGGGCTGCCCGTGCTGGAAGCCGGCGCCGCGTTTGCGAAACTGGCCGCCGCCGCCCGTGGCACGAAACTGGAAGGCCAGGGCGCGCGCGACATCTTTACCGGCGTGGCCAGCGCCGCGCGCGCCCTGTCCTTGTCCGCGCCGGACATGAGCGGCGCCTTGTTGGCCGTCTCTCAGATGATGAGCAAGGGCACGGTCAGCGCCGAGGAGCTGCGCGGCCAGCTGGGCGAGCGCATCCCCGGCGCCTTCGCCCTGGCCGCGAAGGCGGCGGGTGTGTCCGAGGCGGAGTTCAACAAGCTGCTGGAAACCGGCAAGGTGATGGCGGCGGATTTTTTGCCGAAGTTCGCGGCGGAACTGAATCGTGCGTTCTCAGGCCCGGCGCTGGAGGCCGCGCAATCCTGGGCGGCGAACAGCGCGCGCCTCTCCAACGAATTCAACGAAATGAAGAACACGGCCGGACAGGCCGTAAGCGGCGGCCTGTTGCCGGTGGTGCATGCGCTGCGTGCGGGAATTGGCGCGTTCAACGACCTGGATGGCGCACTCAAGACCTATCTGACCGGCCTGGTCGCGGTGGGAGGAATCGCCGGCACCGCCGGTGTCGCATGGATGGCGCTGCGTAACCCGCTGACGCTGCTGGCAGGGCATCTCAAGATGGCCACGGGCGCGGCCAGTCTGCTCAACGCGGCGCTCATCGCATCGCCCTGGGTGCTGGTCGCCGCCGGGCTGGTGGCGGCAGGCTATGCGCTCTACGAGCATGTGCAGCAAGAAAAAGCACTCGCTGCCGCGCGCATCAAATCACTCTCCGCCACGGGTGCGCTGCTGGCCCAGACCAGCCAGTATCAGGACGTTCTGACCCTGACCGGCGCCGAGGCCTCCGCGTTGGCCACCAAGGAACTGAAGGCCTACCGCGACCGCCTGGCTGGCGCCATCACCTACTACAACGCGCTCTATGAGGCCGAGGCCAAGCGTGGCGATCAGGGCGACCAGAAGGCCCAGGACGCCGCCGCCGCCGAACGCGACGCGCGCCTGAAGGCGATGGCGGAACTCAGGCCTATCCTGGCCGCGCGCCTGAAACTGGAGAAGGACCACAGCGGCGCCCTGAAGCTCACCCAGGAGGAATTGACGCCGCAAATCAAGGCGGCGCTGGAGGCGCAGACCAAGGTCTACCAGGACGCGGCCAAGGCGGTTGAAGAGGCGCAGACGAAACGCCGTGATGCGCTGAAGAAACAGGCAGAATTCGAGAAGAAGCTGCTTGCCGGCCCGGAGAAGAAGGCCGAGGAGAAGACCCTGGCCGATTTCGACGCTGGCACCGCCGCCGCGCGCCAGGCCGCCGTGGCGGGCGATACCGCCGCCGCGCTGAACGGGGTGGAGGCGTTGCGCGCGCAACTGCTGGCGATGAAGGAGGCGGGAACGGAATCCAGCCTGGTGCTCTCCGGGTTGGCCAAGTCCGTCGCCGAAATCGAGAACCTGGCCCTGGCGAAGGGAGAGGAGAAAGCCCTGGCGGACAAGGGAAAGGCCTTCAACGATCTCCTGGCGCTACAAAACATGGCCAAGAACCTGGAGGCGATCAAGATCGGCATCGATCAGGATGCAGCGGAAAAAGCCTTACAGGCCGCGCAAGCCGCCTTGCAGGCATTCGCCAGCAAGAACCCCATCATCCAGCAGGTGATCGTCCAGGCGCAGGGGCAATACGCCCTGGACACCAATTACACGGCGCCGAAAAAAGCCACCGGCGGCCTCATCACCGGCCCCGGCTCCGACACTTCCGACAACCTCCTGGCCTGGCTCTCGCCCGGTGAATTCGTGTTGCGCGCCGCCGCCGTGCGGCAGTGGGGCGCGGACAAGATCGCCGCGCTCAATGCCGGGCGCCTGCCGGAGAAT
>JAHFRD010000007.1 GCA_023258975.1 Hydrogenophilales bacterium | reverse complement strand
TCTTACCGCTTCGCTTCTTTCTCGCCGCTTCGTTGCAGCAGCGAGAGGCCGGCATTCTACAGACTTCATATAACCCGTCAACTTGTTTTTTTAAGAATCTTCTTCGATGCACCTGAAAAAGTTTCCAACAAATCAACGAGCTTTGTCTCCTTCATTTCCCTCGCCGCTTCGTTTCAGCAGCGGGAGGCCGGCATTATAGGGAGCAAAATTCGCCGGTCAACCGTTTATTTCAGGAATCTTACAGGGCACTCCAAAAGCCCTTTGCCTTCAGCCGCTTATCAATCCAGAACGATGCGCGCATAGCGGCGTTTACCAATCTGGGCGACAACTGAAGTCCCTTTTTTCAACAGCAACCCCTTGTCCGTCGCCTTCTCACCGTCGAGCTTAACGCCACCGCCAGCAATGCTGCGCATGGCCTCGGAGGTACTTGGCACCAGACCAGCCAGCTTGAGCGCCTGAATCAGCGGCAAACCTTCATCCGGCGCTTCCAGCCTGACCTCGGCCAGGTCGTCCGGCACGGCGCCCTGTCGGAAGCGTGCCTCGAAGTCGGCCAGAGCGGCTTCTGCCGCGTTCCTGTCATGAAAGCGGGTAATGATTTCCTGGGCGAACATCACCTTGATGTCACGCGGATTACGCCCCTCATCCACCTCTCGCTTCCATTGCCGGATGACCAGCAGTGATTCAAACGAAAGGAGTTCGATATAGCGCCACATCAAGGTATCCGACACCGACATCAACTTGCCGAACTGTTCATTGGGTGGCTCGTTGATGCCAATGTAATTACCCAGTGACTTCGACATCTTGTTGACGCCATCCAACCCTTCCAGCAACGGCATGGTCAGGATGCACTGCGAGGGCTGCTTGTAGTGGCGCTGCAACTCTCGCCCCATCAACAAGTTGAACTTCTGATCCGTACCGCCCAACTCCAGATCGGCCCTGAGCGCAACCGAGTCGTAGCCCTGGATCAGCGGATAGAGAAATTCGTGAATCGCGATGGGCTGGCCCGACGCATAGCGCTTGGAAAAGTCGTCGCGCTCCAGCATGCGTGCGACGGTGTGCTTGGCCGCCAACTTGACCATATCGGCCGCGCTCATTGCCCCCATCCAGCGGGAGTTGAACTCCACCTCGGTCTTCTCCGGATCGAGAATCTTGAATACCTGCGCCTGGTAGGTACGCGCATTGAGTTCGATCTGATCGGGCGTCAACGGTGGCCGAGTGGCGTTCTTGCCGGTGGGATCGCCGATCAAGCCGGTGAAATCGCCTATCAGGAACACGGCCTGATGGCCCAGTTCCTGTAATTGACGCAACTTGTTGAGGAGTACGGTATGTCCCAGATGCAGATCGGGTGCGGTGGGATCAAAGCCGGCTTTCACCCGCAGGGGGTGGCCGGTCTTCAGTTTCTCGATCAGTTCGGCTTCGACCAGAAGCTCGTCGCAGCCGCGCTTGATGACTTCAAGGGCGTCTTCGATGGAAGGCATGGGAACCAGAGAAATAGGGGAGAGAAGGAAATGAGATGGGGCGGCTGATGGGAACCGAACCCACGTGTGCAGCCTGGGGAATGCTATTGTCTCACAACAACCCCCTCCCCTAGCCCATGTTTAACATGCCCCCAATACGCCCCTTACAAATCATTGCATCACAACCGACTGTCCAGTCGTCAGGCACTACAAGCGTGCAGCAGTACCCGGTCTTTGTCAAAGTCATTGACTCGTTCCACTGGCGGGGATGATGTAGTATCCCTGATCTGGGGTAGCTGCGTATTATCCTCCGGGAAAAGCGGGTGTAGCTCAATGGCAGAGCTCTTGGTTCCCAACCAAGTGACGAGGGTTCGATTCCCTTCACCCGCTCCACCCAACCGGAGGTTGATATGGACGCAAGTCTTATATTCTCCGCTGACTAATCGACACTAAATTAAGGCTGTGTTCGCAATTCGTGTTGGTAGCTCATCTGGTGAGCCTCGACACGTGCATTCTGGAAGCCTGACGCGAGTGCGTTGCACCTTCCAGGAGTTCTGAATGCGCCATTTTCAATTGAACCGAATCACCGCCGCATTGCGGCAGTTGACCCCCATTCAGCGCAAGCTGGTTGCGGCAGAGTTGGCGATGCTTGATGCCCAGCCGGTATCGATACGCATCGCCGAAAGCCGCTTCGCCGCTGGCGCTGTGTGTCCCCACTGTCAGTCTGAACGTGCGATCCGCCATGGACACGGCAACGGCATGCAGCGCTATCGCTGCAAGGACTGCCGACGCACGTTCACCGCCCTGACTGGCACGCCGTTGAATCGCCTCCACAAGCGTGGCCTCTGGCTCCGCCAGGCAGAAGCTCTGGCCGAAGGGCGCTCTTTGCGCGAGGTCGCGGGGGATATCGGGACTCACCTCGGCACGGCTCATCGCTGGCGCCACCGTTTCCTGACCATGCCAGAGCGTATCCAACCGCCGGCCCTGGTCGGCGTCACCGAGGTCGACGAGGCCTACTTCCTGCTTTCGTTCAAGGGCAAACGCCAAGGACTCGACCGTGCGCCGCGCAAACGCGGCGGCAGGGCCGCCAAGCGCGGCCTCTCCATTGAACAGGTGCCAGTGTTGGTCGCCCGTGACCGTTCCGGCGCGACAATGGACTGCGTTGTTTCGACGGCCAATACTGTGACGCTGTCTGCCTCCTTGAAGCCGTTCATTCCGCTGGACACCGTGCTTTGCACCGACGGCAGCAAGTCGCTTGCCGGTGTGGCGCGCTCCTTGGGCGTCGAGCATCACGCGATCAACGTTTCCGCCGGCATCCGGGTCGATGGCCCGTGGCACATCCAGAACGTCAACGCTTACCACTCGCGCCTCAAGTCGTGGGTCGCAAAATTTCGCGGCGTGGCCACCTGCTACCTGACCAACTACCTCGGCTGGTTCCGCGCCATCGATCGCGCTAAGGGCAATGGCCTGAAACCCGTTCAGTGGCTGGCATTGGCCGTAGGGGGCAGCAGCTAACAACATGATTTGCGAACACAGCCTAAATTAATCCTGTTGGTGTCTCAAAGTCATTGACACGTTCCGCACGCGCCTTGCATCCCCAGACTGGCCGCCTCTATTTTGGCAGCAGCGACGATTTGTTGGGTTTCGAGGGAAAGGGCAGGCGGAATAAGCGCCTGCAAAGATGGCTTGTCGACGTACTTCATGGCGGGTGAAGTCCCTGTCTGGCCTTGCCCATGATTTCCCCCTTGTTACAAATTACCCGGCGTCATCACCGTATCCCTGGCCTCCGCCAGCAGCCCCGGATAATCGCGTGAGGCATGCAGGCCGCGGCTTTCGTGGCGCAGCGTGGCGCAGCGCACGATCAGGTCGGCGATGAGCACCAGGTTGCGCAGTTCGATCAGGTCGTGGCTCACCCGGAAGTTGCTGTAGTACTCGTCGATCTCGTCGGCCAGCAGTTTGATGCGGTGTCCGGCCCGTTCCAGACGCTTGCGTGTGCGCACGATGCCGACGTAGTCCCACATGAAGCGGCGCAGTTCGTGCCAGTTGTGGGCGATGACGATTTCCTCATCGGCATCGGTCACCCGGCTTTCGTCCCAATCCGGTAGTTCAACGCGAGGGGAGGGTTCCGCGTCGGCAATATGCGCGGCGGCGGCGCGGCCGTAGACCAGGCATTCCAGCAGGGAATTGGAGGCGAGCCGGTTGGCGCCGTGCAGGCCGGTGCAACTGGCCTCGCCGATGGCGTAGAGGTGGTCAGCATCGGCGCGGCCGTTCCGATCCACCAGCACGCCGCCGCAGGTGTAGTGCGCGGCCGGCGCCACCGGAATCCATTCGCGGGTGATGTCGATGCCCAGTTCCAGGCAGCGCGCGTGAATGTTGGGGAAGTGGCTGACGATGAACTTGGCCGGCTTGTGGGTGATGTCCAGATACACGCAATCGAGGCCGCGCTTCTTCATCTCGAAGTCGATGGCGCGCGCCACCACGTCGCGTGGCGCCAGTTCGGCGCGCTCGTCATGCTCCGGCATGAAACGGCTGCCATCCGGCAGGCGCAGCAGAGCCCCCTCGCCACGCATCGCCTCGGTGATCAAAAACGATTTGGCGTGCGGGTGATAGAGACAGGTGGGATGAAACTGGATGAACTCCAGATTGGCCACCCGGCAGCCGGCGCGCCAAGCCATCGCGATGCCGTCGCCGGTGGCGGTGTCCGGATTGGTGGTGTAGAGAAAGGCCTTGCCGGCGCCGCCGGTGGCCAGTGCCGTGAACCCGGCGGCGTAGGTTTCCACCCGGCCGCTGGCGGTATCCAGCACGTAGGCGCCATGCACCGCCCCGCCCTCGCGCCCGAGACGGCGATCATGGATGAGGTCGATGGCGATGTGGTGGGTGAACAACGTCACGTTGGGTCGCGCCGCCATGCGCGCCAGCAGGATGTCCTGCACCGCGCGGCCGGTGGCATCTGCGGCGTGCAGCACGCGGCGCTTCGAGTGGCCGCCCTCACGGGTCAGGTGATAGGCCGCGCCCTCGTGATCGAACGGCGCACCCTGCTCGATCAGCCATTGCACCGCAGCCGGCGCTGCTTCCACCACCTGGCGCACCACGGCTTCGTTGCACAGGCCGGCCCCCGCCACCAGGGTATCGCGCACATGCTCGTCGAAGCTGTCGTCCGGCCCGGTGACGGCGGCGATGCCGCCCTGCGCCCAATAACTGGAACTGTCCGAATCGGCCTTCTTGGTCACCACCGCGATGCGCATGCGGCTGGGCAGGGATAAGGCCAGGGTGGCGGCGGACATGCCGGAACCGATGATGAGTACGTCGAAACGTTGCATGAGCGTGTTCTGAAAAGTGAGCCAACGCGGAGCCGCCTGGGTCTATTGCACCGGGGTTACCCGCTGACCGCCCGGTTATACTCGACCGGACATGGATTGCAAGCCGTGGCGGCCACCGCCACGCAAGGACGAGGATGAGCGATCGCGAAATCGACCTGCAACTGGTCGAGCGGGTACGGGAAGGAGACAAGCGGGCGTTCGGGCTGCTGGTGGAGAAATACCGCCGCAAGGTCATACGTCTGTTGTCGCGCATGGTGCGCAACCCGGACGACCTGGAGGATATCGCCCAGGAAACCTTCATCAAGGCCTACCGGGCGCTGCCGCAATTTCGCGGCGACGCCGCGTTCTATACCTGGCTGTACCGCATCGCCGTCAACACCGCCAAGAACCATCTGGTCGCGCGCGGCAAGGGAATGCGCACGATCAGCGATCAGGCATTGAACGACGACGACGAGCCGGATGAACGTCTGATGGCACAGGACATCAGCACACCGGAGACGGAACTCTTGTCGAAACAGGTAGCCATAGCGGTGAACGAAGCGGTGGATGCCCTGCCCGAGGAGTTGCGCCAGGCCATCACCCTGCGTGAAATGGAAGGCATGAGTTACGAGGAAATCGCCGAATACATGGGCTGCCCGATTGGCACCGTCCGTTCCCGCATCTTCCGGGCGCGCGAGGCCATCGCCAGCAGGTTGCGGCCGATCCTGGGCACCCCGGATGACAAAAGGTGGTAGCGAGAGATGAACACGACACACAAAGCCGACGACAGCCTATCCGCGCTGCTGGACGGCGAACTCCCCGACCCGAGCGCGCATCGGTTGATACGCGAGCTCGCCGACGATCCCGAGAGGCGGGCGCGCTTCGCTGAATACTGCGCCATCGGCGATCTTCTGCGCGGCCATCACAATGACCTCCCCGGCCTGACCGGCAGAGTCATGGAGGCTTTGGAGAACGAACCCACCGTGCTGGCGCCGGTACGCAAAAAGCAGCAGCGAAGGCCGCTGCTCTGGCTCGCCGCCGCCACTTGCGCCGCCCTCACCTGGGGCTTGTGGAACGCGGCGCCGCGTCAGGAAAATGCCGTCCCGCTGGCCGCCTTGCAACCTCCCGCGAATGCGCCGGCCGATGTCATGCCCTATCTGGCCGCCCACCAGGACTATGCCCAGGCCGTGCTGACCGTGCCGGAAATGCATTTCACCCAGGTTTCCCTGAGCCGGGAGGCGCGGTGAGGGCTCCCGAGGACGTAATCAACCCGATGCCGGCCTCCCGGGTGTGTGGCAAGAAACGCGAGAGGCGGCCCCGCATGTTTCCGGAGAAGGCCGCCTGGCTGTTGTTGCTCTGTGCGGCGGGCGCGCAGGGCGCGCAACCGCTGTCACAGGCCGAAGCCGCCTCGTGGTTGCAAAAGATGGCGGATGCCGCGCGCCGCACGGCTTACGAAGGGGTCTTCGTGGTACGCCAGGGCGACACCATGCAAAGCCTGTCGATCAACAATCGCCCTGCGGGCCAGAGCAATGAAAGCCGCCTCACGGCCCTGGATGGCGACCTGCGCGAAGTGCGTTGCAGCCAGACCGGCGCGGTGACCCTGGTCTCCGATGGCAACCAGGTGCGCATGGAAAAGCGCCTCAGCCGCCGCCACTTCCCCGATCTGTTGCCGGCCAACCCACAGGCCCTGGCCAACTGGTATGACGTTCGCCTGGGCGAATATGCGCGCGTGGCCGGCCTGGATTGCCGTAACGTGGAAATGCTGCCCAAGGACGCCTTCCGCTGGGGCTACATCCTGTGCGCGGAGAAGGAAAGCGGGCTGCCCCTGAAAATCGTCCTGGTCAACGCCGGCAACCAGCCGTTGATGCAATACTCCTTCGCCGAGATCAAGCTGGGGTCGTCGGCTTACGCGGCGAAGCCGCCCCCGCGCCCCGCGCCCTTGCCCGAGATGCCCGAATCCGCCCACCCGGTGGAAACCGAACAGATCACGGCCAAATCCCTGCCGCCCGGCTACACCCGCATCACCGCAGTCAAACGCCACCTGCCCAACCTGCGCGATGAAGTGGAACACTGGGTATTCAGCGACGGCCTCACCCACATTTCCCTGTTTCTGACGCCCAGCGCCAGGCCGGTGGATACCGTCAAGGGCGAGAGCCCGCGCGGCATGGTTCACCTGATGCGGCGTCAGGTCGGCGAGTTCCAGGCCACCGTGCTGGGTGACGCCCCCTGGCCGGCGGTGGAAACCATCGCCCTGGGGCTGGAGCCGAGAAAGTGATCGAAACACCCGCCCGAGTCACGCGCCTGGACGGCGGCGACGCCTGGGTGGTCGGGGCGGCACCCTCCTCCTGCGGCGCTTGTGGTGCCAAATCCGGCGGCAAGGGTTGTGGCAGTTCCATCTTCGCCCGCGTACTGCATGCCGACGAGCCGGAATACCGGGTGGAGAACCCGATCGGCGCGCAAGTGGGCGAATCCGTGGTGGTTGGCTTGCCCGATGGCGCCTTGCTCGGCGCGGCGGCATCGGGGTACCTCGCGCCGCTGGCGCTGCTGCTGCTCTGCGCGGGAATCGGGCAGTGGTTCGCCGGGGAACCTGGCGCCGTCACGGGCGGTCTTGTCGGCCTGTTGCTGGCCGCGCTGTACTTGCGCCGCCGCCGCGCCCCGGCCGTTCATCCCGTGGTGCTGCGGCGCGGCGAAACAGGCTGCGCCAGCCACTGACCCAGAGCGCCGGCGTCCACGCCGGTTCAAGTCCCAGTCGGCGGAGCTGCCGGCACTACTTTTTCGAGGTGTGACATGAAGAAATGGTTTGTCCAGGGATTATTCCTTTTCGGCCTGGCATTGAGCTTCCTGTCCGGCGGCGCGTCTGCTCAACTGCCGGACTTCGTCGATCTGGTGGAAAAACAGTCGCCCGCCGTGGTCAACATCACCACCACCCAGGAAGCGCGCCGCCTCAAGCGCGGCCACAAGCGGATACCGGCGCCCGAAGAGATGTTCGACTTCTTTCGCAAGTTCATGCCGCCCGAGGGCGAGGCCTTCCTGCCGCCCAGCCAGGGCCAGGGTTCCGGTTTCCTGATTTCCTCCGACGGCTACATCCTGACCAACACCCATGTGGTCGATCATGTCGACGAAGTCATCGTCAAACTCGCCGACAAGCGTGAATTCCGCGCCAAGGTGGTCGGTGTCGACAGCCGCACCGATGTCGCCCTCATCAAGATCTCGGCCTCCGGCCTGCCACGCGTGATGCTGGGCGACCCCAACAAATTGCGCGTGGGTGAGTGGGTACTCGCCATCGGCGCGCCATTCGGCTTCGAGAACTCGGTCACCGCCGGCATCGTCTCCGCCATCGGCCGCTCCCTGCCGCAGGAAAACTACGTTCCCTTCATCCAGACCGATGTCGCGGTGAACCCCGGCAACTCCGGCGGCCCGCTGTTCAACATGAAAGGCGAGGTGGTCGGCATGAACTCGCAGATCATCTCCCGTAACGGCGGCTACATGGGCCTGTCGTTCGCGATCCCCATCGATGTCGCCACGGACGTGGCCGAGCAGTTGAAGTCGCGCGGCAGCGTCAGCCGCGGCCGCCTGGGCGTGGTGATCCAGGAAGTCACCGCCGATCTGGCCGAATCCTTCGGCCTGAAGAAAGCCGAAGGCGCCCTGGTGGCCGACATCGAGGAAGGCAGCCCCGCCGACAAGGCCGGCCTCAAAGTGTCCGACATCATCCTCAAGTACAACGGCAAGGCGATCACAAACTCCATCGACCTGCCACGCATGGTCGGCGCCAGCAAACCGGGCAGCCGCGCCACCCTGAGCATCTGGCGCAAGGGCGAAACTCACGAACTGTCGGCCACCGTGGGCGAGATCAAGGACGATCAGGTCGTCGCCGCCACGCCCGAGAAGAAGAAAAGCAACCGCGCCGGCCTCACCGCCAATCCGCTGACCGCCGAGCAGAAGAAAATCCTCAAGATCAGCGGTGGCGTCATGGTGGAAAACGCGGAGGGCGCGGCCGGCCGCGCCGGCATTCAGAGTGGCGACATCATCCTGGCGGTCAACAACCAGGAAGTGAGCAGCCCCGAGGAACTCAACCGCCTGCTTGCCGACCCGCAACGCAAAAGTGCCGCCTTGTTGATCAAGCGCCAGGACAGCACGCACTACGTCTCGCTGCGCCTGGACAAATAGGCGGCGTGGGTTCGGCTTGTGGGAGCGCCGCTCGCGGCGCGAATCCGGTTCGGCCCGCGAGCGGGCCTCCTACCGGCAGACGTAAACCATGATGTGATGGTGTTCCGTGGCTTCGATCTTGGCCAGTTGCGTGATGATGGGCGGATCGACCACATAGCTCTTGGCCAGCAGCATGTAGCCGTCGCGGTGCCGCAGATCGCGCGAGAGAACCATGCCGGGCCGCAGCGAGGTGGGGCGCATCGGAATTTCGTCGATGACGTTCTTCAACTGCTCGCCGAGGATTTCCACGTAGTGGTCGATCACCGCCGGGTCGTAGCGCTTGCCACGCTGTTCGATCAGGTAGGAAAAAGCGTCCTTCGGTTTCATCGGGTTCTGCGTCATGGTGCCGCTGATGAGATTGTCGTACTCATTGGCGGCGGCGATGATGCGCGCGCCCAGCGGGATCGCGATGCCGGCCAGGTGGTCCGGATAACCGCTGCCGTCGTACAGCTCGTGGTGGTGGCGGATCATCAGCGCGGCCTCCTTCAACTGCTCGATCTGCATCAAGGCCTGTTGGCCGCGTTCCGAGTGGCGCATGACTTCGGCGCGCTGGTTGGGGTCGAGCGCGAAAAACGGGCGCTCCAGGATGGAGTCGGACAGGCCAATCTTGCCGATGTCGTGCAACAGCGCGGCGAACAGCACGTTCTGCTGCTCGGCGTCGGAAAGTTCGAGCGCGCGCGCCAGGCTGCGCGAGTGGTCGGCCACCCGGCGGGCATGGCCGGAGAGGTTCTTGCCGCGCATCTCGGTCAGGCCGGAAAAAGCCTGCACCGTGTTGACGAAGCCGGTTTTCAGCCTGGAGTGGGCCGATTTCACATACTTGAGCGCCTTGTCCAATTCCGCCGTGCGTTCCGCCACCTTCTGTTCCAGGCCGGCGTTGAGCTCGCGCAATTCGGCGTTTTGCGCCTCCACCACCGAATTCAGGCGGCCGTTTTCCTGTTCCAGGCGCCGCCGTTCCAGGGCTTCGCGCACGATCAGGACGATTTCGTTGTCGTCCCAGGGTTTGTTGATGTAGCGATAGATCCGCCCCTTGTTGATGGCGGCGATGGTGGATTCGATGTCGGCATAGCCGGTGAGCAGGATGCGAATGGTATCCGGCCAGCGCAGGCGCGCCTGCTCCAGGAAGTGGGCGCCATCCATTTCCGGCATGCGCATGTCGGAAATGACCAGATCGACGTGCTCCTTTTCCAGGATCGCCAGGCCGGCGGCGCCGCCCTCGCCGGTGAATATCTGGTAGCCATGCGGCCGGAACAGGCGCTTCAGCGAGGACAGGATGGACGGCTCGTCATCGACGAACAACAGGGTGATGGGGGCGGGGTCACTCATGATCGGAACTCGGTGGAGGATGGAGCGGCAGAACGACGCGGAAAGTGGTTCCTCTTCCCGGCTCGCTTTCCACTTCGATGCGACCGCCGTGCTTCTGGACGATGCCCCAGGAAATGGAAAGGCCGAGGCCGGTGCCGACACCAACGGGTTTGGTGGTGAAGAAGGGGTCGAAGATGCGGGTGAGCAGATGCGCGGGGATGCCCTTGCCGGTGTCGGCGATTTCCACCCGCGCCTCTTCGTTCACGACGCCGGTACGGATGGTGATGGTGCCCTGGCCTTCGATGGCATGGGCGGCGTTGATCAACAGGTTCATGAACACCTGATTCAGTTGCGCGGGCAGACAGCGCAGCGCGGGCAATTCCCCGTATTCTCTGACCACGCGCGCTTTGTACTTGATCTCGTTGTTGACCACATTGAGGGTGGATTCCAGCCCCTTGCGCAGATCGGCCAGCACCCATTCGCCCTGGTCGGCGTGCGAGAAGTCCTTGAGGTCCTGGACGATGCGGCGCACGCGGGAAATGCCATCGCCGGTTTCCGCGAGCAGTTCGCTGATGTCGATTTTCAGGTAAGTCAGATCGGATTCCGCCTTGAGCGTCGCCAGGCGATCCCGAACCGACCCCTCGGGCAGTTCGCGCTCGATGGCCTCGAATGCCGCCAGCACATTGAGCAGCCGATCGACATAACCGCGCAGGGTGCCCAGGTTGGAACCGACATAGCCGATCGGGTTGTTGATTTCATGCGCCACGCCGGCCGCGAGCTGGCCGATGGAGGCCATCTTTTCCGATTGCAGCAACTGGTTGTGGGCGGCTTCCAGACGTTTTATCAGCGCCTCCTGCTCCTGCTTTTCCTGTTTCAACGCCGCCTCGGTATCGAGCTTCTCCTCCAGGCGCGAATTCAGCTCCTCGGACATCAGATCCATCGAACGCTCGACCAGGTGGCGCGCGGCGTCGGTGTGGCGATAGGCGTGATCCACCGCATTCAGAAAATCACCCAGCCCTTCCGCCACTTCCGGGGCAAGGTGTTTGCGAATCTGGCGTTCGAGCAGGGGGTGCATGCTCAGAAAACCTCGCTCGAAACAGGCTGGAATCTGTCGCGAAGGGGAGCAGCGGGGAAGTTCAGCGTAGGCCCGGCAAACCGTTCAAGCGGCATCGTCCACCTCCGCTTCCACATGCTCGATCGGCAGCGTCACCCGGAAGGTGGTGCCCTTGCCGACTTCGCTTGCCACCTCGATGCGTCCCAGATGCTTCTGGATGATCCCGTAAGCCAGCGACAGCCCCAGGCCGGTGCCCTTGCCCACCGGTTTGGTGGTGAAGAAGGGATCGAAGATGCGGCCCACGTTCTCGGCCGGGATGCCCTTGCCGGTATCCGCCACCTCCACCCAAACCATGCCGGCATCCTTTCCCGTGCCCAGTCCGGTGCGCAGGGTGATCGTGCCGCGCGGCCCTTCCATCGCATGGGCGGCGTTGACCATGAGATTCATGAAAACCTGATTCAACTGCGAAGGCAGGCATTCGATCTGGGGAATATCGCCGTATTCCTTGACCACATCGGCGTGGTATTTGATTTCGTTGTGGACGATGTTGAGGGTGCTATCCAGTCCCAGGGTCAGGTCGGCGTATTGCCAGTCGGGCGAGCTGTCCAGACGCGAGAAGTCCTTGAGATCCTGGACGATCTTGCGTACCCGGGTGATGCCTTCCTTGGATTCGTGCATCAGTACCGGGATGTCTTCGCGCAGATAGGACAGATCCAGTTTCTGTTTCAGCCTGGCCAACTCGTCGCGTTGCGGCGCGTCGCCCGGCAGGGCCTCCGCCGCCGTCTCGAAGCCGCCGATCAGGCTGAAAAGATCGCGGATATAGCCATCCAGGGTGCCCAGATTGGAATGCACGTAGCCGATGGGATTATTGATCTCGTGCGCCACCCCGGCCGCGAGCTGGCCGATGGAGGCCAGCTTCTCGGATTGCAGCAATTGGGTCTGCGCTTCCTGCAATTTGCGGTGCAGGCTTTCCAGTTGCTGGTATTGCTCCCGCAGCAGGGCCTGCGAACGTGTGCGCTCGGCGATATCTCCCTCCAGCTGCCGCATGGCGCGCGACAGTTCCTCGGTGCGCTCATCGACCCGCCGTTGCAGATCCACATTGAGATCCTGGAGTGACTCCTCCATCTGTTTGCGGACGCTGATGTCGGTGCGTATGGCGATGTACTGCGTGGGCTTTCCTTCCATGTCCAGGAAGGGAACGATGGTGGAATCCACCCAGTAGAAACCGCCGTCGCGGCGCTGGTTGCGGATTTCACCGTGCCAGACCCGGCCGGATGTGATGGTGTTCCACATTTCCACGAAAAATTCGGGCGGGTGTAAGCCGGAATTGACCAGGCGGTGGTTTTTCCCCATCAACTCGCGCAGCGTATAGCCCGAGATGGTGCAGAACTTTTCGTTCACATAGGTGATGTTGCCCTCGGTATCCGAGATGCTGACGATGGCGTGCTCGTCCAGGGCGGTTTTCTGAGCCTGGAGTTCCTTGTTGGTTTCTTCCAGCAGATCGTTCATCCGCTCCAGAGTGGTCAGATCCTGCGCCACGCAAAGCACGCCTTTCCAGGCGCCATCGCCGCTGGCGATGGGGGTGCGGGCGATGATGTAGTGCCCCTCCATGCCGCCAGGCGTGCTCAGACGCCGATCCACACGCATGGTTTGCCCGGTATCCAGAGCTTTTTGATCCTCCTGATCGTTCTTGAGCCCATCGGCCTGGCCCCAGATCGCCGTTTCGCCCTGGCCGGCGAAGTCCGCCTGCGCCTGCCCGGCCATTTTTTCAAAACCGGCGTTGCACCAGACGATGCGCGACTGGCTGTCCTTGAACCAGATCGGCACGGGGATGTTCGCCAACATGGCGCGCGCTTCGCGTTCCCCCTCGCGCAATCGCGCCAGCAGCGCCTGCTGGCGCCGGATCACCACCACCGCGATCAGGCAGGCCAGCAGCGTCGCCACCACGGCGCTGGCGATCATCAGATTGCGCGCGATCCGATATTTTCCGCGCGCCTCGATGGCGGCCTGGTGGCCGTGGCGAATCTGTTCGTCGAGCAGCCCGCGCAACTGCACCGTGGCCTGGTTCTGCGCGGGGATGGCCTGGGTAGCCAGAAGCCGCTCGGCCGCCGTTTTCCTGTCCGCCAGCACGAGATCGAGCACTTCGTCCTGCACGCTCGAACCGTAACCGGTGTAGCGCCCCTGCGTTTCCAGCAGTTGCCGTTCCAGGGAAGACAGATCCATCTTCGCCAGTTTTTCGCGCGCGCTGCGAAAAATGCCGGCCAGTTCATGAAAACGCGGCACCAGGGCATCGCGCTCGAAGGCATCCGGCTCTTGCAGGATGGCGTGCAATTGCAGCGCACGTTCCCGCGCGGCGATGTACATCTCGGAAGCCAGGCGGGCGCGCTCGTTGTGATCCTCAACGATGACGGTGATGGTGTCGTTCATGGCGCGCAGATACACCAGGCCGACCCCCGCCAGTCCCAGCAACAGGACGATGATCAGGAAGAAACCGGCCAGAAGGCCACCGGCTGCGGTATTTTTTTGCCCGTGGTTCATGCCGTCCCTTCCCGCTCAGGCCGCCAGGAGAGCGCAATAGCTCTCATGTTCCTGTTCGATACCCGGCAACAGGGCTTTCACGCTCGCCGCGTCGAGTCGCAGGCGGCGCCAGGCGCCACTGTCCAGGGGCGGCACCAGAGCCGTCGGCGAACCAGCCAGGTCGAGGGCATGGGCCAGAATGTTGGCGACATGCACCACATCGGCCAGCGAGGCGGCCAGATAATTTTCCAGGTGGCCCGCAGGCGCGTGGTGCAAAGCCACCGCGCGCACGATCTCCAACGGGAAACGCCAGCGCGAAGTCAGCGCCTCGCCGGCCTGGGCATGGTCGAAACCGAGGATGGCCCGTTCCGCTTCCGGCACATGGCAGTCGTGCTCGTCCCGATACGCCAGCACCCCGGCGTAATGCTCCGGACGGGTGGTAAGCAGCATCAGTACGCCGATGTCATGCAGCAAGCCGGCGCTGAAACCGGCCTCCGTGTCGAGGCCGGCGTGGCGCGCCAGCGCGCGCGCGCAGAGCGCGGTGCCGATGCCGTGGCGCCAGAAATGATCGAGATTGAAGGGGACGTCCCTGGGTGGCGTGAAATAACCCGTCACCGAAGCCGCCATGACCAGGCTGCCCACGGCCCGAAAACCGAGAATGACGATGGCGTCGTGAATGCTCGATACCTTGTGCTGGATGCCATAGAAGGGCGAGTTGGCGACCCGCAGCGCGCGCGCCGCCAGGGATTGATCCTTGGCGATGCCCTCGGCGAGTTGGTCGATGCCGGCGGACTCGTTGTCCAGGGTGCGGATCAGTTCGCCGACGACCGCCGGCAACGAAGGCAACTGGCGGATGTCCGCCAGGACTTCGGCCAGGGTGAGCGGGGGCAGGCCGGATGCCGGCGGCACTTCGGTTTGATCCAGGGGAAAATCGGGCTGTACCTTCATTCAATTTGCTCCAGCCGGTATTCCAGGAGGGTCTGTTTCAGCGCGCGGTCGGCTTCGCCTTCGCCCGCGCGCCGAAACAGGTGGCGCAGACGGGCGCGGGTTTCTTCACGGCGCGCCTCGCGCTCCTCCTCGGTAAATATTTCCCGTATTTCGATCGCGGCCTGCCGCACCTCGCGCCGCGCCAGGGAAGCCAGATGCGATTCGGTCAGTTCGGTGCCGGCGGCCAGCAGGGTGGCGCCGTGGGCATCGTGGATGTCCGCGCCCAGCACCATGCCAGGCGCGATCTGGTTCAACGCCAGTACATGGACGCGCGTCATGGGCACATCTCGCACGGCAACAGGGCCAGCAGGGTGCCGCGCGAGCGGGAGTGCAGGCCCATCGGTTTATGGATCACACGGTAGCGGCGCCCCTCGTGCAGGAATTGCTCCGGAATGGCGGCGGTGTTGGTCAGCCAGACGCGTAGGCTTTCCGGCAACACCTCGCGCGCCTCCTCGCCCAGCAAGGGCGCGCCGCCTCCCAGACGGGCATCCGCCGCCGTGTTGGAGAGCGCGACCAGGCCTTCCTCATCGACCCCGACGATGGGCCAGGGGATCAGTTGCAGGACTTCCTGAAGCGTGTCGAGCACGGTCGCGATCCGCCGCGCCTGGCGTTCCTTCTCCTCGACATGCGCCTGCAATTCCACGTTGGCGCTTTGCAATGCCCGCGTCAGGCGCACGTTTTCGTCGGCGACCTCCTTGCTGCGGAAGGCTTCCCGGATCTGCTCGCGCAGTTGCTCGTCGTCCCAGGGCTTGGTCAGGAATTTGTAGATCGCCCCTTCGTTGATGGCGTCGGTGATGAATTGCAGGTCGGTATAGCCGGAGAGGACGATGCGCACCGATTCCGGATGGATTTCCTTGGCCCGGCGCAGGAACTCCACCCCGCTCATGCCGGGCATGCGCTGGTCGGAGAGAATCACGTCCACGGGCCGCTCGGCCAGAATCTCCAGGCCCTTTATCGGGTCGTCGCTGGCCAGAATGGTGTAGCCATCGCGACGCAACAGGCGTTGCAGGGCGGAAAGGATGTTCGGCTCGTCGTCCACCAGGAGCAGGGTCTGAGAGCGGGGCGGGCTGTCGGGTATCGCTTGGGAACTCATGGATTGACGGTTTTGGTGGCGGTATTGGTGGCGGTAATGGCGGCCTGGAAGCGGAAGGCTTCGCGGATGCGTTCACGAAGTTTCTCGTCATCCCAGGGCTTGGTCAGGAACTTGTAAACGGCGCCGTCGTTGATGGCTTCGATCACCGAAGCCATGTCGGCCTGGCCGGAAAGGATGATGCGCAGACAATCCGGGTGCATGTCCTTGACCCGGGTCAGGAACTCGGTGCCGGAGAGGCCGGGCATGCGCTGATCGGAAATCACCACCTGGATGTCTTCCAGCGCCAACCGCTCCAGCCCCTCGGCGGCGTTGTTCGCGGTGAGGATGCGGTAGCCCTCCTGGCGCAGCATGCGGCGCAGGGCGGAAAGGATGCCGGGCTCGTCGTCGACCAGCAGCAGAGTGCGCTCGGCGCCTTCGCGCGCGGGCAGGCCCGGCAGGGTTTGATCTTCATCCAGCATGGCGAGGTAAGCCGCCTCGGGCAGCGGATGGCTGAAAAAATAGCCCTGGATTTCATCGCAGCCCAGGCGCCGCAGGTAAGCGAGTTGCGCCTCGGTTTCCACGCCCTCGGCGACCACGTGTAACCGCATCTTGTGGGCCAGGCCGATGATGGCTGCGACGATGCCGGCCATATTGGCGTTGCTGACCATGTGGCGCACGAAGGACTGGTCCACCTTGAGGGTGTCGATGGGGAAATGGCTGAGGTAGGTGAAGCTGGAATAGCCGGTGCCGAAGTCATCCAGCGAGAGTTTGATGCCGAGGTTCTTGAGCCGCCGCAACTGGGTGACGGCCGATTCCGGATCGTCCATCAACATGCTCTCGGTCAGCTCCAGTTCCAGCCGCCCCGGCTGGATCGCGTGCCGCGCCAGGGCCTCGGACACCACCGTTTCCAGGTCACCCGCGCCAAACTGGCGCGCCGAGACATTCACCGCCAGGCGTGTTTCGCCGTAACCCCGTTCCGCCCAGCCACGCAAACGGGCGCAGGCGGTGTCGATGACCCAGGCGCCGATCGGCACCACCAGCCCGGAATGCTCGGCCAGCGGGATGAAGTGGCCCGGCATCACCAGGGTGTCGCCGCGCCGCCAGCGCAACAGCGCTTCGGCGCCGGCGATATGTCCGTTATGAAGGTCGCCCTTGGGCTGAAAGAACAGTTCGAGTTCGCCACGTTCCAGCGCCTGTCCCAGAGCGGATTCCATCTCCGGTTCACGCGGCGGCGCGAGGTTCATGCGCACGCCTCCAGGGCGCCAGGCCTGGCGATGATGCGATGACACTCGGCTTGCAAGGTGGGCATGGATGAAGGCGCTGGGAGAAAACCACGACAAGCCGGGTAACGGCAGCCGGAAGAAAAACTTGAGCGGTTCGCCCAAGCAATACCGCTCGGGGATAATCCGGCGATCCTTGACAGCTCCTTCCACATGAACCTGCTCATCATCAAGATGACTTCGCTGGGCGATGTCGTCCACATGCTCCCGGCGCTGACCGAGGCGGCCGCCCATGTTCCGGGCCTGCGCGCCGACTGGGTCGTGGAGGAAGGCTTCGCCGCCATTCCCGGCTGGCACCCGGCGGTCGAGCGGGTGATTCCCTCGGCGCTGCGGCGCTGGCGGCGCGGCCTCGGGCAAGGCGCGGCCTGGGCGGAAATGGCGGCATTCCGCCGCGAAATCCAGGCGCGCGAGTACGGCCTGGTGCTGGATGCCCAGGGCCTCCTCAAGAGCGCGCTGGTCACCCGGCTGGCGCGCGGGCCGCGCGCCGGGCTCGCGCGTGGCAGCGCGCGCGAAAGCCTGGCCTGTCTGGCTTATGCGCGGCGCTATCCGGCGCCGCGCGAACTGCACGCCATCACGCGCAACCGCCTGCTCACCGCCCAGGCCCTGGGCTACCCGATGGGCGCGGCGAGCGAACTCCGCTACGGCCTCGTGGCCCCCGCGCCGTTTCAGGCGGCCGGCCTGACGGGGGAATACGTGGTCTGCCTGCACGGCACCGCGCGCACGGAAAAGGAGTATCCGGAGAACGACTGGAGGGAGGCGCTGGCGCGTATCGCCGCGCTCGGCCCGCGCGTGGCGCTGCCCTGGGGCAACGCGCGGGAAAAAGCGCGCGCCGAACGCCTGGCCATGAATCTGGCCGGCGCCGTGGTTCTGCCGAAGCTGGGGCTTGCCGAGATGGGCGGTCTGATCGCCGCCGCGCGTGGCGTGATCGGTGTCGATACCGGGCTGATGCATCTGGCGGCGGCCCTTCGCAAACCCGGCATCGGCCTCTATCCCGTCACGCCGCCGGCGCGTTACGGCGCCTATGCGGAAGCCGACGCCCCCGCCCTGGTCAATCTGTCGCGGCCGGAAGAATTGGCGCCGAAAGCGGTGGCGCAGGCGTTTTCCGGGCTTTTTTCCGGACTTCCCCGATAACGCCTTGATTTGCCAGGAGATGGCTCGTTTCTGGACTTTAAGGTGTGATTTACGGCACAATCGCCGCCGTTTCCCACCAGCCGGCCAGCTCTCTTACATGCCCCGAAAGCGCACGCCGAAGCAATCCACCGAACAATCCGGCCCGAAGCCGGCCGGTAAAAGCGTCCTGGTTCTGCACGGCCCCAATCTGAATCTCCTGGGCACGCGCGAGCCCAAGCATTATGGCCGCCAGACCCTGGCGGAAATCGACGCCGCCCTGATCGAACGGGGCGCGGATGTCGGCGTGGCGGTGCAATGTTTCCAGAGCAACGCCGAACATGCCCTGATCGAGCGCATCCACGCCGCGCGCGACCAGGAGGTCGCCTACATCATCATCAACCCCGCCGCGTTCACGCACACCAGCGTGGCCCTGCGCGACGCGCTGGCGGCGGTGGCCATCCCTTTCATCGAAGTGCATCTGTCCAACGTCCATGCCCGCGAGGCCTTCCGCAAGCATTCATATTTTTCCGATCTGGCGGTCGGCGTGATCTCGGGACTGGGCGCGATGGGCTACCTGTTTGCGCTGGGCTATGCCCTCAACGCCTTGGAGGAATAAGTACATGGATCTCCGCAAGCTCAAGAAACTGATCGACCTGGTTCAGGATTCCGGCATCGCCGAACTGGAAATCACCGAAGGCGAGGAAAAAGTTCGCATCACCCGCGCGGTCGCGGGCCAGACCGTCTACGCCGGCATGCCCATGATGCAGCCGGGCATGATGCCCATGTACCCGCAGCAAGGCCCGGCTTCCACTCCGGTGGCCGCAACGGAAGCCACGGAGCCGGCAATGCCGGAGGGCCATGTGGTGAAGTCGCCCATGGTCGGCACCTTCTATCGCACCCCCTCTCCCAACGCCAAGGCGTTCGTGGAAGTGGGCCAAACGGTCAAGGCGGGCGACACGCTGTGCATCATCGAAGCCATGAAGCTCATGAACGAGATCGAGGCGGACGAGGGCGGCGTAATCAAGGCCATCCTGATCGAGAACGGCCAGCCGGTGGAATACGGTGAGCCGCTGTTCATTATTGGTTGATCGGAATAGCGCCTCATGCGGCTGACTCCGGAGGAAGCCAGCATCATCCGCCGTCAGGTGGGTCGGGTCTTCGGCGCCGACGCCCGGGTCTGGCTGTTCGGCTCCCGCGCTGACGACGCCCGGCGCGGCGGGGACATCGATCTCTATATCGAATACGCCCCGCGTGCCGAGGACGAGTTCCGGCGCATCCTGAACCTGGACGACGAACTCCAGATGCGGCTGGGTGAACAGCGCATCGACATCGTTGCCTGGGCGCCGGGCAAGGCGCGTCAGCGCATCCACGACGTGGCGCGCGGCACCGGAGTCCCCCTGTGAAGGCCATCACGCGACTGGGCCTCATGGAGCCTGTCCTGGAGCGGGAAGCCGTGCTATTGGCGGATGTGGCCTCCCGTTTGTTCCCCCCGGGTGGCCTGGATACCCCTTGGCTGACCACGCTCCTGTCGTGGCCCGAGGGCTGCGACAAACTGGAATCCTTCTTCGGCAAGTTCTGCCGAATGCAGGACAGCCTGGCGGGCAAATACCTGCCCCTGCTGCTGGAAGCCAGTGAGGAGCCGGTGGGAACCGCCATCGACAACCTCGCCCGCGCGGAACGCCTGGGCTGGCTGGAGGATGCCGCCCGCTGGCGCCGGATGCGGAGGGCACGTAACTGGCTGGTGCATGAATATTTGAGCGACCCGGCGGACATGTTGTCCGCCCTGGGCGAAGCCCGCGTCTTTGTTGCGCACCTCATCGGCGCGTGGCAGCACATGCGGGATTACGCCACAACCTTGCGAGAAAACGATGTTTGAAAAAATCCTGATCGCCAATCGCGGCGAAATCGCGCTCCGCATCCAACGCGCCTGTCGCGAGATGGGCATCAAGACCGTCGCGGTCTACTCCGAGGCGGACGCGGAAGCCAAGTACGTGCGTCTGGCCGACGAGTCCGTGTGCATCGGGCCGGCGCCGTCGGCCAAGAGCTACCTGCACATACCCGCCATCATCGCCGCCGCCGAAGTCACCGACGCCGAGGCCATTCATCCCGGCTACGGCTTCCTGTCCGAAAACGCCGGCTTCGCCGAACGGGTGGAAAGCTCCGGCTTCGTGTTCATCGGCCCGCGTCCGGAAACCATCCGCCTGATGGGCGACAAGGTTTCCGCCAAGGACGCCATGAAGGCCTCCGGCGTGCCGGTGGTACCCGGCTCAGAGGGCGCCCTGGGCGAAGACCCGGACGAATGGTTGAGGGTGGCGAGCGGCATCGGCTACCCGGTCATCATCAAGGCCGCCGGCGGCGGCGGCGGACGCGGCATGCGCGTGGTGCATACCGAGGCGCACCTGATCCAGTCCGTGCAACTGACCCAGGGCGAGGCCGCCGCCGCGTTCGGCAACCCGGTGGTCTACATGGAAAAATTTCTGGGCAACCCGCGCCATATCGAAATTCAGGTGCTGTCCGACTCGCTCGGCAACGCCATCCATCTGGGCGAACGCGACTGCTCCATGCAGCGGCGCCACCAGAAGGTGCTGGAAGAAGCCCCGGCGCCGGGACTGGACCCCAAGTTGCGCAACAAGATCGGCGAACGTTGCGCCGAGGCCTGCCGCAAGATCGGTTATCGCGGCGCCGGCACCTTCGAATTCCTCTACGAAGATGGCGAATTCTTTTTCATCGAGATGAACACCCGCGTGCAGGTGGAACATCCGGTGACCGAATTCATCACCGGGGTGGACATCGTCCAGGAAAGCATCCGCATCGCCGCCGGCCTGCCGCTGGCGAACAAGCAGAAGGACATCCATTTCAAGGGCCATGCGATGGAATGCCGGATCAACGCGGAAGATCCGGCCAATTTCATGCCCTCGCCCGGCCGCATCAGCCTCTATCACGCGCCCGGCGGCCCCGGCGTGCGGGTGGATTCGCACGTGTACCAGAACTACTACGTGCCGCCCCACTACGACTCCATGATCGGCAAGCTCATCACCTACGGCGCCACCCGCGAGCAGGCCATCGCCCGGATGCGCATCGCCCTGTCCGAGATGATCGTCGAGGGCATCAAAACCAACATCCCGCTGCACCAGGACTTGCTGGTCGATCAGGTGGTGCTGGAAGGTGGCTTCAGCATCCATTACCTGGAACAGAAGCTGGGGATGAACAAGCATTGATGTAGCGCCGGCGTCCCGCCGGCGTCTTGTGCTTGCCGGCGGGACGCCGGCGCTACATGGACGGATTCATGCCCTGGCTCTCACTGAAACTCGCGGCCGACCAGGCCAAAGCCGAATCGCTGGCCGATGCCCTGATGGACGCGGGCGCGCTGTCCGTCTCCATCGAGGACCGCGACGCCGGCACGGCCGAGGAAGCACCACAATTCGGCGAACCGGGGCTGGACGATCCCAAGGCGTGGAATCGCAACTGGGTGGTGGCGCTGCTGGATGCCGAGGCGGGTCATTTGCCAGACCTCCCCGCCTTGTTCGCCAGGCTGGGCCTGGCCGCCGACCACGAACACCAGACCGAGCGCGTGGAGGAACAGGACTGGGTGCGTCTGACGCAATCCCAGTTCGACCCCATCCCCATCTCGAACCGTCTCTGGATCGTCCCCTCCTGGCATGTCGCGCCCGACCCCGAGGCGATCACCCTGATGCTCGACCCCGGGCTGGCCTTCGGCACCGGCAGCCACCCCACCACGCGCCTGTGCCTGCAATGGCTGGAAGCAAATCTGCGCGGTGGCGAAGAGGTACTCGACTATGGCTGCGGCTCCGGCATTCTTGCCATCGCCGCCGTCAAGCTGGGTGCCGGTGGTGTCGTCGGGGTGGACGTGGATGCCCAGGCGGTCACCGCCTCGCGCGACAACGCGGCGCGCAATCGGGCGGAAGCGCGTTTTTTCTTGCCGGACGCGGCCCCGGCCGGGCAGTTCGACGTGCTGGTCGCCAACATTCTCACCAACCCGCTGAAAGGGCTGATGCCTTTGCTCGCCGCGCGCGTGAAGCCGGGGGGCCGCATCGCGCTCTCCGGCATCCTGGCCGAGCAGGCCGAGGACGTGATGGCCCTCTACGGGCAAGCCTTCGCCATGCGCCTGTGGAAGGCAGAAGAGGGCTGGGTCTGTCTGGCGGGCGTGAAGGCATGACGCTCCCTCCCGCCCGCCGCCTCACGCCTCGCGCGGCCTGATGCTGACCACCTGCCCCGAATGCCACACCACGTTCCGGGTCACCCAGGAACACCTGGGCTTGCGGCGCGGGCTGGTGCGCTGCGGGCATTGTGCTGTTGTGTTCAACGCCTACGACAGCCTGTTGGCGGAACTGGTGGCACCACCGGGCGAGCCGGACACATTGCAAGAGGCGGTCACGCCTCCCGCGGAAACCGCAAACGAGGGCGAAGTCCCGGAACTGCGGGTTGAGCAGCGGGCGCCGGCGGCCGCGTTGCCTGAGGTGGCTCCCGAACCGCCGCCGGCCACGCTGGAAACTCCGCTCGCGGGCGGAACGGCGCATGAAGAAACCTCGGATTCCATTCTGCTGTCCGAACTACCGACCCGCGTCAAGCGGGTAACGCCAACCAGGCGCGCGAGCTTTTTCCCACGCCTGGTGGCGGCCCTGCTCCTGGGGGGGGTGTTTCTGCTGCAAACGGCCCTCTTCCTGCGCGCCGACCTCGCCGCCGCGATTCCCGCCACGCGCCCACTACTGCAAACCCTGTGCCGCCCGCTGGGCTGCGTGGTACCGCTGCCGCGCCAGCTCGACAAGACGGCCATCACGGCCTCTTCGCTGGAACACAACGCCGAAAACAAGTCACGCACCCGGCTCTCCCTGCTGCTCGCCAATCGCGGCGAACAGACACAGGCCTGGCCGCACATCGTGCTCATCCTCACCGATGTGCGCGACGCCCCTGTTGCCCAGCGCGTATTCGCCCCCGGCGAATACCTGGCCAAAGGCGCGCGGATCGAGGCCGGCATGGCGGCGGGAGAAGAACAGGAAATCCGCCTCGACCTGGATACCGGCACCCTGGCGGCCACCGGCTACGCGCTGGATCTGGCGTATCGCTGACGCCTCCCCGGCGGGGAGGGGAAAGCACCTACAACCCCGCCAGCACCCGGATGTGCTCGGCCACGCTGCGGCCCAGCGATGACAGGTCATAGCCCCCTTCCAGCACCGAGACGACCCGTCCCCGTGTATGACCTTGGGTTGCCGCCAGAGACTGCTCCGTGATCCAGACGTAGTCGCTTTCCATCAGGCCGAACTGGCCCATGTCGTCTTCGCGGTGGGCGTCGAAGCCGGCGGAGAAGAACAACATTTCCGGCTGGAAGGCGGCCAGCCTCGGCAGCACCTTTTCCTCGAACACCTCGCGATAGCGGCGGCCGGTGGTGCCGGCCGGCAGGGGAATGTTGACGATGTGGTCGCTCACCGTGTCGGCGCCGCTGTAAGGGTAGAACGGGTGCTGGAAGGTGGAGCAGAGCATGACGCGCGCGTCGTCCTTGAAAATATCTTCGGTGCCGTTGCCGTGGTGGACGTCGAAATCGACGATGGCGACGCGTTTAAGGCCGTGCGCCTCCAGGGCATGGGCGGCGGCGACGGCGACATTATTGAAGATGCAGAACCCCATCGCGCGGTTGTGGGTGGCATGGTGGCCGGGAGGTCGGCAGGCGACGAAGGCGTTTTCGACCTTGCCGCCCAGTACCCGATCCACCGCCATGACCGCGCCGCCGGCGGCGCGGTAGGCGGCTTCCAGGCTGTGCGGGTTCATCGCGGTATCACCGTCGAGTTCGACGATGCCGTCGTAAGGCGAAGCGGCCTCGACCGCGTCGATGTAGGCGGGATCATGCACGCGCGCCAGCTGGCCGCGATGCGCCAGCGGCGCTTCGTAGTGGATCAGATAGTCGAACAGGTGCGCCGCGTGCAGACGATCATTGATCGCGTTGAGGCGGGACGGGCTTTCCGGATGCTGGTGGCCCATGTCGTGCCTGAGGCATTCGGGATGGGTGATATAGGCGGTGTGCATGGCAAGGGTCGGCTGAAAATCAATAATGACTATACGCCGGCTTCATGCCCCGGTAACCCGCGTGGGGCTATCATCCCCGGCCACAAGAAGCCCCGATTCAAGTAATGGGGACTGCGGCCGTAAACAAGGCCAGCCCCCTTCAACCACCCGCGTACACCATGTCACACCACTATCTTCACCCCCTCTTCATGCCCCGTTCCGTTGTCGTTTTCGGCGCCAGCGAGAAGGAGGATTCGGTCGCCGGCATCCTGTTCCGCAACCTGCGCAAATCCGGCTTCACCGGCCATGTCTATCCGGTCAATCCCAAGCACGATCAACTCTACGGCGAGCGTTGCTACGCCTCGGCCGACGATCTTCCGGAAACGCCGGAACTGGCTCTGATCGCGACCCCCGCGCCGACCATCCCCGCGATTCTGGCGGCGTGCGGCGCGCGCGGCATCCGCCATGCGGTGGTGTTGTCCGCCGGCTTCCGTGAGGTCGGCCCGGCCGGCGTGGCGCTGGAGCAGGCGGTCATGGCCGCCGCGAAAAAGCACAACATCCGTTTCATCGGCCCCAATTGCCTGGGCGTGCAGCGCCCGGCCATCGGCTTCAACGCCACGTTCAGCCAGGGTGCCACGTTGTCCGGCGATCTCGCCCTGGTTTCGCAATCCGGCGCCTTGTGCACGGCGATGCTGGATTGGGCGGAATCCAACGGCATCGGTTTTTCCAGCGTGATTTCCACCGGAGCCTCGGCGGATCTGGATTTCGGCGAAATCCTCGATTACCTGGCCTACGATCCGGCCACCAAGGGCATCCTCATGTACATCGAGGGCATCCGCGACGCGCGCCGCTTCATGAGCGCCCTGCGCGCGACGGCGCGGATCAAGCCGGTGGTGCTGGTCAAGGTGGGCCGGCATGAGGCCGGCTCCAAGGCGGTCGCCTCGCACACCGGTGCCCTGGTCGGTTCCGACGCGGTGTTCGACGCGCTGGTGCGGCGCGCCGGCGTGGTGCGGGTGACCAGCATCCTGCAATTGTTCGCCTCCGCGCGCGCCCTCTCCTCCCACATCAAACCGACCGGCGGCAACCTGGTCATCGTCACCAATGGCGGCGGCCCCGGCGTGATGGCCACCGACCGCGCCGTGGATCTCGGCGTGGCGCTGGCGGAACTGGGCCCGGAGACCGTGGACAAGCTCAACGCGGCACTGCCGGCCAACTGGTCGCATGGCAATCCGGTGGATGTGATCGGCGACGCCACCGCGACCCGCTACCGCGCGACGATGGAAGCCTGTCTGGAGGACAAGAACGTGGACGGCGTGCTGGTGATGCTGACACCGCAGGCCATGACCCGGCCCACCGAGGCCGCCGACGCGGTGGTGGCCGTGGCGAAGAATTCCAGCAAGCCGGTGATCGCCTGCTGGATGGGCGAGGCCCAGGTCGCCGAGGGCCGGCAGCGCTTCAAGGATGCCGGCATCCCCTACTTCTCCACCCCGGAACCGGCGGTGGAAGTGTTCTCCTACCTTTCCGCCTATTACGAGAACCAGCGCCTGCTGATGCAGACCCCCGGGCCGATCGCCAAGGGCACCGACCCGGATGTCGAAGGCGCCCGCCTGATCCTGGAAAGCGCCCTGGCGCAGGGCCGCCATGTGCTCACCGAAGTGGAATCGAAGGCCCTGCTCTCCGCCTTCCGCATCCCGGTGGCGCAGACCACCATCGCGCGCGACCCCACCGAGGCCATGCTGATGGCACAGCAGATGGGTTTCCCGGTGGCCATGAAGATCAATTCACAGGCCATCAGCCATAAATCCGACGTCGGCGGCGTGCGCCTGGGCATCTCCAGCGGCCACGCCGTGCGCTCGGCCTACACCGGCATGCTGGCTGAAGTGCAACGGCGCTGCCCGGATGCGAAGCTCGACGGCGTGGTCATCGAACCCATGCTGGTACGGCCGAACGCGCGTGAAGTGCTGGTGGGCGTGACCACCGACCCGGTGCTGGGCCCGGTCATCGTCTTCGGCAGCGGCGGTGTCGATGTGGAGGCCGCGCAAGATCGCGCCGTGAGCCTGCCGCCGCTGAACCGCTTCCTGGCGCGTGATCTGATGAATCGCACCCGGGTGATGAAACTCCTGGGCGAATTCCGCAACCGTCCAGCGGCCGATCTCGGCGCGCTGGAACAGGTGCTGCTGCGGGTTTCGGAAATGGTCTGCGAACTGCCCTGGATTCAGGAACTGGACATCAACCCGCTGCTGGTCGATGAAAACGGCGCGTTGGCGCTGGATGCCCGCATCGTCATCACCTCGCGCGTGCCCAACGCCGACCGCTACGCGCACATGGCCATCCACCCCTATCCGGCCTATCTGGTCACCACCTGGCAACTGCCCAACGGCGCCGACGTGGTGATCCGTCCGATCCGCCCGGAGGACGCCGAACTGACCCAGGATTTCGTGCGTAGCCTGTCCGAGGAAACCAAGTATTTCCGTTACATGGATGCCGTGCGCGAACTCTCGCAGGCCATGCTGGTGCGCTTCACCCAGATCGACTACGACCGTGAAATGGCCCTGCTGGCCGTCACCCAGGTGAACGGCGGTGAAGTGGAACTCGGCGTGGCGCGCTTCGCCATCAATCCGGATGGCGAATCCTGCGAGTTCGCCGTGGTGGTCAACGACCAGTGGCAGAAACAGGGCATCGGCCACAAGCTGATGAGCGTGCTGATGGACGTGGCGCGCGCCAAGGGCATGCGCGTGATGGACGGTGAGGTGCTGAAGAGCAACCGTCGCATGCTCAAACTGGCGGAAGGCCTGGGCTTCAAGATCGAGGCGCACCCGGAAGACGACGGCGTGCGCTACATCTCGCGCAAGCTGTAAACCGGCCGGAGCACCCTCTGTAGCGCCGGCATCCCTGCCGGCGTTTTTTCAGCCCGGCCCGCCCGGTGGGGGTGAACCCCAGAGCTACAAGTACACAAATGATCGAGGAAACAGGTGGGCTAAAATCATGCGCCACGCCTTTCCCCAAGCAAACATGCCCTCGCTCAACCACGTTCACCCCTTCCTGTTCGAGCATCTGGATATTCGCGGCGCCATCGTATCGCTCGACGGCGCCTGGCGCTCGCTGTCGGCGGGGCGCGGCTACCCGGCGCCGGTGGCGAACCTGCTGGGAGAAATGAGCGCGGTGACCACCTTGATCGCCGCCAACCTCAAACAACCCGGTCGCATGACCTTTCAGTTGCGCGGCGAAGGCCCGGTGAATCTGCTGGTGCTGGATTGCGATGAACAACTCCGGTTGCGCGGCATGGCGCACTGGCGGCGGGAAGCCCTCCAGGCGCGGCAATCCACGCCCGAATTGCTCGGCCACGGCCAACTGGCCCTGACCCTGGACACGGTGGGCATGCGCCAGCCCTATCAAAGCCTGGTTCCGCTGGTCGGTGACAGCGTCGCTGCCATCTTCGAGCACTATCTGACGCAATCCGAGCAACAACCCACGCGCCTCTTGCTGGCGGCCGGGCCGGAACGCGCCGTCGGCCTGTTCCTGCAGAAACTCCCCACAGCCGACAGCCGCGACGCGGATGGCTGGAATCGCATACAGCACCTGCTCGCCACCCTGCGCTCGGCGGAAATGCTCGGGCAGGCGCCGCTGGATCTGCTGCGCCGCGTGTTCCCGGAGGAAGACCTGCGCGTCTTCGATGCCCGCTCCGTCACGCACCACTGCCCGGAAGACTGGGAAAAAATCCAGAACATGCTGCGCTCGCTGGGTCGCGCCGAATGCGATGCCATCCTGCGCGAGAAGGGCGAAATCGTGATCCGCGACGACATCTGCAATCACGACTACCGCCTCGATGGCCCGGCCGTGGCCGCCCTGTTCGAACCACCCTCACCCACCCTGCACTGAGACACATCATGAGAGCCCTCATCACCCTGGCATGGATCCTGGCATCCCCGATCGCCCTGGCCGGCGAACTGGGCCTGAATCTCTACGGCCTCTCCCACCATTGGGAACGCGAGGAAGCCAAACGCATCGGCACCGACCACGAATTCAACCCCGGCCTAGGCCTGCGCTATGGCCTGGAACGCGGCAAACTTTGCGACACCCCCTTCCTGGAAGCGGCCGCATACCGGGATTCGGGCGCCAAAACTGCGGTGTACGCCGCCCTCGGCTGCAAGGGCTGGGAACTGGCGCCTGGCGTGCGCCTGGGCGGCGCTCTCGCCGCCTTTCACAGCGACACCTACAACCACGGCGATCCATTCATCGCGCCGGTGCCGCTGTTGAGCTGGGAGGTCGGCAAGGCCACGCTCAACGTGACCCACTTTCCCAAGCTGAAGGGCTTCAACGACATCAATACCACCGGCTTCTTCCTCACCTTCCCGCTCGGCCCGACGCCCTGAGCATGCCCGGCCTCACCCCCGCGCGCCTGGTACTCGCCGGGAACGGCACGCCTTTTTCCGAAACCTACAACGACATCTACCACTCCGCCGACGGCGGCCCCGGCCAGGCGCGCCATGTGTTCCTGCATGGCAACGACCTGCCGTGCCGCTGGCGGGGCAAAGAGCGCTTCATCATCCTGGAGACCGGCTTCGGCGGCGGGATCAACTTCCTCGCCACCTGGGCCGCCTGGCGGGACGATCCGGCGCGTTGCGGCCGTCTGCATTACCTGGCGGTGGAGAAGCATCCTTTTCACGCCGGCGATCTGGCGCGATTACATGAACATTGGCCGGAGTTCCGGCATCTGAGCCGTGAACTGTGCGCGGGCTGGCCGCCGCTCATGCCCGGTTTCCACCGCCTGGAGTTCGCCTCCGGCCGGGTCGTGCTCACCCTGCTCCTGGGGGAGGCGGAGACGCTGCTGCGCCGCAGCGATGCGCGCGTGGACGCCTTCTATCTCGACGGCTTCGACCCGAAGAAAAACCCGGCCATGTGGTCGCCCGGCCTGTTCCACCGCCTTGCCCGCCTCGCCGCGCCGGAAGCCACTCTGGCCACCTGGTGCGTATCCGGCGAGGTGCGCGAGTCCCTGCAGGAAGCCGGTTTCCAGGTCGAGAAGCGGCCCGGCTTCGGCCGCAAACGCCACATGCTGGCGGGAAAGAATGCGCCTCGGATGCCAACTCATCCCGCGACAAGCGCCGACGACCGCCGCGCCGTGGTGCTGGGCGCCGGCCTGGCCGGCTGCGCCGGCGCCGAACGCCTGGCCGCGCGCGGCTGGTCGGTCACCCTGGTGGAACGCCACTCCACTCCGGCCGCTGAAGCATCCGGCAACCTGGCCGGAATCCTGCGCCCCCTGCTCTCGCACGATGACAACCTGGCTTCGCGTCTGAATCGCGCCTGTTTTCTGTACGCGCGCCGTACCTGCGCCGCATTGGAAGGCGCGGGCTTCAGCCCTCGGCGCGACTTGAACGGCGTTCTCCAGATCGCCCGCGATGCGGCGCATGAACAACGGATGCGGGACATCCTCGCAGCGGGCGATTATCCCGAGGACTACGCGCAATTTCTCGACCGCGATGCCGCCAGCCGCCGCCTGGGCAGCGCCACGGCCCACGGCGCCTGGCTGTTCCCCGGTGGCGGCTGGGTCAGCCCGCCCAGCCTGTGCCGCGCCTTGATCGCGGCCGCCGGTGAGCGGCTCACGTTGCTATTTGGGCACGATGTGGCGCGTATCGAGCGGGACGCGGCGAATTGGCGGGTGCTGGACGGCGACGGCAAGATCATTGCCGCCGCTCCGATCCTCATCCTGGCCGGCGGCGCCTCGCTACGCGGCCTGGCGCCGGGCCTGCCACTCGCCCCCGCGCGCGGCCTGGTCAGCCATATCCCGCAAGGCTGTCTGCCCGAACTCCATCTCCCCGTCTGCCGCGAGGGCTATCTCACCCCGGCGGTGGATGGCGTGCACTGCCTGGGCGCTTCCTACGCCTACGAAGAGGGCAAGGAAACACGGGTGGAAGAACATGCCGGCAATCTGGCGCGCCTGGAAGGCATCCTGCCGGGCGCGAGCGGCGCGCTCGACCCCGCCGGACTTGGTGGCCGCGTCGGTTACCGCGCCACCACCCCGGATCGTCTGCCCCTGATCGGCGCGTTGGCGGATATTCGAATCCTCCCGCCGCGCGATATCCAGCTCAAACACATGCCCCGCCAGGAAGGCCTTCACGGCCTGCTCGGCCTTGGCTCGCGCGGCCTGGTCTGGGCCACCCTGGCGGCCGAAATCCTGGCCAGCCGGATTGCCGGTGACCCGGCCCCCGTGGCAAGCGACCTTCTCGACGCCATCGACCCCGCGCGCTTTCTTCTGCGCGCCCATCGTCGCGGGCAGAAATAGAAAAAGGCCCCTTCGGGGCCTTTCATCTCCCCTCCCGTCGTGGGGAGGAGGAGGAAACCGGACATGACCGACAGGCGGTCAGGGTGCTCCACCCGCCACCACCGTCAGCGTATCCCGAATCACGCCAGGCGCCTCGACGATACGCATGAAGGTGCCCATGCCCACATTCGGCCAACCCAGCGCGATGCGGAAACGCGCGAACAGGTGGCCGGCCTTGTTGTTCACCACATAGATTTCATAAGGCAGCGCGGCGATGTTCTCGGCGCCGGCGCTCTTCACCCACCAGCCCTCGCCTTCCTTGGGATCATTCAAAGCCACACCGAACACCGCGAGTTTCTTGTCCGGCATGATGATTTCATAAACCTTGGAAGTCTTGCCCAGGCCGCGCGCCAGATTGTCCTGAATGGTCTTCACCGCGTCGTCGAAGGAGAGGTGCTCCATGACCACGTTCTTGTCGGAGTCGAAGCCCTCCATGCCGAACATGTACTGGTAATCGGCCAGGTCGATCTTGTCCACGCTGCCGCCGAACGCCTTGCCGGCACCCAGCGCCTTGACCAGTTTGGACTGGGCGTCCCGCACCGCTTTCTGCGCGTAGGAATACTGTTTTCGGAAAAAGGCGCGCTGCCAGTAGTCCAGGTTCATGTAGGACACCGTGCCGTCAGCCTTGACACCGATACGGATGGGCGCCCCGACGATATTGGCCCCGCCCAGTTTGCGCACGATCGCGAGCAAGGCCTCGTCGGTTACCACCACCACACCATAGCCAGGCAGGCCCGGCGGGGTATGTTTACCCACCACATCGAAGCCGGCCTTGGTCAGCTTCGCTTCAACCTGGGCCAGAACGGCTTGAATATCACCCGCCTGAACCTTGTCCCCATAAAAATAGGGACTGAGCGCCAGCGCCAGCGGAGCCCAGAACAACAGGGCAAGGACTGCAAGAGTACGTTTCATCGTGCTTTCCGGTAGTGAACAAATGCGGTGCATTGTAAACAAAAAAGCCGGGGGAGCCCGGCTTCTCTGCATGTTCTTCATGTCAACCTGCAATCAACAATAACTTATGCAACCATCAAAACTTCCAAGCATACTGAACGCCAAACTCATCTTGAGCCATTTCCAATTTATCGACGTATAGAGTGCCTGTTCCAGCAGCGGGAGTTCCCGACACAGCATTATTAAACGCATGCATATAGTGGAGTGAGAGTTCACCACCACCATCAAGTTTCCTAGTCATCCCCAGTGTCATGTGATTCTGAACAACTGCGGGAGCAAGAAGGTTGAAGTCAAGCTGGTCGGCTGCGATAGGCTGCTTACCATAATTCCAACCCGCCCGAACTGTGGTCTTATTATCCACTTGATGCTGAACGCCTATCTTGTAAACGGTCATATTATTCCAACCAAAACCTTTGCCATCAGCCGCGCCAAGTTTTGTATTGGTCCAATCATGGTTATTCTTGTTTGCCAGAGATTTAATATCACCATACTGAATACGAACAATATCGAAGGCGATCATGGTTGCCGGGGATGCCTTGATTGACAAACCCACGCCATATGTCGCGGGAATATTAAATCCACCATCCTCCGCAAACAAATCCCTATATTTGTCGAATTTAGACATTTTCGTTTCTGGCTGGTAGTACGCGCCTGCGTTTACTGTACTGGAAATAGTACCGGTCCACCCTAGCTTCATACCGACACCCGTAGAACTATCCTTGCCATGATCGCCAGGATTTGCCGCACCAGTGCGTGTATAACCCGCAAACCATGCAAGGCCACCTGCCTCAAAAGTTTGATAAACGAGATTCAGGCTTGCCGCAATAGTGTTATTTTCTCCAATTTTTTTTGCAATGGTCGGGGCTATAAACAACTGCTCCATATTGGTATATGTTTTATTAGTATTATCATATACAGGGCCAGCATAATCCACGTTCATACCGCCATTTCCATACACGGCCACACCGTAACTCAGGCCGTTGTCCCCGTGCCTAACATAGGCAAGCTCAGGAATAAGAAAAACACTTGTATCGTTACCATCCTTCGTGGAAGCCCCAAGGGGATAAGAGGTCGACATGTGTACTGCCCGATCCGGGCTGAAAACACTCGCACCCAACGTAACACCAGGTTGTACCTGGCTCAGTGTTGCTGGATTTGACGCCAGTCCGAATCCATCTTCGGCAAATGCTATGCTGGCCCCTCCCATGCCCTTGGCTTTAATACCAATACCGTGCGCAAAATAACCATTGGTGGCAGAAGCGGAACCGGCAAAGCCAATGGCGGCCAGGGCGATCAGAAGTTGGGTCTTGCGCATGTATATCTCCTCGAAAGCGCGTTTGAAGGTTTTCACCCGGATCTTCGCCCAGGCAAAACACGCAGCATGGTAATTGCGAGAATCAAGTGCCGCAAGGCGTATTTGCACTGAAATACGCCGTCCAGTAGCGTTTCAGAATACGCTAATGCATTGATTAAAATAAGAAAGCCGCCTTTGGGTCACCCCAAGGCGGCTTTCTTGGTACTAATTTACCAGAATCAAATAAACAAACAGATGTCCGTTTCGCCGGCAAATTCGAAGAAGGTGGCGGCGCCGCCATATTCGACACCGTCGATGAAGTCGCTGTGTTCAAAACCGAACAACTCGACCGTCATCTGGCAAGCAATGAATTTGACTTCGGCTTCCTGACAAAGCTCGCGTAACTCAGGAATGGATGCCACACCATTGTTCTTGATGGTTTGTTTCATCAAGGCGGTGGCGACAGACTCATAGCCCGGCACCAGGGACTGCACGGCATTGGGGATATTCCAGTTGATGCCCTTGAACCATTTTGGTCCGAACGGCATTTTCATGGGCATACCCGGGTTGCCCAGGGGACTGACCTTCAGGCAACTGAGATCCTTGCGGAGCATTTGCAAGCCATAGAAGGTGAAGAAAATCTGGGTTTCGTAGCCCAGGGCGGCGGCCGTGGACGCCAGAATGAACGGGGGGTATGCCCAGTCCAGCGTGCCTTTGGTCGCGATGATCGCCAGCTTCTTTTGATCGTCCATCACGGCACCTCTCGAAACGGTTGAAAAGAAGTGCTTACTTCTTCTTGATGAAGAAGGTGTACTCGCCACCAGCTTCGGCGGAGGAGAGGAGTTCGTTGCCGGTTTGCTTGGCGAAGGCCGCGAAGTCCTTGACGGAGCCCGGATCAGTGGACACCACTTTCAAAACCAGACCGGAAGTCATTTCATTCAGGGATTTCTTGCAGCGCAGGATGGGCAGCGGGCAGTTGAGGCCGCGTGCGTCGAGTTCTTTGTCGAAATTCATGGTTTTTCCTTCAGTAAATTAGCAAGTGCTAAAAAAAGCCGGCGTAATTTATACCGCTTGTGGGGAGATTGCAACGAGTCGAAATGACCTGGATCAAGCCGCCTGGCAAGCAGCGGCGACCGTATCAGGACAAGGCTGTCAGTGGTTTCCCGGAACGGGCCCAGGCCATGATGCCGCCGGACAGGTTGTGCATGTTTTCGAAGCCCTTGGCGGCCATGAAAGCGCAGGCTTGCGCGGAGCGGGCGCCTGAGTTGCAGTAGATCACCACAGGTTTGTCCTGCGGGATTTCCGTGGCTCGCAGCGGCAGGAGATGCAAGGGAATGTGGATGGCCCCGTCGATGACGCCACGCGACACCTCTCCTTCGGTGCGCACGTCGATAAGGAGGATTTGCTCCTTGTTAATGTCGAGCGCATCGACGTCGAGTTCCTTGATGTTGTACATGCCAAACATATTCGCCCCTCTCATGAACAAATATTAGAGCGCGCTAATATATAGCATTTCTCCTTTTATTTCAAGCACATATTTATCCTGGATGTTGCATAAATCATCTGCATAGTCCACATGGCGCCGACGAGCTGGTTTTTTGTTTTTTCTGCGACACCTCCCCTCACCCGCACAGAGGAGAAACGAGAAGCGGTTGTCGGCAGGGGTGGCGAAGAAGGTGGATACCGAGGTCCGATCGGATTTCAGATCGCACTTCACTTGCTTGATCAAATTCTCGGCCTGTCCCCGAGCGCAGTAGTCTTGCTGGTAGAGCGTGCGGCGTGAGGCGCTGCGCAGCGTGGTCACCACGAAGCGCTCGTTATCCTTGGCGGGCAGTCCCCCAGTGCTTGGCGGGACTTCGGCCTTGACCAGCACGCGGAAAGCTTGTGGCCAAGACCTGGCCGCATACTCGAATTCACCGAACAACCGCACCGCTGCCACCTCCGGCCCCAGGCCTTGGGCGGCCAACGACTGATGCAGGGCGAGGTGGCCACGCGCATTCGTCATCAGACCCTCGTCCTGGCGCGCCAGGACGGCGTTGCCGGCCAGGCCGAAGATGAAATCGGGCCTGACCATCGGCCGCGATCAACTGCATCAATCCGGGGTTGGAGACCGTGAAGCCCGCAGCAGGCGGAAACCGGAGTTGCTCCGGGGTAGAATCAGCAGCAGGGCGAGTGCCTGGAGGCGTTTTTTACGAATTGGTTTCTGGGCAACTTAAATTAGATTGAATACTTACAACGTATATCGCCCTCTTTGTGCAACATCCAGGCTAAATGGTCAACTGTTGGCACGCGCCAACACCTGGACTTTTTTTTGAGCCAGTCGAGTTCTACCCTCATCCGGCCGATCTCGCCGTAAAGCAGGTCTGGCTCCTGGTGCGCACCCCCGCCCCGCCAGCCGTCCCAACTCCGCCAGGGCCGCTTCCACCCGCGCATCCCAGGGCAGCGCTGCGGCCAGGCGCAGGCAGTTGCCGTATTTCGCCTGGGGCGAGAACAGGCGGCCGGGGGTAAAGCTGATGCCGGCGGCCAGGGCCTTTTCGTACAGGGCCAAGGTGTCGCGCTCCCCCTGGGATCGTTCCGGCAACTCCACCCACAGCACGAAGCCGCCGCCGGGGCGGCTGGCGTGGGTGCCAACGGGAAAGTAGTGGTGGATGGCGGCCTGCATGCGCGCCAGGTTGTCGGCGTAGGCGCGGCGCACCCGGGCCAGGTGGCGTTCGTAGCGGCTGTCGGCCAGGTAGTCGGCAATGGCCAGTTGCGGCAGGGTGGCGTTGGCCATGGTGCCCACGTATTTCAGGTGTTCCACCGCCTTGCGCCAGCGGCCGGCCACGATCCAGCCCACCCGGTAGCCGGGGGCGATGCTCTTGGAAATTGCCGAACACAGCAGCACGTTGCCGTCGCGGTCATAGGCCTTGGCGGCCCGGGGCCGTTCCCGGCCGTGGGCCAGGTCGCCATAGATGTCGTCCTCAATGAGGGGAATGCCCCGGGTAGCCAAGGTCTTCACCAGCTTCGCCTTGTGGCCATCCGGCATCAGGCTGCCGGTGGGGTTGCTGAAATTGGCCACCACCGCCACGGCCTTCACCGGCCATCGGTCCAGGGCCAGGGTGAGGGCCTCCAGGCTGATGCCCGTGTCAGGGTCGCTGGGAATTTCCAGTGCCCGCATGCCCAAGGACTCAATGGCCTGGAGGGTGCCGAAGAAGGCGGGGGTCTCGATGGCGATGATGTCCCCGGCCTTGGCCACGGCCCGCAGGGCCAGGTTGAGGGCCTCCTGGCAGCCGTCGGTGACGACAATGTCGTCCGGAGCGAAGCTGCAACCGCTGTCCGCCGCCCGACGGGCGATGCGCAGGCGTAAGGACTCCTCGCCGGGCGGGAAGCTGTAACGGCTGCCCACATCCGCGTTGCCCCGCAGACAGCGGTTGAGGGAAGCGCGCAGATCCTTCAGGGGCAGGAAATCCGGGTGGGGCACCGCCGCGCCCAGGGAGATCAAATCCTTGCGCTGGGTGTTGCGGGACAGGCGCATGGCCAGTTCGGTGACATCCACCGCGCAGGGGCCATCCACCATCTCGGTGGCGCGGGCCGGCGGCGGGGCGGTCTCGGGTTGGCGCGCGAAGAAACCGGACTGGGGCCGCGCCTCCAGCCAGCCGTGGCTTTCCAGCAGCCGGTAGGCAGCCACCACGGTGGCCTGGCTCACCCGCCGCTGTTCCGACAGGCGCCGCACCGAGGGCACCCGTTCCCCCGGCGGATACAGTCCTTGGCGAATGGCGTCCTTCAATTCCGTGGCCAGGTTTTCATACAGGTTCATGGGTTACCTCCTCTGCCGCCAGTCTAGGCCGAGCCATGCACCGGCCCGCGATACAGCGGGCCACGAAACGGGCCAATACAGTTGGTTTGATGTACACACTGTAACGCATCAATCACGGCATTTCTGCGACTGTATCGCCACTCGCCGCCGACCTAGCATGACGCAAAGCAATGTAAGGAGCCGGACATGGCGGAATGGACAGGATCGAACGGAGAAGGGCTTTGGCTGGCCCTATGCAAACACATGCCGTGGGACTGGCTCCAGCGCCATCGGATGCGAATCGCCGCCACCCTGGCCACCCCGCGCGCCGAAGCGGAACTGCGCTCCTTGAACGCGCACGAACTGCGCGACCTGGGCCTGGATCGGGGCGGCATCGCCTACGCCGTACGACACGGGCGAAAAGAGATGGGGGTGGGCAACTCAGGCGGACAAGAGGCGTTACCCCGCGCCAATCCTGGAGTGGGCTATCCAGTGGCCCTCGCTTGTATGCACCCTCAGCGAAGTGACGCGGCCCAAGCCCATTTCCGCGACCGACCACCCGCCTGAATCCCACCCCATGCCCCCCCGCCGCCCGCCACCCCCTCCACGCCCTGCGTTCCCGCGACTTCCGTATCTATTTCGCCGGGCAACTGGTGTCCATGGCGGGCACCTGGATGCAGCAGGTCGCCATGGGCTGGCTTATCGGCTGACCGATTCCGCCCTGGTGCTGGGCCTGCTGGGTTTCGCCAGCCAGGCGCCCATTTTGCTGTTCGGCCTGCTCGGCGGCGTGTGGTCGGATCGCGTGGAGCGGCGCCGGCTGATGATCTGGGCCCCAGGTGCTGGCGTTGCTCCAGGCACTGGCCCTGGCGCTGCAGACCTGGCAGGGCCGGATCACCCCCGCCCTGCTACTGTCCCTGGCCTTTCTCATGGACTGCATCAACGCCCTGGACATGCCGGTGCGCCAGTCCCTGGTGGCGAATCTGGTAGAGGACCGGACGCAACTGGCCAACGCCATCGCCCTGAATTCCATGATCATGAACGCCACCCGCTTCATCGACCCGGCGCTGGCGGGCTTCATCATCGCCGTGGCTGGGGAGGCGGTGTGCTTCCTGTTGAACGCGGCGTCCTATTTGGCCGTGATATTGGCCTTGCTGGCCCTGCGCGTCCGCTCCAACGGCGACGCCTCCAAGCACCCCCTGCGCGCCATGAAAGAGTCAGTTGAGAAGGCGGATGGCTGCGGCGAACGCCTGATTCGAGAGACACGCAACAGCAGGACTTCGCGGCAGGGGGGAACTGGTCTGTCTGCAGCACCAACCAACGCGAACAGCGCCTTCAAGCGAGGGGGAAGTCCTGCCCCGCTTGGAACGCTGCATGCCGGAAGCAACCCAGCGTGTGGTCGTTGACCATGCCGGTAGCCTGCATGTGAGCGTAGACGATGGTGGAGCCGACGAACTTGAAACCGCGCTGCTTCAAATCCTTGCTGATCGTGTCGGACAGGGGCGTACTGGCGGGGACTTGACTCATGTCCCGCCAGCCACTCTGGATCGGCCGACCATCCACGAAGCGCCAGAAGTAGGCGTCCAGGCCGCCGAATTCCTCACGGATTTTCAGGGTGGCGCGGGCGTTGCCGATGGCTGCGGCGATCTTAAGGCGGTTGCGCACGATGTCCGGATCGGCCAGCAACCGGGCCGTGTCCTGTTCTCCATAACAGGCGATGCGTTCCGCGTCGAAGTGGTCGAAAGCGCGCCGGTAACCCTCGCGCTTCTTCAGGATGGTGAGCCAGGATAGTCCCGCCTGGGCGCCTTCCAGGATGAGGAATTCGAACAGGGCGCGTTCGTCGTGCAGGGGCACACCCCATTCCCGGTCGTGATAGGCCAAATAGATCGGGTCGGTGCCGCACCAGGCGCAGCGGATCGTGTCATCCATCGGGTCGTCCTGTTTCAGTTCGTGGAAATACAGCCCAGCATGCCGCTTGCGATCAATTCAAAGTCCAACATCGGTATTTCCAGATACCCAAAAATGCGCTTGAGGGGCCGCGCCTTGCCGTAGCAAAACTGACTGAAACTACCCCCGACGCCAAGGCACACACGTTCCCTGGAGGCGACGCCGATCCAATAGCGCTTCGAGCCGCCACGCTCAACCCCCAACGGGGCGACGGATACAGCAAGAGCGCGCGATATCTGGTACGTAGTGGCTCGTTCTACTTTGTCAGATTTCCAGTGAGGCAGCGTGCTGCCTGGATAAAGCAACTCCAGGCCGGCTGACAGCGGGAGAGTTCTTCCATATCTGGATGGAATGTCTAGTACCCCCATACCAGGCCATCCCCCATTGAGCACATGCAGGTTTAACTCCATGAAAAATAAGGCTATGCTGGACATCGGAAGAGAGGTGGCGGGCGTGGCCCGAGTCGCCGGTCTGGTTCTTCAGTCAAGGAGATTTGCATGGCCATTTCCAATATCTCGACATCCTCCCAGGCGCTGGCAAGTTATGCGGCGCAGTTGCAGTCGATACAACCGAGGAGCCGTGCTCAGGAAGTTGAGCCGAGGGATCAGGAGCAGGGTGAAAGGACAGAGAGCAAAGACCTTGTCACCTTGAGCACACAATCCACTCAGGTCGCCAACCAGCCCAAAGAATTGCAGGCAAACCGGAATAGTGAAGCCGAGCGCTCCGCAAACACTCAGGTAGTGGAACGCAAGCAGTTGAATAGCCCGGAAGAGGCGCGATCAGCGGCGAGCAAATCGGTTACCCAGGCGCTGGAAGCCTACGTTCAGACATCGCTGGTCTGAGCCTGAGAACCATCATGGAAATCGGCAATCTCTCTTCCTCGCCGGCAATCAGCTACTTCCCCAAGGCTTCGGCAGGGGATGGGGTAGCGGAGCGGGCAAGGACGATACCACGCAATTCAACAGGCGCCAGCAAAGGGCAGACCAGTGTGGAGAGTGCGGCAACGGGCCCGGCCAGGAACAACAGTATCGAAACCGCTCACAAAGATTTGCGCGAAAGCGGAGACATAGAAAAAGCAAACGTATCCGCCATCAGTTCCGTCCCCCGCATCCAGTTCAAGGATTCCGAGGGAACACGGGTGATGGAGGTTTATGACAGCAAAAACATACTGATCTACCAGGTTCCGCCCAAAGGACAGCTGACGCTGATCCGCAGCCGGGAAAGTCATACGAACCCGCAGGTCGAAACTTCGGCCTGATGCCGTATGGCCCCGGAATCACCTTCCGGACTTCATACAGAGCGAAGCAATCAACCGGGAGCCACGAATCGAGCCGAAGGAGTTGGCACTTTCTCTTTGTAACGCCGGCATCCTTGCCGGTGCTCCAGGGTGACGAAACACCGTAAGCGTCCCCCCCACCTGTACTGACACGCCAAGCCTGCTCAAGCTGAGTATTTTTTTGAGGGTACTCGATATGGCGAAGCGACATGGGGCGAACTACTGGCGCAGGCGCCTGACAGCCTGGCGGCAAAGCGAGCTGACGCAAGCGGCGTATTGCGCCAGCCAGGGCGTGAACATCAATCGTTCTACCGCTGGCGCCGTCGGGAAGGCGCATCCCACACCACGGAGAAGTCAACGCTGACGCTGGCGCCGGTCAACGTCACCCCGCCCCACCCCCAGCGGCTTCACCCGACTCCACAGCCCCGGTGGCTGGCGCATCGAACTACCGGCGGGAGACGCGCCCTGGTTGGCCGAGTTGCTGAGGCACCTGCCATGATGCCGACCGCCTCCCAGGTCTGGCTGGTGGTCGAACCCATCGACATGCGCGCCGGCATCGACGGCCTCTCGCAACGGATCCAGAACACCCTCGGCCGTTCCCCCTGGTCGCGCAGCGCGCGAATCTGCTCGCTGTCGTACTCTGGCACGGGATCGAGGTACAGCGCATCGAACTTGCGCATCTTGCGTTTGTCGATGAAACCCAGGCGATGTAGATCACTGGCCGTATCATGCACAGCTTCAAAAATTCGGCTTCTCGCCTTAATTTTTTGGGTCATGGCAAATCTCCTGTAACGAGCCATCTACAACCGCTTCATCAAGTTGTCGACCTGCTCTGGCCAACAACTGCGCTGCGATTTCCTGCAATGCCTCCAGTTCATCGTCCGCGATGTTGGCCCGATCATTTTTCTCGAACCCGTAGACGAAGAACCAGCCTGGTCGTTCCCCTGGGTTATCAGGATGAGAGGGATGTCGATGAACACCGCCATCCTCGCCCTGTACCTGGGCACCCAAACCGGCTGGGCCGTTCGCCAGAATGATGGCCAGATCAACAGCGGCAGCGAAACCTTCAAGCCGCAGCGCTTCGAAGGTGGCGGCATGCGCTACCTGCGATTCAAGCGCTGGCTCACCGAGATCAAGCACAGCGGCGAAGCCGCTGCTGGACGCCCTGTTCGCCTGGTTGTACGCCACCCGGAAAGGGGTGGCCGACGGGAGCGCCACGGCAAGGGCCATCGACTACAGCCTGAAGCGTTGGGAACGCCCTGATCTTCCGCAACGGAAGGCTTTCCAGACCACCTCCGGGTGTTCTCTTTTTCGGTGTCGAATGGCCGACATAAATTCGACGGGGCCTTCCTGGCGAGCCGCAGGTCAGGACGTGGCATCGATCGACCGCCAGGCGGTAGAGGCGCGCGTCTTCCTCTACGGTCAACTGGATGGAATCGGCCTATCGCGCCACCGTCGACCGGCTGATCGCCGAGGAGCAGCGACATCTCAATGCAGCCAAGGCGGCCGAGGAGGCTCGGCTCAACCTGAAGCTCTCGGTCGAGGATCATCGAGCGCCGCAAGGCGGTGACCTTGCCCCAGGAGGAACTGGAGCGGCTCCTCGAATGCGCCGCCACCAAGGGCGCCAAATCGGCCGCCGCCGCGATGCTCGCGCCGAAGATACGGGCATCGCCTTGGGCGCCCGGCCCGGATGCCGGCGCCACCTATACGCGGCAGCCGCCCTCCTCCCCCACTCCGTGATAGCGCCCCGGTGCCAGGATGCCGGCGGCGTCGAACAGGTTTTTCAAGGCGTCGTACACGGCGGGGGAATCGTCCCCGGCGGGTGGCAGGGCGGACATGGACTGGATGCCGAGGCGATGGGGCAAGTAGCCGGCCTGGCCCAGGAGTTTCAGCAAGGCGTCGTGGCAGGCATGGGCGCGTTCATCCTCACCCTTCTGGTCGCGGTCATAGAGAATCGCGATGCTGGCCTCGACCATGCGCTCGCTGGAAAAATTGAGGCCGATATTGGCGTCGAAACCGAAACCCCGCAGGCACTCCTCGATGATCGCCACCGCGCGCGCCACATCCTCGCCGGTGAAGGGCAGCGCCGGGGCGCACCAGATCAGGCCGCAGCGGTCACGGTCGGGATCCAGGTCCACCGTGGCGCCGGAAGGGCGGGTCTGTTTCTTCCAGTAGGCCAATTTGGTCGGCTGTATCGCGGGGATGCCGCGCTGCGGATTCTGTTCGAAGGCCATTTCCATCATCGCGTTCATATCCTCGCCGGACAGGCGCTTCCATAGCGGCGCCAGGCGTTTCATCCAGCGCGCCTTGCCGGCATCCATGAACAGGATCTTCTTCACCTTGCCGGCCAGCGCCCGGCGAACCAGTTTGCGTTCCGCCAACCCCACCGCGCGGCTGGGCGAGTGCAGGGCGCCTTCACCGAACCAGCGACCAGCGCCCAGGCGTTTTCCCAGTACCTGGCGATGTTCATCGCTGAGTGGAGCGCGCCCGTCGGCCAGGCGCCAGGGAAAGCGCTGCTTGATCGAAAGCATGCGCAGGTCGTTGAAAATCATGAAGCTGCCGCGCATCACGCCGCGCATGCGCAATTCGCGCAGGGCGTCCACCAGCGGCCCGAGGCCGGCGCCATCCGGCACCTGGTAGCAGAAGGTCTGGAGATATTCCGGATAGGGCGTCAACCACAGGGTCATGCGGGTAACCACGCCCAGGCCGGACTGGCTGAACAAACCATCCAGGCTGGGCCCCAGGCCCCAGCGGCCGAGGGGTGCCGTCTTCGCGCCGGGGTAGCGGCTGAAGCCGGTGTTCAGGCATCGGCCGTCCGCCAGCACCACTTCCAGGCCGCAGACATGCGCGAAGCGGTCACCGTAGATTCCCTTGCCGCTGCCGCGTTCCACCGCGTTGCCAATCAGGCTGGCGGTCGGCGGCGCGCCGGTGACACTGAGCATGAGGCGGCTTTGCTTCGCTTCGAGAAAATCCACCAGTTGTTGCTGGGTAACGCCCGGCTCGACGGTGACATAGGCCAGTTCCTCGGAAAAATCGACGATGCGGTTGAGCCGGCGCAAATCGAGCAGCACGCAGCCGTCGCCGCTCGGCACGCGCGAGCCGTAGCCCCAGTTGCACCCCTTGCTGATCGGGTAAACGGGAATGCCGTGGCTGCTGGCGATGCGCAGGCTGTCGCCGACTTGCTGGCGGTCGCCGGGGCGCAGGATGGCGGGAATCCGCTGGCGCGTGGCGAAGGTGGTGCGCGCGGCCTCATCCAGGCGTTCCGGATGCGTAACGACGTGTTCATCGCCCAGTGCCTGGCGCCAGGCGAGCAACGCCGATTCCAGCGGATTGTCGGAGTTTGCGATTTCCGGTTGCCGCCGATTCTCGCTATCGAAGGCCAATACCGGACAAGCCGCGAGATTTCCCATTTCAATTCTCCATTTCAACAGGATGTAGACAGTCGTTCAGCGTGGCGGCAAGCACGCGAACATACGGTTGCCGCAACAAAGTGAAGTGGTCGCCGGGGACCGGGTGCGCCGTGAGCGCGTGGCCGCAGACGCCGCGCCAGCCGTTGTCAGCCAGCGTGCCGGGAGTGCCGGCCGCGCGGAACAGGGTCAACTCGCCGCGATACGGCCCCGGCGCATAGGCATGCAGAGCCGTCAGATTGGCGATGAACACGCGCGCCAGACGCTCCAGGCGCGCGTTGTCCGGGTGGTCGGGCAAGCAGCCTTGTTCTCGCGCCCGCAAGAGAACCATGAGGGCGCCCTGTAGCGGATCGGCGGCCAGGATCGTCGCATCGAGTTTCAGGTCGCCGCCGTACAGGCCGCGCAGTTCGCGCGCGAGGAGCGCGGTGGGCGCGTCCGCGCTGAACATGCGCTGGATATGCGGCGGGTAACTGTCGAACAGCAGCAGTTGCTCGACTTCCTCCCCCGCGCTGCGCAGCCGGCGCGCCATTTCATAGGCGACCACGCCCCCCATCGACCATCCGGCCAGGCGATATGGGCCGTGAGGCTGCCGCCGCCGCAACGCGCGCACATGATTTCCGGCCAGTTCGACGAGGTTGGAGATGGGGGACTCGCCCGCCTCCAGGCCGGGCGCGCGCAACGCATGGACGGGCTGGGCGCCGCCCAGGGACAAGGCCAGCTCCTGGTAGGCGGAAAGATCGCCGACCAGTGCGTGCACCAGATACAGCGGCGCCTCCTGGCCACGCCCTTGCAGGGTAAGCAGCAGGGGCGAGCGTGTCCTTTCCGCCTCGTGGCCTTCGAGCAGCCCGGCCAGCTTGGCGATGGTGGCGTGCTCGAACAGGATGTCGACGGGCAGACGTTTTCCGAACAGGGCCTCGATGGCGTTGACCAGGCTGGCGGCCAGCAGGGAATGGCCTCCGAGATCGAAAAAATCGTCGTGTATCCCGAGCGTTTCCACGCCCAGCAGGCGTGTCCACAATTCCGCCAGCGCCTGTTCCGTCGCGTCACGCGGCGCGACATGGGGCTCCGCCTGGGGCGCGGCGAGAAGATGCGCCTCATGCGCCATGCCGCGCAGGGCATGGCGATCCACCTTGCCGGCGGGACTGAGCGGAAACGCCTCCAGCAAGGCGAAGCCGGAGGGCACCATGTGTCGCGGCAGATGCGCTTCCAGGCGGGCGCGCAGGCGATGCTGGAAGGCCAGCCCGTCGCGCGCCGGCCGCGCCGCCACCAGAAAGGCCTCCAGGCGCGGTAATCCGTCGGGGCCGGGTTCGGCCAGTACCACTGCGTCGGCCACCTCCGGATCGGCGCGTAGCGTGGTTTCAATTTCCTCGAGCTCGATGCGATGGCCACGCACTTTGACCTGATGGTCGACACGGCCGATGAATTCCAGGTTGCCGTCCTCCAGCCAGCGCGCCAGATCGCCGCTGCGATAGAGGCGCTGGCCCGGCTCGAAGGGTGAATCGATGAAACGCCCGGCATCCAGTTCCGGGCGATGCAGGTAGCCCGGCGACAGGCCGACCCCCGCGATATACAACTCGCCGCGAACGCCGATGGGAACCGGCTGCCAGGCCTCGTTCAATACATGGACGCGCATGTTGGCGATGGGCTTGCCGATCGGCGGCGGCCGCGAATCGGCGATCAGGCGGGTGCACTCCATGATGGTGACGCACACGGCGGCCTCGGCGGGGCCGTAGGCGTTGTAGCAATGGCGGCCCATCTGCCAGCGCGCGGCGAGATCGCCGGGGCAGGCCTCGCCCGCCAGCACCAGATGCGCGAGGTCCGGCAGCGCATCCGTGGGCAACACCGAAAGTGCCGAGGGGGGCAGGGTGAGATGGCTGATGCGCTGTTCACGCAGCGTCTGCCAGAGCGCCGGGCCCGGCAGCAATGCGTTGCGTGGCGCGAGGTGCAGGCAGGCACCGGCGCACAGCGCCATGAAGATTTCAGAGATCGAGGCATCGAAACTGAAGGCGGCGAATTGCAGCACATGGCTGTCGGGTTCCACGTGAAAGGCCCGGATCTGCGCGCGCGTCAGGTTGCACACGCTGTGATGCCGAATCGGCACTCCCTTGGGCCGTCCGGTGGACCCCGAGGTAAAGACCACATAAGCGATGGCCTCGGCGGACACGCCCGGATGCGGGTTATGTGCCGGCTGCGCGGCCAGCGATTCCGTCAGGGTTGCCAGATCGAGCAGGCAGGTATGGCTGCCGCGCAGCGCCTCGCGCGTTTCCGCCGCGCACAGCACGGCGGCGCAGCGCGCGCTTTCCACCATGTATTCCAGGCGTTCGGCGGGATAGTCAGGATCCAGCGGCAGATAGGCGCAACCGCTCTTGAGTATGGCCAGTAACGCGACGATTCTCTCGAAACCGGGCGGCAGGCATACACCCAGAGGGGTGCCGGCCGGGAACTTGAGATTGCCCAGGTAATGCGCCAGGCGATTGGCGCGGGCGTTCATGTCGGCATAGCCGAGGGCCTCGCCGGCGAACATCAGGGCCGGAGAACTCGGGTTGCGCGCCACGCACGCCTCCACCTGGTGATGGAGGGTGCGGTTGGCGGGGTAAGGCGCGCTGGTGGCGTTCCAGGTATCCAGTTGCCGCCGCTCCACCTCGCTCAACAGGGGCAGGCTCGCCACCGGGCAGGCGGGGTCGGCGGCGATGGCATCGAGCAGAACGGCGAAATGGCCGGCCATGCGCTCGATGCTTGCGCGGTTGAACAATTCGGCGTTGAACGTGAAGTGGCCCGGGAAGGCGTTGGCCCCCTCGGCCAACTCCAGAACGAGGTCGTACTGCCCCACCGCGCGCGCCAGGGGATAGTTTTCCGCGCGCAGGCCGCCGACTTCCAGCACCGCGCCCGCGTGATCGTGGCCCAGCAATCCGCTTTGCTCATCCGGCAGGCGCGCCTCATGCAGCACGAAAAAAGACTGGAACACCGGGCTGCGGCCACGGTCGCGGCGCATCGAGCGGTGATTCGGCAAGCGTTTCATCAGTTCGCTGAAGGGCAGGTGCTGATGCGCCAGAGCCCCCCGCACATGGCCCTGGATCTGTTCAAAAAACGAGGTAAACGGCGGATTTCCCGAAAGATCGCCACGGATCGCCACCGGATTGGTGAAGAAACCCACGGTCTCATGGAACTCCGCGCCCGGGCGGGCGGCGACCGGTGTGCCGGTGAGGATGTCGGCCTGCCCGGCATGGCGCGACAGCAAGACCTGAAACGCCGCCAGCAGGAGGCTGAACAGGTCGCGCTGGTGCCGCGTGGCCAGTTCCCGCAGCGCGGCCAGTGTCGATCCCGTGATGGCGAACGGGTGCGAAGCGGCGGTGAACTCCGAACGGGGCCGGCGCGGGTAATCCAGCGGCAGGTCGAGCAGGGGCAATTCGCCCGCCAGGCGTTCCCGCCAGTAAGCCAGGCTGCGCGCGGCATCCGACCTGGCCATCCAGTCGCGCTGCCAGCGCACGAAATCGGCATAACCGGCGCCCGGCGGCGGCAGCATGGCGACAGGATCGCCCAGCAGGCGCAACGTTTCACCGTTCAGCCGGCCGATGGACCAGCCATCGAGAACGAGTTGATGCGCCGTCGCCAGCAGAACCGCGTCGTCCGGCGCGCGCCGCAGCAGGCGTACCCGGAACAACGGCCCGGAATCCAGAACGAACGGCTGCCGGTAAGCCTCCGCCACACGCCGCGCCAGATCCGCCTCCGCGCAGCCGGTACAGTCGATTTCCTGGAAATCCAGCACCTGATACGGCTGGATGGCCTGTCGCGGAACACCGTCATTGGCGTGGAACACCGCGCGCAGGGCGGGGTGTCGGTTCAGCAGGGTCTGATAGACGCCGCGCGGCCGTTGCGCGTCGAGCGGCGAACGAAAGCGCGCCAGCGCCACCACCACGTTGTAGGCGGCGCTCCCCGACTGGCCGCGCGCGGAGAACCACAAGGCTTCCTGGCCGCGCGACAGCGGCAGCGAATCCGGCGCTTCACCACGCTGGCGCAACAGCGGCAGGATATCCGCCTTGCGCACGGCGAGGTCTTGCAGATCTTCCGGGGTCAGAACACCGCTGGCCGCGCGATAGCGCAATCGGCCGTCCTGTTCCAGCAGCGCGACCCCGCGCCGGTGCAGGGCATTCAGATAATCGGACGGCGCGATGCGAGGCTGCATGTCCATGTCACCCCTCCGCCAGGGCCACGGCCGCCATGCCCATCCGTGCCGCGCGCCATGCGCACGGCACGGAGCCGGCGATGGGTTCAGCCCTGGCTGTTTGCGGATTCATGTTGACGCCCTGTCATGATTTTTTGTCGGTTGTGCCGGTTGGCGGGCCCGGCCCCCGTGTTTCAGGTGCTGTAGGTCGCCTCGCAGGAAAACAGGCGTTCATCCAGCAACGGCACACCACGCCAGCACACGGCGCGATGTTGCACGGAACGCCGCCCATTCACCGCCAGCGCCGCGTGCTGATCGGCGCCGGGCCGGAACTGCCAGAAGCTCCAGTCCCGCGCGTCGTCATCCAGCCATTCCTCGAAAGCGATATCGACACCGCCATCCGCTTCCAGTTGAAAGGCGAAGTGCGTGCTGGGCAGTTGGAGTCCCTGGCCACGGGCTTTCAGGTAGGCCTCTTTCAGCGTCCAGTAGTCGAAAAAACGTTCGTGGCGGAGTTCCGGCGCCACCGCCAACCAGTCCTGATACTCGCGTTCGGCGAAAAAGCGCCGCGCGAAATCGCGTGGGGGCGCCCCCCATGCCGCGTTTTCCACATCCACACCGATGTCCTGGTCCAGCGCCACGCCGAACACCACCAGATCGTCGCTATGGGAAAGATTGAAACGCAGCGGCGGCACCCCGGACGGCGCCGCGATTTCCGGACGCCCGTAGAGATTGGTCGTGAAACGCCAATCGCCCGGCGCCACCTCGGCATAGCGCGACAGCGCCACGCGCCGCAAGGCATGTGAAACCAGATGCACATGGCGATGCTCGGGAAAACGAAATTGCCGCATGCGCTCCAGTTCCTCTGCCGACAGCAACGCCTCGTAGGCGCGCAACAACGCCGCATCGTGAATTTCCGCCGGATCGGCAAACCACAGGTGCACCTCATCCCGCTCCAGGCTCAACCTGGTCAAACGCTCTTTACCCATCCCTATCACCTTCCCATCTTGTCTCCGCTCTGGCGGAGCTTTGTCAGCCCGTGGCCGGGCGGGAAATCATGCGCTGGCTTTCTGTAGTTCAACCATATCGCGGCATGACCAATTGATAAATATGCTATTTGCTACTGTCCGCATTCTAGCCACGCGGGGGACATCTTGTAACAAGGAAAATGCGGGCGGCCCCGCGAAGTTCCTCCCTCCCGATACGGGGAGGGAGGAAGCTCAATCGAAGGACTGTACCGGCGAGACGGAGACCGCAGGGTTGGGCGGATACAGGAGGTCCACCATGAACAGCGAAATATCCGGCACATAGGTAATCAACGCCAGATAGACCAGCATCGTCGCCACGAAGGGCAAGGCGGCCTTGGAGACCTCGGTGAGCCCCATGTGCGAAAGATGGCTGGCGACATAGAGGTTGAGCCCCACCGGCGGCGTAATCATGCCGATCTCCATGTTCACCGTCATGATGATGCCCAAATGGATGGGGTCGATCCCCAGGGCTTTGGCGATGGGCAGGAACAGGGGCGCCAGGATCAGGATGATGGAACTGGGCTCCATGAACTGCCCGGCGATCAACAACACGAAATTGACGAACAGCAGAAACTGCCAGGCATCCAGATTCTGGGCGATGACCCAGGCGGCCAAACCTTGCGGGATCTGCTCCGAGGTGAGCAGGAAGTTGAACAGGATGGCGTTGGTGATGATGTACAGCAGCATCGAGGAAGTGTTGGCGGCGTGCAGCAGGACTTTGCCGATGTCGCGCAAGGGCAGGCTGCGATAGATGAAGGTGGCGCAGACGAAGGCGTATACCGCCGACACCGCCGCCGCCTCGGTGGGCGTGAAGATGCCGCCATAGATGCCGCCCATGACGATCACCACCAGCATCAGGCCCCAGAACGCGTCGCGGAACGACTTCACGACTTCCTTGAAGCTGGCGCGCGGGACGGTCGGAAAATCGTGTTTCTTCGCGTAAAGGAAGGTTACGCCCATCAGCACCAGGGCCAGCAGAATGCCCGGCACGATGCCGGCGACGAACATCTTGCCGGCCGATTCCGAGGTGGCCACGGCGTAGATGATCATGACGATGGAGGGCGGAATCAGGATGCCCAGCGAGCCGGAACAGGCGATCAAGCCGGTGGAAAAACCTTTTGGATAACCCTGCTGGATCATCGCCGGCAGCATCAGCGAGCCGATGGCCATGACGGTGGCCGGGCTGGAGCCGGACAGGGTGGCGAAGAACGCGCAGGCGACGATGGAAGCCATCGCCAGGCCACCCGGCATCCAGCCCACCAGATTGACGGCGAACTGGATGATGCGCCTGGCCACGCCGCCATCGGTCAGGAAAGCGCCGGCCAGCACGAAGAACGGCACGGCCATGATGGCGAAACTCTCCAGGCCGGTGAACAGGCGCTGCGAGATGATGTTCACCGTCTGCATGTCGAAGGACGAGAAGAACACCAGGAAGGTCATGACCGTCATCCCCAGGGCGATGGAGATGGGCGTGCCGGTGATGAGCATGAGGGCGAGGATGCCCATGATGATGGCGGCGGTCATTTTCCGTGCTCCTTCATGGCGCCTTCGCGCAAGTCGGCGACGGAGCCGGCCGAAGCGGTTTCACCGCCACGCAGGAATTTCAGCAGGGACTGGATGAAGCGGAAGCACATCAGGCCGGAACCGAAGGGAATCGCCAGATAGATGATCCACATCGGCCATTCCAGGTCGGGCGAGATCTGGCCGGTGCCGTGGATGAAAATCACCCAGCGGGCGCCGAAGAAGGCGATGACCCCGGTGAAGACGATGCCCAGAACGGTGCCGGCGATGACCAGAAAGCGCCGCTTCGCGCCCTCCGCCTTGTTCACCACATAGTCCACCCCGACGTGGATGCCGGTACGCACGCCATAGGCGGCGCCGAACTTGGCCATCCAGATGAACAGGTAAATGGTGAGTTCCGTGGCCCAGGTAAACCCGGTACCCATCAGGTAACGCATGGCCACGGAAACGAAGGTGACCAGCGTCGCGGTGGCCATGAAGGAGAGGATCAGCCACTCCTCCAGACGATCCAGCATGCGGTGAAACATGGCACTTCCCCCGCCGAATTGGGAAAGAAATCCCCGGCCCGCGCCGGGGTGCGGCAATCGTCGCTATTCGGCCTTCACCGGGCCGGGCCTGCTCTTCCTGGCCGGAGCCGTGGGCTGGGCGGCTTTTTCCTTTTCCACCTCGGCGGCAACCCGATAGGCGCCCTGGATCAGATCGCGGCCGATCTTCTCCTCAAATTCCTTGTGCACCGGCAACAGGGCCTGTTGCCAGACCACGCGATCCTTGAACGGCAGGACGTAGATTTGGGTGGTGCCGGCCGCCTTCACCTTGGCCAGCGCCTCGTCGTTCTCCTCCTGGGCGATCCTGCGCTCGAACACGGTGGTGTCCCGCATGGCCTTGTCCAGCGTGGCGCGCAGGTCGGCCGGCAGGTCGTCCCAGAACTTCTTGTTGACGATCACTGCGTAGCCGAGATAACCGTGGTCGGAAATCGTCAGATGCTTCTGTACCTCGTGCATTTTCTGGGTATACAGGTTGGACATGGGGTTCTCGGTGCCGTCCACCACGCCCTGCTGCAGCGCCGAATACACCTCGGAGAAGGCCATCACCTGCGGGTTGGCGCCCAACGCCTTCATCTGCGCCTCCAGCACCTTGGAGGACTGGATGCGCATCTTCATCCCCTTGAAATCTTCCAGCGCATGCAACGGCCTGTTCGCGCTCATCTGCTTGAAACCGTTATCCCAGAAAGCGAGGCCGGTGATGCCCTTGGCATCGAGCATGCCGAACAACTTCTTGCCGATGTCGCCATCCATCACCCGGTACAGGGATTCCTTGTTGGGAAAGATGTAGGGCAAGTCGAACAGTTCGAACGAACGCACGCCCAGCGGACCGAATTTCGCCAGCGAGGGCGCCAGCATCTGCACCGCGCCGATCTGGAGGGATTCCATTTCCTCGCGATCCTTATAGAGCTGGCTGTTCGGGTAGATCTCGACCTTGACACGGCCTTTCGAGCGTTCCTCGGCGAGTTTCTTGAAGTATTCGGCGGCGCGGCCCTTCGGCGTATCGGGAGCAACCACATGGGAGAACTTGATGACGATGGGATCGGCGGCCTGCGCGGTAAAAGTGGCGAACGCCAGCGACAAGGCGGACAACACGACGGAGAGCTTCATGACAACTCCTTTCTGTTCGAGGAAAACCCCGGTCATGGTAGGCCGGGGGCCATGCGTGGACAAGACACGGCCACGCCATCACAACTCCAGCAGCAAGCGCGCCGGGTCTTCCAGCGCGTCCTTCACCGCCCGCAGGAAACTGACCGCTTCACGGCCGTCGACGATGCGATGGTCGTAGGAGAGGGCCACATACATCATCGGGCGGATGACCACCTGGCCGTTTTCGGCGATGGGGCGGTCCTGGATCTTGTGCAGGCCGAGCACGCCCGACTGCGGCGGGTTGAGGATGGGGGTGGAAAGCAGGGAGCCGAACACGCCGCCATTGGAGATGGTGAAGGTGCCGCCTTCCATTTCCTCCAGAGTGAGTTCCAGGCTGTTGGCGCGACGGCCGAAGTCGGCGATCTGTTTTTCCACGGCCGAGAACGACATGCGATCCGCGTCGCGCAGAACGGGCACGACCAGACCGCGTTCCGAACTGACCGCGACACCGATGTCGAAATAGTCGTGATAGACGATGTCGCGCCCCTCCACACTGGCGTTGACCAGGGGATAAGCCTTGAGCGCCTGGCAGGCCGCCTTGGTGAAAAACGACATGAAGCCCAGCTTGACCCCGTGTTCCTTCTGGAATCGCTCCTGGTAACGGGCGCGCAAATCCATCACCGGCCGCATGTCGATCTCGTTGAAGGTGGTCAATATGGCCGCCGTGTTCTGGGCCTCCTTCAGGCGCTCGGCGATGCGCTGGCGCAGGCGGCTCATCTGCACGCGGCGATCATTGCGTTCCTGCGAATCGCCGCAAGGCGGGCACGGTGGACAGTTGCCGGCCGGGGAGGCCGGCGCGCGGGCTGCTTGCGGCGGGGCGGCCGGGGCGCGGCGCGCAAGTTCGCGCCGTGTGGATGGAGGCAGCACGGCGGCGGCCGGTCTTTCCGGGGCGGGGCGCGGGACTTCCACGGATACATCGGGGATCGCGCCGCGCGCATCCGGGCCAGGCACCGCCTCGGGGAGGCCGGTCGCGGCGGCTTCCGTGTCGATCACCGCCAGGACATCGCCCGATTTCACCTCGCCGCCCACCGGCACGCGAATTTCCGCGAGCACGCCATCGGCCGGCGCGGCCACTTCCAGGATCACCTTGTCGGTTTCCAGTTCGGTCAGGGTTTCATCGCGTTGCACCCGCTCGCCGGCCTGTTTGCGCCAGACCAGGATGGAACCGCTCTGCACGGATTCGGACAATTCAGGCGCTTTCAGTTCGATCAGCATGAGGGACACCCGGAGAAGGTTGATGCGCGGGGATTATAGAAAGGAAGCCCGTGTTTTGTGCAGTGCGATAAGAATGGGTGGCGGCTTTCTTGCCATGCCCGGCCGCGTTCATAGAATGAGACCAGCGTATCCCGAATAACAACACTCCCCCGCACGGAGACCATCATGTCGGCCCTGGATTCTCTCGCTCGCCTTGCGAGCATTCTGTCGCTGGCCCTGTTGCCGGCATTCGTTTTCCCACAGCCGGCTCTCGCCGATGAAGGTTTGCGCGCGGACAAGCGCGAGCTCGCCGTCGGTGAAAGCACCACGCTGCATCTGGACGGCGTCACCGGCTGGTTCAAGACCCGCTGGAACGACGACCCGGACGGCATCGTCCGCATCGGCGGCACGAGCAACACCCAGGCCACGGTCACCGCCCTCAAGCCCGGCCGGGTGAACATCACCGCCAAGGTATTGGCGGACAGCCACAAGCTCGAACTCACGGTGCTCGACGCGCCGGACAAGAAAGACCCGAAGGGCGGCTGGCATACCAAGATCGAGGGCATGGCCAAGGTGCTGGGCTTCCCCGACAAGTACGCGCGCATCGCGCGCATGCTGGCCGAAGTGAACGACGGCAGCCGGGTGCCACACGAGTTCTACGCCGATCTGGCCAGGATGGGCGCCACCATGTTCGACGCAATCGCGGTGCGTTCCAGGCTGGTGGACGGCGACCCCGCGTTCGCCCGCGACGTGCTTGGGCCGACCTTCTCCGGCGGCGGCACCGATGTGGAAATGCGCCTGCTGTCCTGGCGCCGCAAGGAAACCCTGGCGGCCATCGACGAGGTGGTGAAGCGCTTCGTCGAAGCCGGCCGCGTGCCCAGCGACGGCTATTCCTTAATCATCTCCCACGTCGGCAAATGGGCCACCCAGGAACTCTCCGCCCTCACCCTCACCGGCGACATCGACTTCAGTTTCGTCAGCAACGACGTGGCCCTGGCCGAAGCGATGAAGGCGGCCTTCGCGGAAGTCATCAAACGGCGCACCGGACTCGACCCCATTGCGCTCGACTCGGTCGCCACCGCGCACGGCAAGGCCGGCCTGGAGGTCTACATCGGCAAGCACGGCATGGCCTTCGCCGAGGAACAGATGAAGATCAACCAACTGGTGGACATGAACACCGGCGCGAAAAGGGAGATCGACATCCAGGACGTGGCCCTGGGCCTGACCGTGGAACGGGCGATGGCGGAAACCTTCGGCAAGGAGGTTCCCAAGCCGGCGCACAACACGGAACCCGGCCTGTCCATGGAAATGGTGCGCCACTTCGGCCATGACATCGTCAAGACCGGCATTTACGACATGGGCAACGCGGTGGTGAAAGCCGCGAAATACCTGGATCGCAGCTACAAATCGCTGGCGGCCGCCAAAGGCACCCCGGCCGATCCGGATCTGGCGAAATTCGCGGCCGACATCACCGCCTGGGCCAACACCAAGCCGCAGACGGCGGCCCTCCGTGAAAACATGGTCAACCGCATTTCCGAATATCTCGGCTCCAGGCCGAAGGTGATCTTCGACGAGGGCACGCGGAAACTGGTGCTGACGCTGGACGCGGGGCAGATCGCCGCCTTCCACAAGAAAGCCACCGAAGCCATGTGGAAGACCGTGGAACAGGGTTCCAACACGCGCACTGCGGACATCGAAACACGGATGCGGGATCTCACCGATCGCAAGACGCGTGGCGACAATGTGGACGAGGAAGTCGCAAAACTCAGGAAAGACATGGTCGAACTGATCGACATGGTCGAAGCCGAGGTGAAAGCGTTCCAGGACGTGGAAGTGCCCCGAGTGGTGATCGACAACAACGCCAGGGTGCGCGCCCTGAGCAACATCCTGGCCGGCCGCTTCGGCGCCAAGGCGCTTTCCGAGGAAGAACTCAAGGACAAGAAATTCGTCGAGGAACTGCTCAAGGCCGAAGGCCAGCACGGCAGCGAAATGCGCCGCAAGATGACCGCCGCCTACATCATGGAACGCAGCATCGACGCCATGATGAAGAGTCCGGAGATCGCCATGTCCGGAGTCGAGAAGGCCAACCAGATGCTCGATTTCATCGACGACGGCCTGCTCGGCCCGATTCGCGGCGAAACCGGGTTCCACGATTTCGAGGTGGAGATGAACCTCCTGCGCCAGGCCGCTCTCGATCCCAGGCAGAAACCCGGCGTATTGCGCGAACTCACGGCGTTGAAGGGCCGGGCCGCGCTGGGCGTCAAGGCCACCAACAAGTACCTCAACGACGCGCTGCAAGCCACCGCCGCCGGCCGCCAGGGCATGAAATTCATGATGGTCTACGGCCTGGTGGACGAAATGAAGTCCTACCGCGACGCCTTCAACCAGGATGGCTGGGGCGGCTTCGCCACGGAAATCTTCCGCCGCCGCATCCCCTTGGGCTCGGCCGTGGAAGGCTACGTCATGGGCAACACCTACCGCGCCGGCTGGGACGTGGTCACCACCCTGATCCCGCCGCTCGCCCTGCCGGAAGCCGCCTGGGGCCTGGGCACCGCCATCGGCACCCAAACCAGGGCGACCTACTGGAACGAACAACTCGCCCTGTTCGTGGACAAGCTGTACGACAGCGCCACATTCAAGCTGGAGGCGATGGAACAGCACGACAACGCCAAAGTGGGTGTGTATCGCCTGGTTTCGGTGAAATACAAGGGCATCCCCATCGACCTGTCGCAGTTCGCCGCCATGCGCAAGAATCAGGTGGACGCCCTGCGCGAACAGGTCGGCAAGGGCCGCCTCGATTGGACGGCTTACAAACGGGAATTCCAGGGCCTCACCAACTGGATGGAAGTGGATTCCGTCCTGCAAAAAACCATCGCCGACAGCGATCCCGGCCTGGCTCTGATCGAGGAGATGATGAACCACCCCAACGTCGGCCCGAAACTGATGGACCGTCTGGGTGAAAAAGGCCTGGTGCGCTGGGAGGAAGTGAAGCTGGGCTTCATCACCAACCTGATTAAACGCCTGGAAGACCGCAAGCAGGCGGATCAGGCCCTGGGCGCCGGCATGTTGCCGGACCTGTTCCTGGAATTGCGCAAGGCCGCCGCCGCCCTGGAAATCGAGGATGCCATGCTGCGCGCCCTGGACGCCGAGGTGGACACCAACAACCTGAAAGCCCTGATGAACTGGCTGTGGGAAACCAAGCGCAACGTGCTGGCGCAGGCGCCCACGGAAAGTGAAACCACACGCGCCGCCCAGGTGGTGAAGAAGTACCTGGATACCTACAAGGGCATCGTCAAATCGCGCGACGACCTGCTCGCCGCCCTGCCCGCCCCCGCGCAAAGGGACGGCGCCACCCGCTATCTCACCACCGATCTGTTCCTCTCCGGCCGCGCGGATGCCGACCAGGCCGCCGCCGATGTCTGGGTGAAACACGTCGGCGCATCGGTCAACGCCGGCAACGAAGCGTTGCTCGCGATCAAGAAGGAATACCTGCCCAACGTCGCCCTCGACGACGAGGACGCCCAATACCTGAAACGCCTGTTCCCGCGCGAACTCTGGATGAAGCCGTACAAGGACGCCGGCATCGCGCGCCAGAAAACCTGGCTGCTGGATCGCGCCATCGACCACGGCAAGGCGCGCAACGCCATCCTCGACGAATACAAGGCCTGGCTGGAGAAACAGGCGCCGGTGCAACTCACGGTCACCGTGCTCGACTCCGGGAAACCGGTCAATGGTGCTTCCGGCGACCTGAAACCGACCGACGCGCTGGGCAAACCCGGAGCCGGAAAAGCCAGCGGCAACCTGCTCGTGTTCGGCGTGCCGACCGGCCGCTATCGCCTGGCCATCCAGGCGCCCGGCTATGGCGACGCCAGCCAGGAAGTGCTGCTCGGCCGCAATCTCAACCCCGCGCCCAAACTCACCGTCAGCCTCACCGCGACGGACAAGAAAGCCGACGGCAATCTCGCCGGCGAGATCGCCGCCGCCCTCAAGGCGCGCGACTGGAAGCACCTGGCCGACCGTCTCGACGCCGAGAAGAAGAGCGACCTCAAGATGAAGGACGTGGTCGCCTGGCAGGCCAACATCGACGCGCTCAACGAAGCCCTGCAAACCCTCAGGAAAGAACGCCTGGACTGGGCGCTGGCCTGGAAGGAATATCTCGACGCGCTCAACAACATCGACTCCGGCGTCTGGGACAAGCTCATGCGCAAAGTCGAACTGAAGCGTGGCGAAGTCGAGGAACGCTGCTGGAATGGTAGTAGTGCCAGCGAGGATTCGAGAAAGCGCACGGAACGTTGTCAGAAGGAAGGCCGCAAGTTCGAGGAAAGCTGTGTCGGCACCTGGCCGGATCAGCATTGGGAGGAGATGAAGCGCATCCGCGTGGCGAAACAGGAATTGCCGGATGCCGTGCAAACCCTGCATAGCGCCGGTTACTTCACCCAGCGCGCCTGGTTCGAGGCGGTGGAAAAACTCACCGAGAAATACAAGCTGCCCTTCCCGTACCCGAAGCCGGTCACGCCGCGCCTGAAATACGCCCTGGGTTGCGCCGATGTCGACCTGCCGGCCGGCAAGAAAACCCCGAACGACCTCTCTGCCATCAAGGTCAGCGTGCCGGCGCCCGGCGCCAGCCTGCCCTTCGGAAAACCCGTCACCCTCACCGCCAGCGCCAGCGGCGGCAAGGCCCCCTACAGCTTCAGCTGGTCGAGCGGTGGCAGCGGCGCCAGGGTTGCCGTCACCCCGCGTTGGGCCGGCGAATGGACGGTGACGGTCACCGCCCGCGACGCCGATGGTCAGACCGGCGAAGGCAGCGCCACCCTGCATGTCAGCGCCGCGAAGGTGAAGTTGCTGGGCACCCTGCCCACCGTGTTCTATGGCGGCACGGCCACCCTCTCCCTGCCCGGCGCCGAACCGCCCTCCCCCGCGCCCGACCCCTGCGCCGGACGCGGCTACACCAGCCACAATCCGTTCGACGAATGCGCCACGATCAAGATCGACCCGAGCAAGGCCGTCTCGGTCGCGCCGCAGTGGGATGATGCAAACAGGCCCGCAAAGGCATTCAACCCCAACGTGGAATATGTCCCCGACCCCGACCGGGAAGGCGCCTCCGCGCCGCCCGCGATCAAGGGCAAACAGGTCATCTGGCAGTCCGAACCCGCCCTCACCTTCCAGCCGCCCACCAGTAGCGACGGCAAGACCAAGGTCACCTACGAGCGCATGGGCGAGGTCAAGCTGTGGTGCGAAATCCAGGAACAGATCGAGGGCGCCTTCCATACGGTGGGCGAGTGCGATCAGGAAACGATCAAGGTCATCGCGCCGAAATTCGGCATCCGCTTCAGCCCGCCGGAAGGCCAGGGCCGCATCGGCCAGGACATCCGCGCCCAGGTGAGCAGCCAGCCCGGCGTCGCCGACAACCTGATCGACTTCAGATGGTTCGATCCCCCCACCTCCAACCGCATGGAGCTTTCCAGCAACGCCCGCGAGATCGGCTTCCGTATCAAGGACGCCAAGCCGGTGGTGCTGAAAGCCCTGGCGCGGGTGCCGCATCACGGTGACGAAATCGCCGAGATCAGCGCCACCTACACCGGTCAGGCCTACCAGGTGAAAGCCTGGGCCGTGGAGCCCGGCACCAGGCCGATGATGTGGGACGCCAACAAAGGCGGCCTGGTGCCGGTGCCGAAAGGCTCCTACACCACCCACGAGCGGATTCCCCTGAGCGCAGAGATTCAAGGCGGCGCCCCGGATGGCGTGCGCTGGGAATGGACGGTGAACGACGGCACCTCGATCTCCAACCCCATCTCGCGCACACCCACGGTCTCGCGTTCCTCGGCCGGCGGCATCTCCGCCCGCGTGGAAGCGCGCGACGGCGAAGGCGCCCTTCTGGGCGGCGGCGAGGTCAGCCTGAGCGTGATCGAGGTCAGCACCGCCCCGCCGACGCCCACCGAACCCACCCCCACCCTGACCCCGGACAACCGCGCGCCGGAACGCGGCCAGAGCGTGGCAATCAGCGTCGAAGTCAGCGGCGGCAAGCCGCCCTACCGCTACACCTGGCAAGGCGCACAGGGCAGCGGCGCGCGCGTGACGGTAACCCCGGCCAAGCCCGGCAACCTCGCGGTCAGCGTCACCGTGCGCGACAGCAAGGGCAAGAGCGGCAGCGCCAGCGTGACCCTGGAAGTGCGCGAGAACCAGGCCGACCGCGATCAGGCCGAAGCCACCCGCCTGGGCGAACAGGCCCGCGCGCAACTGCGCCAGGGCGATCTGCCCGGCGCCATCCAGTCCGCCCGCCAGGCGCAGCGCCACGACCCCGCCGCCGCCCGCGCGGTGGCCGCCGAAGTCGCCGACGCCGCGAAAAAAACCGGCTGGAACGACGTCCACCAACGCGACTTCGCCCGCGCCGTTCCCAACCTGGAAGCCGCCCACGAACTCGCCCCCGGCGACAAGGACACGGAGGGCAAACTCAACCAGGCCAGACGCTTCGCCCAGGCCTGGCCCCAGGTGGAAGCCCGCGCGCGTGAATTCGACGCCCGCATGGCCGAGAAGAAGCTGTGGAGCGCGCAGAAAATCCTGCTGGAAATGCAGGATCTGCAACACGAGATGAGCGGCGGCATGGCCAACCCGCTCTCGAAAAAGGTCATGGACGACTTCAACGCCGGCATGGCGGAATACAACCGCTTCATGCGCGAGGTGGAAGCCACGCACACCCGCACGTTCAAGGAGCAAGACTGGCGGGCAATGCTGGATAACTCCGAAACGGCGCTGCGACGCGAGCACAACCCGGCCAACGAGAAAGTGCTCAAGGGCAATGTCGATTTCGCCAAACAGATGCTGCGCGAACAGGCCGCCAAACCCGTCCGAAACATCGCCGGCACCTGGGCCATCAATGGCAACGGTTACCTCGGCAAACTGGAGATCAGCGGACCGGGCGAACGCCTGAGCGGACGGGTCTGGTACGACCTGCATGGCCGCTGGGAAGAACTGAACGACGTGCGTTTCGACGGCCGCGCCCTCACCTTCACCCGGCCCATCGCGGGCGCCACCCAGCGTTACACCGGCGTCCTCTCGGGCGACCGCTTCAGCGGCGGCTTTACCCAGGAAGGCACGAGTACGAACTATTCCTGGTCGGCAAACCTGAAAGAGGCGGCGAGCCAGGCCACGGCATCCACGGGTTCGGACGGCGCCCGCCTGAGCCTGGAGCGGGCGCTCTTCAAGCCGGGCGAAGCCATCACGGTGCGCTTCACCGCCCTCGCCACCTGGCCCGACAATGCCTGGATCGGCATCCTTCCATCGCGCATCCCGCACGGCAGCGAAAGCGAAAATGATCGCCACGACGTGGCCTACCAGTACCTCAATAAACGCGCTTCCGGCACCCTGACCTTCACCGCGCCGGGCGTCGGCGATTGGGATTTGCGCATGCACGACACCGACAGCAACGGCAAGGAAGTGGCCTCGGTCAGCTTCAAGGTCGGCGCGGCCGTGATCGCCGACAGCGGAGTGCTCGGCCTGGCACCGGACAAAACCGCCTACGCCCCCGGCGAGGCCATCAGCCTGCGCTTCGGCGGCATCGACAAACCCGCCGCCAAGGACTGGATCGGCCTCTACTCGGCGGGCCTGCCCAACGAGAAATACGGCGAATGGCATTACCTGAATGGCCAGGCCGGCGGCACGCTGCAATTCAAGGCGCCCGCCACCCCCGGCGCATACGAATTCCGCCTGTTCCTCAACTGGCCGGCCGGCGGCTACAAGGATGTCGCGCGTAGCCAACCCATCCAGGTGGCCGCGAGCGCGGCGTCCGCCGGCGCGGTGGCCGGTGGCGGCCTGATCGCAGCCTACGCGCTGGATGGCGACGCCCGCGACGGTTCCGGCAACAACCGCCACGGTACGGCGCAAGGCGTGAAAGCCACCTCCGACCGCTTCGGCCGCGTCGGCGGCGCCATGCAGTTCGACGGCCGTTCGTACATCGAGCTGCCCATCGACATCAACCCCGCCATCTACCCGCGCCTCACCTTCACCGCCTGGGTGCGCGCCGACGAAATCAACCCGATCCGCCAAGTCATGTCGCACGACGACGGCGGCTACGACCGCTCCCTCGGCATCGACTATCGCGGCGGCGGCGCGGGCTGGTCGCTGTTCACCGGCAGCGGCGGCGTGCTCGGGTTCAAACCGGTGGACAAGGGCCGCTGGACCTTCGTCGCCGGCGTCTGGGACCAGCCCGCGCGCAAGGCCCGCCTGCATGTGGACGCGGCCGTGTACGAGAAGAGCGGCGAAAGCGGCGGCAGCGGCCATAAGCTCAATCTCGGCCGCAACCCCGGCTATGGCGAATACTTCGTCGGCGCCATCGACGATGTGCGGATCTACGACCGCGCGCTCGACGCGCGCGAGATCGCGGCGCTCGGCGTAGGTTCCGAGGCCATCCCGAAAGCTGGCGGCCTGGCCGGCGCCTGGAGCATCAACGCCAACGGCTACACCGGCAAACTGGAATTCAGCGAATCCGGCGGCCGCCTCTCGGGCCGCGTCTGGTTCGACGCGCATCGGGTCTGGGAAGATCTGCGCGACATCAGCTTCGACGGCCGCGCGCTGCGCTTCCTCCGTCCCGGCCCCGGCCAGCACTATACCGGTACGCTATCCGGCAACGAAGTACGCGGCACCTTCGACGGCGGCGGCACCTGGAACTGGGTCATCACCCGCGTCGGCCCCGCGCCGGAACCGGACAACGGCGGCCGCGGCTACACCGCCCAGCCGCCGCGCCCCGCGAACAGCGCGTTGCCGCCGGAAGCCGCAAGCCTGCTGGAACAGGTCGACGCCATCAAGGACACCTGGAAAGGGCTGAAAGGTTTGTTCGGGAAATGACGGGCGGCCCGCTTCCCACCCTGTAGCGCCGGCGTTATGCCGAACCGTTGTGCCGAACCGTTGTGCCGACCGGGTGAACGGGCCGGCGAGACGCCGGCGCTACAGCCCTTGCCCGGCCATCGCGCTGAACCGGGGGCCTTCACGAAAGCGGCGGGGCCGACGGAACCATTACGAATGGCAACCGCCCCGCCGATGCGTGAGAATCGCGGCACTCGCCACTCGCTCCCACGGCAAGATACCCATACACCAATACGGGAAGAAACATGAATCAGGCAGCAGTCGAAATGCGAACCCGCCGCGACAGGTACTGACACCATGCCCACGCTCAACCTCAACGAAATTCGCGCCCGCGCCACCACGTTCGCCCAGGAATGGGCCAACGAGGCCAGCGAGCGCGCCGAGGCGCAAAGTTTCTGGAACGAGTTTTTCGAGGTGTTCGGCGTCAAGCGGCGCCGGGTCGCGGTGTTCGAGAAGCAGGTCGCCAAGCTGCCGAATGGCGGCCAGCTCGCGCAGGGCCGCATCGACCTGTTCTGGCCCGGCACCTTGCTGGCGGAACACAAGAGCGCGGGGCGCGATCTCGCCGCCGCCTTCGAGCAGGCGCTGGACTACTTTTCCGGCCTCGATGCCAGTGAAATCCCGCGCTATGTGGTGGTGTCCGATTTCGCCCGGTTTCGCCTCACCGATCTGGAATCGGGCAGGCAATGGGAATTCACCCTGGCGCAACTGCCCAGGCGCATCGAGTTGTTCGGCTTCATCGCCGGCTACCAGGCGCAGCGCATCCGCGACGAAGACCCCATCAACGAGCGCGCAGTGCGAGTGCTGGGCGACCTGCACGACGCCCTCAAGCGGGACGGCTACGCCGGCGAGAAGCTGGAAGTGCTCCTGGTTCGCCTGGTGTTCTGTTTCTTCGCCGACGACACCGGCATCTTCAACCCCAAGGATGCCTTTCTCGATCTGATCGAAAGCCATACCCGCGAAGATGGCGCGGATGTCGGGCAAACCCTTGCCAGATTGTTCGAGGTGCTCAACACCCGCGAGGCCGAACGGCAAAAATCGCTGGATGACGATTTCGCCCGCTTCCCCTACGTCAACGGCCGGCTGTTCGAGAAAAACCTGCCCATTCCGGACTTCAACGGCGAGATGCGGAAACAGCTCCTCGCCTGCTGCGCGATCAACTGGGCGGCCATCTCCCCGGCCATCTTCGGCGCGATGTTCCAGAAGATCATCGAACTCGACGCCCGTGATCGCCGCCGCCAGTTGGGCGCGCACTACACCAGCGAAAAGAACATCAAGAAGCTGTTAGCCCTTAAAATCCGTAGCCCATAAAGTTTGACCTAATTCAAAAGAGATATAGAAAATATGCAGTATTCCGTACTTGATACCTTTGCAGGAGCTGGCGGGTTTAGCTTAGGTTTTGAACTAGCAGGAGCCAAAGTGGTTGGTGCTATTGAAATGGATAGCTGGGCTTGCGAAACATTCAAATTCAATCATCCCAAAGCCACGGTCATGCAAGGCGACATAACAGCAATGACCGATGAGCAAATTGTGAGTGCCTTTGGAAAATTCAAACCTGACATTGTTCTTGGTGGGCCGCCTTGTCAAGGATTTTCCATCTGCAATAAAAATAGCGGCGATCCAAAAGACCCAAAGAATTCGCTTTTTGAAGAATTTATACGTGTTGGCCGATTGCTAAAACCCAGAGTTATGATTATGGAAAACGTTCCAAATCTGGTTAAAGCAAAAACAGAAAGCAATGATCTCGTGATTGAGATCATTAAAAATGAGTTGCAAAATCTTGGGTATCACGTTGAGCACCGCACACTTGAAGCCACTGATTATGGCGTTCCACAAATCAGGAAACGACTTGTAGTAATCGCCACACAGAAAAAACTGAAAAATCCATTTCCTGAAAAAACGCATTCCATAATGAGCACCCCAGACTTGTTTGAGGTTGGCCTTAAAAAATGCCCAACACTATGGGATGCCATCTCAGACCTACCAGAAATTGAGGCCAGGGAGGGGGCAGAAGAGGCTGAGTACACTAAATCCCCACAGAACGAATATCAGCGCCTTCTTCGCAATAGCACAACTAAGATTTTTAACCACAAATCCATGAATCACTCAAAGCGTCTTGTTGAGCGTTTTGCATCCATGAGTTGTGGTGATTCAAGTTCCGACGTGCCAGACCATTTGCGGCCTTTAAGGAGAAATAGCACAGAATTTTCAGACAAAACGTATGACCAGAATAATCGCAGAATGCATGCAGATCGACAGTGCCACACTGTCCCAGCTTCTTTCTACGCTAATTTTGTACACCCATACAAAAACAGAAATTTCACTGCACGAGAAGGCGCAAGAATCCAGTCTTTTCCTGATTGGTATGTATTCAAAGGCAAACCCACAGTAGTTAGTCACAAGCTATTGCAACGCGAAGGTCGGCTTGAAGAAAAGCATCTTTGCCAATACAACCAAATAGGTAATGCTGTCCCACCATTAATGGCAAAGGCAATAGCAGAAAATATTCTTAAGCAGCTTGGAGATTAATATGTTTATCCATGGAAATAATTTAGATCAAAAAGAAAATCACCAAACCAAGTACCGCGATGAAGAATCACGGCGCTATTTGGTTGAAATTCGTGCTCGCTATAACCAATGGAAATCAGCAAATGAAGCACTGATCGGCCCAGTCGCCGAAACTGCCGAAAATGACTCTACAATCATCGCAGAGCGAGTAAGGATTCTGAACGAATACAAAGAATTTTTAGATCAACAACATTACGCCGAAAAATTTGATTCGCGCTCAAATCTTCACTCTTCTGTTTTGGAAGAGTTTATGTATTACCTGTTTAGAGATATTGTTCGTGGAATTTCTGAAACTGCCTTGATCGGGAAGTCACACTCTTTCAAGGATGTATTTTTTAGAGCACCTTCGTACAAGGAGATGGTTAAAAAACCGCACGCCTTGGTTGAAATTAAAGATCACGATTTTGCTATTGGCGCGAGCGTAAAAGCCACGATAAAGTGCAATGGTTCTGAAATCTCGGAAGAGCATAATTGGGATATACCTGCTGTAGCCATTGAGTGCAAAACATATCTTGACAAAACAATGCTGCAAGACGTTTCCACCGCAGCAGATCAGCTCAAGCAGAAAAACCCTAATGCAATGTACATTGTTGTTGCGGAATGGCTAAAGCTGACGGAGTCAGTAAATCTGAAAAAATACAAAATTGACCAAATTTACGTTCTAAGAAAACAGAAGAATACAGATCGAGAATTTAGATACGATGCCAACTATGAAAAGAATCCAATCTACGCCGATGTCGTTGAGCACTGCTTCAGTTCTGTGCGTGAATTTCTGACCGCAGATTGGGAAGGCGGTATTTCCCACGGGCTAGAACGTGGCTTCTTGCTATAGGGCTAACGAGTAAGGTTAGATCGTGCGAGCGCAGCGAGCCACGATCTAACCGTTTGTTGGGGGGCGAAGCGCCATGACCGGCCAGACTTGCGCGAGGCGGTTGGAGGCCGGCGCCACGCGGTTCAGTCGGCCGAAACCGCTGATTCCGGTTCCACCACCCGCCACTTCGCCCGCTTCCGGTAGATCGTCGAATCGCTGATGCCGAGGCGGGACGCGGCTTCGATGACGTTGCCGCCGCACAGGGCGATGGCTCGTTCGATGATGGCCCGCTCCTGTTCCCAGAGCGGGCGAATCTGAGTCGCGAATTTGGCGCCGCCGCTTGCGCCGCCGCCGGGCGGGTTCGCCTGGGGCGCGGGCGTCAGCATGAGCGCATCCACCGTGCCGCCCGCCTGCATGACGACGATGCGGCGAATCACGTTCTGCAACTGGCGCACATTGCCCGGCCAGGGGTAGGCCAGCAATTCCGCTTCGGCACGGGCGCTGATGCCGGTAAAGGATTTGCCCTCTTCCCGCGCGAAACGTTCGAGAAAATGCCGCGCCAGAAACAGGATGTCCTCGTGCCGGTCGCGCAGCGGCGGCAGGGCGATGGGCACCACATAGAGGCGGTAATACAGGTCTTCGCGGAAATGGCCGGCGCGGACTTCTTCCAGGGGGTCGCGGTTGGTGGCGCAGATGATGCGGACATCGGAATCGAGTTCCTGGCCGCCGCCGACGGGTTTGTAGGCGCGGCTCTCGACGAAGCGCAGCAGCTTGGCTTGCAGGTCGAGGTTGAGTTCGCAGATTTCGTCGAAAAACAGGGTGCCGCCGTTGGCCAGGGCGATGGCGCCGTCACGATTGCGCTCGGCGCCGGTGAAGGCGCCGCGCTGGTGGCCGAACAGTTCGCTTTCCATCAACTCGCGCGGAATGGCGGCGCAGTTGATGGCGATGAGCGCTTTGCCGGCGCGGCGGCCACGGTTGTGAATGGCCTCCGCGCACACGTCCTTGCCGGTGCCGCTTTCGCCGGTGATGAACACGCTGGCGTCGGAGGCGGCGGCGTTGCCGATCAATCGGTAGAGCACGCGCATGACCGGTGAAGTGCCGATGAAACCCTCATAGCCTCCGTCGGGCAGCGCGGCTTCGTAATCGCGCAGGCGGGCCTTGAGGTTCAGCCCTTCCAGTGCGTTGCTCACCGTGGTGGCCAGGCGTTCCGGACTGAGCGGTTTGAGCAGGTAATCCAGCGCGCCGGCCTGCATGGCGTTGACCGCGACATCGGCCGAGTTTTCCACCGTGACCACGATGGTGGGGCAGGCCAGGCCGCGTTCGTTCAGTTCACGCATCAGTTCGATGCCGTGCATGTCGGGCAGCAGCAAATCCAGCAACAGCAGATCCGGTGGCCGCCGCGCAAAAAAAGCCAGTGCCTCGGCCGCGCTGGCGACATGGGCGGTTTCGCACGGCAGCCGGGAGAGAAAGGCCATGTAGGCCCGCGCCAGCAGCACATCGTCTTCCACCAGCAGGATCAGGGCAGGGGTGTTCATGATTTCTCCCGACTTATTGACTCCGGCCCATTGTGCTGCATTTTGCAGTTCTTCTGCAAAACGCATGAAGTCGAAGGGCATGGCGTGGCGCCGGCCGCCGGCGGGATCGGCGCGGGGCCGTAAAACTCGCCACAAAATATCTGTAAGCATTTGTAATTAAAACGATTATTCGGGCTGGTACGGAAATACGCCGGCACCTGGCACATGCCTTGCGCTTAGGGGGTAACAACCAATCATCCCCAGAGGCAAGCGTGCCATGACTCCGATTCCAGAACCCTTACCGAACAACGGCTTCGATGCCTCGCGAGAGCGGATCACGAGCCGCTCTCGCCTGCCTTCCCTGAGCGTCTGGCAACCGCTGACGGTGTTTCTGGCCTTTGTCGGGTTGCTGGCGGCCCATGCGGTGGCCAGTGGGCTGCCGCTCTGGCTGGCGGCGCTGTTCATGGGGGCGCTGCTTGCCCTGGTGCTGCATTTCACCGTGACCCGGCCGGCCGCGCGCCTGCTGCTTGTCGCCGAGCGCCTGTCCAGGGGCGAGAGCGCCGGAGAAATCCGGGTCGGCGGCGTGAGTGAACTGGCCGATATGGCGGATACCCTCAATCGAATCTGCCGGCGCGTCAGAGTGAATCTGGATGCCCTGCGCCTGGCCGCCACCGCTTTCGAAACCCACGAGAGCATCGTCGTTACCGACTCCCGAGGCTGGGTGGTTCGGGTCAACCGGGCCTTCAGCAAGTTGACCGGTTACGCCGCCGAGGAAGTGCTGGGCCGTAACGCCCGCCGCCTCCTGGCGAGGCGAGCCGGTTCGGCCAGTTATCGACAGATCGGCATCGCCTTGCGCAAGCAGGGTTACTGGGAAGGCGAAGCCTGGGAAAAACGCAAGCTCGGCGGGCCTTGTCCAGTCTGGTTGCGCATCACCGCCGTGCGCGGCGATGGCGGCGCCCTCACCCAGTTCGTGGGCACCACCCTGGATCTTTCTGAAATCCACGCCGAACGCGCGAAAACCCAACACACCGCCGCCGAGGATCATGCCATCGGCGAATTGCTGCGCCTCGCCATTCAGCCGGTCGACAGTACGTCGTTTTTGCAGCGCGGACTGGAAGCACTGCTGGTATCGGTGCCGTGGCTGCGCCTGTTGCCCAAGGGCGTGATCTTCGTCAATGAAGCCGAGGCGGGCGAGGAGATGCTGCGCATGGCGGCCTCGCATAACCTGAGCCCGGAGCTGGCGACCACTTGCGCGCGGGTTCCCCTGGGGCACTGCATCTGCGGAACGGCGGCCCGGACTCGAAAAATCCAGCACACCGCCTGTGTCGATGAGCGGCATGAAACCCACTACCTGGGCATGGAAGCCCACGGACACTATGCCCTGCCCATCCTGGCCGATCACCAATTACAGGGGGTGCTCACGCTCTATCTGCCCGAGGGGCATCGCCAATCCGACCAGGAGATGGCTTTCCTGCAACGCGTCACCGAAGTCCTGAGCATCGGCCTGTCCATCCGCCAGGCTCGCGCCGAAGTGGAATTCCACTCGCAACACGACCCGCTGACCGGGCTGCCCAATCTGCTGTTGCTGCTGGAGCGGCTGCGCCAGGACATGGCGATGGCGCGGCGCCGGGAGGCATTCGGCGCGGTGCTGTTCATCGACCTGGACAACTTCAAGACCTTCAACGACGCCCTCGGCCATGCCAGCGGCGACGCCTTGCTGAATCAGGTTGCCCAGCGCCTCTCGCAACGGGTTCGGGTCGGCGACACGGTGGTGCGCCGCGGTGGCGACGAATTTCTGGTGGTGCTGCCCGAATTGGGCGACAACAAGGCCCAGGCGGGTTTCGAGGCGCGCCGGGTGGCGGACAAGCTGCGCGAGAGCCTGGCCGAGCCGATCTATCTGGGTGGGCGCCAGTTGCATATCACGTCCAGCATGGGCATCACCCTGTTCCCCAACAATGGGGAGACCCCGGAAGCGGTGTTGCAGCACGCCGAGGTGGCCATGTACCGCGCCAAGCAGGCCGGGCGCGACACCATCCGCTTCTACGCGCCGGACATGCAGGCGGCGGCCGAATCGCGTCTGCAATTGCAGAACGATCTGCGCCACGCCCTGGACGCGGGTGAACTGATGCTGCGCTACCAGCCCCAGATCGACAGCCTGGGACGCCTGCGCGGCGTGGAAGCCCTGCTGCGCTGGAACCACGGCAAGCGCGGCGTGATTCCGCCCGCCGAATTCATCCCCCTGGCGGAAGAGACCGGCCTGATCCTGCCCATCGGCCACTGGGTGCTCAACCAGGCCTGCCGCCAGCTCGTGGCCTGGCGACAGGCCGGGGTGAACATCGGCAATGTGGCGGTCAACGTCAGCGCGCGCCAGTTCCATCAGGCCGATTTCGTGGCCCGCGTCGAGCGCATTCTGGAAGACACCGGCGCCAACCCCCGGCAACTGGAACTGGAGCTGACTGAAAGCGTGTTGATCGGCAATCTGGTCGAGGCGGTGGACAAGATGCAGGTGCTGCGCCGCCGGGGCGTGCGCTTTTCCATCGACGACTTCGGCACCGGCTATTCCTCCCTGGCCTATCTGAAAAAACTGCCGCTGGATCGCTTGAAAATCGACCAGTCCTTCGTGCGGGAACTGACCGTGGATTCCAAGGATGCCGCGATCATTCGCGCCGTGCTGTCCATTGCCGGCCACCTGGAGTTGGAAGTGGTCGCCGAGGGCGTGGAAACCGCGCCGCAACAACAGGCGTTACTGGAAATGGGTTGCACACTTTTTCAGGGTTACCATCTCGGCCGGCCCGTGACAGCCGACGAGTTGCCGCTACATCTGACGCCATGATCGACAAGACACGATGAATCAACCCGGAATACCCGCCCCGCGCATGCTGTTTAACGTGAACGTCGCACGGCGACGCTCGAAGCTCCCCTCTGATGAAGCCCCTACCCTTCGGTATCCCGCGAGCGGGGGAGGGGCTGGGGGTGGGGGAACGGACTGGCGGCGTTCATGCTTCGGGGTGGCACGTCGCCATGTCCGTTAACCGCAACGGCCTGCTGGCCGTGGGGGTCTTCCTGATTGGCGTGGCCGTCAGCCTGGTCGCCATGCGCTTCACGGATCGTATTCAAGAGCGCGGCCTGCGCGGCGAATTCCAGCATCTGGCGGGACTGCACGCCGCCTCTTTCGAGCGGGAGATCGAAGTCAACCTGGAGGCTTCTCGCGATCTGCAGCGCTTCCTGCAGGCAGCCCCGGGCATTTCGAGAGGCCAGTTCGAACGCTATGCCACGCCGATGCTGCGCCAACTCTCCAGCGTCCATGTTCTGGAATGGGTACGCAGGGTGGAACACGGGCAACGCGCCGGTTTCGAGGCTGCGGTGCGCGCCGGCGATCAACCCGATTTCCAGATCAGCGAGCGTGATGCCCAGGGCCGGCTGCGGCCCGCAAGCCCGCGCGATGAATACTTCCCGATCCATTACCTGGCCCCAATGGAGGAAAACAAAGCCGCCCTGGGCTTCGATCTGGGCTCCGACCCCCTGCGGCGGGCTACCTTGGAGCAGGCTCGGGATAGCGGAAAATTGACGGCCAGCGCCAATGTCTTCCTGGTGCAGGACGCCGTGCGCAAACCCAGCCTTCTGGTTTTCGCGCCGCTCTACGGCGGACTGGCGACAACCCCCGCGCAACGCCGCGCCGCGCTCCAGGGCTTTGCCGTGGGCGTCTTTTACCTGGACGACATCTTCCAGGACGCCATGCGCAAATCTCATCTGGGCCTGGGTGATGTTTCCCTGCGCATACGCGAGGTGGCGGCGTTGGAACGCGACGAGTTGCTGTTCGCCCATTTGCCGGAAGAATGGGAGCAAAGCCGGGCTGATCTGGAATATCGCCACAGCCTGAAAGTGGCGGGCCGCGACTGGACCTTTTCCGCCCGTCCGACGCAAGCCTATCTCGTCGCCCATCAGGAGTCCTTATCCTGGTCCGTTCTACTCGCGGGTCTGGTCATCAGCGCGGTGCTGGCGGCCTTTCTGGCCCATCTGCTCAACCGGCAGCAGAGCATCCGCCAACAGGTACTGGACCGTACCCGCGCGCTGGCGGCCAGCGAATCGCTCAACCGCGCGGTGGTGGATACGGCGGTCAACCCCATCATCACCATGAACGAACACGGCACGGTGCGCACCTTCAACCCGGCCGCGGAACGCGCATTCGGCTACCGGGCCGAGGAAGTGATCGGGCGCAACGTCAACATGCTCATGCCGGAACCGTACCATTCCGCGCATGACGGCTATCTGAGCCGCTACCTGGCGAGCGGCGATCCGCACATCATCGGCATCGGCCGGGAAGTGGTGGCGCGGCGCAAGGATGGCAGCCTGTTTCCCATCGACCTGGCGGTGGGTGAAAGCCGGATGGAGGGCGATATCCTGTTCGTCGGCATGATCGTCGACACCACCTTGCGCAAGGAGGCGGAACAGTCGCTACGCGACTCCAAGGAGCAGGCGGAACGCGCCAACCGCATGAAATCCGAGTTCGTCAACATGATGAGCCACGAGCTGCGCACCCCCTTGACGGTCATCCTCGGCTATCTGCCCCTGCTCAAAAAAGCGGAGGCGATGCCGCCGGCCGAGATGATCGTGGATATGGCCCGTGACATTCAGGCCTCGGGCGACCACCTGCTGCACCTCATCAACGATCTGCTCGACTTGTCCAAGATCGAGGCGGGCAAGCTGGACCTGCGGCCGGAGGTATTCGCGCTGGCCGACGTGGTGAGCGAGGTGCTCGATCGTCTGCGCCTCAAGGCGCAGGAACGGGGAATCACCCTGGTCAACGAAGCGGGCGCCCTGCGGGTACGAGCCGATCCCCTGCGCCTGCGCCAGATATTCATCAACCTGGTGGGCAACGCCATCAAATTTACCGAAGGCGGCAACATCACGGTCAAGGCGCGGGCAATCGACGGGCATGCCGAGATCAGCGTGGCGGATACCGGCATCGGCATCCCGGAGGCGGATCTGCCGGAAATATTCGACAAGTTCCGCCAGGTGGACAGTTCCAGCACCCGCAAGGCCGGCGGCACCGGCCTTGGCCTGGCCATCACCAGGTCCCTGGTGGAACTACATGGCGGCAGCATCACGGCCCACAGCCGCCCCGGCGCGGGCAGCACCTTCACATTCACCCTGCCCCACCCCGAGGAGTAAGCATCATGGCAACCATTCTGTTGGTGGAAGATGACGCGATGATCAGCCGCATGCTCGGCCTGCGCCTGCGTATGCAGGGCCATGAAATCGAGACGGCCGCGAACGGCCGCGTCGGCATGGAAAAGGCGCTGACCGGCGCCTATGACCTGGTGTTGATGGACATGCACATGCCGGAGATGGATGGCCACGAGGCGGTACGGCAACTGCGCGAACAGGGCTACAGCGGCAAGATCGCCGCCGTCACCGCCTCGGCCATGAGCCAGGACAGCCAGAAGGCCATTGCCGCCGGCTGCGACCATTACATCAGCAAACCGGTAGGCGAGGATTTTGAACAACTCGTCGCCGGCATCCTGGCCGGAGACTGAGTTTCCGGCCTTTTCGTTTTTTTCGCGGGCCACTTTGCCATGACCATCACCGAAGCCGATTACCAAGCTGAATTGACCGCCCTGCGCGCGGAATACGCCGCCGAACTGCCCGGGCGCCTGAGTGAAATCAAGGCGCTTTGGCATGCGCTGGAAAGCGAAGCCTGGTCAACCGATACGTTGCGCATGCTGCATCACCAGATCCATCGACTGGCCGGCGCCGGCAGCACGTTCGGCTATCCCGGCATGAGCAAAACCGCCCGCGATCTGGAAAAGCGGTTGTTGGCCTGGCAGCGGCGGCCCGATCATCCCGATGCGCCCGCCTGGCAAGAGGCGGCGGCGCGGCTGGCGCAACTGGTCGCGTCAGCCGGCGCCGCTCCCGATCTTGCGCATGACGCGCCCTCCGCGCCGCTGCTCGCGCCGATGGAGTCCCGCCTGATCTATCTGGTGGAGGATGACCAGGCCCTGGCCGAGGATTTCCGCCTGCAACTGGGGCGTTTTGGCTACACCGTGCGCGTGTTCCCGAGCACACAGGGCGTCGAGGCGGCGGTGGCGGAACAGCGCCCGGACGCGATGGTGCTGGATGTCATGCTTCCGGAAGGCGATCTGGCCGGCACCGACCTGCTGCGCGAATTGCGCGCGCATCTGGATCTGGGTGACTTGCCGGTGATCTTCGTGACCGCGCGCGACGATTTCGACGCCCGCCTGGCGGCGATACGCGCCGGCGCCGATGCCTACTATCACAAGCCGGTCGACCCGGCGTTCCTGCTCGATCGTCTGGAATACCTGACCCGCCGCGAGGCGGATGATCCATTCCGCATCCTGATCGTCGACGATGAGGCCGCGCTGGCCGAACACTACGCCCTGGTTCTGCGCCAGGCCGGCATGCGCGCGACCGCCCTGACCCAGCCCAGGCAGGTGCTGGAATGGCTGTCCAACCATGACACCGAGCTTCTGTTGACCGACCTGTACATGCCGGAATGCAGCGGCATGGAACTGGCCCGCCTGATCCGCCAGGATGATCGCTACCTCAGCCTGCCCATCGTGTTCCTCTCCACGGAACAAGCCCTGGAGCGGCAACTCAAGGCCATGAGCCTGGGGGGCGACGATTTCCTCGGCAAACCGATCGAGGATCGGCATCTGGTCGCCGCCGTGACCATCCGGGCGCGGCGAGCGCGGGAACTGCGCGCCTTGATGTCGCGGGACAGCCTGACCGGCCTGTTGACCCACGCCCATTTCAAGGAGCGCCTGGCGGCGGAATTGGCGCGCGGCGAGCGCAATGGCTCGTCAGTGGCGTTGGCCCTGCTGGATATCGACCATTTCAAGGAGGTCAACGACGAACATGGTCATCTGGCCGGCGACCGGGTGCTCAAGACTCTGGCCAACCTGCTGCGCCGACGCATACGCCGCAGCGACGTGGTGGCGCGCTACGGTGGCGAGGAATTCGCGGTGATCTTCAACGATTGCGGCGAGCGGGACGCGTTACACATGCTGGACACCATCCGCGAGGATTTTTTGGCGATTCAGCATGGCGACAAGGAAGCCATCTTCAAGGTGGCTTTCAGCGCCGGCGTCGCCGCCGCCAAGCCGGACAGCGTGGTCGACAGCCTGATCGAACAGGCCGACCAGAGGCTTTATCTGGCCAAACACGCCGGCCGCAATCGCATCGTCGCGAATCAGCGGTAGAACCAGGCGGCCAGGTTCCGGCGGGCGGCCTACAGCAGGCCGTCCTTCGATACGCCCTTGCGCCTCAGGATGCGGCGCAGGGCTTGCAGCGCCTCGACCTGGATCTGGCGCACCCGCTCACGGGTCACGCCGAGTTGTTCGGCCAGTTGCTCCAGGGTGGAGACATCCTGGTTGTTGAGGCCGAAGCGGCATTCGATCACCCAGCGCTGCTTTTCGCTGAGTTCCGCCATCCACTCGCGCACATAGTGTTCGATCTCGGCCAGTTGCAGCATGTCTTCCGGCTTTTCCGAATGTTCGTCGGCGATCGACTCGCCTATGGAAAGCGTGGGGTCGATGTCCAAAGGCGCATCCAGGGAGGCCACCCGGTCGTTCAGGGCGAGCACGCGGCGCACCTCCTCCACTGGTTTGCCGGTGAGACCGGCGATTTCTTCCGGGCCGGCATCCGGCACGCCATGCATTTCCAGATGCCGCTGCGCGCGCAGGAAGATGTTGAGTTCCTTGATGACATGCACCGGCAGGCGGATGGTGCGCGACTGGTTCATGATCGCCCGCTCGATGTTCTGGCGTATCCACCAGGTGGCATAGGTGGAAAAGCGGAAGCCGCGTTCCGGTTCGAATTTTTCCAGGGCGTGCATCAGCCCGAGATTGCCTTCCTCGATCAGGTCCAGCAGGGTCAGGCCGCGCTTGAGATAGTGCTTGGCGATATTCACGACCAGGCGCAGGTTGTGTTCGATCATCTTCTGCCGCGCCGCGAAATCGCCTTCACGCGCCCGCGTCGACAGGGTGCGCTCCTGCTCGGGCGTCAGCAGGCCCTCGCGTCCGATTTCGTTGAGGTAGAGCTGGGTGACATCGGGAAGGTCGTCGTACTCGTAATGAGGCTCGGTCGAAGGGGGGGGAATGATGCTTCCGTCCGGGCTCTCCCGCATTTCCGGTTCCGCGTCGAGATCGCGTTCATCCTGCATCGTTGCTCCTACGGCCTGTCGGTTTGTACTGGCCGGCGCACCCGACAGGCTGCTAACCGGCATTAGGGAGATAAATCAGCGGATCGACCGGCAAACCCCGCTCACGAATCTCGAAATGCAGCTTGACCTGGTCGGCGTCGCTATCGCCAATCTCGCCCACGGCCTGGCCGCGCGCGACGCTCTGCCCTTCCGAAACCAGGATGCGCGCATTGTGCGCATAGGCGGAAAGCAAGGTTTTGCCGTGGCGGATAATGATGAGTTTTCCGTAGCCCCGCAACCCGGAGCCCGCATAAACGACCCGGCCGGGCGCGGCGGCCTGCACCAACATGCCGCGCGGGCCGGCAATGTCGATGCCCTTGTTCAGGCCTTCTCCGAAACGCGCCAGCAACGGGCCGCGCAGGGGCCAGGACCAGATGTCGGGCGCGATGTCCTCCGCCACTGCGGAGGCGGCGGGCTGCGTGGATGCCTGATTCGCCGGCATTCTGGTTTGCGTCGGCGGCGGCGCGGCGCGCGCGGCGAGCGCGGGCTTGGGCGGCGCCACGCGCAACGTATCGCCGGCGCGAATGCGGTCGGGGTCGCCGAGATGGTTCCAGGCCGCCAGATCGAGCGTGTCCTGATTGTGTTCGAAGGCGATCTTGTAGAGGGTGTCACCCGGCTGAATCCGGTAGTAACCGGGCGCCACCGGGGGCGGCGGTTTGCCGGCCGCCAGCGGCCCGCCATGCGGGAGCTCGCGTATCGGCGCGGCGGTGTGGGTGCCGGCGCAGCCCGCGAACATGGCCAGCAATGAACAGACGATTGGGGAGGCGAGCGGCCGGGTCAGCTCACGCCCTCCAGCAAGGGCACGAACTTGACCGCCTCCAGAATACGCTCGCGGTAACCACCCTCCGGATCGGCGTCCACCACCACCAGAACCTGCGATTCGCCCGCGCCGACCGGGGCCACGAGACGGCCACCAGGCTTGAGCTGGTGTTTCAACTCTTCGGGAATGTAGGGCATGGCGGCGGCGACGATGATGGCGTCGAACGGCGCGGCTTCCTTGAAGCCGTGGCTGCCGTCAGCGTTCTTCATCAGCACGTTGTTGACGCGCAGGCCGCGCAAGGTCAGGCGCGCGCGGCCGACCAGTTTGGCGATGCGCTCGACACTGACCACTTCTTTCGCCAACCGCGACAGCACCGCCGCCTGATAGCCGCAACCACCGCCTATTTCCAGCACCCGTTCCAGGATGCGGCCCTGGCAGGCCAGCTCGCAGGAACGCGCGACGGTATAGGGGCTGGAGATGGTCTGGCCCTGGCCGATGGGCAGCGGCGTGTCTTCATAAGCGCGCGAATGCAGCGCTTCTTCCACGAAGGGGTGGCGCGGCATCGCGTTCATGGCGGCCAGCACCATCGCATCCTTGATGCCCTGCTCCTTGAGCCGCTCCAGCATGCGCCCCCGGGTGCGCTGCGAGATCATGCCGATGCCGACGTTCATCGCGCCAACCAGTCTTCGACCAGGCCCATCTGGGCATAGCGGGTCAGGTCCAGTTGCAAGGGGGTGAGGGAAATGCAGCCGCGCGCCAGGGCGTGGAAATCCGTGCCCGCGCCGGCGTCCTGCGCCGCGCCCGCCGCGCCCACCCAGTACATGGTCTGGTTGCGTGGATTGATGGTCTTCACCGTGTCCTGCGCCTTGTGGCGGCGTCCCAGCCGGGTGACTTCCACCCCGGTGATCCGGTCGGCCGGCACATCGGGAACGTTGACGTTGAGCAGCACGTGCTCGGGGAAAGGCCGCTCGGCGAAGCGCGCCACCAGCCCGGCAATGTAATCCGCCGCCGTCTGGAAGTTTTCATCCTGGGTATTGGCAAACGATTTGGCAAACGATACGTTGGCCAGCGAGACCGCCACGGAGGGAATGCCCAGCAGGAACCCTTCGGTCGCGGCCGCCACGGTGCCGGAATACACCGTGTCGTCCCCCATGTTGGCGCCGTGGTTGATGCCGGAAATGACCATGTCGGGCAGGTGCGGCAACAAGCCGGTCACCGCCAGGTGCACGCAGTCCGTGGGAGTGCCGTTGACATAGTGAAAGCCGCCCGGCGTCTCGCGCACCATCAACGGCCGATCCAGTGTCAGGGAATTGCTCGCGCCGCTGCGGTCGCGCTCGGGGGCGACCACCGTGATTTCATGGCCATGACGGCCGAGGGTGGCGGCGAGGACGGCGAGTCCGGGGGCGAAATAGCCGTCGTCATTGCTGAGGAGAATCCGCATTTAACCTGGGTTCAAACGCTTATCGAGTGGTTTATCGCGTGTCCTTGCCTTGGCGAGGCTGTCGGGTTACCACGCGGGCGCGGCGATTCTACGTGGTTTGCGTGAGCGGTTGTAGGCCGGGCGCCGGTTCGTTCCGGCGGGCTCCCGAGTTCCCTCTCCCGCCCTACGCATTGTGCCGGCAAGGCCCGCAGAAACGCCTTTCCAGGTAGGTCTGGAACTCACCGCTGACTTCCGGATGCTTGAGGGCGTATTCCACCGTGGCTTCGAGATAGCCCAGCTTGTTGCCGCAGTCATAGCGCTTGCCCTCGAACTCATAGGCCAGCACCTGTTGTTCCTGGAGCAGGGCGGCGATGGCGTCGGTGAGCTGCAATTCGCCGCCGGCGCCGCGTTCGATGTGCTGGAGATGATGGAAGATGCGCGGGGTGAGCACATAGCGCCCCACCACGCCGAGAGTGGAAGGCGCGGCCTCCGGAGCGGGTTTTTCCACGATCTGGGTGACGCGCGACAGGCGCTCGGCGAGAGGCTCGGCGGCGACGATGCCGTAGGAGCCGGTTTCCTCGGGGGCGACGTTCTGCACGCCCACCAGCGAGCATTGGTAGTAGTTGTAGAGGTCGCACATCTGCTTGGTCACTCCCGGCTCACCGTCGATCAGGTCGTCGGCCAGGAGCACGGCGAAGGGCTCGTCGTTCACCGCCGGCCGCGCGCACAGGACGGCGTGGCCCAGGCCCAGCGCCTCGGCCTGGCGGATGAAGATGTAATTGACGTTGGCCGGCAACAGGCCGCGCAGGTCTTCCAGCGCCTTCAATTTGCCCTTGGTCTCCAGTTCCACTTCCAGTTCGTAGGCCTTGTCGAAATGATCGGCGATGGCGCGCTTGGTGCGACCGATGATGAAGATCAGATCGGTGATACCGGCCGCCGCCGCTTCTTCCGCCGCGTACTGGATCAGCGGCTTGTCGACGATGGGCAGCATTTCCTTGGGGCTGGCCTTGGTGGCGGGAAGGAAGCGGGTGCCCATGCCGGCGGCGGGAAATACGGCTTTGGTGACGCGTTTCATCGTGGTGGTTCTCCCTTGTCAAACAGATATAGAAATGCGGTCTCGTCCAGGATTTCAATGTTCAGTTGTTCGGCCTTCACGAGCTTGGAACCAGGTTCCGCGCCCGCGACGACATAATCGGTCTTGCCGGAAACACTACCCGCGACCTTACCACCCTCGGCCTCGATGCGCGCCTTGGCCTGATCGCGGGTCAGGTTGGGCAGGGTGCCGGTAAGGACAAAAGTCTTGCCGGCGAAACGTCCGGGCGGCACCGCTTGTGCCTCGCCATCGACCCAGGCTTGCACCCTTCGCAATGCCTCAATCACCGCCTGGTTGTGGCTTTCCCGGAAAAAGGCGGCGATGGAGGCGGCAACCACCGGGCCCACGTCGGGCACCTGCAACAACGTATCTGCGGTGGCCCCCTGGATTGCGTCCAGTTTGCCGAAATGTCGCGCCAGATCCTTGGCGGTCTGCTCGCCGACCTGGCGGATGCCCAACGCGAAGATGAAGCGAGCCAGGGGGCGGTGGCGGCTGGCGGCAATCGCAGACAGCAGGTTTTCCGCCGATTTTTGCGCCATGCGTTCCAGGCCGGCGAGTTGTTCCAGTCCAAGCGCGTAGAGATCGGCCGGCGTCCGCGCCAGGCCGCGATCCACCAGTTGCTCCACCAGTTTGTCGCCGAGGCCCTCGATGTCCATCGCCCGCCGCGAGGCGAAGTGCAGGATGGCTTGCTTGCGCTGCGCCGGGCAGGCAAGCCCGTTCGTGCAACGCGTGGCGGACTCGCCTTCGAGGCGCAGCACGGGCGCGCCGCACTCCGGGCAGACAGCGGGCATGACGAAGGGTTCATGCAGGGGGGTGGCCAAATCGCGCATCGGGCGCCGCTCGGGCAGGCTGCCCACCACTTCCGGAATCACGTCGCCAGCGCGGCGCACGATCACGGTATCCCCCACGCGCACATCCTTGCGCCGCGCCTCGTCCTCATTGTGCAAGGTGGCGTTGGTGACGGTGACGCCGCCGACGAATACCGGCTTGAGCCGCGCCACCGGCGTCAGCGCGCCGGTGCGGCCAACCTGCACGTCGATGCCTTCCACCTCCGTGAGTTCCTCCTGGGCCGGGTATTTGTGGGCGATGGCGAAACGCGGCGCGCGCGAAACGAAGCCGAGCCGCTCCTGATCGGCGAGGCGGTTGACCTTGTATACGGCGCCGTCGATATCGAAAGGCAGGGTGGAACGTTGCTCGCCCAGTGCTTTGAAATAGGCCATCAGGCCGCTCACGCCGGATACCACACGGCGTTGTCGCGCCACCGGCATGCGCAGCGTGGCCAGCCAGTCCATGATTTCGGAGTGGGTTGCGGGAAGCTCGACGCCCTCGACGCGGCCGATGCCATAGCTGAAGAAATGCAGGCGGCGTTTCGCGGTGATGCGTGAATCAAGCTGGCGCAGGCTGCCGGCGGCGGCGTTGCGCGGGTTGACGAAGGTTTTTTCGCCCTTGTCGCACGCTTCCTGATTCAACTGGTCGAAGTCGCGCCGCAGCATCAGTACCTCGCCGCGCACTTCCAGCACGGCGGGCGGGTTGTCGCCGGCCAGGCGCATGGGTATGGCGCGAATGGTGCGCAGATTGGCGCTGACATCCTCGCCGGTGGCGCCGTCGCCACGGGTGGCGCCGCGCACGAACACGCCGCGTTCATAGCGCAGGGTGATGGCCAGGCCGTCGAACTTGGGCTCGACGGCGTACTCGGTTTCGTCTTCCAGTTCCAGCCCCTCGCGCCCCAGGCCTTCACGTACTCTCCGGTCGAAGGCCGCGACTTCACCCTCGGAAAAGGCGTTGTTGAGGGAAAGCATGGGAACGTCATGCGCGACCTGGGCGAAATCCTTGAGCGGCCCGGCGCCCACCCGCTGGGTCGGCGAGTCGGGCGTAAGCAGTTCGGGATGCGCGGCTTCCAGGTCTTGTAGCTCGCGCAACTGGCGGTCGAATTCGACGTCCGGAATGGCGGGATCGTCGAGGGCGTAATAGCGGTAGTTGGCGTCCTCGATCAGTCGGCGAAGTTCACTGGCGCGCCGCTCCTCCGCCGCATCGCTCACCCGCCACGCCTCACGCGAACAGCCTGAGCGCGCGCTCGCCGCCCGCAGGAATGTTCTGCCGCTGCATGCGGGCATAGAACTCCACCAGGCGGGCACGGTCGCGGTTCAGACTGTCGTTGCTGACGGCGCGCCCGTTGTCGTCCACCAGGCGGCCGGACAGGCGATCGGCCAGGCTGTAGCCGAACTCGGTCATGCGGTCGAACACGTTGACGCCATCGGCCACACGCGGCACGTCGAACAACAAGGTCACGCCCTGCGTGGTGAGGCCGCGCCCATCCTGGGGAAACGGATGCTCTTCCTGGTTGGTCAGGGTAAACAGGCTGTAGCCATTTTCGTCGCGCGCGTGGTAGATGCCGTCGCGCTCCAGCGTGAGGCCGGCGGCGGTGGCGGCGGTGTGGATGGCTTCGCTGGTGAAGGGGTGCGTATCGGCGGCCACCACGTTCAGGCCCATCAGCACATCGACATTCATGCAGAACAGGTCGAGTTCGCCTGCCCGCGCCAAGGCTTCTTCCTTTTCCGGACAGATCACGGCGCCGCCGGCATCGGCGGCGAAGGTATAGAGGGTGCGGCAGAAGGCGTCGAGCTGATCCTGGGCGACGGCTCCGCCACGATCCGCCAATTGCAACCCCAGCTCCATCTGGCTGTAGGCATTGCGCGGATTGCCGGTCAGCGCTTCCCAGACGCCGTCGGCGCGCAGGCCATATGAGCGTACCGGCTTGCCGACCCGGCGCAGGCTGTTGAGCAGCCCGGCATAGGAGGTAAATGCCGGGTTGGCGAACTTGAGGCGCGCGATGAACTCGGTTTGCGCATCCAGACCACTACCCGCCGGAGCCTGGGCGGCGGGCGCCACGGCGGCCTGGCTGGATTCACGGAAGGAAGCGGTGAGCGGCGGCAGATAGCCAAGTTCCTCTTCCGGCGGCTCCACTTCCAGCGGTTTCAATTCGGGCGCCGCCCGGGGTGGTTCGGGGGGATGCGGCTGCGATCTTGCCGGCGCGGCCGGCGCGGGAGCGCGCGGCGCCTGGCGCGAAGGCAGGTCACCCAGGGGCGGCGGCGGTGAACCCTTCTCATCCCGCCGTTGCGGCTTTTCCAAAGAATCGGGGAAGGAGAAATCCACATCCCGATGCCCCCCTCGCAACGGCGCATCCGCCTCCTCCACGGCCTGGCGCGCTTCCGGAGAAGCGGCTTCCTGACCCGTCAACTGGATGCGGGTTTCACCCTGGCGGCGGCTGGGATCGGTGCGTACCGCCTCACCCAACATGATGTCGTCGCGCTTGTGCGAGAACAGACGATCCGCCTCCTTGCGAAAACGCCGTTCCTGAATCAGGTTGTATAGGACGATGGCGCCGATCATGCCGATGCCGACAATGGCCAGAACGATCTGTAGCGTGGTCATCATGGCTTTTTGCTCTCCTCGCGCGGCGAAACGCCGACGTCGCCGTCTGACGTTTTGCCGCCTTCAGGGTCGATTACATGAATGAAAACTTCGTCGGCCCGCACCATGCCCAACTCGAAACGGGCGCGTCCCTCCAGCGCATCATAACCGCCGTGCAGATCCTGCGCCTCCGCGCCCAATTGGACGTTGCGTGCTTCCAGGGCCAGATTGGCGGTCTTCTGAGCGTTCACCTCCCGTTCCAGCTCCCATACCCGCAGCCAGCTGCCCTTGCCCAGCCAGAGCGGGTATTGCAACAGGAGGATAAGCACCGCCAGCGCCCAGGACAGACCACGCATTTCATCTGAGTTGGTAGAAAGCTTCTTTTCCAGGGAAACGCGCGAGTTCGGCGAGCTCCTCTTCGATACGCAGAAGCTGGTTGTATTTGGCCATGCGATCCGCGCGCGAGAGGGAGCCGGTCTTGATTTGCAGCGCGTTGCTGCCCACGGCGAGGTCGGCGATGAAAGCATCCTCGGTTTCGCCGGAGCGGTGAGAAATCACCGAGGTATAGCCGGCGCGCTTGGCGGTTTCGATGGCGTCGAAGGTTTCCGAGAGGGTGCCGATCTGGTTGACCTTGATCAGGATGGAGTTGGCGATGTTCTTCTGGATGCCTTCGCGCAGAATCCTGGCGTTGGTCACGAAGAGGTCGTCACCAACGATCTGGATTTGCTTGCCCAGCTTGGCGGTATGCAGCGCCCAGCCGTCCCAGTCGCCTTCCGCCATGCCGTCCTCGATGCTGATGATCGGGTACTTGTCCACCCAGGCGGCGAGATAGTCGGTGAACTCGGCGGAGGTGAGTTTCAGGCCCTCGGACTCCAGCACGTAACGGCCGTCCTTGTAGAACTCGGAAGCGGCGCAGTCGAGGCCGATCAACACGTCGGAACCAGGCGTGTAGCCGGCGCCGGAGATGGCTTCCATGATGAACTTGAGGGCTTCCTCGTTGGACTTGAAGTTGGGCGCGAAGCCGCCTTCGTCGCCGACGGTGGTGGGGTGGCCGGCCTTGTCGAGGATTTTCCTGAGGGTGTGGAACACCTCGGCGCCACAGCGCAGGGCTTCGCGGAAGCTCTTGACGCCGGCCGGGATAATCATGAATTCCTGCATGTCCACGCTGTTGTTGGCATGCGCGCCACCGTTGACGATGTTCATCATCGGCAGCGGCAGGTGCATGGGGCCGGCGCCGCCCAGGTAGCGATACAACGGCAGGCCGCTGTCCTCGGCGGCGGCGCGGGCGCAAGCCATCGACACCGCCAGCATGGCGTTGGCGCCGAGGCGGGATTTGTTCTCGGTGCCGTCCAGGTCGATCAGGGTCTGGTCGATCAGGTGCTGTTCTTCCGCGTCCAGGCCCAGGATGGCTTCGGCGATTTCGGTATTCACATTCTCGACGGCGAGCAACACGCCTTTGCCCAGATAACGGGACTTGTCGCCATCGCGCAGTTCGATGGCTTCGCGGCTGCCGGTGGAGGCGCCGGAGGGGACGGCGGCGCGGCCGAGCACGCCGGATTCGAGAAGCACATCGGCTTCGACGGTGGGGTTGCCGCGTGAATCCAGAATTTCGCGGGCGATGACATCAACGATAGCGCTCAATTTATTTCCTCTTTCTCACAGTAAGACGGCGGGTGGCCGCCGATTACAAACGGGCTTCGATAAAGCCCTGTTGTTTCACCAAGGCATCAATGTCCTTGAGGGTATGCAGCAATTCCTTCATCAGATGCAGCGGCCAGGCATTGGGGCCGTCGGAAAGTGCCTTGGCCGGGTCGGGATGGGTTTCCGCGAACAGGCCGGCGATGCCCACGGCCACCGCCGCCCGCGCCAGCACCGGAACGAACTCGCGCTGACCACCGGAACGATCGCCCTGCCCGCCCGGCTGCTGCACCGAGTGGGTGGCGTCGAACACCACCGGGCAGCCGGTGTCGCGCATGATGGCCAGGCCGCGCATGTCGGAAATCAAAGTGTTGTAGCCGAACGAAACGCCGCGCTCGCACACCATGATGCTGTCCGTGTCGCCCGCCTTTGCCAGAATCGCGTCCTTCGCCTTGGCGACCACGTTCTTCATGTCGCCGGGCGCCAGGAACTGGCCCTTCTTGATGTTCACCGGCTTGCCGGAAGCGGCGCAGGCCTGGATGAAATCGGTCTGCCGGCACAGGAAGGCGGGGGTTTGCAGGACATCCACCACCGCCGCCACCGGGGCGATTTCCGCCTCGGTGTGAATATCGGTGATGACCGGAAGGCCGAGTTGTTTCTTCACTTCGGACAGGATGCGCAGGCCCTCGTCCAGCCCCAGCCCCCGGAACGACTTGCCGGAAGAACGGTTGGCCTTGTCGAAGGAGGATTTGTAGATGAAGTGGATGCCGACCTCGGCGCAGATTTCCTTGAGCGCGCCGGCGGTATCCAGCGCCATCTGCTCCGATTCGATCACGCAGGGGCCGGCGATCAGGAACAGGGGTTGGTCGAGGCCGACTTCAAAGCCGCAGAGTTTCATGTTTCATCCTGAAATGGGTTGAATGCGCGCCGGAGCAAAAAAACACACATTCGCAACGGCCCTCACGGCCGCTCTTCCCGTGCCCGCAGGGCCGCTTCCACAAAGGCCTTGAACAGGGGATGGCCGTCACGCGGGTTGGAGGTGAATTCCGGATGGAACTGGCAGGCGATGAACCAGGGATGTACCTCGCGCGGCAATTCCACCATCTCGCACAGATCGGTGCCGGGCGCGCGGCCGGACACCTTGAGGCCGGCGGCTTCCAGCTTGCCGCGCAGCGCGTTGTTGACCTCATAACGATGGCGATGGCGTTCAATGATCTGATCCTTGCCATACACCTCGCGCGCCAGAGAGCCGGCTTCCAGCAGGCAGACCTGGCCGCCCAGGCGCATGCTGCCGCCGAGGTCGGATTGCGCGCTGCGCTGCTCGACGCGGCCGTCGGCGGTCTGCCATTCGGTGATCAGGCCAATGACGGGGTAAGGCGTATCCGGCTCGAATTCGGTGGAGTGGGCGCCCCCCATGTCGGCCACGTCGCGAGCATATTCGACCACGGCCAGCTGCATGCCGAGGCAGATACCCAGATAGGGCACCCTGTTTTCGCGCGCATAGCGGATCGCACAGATTTTGCCCTCGGTGCCGCGCTTGCCGAAACCGCCCGGCACCAGGATGGCATCCATCTCCACCAGGGCATCGCAGCCATCGCGCTCCAGGGCTTCGGAGTCGATGTAATGGATCTTGACCTCGCTGCGGGTATGGATGCCGGCGTGGATCAGTGCTTCCGACAGCGACTTGTACGACTCGGTGAGATCGACATATTTGCCGACGAAGGCGACATTGACCTGATGCAACGGGTGCTCCAGCGCGTCCACCAGACGGTTCCACACCGATAGATCGGCCGCGCGCGCCAGGATGCCGAGCTTGTGGCAGACGATCTGATCCAGTATCTGGTCGTGCAGCATGCTGGGAATCTTGTAGATGCTCGTCGCGTCCAGCGCCTCGATCACCGCTTCCGGCATCACGTTGCAAAACAACGCGATCTTGCGCCGCTCTTCCACCGGGATGGAGCGGTCGGCGCGGCACAACAACACATCCGGCTGGATGCCGATCTCGCGCAACTCCTTCACGGAATGCTGGGTCGGCTTGGTCTTCAGTTCGCCGGCGGTCGGAATGTAAGGCAGCAGGGTCAGGTGGATGAAACAGGTGCTGTGCTTGCCTTCCTCGATGCCCATCTGGCGGATGGCCTCCAGGAACGGCAGCGATTCGATGTCGCCTACCGTGCCGCCGATCTCGACGATGGCCACGTCGGCGCCTTCGGCACCACGCTTGATATAGGCCTTGATCTCGTCGGTGATGTGCGGGATGACCTGCACGGTCTTGCCCAGATACTCGCCACGCCGCTCCTTCTTGATGACCGACTCGTAAATCTGGCCGGTGGTGAAGTTGTTGCGCTTGCCCATCTTGGCGCGCGTGAAGCGTTCGTAATGGCCCAGATCAAGGTCGGTCTCGGCACCGTCCTCGGTGACGAACACCTCGCCGTGCTGAAACGGGCTCATGGTGCCCGGATCGACGTTGATGTAGGGGTCGAGCTTGAGATGGGTGACCGTGAGGCCGCGCGATTCGAGAATGGCGCCCAGAGACGCGGCGGCGATGCCTTTGCCCAGGGAGGACACCACGCCGCCGGTGACGAAGATATAACGAGTCATGGAATTGGCAGAAGCAGGGATGGCGAATGATACCGGAAGCCCTCCCGCCCTACCAAGGCGGCAAGGCATGCCCTTGGTTTCACGTCCCGAAGAATGTGCGAACCACTCATTCCGCCCTGGCGGGCATGAGCTTCAACACACATCGCGCACACTCGGGAGCCGCGTGTTATCCGGGCAGCGTGGCGCAACAGTTCACACCCCCCATCAAAATTTGCAAGATGCCGAAATCAAGGCCGTCGACGAGAAACACTACCGACGCGTACCGTCGACCGAAATCACGACAAGTGATTTGCGCATCTGCAACTCACACGTTTCGTGAATCCAGAAACTCGGCGCCCTTCATTTCCCGACCTCGAACACCCCATTCGGCGCTTCGCCGTATAGCTCTGGCGCATACATCGCTTCCACCCGCGTGGGCGGTAGGTGGTAGGCGCCGTCGTTGTTCAGGCGCAGGGTGTATTCAACGCCATGGTGGCCGCGCGGCAGCCATTCGTAGTAGGCGCGGAAAGTGTCGAACAAGTGTTCCCGCCAGGCCGGCCAGGCGTTTCCGCCGGGGTTGCCACCGAGGTTGCCACCCTCGCCTTGAGCAAGCAGGGTGGAGCCGCGTTTGCCGCTGCCGGCGAGAATGCTGGCGCCGGCGGGAATGGGGTCTTCCACGACCACCCAGCCCATATCGTCGCGGGCGTCGATGCTCAAGCGCACGCGCACGACATCGCCCCGGCTCCATTTGCCGGGAATTTTCTGGTCGATCGGCAACAGCTCGCGGCGGATGCCGTAGCCGTGTTGCACCGGGGCTTTGATCGGCACGGCCGCCAGGATGGTGACGCCGACATAGGGTTCACCCTGTCCTTCATGCTTGACGTGCAGGGTCGCCGCCCCGGAGCCCAGCGGCAGGAAGGCGGTGGCCCCATTGGAGAACACACTCCAGTCGATCAACCGCCCTTCCTTGCCCAGCGCCACATAGCTCTTGCCGGCCGGCTTCACCGCCTCGAAGCGTTGCTGGTAGCGCTCCAGCGCCAGCGTGCCCCAGGCGTTGGCGGTGGTGGTATTCCAGCGCCCCTCCCGTTGCCGCCCCAGCACGGCGGCGGCGAACCTGGGCAGCCGCTCCTTCCAGGCCGGTTCATCGACCAGGGCGAGCAGCGCGCGCAGGGCGTTGCTATCGGCGGAAGCCATCATCCACCAGAGGCCGTCGCCCGCCTCGTTGGCGAAGTCGAGACGGCGGCCGCCGTAGGTGAAGCGGCTCTCCAGCGCGGCATGGGCCTCTTTCAGCAAGGCGTCGCGTTGCGCCAGGGTGGGCGCGCGTTTAAGGATGCCGATCCAGTCGATCAGCGCCGAAGTGGCCCACAGCCGGGGTTCCGTTTTGACGGTGGCGATCAGCGCCGGTGTCGCCTTGCCGCCGCGCGACAGGGCTTCCAGGGCGGCGAGCCGCGACACCGGGCCGCCGCCGGATGCTTCCCAGACGCCGCGCCGGGTTTCCAGCTTGCCCGCGACATAGCCCTCCAAGGCGTTTTCCATGCGCGCCCTGGCATCCACCGGCAGGTTCCAGCCGGCCTCGTGGGCGATGGACAACACATAGGCGGTGAGCGCGACGCTGCCTTCGCCGGCGCCGGGGAAGAAGTCGAGCAGGCCGCTCTCCGCCTGATAGGTGGGCAGATCGTCCAGCAGCGCCTGCCAGGCGCTGTTGTCGCGCGTGGCGATGGCCTTCGAGGCCTTCTGCTCAAGACAGGCATAGGGGTAGCGGCGCATGTAGTCGCGCAACGAGGTCTGGCCGTCGAGCAGGCTGGCCGCCAGGGTGGCGCGCAGTTCGCCGCTGCCGGGAAGCGCTTCGGCGGGCGTGGCCACCGGCAGCTCCAGTTTGTTTTCCACGCGATACAGGGCCGAGGACTGCACGCGCACCGGCACGGCATCGCGCACCGCCTGCTTCACCTTGAGGGCGTCCCGCCCCTTGCCGCCGACCTCGCTTGCGTTGAACGTCCATTCCAGACTGTCCCCACGTTCCGGCACGACGACCGGCCAGGCCAGTTCCCGGCTTTCCCCGGCGGCGAGGCGCGCGGTTTGCGGCGGCAGGTCTTTCTGGCCCTGGGCTGCGCCGCTCACCTCGACCCGCATCCAGCGCTCGCTGCCGTTGCGCACCGTGACATGGGCTTGCAGGCGGTCGCCCTCGCGCACCACCGGCGGCAGGCCGGAAACCAGCTGCAAATCCTGAGTGGAGCGGATGCCGGCATCCCCGCTGCCGAAGCGGGTTTCCGAGGCGGCGATGGCGACGATGCGGAAGGCGGTGAGGCTGTCGTTCAGCGGCACCTCGACGTCGGCTTCGCCGTTCGCGTCGAGCGTCAGGCTGCCCCGCCAGAACAGCAGGGTGTCGAACAGCTCGCGCGTCGGCAGCTTGCCGCCGCCACCGCCGGCGGGCAGGGCCTTCTTGCCGAAGTGGCGTTTGCCGGTGATCTGCATCTGCGCGGTGAAGGTTCGCACGGCATAACCGCGTTCGGCCATCATGGCTTCCAGCAGCTTCCAGCTTGAGTTGGGGGCGAGTTCCAGCAAGCCTTCATCGACGGCGGCCAGGGTGATCTCGGTGCCGACCGGGGGCGCCTTGCCTTCCGGCGTGCGCACCTTGACCCGCACTTTGGCTTTTTCGCGAATCTGGTAGCTGGCGCGGTCGGTTTTCACCTCCACGTTCAAGCGATGCGCCTGCTGGCCCACCTCGATGCCGGCGATGCCCAGCTTGAACGCGGGGCGGCCCAGATCGACCAGCGCGCTGGGCTTGATGTCGTCGTTGCGGCCGCGCAGTACCAGGGCGGAGACGAAAACATTGGGCGCCCACCCGGCCTTGACCGGAATATCCAGCACCGGCGCCTTGCCGGACAGGGTGACCACGCGCGCGTCGAGCACGCCCTCGCGTTCCACGGTAACCAGGGCGGTGGCCTTGCGGTACGGCATGCGCACCTGGAAGCGCGCGGTCTGGCCAGGTTCGTAGTGTTTCCTTTCCGGGATCAGGTCGATGCGGTCGTGGTTGTCCTGGGCGAACACCCACTCGTCGCGGCCGGCCACCCAGTAGCTGTGCGTGGTTTTGGCGATGCGCCCCTGGGCGTCGCGCGCCGTCGCAACGATCACGACCTCGCCCCCCTGTTCGGTGCGGGCGGCGCAGGTAAAGCGGCCCCTGGCATCGCTCTTGCCGTCGCAGGTGTCCGGCAGGGCCGTTTCCCGGGTTTCGTTGCGATAGCCGTAGAAACCGCCGGCCAGGCGTTCGCGATAGCCAAAGGTCTGGCGCAGGGCCATTTTCACTTCGATCGGCGCGTTGGCGACGGGACGACCTTGCGGGTCGACCGCCTGGAAGGTGAGGCTGTGGCGAGTGCCGGCGCGCGCCCAGTCGCCCTTCTTCAGACCCAGCACCACATTGGCCGGCCACCACGGCGTGGTGGTGCTGACGGTCTGGATTTCCCCGTTGGGGTCGGCGTATTCCAGTTCCACACGCAACTTGTGCGGCATGGCCAGAGCGGGAATGCCGGCCACCTTGCCCCGCGCGCCGCCGCCCGCATCCAGGTTGAGGGTTGCCGCCGCCAGGGCGACCGGATCGCTTTCTTCGCCGCCCTGGTCTGTGTCGTGGCGCACGGCAAAATCGAAATCCTCGTAGCCGGCGAAATCGACGTTGCGCCAGGGCTCCATTTGCGCGCGCAATTTCACCGCCAGGTGCTTCGCGCCACCGCCACCGCTGTTGCCACCGCTGTTGCCACTGAAGTAGCTCACGGCGAGGTCATATTCCGCCGCCTCGGTCGCCAGCCAGGACGGCCGCACCGGGTCGATGCTGACTTTCATCAACGGCACCCGGAAATCGCCGACGCTGAATGCGCCGGAATCCAGGCCATCGAGATACTGCAACTCGTTGGGGCCGCTGCCGGGTTTGATCTCCTTGTCCAGCAGGCGCAAGCGGTAATCGCCGCGTTTGGCGCCTGGCGGCACTTTCCAGGTGGATTCCGCCGCGCCGTTCTTCCACGCCAACGGCAAAAACCAGCTCTGCCGGCTGGCGCCATGTTCGATCAGCAAGGTACGCAGCGGTTTCGAGGAATACGAAAGGCCGAAAGCCTGCCGGTCGCGCAGAAAATGCTTCATGTGCGCGGTATCTCCGGGGCGGAACAGGACACGGTCGAGCACGCTATGGGCCTGGCGCTTGTCGCCGCTCCAGGACTCCGGCAGGCCGAAACGCCAGGCTTCGATGCCTTCATTCCAGTCGGAGAAGGCGAAGCTCATGTCGTCGTCGGCGCGCGCGCTGACCATCAGGGGGCAGTCCCATTGCGCGTTGCGCGGCGAGTTTTGAAAACCGAGCATGCCTTGCGGAATCAGCGCCATGCCCTGTTTGTCGGTGGTGGCCTGGGCAAGGAGGCGACTTTTGCAGTCGAGCACCGCGATCCGCGCGCCGGCCACCGGCGTACCCAGATCCAGGCGCGTCACCCAGGCCAGCGAGGCGCCCTCGCCCCATTTGAAATGCACGCCCAGATTGGTGACCAGCGCGGTGGTGCGCACGAACATGGGTACGTTCTGATCCAGCAGCGATTTGCCCAGGCGCTTGCTTTCCGCCTCCACCACGTAAAAGCCCGGTGCCCGCAGCGGCACGCCCACCACCTCGAAAGCCCGCGCGCCGTTGGGCTTGGGCAGCCTCTGCTCGACCACGCCCGCTTCCCAGTCGCCGAGCAATTGGGCATGGCGCGTTTCCGGGTAACGCTTGAGTTGCTGGTCGAAATCCGGGTGGTCGATTTTCTTCACCCGCGCCCGCCAGGCGAGGATGGCGGCATCATCCGTCACCCGCAGCCAGCGCACCTTGGCCGCCGTCGCGCCACTGGTGTCGGGCTCCAGATTGCGCGCGGTAAGCGGCAACAGGCCGCCAGCCACCCGTTCGATGATGCCGAAATCCCCCGAGAATTTGAGCAACGGCGGATCGTCGGCCATCCGGAAACTCAGCGGAAAGCGCGCCGCGTTGACCAGCTCGCGGCCCTTGTCATCGACCAGTCCGGCCGGCAGCGACAAGGTCAGGTCGGCCTTGGCCGGGAATGGGCCGGGGAACACCACACCGTCGTCGCTGGCGGGCGGCGACTCGACCTTCTGTCGCGCATGATGCTTGCCCTTGGCATCCCGCAACGTGATCTTGTCGAGCTGCTCGCGCGACACCGGCGCGGTGAATTCCAGGTGGATGGGCGTCAGCGGCATGCAACCGGCCTTGGCGTTTTCCTTCTGGCAACGCATGCGCGCCACGAAATGGTCGCGTACCCGGAAAGTAAGGCGCTGATCGCCCGGGTTGCGCTGGCCGGAAGGGGTGCTCACCCCCTCGCCCCAGACCAGGTCGAATCCCGCATTGGCCGGCAAGGCGCGGCCGCACCGCACCACTTCCAGGCGAGGGTCGGCTTCCGGAGAGCCGCCTTCCCAGGTGGTGTTCATGTCATCCAGGCGCGACCGGAGTTGCGCCAGCAGGCGCGCGCGTTCACCGCCACTCACCCGCGTGACCGGCACCTGCTCATGAATACCCTGGATTTCGCAACGCACCTTGGCAAGAACGCTCTCCGGCCGCGCCGGGCCATTGAGGAACAGGACGAACGCCTGTTCCTCGTCCACGGTCTCCGAGACAAACGGCAAGCTCCATTGCACGCGCGGCCCGGCGTTGGAGAAACCATATTCGGCCGCCGCCGCCACCTTCTCGCCATCCAGCGCCGCGAGATCCGCGCGCGGCAGGAAACGGCACGGTGCGCCGGCTGGCGGCGCGCGTTCCAGGTCATACACCCAGGTGCGCTCGTCCTCCCAGTGCCCGCTACCAGGCACACCGCATTCCACGCGGAATGGCGCCGCTGCGTCGCCCCGCCCCAACGGCGCCATCGGCGCGGAAAAACGCGCCCGCGCCTGGCGCGCTTCGAGTTGTTCTCCGGTCGGCGTGAAGCTTTCCAGGCTGGCGGCGGCACAGAAACCCGACCAGATGACGAGGAGAAAACCCAGTTTGTTCATGACGTATCCCTTGCCTCGGATGGATACGGGATTCTGGCACCGAAGCCTCGGGCCTGGATTGTCCATTCACGCCAGCGCGCGACACGGCTACGGCCGCGCGCCCGATACTTCGCTCACCAGTTCGTTTCGCGTTCCGCCGTCGCGGAAATCTTGTGGATGGAGAGGTCGGCGCCGTTGAATTCCTCCTCGGCGTCGAGCCGGATGCCGATCGCGAGTTTCAGCAGGCCATAAACCGCAAAGCCTCCTGCCGTGGCGATGGCGATGCCGCTCAAGGTGCCGACGAGTTGCGCGGAGAAGGTCACGCCGCCGATTCCACCCAGCCCATGCAGGCCGAAGATGCCGGCGGCGATGCCGCCCCAGGCGCCGCACAGGCCGTGCAAGGGCCAGACACCGAGTACATCGTCGATCTTCCATTTGTTCTGGGTGATGGTGAACATGACCACGAACAGCGCGCCGGCGATGACGCCGGTGGCGAGCGCGCCCAGCGGGTGCATCAGGTCGGAACCGGCGCAGACCGCGACCAGGCCGGCAAGAGGACCGTTGTGGATGAAGCCGGGGTCGTTCTTGCCGACGAGCAGCGCGGCCAGCGTGCCGCCCACCATCGCCATCAAGGAATTCACAGCCACCAGGCCAGAGACGGCTTCCAGGGTTTGCGCGGACATCACGTTGAAGCCGAACCAGCCCACCGTGAGTATCCAGGCGCCCAGAGCCAGGAACGGGATGCTGGAGGGCGGATGCGCGGAAATCGCACCGTCGTGGCGGTAACGGCCACGGCGGGCACCCAGCAGCAGCACCGCCGGAAGCGCGATCCACCCCCCCACGGCATGCACCACCACGGAACCGGCAAAGTCATGGAACTTGGCGCCGAAAGCGGCGTTGATCCAATCCTGATAACCGAAATTGTTGTTCCAGGCCATGCCCTCGAAGAAGGGGTAGACGAAACCGACCAGCAGGAAGGTCGCGGCCAGTTGCGGGTTGAACCTGGCACGCTCGGCGATGCCGCCGGAAACAATGGCGGGAATGGCGGCGGCGAAGGTGAGCAGGAAGAAGAACTTCACCAGGTCATAGCCGCTTTTCAGCACCAGCTTGTCGGCGCCGGTCATGAAATCGACGCCGTAGGCGATGCTGTAGCCGATGAAGAAATAGGCGATGGTGGATACCGAAAAGTCGGTGAGGATTTTGACCAGGGCGTTGACCTGATTCTTCCTGCGCACCGTCCCCAGTTCCAGAAACGCAAAGCCGGCATGCATGGCCAGCACCATGATGGCGCCCAGTAGTATGAACAGTACGTCCGCGCCCGATTTGAAAGCATCCATAATTTTCTCCAGAAAAACCGGGAATTCCAAAGCAAGAGTTGTGCCTTCAATTGGGGCGTCATGCACCGGGATGCCACAGAGGTGGACACGCGCCTTGTAACCAACTGTATCTCATTGAAATAAGACAGTATTTTACAACGGTATCGAATGCCGTCCGGTTCCGGGCATGTATGGCTCCTGGTGCATCACAGTGTCGTTGGAAAAAACAAACGCCCCATAAAGGGGCGTTATTTTCACAGTGCGCACCATTACGGAACATCAGGGCACATTCTTCTGCTCGTCCTCGATGCGGTCGAATTCCTTGTCCATGTCGTCGATGGACATCGGCTGGTAGGACTCCTCCCAGCGTTCCCGTGATTTGTTCCTCAGCATCCAGCCCGCGACGAGCACACCCAGTTCGTAAAGCAGCCACAAAGGCACGGCAAGCATGATCTGCGACACCACATCCGGTGGCGTGAAGATGGCGCCGATCACGAAGGCGCCGACGATCACATAAGGCCGGCCTTCCTTGAATTGCTTGATTTCGACCATGCCGGTGTAGGCCAGCGCCACCACCACGATGGGTACTTCAAAAGTGATACCGAAAGCCAGGAACATGGTGATGACGAAATCCAGGTACTTGTTGATGTCGGTCATCACCGCGACCCCGACCGGGGCGATGCCGATGATGAACCCGAACACCACCGGAAATACCAGGAAATAGGCGAACGCCATGCCGCAGCCGAACAACAGAAAACTGGCAACCACCATCGGCACGATGAACTTCTTCTCGTGCGCGTACAGGCCAGGCGCGATGAACGCCCAGACCTGATAAAGGATGTACGGAAGAGTGCCGAGGAAAGCGGTCATCATCGCCACCTTGATCGGCACGAAGAAGGGTGTGACCACTTCCGTGGCGATCATCTGGCCGCCCTTGGGTAACTTGGCCAGCATCGGCCCCGCGAGAATCGTGTAGAGATCGTTGGCGAAAGGAAACAGGCAGACAAACAGGATGATCCATGCGATCACCGAACGCAGCAGACGGTCACGCAGTTCGATCAGGTGGGAGATAAAGGTTTCCGTGCCGTCCATGCGGTTTCTCAGCCTGCCTTGGCGCCGGTGTCGTTCCGGGCGGCCATCTTGTCGCCAACCGGTGCCGCAGGCGCTTGTGGCGGCGTGGCCTCGGTGGAGGGTTGCGGTGGTTCAGGCCGCGTGGACGGATCGGCGAGCGCGGCCGGTTCCTCGGGCAGTGCGGCGGCGGCAATCTTGGCCGCTTCCTCTTCCTTGACCTTGTCCCATTCCTTCATGGTCAGGCCACCATCGGTGGCACTCATGGCCTGCATGACCTTGCTGATCTGGCTGGTCTCCTCCGCCACGGTCTCCTCGACGCGCCGCGCGGTTTCGTTACCCAGGATTTCGTAGCGCTGCGCGGAGTCCTTCATGTCCTGCTGCATCTTGCGCAACTCTTCCAGCTTCATATCGCGGTCGATGTCCTGCTTGACCTGCGACACGTAGCGGTTGAGTTTTCCGACCCACTGGCCGGCGGTGCGCGCTACCTTGGGCAGGCGTTCCGGGCCGATCACCACCAGGGCAACGACGCCGATGAGCAGAAGTTCGGAAAAGGCGATATCAAACATAGGTCGTCAGACGTCAAGTGTCAGGCGTGGAAAATGAGGGGGTTTAACCGCCCTCGCCGCATGCCCGGACAACTCAATGTTGTTGTTTGTCCTTGATCTCGCCTTCGATGGTCGTGCCACGGGTTTCACCCTCGCGCGGCAGTTCGGTGGGCTTGTTCTTCTCTTCCCCCACGGCCTCCTTGAAATTCTTGACCGCGCCGCCGAGATCGCCACCAATGTTGCGCAGCTTCTTGGTGCCGAAGACCAGTAGAACGATGACCAGAACGATCAACCAATGCCAGATGCTGAAAGAACCCATTTTCCGTCTCCTGTGCTGAATGGAATGAGGTGGTGTCGGCGGCGCCGTCACCACGTATTGGACTACATCGGATGCAATCCGTTGCCGCCGATAACGTGAACATGCAGGTGGAACACTTCCTGGCCGCCACCCCGGCCGGTATTGATGATGGTGCGGAAGCCGTCGTCGAGCCCCTGCTCCTTTGCCAGAATGGGCGCCAACAGCAGGATGCGTCCCAACAGATCCTCATGGCGCGCATGTGCGTCCACCAGGGAAGCGATATGTTCCTTGGGGATAATCATGAAATGCACCGGGGCGACTGGATGGATGTCATGAAAGGCGAGCAGATCATTGCCTTCATAGATCTTCTTGCAGGGAATCTCCCCGGATACGATCTTGCAAAAGATACAGGTCTCGCTCATACGGATTCCTTGCGCGCCGCCTTTTCCGCCAGCCCGGACAAACCTTCGCGCCGCGCCAGTTCATTCAATATCTCATCGGGGTGGATGCCCTGCCGCGCCAGGAGAACCAGCGAATGAAACCACAGGTCTGCGGTTTCATAGATGATTTTTTCCCGCGCTCCATCTTTCGCCGCCATGATGGTTTCCGCCGCTTCTTCCGCCACCTTCTTCAGGATGGCATCGAGTCCCCTGGCATAGAGTTTGGCCACATAGGATGAAGCGGGATCGGCGGATTTGCGGGCCTCCAGGGTTTCCGCGAGGCGGTCGAGAATTTCGGATCTCATTTCTTGTAAATCTCGTGCGGGTCTTTCAGCACCGGATCCACAGCTGTCCACTTGTCGTTTTCCAGCTTCTGGAAGAAACAGCTACGGCGGCCGGTATGGCAGGCGATGCCTCCGGATTGCTCGATCTTGAGCAGCACCACGTCCTCGTCGCAATCCAGGCGAATTTCCCTGACCTTTTGGGTGTGCCCCGATTCCTCGCCCTTGTGCCAGAGTTTTTTACGCGAGCGCGACCAGTACACCGCCTCGCCAAGTTCCACGGTCTGTTTGAGCGCTTCCCGATTCATCCAGGCCACCATCAGGATGTCGCCACTCGCGGCATCCTGGGCGATCGCCGGCACCAACCCATCCTCGGACCAGTTCACCTTGTTCAACCAGGATTCACCGCTCACAAGCGCACCTCGATTCCCTGTTCCCGCATATACCGCTTGGCCTCTTCCACGCTGTATTCACTGAAGTGGAATATGCTCGCGGCCAGCACGGCATCGGCGCCGCCCAGCTTCACGCCATCGGCCAGATGTTGCAGATTGCCGACGCCACCGCTGGCGATGACGGGGATATAGAGCGCGTCGGAAATCGCGCGCGTCAGGTTGAGGTCGAAACCGATCTTGGCGCCGTCGCGATCCATGCTGGTGAGCAATATCTCGCCCGCGCCCAGACTCTGCATCCGTTTCGCCCATTCCACCGCGTCCAGACCGGTGGGTTTGCGCCCGCCGTGGGTAAAGATTTCCCATTTCGGCGCCGCGCCCCACACCGTCTGTTTGGCGTCGATCGCCACCACGATGCACTGCGCGCCGAAACGGTCGGAACACTCTTTCACCAGTTGCGGGTTGAACACGGCGGCGGTGTTGATGGAAACCTTGTCCGCGCCGGCGTGCAGCAGGCGCCGCACATCCTCCACCGCGCGCACGCCGCCGCCCACGGTGAGGGGGATGAACACCTGCGCGGCCACGGCCTCGATGATGTGCAGGATCAGATCGCGGTTGTCGGAGGTGGCGGTGATGTCGAGAAAAGTCAGTTCATCGGCGCCCTGTTCGTCGTAACGGCGGGCAATTTCCACCGGATCGCCGGCATCGCGCAAATTGACGAAATTGACGCCCTTCACGACGCGACCGGCGGTCACGTCGAGACAGGGAATGATACGTTTGGCTAACCCCATGCCAGGCTCATTTGGCGGCGAACAATTGATCCGCCAGCGCTTGTGCCGCCGTGAAATCCAACGTGCCTTCATAGATGGCGCGGCCGGTGATGGCGCCCATGATGCCTTCCTGGGCCACGGCGCAAAGATTGCGCACATCGTCGAGATTGGTGACGCCGCCACTGGCGATCACCGGAATGCTCAGTGCTTGCGCCAGGCGCACGGTGGCTTCGATATTGACGCCGGAGAGCATGCCGTCCCGGCCGATATCGGTGTAGACCACCGACTCCACCCCGTAATCCTCGAAGCGTCTGGCCAGGTCGATGACATCGTGCTTGGTCACTTTCGACCAGCCCTCCACCGCCACCTTGCCGTCCTTGGCGTCGAGGCCAACGATGATGTGCCCGGGGAAGGCGGTGCAGGCGTCATGCAGGAAGCCGGGGTTTTTCACCGCCGCGCTACCGATGATGACGTAGGAGATGCCATCGTCGAGATAACGCTCGATGGTATCCAGGTCACGAATGCCGCCACCCAACTGCACCGGAATCTCGTCGCCGAGCGCATCGGTGATGGCCTTGATGGCTTTCTCGTTGACCGGCTTGCCGGCAAAGGCGCCGTTGAGGTCGACGAGATGCAGTCGGCGGGCGCCACTGGCCAGCCATTTTTCCGCCATTTCCGCCGGGTTGGCGGAAAACACCGTGGCGCTGTCCATTTCGCCCTGTTTCAGGCGAACACACTGGCCGTCCTTCAGATCAATCGCGGGAATGATGAGCATGTCCGATACCTTGGTTTTACCTTGGTGGTTACCTTGTGCCGTCCCAGGTCACAAAGTTGGCAAGCAAGCGCAGGCCGGCGGCCTGGCTTTTTTCCGGGTGAAACTGCACGGCGAACAGATTCTTGTGCGCCACCGCGCAGGCGAATGCAAAAGGGTAATGGGTGAAGCCGGCCACCACGTCCCGCGAAGCGGGTTCGGCGTAATAGCTGTGCACGAAATAGAAGCGCGCGCCTTCCTCGATACCGGCCCACAGGGGATGCGGAATGGCCTGTTGCACATTGTTCCAGCCGATATGCGGCACCTTCAGTTTCCGGCCCTGCTCGTCCTTCATGGCTTCCGCCGGGAACAGGCGCACATTGCCGGGGAGCAGGCCGAGGCCGGTGCAGTCGCCTTCCTCGCTGTGCGCGAACAGCGCCTGCATTCCCAGGCAGATGCCCAGGAACGGCTTGCTGGCGGCGGCCTGCTTCACCGCATCGGCAAGGCCGCGCAGTTCCAGTTCCCGCATGCAATCCGGCATGGCGCCAACCCCTGGGAAGACCACCCGAGCCGCCGCCGCGATCACGGCGGGATCGGAAGTCACCACGATGTTCGAGCGCGGCGCGACATGCTCGAACGCCTTGGACACGGACAGCAGATTGCCCATGCCATAGTCGATGATGGCGACGTCGGCTTGGCTCGGGACGGGCATTACAGCGCGCCCTTGGTCGAAGGCAGGATGTCACCCATGCGCGGGTCGAACTCCAGCGCCATGCGCAGCGCCCGGCCGAAAGCCTTGAACACGGTCTCCGCCTGGTGGTGGGCATTGATGCCGCGCAGGTTGTCGACATGCAGCGAGACGCCGGCATGGTTGACGAAGCCCTGGAAGAACTCGCGGAACAGATCGACATCGAAATCGCCGATGCGCGCGCGGGTAAAGTCCACATGGAACTCCAGGCCGGGGCGACCGGAAAGGTCGATCACCACGCGCGACAGCGCCTCATCCAGCGGCACGTAGGCATGGCCGTAACGGCGGATACCCTTCTTCTCGCCCAGTGCCTTGCTGAAAGCCTGGCCCAGGGTGATGCCGATGTCCTCGGCGGTATGGTGGGCGTCGATATGCAGATCGCCATCGGCTTCGATGTCGAGGTCGATCAGCCCGTGTCGGGAAACCTGGTCGAGCATGTGATCGAGGAAGGGAATCCCGGTCTTGAATACGCCGCGCCCCGTGCCATCGAGGTCGATCAGAACGCGAATCCGGGTTTCCAGGGTATTGCGAGAGAGTTCGGCTTGCCGCATCGGGGTACTTGGAGAGCTTGGCGCTGAAGCGTTGGAAGACAGGCGGGGCGGGCGGGGTTGGTCGGGCCGCATGATAACATCACGGCCGCTTTCGGGTTCCAGCCTCGACGAGTTTTCACCCCCCCGCATTTTTTCTCCATTTACCCCCCCACCGCCATGAGCCATTTCTGGAGCGACCTCGTCGCCGGACTCACCCCGTATGTCCCCGGCGAGCAGCCCAAGCTGCCGGATCTCGTCAAACTCAATACCAACGAAAACCCCTACCCGCCTTCGCCGCGCGCGCTGGAAGCCCTGCGCGGCGAGATCGGCGACAATCTTCGGCTCTACCCCGACCCCAACTCGGATCGCCTGAAAGCCGCCATCGCCACCTATTACCAGATCACGCCGCGCCAGGTCTTCGTCGGCAACGGCTCCGACGAAGTCCTCGCCCACGCCTTCCTGGGCCTGCTCAAGCACGACGCGCCGCTGCTGTTCCCGGACATCAGTTACAGCTTCTACCCGGTCTATTGCGGCCTCTACGGCATCGAAGGGCGCGGCGTGCCGCTCAACGACCGCTTTGAAATCCGTGTGGATGACTATCTCGACGCCCCGGCCTGCGGCGCCGTCATCTTCCCCAACCCCAACGCCCCCACCGGACGCCTGCTGCCGCTCGCGGAAGTCGAGCGCCTACTCACCGGCGGGCCGGATGTCGTGGTGGTGGTGGACGAGGCCTACATCGACTTCGGTGGCCCCGGTTGCAAAAGCGCGATCACCCTGGTGGACAAATACCCCAACCTGCTGGTGGTGCAGACCCTGTCCAAGTCGCGCTCCCTGGCCGGCCTGCGGGTCGGCTTCGCGGTGGGGCACGCCGATTTGATCGAGGCCCTGGAACGGATAAAAAACAGCTTCAACTCCTACCCGCTCGACCGCCTCGCCATCGCCGGCGCGACGGCCGCCATCGAGGATCGCGCGTATTTCGAGGCCACCCGCCTGGCGGTCATCGCCAGTCGCGAGCAGTTGGTGCGCGACATGACGGCGATCGGCTTCGACGTCCTGCCCTCCGCCGCCAACTTCATCTTCGCCCGCCACCCGGCCCACGACGCCGGCGACCTCGCCGCCGCCCTGCGCGCCCGCAACATCATCGTCCGCCACTTCCGCCAGCCGCGTATCGAGCAATACCTGCGCATCACCATCGGCAGCGACCCGCAATGCGCGGCGCTGGTCGCGGCGTTGCGGGAGATTGTGGAAATTTGCCGTTGATCTGGATTACAGAGCAAACCTGCGGGTAACTCAGCGGCGCGCACGCTCCGTTCTCGACCAGAACCGGGCATGCCCTGGCAGGAAGCGCATGGCCGAATCATGCCGCCGATCAACCCTGTGGCGCCGGCATCCCCGCCGGCGCCACCTCAATGTCCCATGCGGTATTCAGCCGAACGGCCGTGCGCCTGCAAGCCTTCGCCGTAGGCCAGGGCGATGGCGATCTCGCCCAGGGTTTTGGCGCCCTGGGCGGAGACGTGGATGAGGCTGGAGCGTTTCTGGAAGTCATAAACGCCGAGCGGCGAGGAGAAGCGCGCGGTGCGCGAGGTGGGCAGGACGTGGTTGGGGCCGGCGCAGTAGTCGCCCAGGGCTTCGCAGGTGTTGCGGCCCATGAAGATGGCGCCGGCGTGGCGAATCTTCGGCAGCATGGCTTCGGGGTCTTCCACCGACAGTTCCAGGTGTTCCGGGGCGATGAAGTTGGCGATGTCCGCCGCCTCATCGAGGTCGCGGCAGAGGATGAGGCCGGCGCGGTTGCCGATGGAAGCGGAAATCACGTCCTGGCGCGGCATGGTCGGCAGCAGTTTGTTGACGCTGGCCTGAACCGCGTCGAGATAGGGTGCATCCGGGCAGATCAGGATGGATTGCGCGAGTTCGTCGTGTTCCGCCTGCGAGAACAGATCCATCGCGATCCAGTCGGGATCGGTCTTGCCGTCGCAGATCACCAGGATTTCCGAGGGGCCGGCGATCATGTCGATGCCGACGATGCCGAACACGCGGCGCTTGGCTTCGGCCACATAGGCGTTGCCGGGGCCGACGATCTTGTCCACCTGGGGAATGGTTTCGGTGCCGTAAGCCAGCGCCGCCACGGCCTGGGCGCCGCCGATGCAAAACACGCGATCGACGCCGGCCACGGCGGCGGCGGCCAGCACCAGGTCGTTCTTCACGCCGTCCGGGGTGGGCACCACCATGATGAGTTCCTTGACGCCCGCGACCTTGGCGGGAATGGCGTTCATCAGCACGGATGACGGATAGGCCGCCTTGCCGCCCGGCACGTAGAGGCCGACGCGATCCAGCGCGGTGACCTGCTGCCCCAGCACCGTGCCGTCGGCTTCGGTATAGGTCCAGGATTCCTGGCGCTGTTTCTCGTGATAGACGCGCACCCGTTCGGCCGCCTTGCGCAAGGACTGCTCCAGGCGCAGAGGCAGCTTGCCCAGCGCCGCGTGCAATTCTTCCTGAGAGATTTCCAGCGTGGCCATATCCGCCACGTCGAGGCGGTCGAAGCGATGGGTGTATTCGATGACGGCCGCGTCGCCTCGCGTTTTCACGGCGGCGAGGATTTCCGAGACGGCGTTGCCGACCGCGTTGTCGGTTGCGTCGTTGAACGCCAGAAGCTCCGCGAGGCGGGCGCGAAAATCAGGGGAAGCGGCGTCGAGACGGGCGATGGCGAGGTCGGTCATGGCGGGCCTGGGGGTAAATTGATGCGGTGCGGAATTATAGCCATTGGTTTACTCTGCGCGCCTGTTCCCCTGTTCGCCCGCCCCGAGACATTCGCTGTAGGCCAGGCTCCCGACGATCCCTTCCCGATTTGAAGTGGAACGCCGGGCAACGGCCGTCGCCGCGACATGACCCAAGCCCGAGATCATCCAGAATCCGATGAAACCCCTGCCCTCGCTTCCCCCGCGCGCCTGGCTGCCAGCAGTCCTGCTGCTCGCCTCGCTTACCGCCTGCAAACCGCAATCCGCCCCACCTCCGGGTGGCATGGCCGGCATGCCGCCGCCCGAGGTGGAAGTCGTCACCGTGGCGCCGCGTGGCGTGCCTCTGACCGTCGAGGCGCCGGGGCGGTTGCAGGCGGTGCGCGCGGCGGAAGTGCGGGCGCGGGTGGAAGGCATTCTGGAGGGTCGCGCTTATGTCGAGGGAAGCGAGGTCAAGGCCGGCGCGCTGTTGTTCCGTATCGACGGCCGCGCGCTCGCGGCCAATCTGGCCAGCGCCCGCGCCAATCTCGCCAAAGCACAAGCGCAAGCTTTGATCGCGGGGCAGAACCAGGAGCGCATGCAGGCGCTGGCGGGCAGCAAGGCGATCAGCAGGCAGGATCTGGATCAGGCCGTGGCGGCCAGGGCGCAGGCGGACGCCGAGGTGGCGGCGGCGCAGGCGGTGGTGGCGCGCGCCGAGATCGACCTTTCCTATGCCAATGTCACCGCGCCCATTTCCGGGCGCATTGGCCGCGCCCTGGTGAGCGAGGGCGCGCTGGTGGGCAAGGGCGAGGCGACGCCGTTGGCCAACATCGAGCAGTACGACCCGATCTGGGTGAATTTCTCGCAATCCAGCGCCGAGTTTCTCAATCTGCGCGAGGCGCAACGCCAGGGCCACTCCGTGGCGAGCAAGGCGCCGGTGAAACTGGTGCTGGAAAACGGCCGTGAATACCCGCATCCCGGCAAGCTGTTGTTCAACGATCTGGCGGTGGATCCGGCCACCGGATCGGTGGGTTTGCGCGCCGAGTTTCCCAATCATGACCGTACCCTGTTGCCCGGCCAGTTCGTCACCGTGCGCCTGCCGGTGGCCAAGGTGGACAACGCCATCGTCGTGCCGCAACGCGCGGTCCAGGTCAGTCCACAAGGCCAGGCAGTGATGTTGGTCGGCGCGGACGGCAAGGTGCTGCCGCAACCGGTGAAAACCGGTGGCCTGTCAGGCGGCGACTGGATCATCAGTGAGGGACTGAAAGGCGGTGAACAGGTCATCGTCAACGGCATCCAGAAAGCCCGGCCGGGCAGCCCGGTCAAGGCCGTTCCCGCCAAGCCATGATGCCCGGCCGTCATTCCCGAGCAGGCGGGAATCCAGTTCAACCAAGCCCGGCTTGCCCATTAGCGACGAAGCCTGACGCGCGCCCGTGTAGCGCCGGCGTTATGTCCCGCAGGGACGGTATCCTTCAGGGCTCGCCGGCCAGTTCTTCCAGTCAGACGAACGAGCCGGCGAGACGCCGGCGCTACAGCGTTTGCCGGGAAGGTGGCGGTATCAATGGACAATCCCGGATAAGCGCCATCAGGCCCAAAGCCTGGATTCCCGCTTGCGCGGGAATGACGGCCAATTCGACGCCTCACCCCTAACGCCTCACGCCTAATCCCCATGCTCCCCCGTTTCTTCATCGACCGTCCCATCTTCGCCTGGGTCGTGGCGCTGTCCATCCTGCTGGCGGGTTTTCTGGTGTTCCCGAAGCTGCCGGTTTCGCAATATCCGGAAGTCGCCCCGCCGGCGCTCTCCATCACCGCCGTCTACCCCGGCGCCAGCGCGCAGGTGGTGGAGGACGCCGTCACCAGCCTGATCGAGCAGGAGATGAACGGGCTGGACAACCTGCTCTACATGGAGTCCAACTCGGATTCCAACGGCGTACTCACCCTGACCCTCACCTTCGCCACCGGGGTCAACCTCGACATCGCCTCGGTGGAGGCGCAGAACCGCATCAAGCGGGTGGAAGCGCGCCTGCCCGACGAGGTACGGCGGCAAGGCATCACGGTGGCAAAGGCGCGGCGCAACTACATGATGTTCGTGACCGTGTTCTCGCCGGATCAGTCGCGCAACGCCATCGACCTGGGCAGTTTCACCGCCGCCAACGTGTTGGAAAACCTGCGCCGCGTGCCGGGCGTGGGCGAGGCCAACCTGTTCGGCACGGAATACGCCATGCGCCTGTGGCTGGACCCGCTGAAACTGGCCAGTTTCAACATGACGCCGGGCGAGGCGCTGGGCGCGGTACAGGCGCAAAACGTGCAGCTGGCGACCGGCGAACTCGGACAACTGCCCGCCCTGCCCGGCCAGCAACTGGCCGCCACGGTGGTCACCCAGGGGCGCCTGAAAAACCCGGCCGAGTTCGGCGAGATTCTGTTGCGTACCGCCGCCAACGGCGCCGCCGTGCGCTTGAAGGACGTCGCCCGCATCGAACTGGGCGCCCAGGATTACACCGTGCAGGCGCGTTTGAACGGCAAACCCACGGCGGCGGTCGGCGTCAAGCTGGCACCCGGCGGCAACGCCCTGGAAACCGCCAAGGCGGTCAAGGCGCGCATGGCGGAACTGGCGAAGTTCTTCCCCCAGGGGGTGAGTTGGGACGTGCCCTACGACACCTCGCGCTTCGTGGAAATCTCCATACGTGAGGTGGCCTACACCCTGGCCGAAGCCTTTTTCCTGGTGTTCCTGGTGATGTGGCTGTTCCTGCAGAATCTGCGCGCCGCCATCATCCCGACCCTGGTGGTGCCGGTGTCGCTGGTCGGCACCCTGGTCGGCCTGTATCTGCTGGGCTACTCGATCAACGTGCTGTCGCTGTTCGCGATGGTGCTGGCCATCGGCATCGTGGTGGACGACGCCATCGTCGTGGTGGAGAACGTCGAGCGCATCATGACCCAGGAAGGCCTGCCGGCGCGCGAGGCGACCTCCAAGGCGATGGGCCAGATCTTCGGCGCCATCGTCGGCATCACGGTGGTGCTGTCGGCGGTGTTCATTCCGATGGCCTTCTTCTCCGGTTCGGTGGGCGCCATCTACCGCCAGTTCGCGGTAACCCTGGTGATGACCATGATGTTCTCCGCCTTCCTGGCGATCAGCCTGACGCCGGCCCTGTGCGCGACCCTGTTCAAGGGCCTGACCCGGGAACAGATGGAGCATCACAGCGGTTTCTTCGGCCTGTTCACCCGTTTCTTCGACCGCACCACCTGCGGCTATCTGGCGGGCGTGACCAGCGCGGTGAAACGGCCGCTGCGCGTGATGCTGCTGTTCCTCGGCCTGACCGGCCTCACCGCCTTCCTGTTGCTGCGCCTGCCCACCGGTTTTCTGCCCGATGAAGACCAGGGCTATCTGATTTCCATCGTGCAGCTCCCGGCCGGCGCCACCCAGGAACGCACCGTGGCCGTGCTCTCGCAACTGGAGCAACACTTCCTCAAACAACCGGAAGTGGCCAAGGTGGTCGGCGTGGCCGGCTTCTCCTTCTTCGGCAAGGGCCAGGACGCGGCCATCGCCTTCGTGCGCCTGAAGGATTGGGACGAACGCACCAAGCCCGGCGACCACGCCCTGCAAGTGGTGCAGCGCGCCAACATGGCGCTGTTCGGCATCAAGCAGGCCATGCTGTTCGCCCTCAACCCGCCGCCGATTCCGGAACTGGCGGCGGTGGGCGGTTTCGACTTCCGCTTGCAGGATCGCGCCGGCCTCGGCCGCGAGAAATTGCTGGAAGCGCGCAATCTGGTGTTGGGCATGGCCTCCCAGGATGCCCGCCTGGCCGGTGTACGCCCGGAAGGCAAGGAACCGGCCATCCAGTTGCTGCTCGACATCGACCGCCTCAAGGCCGGCAGCCTCGGCATCGACCTGGCGGAACTCAACCAGACCCTGGCCGTGGCGCTGGGCTCCGCCTATGTCAACGACTTCATCCGCGACGGCCGCGTCCTGCGCGTGGTGATGCAACTGGACGCCCACGCGCGCGCCACCCCGGAAGGTCTGCTTTCACTGCGCATGCGGACGCGGAAAGGCGGCATGGTGCCGCTCTCCGAGATCGCCACGCCGCGCTGGGTGGTGGGTTCGCCCAAACTCGACCGCTACAACGGCGTACCGGCCATGAAGATCGCCGGTGGCCCGGCACCCGGCCGCAGCACCGGCGAGGCGATGCAGGCGATGCAGGAAATCGCCGGCAAGCTGCCGCCGGGCATCGGCTTCGAGTGGTCCGGCACCTCGTTCGAGGAACGCCTCTCGGGCGCGCAGGCGCCGGTGCTGTTCGCGCTGTCGCTGATCGTCGTGTTCATGTGTCTGGCCGCGTTGTATGAATCCTGGACCGTGCCGCTGGCGGTGCTGCTGGTGGTGCCGCTGGGCGTGTTCGGTGCGGTGCTGGCGGTGACCCTGCGCGACCTGCCCAACGATGTCTATTTCAAGGTCGGCCTGATCGCCATCATCGGCCTGTCGGCCAAGAACGCGATCCTGATCGTGGAATTCGCGCGCCAGATGGAGGCCCAGGGCAAAAGCTCGCTGGACGCCGTCATGCAGGCCTGCCGCCTGCGCTTTCGCCCCATCATCATGACTTCCATCGCCTTCATCTTCGGCGTGCTGCCGCTGGCGATTTCCAGCGGCGCCGGCGCCGCCAGCCGCCACGCCATCGGCACCGGCGTCATGGGCGGCATGATCGCCGCCACGGTGCTGGCGGTCTTCGTCGTGCCGGTGCTCTACCTGTTGGTGCGCAAGCTCTTTCCCGGCCCGATCCACTACCACGGCGCCGCCCGGCATGGAGACGACCATGAATAAGCTCCTGATCGCCCTCCTCGCCTTGAGCCTGTCCGGCTGCGTCAGCCTGCCCACACTGAGAAAAACCAGCCCCGATCTACCGGCGGTGTGGCCGCCAACCTCCCCTCTCCCCCTGGGAGAGGGGGCGGGGGTGAGGGAGCAACGCCTGCAAGCGTGGTGGACCCAATTCAACGACCCCGCCCTCACCCTCCTGATCGACGAGGCCCTCGCCCGCAACAGCGACCTCCTTCTCGCCGCCGCGCGCATCGAGGAAGCCCGCTCCACCCTGGGCCTGAGGGAAGCCGATCGCCACCCCGAGGCACATATCGGCGGCAATGCCGGCCGCACCCGCGCGACGGAGAAGGGCAGTTTCCCCATCCCCTCTCCGATCAACAACAAGTTCCAGGTCAATCTTCAAGCCGCCTACGAAGTCGATCTCTGGGGCCGTTACCGGCAGGCGAGCGCCGCCGCCCGCGCCGACCTGCTGGCCTCGGAATACGCCCGCGAAGTGGTTCGCGCCGGACTGGCCGGCGCCGTCGCCCAGGCGTATTTCCAGATCACCACCCTGGATGCCGCGCTGCTGCTCACTCGGGACACCCTGAACAACCGGCGCGAGGCGGTCGACTTGTACAAACTGCGTTTCGACGCAGGGATCGCCTCGGAACTTCCCCTGCGCCAGGCGGAAGCGGAACTGGCCACGGTGGAAGCGGCTCAGGCCGAACTCCAGCGCCAGTTGCGCCAGCAGGAAACCGCGCTGGCCCTGCTGCTTGGCCGCTCGCCGCGCGCGCTGACGGAAAACCCGCTGGCGCGTGGCAAACCGCTGCGGGAACTGACCCTACCCCCCACCATCCCGGCGGGCCTTCCCGCCGACCTGCTCGCGCGTCGCCCTGATATTCGCCAGGCGGAACAAAGACTCGTCGGCGCCGAGGCGCGCGTGCTGGAAACGCGGGCCGCGATCTACCCCAGCCTCTCGCTCACCGCCAACCTGGGCTCGGAAAGCAAAGCCCTCTCCAACCTGTTCAGCGGCCCCGCCACCCTCTGGGGCATCGGCGCCAGCCTGGTACAGACCGTTTACAACGCCGGCCGCACCGAGGCCGCCCTGAAAGGCGAAGCGGCGCGCCAGGAACAGGCGCTGCTGGCCTACGAGCAAGCCCTGCGCGTCGCCTTCAAGGAAGTGCTCGACGCGCTGGTCGCCAACCGCCAGGCGCGCGAGTCGGAGGCCGCCGAAAGCCGCCGCGCCGAGGCGCTGTCGCGCGCCGCCGAACTCGCCGGGCTGCGCTACCAGAATGGCGTTTCCAGCTACCTGGAAGTACTCGACGCCCAGCGCAACCTGTATCAGGCGGAACAGAACCGCATCGAAGCCCGCCGCGTGCAACTGGCGGCAACGGCGGGATTGTTCAGGGCATTGGGGGGAGGCTGGCATCCCCGGCCTGAAACTTCGCTTCCAGCCGGGCGTGAGTGAGGGTCATCGCATCCAGGCCCTGTTCATTGGCGAACAGATACATGCCGCCCATCGGGCTGACCCAGGTGAGAGTTAGCAGGCGCTCGCCCCCCTCCCCCCTGAACACTACCCGATCACCCAGTTTCAGCGGCGGCGGGACGATGCGCGGATCGGCGGTCGGCGAATCGGTGGCCGGCAGATCGGGGGCGGTCAGATCGCGCAGGTCGGAGTCGTCGGAACCCGTCACGTCCTCCTCTCGCAATCGGGTAATCGGCCCTTCTTCCTCCGGCCGGGCTTGCAGCCCCTCTCTTGCCAGAGCGGCGTGCATCATCGCCAGACGTTCAAACAGGGCATCGCGCTCGCCCAATGGCATCCCCAACGCGGCGCAGCCGGCATGCAGGCGGGACAGCAAGGTGGGCAGCATGCGCAACAGCGCGCCGGTTTCCTCCAGCCCCCGTTTCGGCGCCAGACTCCAGAGCAGGGCATTGGCGGTTTCCCAGCCGGCCTTCCAGTCGCCGTGCTGATTGCCCTTGGCCTGGAAAATACCGGCCTGCAGGCGCGACCAGTCCCGCATGAGGAAGGCATGCACCTCTTCAGGGGCGCCACTCTTCCTGATTTGCCGCGCCATCTCATCCTGAATCTTGTTGAGCACTTCGCTCATGCGTGGAGGTTTGTGAACCATGAACACCCTCACTTTCGAATTTCAGTCCTGTATATCGGCTTTTACATGATTTTCTTTAGACACAAGACGTTAGCGCATTTTTCAGCGGATTAACGCTTTGCCCGGGAGGGTATTCCTGTTACCCTGCCCCCTGTTTTGGCTGTGACAGGACTTCGTCAATGAACCGCATCTTCACCCGCAAGCACCTGTTTCTGACTCTGGCCGCGCTGCCGTTCATGGGCGTGGTCGCCGCCTTCGGTATCGCGCCCGACACTCCCACCGAGAATCTCACGCGCAAGACCGTGGTGGAAAGCGTCGAGCTTCCACAGGTTCAGGCCACCGATAGCGGCGCCTTCGATTTCTGGCGCGAGGAACGCATCGGCCGGGGCGATACCCTGCAAAGCCTGCTCACCCGCCTGGGCGTGGAAAGTGGCGAAGCCCGCAAGGTGCTCGCCGCCGCGCGCGAAAGCAAATCGCTGGGCCGCCTGGTTCCCGGCCGCAGTGTGCTGGCGCGTGTCACCTCCGGAGGCCAGCTGATGTTGTTCCGCTACCTGGTCTCCGATGAAAAACTGGTCGCGCTCACCCGTAGCGGCGGCGAGTTCAAGGCCAACGAATTGCCGGTGGCGCTGGAAACCCGCCAGGTCATGCGCTCGGGTGAAATCGAAAGCTCCCTGTTCGGCGCCACCGACGCCGCCGACGTGCCCGACCGCATCGCTTCCGAAATGGCCGAAGCCCTCTCCGGCGACATCGACTTTCACAAGGATTTGCGGCGCGGCGACCATTTCTCCCTGGTCTACGAAGCGTTCTACCTGGATGGCCAACTGGTCAAGACCGGCCGCCTCCTGGCCGCCGAATTCACCAACCAGGGCAAGCGGTATCAGGCTCTGTACTTCAAGGACACCCAGGGACGCGAAGGCTATTTCACCCAGGATGGGCAAAGCCTGAAGCGCGCATTCCTGAAATCACCCATGCCGTTCAGCCGGGTTTCCTCCGGCTTCAGCGGCGCCCGTTTCCATCCCGTGCTGCAAACCTGGCGCGCCCACAAGGGGATCGACTACGCGGCGCCCACCGGCGCGCCGGTACGCGCGGTGGCCGACGCCAAGGTTGAATTTGTCGGTCGCCAGGGCGGCTACGGCAACCTGATCGTGCTCAAGCATCAGGGCGCCTACAGCACGGCCTACGGCCACCTTTCCCGCTTCGGCAAGGGCCTCAAGCGCGGCGCCCATATCGGCCAGGGCCAGGTGATCGGCTATGTCGGCTCCACCGGCCTGGCCACCGGCCCGCACCTGCACTACGAATTCCGCATCAACAACGTGCAGAAGAACCCGCTGGCGCTGAAACTGCCGACCTCCTATCCCCTGGATGCGCGCGCCAAGGCGCAATTCGCCGGCAAGGTGCAACCCCTGGCCGCGAACCTGGAACTGCTGCGCAACACCAATCTCGCATCGCTGGATTAAGCCCGGATTCTTTGGGAGAACGCTCCCCCCGATCCGTCACGCCGGCCGCTTTGCCGGCGTTTTTTTTGGTGTTCGCGACCCGCTACCGGAACACCGCACCCTGCTGAAAACGCTGAACGTCTGACCGCGAACAAAATCAACTCGACAAGCCGGGGTGCGCCCCCCTCCCGCGCGCCCACATGGATGCAAGCGTCACCCGATCACGCCACTGATGCTCAACGCACCCCATCCCAGATGTTCCAGCACCCGCTGAAAATCCTTTGCCGGTGGCGCCGTCAGGCGTAGCGCCTCACCGCTGACGGGGTGCTTGCAGCGCATCTCCGTCGCCGCCAGCAGCAGGCGTCGGCTGTCGAACAACTCCTGGAACAGGCGGTTGTGCCGTCCCTGGCCGTGGGTGGCGTCGCCGATGATGGGGTGGGCGATGTGTTTCAGATGGCGGCGCAACTGGTGCCAGCGGCCAGTGAGCGGCTTCAGTTCCAGCAAGGCGTAGCGGCTGCTCGGATAGCGATCCACGCGATAGGGCAATTCCACCGTGGCGAGGCGTCGATAGCGGGTCTGCGCGGGCTGTGGCGGGCCGCCCTGGATGCCGGCATGTTCATCGGCCATGCGCGCCAGGGGGTGGTCGATCTCGCCGGCTTCCGGTGGATGGCCGCGCACCACGGCGAGGTAGGTCTTGTCGACTTCTCCGCGCTCGAACTGGCCACTCATGGCGCGGCCCACCTCGCGTTCCAGGGCGAACAGCAACACCCCGGAGGTGCCCTTGTCGAGCCGATGCAGCGGCCACACCACGCGGCCGATCTGGTCGCGCAATAGTTGCAGGGCGAAGCGGGTTTCGTGGCGGTCGAGGCCGCTGCGATGCACCAGCAAACCGGCGGGTTTGTGGACGGCGATCAGCCAGTCGTCGCGGTACAGGATGGGCAGCGGCGCTTCTTCACTCACACCGCGTTACGCCACTCGGTATCTTCGCCGTCGAACAAGCGGTTGGCCTCGATCGGGCCCCAGCCGCCGGCGGCGTAGGTATGGATGAAATCGCGTTCCTGCGCCCAGTACTTGAGGATGGGGTCGACCACGCGCCAGGCCCATTCCACTTCGTCGAAACGAATGAACAGGGTACGGTCGCCTTCGATTACGTCCAGGAGCAGCGCCTCGTAGGCATCCAGCGGGTTTTCGTCGGCGTTGCGGAAACTGGCGTTGAGCTTGACCACGCGGGTGTTCATGTCCAGGCCGGGCTGTTTGGCGTGGATTTCCATGTGCATGCTTTCCTCCGGCTGGATGGACAGCACGATCCAGTTCGGCTCCAGGACTTCCAGCGCCGTTTCCCGGAACAACTGTTGCGGCGGGTGGCGCAACCGCAGCGCGATCATCGACATCGGCTGTTTCAGGCGCTTGCCAGTGCGCAGGTAGAACGGCACGCCGCGCCAGCGCCAGTTGTCGATGTAGAACTTGGCGGCGGCGAAGGTTTCGGTGATGGAACCCGGCTCCACGCCGGGTTCATCCTGGTAGCCCGGCGCTTCGCGACCTTCCACTTTGCCGGCCTTGTATTGGGCGCGGAAGGCGTGGGCATGGACGGAACGCCGCGAGATGGGGCGGATGGAGCGCAACACCTTCACCTTCTCGTCGCGCAGGGCGTCGGCCTCCAGGGCCGGCGGCGGCTCCATCGCCACCAGGGTAAGGAGCTGCATCAGGTGGTTCTGCAGCATGTCGCGTAGCGCCCCGGCCTTGTCGTAGTAATCGGCGCGCTTCTCGATGCCCAGGCTCTCGGCCACGGTGATTTGTACATGATCGATGTAATTGCGGTTCCACAGCGGTTCGATCAGGGTGTTGGCGAAACGGAATACCAGCAGGTTCTGCACCGTTTCCTTACCCAGGTAGTGGTCGATACGGAACACCTGGCTTTCGTCGAAATAGCGGTGCAGCAGCTGGTTGAGCATCTGCGCCGATTCGATGTCGGTGCCGAACGGTTTTTCCACGACGATACGGTGCAGGCCGCGCGGCTTCGATAGGCCGGCGCCATCCAGATTTTTGATGACCGCCGAAAAATCGCTGGGTTTGATCGCCAGATAGAACACCACGTTGGAACAGACGCCCAGCTTGGGTTTCGCCAGCACTTCCTTGAGGGCGTGGTAGGCCTGTGGGTCGTTCAGTTCCGCGCGCAGATAGTCGAAACGATTGGCGAAGCGTTCCAGCGCCTCGCCCGTGGCCTTGAGCTTGTCGGTCAGCAGGGTTTTGACGTGGCCGCGCCAGACGGCGTCGTCCCACTCCCTGCGGGCGAAGGCGACGAAGTTCAGGCCCTCCGGCAACTTGCCCGCCAACTCCAGGCGATACAGCGCCGGTAACAGCTTGTTCGACGCCAGGTTGCCGGTGGCGCCGAAGATGACGAAGTTGCAGGGAGGGAGGGGAGTTTCCTGGTCGAACATGGTTTTCTCGTGTAGCGCCGGCGCTACTCTTCCTTCACCGCGTGGCCGCCGAAGCCCTTGCGCATCATCGCCAGCATCTGGTTGGCGAAATCGCCCTTGCCCTGGCTGGAGAAGCGGCTCATCAGAGCCAGCGTCATCACCGGCGTGGGTACGCCCAGATGAATGGACTCCAGCGCGGTCCAGCGGCCTTCGCCGGAGTCGGCGACCAGGGGGGCGACGCCGTCCAGCTTCTGATCGGTCTTGAGGAAGTCGGCGGAAAGATTGAGCAGCCAGGAGCGCACCACGGAACTATGGCGCCAGAGTTCGGCGACGGCGGCGATGTCCAGATCGAATTCGCTCTTCGCCCGCATCAAGGCGAAGCCCTCGGCCAGCGCCTGCATCATGCCGTACTCGATGCCGTTGTGGACCATCTTGGTGAAGTGGCCGGCGCCCACCGGGCCGGCGTGCAGCCAGCCGGTTTCCGGCGTCGGCGCCAGCACTTGCAGATAGGGTTTCAGGCGCGCCAGATCCTCGTCGCCACCACCGGCCATCAGGCAATAGCCGTTGGCCAGACCCCAGACGCCACCGGAAACGCCGACGTCGACGAAGCGCAGGCCCAAACCGTGCAGGTGTTCGGCTCGTCCCTGCGCGTCGTGGTAATAGCCGTTGGCGCCATCCACCAGCATGTCGCCGGGGTTGAGCAGCGGCGCGATCTCGCGAATCGCCGCCTCGGTGGCCTCTCCCGCCGGCAGCATCAACCAGATGATGCGTGGCGCGGCCAGACCGGCGACCATTTCCGCCAGATCACGGCATGCCAGCACACTGCCATGTTCCGCCGCCAGCGCCTCGGTGACCGCGAAATTTCGGTTGCAGGCATACACCCGCGCGCCACCGCGCGCGAAGCGCCGCGCCATGTTGCCGCCCATGCGGCCGAGTCCGTAAAGACCAATTTCAAGCATGTAGTTCCCCCGCAGGATGTGGTGAGCGTAGCGAACCGCATCGGACGATGCGATAAAACCCCGATGCGGTTCGTACCTCACCGCATCCTACCGGCACCACGCTGTCCGCAATCAAATCTTGAATAGATCGGACAGGCGCTTCAGTTCTCCGGAAAGCCGTACCACGTCTTCCGCCACTCCGGAGGCCTGACGGCTGGCGTGGCTGCCATGTTCGGTCATCTGTGCCACCCGCTCCACGTTCTGGGCGATCTCGCGCGCCGCGATGCCCTGTTCCTTGAGCGCGTGATTGATGTCCGCCACCGCCCGCATCACCCGCGCGGAAGCCGACTGGATGCTGGAAATCGAATTGCCGGCCTGATGCGCGAGTTCCACGCCCTCGGAAACCCGTTTCACGCTGGCTTCCATTTCCGCCACCGCGCGGCGGGCGCCGCTTTGCACCTTGTCGATCATGCCGGTGATTTCCTGCGTGGATCTGGCGGTGCGTTCGGCCAGTTTGCGCACTTCATCGGCCACCACCGCGAAGCCGCGCCCCTGCTCGCCGGCGCGCGCGGCTTCGATGGCGGCATTGAGCGCGAGCAGATTGGTCTGGTCGGCGATTTCCTTGATGACGCCGACGATGGTGGAAATCTCCGCCGAATAGGCCTCCAGTTCACGGATGGTCTTCGCCGAACCCTGCACCGCGTCGGCGATGTGGCCGATCTCGTTGGCGGCGGCATGAATGACGCGGCCGCCTTCTCCCGACAATTCGCCCGATTCGCGTGACACGCCATCGGCTTCGTTGGCATGGTCGGCCACCTGGTCGATCGACACCGACAACTGTTCCACCGCCGCCGCCATGCCGGATGCCGATTCCGACTGGCTGATCGCGGCTTGCGCGCTGGCATCACTGGAACTGGTGAGGTCATGGGCCGCGCCGTCCAGTTTGCGGGTGCTCTGCTTGATCAGCGAGGCATTGCCGAGCAGGTTGTTGCGCATGATGGCGAACTGCGCGAGCAACTCGCCCACCTCATCATGGCCGGCCAGCGGCGCCGGCTTGGCGAGATCGAAGGCGGCGATGCCGCGTGCCGCCTGTACCGCGTTGCGCAACGGTTCGGTGAAGGAGCGCACCACCACGAATGCGATCGCGGGCCAGAGCACCAGGGCGGCCACTGCGACCGCCCCCATGAGCAGCCCCAGGTTGTCGAGCGAGGACTGCAATTGTTGCGCCTTGCCCGCGTCGACGCATTTCAGCAACCCGCGCGCCTCCTCGACCGCCATCCAGCCCAGCCCCGCGCAAAGCAGGATGGCGAGGATGGAGGACAGGGTGGACAACCACAGCTTGCTGGACAGATTGAGATCCATGAAGCGGCGCAGCAGACGCCCGCCCAGGCCAAGCGCGGGCTTGCCGCTTTCCAGGCGCAGGCCGGGGTTATCGCGCAGGCGCTGATACAGCGCCTCGGCCGCTTGGATTTCTTCGCGTGGCGGCTTGGTTCGCACCGACATGAAACCGCCATCCGGCGTCGGTGTCGCCGTCGCCTTGACCCAATAGTGGTCGCCATCCTTGCGCCGGTTCTTGACCAGGCCCACCCAGGGTTCCCCCGCCTTGATGGTGGCCCAGAGGTCGCGGAACGCTTCCGCCGGCATATCGGGATGGCGCACGATGTTCTGCGGCTGGCCGAGCAACTCCTCCCGCGTGAACCCGGAAGCCTCCACGAAATCATCATTGGCATGGGTGATGTTTCCCTGGGCGTCGGTCCAACTGATGATGACCGCGCCCTCGCGTAACGGGTATTCGCGCCGGCTGACAGGCTGGTTGTTGCGCATGTAAATTCTCTTCTCGATGGTGATTGATTTCTTCAGCGGCTTCCGCCGGGACTTTTTCTTGAAACGCTTGCCCTGGCGGGCGTTCCACCTTTGCACCTGTCGGCGCTTCGGGCCGCAAGCGGCCCTCCTGCGAGAGTGGCTGAATCGTCCAATGAAAAATCCCGGTTCAAGCGGGCACCGGTTTCAGATATGGTTATCGGGAACCCGGCGTGTTTCTTTAGTACTACTCAAGGACTTTCCATGCGTATTCTGTTCGCCACATCCGAAGCCAGGCCGTTGATCAAGACCGGCGGGCTGGCGGATGTTTCCGGCGCCCTCCCAGCCGCCTTGCGCAAGATCGGCCTCGACTGCCGCCTGTTGCTCCCCGGCTACCCGGCCGTGCTGGCCGGCATCGACAACGCCGAGCCGGTATGCAACCTGAGCGGGTTGCCGGGCGGGATCACGGCCACGCTCCTACAGGCCCCCATGCCCGACAACGGAGTACCCCTCTACATTCTCGTCGCCCCGGAATTGTTCCAGCGCGAAGGCGGCCCTTATCAGGATGTCGCCGGCCACGACCACCCCGACAACGCTCTACGTTTCGCCGTATTTTCCAAAGCCGCCGCCATCCTCGCCTCCGACGGCGACTCGCCGCTGGCCTGGCGACCGCAACTCCTGCATTGCAACGACTGGCAAACCGGCCTGGCGCCCGCCTACCTGCGTCTGGCCGGGCAAACCACGCCCAGCCTGATGACCGTGCACAATCTGGCCTACCAGGGCATCTTTCCGCCCGCAGATCTCGCCACGGTGGAACTGCCGCCGGAAAGCTTCTCGATGGAAGGCGTCGAGTATTACGGCAATCTCTCCTTCCTCAAGGCCGGCCTCTACTACGCCGACCGCCTCACCACGGTTTCGCCCACCTATGCCGAGGAAATTCGCCAGCCCGCGCTGGGCATGGGCATGCAGGGGTTGTTGGCCGCGCGTGGAGACGATCTTGTCGGCATCCTCAATGGCATCGACAGCGGGGAATGGAACCCATCCTCCGATCGCCACCTTCCCTGCAAGTTTTCCGCGCGCGCGCTCGCCGGCAAGAAACAGTGCAAGCTCAAGCTGCAACAGGATCTCAATCTGGAACCCGGGAAGGAGACTCCCCTGTTCGGGATCATTGCGCGCCTGGCGCAGCAGAAGGGCCTCGATCTGATCCTGGCGATAGCCGACGGTATCCTGCACCGGGGCGGCCAGATCGCCCTTCTGGGCACCGGCGAGAAAATGCTGGAAGCGGCTTTCCGCGAGCTTGGCGCATCGCATCCCGGTCGGGTCGCGGCGGTGATCGGCTACGACGAAGGCTTGTCGCACCGCATCGAAGCCGCCTCAGACCTCTTTCTGATGCCTTCCCGCTTCGAGCCCTGCGGCCTCAACCAACTCTACAGCCTGAGTTACGGCACGGTGCCCATCGTCCATGCCACCGGCGGCCTGAGGGACACCGTGGAAGACGGCGTCACCGGCTTCGTCTTCCACGAACCGACTCCACACGCGCTCTGGCTGGCGGTCGAGCGCGCCCTGCGCGCCCATGCCGATCCGAAGATGTGGCAACGCATGATGCGAGCCGGCATGAAGCGTGATTTCAGTTGGGAGAAGAGCGCGCGGGAATACGAGTCGCTGTATCGGGGATTGGTGGCCTGACGGGGGAATCGGCCACGACCTCGCGTCGCGCCGAAGTACAGGCTCAGGCCTTCTCGCGCCGGATCATCGCGCCCAGTGTGGTGAGCTTGGCCTCGATGCGGTCATAACCACGATCCAGGTGGTAGATGCGTTCGATGTGGGTGTCGCCGTCCGCGACCAGTCCGGCGATCACCAGGCTGGCGGAGGCACGCAGGTCGGTGGCCATGACCGTGGCGCCCTGCAACTTTTCCACACCCTTCATCACCGCCGTATTGCCGTCGATCTTGATGTCCGCGCCCAGGCGCTGTAGTTCCACGGCGTGCATGAAGCGGTTTTCGAAAATGGTTTCGCGAATGATCGCCGTACCGTCCGCCACGGCGTTGATGGCCATGAACTGGGCCTGCATGTCGGTGGGAAAGGCCGGGTAAGGAGCGGTTCGGATCGACACGGCTTTCAGGCGAGGCGGGGCGATGATGTGGATGGATTCATGGCTTGCCGTCTTCTCGCCGGAAATCTCGCAGCCGGCATCCAGCAATTTGTCGACCACGGCGTCCAGATAGCCGGTGGAGGTGCCGGTGAGGCGAATCTCGCCACCCGTGGCCGCCGCCGCGCACAAGAAGGTGCCGGTCTCGATGCGATCCGGCATGATGCGATGGCTGGCGCCATGCAGGCGCTCGACGCCGCGAATGCGGATGAGGTCGGTGCCGGCGCCGCTGATCTGGGCGCCCATGCTGACCAGGCATTGCGCCAGATCCACCACCTCCGGCTCGCGCGCGGCATTTTCAATGACGGTTTCACCCTCGGCCAGACAGGCGGCCATCATCAGATTTTCCGTGCCGGTGACGGTGACCATGTCGGTGAACAGGCGCGCGCCCTTGAGTTTGATGGTTCTGGCGCTGATGTAGCCGTGATCGACGCCAACTTCCGCGCCCATCGCCAGCAAGCCCTTGATGTGCTGATCCACCGGCCGGGCGCCGATGGCGCAGCCGCCGGGCAGGCTGACCTTGGCCTCGCGGCAGCGCGCCAGGAGCGGCCCCAGCACCAGAATCGAGGCGCGCATGGTCTTCACCAGTTCGTAGGGTGCCAGCGGGTTGTTCAGGCCGGAAGCGTCCAGGGTGACGCGATCTCCCTCTCGCTCGATCCTGACGCCCATCTGAGCGAGCAACTTCAGCATGGTGCCGATGTCGTTCAGCCCCGGCACATTGGTCAGGGTCAACGGCTCGGCGGAAAGCAGGCTGGCGCAGAGGATGGGCAGGGCGGCATTCTTGGCGCCGGAAATGGCCACCTCGCCGGAGAGGCGGGCGCCGCCGGTAATGACGAGCTTATCCATGACGATGCTGCCCTTGCGTGCTTCGTGTCTTCCACTCTTCCGGGGTGAAGGTCTGCATCGACAAGGCATGGATCTGCGAATGCATGCGCTCTCCCAACACTTGAAACACCCGTTGATGCCGTGCCACCGGCAACTTGCCGGCGAATTCGGAACTGACGATGACGGCCTCGAAATGCTGGCCGTCGCCCGCCACCTGGATGGACTCGCAATCCAGGCCGGACTGGATCCATTCTTGAATGTTTTCTGGGGTAACCATTTGAATATCCTGAAAAATCAATGACGAAGTTTATAGCCGGACTTCAGCATCGCCAAAGTCAGGAAGGAAAGCAGCAAGACGAAAGGCGTGACCACCGCCAGCCCCAGCCAGGGATCGACGTCGCCCTGGCCGAAGAAGCCGTAACGGAAACCGTCGATCATGTAGAACACCGGATTGAGGTGGGAGACCCCCTGCCAGAACGGTGACAGGGAATGGATGGAGAAAAACACGCCGGACAGGAAGGTGAGCGGCATGATGATGAAGTTTTGCACGGCGGCGAGATTGTCGAACTGGTTCGCCCAGATCCCGGCCAGGATGCCGATACAGGCGAACACGGCGCCGGATGTCAGCGCGAAAGCCAGAATCCAGGGCGGATGGCGCATTTCGATGTCGGCGAAGAACAGGCCGACCAGCAGCACCCCCAGCCCCACCGCAAAACCGCGTACCAGCGCCGCAATCAGGTAGGCGAGAAAAAACTCCAGATAAGAGATCGGGGGCAGCAGGACGAACACGATGTTGCCGGTGATCTTGGACTGGATCAGGGACGAGGAACTGTTCGCGAAGGCGTTCTGCAGGATCGACATCATGATCAGGCCAGGCATCAGGAACGAGGTGTAGCGCACGCCGGGATACACCTGAACGTGGTCTTCCAGCACATGCGAGAAGATCAGCAGATACAGCAGGGAGGTGAGCACCGGCGCTCCCACGGTCTGCACCAGCACTTTCCAGAAGCGCAGGATTTCCTTGTAGAGCAGGGTGCGGAAGCCGCTCATGTCCGCTCCGTCGTGGCGTTCATGATTTTCAGAAACACCTTTTCCAGATCGGCCTGCGCCAGGCTCATGTCGCGGATGCCGATACCCGCCTCGCGCAGATTGGCGAGGATGCCTTCGAGGTCGCCGTAGTCGGGAAGATCGAGGATGAAATGCCGCCCCTCTCCGCCGATCAGGAGAGGTTGCAGCGAGGCGGGCAATTCGGAGGCATCCAGATCCAGCAGCAGACGCCGCTCGGCCCCGGCGCGCAGCAGGTTGTCGGTGCGATCCAGCGCGACCACGCGGCCTTCCTTGAGCATGGCCACCCGCTTGCAGAGCGCCTCGGCCTCCTCCAGGTAGTGCGTGGTCAGGACGACGCTATGGCCCTCGCGATTGAGGCGGCGAATAAAGGCCCAGAGCGATTGCCGCAATTCCACATCGACACCGGCGGTGGGCTCGTCGAGGACGATCACCGGCGGCTTGTGCACCAGCGCCTGGGCCACCAGGACGCGCCGCTTCATGCCGCCGGAGAGTCGGCGCGTATAGGTATCCGCTTTATCGGCGAGTCCCAGGTTGTCCAGCAACTCATCGATCCAGGCGTCGTTGCGGCGAAGTCCGAAATAGCCGGACTGTAGCCGCAAGGTCTCGCGCACGGTAAAGAAGGGGTCGTACACCAGTTCCTGCGGCACCACGCCCAAGGCGCGGCGTGCTTCACGGTACTGGCGGGTCACGTCGAAACCCATGATTTCCACCGATCCGGCACTCGCGCGCGTGAGCCCGGCGAGAATGCTGATGAGCGTGGTCTTGCCCGCGCCGTTGGGGCCCAGCAAGGCGAAAAACTCGCCTTGTTCAATGTCGAGATCGACCCCGCGCAAGGCGTGCACACGCGGAAACCGCTTTTCCACGCCGCGCAGGCGGACGGCGGTTGTCATGAAGAGAAGCTAAATTTGCTCCGCGACGCCGTACAACTTGGCGAGGCTGGCAAGGCTTTCCGGAATGTTGCGGAATTCGATGGCGCTGCCCGCCGCCTCGGCGCGACGGCGCAGGGACAACATCAGGCTGAGGGCGGCGGAGTCGAGATGGCCGACTCCCGCCAGGTCGAAGGCCGCCACGCCCTGTTTCAGAGCGGCTTCTCCCTCGGCCAGCCACTGGCTGGCGTTGGCCAGGGTCAGGTCGCCGTCGAGCACGGCCACGCCGGCTTCCACACGCATCATGCGAGCCTCAGGGCCGGCTGTTGCGGCGTTCAAGCGCGGCAATCAGTCCATCGACGCCACCCTTGCGCACTTCGGAATTGAACGAACTGCGGTAAACCGTGACCAGGCTTACGTTGTCCACGATCACATCGAACACCTTCCAGCCATTGTTGTCGGTCTTTTCCAGGCGGTAATCGATGGGGATGGGCGGCGCGCCGGGCTTGCTCACTTCGGTACTGACGGTGACTTCGGTATCGCCGGGAGTGGAACGGAACGGTTTGAACTCGATTTTGTAGTCCGCCACGCTGGTCAGGGACGAAGCATAGGTGCGTACCAACATGCCGCGAAACTGGTCGGTCAGGCTTTCCTGCTGTTCCGGTGTGGCCCTGGGCCAGTGTTTGGCGACGGCCAACTGGGTCATGTGTTTGAAATTGAACAAAGGCAGGATTTTCTGCTCGACCAGCGCATTGACCTTGGAGGTATTGCCGCTGGCGATGTCCTTGTCCTGGCGGACGATGCGCAACACGTCGTTGGTGACGTTCCGGGCCAGGGTATCGGGCCCGATTTCGGCGGCCTGCGCGGACAGGGAGAGCCCGCCGATGGCGAGCATGAGAATGAAGTATTTGAACAAGCGATACATGGTGTGTCCTGATGGGTCGAAACAGTTTTTACTGTGAGGGCCAGTGGGTCGAATGGTCAAGCGTATGTTCCTACCGGAAAAGCGGGCATTCGTGATAGGCCATTCGCCGGAACAGGATACGGTTGTCGCGGGTTCCCGCCTTATCGAGGTTCTGCGGTTTTCGACTCGCCTTCCGATTTGTTGTAGAGGAACTGGCCGATCAGATTCTCCAGAACCACGGCGCCCTGGGTGATCTTCAGATGGTCGCCCTCGACCAACTTCTTGTCTTCCCCACCGGCTTCAAGCGCGATGTACTGCTCGCCCAGGAGGCCCGAAGTCATGATGGAAGCGCTGGTGTCCTTGGGGAATTTGTAACGGGTATCCAGCTTCATCATTACCGTGGCTTCATACATGTTGGAATCGAAACCGATCTCGGAGACACGGCCCACCACCACACCCGCGCTCTTGATCGGCGCGCGCGCCTTGAGGCCGCCGATATTGTCGAACGAGGCTTTCACCGTGTAGGTCGAGGCACTGTCGAAGCTGCCCATGTTGCCCACCCGCAGGGCGAGAAACAGGACGGCCGCAATGCCGGCCACCACGAAGATACCTACCCAAAGATCGAGAGTTGCGCGCTGCATGGATCAGACTCCACGGAACATGAATGCGGTCAGGATGAAATCCAGGCCCAGGATGGCCAGGGAAGAAGTCACCACGGTGCGCGTGGTGGCGCGGGAGACCCCCTCCGCCGTGGGTGGCGCGTCGTAGCCCTCGAACAGCGCGATGGCCGTCACCGCTACGCCGAACACCACGCTCTTGATGACGCCATTGAGGATGTCTTCACGAAAATCGACGGCCGCCTGCATCTGCGACCAGAATGCGCCCTCATCGACACCGATCAGTACCACACCGACCAGATAGCCGCCGAGAATGCCCATCGCCGAGAACAGCGCGGCGAGGATCGGCATGGAAATCACCGCGCCCCAGAAGCGTGGCGCCACCACGCGAGCGACCGGGTCCACCGCCATCATCTCCATCGCCGCGAGCTGTTCGGTAGCCTTCATCAGGCCGATCTCGGCCGTGATCGCGGAACCGGCGCGGCTGGCGAACAACAGGGCGGCGACCACCGGCCCCAGTTCGCGCACCAGTGAAAGGGAAACCAGTACCCCCAGCGCCTCCTCGGAACCGTAAGTCTGCAAGGTCTCGTAGCCTTGCAGGCCGAGCACCATGCCGACGAACAGGCCGGACACCAGGATGATGATCAGCGATAGCACCCCGGCGCTGAATATCTCGCGAATGATCAGATGAAAGCGGCGAAAGCTCTGCCCGGATTGCAGCAGGGTCATCAAGAAGAAGCGCGTCGCCACACCCATGCGCCAGATGCCGTCGATCACATGGGCGCCGATGCCGCGCAGGCTGTTGAGCAAGTTATTCATGCGGCGAGTTCAAGTTCATCGGCATAAGCGGGCGCCGGGTAATGGAAGGGGACCGGCCCATCCTCCTCGCCATGCACGAATTGGTGCACGAAGGGTTCGGTCGAGGCCCGAAGTTCGTCGGGTGTGCCTTGCGCGGCGATCACCCCTTCAGAAACGAAATAGACGTAATCCACCATGCGCAGGGACTCCTGGATGTCATGGGTCACGACGATGGAAGTCACCCCCAGGGTATCGGTGAGGCGCCGGATCAGGTTGCCGGTGACACCCAGGGAAATCGGGTCGAGGCCGGCGAAAGGCTCGTCATAAAGAATCAAACTCGGTTCCAGGGCGATCGCCCGCGCCAGCGCCACGCGGCGCGCCATGCCGCCGGACAGTTCCGAGGGCATCAGATCATGCGCCCCACGTAGCCCCACCGCGTTCAGCTTCATCAGCACCAGGTCACGGATCATTTCTTCCGGCAGATCGGCATGTTCACGCAGCGGGAACGCCACGTTGTCGAATACCGACATGTCGGTGAACAAGGCGCCGAACTGGAACAACATGCCCATGCGTCGGCGCAACCGGTACAAGCCGTCCCGGTCAAGATGGCTCATGTCGACGCCATCCACGTTGAGCACGCCACTGGTCGGGCGCAGCGCACCACCGATCAGGCGCAACAGGGTGGTCTTGCCCCCCCCGGAAATACCCATGATGGCAACGACCTGACCACGCCTGGCGGAGAGGTTGATGCCCTTGAGCACCAGCCTTTCGCGGTAGGCGAAGGAAAGATCGCGGATTTCGATGAGGTTGTCTGACACGGATGAAAACGTATTTTTTCTTGGGAACTGACGCGCGGCATTCTATGGCCTGGAGCACGCGCTTCAAAGCCCCATCAATTCCAGCAAGGTGCGCACCTGCTCGATCTGCCCCATGTCACCATCGCGACTGATCAGGTAAATCGGCGTGTTGCCATCCGCTGGCGCAAGTTGCGCGGCGAGTGTTTTCAGCGAGGTCTGGCGATCGAACCAGAGCAGTTGTGGATCCTTCCTCCCGATTCCCCGCGCCCGCCCGGCCAGCGCCGCCGGAATATCCTCCAGGCTCGCATCCTCCAGTAAAAAAAGGAAATTCTCATGGGTATCCGCAGCCCATGTTTCACGGAGAGGCGCATCCGCCTCGCGCCAGACCGACGCGGACAGAAATACGCAAGAAAACTGGGTGTTGTAGTACGTCAGGCGCCACGCTTCCGGCATATCCGAGGGATAGAAGGTGTCGGACCATTCCGGCCTATCCCAGCCGGCAGCCCCGAGGAAGGCGGGTTGTTGCATGCGGCTGATTATAAGTAACAGCGCGATGTCGCATAAACACAACAATTGAAAGCGGTCGATAAGGCAAAGTTATGAGACCTTGGAGTACATCAGGATATGTTGATATTCTGCATGCACCGAGTTTTCCACCCCGCTGGTTACCCAGGTTTTCCCAATTACCTCAAGGAGATTGCAATGAAAATGAAATCCCTCGTCGCCGCCCTGCTGGTCTGTGCCGCGCCCACCGCCTTCGCTGACGCTCCCGCCAAGCAAGTTCCCCAGACCCCGGAACAGTGGCTGGCCCGCATGACCGACATGACCCAGAACATGTCCGCCTACAAGGATCCGAAGGTATTTGTGCCCTGGCTGAACGCCGTCACCGAACCCGGTTTCTATACCACCATGGGCAACAACATGATGGAGCCGGGCAACTGGCTGAACATGATGAACTCCATGACCCAGCCCGGCGCCTATACGAACGTGGCCGCCTTCGCCGACCCGAACGTGTACATGAAGTGGCTGGCCGCTTCCCTGGATCCCAACTTCTACACCGCCGTGCTGACCCAACTGTCCGATCCGGGCAAGATGATGCGTTGGGCCATGTCCCCGCTGGATCCCAAGGTCATGTCGATGCTGACGAACTCCGTCAACCCCAACGTGTACATGAAGTGGATGATGTCCCCCCTGGATCCCCGTTCCCTGCAACTCATGATGGCCCCGATCAACCCCAACCTGTACATGGGCTGGGCGGGCGCTTCCCTGAACCCGGGTTCTTACGGCGACATGTGGAAAGGCTTCATGACCCCCGGTGCCACGACTGCTCTACCGACCCTGCCGGCCCTGCCGAACTTCGCCGCCCCCACCGCCTGGACCGCGCCCGCCGCTGGCGCCGCGCCCGCCTTCAACTTCTTCGACCCGAATGCCTGGACCCAGATGCTGCAGGTTCCGGCCGCCGGCCAGCCCTTCGCCTTCCCGTTCCCGACCGCCCCGGCCGCTCCCGCTGCCGCTCCGGCCAAGCCCGCCAAGTAATACGGGATTGCTCCAAGAAGAACGGCTGCTTCGGCAGCCGTTTTTTTTGTTCACATCATTTGCTCACCTCGTTTACTCACATCCCCCCGTAACAACGCTTTTACAAACACGGGAACGCTAACAGGCGGCTGAATCGCATATATTGAACAAGCGTCTTTTTGGAGAACCCATCATGAAAATGCTGTTCAAGCTATTGCTGCCGGCCGTGCTGATGTATTCCGCCTCCTCGCTGGCCGAGACCGCTGGCGCCATGCCAAGCGCCCAGCCTCGGGCATCTACCGAAGCGGTCATGGCGCAAGCCTGCCCCACGACCGACAACCGCATCGACACCGCCCAGGTCAGCCAGAACGATTGCTGCAAGGGCCACAAGGGCGTGTGCGGCTGCCGTGCCGGCAAGATCGTATGCTGCGACAACACCACCAGCCCCAACTGCGCCTGCCATTCGGATTGGGGCGTGGCGAACTGACCCCTCGCGGACGGGAACGGCGCCTATTTGCTCAACGCCATCCAGACGCCATCCCAATCCCGCGCCGGTGGGGTTTCCCGGAAAATCCTGATCCGCTCCAGGAAGATCGTGCTGGGCGGATCTTTGGGAACCCGTTCCAGACATTGCCTGAACGCCGTTTCGGCGGCCTCCCAATCCTGATTCCGGTAATGCCGCAAGCCTGACTCGAACGCCGCCACGCCCCTTTCCTGGTCGGGCGCCAGATCGGCTTGAAGCCCAAGCAATTCGTGCACCTGGATCGGATCGTGCTTGCCGGCCACACGGAGAGTGTCGATTTCGCGGAAAGCCAGCGCGGCACCGGCCAGCCGCCGGGTTTCCGCGCTGACCAGGATGCGGGTACCGTAGAACTTGTTGGCCTGTTCCAGTCGCGAAGCCAGGTTCACGGTATCGCCGATCACCGTATAGCCACGCGCGGTATCCGAGCCGATGTTGCCCACCGTGACCTCGCCGCTGGCGATACCCATGCGGACGTTCACCGTGGGCAACCCATAGCGCACACCGATCAGATTGGGCAGGTCGGTGCGAAAAGCCTCCATCCGCGCCATCTGTTCCAGAGCCGCGACACAACAGAGCTCGGCATGCGCCGATTCATCGCTGAAGGGCGGCCCCCAGAACGCCATGACCGAGTCGCCGATGTATTTGTCGATAATGCCCTGGCGCGCGCGGATGACTTCCGCCATGAGCGAAAAATAGCGGTTCAGAAAGCGCACCGCCGTATCCGGCGTCAGCCCCTCGCACATCCGGGTGAAGCCGGCCAGATCGGAGAAAAACACGCTCATCACCTGGCGCTGTCCGCCCTCGGCGGGCAAGCGGTTGTCGAGCAGGCCACGCACGATGCGCGGATCCACATACTGGCCGAAAGTTTCCTTGATGCGTTCCTTCTCGCGCAGGCCCAGCACCATGTGGTTGAAGGAATCCGCCAACGTCGCCAGTTCATCGCGTGTGCGCACCAGGATCTCCACACCCAGATCGCCCTGCTCCACCGCCTGGGTGCCGCCCAACAGGCGCCGGATCGGCGCGACCAGGGAGCGGGTGACCAGGGCGGCGAAGATCAACCCGAGCAGGCTGGCAATGCCGGTGATGATCCAGTTGAGCCGCGCCGCGCTCGCTTCTTCCGCCTTGGCCTGTCGCGCGGTGTCCTGGGTCAACTTGTTGAGCAGGTCGATGACTTTCTGGATTTCGCCGTCGAGCGCATCCTTGTCGCGCAACAGGGCTTCGCGCACGCGAATCACGGAGCGCGGGTTGCCCTCCGCCGCCTCGATCTGGAACAGCCGAAAGGTGCGGTGAAAGTTCTGCCGCGCGGACTGGATGGCGGGCAACTGGCGCCCCAGCACGGCCAGGGTGACGCGGTCGAGTTCGATGTCGCGGGCGGCGTTCGCTTCATTCAGCAAACGCAGCGAAGAATCGACGATCTGGTCGGCGTTGATGCCGCGCGCGTCGAAATCCTGATTTTCCTTGTCCAGAAAAGCCTGATCCGGGATCGCCGCGCCCATCCCGGCCATCACCCGCTCCATGTGCACCATCTGCTGGCGCACCAGGATTTCCACGCTGGCCACTTGTTGCTGCAAGGGCAGATAGGTGTCGGAAAGCGCGCGCACCTGATTGTTCAACAAACGCAGGTTGAACACCGAGATCCAGGTCACCACCCCCATCAAAAGCAGCAGGGCCAGGGTGATGCTGAAGATTTTCAGGCTGATCGGGCGGCGCATGGCATGCGATGGTTGATGGTGATTGCCGCCGATCATAGCTTGCGAATGCACGGGTTGACCGCCAATCGCCGGGACCGATGGGCTTTCAGGGATAATCCGCGCCATGATCCGACTCCAGAAACTCACCCTCATTCGCGGCACCAAGCCCTTGCTGGAAGCCGCCGACCTCGCGCTCAATCCGGGCGAAAAAATCGGCTTCATCGGCGCCAACGGCTCCGGCAAATCCAGCCTGTTCGCGTTGCTGCGCGGCGAATTGCAACCCGACGCCGGCGATGTCGATTTTCCCGCCGCCTGGCGCATCGCCCACGTCGCCCAGGAAACCCCGGCCCTCGACCGTACCGCGCTGGATTACGCCATCGACGGCGACACCACGCTGCGCCGCCTGGAAAGCCGGCTGGCGGAAGCGGAGGCCGCCCATGACGGCCACCTGATTGGCGAACTGCACACCGCCCTGGCCGACGCCGACGCCTACACCGTGCGCTCGCGCGGGGAAACGCTGCTCAACGGCCTCGGCTTCAGCCATGAACAGATGGGCCGGCCGGTCGCCAGTTTCTCCGGCGGCTGGCGCATGCGCCTCAACCTCGCCCAGGCGCTGATGTGCCCGTCCGATCTGCTGTTGCTCGATGAGCCCACCAACCACCTCGACCTCGACGCCATCCTCTGGCTGGAAGACTGGCTGAAACGCTACCCCGGCACGCTCATCATCATTTCCCACGACCGCGACTTTCTCGACGGCGTGGTCAACGTCATCGCCCACCTCGCCGACAAGAAGATCAAGCGCTACGGCGGCAACTACTCCACCTTCGAGAAACAGCGCGCCATCGACCTCGCCCTGGGCCAGGCCACGTTCGAGAAACAGGCGCGCGAACGCGCCCACCTGCAATCCTTCATCGACCGCTTCAAGGCCAAGGCCAGCAAGGCCAAACAGGCGCAATCGCGGATGAAGATGCTGGAAAAGATGGAAGACCTCGCCCCCATCCACGCTGCGGCTTCCTTCAGCTTCGAGTTCCGCGAGCCGGAGCGGGCACCGAACCCGCTGCTGGTGCTGGAAAACGTGGTGGCGGGTTATAAACTCCCCTCCCCCGCTGGAGGAGGGGCTTCATCAGAGGGAGCAACGCCCGCACTTCGATCGACGCTGCCACGAAGTGATACGTCGCTCCCTCTCCCCGACCCTCTCCCACGGGGAGAGGGAGAAATACGCATCCTCTCCAACATCAACCTCACCCTCCAGGCCGGCCAGCGCATTGGCCTGCTGGGTGTCAACGGCGCCGGCAAATCGACCCTCATCAAAACCCTGGTCGGCGACCTGTCGCCGCTTTCCGGCGCGGTCAGCCAGGGCAAGGGCCTGTCCATCGGCTACTTCGCCCAGCATCAGGTGGAAATGCTGCGCCACGACCAGACCCCGCTGTGGCACCTGGCCAGAATCGCGCCCCAGATCCGTGAACAGGAACTACGCAACTTCCTCGGCGGTTTCAACTTCGTCGGCGAAATGGCCAGTGCCCGCATCGCCCCCTTCTCCGGCGGCGAAAAGGCGCGCCTGGCCCTGGCCCTGATCGTCTGGCAACGCCCCAACCTGTTGCTGCTCGACGAACCCACCAACCACCTCGACCTGGAAACGCGCGAAGCCCTGACCGTCGCCCTGGCCCAGTTCGAAGGCACCCTGGTACTGGTTTCGCACGACCGCCATCTGCTGCGCGCCACCACCGAGGAATTCCTGATCGTCGCCGACGGCGGCCTGAAGGAATTCGACGGCGACCTCGACGACTACCGCGACTGGTTGTTCAAGACCAAGCTGGGCAAACCGGCCGCGCCGGAGTCCGCCACGGCGCCACCTCCGCCGGTGGCCGACCGCAAGGAACAGAAGCGCCAGGAAGCCGAAGCCCGGCAACGACTGTCGATCCAGAAAAAGCCCATCGAAACCCGAATCAAGCGCCTGGAAGAACAGATGGCGCGGCGCAACACACGCAAGCTCGAACTGGAAGGACTGCTCGCCGACCCGGCGATCTACGCGGAAAGCCGCAAGGAATATCTCAAGGCATTTCTGTTCGAGCAGGCCACCCTGGGCAAGGAACTGGAGCAACTCGAAGTCGAATGGCTGGCACAGCAGGAAGCGCTGGAAGCGGTCGGTGGCTGACTGTAGCGCCGGCGACTCGCCGGCGTTTTTCCCCGGAGTCCTCAATTGCAAAGGCTGTGTTCGCAAATCATGTTGTTAGCCGCTGACGCCGGGCGCCCTGGTCAGCCACTGCGCGGCTTGCGCCAGCGCGTCGAGGATGGCGCGGTCGTCGACCTCTATGGTGATCATGGCAGCATGGCCTTCAACCGCGCCAGGGCGGCGCGGCCTTGCGCGGTGGCCTCCACGGCCGGCACCGGCTGCCGCCTGGTGCCAAGCGTGCCAGCCGCGCAGCCAGCAGGCGCACAGGTCGTGCAGACGATAAGGGCAGTCGTCTTGCGAGAGGCCACGCATGGCGGCCTGTTCTCCGTATTCGGTGGCGCGTTGCGGGGTGTCTGTCATGGGGCTATCCCTCGACGCTGCGGCGGGCGAGACGCCAGTGTTTGCAGGAACGTAACTGGAAGAAGGGGATCTGTCGGGCCTGCACCCGACTCAGATTCGGAACCCCGCCGCGATCATTTTCCATGCAGCGGCGTCCCCATCCGATAGCGGCGCGACATGGGCGCGGGCAAATACGCGCTGATGAAAGACCTGTCCGCCCCCATCTACATCCAGCGTCGGCACTGGGGGCAGGTTGCGCCTGGGCTACCCGTTCGAGTGAGAAAACAGGGCGCGCATGAACCAGACTTGGGCATTGCCTGGAGAAATGTATAATCCGCGACCCAATGCGCTGCAGTAGCTCAGTTGGTAGAGCAACTGATTCGTAATCAGTAGGTCGGGGGTTCGATTCCTCTCTGCAGCACCATATTGACCAAGTCCTGTTTTCCACCTTTACCTGGCTTTCACCCACATCGTGTCATCCCCCCTGCTGCAAACGCTGCTGACCGCCGACATGGCCCAGGTCGATCAGGTCATCCGAGAGCGTCTGCACTCCGAGGTGGCTCTGGTGCGACAGGTATCCGAATACATCATCCACAGTGGCGGCAAGCGTCTGCGCCCCGCCCTGGTGGTGCTATCGGGCAGGGCGATGGGACATGAGGGCAAGCATCATCACGAACTCGCCGCTGTGGTCGAGTTCATCCATACCGCCACCTTGCTGCACGATGACGTGGTGGATGCCTCCACCTTGCGACGCGGCAGGGATACCGCCAATGCCCTGTTCGGTAACGCAGCCAGTGTCCTGGTGGGTGACTTTCTCTATTCACGCGCCTTTCAGATGATGGTTTCGCTACACAACATGCGCGTCATGGAAGTGCTCTCGGATGCCACCAACGTCATTGCCGAGGGCGAGGTCTTGCAGCTCATGAATTGCAATGACCCGGACATCGACGAAGCCGCGTATCTGCGAGTCATCCGCTACAAGACCGCAAAGCTGTTCGAGGCCGCCGGGCGACTGGGCGCCATCATCCAGAGCGCTCCGCGCGAACAGGAAGACGCGTTGGGCGATTACGGCATGCACCTGGGCACCGCTTTTCAGATCATCGACGATGTCCTTGACTATTCGGGCAGCAGCGATGTGATCGGCAAGAACGTCGGCGATGACCTTGCCGAAGGCAAACCCACCCTCCCCTTGCTGTTCGCCATGAAGCACGGCAACCCGGAACAGGCTGAAGTCATCCGCAACGCGATCAAGCAAGGCGACGCCAGCCGCTTTGATGAAATACTCGCCATTGTGCGCGGCACCGGCGCCCTTGACCACGCCCGCCGCCAGGCCGAGTCCGAGGCCGAGTTGGCGCGTTCCGCTTTGGCCGTAATTCCGGATAGCCAATACAAGACGGCTTTGCTAGAATTGTCGGCCTTCGCGGTCAGCCGCGAATATTGAGTAGCCTGAAGGAACGGCTCTTCTCAGTCAGTTTCACTGATCTCGGTTCCGAGACCAGTTCAAGTCGGGGTGTAGCTTAGCCTGGTAGAGCGCCACGTTCGGGACGTGGAGGCCGGAGGTTCGAATCCTCTCACCCCGACCATTAAATTCAAGCACTTAGGCAACATCCCAGCCTGACTCAAAACCCCCAGCGTGACCGGATCGTGACATCCGATTCAGCACACGCACGACGGCCTTGAGGTTCTCCGGCGCCAGGTGCGCATACGGTCATGGCGACAGGATACAGTGGCTTCAGCTTACACAGAGATTGAGGGTTCTCCGGCGCCAGGTGCGCATACGGTCATGGCGACTGGGGTTTTGCCCGTCGGCGCGTAGCTGCGGCCTCGCACATCCGTATTGACCAGCGCCGTCTCATCTCCCCAAGTATCTCTGCACCTTCACGCCAGGCGCGCTGCTCGATCGCCTGAAAGAGACGCTGCGCGTTCATGGCAAACCGAAAGTCTTCAACTGCGGCCAAGGCTCGCAGTTCACCAGCGAGACGTTCACCGGGGTGCTGAAGCGGGAGGGCATCGCCATCAGCATGGATGGCCGAGGGCGGGCCTACGACAACTTCTTCGTCGAGCGGCTCAGGCGCAGCGTCAAGCATGAGGACGTGTATCTGAAGGGCTACGCCACGATGGGCGAACTGATGGTGGCCTGGCCGAGTACTTCGCCTTCTACAACGGCGAGCGCCCGCACCAGTCGCTGGGGCAACAGACACCTGAAGTCGTGTACCAAACTGCGACCGGGGGCGGGACGATAACCCTGGACAAGTTCGGCGGCGCGGTGGAGGAATGGGGGGCTTTTCATTCCGGCCGACTATCCGTTCCGGCTGATGACGCCTTTCCATTTTCCCGCCACGCGCAGGGTTTCCAATTTGTCGAGGCTGCGGCAGATGCCGTTTTCCACGCGGGGTTGGCCGCCCACCCAGACGTGGCTGACTTGTTCGCGGCCGACGCTGTAGACGAGGTCGGAGAGCGGGTCGTAGCAGGGCAGGCTGCCGGGGTGGGCCAGGTCGATGGCGACGATGTCGGCTTGTTTGCCGGGTTCGAGGGAGCCGATTTCCTGTTCCAGGCCGAGGGCGCGGGCGCCGGCGAGGGTGGCCATTTCCAGCGCTTTGGCGGCAGGAAGGGCGGCGGGATTGCCGGAGACGCCTTTGGCGAGGAGGGCGGCGAGGCGCATTTCGCCGAACAGGTCGAGGCGGTTGTTGCTGGCGGCGCCGTCGGTGCCGATGCCGACATGGACGCCTTCGGCCAGGAGTTTGGCCACCGGCGCGAAGCCGCTGCCGAGCTTGAGGTTGGAGGCAGGGCAGTGCGCGACGTGGCAGCCGTGGCTGGCGAGCCAGCCGATCTCCATATCGTTGAGGTGGACGCCATGCACGGCGATCAGGCTGGGGGTGAGCATGCCCAGTGATTTCAGCCGGGCGAGAGGCCGCACGCCGTACTGTTCCCGGCTCTGCTTCAGTTCGTCTTCGGTTTCGTGCAGGTGGATGTGGATCGGCAGGTCGAGCTGCTCGGCGTAGGTCATGATTTTTTCCAGGCCGCGGTCGCCCACCGTGTAGGGGGCGTGCGGCGCCAGGCAGAACGTCGCCAGCGGGTTGTCGGCATGGGCGTCGCGCATGGCGAGGCCTTTTTGCAGATAGCCGTCGGTATCGGCGGCGTAGCCGGTGGGAAAGTCCACCAGGATGATGCCGGCGGCGATGCGCATGCCGGCCTGGGTGGCCGCTTCCACCGCGCCTTCGGCGAAGAAATACATGTCGTTGAAGCAGGTGATGCCGCCACTGAGCATTTCCAGGCAGGCGAGCAGGGTGCCGTCGCGCACGAAATCGTGGTTGCCGTGGCGTTGTTCGGCCGGCCAGATGTGATGGTTGAGCCAGTCCATCAGCGGCAGGTCGTCGGCATAACCGCGCAGCAGGGTCATGGCGGCGTGGGTGTGCAAGTTGACCAGACCGGGGATCAGTACATGGCCGGGCAGATGCACGCGCTCGCGGCAGGCCCAGGCATCCGCTTCCGAACTCGGCAACAGGGCGGCGATGCGCCCGTCTTTCACCAGCAGGCTGTGGCCGGCCAATACCGTTCCGGCGGGTTGCACGGGCACGATCCAGGCGGCGTCGATGCGTAGATCGGCGCCGCGCGGCTGAGGGGCTTGGTTGGGCATGGCGGGTTCCATCGGGAAAATGGATGGCATGCTAACGCGGGCACGCGGTCTTGTAGCGTCGGCGTCCCCGCCGGCGCTACCTTTTTCTAAACCGCTTTTCCAGCGCGCCGGCCAGGGTAATCAACGCCGCCGTGGCCAGCAGCCGGAGCCAGTCTTCCAGGCTCATCGAGGTGGTGCCGAATAGCATTTGCATGGCCGGCAGGTAGGTGAACAGGGCTTGCGGAAGCGGCATGAGGGTGAGGCCAAGCAGCACCGCCGTGCTCATGTTGACCCAGAGAGAATCCGCGCGTGACGCCGACGGACAGGGCCAAGCGAATATCCGGTATTAAAGTTTTCATTACCGTTACCGATGATGTAGTCACCTTGTTGGCCCAAGATTCCCAAAAAATGAATCGGCTGTTCGCCTTTCTGGCTCTTTGTTGGCTTGCGCTGCCCGTGGTACAGGCCGGCGAGCAGGTGTCCGTCCAGTTGATCTGGAAGCACCAGTTCGAATTCGCCGCGTTCTACGCGGCGCTGGAGCGGGGTTATTACCGCGATGCCGGGCTGGAGGTGGCGATTCGCGAGGGCGGCCCCGGCGTGGATGCGGTGAAGGAGGTGCTGGAGGGCCACGCGGATTTCGGCGTCGGCACCTCCGCGCTGGTGGTGGAACGCTACCAGGGCAAGCCGCTGGTGGTACTCGCCACGCTGATGCAGCACTCGCCGATCGCCTTGCTGGCGCGGCGCCGGAATGGCGTGGAAAGCGTGCACGATCTTGCCGGCAAGCCGATTGCCGTGGACGCGCACAGCCGCGACGAGATCGAGGCGTATCTACGCGCTTCCGGCATTCCCGCCAGGCAGCTCAAGTTGATCGAGCAGACCGACTGGACCCTGGCGAGCCTGGAACAGGGGAAGGAAGCCGCGAAGGTGGTGTATGTCTCCAATGAACCGTTTCTGATACGTGGCAGGGAACACGAATATCTGCTGCTGACCCCGCGTTCCGCCGGCATTGATCTGTATGGCAATGTGCTGTTCAGCGGCGAATCCCTGGTTAAAACGCACCCGGAAATCGTGAAGGCCTTCCGCGAGGCCACCCTCAAGGGGCTGGTCTACGCGCTCGCGCACCCGGAGGAAATCACGGATCTGATCCTGGCCCGTTACAACACGCAGAAAAAATCACGGGAGCATCTGCTTTTCGAGGCGGAACAGATCCGCGAGCTGACGCGCCTGGATATCGTGGACCCGGGCTACATCAGCCCCGGACGCTGGCGCCATGTGGTGGAGGTGTATGCCAGCCAGAACAAGATGGCGGCCGGCTTCGACCTGGCCGGCTTTCTCTACGACCCCGCGCCGCCGCCCGCGCCGGTCTGGTTGAGTTGGGCGCTGGTCGTCGCGCTGGCCGGCATGCTGGCCGCGCTGGCGGTGGTGGCCAGGGTGCGCGCCTTCAACCGGAAACTGCGGCGCGAGATCGGCGAGCGTAAACAGGCCGAGACGGCCTTGCAGGCAAGCGAGGCGAAGTACCGCGAGCTTGTGGACAACGCCAACGCGATCATCTTGCGCATGGCGCCGGATGGCACGGTGACGTACTTCAACGAATATGCGGAGGCGTTTTTCGGCTATTCGTGCAAGGAAATCGTCGGTAAACACGTGGTCGGCACCATCGTTCCGGAGGTGGAGTCCGGCAGCCGGCGCGATCTTTCCGGCGTGATCGCCGCCATCCTGGCCGATCCGTCACGCTTCGCCGAGAACGAAAACGAGAACCTCACCCGGGATGGTTGCCGGGTCTGGGTACGCTGGGCCAACCGGGTCATTCTGGATGCGGGGCAACGTCCCGTCGGCGTGCTTTGCATCGGCCACGACATCACGGCCCAACACGCTCTGGAACTCGAACTGGCGGAGTACCGCAATCGTCTGGAGGAACAGGTGCAGGCCCGTACCGTGGAATTGGTCACCGCGCGCAAGGAGGCCGAACAACTGGCCAGAGTGAAGAGTGAATTCCTCGCCAACATGAGCCATGAAATTCGCACGCCCCTGAACGGCGTGCTCGGCTTCGCGCAGGTCGGCTTGCGCGCCAGCGAGGGGCGCGGCAAGGCTCGGGAGTACTTCGCTCGCATCATCGACTCTGGCAAGCTGCTCCTGGTCGTAATCAACGACGTCCTCGATTTTTCCAGGATGGAAGCCGGAAAGCTCAAGATCGAAGCCCTGCCCTATGTGCTCGAACAGGTGCTGCGGGAAACCCTGGATCTGCTGCGCGAGCGCGCGCAAGACAAGGGGCTCGCGCTCACGCTGGCCACTTCTCCCGATCTCCCCGCCTGCTGCGTGGGTGACGGCCCGCGGCTGCAACAGGTGCTGATCAATCTGGTTGCGAATGCGGTCAAGTTCACCGAACGCGGCCAGGTCACCCTGTCCGCGAGCATGGCGACGGGCCGGGATGGCGAGCAACTGGTGTTCTCGGTGCGGGACACCGGCATCGGCATTTCTCCTGAGCAGCAAACCCTCCTGTTCAACGCCTTCACTCAGGCTGATACTTCCACCACCCGGCGCTACGGCGGCACCGGCCTTGGGTTGGCGATCAGCAAACGCCTGGTGGAATTGATGGGGGGCGAAATCACACTGGAAAGCCAGGCGGGTGTCGGCAGTACTTTCCGGGTGTATCTGCCCTATCTGCGGCCTTCTCCGCCCACGCAGATTTCCGTCGCGCCGGATACGGGCGCCGCCAGCGCGGCCCCCCCGGCGCGAGTGCCGCAACTGAGCGGTCTCAGGTTGCTGGTGGCCGAGGACAACGAGGTGAATCAGATGCTGCTGCAGGAATTGCTGGGTGACGAAGGCTGCGTGCCGGATCTGGCGGCGGACGGGCAGCAGGCGCTGGATGCCGTGCGCGCGGCCGGCCCGGGCGGTTACGACCTGGTGCTCATGGACGTGCAGATGCCGGTGATGAATGGCCTGGAAGCCACCCGCGCGATCCACGCCTTCGACCCAAATTTGCCCGTGGTCGGCCAGACCGGACACGCCCTGGCGGAGGAGCGCGAGAAATGCCTGCAAGCCGGCATGGTCGATCAGCTCTGCAAACCGCTGGATCCGGATCTGCTGGTGGCGACGGTGAAAAAATGGGCGCGGTTGGATCGGGGATAGGGCATAGGACATGAAACTCAAGACCAAAATCTGGTTGCTCCTGGGCGCGTTGATGAGCGTGGTGCTGGTGATCGACCTGAGCATCAGTTATGAAAAACTCGCCGCCGAGTTGCGCAAGGAGACCGAGTCCGACGCCCGCGCCATCTACGGCTACATGATGGCGACCCGGCGCGTGTATCAACAGGTATTCATCACCAGCGGCCTGCCGGTGAACGACAGGACGGTCGGCTTGTTGCCCGCGCATTCCTTCTCGCGCATCTCCAAGGATTTCGCCAACTGGAACAACAGCGGCATCCTGTTCAACAACGTCTCCGACCAGCCGCGCAACCCCGGCAACCGCGCCGACCGTTTCGAGATGGAGGACATCGCCTCCTATCGCGCCAACCCCAGGCTCCGGGAGCGGTCGCGCAACATCATCGACGACAAGGGCGTGGGTTATCTGCTCTATACCGCGCCGATCTGGATCGAACCGTTCTGTTTGAACTGCCACGGTAAACGGGAGAACGCGCCGACGAGCATTCGCGAGCACTATGCCAGCGCCTATGACTATCAGGTGGGCGACCTGCGCGGGGTAGTGAGCATCAAGATGCCCACGCATCGCCTGGATCAGCGGCGTAATGAAATCTGGGGCGGGCAGTTGCTCAAGAGCCTGATCAGTTATGCCATCCTGTTCCTGGCCCTGGGATTCCTGCTCGACCGTCTGGTTACGCGGCGTCTGGCCCGTCTGCAGGCGGGCGCGGAACAATTGGCTGCGGGTGATTACAGCGTGCGCATGGACAAGGCCGGCGAGGACGAGATCTGCCGCCTCGCCGACGCCTTCAACCATATGGCGTTCGCGGTGGAAACGCGCGATCTGGCGTTGCAGCACGAGATCGCCGAGAAACAGCGCGGCGTGGCGGAAATCCATCGGCTCGCCTATTTCGACAGCATTACCGGCCTGCCCAATCGCGTCCTGCTGATGGATCGCCTGGCGCAACTGCTGGCCTCCAGACGCCGCTCCGGGCAGCAGGAAGCGCTGATCCTGCTCAACATCGACCGCTTCAAGACCGTCAACGACGCGCGCGGCCATGCCTTCGGCGATGCCCTGTTGCAAGCGCTGGGCGCGCGCCTGGCCGGCCTGCTGCGCGACGGCGACACCCTGGCCCGCCTCGCCGCCGACGAATTCGCCCTGCTGCTGCCGGATCTCAGCCAGCATGTCATCAAGGCCAGCCGGCGCACCCTGGTGGTGGCGGAAAAAATCCACGCAGCCCTACGCGCTCCCCTGCTAATCGGCGATGAAGAAGTCACCGTCACCGCCAGCCTGGGGATCGTCCTGTTCTCGGATGAACTGGAAGAAACGCGGGAGGACATCCTGCGCCGCGCCGACACCGCGCTGCACCGGGCCAAGGCGGCCGGCGGCAACCAGACCGCGTTTTTTGAAACCAGCATGGGCGAATCGGCGGAACAGCGTTTCCGAGTCGAACGCGAACTGCGCAACGCCATTCCGGCCGGCGAGCTGCGCCTGTTCCTGCAACCCCAGGTGGATATCGAGGGCAAGCTGGTCGGCGCGGAAGTGCTGGTGCGCTGGCAACATCCAGTGCGCGGGCTGGTGCCGCCGGGCGTGTTCATCCCGGTGGCCGAGGAATCCGACCTCATCGTCGATCTGGGTACGTGGGTACTGGCGGAAACCTGTGCCCTGATGGCGCGCGAGGACATGGCCGGGCACCCCTTGCGCCTGTCGGTGAACATGAGTCCGCGCCACTTCCGGCGTATCGGCTTCGTGCCCTGGATCCGCGATCTGCTCACCGCGTCCGGCGCCGACCCCAGCCATCTCACCCTGGAAGTCACCGAAGGCCTGATGATCGACAACCTGGGCGATGTGGTCGCCAAGATGGGCGAACTCGCCTCCCTGGGCATCCATTTCTCGGTGGACGATTTCGGCACCGGCTACTCCTCGCTGGCCTACCTGAAGCGCCTGCCCATCCATGAACTGAAAATCGACAAAACCTTCGTCCAGGACGCCCCTCGCGACCCCGACGACGCCGCCCTGGTGGAAACGATTCTGTCCGTGGCCAGGCACATGCATCTGAAGGTCGTCGCCGAAGGCGTGGAAACGGAAGAGCAGGCCGCGTTCCTCAACGCCCGTGGCAGTGTCATCCACCAGGGCTATCTATTCGGCCGGCCGGAACCGGCGGAAACCTGGGTCGCGCGCTGGCGCGAGAGGGCGGCGGGTTAGCAGTGCCACCGGCTCGCCTTCGATCCACCGTGGGGGGGTGTAGCGCCGGCGTCTCGCCGGCTCGTTCTTCTGAACGGTAGTACAAGCCGGCGAGACGCCGGCGCTACCTTCCGGGTTACCGGCTTCCCCGTTCCTGCAACACGTTGCGCAGGGCGATGAGGAGGCCCAGACCGATGAAGGCGCCGGGAGGAAGGATGGCCAGGAGCAGGCCGTGGTAGTCGGGGATCACCGGAATCACCCAGCCCTTGGCCATCGGTCCCAGGGCGAGGTCGATGCCGGAAAACAGGGTGCCCTTGCCGACGATCTCGCGCATGGCGCCGAGGGACACCAGCACGCCGGTCAGGCCGAGGCCCATCGCGGTGGCATCGAGCATGGAATGGGCGGTGGAGCGTTTCGAGGCGAAAGCCTCGACCCGCGCCAGGACGATGCAGTTGGTGGTGATGAGGGGCAGGAACACGCCCAGAACCACATACAGGGCATGCACCCAGGCGTGCATGGCAAGCTCCACCACGGTGACCAGGGCGGCGATGATGAGCACGAAGGCGGGGATGCGGATTTCATGCGGAATGACGTTGCGGATCACCGCGACCGAACCGCTGGAAACCGCCATCACCAGGGTGGTGGCCAGGCCCAGGGAGAGGGCGTTGACCACGTTGCTGCTGATCGCCAGCAAGGGGCACAGGCCCAGGATCTGGACGATGCCGGGGTTCTGTTTCCACAGACCGTTGTAGAGGATGTCGCGGGATTCCCGGGAGATCATGGTTTCCCTCCTTGCAGCAACTCTTCCCGATGCGCCGCGAAGTACTGGAGCGCCTTGTGCGTGGCCTTGACCACCGCGCGCGGGGTGATGGTGGCGCCGGCCATGGAGTCGAAGCGGCCGCCGTCCTTGCGCACTTTCCATTGACCGGCGGGAGTATCGGCGAGGCTGTGGCCATTGAAAAGCGTGATCCAGCGATTCCTGGCGATCTCGATGTAATCGCCCAGGCCGGGGGTTTCCCGGTGCGCGGTCACCCGCACCCCGGTGATGCCTCCGTTGGAGTGGATGCCCACCAACAGGCGGATTTCGCCGGCATAACCGTCGGGCGCGGCGGCTTCCAGCACTACCGCCGTCGCCGCGCCGCCCTTGCGCGCGACATAGGCTTGCCCTGGCCGCTTCAAGCCGAGCAGGGCGTCGATTGGCAGGGGGCGGGCTTCGCCCACCAGATCGTTGTCGAAACTGCTGGGCGGCAGGGCCTGGGCGATCAAGGCCAGTTTCTCCGCCTGCTCACTGGCTTCGATGGCCGGACGGGTCAGGCTGTAGGCACCGGATAGCAGGCCGGCACCGACCACGGAAAAGACCAGCAGGGTCAGCGCGGTGGAGAGCGTTTCGCGCATCGCCTTCGTCATGGTTTACCCCGCTTGCCGCCGTGCTTATGGCCGAACACGCGCGGCTGCGTGTAGGCGTCGATGAACGGCACCGCCACGTTCATCAGCAGCACGGCGAAGGCGACGCCGTCGGGGTAACCACCGTAGGCGCGGATGATGACCGTGAGGAAGCCGGCCAGGCCGGCGTAGATCAGCTTGCCCAGCGGCGTGCTGGCGGCGGTGACCGGATCGGTGGCGATGAAGAAGGCGCCCAGCATGGCGCCGCCGGAGAGCAGGTGGAACAGCGGGCCGGCATGCCGCGCGGGTTCGACCAGATGCAGCACGCCAGCGGTGGCGGCGATGCCGGCCAGGAAGGCGAAGGGGATATGCCAGGTGGCGAGGCGGTTGGACACCAGCAGAAGGCCGCCGCCCAGGTACATCAGGGCGACGATTTCCTGGCCACGCCCACCGGCCCGGCCAAAGATCGGTTGGCCCAGGATTTCGGCCGCGCCCAGTCCTTGCCGCACCTGGGTCTTCCAGGTATCCAGCACGGTGGCGGAGGTATAGGCATCCGGGCTGATCGAGCCGCCGCCGGCGAACACCAGATCGAAGGCTTCCCACAGGTTCGGCGTGACATGGGCCACGCCGACAGGAGCCGCCCATTGCGTCATGTACACCGGGAAACTGACGATCAGCGCGGCGTAGCCCACCATCGCCGGGTTGAACAGGTTCTGGCCGAGGCCGCCATAGAGGTGCTTGGCCACCACGACGGCAAAGAATACGCCGACCAGATACAGCCACCACGGCGCCAGCGTCGGCATGGCCAGGGCCAGCAGGCAGGCGGTGAGCAACACCGAGCCGTCGCTGAGGAAGGGTTTCAACGGGATGCCGCGCATCAGCAGGATGAAGGCCTCGAAGCCGATGGCGAAGAGCGCGCACAGCGACAGGCTGACCAGGATGCCGGGGCCGAAGAACCAGACCTGGGCGATGACGCCGGGAATCAGCGCGGCCAGCACCTTCAGCATCACCACCGTGACGGAGTTGTTCTCGCTCAGGATGTAGGGGGAGCCGTTCATGCCGGAGTCCTCGATGGAATCCGCAGCGCTACACGGGCTCGGTTATGCGAAGCACCCAGGCTCATGATTCCGCTCGCGGGGGGTCGGTTTCGGGTTGCGCGGCACCGGATTCGGCGCGGCGCGCCTCGATTTCGGAGATCTGTTTTTCCACCGCCGGCGGCAGGTTCTCGGTGTTGCGCGGCGTAACGCCTTCCCTGGCTTTTTTCGCGCGATCCAGGGCGGCCTGCAGGATGGCCTTCTTGCGTTCGGCCTCCGGATCGGCGGCGGTTTCCGCGACGCCGGCAGCCGCCGCCGCGTCCCTGGCCTTGTTTTCCGCGACTTTGGCGGCGAGTTTTTCCGCCTTTTCCTGTTTCTCCCGCTCCAGGCGGAATTCCTTGAACTCGTGACGCGCGCGCGCCTGGTCGGCGTCGTGCTTGTGCCGCTCGCGTTCCCATATTTCGCTCTTGGCGAAGCGGAAGAAATCCACCAGCGGGATGTGGCTGGGGCAGACGAAGGAACAGCAGCCGCACTCGATGCAGTCGAACAAGTCGTAGCTCTGCGCCTTGCCGAAGTCCTTGGCGCGCGCGAACCAGTACATCTCGAACGGTTGCAGGTCGGCCGGGCAGGCGCGCGCGCAGGCGCCGCAGCGGATGCAGGGCAGCACGGCGGGCTTGGCCGGAAACAGGCTTGAGTGTTTGACGATGATGCAGTTCACCGCCTTGGTCAGCGGCGCCGCGTTGTCTTCCAGGTCGAACCCCATCATCGGGCCGCCGACCAGTTTGCCGATCGAACCCGGCAGGGCGCCGCCCGCCGCCAGCAACAAATCCGTGATCGGAGTGCCCAGGCGCGCCTCGTAATTGCCGGGTGCCGCGACATGGCCGGTGACCGTCACCACCCGCGACAGCATCGGCTCGCCCAAGGCCACGGCGCGGTGGAGCGCGTAGGCGGTGCCGACGTTGAACACCTGGACGCCGACATCGGTGGAGCGCCCGCCGGTGGGCGTCTCGCGGCCGGTGAGGATGTAGGTGAGTTGTTTGCCGCCGCCGGTTGGGTAAAGCGTGGGCACGGCGACGACTTCGACATCTGCGGCGGCGGCCGCGCGCATGGCGGCGAGAGCTTCCGGCTTGTTGTCCTCGATGCCGATCAGCACCTCGCGGGCGCCCAGCATGTGGCGCATCACCGCCACGCCTTGCAGGATTTCCGCCGCGCGTTCGCGCATCAGGCGGTCATCGCAGGTGATCCAGGGTTCGCATTCGGCGCCGTTGAGAATCAGGGTGTCGATGCCGGCCCCCTCCGGATTCAGCTTGATGAAGCTGGGGAACACCGCGCCGCCGAGGCCGGCCAGGCCCAGGTCGCGGATGCGGTTGCGCAGCGCGGAGGGGTCGAGATTGCGCCAATCGAGCGGCTGGAATTCGACGGCTTGATCGAGGCCATCCGACTCGATCACCACGCACAGATCGGTCAGGCCGGAGGGATGCGGCACCTCATGCGGCTCCACCGCGACGACGCGGCCGGAGGTGGGGGCGTGCGCGGCGGTGGAAACGTAGCCTTCCGCCGCGCCGATCATCTGGCCGCGCAACACCGCATCGCCGGCCCGCACCAGCGCCCGCGCCGGCGCGCCGATGTGTTGCCGTAGCGGTACCACATAGCGTGGCAACAGCGGCAGGATGACGATGGGTGTGCCGCTGGAGGCGTCCTTGTGGCCTTCGGGATGGACGCCGCCGTTGCAGGTGAAAAGTTTTCGGCTCATTCCACGCGCTTCATCATGTGGATCGGATAACGCCATTTCCAGGTAGCCACATCTTCCTTGATGACTTCCATATGGATGCAATCGACGGGGCAGGGAGGCAGGCACAGTTCGCAGCCGGTGCACTGGTCGGCGACGATGACGTGCATCTGCTTGGCGGCGCCGACGATGGCATCCACCGGGCAGGCCTGGATGCACAGGGTGCAACCGATGCACATGTTTTCGTCGATCACCGCCACCGCTTTCGGTTTCGCCTCCAGCCCCTCGCCCAGCGGCTTGGGTTCGACGCCGAGCAGTTCCGCCAGATGTTTGACGCCCTCCTCGCCGCCCGGCGGGCATTTGTTGATGTCCGCCTCGCCCTTGGCAATGGCTTCGGCATAGGGCTTGCAGCCGGGGAAGCCGCATTGGCCGCACTGGGTCTGCGGCAGGATGGCGTCGATCTTTTCCACCAGAGGGTCGTCATCCACGCGGAATTTGATCGACGCCCAGCCGAGCACACCGCCCAGCACCAGGCCGATGCCCGCCATGACCAGGATGGCCGAGAACATTATTTGATCAACCCCGCGAACCCCATGAAGGCCAGGCTCATCAGGCCGGCCGTGATCATCGCGATGGAGATGCCTTTGAACGGCTTCGGCACTTCCGCCGCCTCCAGTCGCTCGCGCATGGCGGCGAACAGGATCAATACCAGGGTGAAGCCGAGCGCGCCGCCCATGCCGAAGAACAGCGATTCCATGAAATTGTGATGTTCCTGCACGTTGAGCAGCGGAATGCCCAGCACCGCGCAGTTGGTGGTAATCAGCGGCAGGTAGATGCCCAGCACGCGGAACAGCACCGGCGAGGTCTTCTTGATGAACATCTCGGTGAAGCCGACGATGCCCGCGATCACCACGATGAACGACAGGGTGCGCAGATAGGCCAGATCCTGGCCAAGCAGATAGGTGTCGATCAGGTAACTGGCGCCAGAGGACAGGGTCAGCACGAATGTGGTGGCCGCGCCCATGCCGATCGCCGTTTCCAGCTTGCGCGATACGCCCATGAATGGGCACAAGCCCAATATCTTGGACATCACGATGTTGTTCACGAACACCGTGGCGATGAGGATGAGCAGGTAGTTTTCCATTTGGGCTGGGCGTGCGGCGGGCGCGATTATCGCCCTCCGCACGTCTCCACAACAACCCTGCAAGCCATGTAGCGATGATCGCCGCGCCAGCGGGAACGCAATCGAGGCTTGCTGCCATGCCATCACTTCCGTGTCTTCATGCCGATAGGCCGGCGCGCAGGCGCACAAGAGGCGCAGGGTTTCGCCGCCGGTGTTGCGCAGGCAATGCGGAGTGCCGGGCGGGATGAGGAGGGTGTCACCGGGGGCGACGTCGATTTCGCCCTCGCCCAAGGTCATGCGGCCCGTGCCGGCGAGGATGAAATACAACTCCTCGCTTTCGTGATGCCGATGCAAGAGGGTTGCGGCGCCGGGTGGGTCTGGCTTCTCTGGCGGACCGGCATTGACCGCGCCAACCATCCATTTTCCACATCGGAATTCCGACATGGCCTTGCCTCCACGAATCCTGCCGAGGATCGGCGTCCTGGCGGGGTTGTGCCTGCTGGTCGCCCATCTTCACGCCGCTCCCCTCACCTTCGACCAGGCGCTCCAGGCGGCGCTGTCCACACACCCCCTGGTGCAGTCCAAGCGTTCCTCGCAAGTCGCCGCGCGGGCCGAGCGGGAGGGGGCGGAGTGGCAGCGCTACCCCACGCCCAGCATCGAGGCGAACACCCAGAGCGGGGGCCAGAACGGCGGCAAGAACGCCAGCCTGTTGCGGGTCGATCAGCCACTGTGGACGGGCGGCCGCATCACCGCCGGCATCGAAGCCGCCGACAGCCGTTATGACGCAGCCGGCGCGGCCATCGGCGAGGCGGCGCGGCAGGTTCACGCGCACGGGTCCGATTCCTTGTTACACGACCATCGAATTTCTTTGTAAGCCCTAAACTTTCTGGCAAAACCTGTCGTTACCGCATTCGTCGCGTGTCGCGGGCACTGGTATGCAATTTGGCGGTTTCCTCGTGCGCGCGGGCCAACGGGAAAGTACACTGAGAAACATCAGAAAACGCTTATATTTCAACACGCCACATCAGCCGACCATCCACCTGACGCCGTTTTCTCATCATGAAATCCTTCGTATTGATCCTCTGGCTGCTCATGGGCGATGGCGGACAGCGCGTCATTCTCACCCAGTCCGTCGATGACCAGGCCAGTTGCCTGGCGTCAGCCAAGGCGCTGGTCGACAAACACGAAGCACGTGGAGAAAAGGTGCGCTATCTGTGCCATGAGGTGGTTCCGGAAGTGGGCGATGTGGACGAGAACGGCAATCCCATCCTGCCGGGCCACGCCGCGAAGTAATTACTCGCGGAAGCCTTCCACCTCGATCGCCAGTTTCACTTCGTCGCCAATCAGCGGAATCCCGTAATTCATGCCGAAATCCGAGCGTTTGATGCTGGCGTGGACATCCGCGCCACAGAGCGGGCGGCGGGTGAGGAACTGGAGCGTGCAGGTGTAATCGCGGATTTCCAGAACCACCGGCCGGGTCACACCCAGCAGCGTCAGATTGCCGGTGGCGGAAACGGGTTTACCGTCCTTGAACGCCACCTCGCTCGATACGAACTGGATTTCCGGAAACTGCGCCGTGTTGAAGAAGCTGCCAGCCAACAACTTCTGATTGAGCCCGTCGTGCCCGGTGTCGCCCGAGGTCGCGTCCACGCTCACTTCGATGCGGCTGTCCGATCCGGCCGGGTCGAGCACCACCCTGCCCTGGCTGCGATTGAACTTGCCGCGCATCACGGAAACGCCATGATGGCGAATCTCGAAGCTGGGGAAGGTATGACCGGAGTCGAGGACGAAGCTTTCCGCAGCCCAGGTGGCGGGCGTGCAGGCGCACAGCAGGCAAACGAGCAATTTGTTCATGGGGCATTCTTCCTGGTGGGTGGAACGTCGGGGAGCGAGGAGCTCGCGGCCCGACCCACAATACTTCGGTTCAACCTGGAAACGGCAGTTGAACGCGCCCGCTGGTGCGTTCGGGCGGGTGGCTGGCGCGAAGCGACGACGCAGCGGGCCGGGGCCCGCAAGGAGGAGCGACAAAGCCAGACGCCCGCCCGGACGTGCCAGCGGGTGCGTAGCGGGCTCACCCAATGGGTGACCGTGATCGAAGGCACGAACCTCAGCGCCAAGGCGGCCTCACCGGGGTGACCGAGCGGTCAACTGCTGTTTCCAGGTTCAAGGCAACAACACGAGGTTGAAACGTACTTCCAGGTCATCCGCCACCACCTCGGCCCAATCGCCGCCGCCGATGCCATAGGCGCCGCGTTTCAAGAGGAAACGCCCCTGCGCCAGCCAGCCGCCGTCCTGGCGGATCAGTGTGAAAGGCGCGGCAAGCGCGCGATTCCGGCCCTTGATGCCGAGTTCGCCGAAAGCGATATAGCGGCCGTCCGCTTCGCGCCGCACGCTGGTTGCGACGAAGGTCGCCCAGGGGTGGTTTTTCGTGTCGAACCAGGCCGGCCGTTTCACCTCGTCATCGCCCTCGGCCGATCCGGTGTCGATGCTGGCCGTATCCACGTCGACACGGAAATGTCCCGCTTCCGGCCGCGCCGGATCGAAACTGGCCCGCGCGATGAAACGTCGGAAGCCCCCCTCGGTCGGCACGTTCATCTGCCTGATTACGAAGCGAACCTGGCTTTTCCCGGCATCCAGCTTCCAATCCTGGGCCCAGGCGGGCACGGCCAGAGCCATCAGCAATACGAGCAAAACTTTCATGGCCTGCTCCTCAACCAGGGAACCATGCGGGCCAGCACACCATCGTGGCGGACATGCTGGTGATACAAGGCCGCCGCCGCGTGCAAAGCGACCAGGGTCACGAGAAGATTCACCGCGCCCTCGTGGAGTTCCTTGAAAACCTCGGCCAGGGCCTTGTCTTTTCCCACCATATCCGGTAGCGGCAACACCCCGAACCAGACCACGGGAAATCCCGCCGCCGAGCTTTGCAGCCAGCCCAGCAACGGCACCGCCAGCAGCAGCAGATAGAGCGCGCCATGCACCGCCGCCGAGGCGCGCGCTTCCCAGGGCAACAGGCCCGCAGCGTGGTCGATGCGATCCCTCAGGCGCAGGAGCAGACGCAAGGGCAGCAGGAACAACACGGCCATGCCCACCCATTTATGCCAGGCATAGAACTTGAGCTTGAGCGGCGACAACGTCATGTCTTCCAGCAGGCTGCCGATCACGTAAGCCGCCACGATCAGCAGCAGGGTCAGCCAGTGCAGCCCCACCAGGGGCCAGCGATAACCTTGGTTCATTGTTGCCTCCTCACAGCCAGCGCCGCACCCGTGTTTTGTAATCGCGATATTCGTCACCGAAGCGCACCTCCAGATGCTGCTCCTCATGGGCGATGACCAGGTAACGCATCACCAGAAACACCAGCGGCGCCAACAGCAATGGCCATACGGTTTTCAACAACAGGGTGGCGCCGGCGTAGACGAACCAGTCGGAAACATAGATCGGATTGCGCGAGTGGCGGAACGGCCCTTGCGTGACCAGATTGGATGCCGCCTTGTAGGGATTGACCGTGGTGTGGCGCCCCCAGATCGCCGTCAGCGCCCAGGTAAAACCGGCCAGTCCGACGCCGATCAAGCCCCAGCCCAACGGAAGCGCAAGGCCACCCGAATCCAGCGGCAACGGCAACCGCCCCTGCAACCACCAGGCCGCGAACAGGGCGACCGCGTAGACCAGCGGCGGCGGGATCAGCGTGCGCGGGCGAATCGCCGGGTCGCGCATCACTTCAACCCGCTGGAAGAAATCGCGCGCATGAATTCGCCGCGCAATTGCGCGTCGTCGCGAAAGCAACCGGCGAAAGCCTGGGTCACCACGCGCTCGTCGCCGCGCCGATCCTCGCCCAGCAACAGGCACAACTGCTCGGCCTCGATGATGCACGCCGCGCCGCTGGCCTTGCCGTGGTGAATCAGCGCTTCCGCCACGTCGCGGGTCATCCATTCCTGATAGGTGAAACGGTGGCCGATGGCGTCCACCAGCCGCGCGATGCGGCCGAAGCCGTGCAGACGCCCGCCCGGCACATACGCCACATGGGCGACACCGCGAAACGGCACCAGATGATGCGGACACACCCCATGCACGGCGATGCCGCGCACCACCACCATGTCCTCGCGCGGGTCGGCGAAACCCTCGCCCAGCGCCTCGCCGGGGTCGATCTCATAGCCGCCCAGCAGGCGCCGCTCCCACAACTCGCGCACGCGTTGCGCGGTGCGCCCGGTATGCACCGAATCCGGCGCCACACCGCAGGCCAGCAAAAGATCGGTCACCGCCCGCTCGAATGCCATCGGGTCGAATTTCCCGATGCGGGGAATGCCCGGATGGCCGGGTTCGGGGGTGGGACAGTCGTGGTCGCAGCAATCGTTCATGGGCGCTCCAGGCCGGGGCCGGGGTTAAGTTCAAGCAACTGGCGGTCATGCCGGCGGCTCAACAGAAGTTGCGAGGATAGCGCGCCGAGCAGGGCCAGGAACATGTCCCACTGGGTATCCCAGACATCGCCCTGGGTGGCCAGGAAGGCCACCGCGTCGTCGCCGGAGGCGACCGCCACCCACCATTCGATCATTTCGTAGAACGCCGAAATCGCCAGGCACACACAGGTCACCATAAAAAACAACCACTTGCCGGGCAAAAGAGGCGAACGGCGCAACAGGATTTCGCGCGCCACGATGGCCGGGATGAAGCCCTGGGCGAGGTGGCCGAGGCGGTCGTAGTGGTTGCGCGACAGCTCAAGGGCATCGCGCAGCCAGTTGAACAACGGCATCTCCGCATAGGTGTAATGCCCGCCCACCATCAGGATCACCGCATGCAGCGCCATCAGCAGATAAGCCAGGCGCGTGAAGGGAAAGCGCCGGCTCGTGGCCGACAGCAAGGGCAGCGCGATCAACACCGGAGCCACTTCGAGAAACCAGGTGAAACGGTCCCTGGGCGCGAAACCCGACCAGGCCAGCCCGATCAGGACGGCAAGCAACAACCAGCGTGGACTCATCGCGGCGTCCCCTCGGGAAAATGGCGCACTCTGCCATAGTAACGACGGGCACCCCCACGTGAACAACGCAACACAAGGCTTGAATTGCAGGTTGTATAGTTGCGCCCCGACTGATTGTCCGCCCCATGTCCGCCCCATGCCCGCCCCACACGCGGATTCACCCCCAAGAGGAGAAACCCATGAAAACGCTCTTGTTGCTCGCGGCATTCGCCGCCAGCCTGTCCGCCCCGGTGTCCGTGCTGGCCCTCGACTCGCTCACGCCCGCGCCGGGCAAGGAAGCCTACGACAAGGCGCTGCAATCCTATAGCTGCGTCGATTACGAAAAAGCGCTACGCATGTTCAAGGCCAACGCCGAAGCGGGGCACGGCCTTTCGCAGTACATGACCGGCATCATGCTGGAGCAGGGCCAGGGCACGGAGGCGGATGTCTCGGCCGCCTACAACTGGTACATGAGGGCGGCGAAACAAGGTCTTTCCGATGCCTATTTCGCGCTCGGCGACATGTATAGCCGGGGCATTTCCGTCGGCAAGGACGCGCTGCAAGCCTACGTCTGGTTCGACCTGGCCGATCGCGGTGGCCACAAACTCGCCCGCGACATGAAACAAAGCCAGGCCGCGCATCTGCAACCCGCGCAGCTCGAAACCGCCCAAGCGATGAGCAACGAATGGCTCGCGAAACTGGGCCGCTGAACCGCGCCGCGCTCGCCCCCATTTGACGTCCCCACTCGACGGCCCCACTCGCTCCCGAGGAACCCCATGAAACTACGAGCACTCGCTGTCGCGCTTGCAAGCGCCAGTATCGCGCTGCCAGGTGGCGCGCATGCGGCGGACGATTTCTGCAGCCGGCTGATTGTTCAGGCGATCAACCAGTTCTGCCAATCGCTGCCCAACGGATTGAACCTCTGCCAACCGATCGCCCTGGTCGGCCCCGGCCCGGAGTGCGCCACGCCGGAACGGCAAGGCCTGGTATCGGTTCCACTGGGGCCACCGACCCTGCAACCGCCGACGCCCTGGGCCGCGCCCTACGCGGGCGGGGCTTATCCGGCAACCCAGGCTTCATCATCGGCCACCTCTTCGGCCACCTCTTCGGCCGCGAACCTGCCGCCCGCCACGCCCGTCAACCCGTTCGCGCCGACACGGCCCAACCTGCCCCGCATCATGGCCGAGGTGCCCAAGCCAGTCGCCGCGACGGTTCCGGTCGCGCCGACAGCGGCGGTGGTCACGCCCCCGCCGCCGGCCGTTGCCGCAGTAGTCGTCCCGGTGGCTGCGGCAAGCGCGCCTACCGTGGTGCCCACCGTGGTGCCCACTATAGCGGCCACGGCCCGCCCCGCTGCCGCGATCCCGGAACCGATGCCCGTCATCGCCGCTGTGGTCACGCCGGCCCCAAACGGCACGTCCGCGACAGCCACGCCGACTCCGCCCCCGGTCGTCACCCTGGTCGTCACCCCGGCTGTCACTGCGGCGGCTACCATCCCCGAAGCCGCGCCGAGGAGCGAACCCGTCGCGGCGGCCTCCGTGGCGGCAGCCCCTTCGGTCACGACGCCGCCCGTCAGCGCGCCTCAAGCGACGGCGGATGCGGCACAGCCGGCCGCGCCGGCGGAAGATGGCGCGGATGCTCTCGCCCACTTCGACTTCGACAGCGCGGCCCTGACCACCGCCGGACGCGCCGTGCTGGATGCCTGGCTGGCAGAGGCGCCGAAAAACAAATCGCTGCGGGTCAGCGGCTATGCCGACCGTCTCGGCCCCGAGCCTTACAACCTGAAACTGTCCTTGCGTCGCGCCGAAGCCGTGAAGCAATACCTCACCGGCAAGGGCATCAACCCGCGCAGAATCCAGTTGGAAGCCAAGGGCGAGGCGGAGCCGGTGAAACGCTGCAAGGGCGGCGCCACGCCAGCCACCAAGGTCTGCCTGGCGCCCAATCGCAGAGTCAAGATCGACCCGGAATGAGCCTGTATCCCTCACCTACCGCATGACCTCCCTCTGCCCTCTCGCGCTGAACTGCCGGCGCCACGAGGACGATGCCGCCCGCCACGCCCTCAACCGTACCTACGCGGATTTCAGCGAAGAACGGATCCGGCGCGCGGATGGCGCGGTGGAATGCCCCCTTCTTCTCGCCAAACCGGCCACACCCGCCGCCTGAGCGGCCCGCCCTGACACTTTCGATCTGGAGCCTCCCGTGAACGACCCGCAACACACCCCTTCTTTCTGGCTTGGCAACGCGCTGCTGGGCGTGTCCCTGCTCATGCTGATCTTCCTCGGCGGCCTCTGGGAGTCGCTCGGGGTATGGGCGATGGTGTTGTGGATGGGGCTTGCCGGCGTGGGCATGTACCTGGTGACGAAAGACCAGGGCCCGTCGTCCAACATGCCGGATTAACGGACATGGCGGATGATGCCACCCCGGAAAATGAACGTCTCCCCGCCGTGTCCGTTCCCTCACCCCCAGCGACGTTCACGTTAAGGTAGCGCCGGCGTCCGCGTCGGCGTGTTAGCAAACAAACGAGCCGGCAAGGATGCCGGCGCTACATAACCGCTCCATGTCCCGCGCCCTCTCCCTGCTCAACGAAGTCTTCGGCTACCCGGCCTTTCGCGGCCATCAGGCGGCCATCATCGACCATGTGGCGCGCGGCGGCGATGCGCTGGCCTTGATGCCCACCGGTGGCGGCAAGTCGCTGTGCTACCAGATTCCTTCCTTGTTGCGCGACGGCGTCGGCGTGGTGGTGTCGCCCCTGATCGCGCTGATGCACGATCAGGTGGCCGCGCTGACCGAACTCGGCATTCGCGCCGCCTACCTCAACTCCTCCCTGAGCATGGAGGAGGCCAACGCCACCGAGCGCGCCCTGCTGGCGGGCGGTTACGATCTGATCTACGTGGCGCCGGAACGCCTGCTCATGCCACGCTTCCTGAGCCTGCTGGAGCGCCTGAAAGAACAACCCGGCATCGCCCTGTTCGCCATCGACGAGGCGCATTGCGTCTCGCAATGGGGACATGACTTCCGCCCGGAGTACATCCAGCTGTCCATCCTGGCGGAACGCTTCCCCGGCATTCCGCGCATCGCGCTCACCGCCACCGCCGACAGCGACACCCGCGCCGAGATCATCGAGAAACTGAGCCTGGAGAACGCGCGCCAGTTCGTCTCCAGTTTCGACCGCCCCAACATCCGCTACCGCATCGTCGACAAGACCGGTGCGCGCCAGCAACTACTGGAATTCATCCGCGACGGCCACCAGGGTGACGCGGGCATCGTCTACTGCCTGTCGCGCAAGAAGGTCGAGGATACCGCCGAGTATCTCAACGCCCACGGCATCCACGCCCTGCCCTACCACGCCGGCATGGATCAGGCCGCGCGGCGGCGCAACCAGGATCGTTTCCTGCGCGAGGACGGCATCGTCATGACCGCGACCATCGCCTTCGGCATGGGCATCGACAAGCCCGACGTGCGTTTCGTCGCGCACCTCGATCTGCCCAAGAGCATCGAGGGCTATTACCAGGAGACCGGCCGCGCCGGGCGCGATGGCGAACCGGCCGATGCCTGGATGGCCTATGGCCTGTCGGACGCGGTGCAGCAGCGCCGCATGATCGAGGAAAACGACGCCGAGATCGCTTTCAAGCGCCGCTCCCACGCCCGCCTCGACGAGTTGCTGGCGCTATGCGAATCCGCCACCTGCCGCCGCCAGCGCCTGCTCGCCCACTTCGGCGAAGCCAGCCCGCCCTGCGGCAATTGCGATCTCTGCCTGAACCCGCCGGAAACCTGGGATGGCACCGACGCCGCGCGCCGCGCGCTGTCCTGTGCCTACCGCACGGAGCAGCGCTTCGGCGCCGTCCACGTCATCGAGGTGCTGTTGGGGCACGACAACGAACGCATCCGCCAGTGGGGGCATGACAAGCTGAGTACCTGGGGCATCGGACGCGACCTGTCGGATAAGGAATGGCGCGCGGTGTTCCGGCAACTGGTGGCGCTGGGCTACCTGGAAGTGGATGTGGGCGGCTTCGGCGCATTGAAGCTTTCCCCCGCCGCCCGCCCGCTGTTGAAGGGCGAGGAGACCCTGACCCTGCGCCGCCAGGTGGAAAGGAAGAAGGTCAAGGAAGCCCGCCGCGCCGGCCCGGCGACGGAACTGGACGCCGCCGGCCAAGCCCTGTTCGAGCATCTGCGCGCCTGGCGCGGCGAGACCGCGAAAACACACGGCGTGCCCGCCTACGTCATCTTCCACGACGCCACCCTGGCCGGCATCGCCGCCGCCTGCCCGCGCGACGTGGCCGCGTTGAGCCGCATTCCCGGCCTGGGCGCGAAGAAACTGGAGCACTACGCCGAGGCCATCCTGGAACGCTGCCGGGCGCACGCGCTGGAACAGGGCCTGCCGGAAGTGGCGCGAAGCGCGCCGGAGGCGACACCGCCCACGCCCGCCACCGCGTCCCACCACGGTTCCGCACCCCACCCCGGCCCTACACCCAACCCCGGCCCTACACCCAACCCCGGCCCTACACCCCACCCCGGTCTCAACGACACCGCCAGCCTCACCGTCACGCTGCTGGAGTCCGGCCTCTCCGTGCCGGAAATCGCCGTCCGGCGCGGCCTCAAGGAAAGCACCATCTACGCCCACTGCGGCGAGGCCATCGCGCTGGGCCTGATCGACCCGCAAGATGTGATCCCGCTCGACCTGGATGAAATCGAACCCATCCTGGGCGCGATCCGGGAACAGCACGAAACCGGGGAAACGCGCCTGAAACCCGTGTTCGAGCGCTTCGAGGGACGTTACGACTACGGCTTGCTGCGGTGTATCGCGGCGTTGTTGTAGCGACGGTGAGATACCCGGCCCCCGGCAGGAGGGCCGCTTGCGGCCCGAAGCGGGCGGTAGCCCGCAACCGTGGAATGGCGTGGTTTCATCATCGGCGCGCGCGCCATCGAATCGTGAAAGTTAACCCGCCGTCTTTCCCGCGTTCTTATAATCCGCGCGCTTGCCGTTGCATTCGATCCCCAGGAGTACCCCCATGCGTTTCCGCTTTCCCGTCGTCATCATCGACGAAGACTTTCGTTCCGAGAATGCTTCCGGGCTGGGCATTCGCGCCATGGCCAAGGCGCTGGAAGACGAGGGCATGGAAATCCTGGGGGTGACCAGTTACGGCGATCTTTCCTCCTTCGCGCAACAACAGAGCCGCGCCTCCGGCTTCATCCTGTCGGTGGACGACGACGATTTTTCCTCGGAGGAAGCCGACGAAACCATCGCGGAACTGCGCGCCTTCGTCACGGAAATCCGCCACCGCAACACCGACATCCCGATCTTTCTTTACGGCGAGACCCGCACCAGCCGGCACATCCCGAACGACGTGCTGCGCGAACTGCATGGTTTCATCCACATGTTCGAGGACACGCCGGAGTTCGTCGCCCGCCTGATCGTGCGCGAGACCAAGGCGTATCTGGATTCGCTGCCGCCGCCGTTCTTCCGCGCGCTGACCCATTACGCCGCCGACGGTTCCTACTCCTGGCACTGTCCCGGCCACTCCGGCGGCGTCGCCTTCCTGAAATCGCCGGTGGGGCGCATGTTCCACCAGTTCTTCGGCGAGAACATGCTGCGCGCCGACGTCTGCAACGCGGTGGACGAACTCGGCCAGTTGCTCGACCACACCGGCCCGGTGGCGGCCTCGGAACGCAACGCGGCGCGCATCTTCAAGTGCGACCACCTGTTTTTCGTGACCAACGGTACCTCCACCTCGAACAAGATCGTCTGGCATTCCACGGTGGCGCCCAACGACATCGTGGTGGTGGACCGGAACTGCCACAAGTCGATCCTCCACGCGATCATCATGACCGGGGCGATCCCGGTATTCCTGATGCCCACGCGCAACCACTACGGCATCATCGGGCCGATTCCGCGTTCCGAATTCACCTGGGAAAACATCCAGCGGAAGATCGCCGCGCATCCGTTCGCGCCCAATAAAAACGCCAAGCCGCGCGTGCTCACCATCACCCAGAGCACCTACGACGGCATTCTCTACAACGTCGAGGAGATCAAGGCGGAACTCGACGGCAAGATCGACACCCTGCATTTCGACGAGGCCTGGCTGCCGCACGCCACCTTCCACAGCTTCTATCGCGGCATGCACGCGATCGGCTCGAACCGCCCGCGCTGCAAGGATTCGATGGTGTTTTCCACGCAATCCACCCACAAGCTGCTGGCCGGCCTCTCGCAAGCCTCGCAGATCCTGGTGCAGGACTCGGAGACCCGGAAACTGGATCGCGACGTGTTCAACGAAGCCTTCCTGATGCACACCTCCACCAGCCCGCAGTACGCGATCATCGCCAGTTGCGATGTCGCGGCGGCGATGATGGAAGAGCCGGGCGGCACCGCGCTGGTAGAGGAATCCATCGCCGAAGCCCTGGATTTCCGCCGCGCCATGCGCAAGGTGGAAGCCGAGTGGGGCGCCGACTGGTGGTTCAAGGTCTGGGGCCCGGAAGAACTGGCCGACGAAGGCATGGGCGACCGCGAGGACTGGATGCTGCGCGCCGGCGAGCGCTGGCACGGCTTCGGCGACCTGGCGCCGGGATTCAACCTGCTCGACCCGATCAAGGCCACCGTCATCACGCCCGGCCTCGATGTCGATGGCGACTTCGCCGACTGGGGCATCCCCGCCGCCGTACTCACCAAATACCTGGCCGAGCACGGCGTCATCGTCGAAAAAACCGGCCTCTACTCGTTCTTCATCATGTTCACCATCGGTATCACCAAGGGCCGCTGGAACACGATGGTCACCGAGTTGCAGCAGTTCAAGGACGACTACGACCGCAACCAGCCGTTGTGGCGGATCATGCCGGACTTCGTCGCCTCGCATCCGTTCTACGAGCGCATCGGCCTGAAAGACCTGTGCACGGAAATCCACGAGGTCTACAAGGCCGACGACGTCGCCCGCCTGACCACCGAGATGTACCTCTCCGACATGGTTCCCGCCATGCGCCCCGCCGACGCCTTCGCCCGCATGGCCCACCGCGACATCGAACGGGTGGAGATCGACCACCTGGAAAACCGCATCACCTCGATCCTGCTCACCCCCTACCCCCCCGGCATCCCGCTCCTGATTCCCGGTGAACGCTTCAACGCCACCATCGTCCGTTACCTGAAATTCACCCGCGAATTCAACGAAAAATTCCCCGGTTTCGAAACCGACGTGCACGGCCTGGTGAAAGACAAGAACAACGGCAAGACGCGGTATTACGTGGATTGCGTGGCATAGCGCGCGGCCGCGCCGCTTCAATCGCGCCTCGCGCCTTGCTATCTCCCTGATTTGTAAATAGAATGCCGCCCCTTCCGGGCCCGCTTGGGAATACCCTCGCGGGCCCGGTTGTTTTCATGGTTGTTTTTATTCATCCCCTTGCCCTACTCCGGACGCACGGAGAGGGTCTTAGTCCACAAGGAGTTTCAATGCGCCACTACGAAATCGTATTCATCGTCCATCCCGACCAGAGCGAGCAGGTGCCCGCCATGGTCGAGCGATACAAGACCCTCATCGCCTCCAAGGGCGGCCAGATTCACCGCATGGAAGACTGGGGTCGCCGCCAGTTGGCCTACACCATCCAGAAGATGCACAAGGCCCACTACCTGCTCATGAACATCGAAGTCGACCAGGAAACCCTGGACGAACTGGAGCACGGCTTCCGCTTCAACGATGCCATCCTGCGCCACCTGACCATCGTGCGCGACGACGCCGTCACCGCCGCGTCGCCGATGATGAAGGAAGAGAAGGCCCGCAATCTGCTGGCCCCGCAGTCCGCCCAGTCCGAAGCCCCGGCCCCGGCCGTGGAAGCCGCAGTCTGAGCACGAGCGGAATCAATCAGTTCCAGTTGCTGGTGCGTCTGATCGGTCATGACGGTCTGCGCCACACCCCTTCCGGACTGCCGACCCTTCGCTTGCGCGTGGCTCACACTTCGCAACAGCAGGAAGGCGGACGCAGCCGGATGGTCGAGTTGGAATCCGAGGTGGTCGCTTTCGCGGCAACGGCGGAAAAGCTGGCCCGCCTGAATTCCGGCGAGCAGGCCAATCTGAAAGGATTCATCGACCGCAAGGGCGTGAAGTACCCGCAGCTCGAACTGCATGTAACCGAATTTGAATTGTTCAGCCCGAATTGATCGGGCCCGATTGAGGAGTTGAAAATGGCGTTCATCAAGCGCAAACCCCGTCCCAAGAACCCCAATGGCGCAGCCCTGTTCCGCCGCCGCAAATTCTGCCGTTTCACCGCCGAAGGCGCGAAAGAGGTGGACTACAAGGACACCGACGTGCTCAAGGACTTCGTCAATGAGAACGGCAAGATCATCCCGGCGCGCATCACCGGCACCAAAGCCAAGTTCCAGCGCCAGCTTTCCGTGGCCATCAAGCGCGCCCGCTTCCTGGCGCTGATGCCTTACACCGACCAACACAACGACTGAGATCAGGAGACAAAGACATGGAAATCATCCTGATGGACAAAGTGACCAACCTGGGCAACCTGGGTGACGTGGTCAACGTCAAAAACGGCTATGCGCGCAACTTCCTGATTCCTCAGGGCATGGCCAAGCGCGCCAACAAGGTCAACATCGCCGCCTTCGCCGAGCGCAAGGCCGAACTGGAAAAGCTGTCCGCCGAAAAGCTGGTGGCCGCCCAGGCCCGCGCCGAGAAACTGGCCGGCTACACCGTGCAGATCAGCCAGAAGGCCGGCATCGACGGTCGCCTGTTCGGTTCCGTGACCAACATCGACATCGCCGAGGCGCTGACCGCGCAGGGCTTCCCCGTCGCGCGCGGCGAAGTGCGCCTGCCGGACGGCCCGTTCAAGGCCGTCGGTGATTACCCCGTCACCCTGTCGCTGCATAGCGATGTCGACGTGGAAATCACCATCGCGGTGCTGGGCGCGGCGTAAGCACGCCCCCCTCCCTCACCCTGCCCTCTCCCGGAGGGAGAGGGTTCAAAAGGGCCGCTGACGCGGCCCTTGTCACGTCCATCGTCTAGAATCCGCCCTCACGTCTCACGCCTCCCGCCATGTCCGATTTCGACCCCGACCTCACCGCGCTCAAGTTGCCTCCGCACTCCGTCGAAGCGGAGCAATCCGTGCTGGGTGGGCTGCTGCTGGAGAACCAGGCCTGGGAACGGGTGGCGGATCTGGTCAATGAGCAGGATTTCTACCGCGCCGACCACCGCCATATCTGGAAACAAATCGTCCGCCTGATCGACGACAACAAACCGGCCGACGTGGTGACCGTGGCCGAGGCGCTGGAATCGCACAACAAGCTGGACGACATCGGCGGCCTCGCCTACCTCGCCGCGCTGGCGCAGAACACGCCCTCCGCCGCCAACATCCGCCGCTATGCCGAAATCGTGCGCGAGCGCTCGGTACTCAGAAAACTGGTGGAAGTGGGCGGCGAAATCACCACGTCGGCCTTCAACCCCAATGGCCGTTCCGCCACGGAAATCCTCGATGAGGCGGAAAAAAAGGTTTTCGACATCAAGGAAGCCGGCGCCAAATCCACCCAGGGCTTCCTCTCCCTGCAACCGCTGTTGAAGGAAGTCGTCACCCGCATCGACGAGCTGTACAACCGCGACAACCCCAGTGAAGTCACCGGCGTGCCCACCGGCTACAGCGACCTGGATACCAAAACCTCCGGCCTGCAACCGGGCGACCTCATCATCGTCGCCGGCCGTCCGTCGATGGGCAAGACCGCGTTCAGCCTGAACATCGCGGAAAACGTGGCCCTGGACTCCAACCTGCCGGTGGCCGTGTTCAGCATGGAAATGGGCGCGGCGCAACTGGTCATGCGGATGCTGGGCTCGGTCGGCCGCCTCGACCAGCACAAGCTGCGCACCGGCCGCATCACCGACGACGACTGGCCGCGTCTGACCCACGCCCTGGGCAGCCTCAACGAAGCCAAGATGTTCATCGACGAATCGCCCGGCCTCACCGCGATGGAAGTCCGCGCCCGCGCCCGCCGCCTGGCGCGACAGTGCGAGGGCGGCCAGCTCGGCCTGATCGTGCTCGATTATCTGCAACTCATGTCCGGCAACGGCCAGGGCGAAAACCGCGCCACGGAAATCTCCGAGATTTCCCGTTCGCTCAAGAGCCTGGCCAAGGAACTGCATGTGCCGGTGATCGCCCTGTCGCAGCTCAACCGCTCCCTGGAACAGCGCCCCAACAAGCGCCCGGTGATGTCCGACCTGCGCGAATCCGGCGCCATTGAGCAGGACGCCGACGTGATCCTGTTCATCTACCGCGACGAGGTCTACAACCCGGACTCGGCGGACAAGGGCACGGCGGAAATCATCATCGGCAAGCAGCGTAACGGCCCCATCGGCACCGTGCGCCTCACCTTCCTGGGCGAATACACCCGCTTCGAGAGCTTCGCGACGGGGGGGATGTAGCGCCGGCTTCCAACCGGCTCTTCACGGCAACATGGCCCGCCCCCTCATCGCCCGCATCGACCTCGCCGCGCTCGCCCACAACCTGGGCGTGGCGAAGGCCGCCGCGCCGCGTTCCAAAGTACTCGCGGTGGTCAAGGCTGACGGCTACGGCCACGGGCTCACCCGGGTGGCGCGCGGCCTGCGCGCGGCGGACGGCTTCGCGGTATTGCGGATCGACGAGGCGGCACAACTGCGCGGCGAGGGCTACACCCACCCCATCGTCCTGCTGCAAGGTTTTTTCCAACCCGATGAATTGCCGGAAATCGCCCGTCTGCGCCTGCGGCCGGTGATCCACCGCCAGGATCAGGCGGAAAGCCTGGCGCGCGCGCATCTCGAACACCGCATCGACGTCCTGCTCAAGATCGACACCGGCATGCACCGCCTCGGCCTGCGCCCCACGCGCGTGGCGGAAGCCCTCGCCACCCTGCGCAATTCCCCGAATGTCGGCGGCATCACCCTGATGACCCACTTCGCCCGCGCCGACGAAGCGGAGGTCGGCGTGGCGGAACAGTTGGCGTGCTTCAAGGAAACGGTGAGCGACGGCTCCCTCCCCCGCTCTCTCGCCAACTCCGCCGCGCTCCTGCGCTACCCGGAAACCCACGCCGACTGGGTGCGCCCCGGCATCATGCTCTACGGCGCCTCCCCCTTCGCCGATCTGACCGGCGCCGATCTCGGCCTGTTGCCCGTGATGACGCTGCAATCCCGCCTCATCGCCGTGCAACGCATCCGGAAAGGCGAGGCCGTCGGCTACGGCGCCACGTTTGTCGCCGAACGCGACATGAGCGTCGGCGTGGTCGCCTGCGGCTATGCCGACGGTTATCCGCGCCATGCCGGCACTGGCGCCCCCATCCTGGTCGCGGGCCGGCTCACCCGCACCTTGGGCCGGGTGTCGATGGACATGTTGAGCGTGGATCTCGGCCCGGCGCCCGATGCCCATGTCGGCAGCCCGGTCACGCTCTGGGGCGCCGACCTGCCGGTGGAACACGTCGCCGCCCATGCCGGCACCATCGCCTACGAACTGCTTACCGCCCTCGCGCCGCGTGTGCGCGTGGAGGAAATCTGAGCCTTGCCGGAAACCCCGGTCTTATTGGTAACCCCGGCCCTATTGGTAACCCCGGTCTTATTGGAACCCCCGCCATGTCCGACATCCTGGAAAAAATCCTCGCCACCAAACGTGAGGAAATCGCCGCCGCGAAACAAAGCGAACCTCTGGAAGTGGCGCGCGAAGCCGCCGAATGGGCGCCGCCCGCGCGCGACTTCACCGGCGCCCTGCGCGCGAAGAGCGCCGCCGGCCAGGCCGCCGTCATCGCCGAGATCAAGAAGGCCAGCCCCAGCAAGGGCGTCATCCGCGCCGACTTCCACCCCGCCGCAATCGCCGCCAGCTATGCACAGGGCGGCGCCGCCTGCCTCTCCGTGCTGACCGACCGGCAATACTTCCAGGGCGCTCCGGAATATCTGAAACAGGCGCGCGACGCCTGCGCCCTGCCGGTGCTGCGCAAGGACTTCATGATCGACCCCTACCAGGTCTATGAAGCCCGCGCGATGGGAGCCGACTGCATTCTGTTGATCGTGGCCGCGCTCGACCTCGAACAGATGCGGGAACTGGAATCCCTCGCCCACACCCTCGGCATGGCCGTTCTGGTGGAAAGCCACGACGGCGAAGAACTGGAAGCCGCGCTGCGACTGACGACCCCGCTGATCGGCATCAACAACCGCAACCTGCGCACCTTCGAAACCCGCCTGGAAACCACCCTCGACCTGATGCGACGCATCCCGGCGGATCGCGTCGTCATCACCGAAAGCGGCATCCTCGCCCCCGCCGACGTCGCCCTCATGCGCGCGCGCGACGTCCACACCTTCCTGGTCGGCGAAGCCTTCATGAAAGCCCCCGACCCCGGCGCGGAACTGGCCTGGCTGTTCGGGAACTGAGCGGGCCGGGTCGCGGCCGCAGCCCGGCCTACGCCCCTCTCTCCGTCCCACCCTCCGGGTAATAACTGATGCGGCTGCGTGGGCTGAGGTACTCGTGGATCTCGCGGGTCAGAGAACTCGGGTGCAGGGTGCGTGCCACGGACAAATCCGGCTCATCGTCCAGGTCGAGCATCAGCGCCTCTTCCTTGGGCACGGTGGCGTCGTAGAGCAACAGGGTGGGATGCAGCAATTTCCCGGCATTCACGTTCACCACCAGGCCGATGGCGTCATTGCTGAGTTGCACGATGCTGCCGGGCGGATACACCCCCAGGCAGCGGATGAAGTGCTGTAGAAACTCGGCATCGAACTTCTCCCGCTCACGCTTGAACATGCGCGCCAACGCCTCGGCCGGCGTCATCGCCTCGGCCGGGTTGAGCCGGTTGCAATAATCGTCATAGGTGTTGGCGATGGCGACGATGCGGCCCAGGCGGCCGATACGGTTCGCCGTCAGCTTGTTGGGGAAACCGCCGCCATCGAGCGTTTCATGATGCTGGGCGATCACTTCCAGAGCGCCGGGTGGCAAATCCGGCAGTTTCAAGGCCATTTCCACGCCATACACCACATGCTGTTGGTAAAAGGTGCGCTCGGCGGCGGTCCACGGCGTTTTCTTGAGCAGGATCTGGCTGGGCACGCGCTCCTTGCCCATATCGTGCAATAGCGCGCCCAGGCCCAGGGCGCGCATCTCGGCGACCGACAACCCCGCCTCGCGCCCCAACATCAAGGCCAGCATGGTGACGTTGAGCGCGTGATAGTAGGCGCCTTCATCGCCGCTCTTCGCGCTCATCAAATGCAGCAACACATCCTTCTCGGCAAGCAGGGAATCAACCAACTCGGCCACCACCTCCCGCGCCTGTTCCAGCGTTTCCTGGGGCCGCGCGAACAGATTGCGCAGCAGCGACTTGACCCGCCCGACACTCGCGTTGAATTGCTTCTCGCAACGCCCATACGCCTCACGCTGGCGCGCCAGGTTTTCCCGCCGCGCTTTCTTCTCGCGCCACATGGCCTCCACTTCCGGATCCACGGCGGGCGTGGATTGTGGCGCCGGCTCATCAAGCGCGGGCGGCGGCAAAGGGGTGGCATCGCTCCTGTCCGGCAACCACCACAGCGTTTCCAGCCCTAGCGATTGCAGGGCTTTCAACTGCTTTTCGTTGCGGATCTTGAAGCTGCTGAACAGGAATGGATGCTCCATCCAGCCATCCAGGCGGATATGCAGGCCGACCCGCAATTGGGCGGGAGAGATTTTCTGTTCCGGGGCGCTCATCGTTGCTTTCATCGCTTGTTGACGCTCTCTTATCGGCACCGCGCGCGGAACCTGTAGCGCCGCGCGGTATTCATAATGGCGGCCTTGAATATGGAGCCTCACCATGACCCCCTCCCCCGCCACCGAACAAATCGCCACCCTGGCCGGCGGCTGCTTCTGGTGCCTCGAAGCCGCGTTCAACCGCCTGCGCGGCGTGCACGAAGCGGTTTCCGGCTACATGGGCGGCCGGCTCGAACGGCCCACCTATGAGCAGGTCTGTGGCGGCGGCAGCGGCCACGCGGAAGTGGTACGGGTCCGCTTCGACCCGAACGAAATCAGCTACCGCGACCTCCTGGAGTGTTTCTTCGACCTGCACGACCCCACCACCCTCAACCGCCAGGGCAACGATGTCGGCGCGCAATACCGCTCCGCCATCTACTGGCACTCCCCGGAACAACGCGCCGAAGCGGAACGCCTGATCGCCGACCTGGCCGCGCGCGACGCCTTCCCAAGCCGCATCGTCACCGAAATCACCGAAGCCGCCACCTTCTGGCCCGCCGAGGCCTACCACCAGCGCTATTTCGACCAGAACCCCAACCAACCCTATTGCCGCGCCGTGGTCGGCCCCAAGGTGACCAAGTTCAGCCGGCACCACGCGGCACGGCTGAAGTTCGCGGAATAGCGGGCCGCCTTCACCACCGTGGGAGGCCCGCCAGGGAATACGCCACGACCCACCCGTGACGCGCTGGCCTCCGCATGACCGGACAATTGATCCGGCCAGCTTTATCCGTGAATCAAGCTGCATATTTCACACGCACATCCTGGAAGAACTTTTGCACCCGGTCGGGTGATTACTCAAGCATCTGCATGTGCTCGGTTGCTGCGGCTTTCAACTTGGCCTTGGTGCGCACAGGAACCTTGGTGTAGATCGCCTGTTTCAGATCGGCATTGAGCCGTTTTTCCGGGTTGAGCTCCGAGCTGTAGCTGGGGAGATAGAACAGCTCAATCTTGTCTTTCCGCTCTGCGGCCCAAGCCTTGACCGGCTTGCTATGGTGCACCCGCAAGTTGTCGAGGATCAGGAACACTTTCTTCGTGGCGTCCTTGATCCATGCCTCCAGAAACTCAATCCAAGGAACTCGACCTCGCCCCCTTCCACGCCCGCTACCACAACGACGAAGTTGGCGCCTCCGCCTACGACCCCGGCCTTCTCCTCAAGATCATCCTGCTGGCCTACTGGTGAGCCACTGCGAGCAGATGCGGCACCGCATCGACAGCGACCAGGGCAAACGCATGATTACCCGGCGCGAGTTTGGCAAATGCGCGACGGTGGAACCGGTCTTCGGCAACCTGCGCGGCAACAAGCGGCTGGATCGCTTCACGCTACGCGGGCAGAAGAAGGTGGATCGGCAGTGGAAACTCTTCTGCATGGTGCACAACATCGAGAAGTTGGCGCATCATGGTTACGGTATTTGAAGGATATGAAAGGGAAGTGCCCCTCATCCAGCCCATGCCATTACACACAACTTCAACACCCGCCCGTAACATGCTGACTTTTCAAGAAACACGGAGCGAGGGTGATGAGTTGGGCAGCGGAGGAATTCAAAGCGATCAACCTGGGCGACCG
>JAHFRD010000036.1 GCA_023258975.1 Hydrogenophilales bacterium | reverse complement strand
CCCAGGCGGTGGCGGTGTTCCGCGTGGCGTCGGCATCCTTGCCGGCGGGTGGGCGGAACGCCCACGTTGCCCGCGCCACCCCCGTTCCCAGTCGCCCCACCCCGCGCGCCCCCGCCCCGGTTCGGGCAATGGCCAAATCCACCACCTCCGCCCGTTCCGGCGCGGAGGACGAGTGGGCGGAGTTTTAGAAACCCGTAGGAGCGGGCTTGCCCGCGATTCAAGCGGCTATCGCGGGCAAGCCCGCTCCTACGGCGCCGCCCGCAATTGCTCCAGCAGCCCCACGGAAGCGTAACCATCCACCGGCAGGCCCGCCGATTTCTGCCAGGCGCGAATCGCCAGCCGGGTTCGCGCCCCCGGCAAACCATCCGCCTCGCCGACATCCAGCCCGCGCGCGGCCAGCAATTGCTGCATCTCCATCGCCTGTTCACGACTCAGCGGGCGATCATCGGCCTCGCGGCCGTTGCGTAATTCCGGCAAGCCGAGCAGGCGGTCGGAAAGATGCGCCACCGCCAGGGCATATTTGGGCGAGCGGTTCCAGCCCATGATGACCTCGAAATTGCGATAGACCAGGAAAGCCGGCCCGGCATGGCCCTGCGGCAAGAGGATGGCGCCAGCCAGATCGGAGGCGGGCAAGGGCGAACCGTCGGCCTGGGTCACCCCCAGCCTGGCCCAGGCAGCGACCGTTTTTTTAACTTGCGGTTGCGCCGACTCCCAGTCGAAGCCCGCCGGCAGGCGCACCTCGCGCCCCCAGGTCTCACCCGGCCGCCAGCCGAGTTCGTGGAGGAAATTGGCGGCGGAATGGAAGGCATCCGGTAGCGAAGTCCACAGATTCTTGTGGCCATCCCCGTCGCCATCCACCGCGTAGCGCAGGTAGGTGGACGGCATGAACTGCACCTGCCCCATCGCTCCGGCCCAGGAACCTTTCATGTCGGCTGCGGCTACGTGGCCCGCCTCGATGATGCGCAGGGATTGCAGCAACTCGCGACGGAAGAAATCGCTTCTGCGCGTGTCGAAGGCCAGGGTGGCCAGCGCGGCGGGAATCGGAAAATCCCCCAGATAAGCGCCGTAATTGGTTTCCAGCCCCCAGAAGGCGACCAGAACGCCGGGCGGCACCCCATAACGCGCCTGCGCCTGCTCCAGCAGGGTCTTCTGGTGTTCCTTCAGCAAGGCCTGGCCACGTTCGATCCGCCAGGGGCTGAGGCGCTTGTCCAGGTAGGTCCAGAAAGTCTGGATGAATTCCGGCTGGAACTGATCCCGCTCAAGCACTTCCGGTAGCGGCCGCGCGTCGGCCAGGGCCGCGTCCAGCGTGGCCTGGGAAATGCCCCGCGCCAGCGCTTCCCGGCGGAACCCGGCCAGCCAGTTCGCGAAGTCCGGGCCTTCGTCACTCCACGCGGCCAGGGCCGAGGCACAGCACAGCGCGCAGAATAATTGTCGTGGTGTGGGTCGCGTCGTCATGCGGAAAGCCTAACACAGCGTCGCGCCGGCTCCCGGGGGAGCGCTGGCGGCGCGCCCGCCCGGATGGCTTGTTTTTCTCACTAAAGTATTCCCCCCGTCTGCCGTAAATAGCCCAGTCACCGCGGCCGAAGCTGCTTGTTCAGAGGGAAATATCATGCGCGTCAACATGCCTGTCACCGGCATCGAACGAGTCATGCAGGAAGGGGAAACCATTGTTTCCACCACCAATGCACAGGGTGTCATCACCCATGTCAATGACACCTTCGTCAGAATCAGCGGCTTCACTCGCGACGAGTTGCTGGGAGCGCCACAGAACGTCGTGCGCCACCCGGACATGCCGGCCGAGGCGTTCAAGGATTTATGGGGCAACCTCCAGACGGGGCGCCCGTGGGTGGGCCTGGTGAAAAACCGCGCCAAGAACGGCGACCACTACTGGGTGGAAGCGCATGTCACGCCGCTCCGCCAGAATGGACAGACCACGGGTTATCTCTCGGTGCGGCGCAGGCCCGAGCGCGACCAGGTGGCGGCGGCGGAAGCGCTTTACAAATCAGTCCGCGACGGTCGCGCCGGGTTACGACCGAGCGGCATCCTGGCCGGCTTCAAGCGGCTCACCATCAAGACGCGTCTGGCCGGCATCATGGGCATGGTGGTGGGCATGATCCTGGTGGGCTCCGCCATCGGCCTGGGTGGCCTGTCGATCACCAGCGGCGACATGGGCAGGCTTTACAACAACAACCTGGAACCGATCCGCCTGGTCGGCCAGATCGTGCGCCTGATGAGCGAAAACCAGACCCAGGTGGCCCTGGCCGTGCAGCACGACCCCGGCGGCCCCTTCGCGGCGCAGCATGACCACCCGGTGAGCAAGCATGCCGACGTGATCTTCGCCAACCGCGACAAGATCACCGCGCTGATCGAGGAGTTCAACAAGATCGAACTTCCCGCCGACACGCGAACCGCCTCTGCGGCCTTCGCCGACGCGCGCACCCGCTTCGTCAAGGAAGGCCTGCAAGCGGCCGTGAAGGCCCTCAAGGCCGCCGAATACAGCGAGGCCACCCGCACCCTGCTGACCAAGGTCAATCCGCTGTACAGCGAGGCGCGCGACAAGATGGAAATCCTGCGCCAGGCGTTGCAGGACTCGGCCAAAAAAGATTACGCGCATGCCGACGCGCGCTACCACACCCTGCTCAACCTCGGCCTGGCCGGCATGGCCCTGGGCGTCCTGCTGTCGCTCTGGTTCGCCTGGCTGCTGATGCGCGACATCGTCAAACCGTTGCAACGCACCATCGGCCATTTCCACTCCATCGCCGAAGGCAATTATCTGAACCACATCCAGATCGACCGCCACGACGAGGTCGGCCAGGTGCTGGAAGGGCTGGAATCGATGCAGACCAAGCTGGGTTTCGACATGGAGGAAACCCGGCGCGCCGCCAACGAGAACCTGCGCATCAAGATCGCCCTGGACAGCATCACCCTGCCGGTGACCCTGTCGCAGGAAAATCACACCCTGCTCTACATGAATCCGGCCGCCTGCAAATTGTTCGACGGCATGGCGCCGGAACTGGGCAAACGTCTGCCCGGCTTCAGCGCGAAAAGCATGCTGGGCAACCCCGTCTCGCGGGTGTTCGAGGATGAAAATCTCAGAACCGCCTATGCCGACCCCTTCCGCGACACCCGCGTGTTCGACACCCAGGTAGCCGGCCGCACACTGCACCTGTCGGCCAGCCCGGTCTACGACGCGGAAGGCGCCTATGCCGGCCGCGTCACCCAATGGCAGGATCGCACTGGCGAAGTCGCGGTGGAAAAGGAGGTGGCGAGTCTGGTGAACGCGGCGGCGGCGGGTGATTTCAGCCAACGCCTGAGCCGGCAAGGCAAGGAAGGCTTCTTCCTGCAACTGGCGACCGGCATCAACCACCTGGTGGAAACCAGCGAGCGCGGCATGAACGACGTTGCCCGCGTGCTCAAGGCGCTGGCCGCCGGCGACCTCGGC
>JAHFRD010000032.1 GCA_023258975.1 Hydrogenophilales bacterium | reverse complement strand
GCTATTCAATGCCGCTATTATCTCAGGACGCACCGCCATCTTCACCTATTGGGTGCGGAGAAATTCGCCCGCAGCCCGCGCCAGTGCTGGGATTCGGCGGAAGGGGTCACGGATTCAGGTACAGAACAGAAGATGGATATGGCGCGCATTTTCGCGCCTGTATTAAAACGCTATAAAGATTTAGATTATGTCGCTGCGTTCATGTTGAAATCTGCACAATTTAATAAATTGACGGGTTCCTCAAGCGCCTTTGTGACCACGAACTCAATTACGCAGGGTGAGCAGGTTGCGATGTTGTGGCCACTAATATATCAAACAAATAACACCATTAATTTTGCCCATACATCATTTCTTTGGAGTAATTTGGCGACTAACAAAGCGGCTGTGACGTGCGTTATTTTAGGCCTTTCGCAAAGCAACAAAAGCGATCAAAAATTATTCGACAATGGAAGTGTTCGTATCGTTAAAAACATCAGTCCATACCTTGTTGTCACAGATACGGTAATTGTTTCCAAGAGAGCCCATGCCATATCAGATATTGGGCACATGCAGTCTGGGAATAAGCCAACGGACGGGGGGTGCTTGCTACTCACAACTGAAGAGAAGGAAGGAATTACTTCAGCTCATCCGTTCGCCACCAACTTCATAAAGCGCTATGTAGGATCTCGCGAGCTTATCAATGGCGGTGGGCGGTGGTGTATTTGGGTAGAAGATGAAGAAGTTGGGGATGCAACAGAAATAGATGTACTTCTGGAGCGATTTGAGAGAGTAAGGCTTTTTCGGGAAAGCAGTGATGGCAAGCAGGCCAATGATAATGCTTTTACGCCACACCGCTTTGTATTTGCGCCACACACCAGAGAAATTGCAATAGCCGTTCCCAATGTTTCCTCTGAGTGGCGACAGTATTTGCCATGCGAGGTAACCAACTATTCAACGGTAGTGTCTAATCTTGCATCCGTAATCTACGACGCCCCCCTCTGGAACATGGCGCTGATTGCTTCGCGTCTGCACCTGGTCTGGATCGCGACTGTCTGTGGCAAATTGAAAACCGATTTCCGCTACTCCAACACCCTCGGCTGGAATACCTTCCCCGTGCCGACGCTCACCGACAAGAACAAAGCCGATCTCACCCGTTGCGCCGAGGACATCCTGCTCGCGCGCGAATCGCATTTTCCGGCGACCATCGCCGATCTCTACGACCCCGAGGCCATGCCCGCCGATCTGCGCGCCGCCCATGAACGCAACGACGAGACGCTGGAGCGCATCTATATCGGCCGCCGCTTCCGCAACGACACCGAGCGCCTGGAAAAGCTGTTTGATCTCTACACGAAAATGACCGCAGACCCGAGCGGCAAAGGCAAGGCGGCGCGTAAATGAACAGCGCCGCCGATGCTGCCCGCACCCTGGCTCTGATCGACGAGCTGCGCGGTCTCCCCGCCGAGACGTCGTGGGTCGAGTTCAAGGAAAACAACGCCGACCCGCAGATGATCGGCAAGCTGATTTCGGCCCTGTCCAACGCGGCGCGTCTGGCCGACCAGCATTCCGCCTATGTGCTGTGGGGCGTGCGCGACGCGGATCATTCGGTCGTCACGACGACGTTCGAGCCCGCGAGCCGGACGCATCAAGGCCAGCCGCTCGATCTGTGGCTGGCGCAACGCCTGCAACCCGGCATCGCGTTCGCTTTCAAGCCGGTGGCGTATTCGGGGACGCGGCTGATGCTGTTGGAAATCCCGGCGGCGGCGGCCAGCCCGGTGGAGTTCGAGCGGACGGCTTATGTGCGCATCGGCAGCGCCACGCCCCGGCTGTCCGATCACCCCGAGCGTCTCAAGGCGCTGTGGGCGAAATTGCAGCCCTATGCCTGGGAAACGGGGGCGGCGGCGCAGTTTCTGTCCGGCGACGAGGTTCTGGCGCGGCTGGACTACGCGAGCTATTTCGACCTGACCGGCCAGCCGCTGCCGGACAACCGCGACGGTATTTTCGACAAGCTGACGGCGGATCGCCTTGTCCAGCGGGATGTGGGCGGGCGCTGGAACGTGACCAATCTGGGCGCGATTCTTTTCGCGCGGCGTTTGGAGGACTTTTCGCCTTCGATCGCGCGCAAGGCGCTGCGCTTTGTCGCCTACGCCGGCGTGAACCGGGCCGGTACGGTGACGCACCGCCAGGACGGCCAGAAGGGGTACGCCTGCGGCTTCGCGGGTCTGATCGACTATATCGACGGACTGGTGCCGCGCAACGAGCATATCGGCAAGGCTTTTCGCGAGGCGCGGCCGCTGTATCCCGCCATCGCCCTGCGCGAGCTGATCGCCAATGCCCTGATTCACCAGGATATGACCATCACCGGCGCGGGCCCCTTGGTCGAGATGTTCCCGGACCGGTTGGAGATCAGCAACCCCGGCCTGCCGCTGGTCAGCCCTGACCGCTTTCTCGATTCCCCACCGCGGTCGCGCAATGAGGCGCTGGCGTCCCTGATGCGGCGGATGCGGTTGTGCGAGGAACAGGGGACCGGTATCGACAAGGTGATCGTCGCCGTGGAGTTGCACCAGTTGCCGCCCCCGGACTTCCGCGCGGAAGGCGAGGCGGTGCGCATCGTGCTGTTCGCGCCTCGGCGCTTCGCGGACATGACGCCGGAAGAACGGGTGCGGGCGTGCTACCAGCACGCGGCGTTGAAATATGTGAGCGGGCAGCGCATGAAGAATTCGACCCTTTGCGAGCGCTTCGGTATCGATGCGCAAAATGCGGCGCAGGCCTCCGGGGTGATCAAGCAGACGCTCAGGGCTGGCTTGATCCGGCCGGCTGATCCCGCCCACCCGCGCGCGGGGTATGTTCCGGCTTGGGCGTAGGGCATGGAAAGTTTTGATCGGGTTTTGATTCCAGGCGCGGCGGTTTGCCTGGCCGGGAGAAAAAATCATTTATTAACAACGGATTGCGATTTTGTCGCGGGTGTTTGTGATCTTGATCCGGTTTTGATCGCACGGCCGCCGGCGGATGGCTTGGCGGATCGAAACCCCGTGTGTGGGAGATTCAATGAATAAAACCGTGCCTTCCGTTTCCGTGTCTTACGCCCGCAACGGCAGTTCGACAAAGGCCAATGCGTTGGGCATGCGGCCGATGCAGGAACGCGTGTATGAACGTCGCGGCGAACAATATCTGCTCATCAAATCGCCGCCGGCTTCGGGCAAGAGCCGGGCGCTGATGTTCGTCGCGCTGGACAAACTCCATAACCAGGGTTTGCGCCAGGCGATCATCGTGGTGCCGGAAAAATCCATCGGTTCGAGCTTTCACGACGAGCCCTTGAGCCAATCCGGTTTCTGGGCCGACTGGACGGTGCGGCCCAGGTGGAACCTTTGCGACGCGCCGGGCGAAGACGGCGGCAAGGTGAATTCGGTGGGCGCGTTTCTGGAAAGCGACGACCGGGTGCTGGTCTGTACCCATGCGACTTTCCGCTTCGCGGTGGATAGGTTCGGCGTCGATGCCTTTGACGAGCGGTTGCTCGCGGTGGACGAGTTCCACCATGTTTCGGCCAACCCGGATAACAGGCTCGGCCTGCATCTGGGTCAGTTCATGGCGCGCGACCGGGCGCACATCGTGGCGATGACGGGTTCGTATTTTCGGGGCGATGCCGAGGCGGTGCTGGCGGCGCGGGACGAGGCGCGGTTCGAGTCCGTTACCTACACCTATTACGAACAACTCAACGGTTACGAGTACCTGAAGCGGCTCGACATCGGCTACTACTTCTATTCCGGTTCCTACGTCGACGATCTGCTCAAGGTGCTCGCCCCCTTTGAAAAGACCATCGTCCACATCCCGAACGTGAATTCGCGCGAGAGCACGAAGGACAAGATTCGCGAGGTCGAGCACATTCTCGAAGCGCTGGGTGAATGGCAGGGCACCGACCCCGCGACCGGTTTTCAGTTGGTGAAGACGCCGGATGGCCGGGTTTTACGGATTGCCGATCTGGTGGAAGATGACTCGGCCCGGCGCGACCGGGTGTCCGCCGCGCTGAAAGACCCGACGCGGAAGCAGCATCGCGATCATGTGGACATCATCATCGCCTTGGGCATGGCGAAGGAAGGTTTTGACTGGATCTGGTGCGAACACGCCTTGACGGTGGGCTATCGGTCGAGTCTCACGGAAATTGTGCAGATCATCGGCCGCGCGACGCGTGACGCGCCCGGCAAGGCCCGCGCCCGCTTCACCAACCTGATCGCCGAGCCCGACGCCTCCGAGCAGGCCGTGGCCGAGGCGGTGAACGATACGCTGAAGGCCATCGCCGCGAGCTTGTTGATGGAGCAGGTGCTCGCGCCGCGCTTCGAATTTCGGCCCAAGCGTCCGGCCAATGAACCCGCTGCGGGTTTCGATTACGGCGACGGCGGTTATCAGCCCGGCCAGTGCAACGTCGGCTTCAACCCCGAAACCGGTCAATTCCAGATCGAGATCAAGGGGCTTGTCGAGCCCCAAAGCGAGGCGGCCGCGCGTATCTGCCGTGAAGATTTGAACGAGGTGATCGCGAGCTTCGTGCAGGACAAGCCCGCCATCGAGCGCGGCCTGTTCGACGAGGAACTGGTGCCGGAAGAACTGACCCAGATTCGCCTGGGCAAGATCATCAAGGACAAATACCCCGAGCTTGACGAAGCCGACCAGGAGGCGGTGCGTCAGCACGCCATCGCCGCGTTGAATCTCACACAACAGGCCAAGCAAGTCGCGCTGGGCGACGGCAACGCCGGGGGCGGCGGTGATCCGGCCGGCAACACGGCGCTGATCGACGGCATACGCAAGTTCGCGATGGACGTGCGCGAGTTGGACATCGACCTCATCGACCGCATCAATCCTTTCAGCGAGGCTTACGCGATTCTTTCCGTCGCCATGAACGAGGACAGCCTGAAACAGGTTGCGGCGGTGATTGCGGGCAAACGGTCACGGATGATGCCGGAGGAGGCCAAGGACTATGCCTTGCGCGCCTTGCGTTTCAAGAAGGAGCGCGGCCGGTTGCCGTCAATCAGCTCCGCCGACGCCTTTGAGCGTCTGCTGGCCGAGGGCGCGGCCGCCTTTGTTCGCTTCAAGGACGAGGGGCGTTATGACTGATCTCGACGAACTGCGCGCGGAACTGGATGCGTTCGCCCAACCCGAGAAGAAGGGGGGGCGTTCGCCACGCGAGGAACGCATCATCGCGGGTTTCGAGGACATCCAGCGCTTCGTCGAGCGGCATGGGCGGCCGCCGGCGCAGGGTGAAGATCGGGATATCTTCGAGCGGCTATACGCGGTGAGGTTGGACCGGCTGCGCGAGTTGGGGGAATGCCGCGCGCTGCTCGCGCCGTTGGATTTTCAGGCGCTGCTGAGCGGAGCCGGGATGGCGCGGGCCGAGCCGGTGGCGGCGCTGGACGACGCGGCGCTGCTTGCCGAGCTGAAGGGCGTGGACGGGCTCGCCGACATCACCGAATTACGCCATGTCCGCGCGAATGCCGAGAAGCGCGCGGCCGATGAAATCGCCAATCGCACAGCCTGCGAGGACTTCGATCAGTACAAACCCCTGTTTGAAGCGGTGAAAAATGAGCTGAAGTCCGGCATGCGCCAAACCCGCTCCTTCCAGTCCAGAGCTATGGGCAATATCCGGCAAGGCACGTTTTTTATCGTCGGCGGCCAGATTGCCTATGTCGTCGAGGTGGGCGATGCGTTCACCACCCGGTATGAGCGTCGTGATAGCCGGTTACGCGTCATCTACGACAATGGCACCGAGAGCAATGTATTGCTGCGCTCCCTACAGCGCGCACTCCATCGCGATGCGCTAGCGCGTCTAATCACCGATCCGAATGCCGGGCCACTGTTCAGTGAAACCTGGGAAGAGGATGACATTGAAAGCGGCACCATCTATGTGCTGCGCAGCCTCTCGAATAACCCGTTTGTCGCCGAGCACCGCGAGTTGATTCATAAGATCGGCGTTACGGGCGGCAAGGTTGAAACCCGTATCGCCAACGCGGCGCACGATGCCACCTATCTATTGGCGGAGGTCGAAATCGTCGCCACCTACAAGCTGGCCGGCCTCAATCGCGCGAAGTTGGAAAACCTCTTCCATCGTATTTTCGCCGCGGCGCAAATCGACCTGACTATTCAGGATCGCTTTGGGCACCCGGTACGACCTCGGGAATGGTTTCTCGTGCCGCTTCATGTGATTGACGAAGCGGTACAACGTATCCTGGACGGCTCGATTACCGATGTGGTCTACGATCCCAAGGCGGCGCGCTTGCTAGGGTTGCCTTGAGGTTCTCGGAGCTTCCGCTGCCACGAAGGTCTATTCTCGGACACGAAATTCTTGCGTGACGTAGGCGTCAATGGTTTTGGGGGCGGTTCCCACCATCCGGCCTGGTCAGGCGCGACCCACACCGCACGACGCTTCGGCACGGAAAGCGCGGGCGGGAAGCATGGGACCGTGCGGCGAATTCCCGATGCCAAAAAAACACCCGGCGCCCTCACGGGGCCGGGTGTCGTTCCCGGAGGGACGCGGCCTGGAATTACTTGGCCGGCTGCGGCGCGGCCGGGGTCGGCATCATCTGCAGCATCTTCATCAGCATGGCGGGGTCGATCGCGGGCATGGCGCCCGCCGGCGCGCCGGGCATGGCCATCATCTGGCCCCAGGGGCCGTAGGTGTTGGGATTCATGCCGGTGCCCATCCAACCCATGTAGGTGTTGGGGTTCATCGGCGCCATCATGGCGTTCATCGCGGCGGGATTCATGGGCGCGCCCATCCAGTTGCCGTACATGCCCGGATTCAGCATCTGCGTGCCCATGTTCATCATTTGCGGGCTCATGGGGGCCTGCATCATGTTCAGGTAGGCGCTCGGGTTGATGCCCTGGCTGACCAGCGCGGTGGCGAAGCGGGGGTCGATGCCGGCGGCCATCCATTTCATGGCGACGTTGGGGTCGCTGAACTGCATGTAGTTCTGCATGGCGGCCGGATTCATCATGCCGGAGAGCATGCGGATGGCGGTGTTGGGATCCATGCCCTGCTGCATCATGGCCATCGAGGTGGCCGGGTTCATCATGGCGTTGCTCCATTGCTGGAACGCGGCGGGATCCTTGAAGGCGGAGGCGTTCTGGGTGGGATCCAGCATCTTTCCGGCCCACGCTTGCGGGGTGGCGGGCGATGCGGCGCCGGCGGGAGTGTCGGCGGCTTGGGCGAGGCCGGCGGAGAACAGGCCGGCGGTGGCCAGCGCGGCGAACAGGATTTCAATACGATTCATGGGGAACTCCAGAGTGGGTTGAATGGCGATCGGAGTGCGGGCCCGGTGGAAACGGGCAAGCCATCCTGGTGCCCCGTGTCGGGGGCGGGTGCGGCGGTTGCGCTTGATTTGATCCGGTAATCCTCGATTACCGCCCGTGCATGAAACATGGAAGCCGGCGAGTTTCAACGAGTGAGGGATGTCGCGGCGGCGCCAGTATGCGCCTGGATGGAGACGGGTGGGGGGCGAATGTTACGCGCAGGCCGGGGTCGAGGTGCCCAGCCAGAAGGCCAGGTTTTTGTCCAGGAACTCGTCCCAGGGCATGTAGTGGGAGCCGTCGCAGGAGAAGGTGAGCCCGACCAGGCCGTTGAAAAGATTGAGCGAGCCGGAGCGCAGGTAGAGGGTTTCGTCCATGAAGCGCAGGTCGCGGAAGCAGCGGAATATCTTCGGGATCGCGTCGGCGGGGACGATGGTCTTTCCCGGGTAGGGGTGGCGCGGGTAGGCCAGGCAAAGGTTGGGGTCGGACAGGTCGTCGAAGCCGTGGATGCGGTAGCTGTAGGGGTCGTCCAGCATCCACAGGGTGGCGCGGGAACTGGAGAAGTGCAGCTTGCCGTGATAGACGCCGTGCACGGTCATCAACTCGGTGAGCAGGGCGAGGATTTCGTCGATGTGCTCGTCCATCGGGCTGTTCACCCGTTCCTGATGGAACAGGCCGGCGCGGATGGCGGGGTCGCCGCGCATCTGCATCCATTGGTCGGGCCGCGCATAGAGCGCCTGGGTGGCGGGCAATTCGCGCAGGTCGAAGTCGGCGCCCAGGTAGCCGAGCAGCGTGCCGTCTTTTCGCTCGATGCGCTGTATGGCGGTGAGCGAGGGGCGTTTCGCGTTGCGGCTGATATAGGACTCGGATAGCGAGAAGCGGCTGCCGGCGAGTGCCTCCGCCAGATACGGGCGCTCGCCGCGATCACGGCTGAAATGTTCATTCAGCAGACCGGCGCGCGAGATGTTGGCGGTGAGCTGCCGCGCTTGAGGATCAAGGACGTAGAGGTATTTGCAGTAGGGCAGTTCGAGCATGCCTTCCCGCAGGCGCGCTTCCAGCTTTTCGCGCGCGGGCCAGCTTAGGCGGCAGGCGTCGGCCAGGCTGGACCGGGTTGGCGGCGGCGGTCAGGGAGGCGCCGGCCTTGAAGCGCACCACTTTCTTGGCGGCGATCTTCATTTCCTTGCCGGTCTGGGGGTTGCGGCCGGTGCGGGCGGCGCGTTCCTGGACGCTGAAGGTGCCGAAGCCGATGAACTGCACGCTTTCGCCCTTGGCGACGGCGGCGGTGATGGCGTCAAGCGCACCACGCGGCGCTCCACCGATCCCTTGCTGGTCTTCGGGTCGCCGATCTGTTCGCAGATCGCCACCGATTCCCCCCAGCCGCGCCAGCTTGGACAGGTAAGCCTCCGCCGCGTGATAAGGCACCCCCGCCATGCGGATCGGCTGCCCCGCCGAAGCCCCTCTCGTGGTCAGGGTGATGTCGAGCAGACGCGATGCTCGCTCGGCATCGTCATGGAACAGCTCGTAGAAATCCCCCATGCGGTAGAACAGCAGTATGCCGGGATGCTCGGCCTTGATGCGCAGGTACTGGCGCATCATCGGGGTGTGGTGGTCACGTGCCGCCGCGTTGTCGGGAGAGGTCGATGCTTCCATGTGTTTGCGTTTGGCCGTGGCCGGATATGCGGACAAGGGATTATCTCAGCACATCGCCCCGCTATCCGACCGCATGAACCATGGGCTGATTGACAAGGGTTTGCATGTTCACTATTTTGAACACGGTTCAATGTAGGATTCACATCATGTTGGCAGCCCATTTCGGCGAATTGATCAGGAATCATCGTGTGGCCAGACACCTGAAACAGGAGGATCTGGCCAGGCTGGCCGGTGTTTCCCGCACCACGCTCTCGCGTCTGGAGCAGGGTAAAGCCCCGCACGTGCAAACCGATGTCATCGACCGAATTTTGGGTTCGCTCGCCATAACGCCTCGCATCGGCCTCGTTCAGCCCGGGCAGGAGCGGGTCGTGGCCAGGCTGGAGCAGCAGGCCCGGATGTTGTCGCAGCGGGAACACCACCTGCGCCTGATGCTTGAATTGGCCGGCAATCCGGCAACCGCCGTGGAAAAAATCGCGCGGGCACGCGAGATGGTGGCGTTATGGCGGCAGAACCGCACTTGTAGCGCGTTCTACATCGACCAATGGCAATCGCTACTTTCCCTGCCCGTGTCCGATATGGCCCAAGCCATGCTGGCCTTGGGGGATTGGGAAGATGCGCTGTTCCAGAATTCGCCGTGGGCCTGGGCATGGAACTCGAAAGTCTAGAACGGCTGCTCTTGGCAGCCAGGGAACGCAGCCGCCACACGGAGTATGTCGTTGTCGGCAGTTTGTCGATTCTGGGGGTGACGCGGGAACGCCCCGTTCCCGAACGGATGTTGATGTCGCGCGACGTGGACTGCTACACACGCAATGATCCGGGCAAGATTTTCGAACTTCAGGATGAATTGGGTGAAGGCGGCCCGTTCGACCAGTGCCACGGTTATTACCTGGACCCGGTTTCACCCAGCCTGCCCACCTTGCCGGACGGCTGGGAGCATCGTCTGGTCGAAGTGGCGCTGGCTTCAGGCATACGCGCCTACTTTCTCGATCCCAATGACGCCGCCGTTTCAAAATATGCGCGCGGCGACAGGCGTGACCGGGAGTGGCTACGGACGGGACTGCGTGCCGGCCTGCTGTCCATACCCATCATCGATTGCCGCTTCGGGCAAACCTCATTTTTCGATGCCGCCGAAGATCGGCGCGCCCATGACTTGCTGCGGGAAGACGAGGCGTGGCTGGCTGGCGCAAAGGAATAACGCCTCGCGGGTCGGTCCAATGCGGCGATTTCGTGCCGCAACCTGACCTACAGCTACTCGGGTGATTCCGTATTCCGGCCGGCACCCCTCCCACCCGCTGCCGTTACAGCCGGTCAAGTCAAGTGGGGGAATGGGTTTTCAACCAGTCCTTCAGCGCGGCATCGACCCGCGTTTGCCAGCCATCGCCACTGGCGCGGAATTGCTCCACCACCTCGCGCGACAGACGAATCGTGATGCGTTCCTTGGTGGGGAACTTCTGCGGTCCACGACCCCCGAGTTTGTCGCGCAAGGATGCCGGCAAACCGGAGAACGGGACGGCACGGGAAACCTCCTCCCGCGTCCACTCAGGATTGAGGTCGTCGATCAATTCAGGATTCATTCGTTTGTTCATACCGTTTCACCTCACGCTGATTTGCCTTCCGGAAGCTGATGACACGAATGCCTTCCTGGGTTTCCACAAACACCAGCGCGTGCAGACGACCATCCAGATAACCGAGGGCACGTCGACGTACCTCGCCGTAGTCGCGCCGGGTATCCAGCGAAAACACCGCCGATTCGAAATCGAACTCAGCCACCCGATCGAAGCCCAGTCCGCGATGGAGCAGGTTCCACGCATGCTTTACCGGATCGAATTCGATTTCCATGGCTCGAACTGTATGCACAAACAAGTCTGGCATCAAGTGGAGTACTGAACCGGGTACGAGTATCAGGGATGAATCGGGAAGGTTCCCGAGACGTTGATGCAGTACAAGGTTCCCGCCGGGGCCTGGGCTTTCAGGTTGGGCAGGGTGCTCTTGCCCATCACCACACTCAGTATCTGGTTCGGCGAGGCGGAACCGTCGGCGGGGACATAGCCGACGGGGCAGTAAGTGGAGGCCATCAGGCAGACGCTGCCGAGCATGCTGGGGTAGGTGCCGTCATTACAGGCCAAGGCGGCGCCGCCCAGGGACATGCCGGCAGCCAGCATCAGGGTGGAAATTAGGGCTCTTGGTGAAATCCAGTGGGTAAAGCTGTTGCCAGCCCGCCTGGGAGCGGGCCAAATTCTGGGGAAGACGAACCCGACTTGAGGACGACACCATGAACAGTGAGCAACTCTTTGGCA
>JAHFRD010000024.1 GCA_023258975.1 Hydrogenophilales bacterium | reverse complement strand
TCTTACCGCTTCGCTTCTTTCTCGCCGCTTCGTTGCAGCAGCGAGAGGCCGGCATTCTACAGACTTCATATAACCCGTCAACTTGTTTTTTTAAGAATCTTCTTCGATGCACCTGAAAAAGCTTCCAACAAATCAACGAGCAAAGAACTGGTTGCGGGGACAGGATTTGAACCTGTGACCTTCGGGTTATGAGCCCGACGAGCTGCCAGACTGCTCCACCCCGCGTTAGGAGTTCGCTACTATAGGGGTCTGAAAACCATGTGTCAACCGTGTTCTGCGTTTCTTTATGAATGTAGGCATGTTACCCACCCCTTCCACCTGCTATCAACGCCCCCACACACCACCATGAACCTACCCTTTTCCATCGCGCGGTTGCCCCGCGTTGAGTTTGGTCCGGGTAGACTTTCGCGTATTCCCGATCTCGTATCGAGCTATGGGACGCACCTGCTGATCGTTACCGGCGCGCGGTCATTCGTACAAAGTGAGCCCTGGATGGCACTTTCGCGCGCGCTTCAACAACGTGGCTTCACCTGGCAACTGATCCACATCGCCGGCGAGCCTTCGCCCACCTTGATCGATGACAGCGTCCGCGCGGTACGCGGCGACCCCATCGACTGTGTCGTCGGGATCGGCGGTGGCAGCGCGCTTGATGCCGCCAAGGCCATTGCCGGCCTGTTGAAACCCGGAAACTCGGTGCTCGATCACCTGGAAGGTGTTGGCCCGGAGCTCCCCTATCAAGGCCCCTCCACACCTTTCATCGCCGTGCCGACAACGGCGGGAACCGGCTCGGAGGCTACCAAGAACGCTGTGCTCAGTGTCCAGGGCGCGGATGGCTTCAAAAAATCGTTTCGTGACGAAAAATTGGTCGCGGAATACGCCGTAATCGACCCCGATCTACTCGCCGACTGCCCGAAGCAAGTGATCGCCGCGAACGGCATGGATGCTTTCACCCAACTGCTTGAATCCTACGTATCGACCAAGGCGAATCCATTTACGGATGTTCTGGCGCTCTCCGGTCTTGGAGCGATGCGCAATGCCTTGCTGCTCTGGTATGAAGAAGTGGGCAACCAGGCCGAACATCGCTCCAGCATGGCTTATGCCGCCTTGATCTCCGGTATGACGCTGGCCCAGGTGGGTCTGGGTTCGGTGCACGGACTGGCGTCGCCTCTCGGTGCCTTTTTCCCGATCCCGCATGGCGTGGTCTGCGGCACCCTGGTCGCCGTCGCGACGCGCGTGAATCTGAGTGCCTTGCGCCTGCGCGCGCCCGAGTCGGCCGCGCCGCGCCGCTACGCCCAGGTCGGGCGCCTGCTCAGTGGCCAGCCCCTACCTGACCCGGAGGCGTTGGCTTACTTACTGGATTTGCTGGATGACTGGACCCGGCGCCTCAATCTGCCGCGTCTAGGGGATTACGGCGTTACCGAAGCGGATGTGGCGCGCATCGTCGCCAACAGCCGTGGCTCCAGCATGAAGACCAATCCCATTGTTCTCACAGACGACGAGATAGGCAGCATCGTGCGATCACGGCTTTAATCTTCCTCGCCGCCCACCACGCGCCTGACCACTTCCGAGGGAAAACCGCGCCCGAGCAGAAACCGTTGTTGCCTGGCACGTTCCTTCGAATCCTTGGGCGGCTGGCCGAATTTCTTCCTCCAGACCGCGCGCGCGGCGGCCAGATCGGCCTCACGGGCCTGGGCGATGACCTCGGTGATGACCGATTCCGGCACGCCTTTTTCACGTAATTCGGATTTGAGCCGCACGCTGCCGTGGCGCCCGGCGCGGCTGTGCGCCAAGGCTTCCGCGAAGCGGGCGTTGGAGAGCAGGTTTTCCCGCTCCAGTTGATCGAGCAAGGCGGTGATTGCCTCCGCCTCGGCGTGCGGTGACAACTTGCGGGCCAGTTCGGCGCGGCTGTGTTCCCGCCGCGCCAGATAGTTCATGGCCCGCTCGCGCAGATTCACGCCGTGATCGTTGCCGCCGGCGATTTCACGCCAAGCTGTTCGCGAATCTTGGCCTCGATCTCCTGGGCGATTTCCGGGTGTGCGCGCAAATATTCGCGGGCGTTGTCCTTGCCCTGGCCGATCTTCTCGCCCTGGTAGGCATACCAGGCGCCGGACTTGTCGACGAATTTCTGCGCCACGCCCATCTCGATGATCTCGCCTTCGCGCGAGACGCCCTCGCCATAAAGAATGTCGAAGATCGCCTCCCGGAACGGCGGCGACACTTTGTTCTTGACCACCTTGACCCGGGTTTCCGAGCCGACCACCTCGTCGTTCTTCTTGATCGCGCCGATGCGGCGGATGTCGAGGCGCACGGAGGCGTAGAACTTGAGCGCGTTGCCGCCGGTGGTGGTTTCCGGGCTGCCAAACATGACGCCGATCTTCATCCGGATCTGGTTGATGAAGATGACCAGGGTATTGGTGCGCTTGATGTTGGCGGTGAGCTTGCGCAGCGCCTGGCTCATCAGACGGGCTTGCAGGCCGACGTGGGAGTCGCCCATCTCGCCCTCGATTTCCGCCTTCGGCGTCAGCGCCGCGACCGAGTCGATCACGATCACGTCCACCGCGCTGGAGCGCACCAGCATGTCGGCGATTTCCAACGCCTGCTCGCCGGTATCCGGCTGCGAGATGAGCAGTTCCGAGACATTGACACCGAGCTTCTGCGCGTATTGCGGATCGAGCGCGTGTTCCGCGTCAATGAAGGCCGCCGTGCCGCCGATCTTCTGCATCTGCGCGATCACCGACAGGGTCAGCGTGGTCTTGCCGGAAGACTCCGGGCCGTAGATTTCCACCACCCGGCCACGCGGCAGGCCACCGATGCCCAACGCCACATCCAGGCCCAGCGAGCCGGTGGACACGGACTGTATGTCGTCGGCGATGCTGCCATCGCCCATGCGCATGATGGAACCCTTGCCGAACTGCTTTTCGATTTGCGCGAGTGCGGCGGCGAGCGCCTTGCTGCGGTTTTCATCCATGTTTGTTTCCTCCAGATTGAGCCGGGCGATTATGGCATGAGGGCCAGCATGTTCCTGAGCGCCTCTTGCACCGATTGCGCGCGAACTTGTCGGCGATCACCAGAGAACCGATGTCGCGCCGAAACCACCTCCGCGCCGGCGCGCGCCCAGGCAAAACAGACCGTGCCGACGGGTTTGTCCAACGTCCCGCCGCTCGGCCCGGCGATGCCGGTAATGGCAAAGGCGGCCTGTGCTCGGCTATGCGCCAAAGCACCTTCGACCATCTCTCTGGCCGTTTCCTCGCTCACCGCGCCAAATGTCTCCAGCGCTTCCTGACGCACCCCCAGCATCTCCACCTTGGCGTCATTGCTGTAGGTAACGAAGCCGCGCTCGAACCAGGCGGAAGAACCGGCCACGGCGGTCAATGCCTGCGCCGCCCAGCCGCCGGTGCAGGACTCGGCCGCCGCCAGCATCATGCCGCATCGAAGCAGCGCCGCGCCCAGTTCGGCGGCGAGCGACTCCAGTTCGGCCTGGGTCACATCCATTGCGCCAGCACCAACAGCACTGCAATCGCGTAGGCCGCCGCCAGCACATCGTCCAGCATCACGCCGAAGCCGCCCGGCACGCGCGCGTCCAGCCAGCCGATGGGAAAGGGTTTCCAGATGTCGAACAGACGGAACAGGGCAAAGGCCAGCGCATAGCCCGGCGGCGTGGCGGGCGCGAACGGCAGCACCATGAGAAAGGCGGCCACCTCATCCCAGACCAGTCCACCGTGGTCATGCACACCCAGAGCGCGGCCGGCCACATCACAAGCCCAGACCCCCACCACTAGAAACAGGGCGATCCAGGCCCAGTACAGCGGCGAACCAGCCAGCAGCCAGAACAGGGGAAAAGCAACCAGGGTGCCGACGGTGCCGGGCGCCTTGGGCGACAGGCCGGCGCCAAAACCGAGGGCGAGAAAGTGGGCGGGGTGGGCGAGTAAAAAGCGTCTATCCGGCGAAGTGGTCAAAACCGCTCTCCTGAACCCGCATGACCGATCCATCCGCCGCATGCACGCGCAACCCGGGCTCGCCGGTGATGCGGCCAATGCGCGTCACATGCACGCCAGCGGAGGCGGCGGCGGCCAGCACCACATGCGCGCGCTCCGGCGCGGCGGTGAAACAGAGTTCGTAATCGTCGCCTCCCGCCAACAGACATCGTTGCATCAGGCGATGCGGCAAACGCGCGGCCACGGCGGGATGCGCGGGCAAGCGCGCGAATTCGATCTCGGCGCCGGTTTCGGAACACGCCAGGATGTGCCCCAGATCCGCCAGCAGGCCATCGGAAATGTCGATGGCGGCATGCGCCACGCCGAGTAGCGCGCGCCCCAACGCCACGCGCGGCTCCGGGGCGTGCAAACGGGTGAGACAGGCCTCAATTTCGTCCGCGTCGGCCAGATTGGCTTCGCCCAATAGATGGCGCAGTCCCAAGGCGGCGCCACCGAGATCGCCGGAAACCCAGATGTCATCGCCGACGCGCGCGCCGGAGCGGCGCAAAGCCTGGCCGGCCGGCACCTCGCCGAGGATGGTCACATTCAGATTGAGCGGGCCACGGGTGGTGTCGCCGCCCACCAAGCTCACGTCGAAGCGCGCTGCCATGTCGAACAGGCCCCGGCTGAACACTTCCAGCCAGTCCACTTCCGCCGCCGGCAGGGCGAGCGAAAGTGTGGCCCAGCGCGGCGTGGCACCCATCGCGGCGAGATCGGAGAGATTCACCGCCAGGGTTTTATGGCCCAGCAAATAGGGGTCGATATCCGGGAAGAAGTGCTGCCCCGAGACCAGCATGTCCGTGGATACCGCCAGTTCCATGCCCGGCGAAATCGCCAGCAGCGCCGCGTCGTCACCCACGCCGAGGACCGCGTTTGGCGCGGGGCGGGTGAAGAAACGGGCGATCAGGTCGAATTCGGAGGGCATTGGGCGTAGCGCCGGCGTCTCACCGGCTCGTTTGTCTGGTTAGAAGAACGATGCCGGCGAGACGCCGGCGCTACAGTATTTACCTGCCGGCGGCATCCAGTTCCACCGCGCGCGCCACCCGCGCCAGTTTGTCCAGCACGCCGTTGACGAACTTGTGGCCGTCGGTGCCGCCGTATTTCTTGGTCAGGTTGACCGCCTCGTTGATGCACACCTTGTAAGGCACATTGAGGCTATGGCCGAGTTCATAGGCGCCGATCCACAGCGCGGCGTGCTCCACCGGAGAGAGCTCGCTCACCGGCCGGTCGAGATGCGGCACCAACGCCGCATCCAGTGTCGCCGCCTGTTTCAGTACGCCTTCCAGCAGTTCCCGAAAGAAACCGGTGTTGGCCTCGGCGTACTCATGCGCTTCCTCGGCGAAGCCGACCAGTCCAGGGAAATCGGTGCCGGCGGACAGGCGTTCGTAGAGCGCGCGCAGCACCAGTTCACGGGAAATCTGGCGGCTGCCACGTCCGGTGCCGGCGGCTCTTGAGGGTTTGTCGGCGCTCATTACAGCGCCCGCAGCAGGCGCACCATCTCGATGGCGACACGGGCCGCCTCGGAGCCCTTTTCCGACATGCGCGCGGTGGCCTGGTGCTCGGTGTCCGTGGTGAGGATGGCGTTGGCGATGGGGATACCGGCATCCAGGCACACCCGCATGATGCCGGAGGCGGATTCGTTGGAGACCACCTCAAAATGGTAGGTATCGCCGCGCACCACGGAACCCAGCGCGATCAGCGCGTCGTATTTTCCGGTTTCCGCCATCTTCTTCAGGGTCAGCGGAATTTCCAGCGCGCCGGAGACAGTGGCGATGCGGATGTCTTCCAGCGCCACACCATGCTTGACCAGCGACGCCTTGCAGGCGGACAGCAGTCCTTCGCAAATGTCGATGTTGAAGCGGCTCATGACGATGCCGATCCTCAGCCCCTTGCCGTCCTCGTTCGGTTCGAATTCAAAAATCTGTGCGTAGCGGCCCATTTCAGTTTCCTTCCTGTTCCAAATAGCCCGTCACTTCCAGCCCGAAGCCGTCCATGGCCGGCATCTTGCGGGGGGTGGCGAGGAGTTTCATTTTGCCGACACCGAGATCGCGCAGGATTTGCGCGCCGGTGCCGTAATTGCGCAGGTCGAATTTCTTCGTCGGCGCGATGGCGGATGTCGGTAGCGCGCGGCTGGCCAGTTCATCGGCGGATTCCGGACGATGCAGCAATACCAGTACGCCCGCTTTTTCGTTCGCCGCCGCATCGGCGATGATCTTCAGCGCGGCCGGCACCGAATAGGCGTGGCCGGTAGCGGCCAGATCCAGGGTGTCGATCAGCGACACCGGCTCATGCACCCGCACCAGGGTTTCACCGTCGGCTCGAATGTCGCCTTTGGACAAAGCCAGGTGTGTCGCGCGGCTGACCTTGTCGCGGTAGACATGGAGGCGGAATTCGCCATAAGGCGTGTTCATCACGCGCGAACCTTCCCGTTCCACCAGGCTTTCGTTGGCGGCGCGGTAATGAATCAGGTCGGCGATGGCACCGATCTTGAGGCCATGTTCCTTGCTGAATTCCAGCAGGTCCGGCAGGCGCGCCATGGTGCCGTCTTCTTTCAGGATTTCGCAGATCACCGAAGCCGGCACCAGGCCGGCCATGCCGACCAGATCGCAGCCCGCCTCGGTATGGCCGGCGCGCACCAGCACACCACCCGGCTGCGCGCGCAACGGAAAAATATGGCCGGGCTGGACGATGTCGGTCGGCTGCGCGTTCTTGGACACGGCGGCCTGGATGGTGGCGGCGCGGTCGGCGGCGGAAATTCCGGTGGTCACCCCCTCCGCCGCCTCGATGGAAACCGTGAAAGCGGTACCGTGCGGGGTCTGGTTGTCGCTCACCATCTGTTTCAGGCCGAGTTGGCGGCAGCGGGCGTCGGTCAGCGTCAGGCAGACCAAGCCGCGCGCGTGGCGCACCATGAAGTTGATGGCTTCCGGGGTGACGTGCTCGGCGGCCATCACCAGATCGCCCTCGTTCTCGCGGTCCTCCTCGTCGACCAGGATGACCATGCGGCCGGCTTTCAGTTCAGCGACGATTTCTTCGATGGGGGCGAGGCTCATGTCAGCACCGCCGGGCCGTCCCAAGGTGCTGACAGCGCCCCCTCGGGGGGCAGCGAACGAAGTGAGCGTGGGGGGCGTTTCATATCAGTCTTTATCCTGTTCGTGTACGAAATTCAGCAGGCGGTCGGCGTAGCGAGCCAGCATGTCGGCCTCCAGATTCACGTGACTACCGGGCCGCAAATCTTTGAGCATGGTCTGCTCAAGCGTGTGGGGGATGAGGTTGATGGAGAAGTCGGTGCCCTGCACCTTGTTCACCGTGAGCGAGACGCCGTTCACCGCGATTGAGCCCTTGGGCGCCAGATAACGCCCCAGGCCGCCCGGCGCGCGAATATCCAGGCGCCAACTGCTCTCTTCTCCCTCCTGGCTCGCGACCGGAGCGAAATGCAGCACCGTGCCGACGCCATCGACATGGCCGGAGACGAGGTGCCCGCCGAGACGGTCGGACAGGCGCATGGCCATTTCCAGATTGATCGGGTCACCCGGCGCATAGCCGATGGTGCAGGAGAAGGTCTCGGCGGACACATCGACGCTGAAACTGTCGGCGGTCTTCTCCACCACGGTCAGGCAGACGCCGTTGCAGGCGATGGAATCACCCAATCGCACCTCGGTGAGATCGAGCCCGCCCGCCGCGACGGTGACGCGCGCGTCACCGCCACGGGTTTCGACAAGATGGGAGATATGGCCGACGGCCTGGATGATTCCGGTGAACATGATGGGAGTGTGCCGATGCAGGGCGTTCAAACACGCCCAAGCCGCAGGGAAAGCGGCCATTTTAGGGTTTTGCGGCCGCTATTGGAAATCCAGCGTGCCTCCAGGGCCGCGCGCGGGCCGGGCAATGGGTCGCGATTCAACGCGGCGCGATATGCCTTCACTGCGGACCAGGTGGCGAAATAGCCCATGATCTGATCCAGGCTCCATTCCGCGCGCATCACGAAAGACGGCGCCGACAGCTCCTCGAAGGGGAAGGGCAATTCCCGGTAGCCGCCTTCCACCCAGCGCCGCTCCGGCGGCCAGTAAGGCCCGAGCGTATCCGAATAGAAAGACTCGATCAGCGGGTCGATGGCAGGATCCACGCGCAAACGCTCATAGCACCACAACGCCAACACCCCGCCGGGGCGCAGCACCCGCTTCACCTCGGCATAAAACAGCGGTAAATCGAACCAGTGCGCGGCCTGGGCCACCGTCACCAGATCGACACTCGCCGACGCCAGACCGGAACTTTCCGCTGGCGCCACCCGATAACTCACGCCGCGATGGGGAACCGCGCTGGCAATCTGTTGCGAACTCGCATCCGTCCCCATCACCGCCCGAAAATGTGTCGCCAGACCGCGTGCCGCCTGGCCGTTGCCGGTGGCGCAGTCCCAGGCCAGGTCGTGGCCCTCCACCTGATCGGAAAGGAAGGAAAACAACCCGGCGGGGTACTCGGGCCGGAACGCGGCATAACCGCTCGAATTGTCGGAAAAATGGTCTTTGAAGGTGGACATGGAAATAAGGTGACCAAGCCGTAAATCAGGTGGATGCGGGACGCCAGGCGCTGATCGGCCAGGCAATCGGGACTGCGGTATGGCCCGCAAACCTGCTGTATATCAGCTATTCCGCGATAACCCCGAATCACTCTCAGATATACCCAGTCTATTCGTTCATAAGAACTTTCGATTAAACCCATATCGCGAGGCCGGGGGCTTTGCGAGTACCATTCGCGCCTATTTTTGGCGGCAGTCCGTTCCGGCGCGCCAATCCGATTTTTCAAGTCAAGTTCCAAATCCTCACCCATCGGAGGCGATGTATGACGTCTGTAGTGGCGACCAACCAGACCATCCTGGTCGTGGGCGGCGGCATCTCCGGCATGACAGCCGCTCTGGAAGCGGCCGAAACCGGGAAGCAAGTCGTGCTGGTGGAAACCAACCCGTACCTGGGCGGCCGCACCGTTCAGCTGTACCGGTATTTCCCCAAAATGTGCCATCCCACCTGCGGCCTGGAAATCAACCTGCGCCGTTTGAAAGCAAACCCGCGCATCCAGGTATTGACCTTGGCCGAAGTGACCGGCATCTCCGGCAGCAAAGGCAATTACAGTGTCTCCGTGAAGCTGAAGCCGCGTTACGTGAATGCCAACTGCACGGCCTGCGGTGAATGCGGCAAGGTGGTTCAGACCGAGATCGCCGACGAGTTCAACTACAACCTGGGCAAGATCAAGGCGGCCTACCTGCCGTCCAGCATGGCCTACCCACAGCGTTATGTAATCGACTCCAGCATCATCGGCACGCCCGACGCGGAGCGCGCCAAGGCCGCCTGCAAATACGATGCCGTCGATCTGGAACAGGAGGAAGAAGTCATCAGCCTCAACGCCGGCGCCATCGTCTGGGCTACCGGCTGGCAGCCTTACGCCGCCGAGAAGATCGTTTATTACGGCTACGACCGTTTCCCCAACGTCATCACCAACGTCGAGTTCGAGCGTCTGGCCGACCCGCACGGCCCCACCGGCGGCAAGATCCTGCGCCCGTCTGACGGCAAGGAAGCCAGAAACGTCGCCTTCATCCAGTGCGCCGGTTCGCGTGACGAAAACCACCTGCGCCACTGCTCGCGCTTCTGCTGCATGGGTTCGCTCAAGCAGACCCACTACGTGGAAGAAGCCTTCGGCGATGCCGGCAAATCCACCATCTATTACATCGACATTCGCGCCATCGACCGTTTCGAGGACTTCTACCAGAAGGTGCAAGCCAACCCGAACGTGTCCTTCGTGAAATCCAAGGTCGCCCGCATCACCCAGGACAAGGACGGCAACCCGGTCTGTAACGGCGTCAATGTCGAAGGTTACAAACGCTACGCAACCGCCCACGATCTGGTGGTGCTTGCCGTCGGCATGGAGCCCGCCGTCAAGGGCATGGACATTCCCGCCGACGTGATGTCCGACTCCTCCGGCTTCATCATGGCCGACCCGGCCAATGCCGGCATCTTCGGCGCAGGCTGCGCCACCAATGCCCTGGATGTGAACCGCTCCGTGCAGAGCGCGACCGCGGCCGCGCTGCGAGCCATCCAGGTCGTCAACAAAGTCGCCCGCGCGGAGGTTTAAGACATGGCTGACGTAAAGACTGCTGCATACATCTGCAAGGGCTGCGAGATCGACAAACGCGTCGATGTCGCCGCTCTCGCCAAGGCCGCCACCAAATCCGGCAAGATGAACATCGTGCGCGAGCACGACTTCCTCTGTTCCGCCGAAGGCGTGGCGATGATCCAGAACGACATCGACAACGAAGGCGTCACCCACGCCGCCATCTGCGCCTGCTCGCGCCGGGCCAAGACCGATGCGTTCAATTTCCCCACCACCGCCATCTCCCGTGGCAACCTGCGTGAAGGCGTGATCTGGATTCGCCCCGACACCGAGGCGGCGCGCGAAACCACGCAGGAAATGGCGGAAGACTACGTGCGCATGGCCTGCGCCGAAGTCAAGGCCATGCAGGTGCCGCAAGGCAACCCCAACACCGGCGGCGTGAAAACCCTGCTGGTGGTCGGTGGCGGCATGTCCGGCATGACCTCCGCGCTGGAAGCCTCCAAGGCTGGCTACAAGGTTGTCCTGGTCGAGAAGACCGGCGCTCTGGGAGGCTGGACCGCCAAGTTGCACAAGCGCATCCCCACCCGTGAGCCGTTCAAGGCGCCGGAAGACAACGGTGTAAGCGACATGGTCGCCCGCATCGAGGCCGACTCCAACATCAAGGTCTACCTCAACGCCACCATCGCCAAGACCGACGGTTCTCCCGGCCGCTTCAAGGTCGAAATTGCGATTGAATCCGGCGCGATCGCCAACGAAGACATCGGGGCCATCATCCAGGCGACCGGCTTCACCCTGTACGACGCCAACAAGCTGCCGGAACTGGGCTACGGCAAGTCGCCCAACGTGGTTGATCAGGCCGGCCTGGAAGGCCTGGCGCGCGATGCCGCCGCCGCCGGCAAGCCGATCTGCCGCCCCTCCGACGGCCAACCGGTCAACAAGGTCGTTTTCGTCCAGTGCGCCGGCCAGCGCGACACCACCGGCACCCATCTCCAGTACTGCTCCGGCTTCTGCTGCAATACCAGCATCAAGCAGGCCATGTACTTCAAGGACGGCAACCCGGACATCGACACCGTGGTGCTGTTCACCGACCTGCGCACCCCCGGCAACGGCGAGGATTTCTATCGCGCCGCGCAGAACAAGGGCGTGATCTTCTCCAAGGGCGTGGTCTCGAATGTCTCCGCATCGGGTAACACCTGTTCGGTCAAGTTCAAGGATCTGATCCTGAACGAGGAAGTCGACACTCAGGCCGACCTGGTCGTGCTCGCCACCGGCATGGTGCCCAGCAGCGGCCCCGAACTCGACGCACTCAACGAAGCCAACCGTCTCGCTGAAGGCGGTGACGAAGGCGCCAAGGAGCAAGTCGTGCAGATGATGTCCAAGTCCGTGCTCAACCTGACCTACCGTCAGGGCCCGGACGTGCCGCAGTTCAAGCACGGCTTCAACGACAGCCACTTCATCTGCTTCCCCTACGAAACCCGCCGCACCGCGATCTACAACGCCGGCCCCGTGCGCCGTCCGATGGACATCCTGCAAGCGCAGGAGGACGCCACCGGCGCCGCGATGAAGGCGATCCAGGCGATGGAAAACGCCGGTCTCGGCAAGGCCGCGCATCCCCGCGCCGGCGACCTGTCGTTCCCGACCGTGCGCCTCGAAGGCTGCACCCAGTGCAAGCGCTGCACCGTGGAATGCCCGTTCGGCGCCATCGACGAGGACGCGAAACGCTTCCCGCTATTCAACGAGTCGCGCTGCCGCCGCTGCGGCACCTGCATGGGCGCCTGCCCGGTGCGCGTGATCTCGTTCGAGAACTACTCGGTCAACACCGTCGGCAGCCAAATCAAGGCCGTGGACGTGCCGGACGAGTTCTCCGAGAAGCCGCGCATCCTGATCCTGGCCTGCGAAAACGACGCCTACCCGGCACTCGACATGGCCGGCATGAACCGCCACGAATACGATCCCTTCGTGCGCGTCATTCCGATCCGTTGCCTGGGTTCGGTCAACACCATCTGGATTACCGACGCGCTCAACGGCGGTTACGATGGCGTCATGTTGATGGGCTGCAAGCACGGCGAGGAATACCAGTGCCACTTCGTGAAGGGCTCTGAACTCGGCCGCTACCGCCTGTCCAAGGTGGGCGACACCCTCAAGGGCATGAACCTGGAAACTGAACGCGTGATGGATGTGGAAGTGGCGATTACCGATATCGCCACCCTGCCGCAAAAGATCAACGACTACGCGGCGTTGATCAAATCCTTCCCCCCCAGCCCGTTCAAGGGCTTCTAAGCCTCCCCGTTCTAGGGCTTTCAAGCCAGGAGAAAACAGATGAGCGATCTCAATCAAACGATGGCGGCCAGGTACCAGAACAATTTCCTCAAGGAAATCGAGGAACAGGCCGAGATGGGCGAGTGGGTCAAGATGTGCATGCAGTGCGGCCTTTGTTCCGGCTCCTGCCCCACCAACTTCCAGGCCGGCTGGGACCACCCGCCGCAGGAAATCTTCATGATGATCCGCGCCGGCAAGCGCGACGAGGTGCTGAAGTCCAACTCCATGTGGATGTGCACCTCCTGTTACAACTGCTACGTGCGCTGCCCACGCAAGGTGCCGGTCACCCACGTCATGCACGGTATCGCCGAATACGCTTACCGTATCGGCCAGTCGCCCAAGAACCAGCCCACCCAGCATCTCTCCAAGACTTTCTGGGACAACTGCACCAAGACCGGCCGCGTCAACGAGGTGAAGTTGACGCAGTCACTCTACTTCAAGGACGGTATCGGCGCGGGCATCAAGAAGGCGATGGAAATGCAGGCGGTCGCGCTCGGTCTGGTCAAGGCCAAGCGTCTCAACCCGCTCGAAGCCATCGGCATCGCCCACAAGTGCAAGGACATCAAGGGCATCCAGGCCATGCTCGCCAAGGCGAACGAACTGGAAGCCCAGCGCAAGGCTGAAAAAGCCAAGGCGTAAGGAGAAAAGACAATGGCACGCAAGGAATACGCTTTCTACCCTGGCTGTTCGTCCCAGAAGGGCGCATCGGCCTCCAACTACCTGACCTCGGTCGAGTCCATGTGCAATACGCTGGACATCAAGATGACCGAAATCCCGGACTGGAACTGCTGCGGCGCTTCCGTCAGCTACGCCGAATCAGGCGAGTTGCCGCGTACCGCCATGAACGCGCGCAATTTTGCCCTGGCTGAATCCAACCTGCCGGGACAGGACATCGTCGCCACCTGCGCCGCTTGCTGGCTGGGTTCACGCGAGTCCAAGGAGCGCCTGGAGCACAATTCCGGGCTGCTGGCCGACACCCAGACCGCACTGAAGGAAGCCGGCCTGCAGATCAAGGTCATTCCTGAAATCCGCCACATGGTGGAAGTCCTCATTGAAGACCTGGGATACGACGAACTGAAAAAGCCAGTCAAGAAACCCCTGAACGGCATGAAATTCGCGGGCTACGTCGGCTGCCAGACCAACCGCCCCTTCGGCATCAACGGCGAGTCGTTCGAGAACCCCATGTATCTCGACAAGCTGATTGAAACCGTCGGCGGCGAAGCCGTTCCCTACGATCAAAAGGTCACCTGCTGCGGCGGCGCGCTGGCGTTCTCCGAGCCGGAAAAGGCGCAGGCACAGATCAAGGACATCATCGAGGCGGCCTATGACGGCGGCGCCGAGATGATCGTCACCCCCTGCCCTCTGTGCCAGGCCAACGTCGAGGTTTACCAGGGCCAGATCAACAAGAAGTACGGCACCAAGTTCGACATTCCGGTGCTGTACTACTCCCAGTTGATGACCCTGGCCTACGGCGGCACCGCCAAGCAGGCCGCGCTGGACGGGAACGTCGTGCGCGCACGCAAGCTGGAAGAGTTTGCCGGGAAGTAAGCAGCGCGCAATCGCAATAAAAAGGGGCTGCGGCCCCTTTTTTGTTGCTTGCGCAAAGACGGCACAGGTGCTGCCACCACCTATCGTCTTTACCCACACCATGTAATTCAGCATGCACGGTGTATTCCTAGTCGCCTTCCTTCGCATCCATCTTGATCATCTGCATTTCCGGCTGCTCTCCGGTCATACGCATCGGGCGCACGAAATCTCTCTTGAATAAATCGTTCAGCATGTCGCCGATGGTGAATGGATCGCCTCTGACAATGTTGCTCTTCTCTGGCTCCCTGACGAAATTCGCCGGAAACCGCGCGGCTCCGTAATTGCAATATCACTCCCCCAGAAAAACATTCAATAGAAGGCTATCTCTTTGAGTTTAAAAAGAACTTGCCAGTCACGAGGCCTAACGTCTACATTGCGGCGGCCCTCTGCGGGGTCGTTTTCGCGGTTCGATCCGGCCTGAATTCGTCACATCAACACCCATACCACCAAGCCAGGCGGATCAGAACTGCAATTCACCGATAAATGGCTGTTGCACCCCATTCACCTTCTAAAAGGAATCAACATGACCACCAATAAAACTGCTCTGTCCCTACTCCTGGGCGCCGCCCTTGCCATCTCACTGGCGGCCGCCCCCGCCTCGGCCGCCGGCAATCCGTTCGCCTCAAATGCGGTTGGCAAAGGCTATCTAGTCGCTGAAGCAGACAAGACCAATGATGCCAAGTGTGGCGACATGAAGAGCGCCCCGGCGAAACCCGACACAGCCAAAGCCGCCGACAGCAAGTGCGGCGACATGAAAGACATGAAGGAAAAAATGAAGGAAAAGCACAAGAAACACATGAAGGGCATGATGGACATGGAGAAGTGCGGCGGCGGCAAGGATGCCGACGACAAGAAGGCCAAGGATAAGAGCGGCGACACGAAAACCACCGACAAGAAGGCCGATGAAAAGAAGAAGTGCGGCGCAATGTAATAACGACGTAGGAGCGATGCTCGTGGCGCGATTGGCCGTTTTGGCCAGCGCCGCGTTCGCAACCGGCCCTCAAGCGGGCCTCCTGCCAGGGTTATTCAGGGACAGCCGGACAAGACGCTTCGGCGAACCGCCACAACCCCATCGCGGTGCTTACCTACTTACTGCATCGACATCTGCATCGCGTAAACACAGAGGGCGATGAGCCCTTGAGGCGCAATCCCCAACAGCAGGACGGCCAGTCCATTGAGCGATAGCAGCGCGCGGCTGTCGGCCAGAACCGACACGGGCCTGGCTTCCGCGTGCGGGGTGTCAAAGTAGAGAATCTTCACCACACGCAAGTAATAGTAAGCACCAATCAGGGAGAACAGTACCGCCACCAGGGCCAGCCACAACCAACCGGCGCCGACCAGGGCTTGCAGCACCGAGAGCTTGGCGTAGAAGCCGACGAAAGGAGGAATGCCGGCCATCGAGAACATCAGCATGGCCATCAGCGCGGCCAGCCAGGGCTGGCGCTGATTGAGGCCCTTGAAATCATCGAGCGTCTCGGCCTCATGGCCATTCTGCGACAGATACACGACCAGGCCGAAGGTGCCCAGGCTCATCAGCACGTAGACGATGGCGTAGAACATGGAAACCGCGTAGCCGGCGAAAGTGCCGGACAGAATTCCCAGCAGCAGGAAGCCCATATGCGAAATGGTGGAGTAGGCCAGCATCCGCTTGATGTTGCTCTGCATGATGGCGGCGAGGTTGCCGATGGCCATGCTGAGTACGGCCATCACCGCCAACATCCCCTGCCACTCGGCCACGGCGGGTTGCAGGCCGTCTACCAGAATGCGCATGGTGAAGGCGAAGGCGGCCAGCTTGGGCGCGGAACCGATGAACAGGGTGACCGCGCTGGGCGCGCCCTGATAAACATCAGGCACCCACATATGGAAGGGAGCGACACCCAGCTTGAAACCCAGGCCAGCCACCAGGAAGACCAGACCGAAACTGAGCAGCATGGGGTTCTGCACACCCAGGTAGACGGTGGCGGCGAGCTTGTTCAGTTCCAGGGTGCCGGTCAGGCCGTAGAGGATGGACATGCCGTAGAGCAGCAGGCCGGAGGCCAGGGCGCCGAGCACGAAATACTTCATCGCCGCCTCGGTGGCCTGGGCATTGTCCCGGCGCATGGCGACCAGCGCGTAAAGCGACAGCGACAGTAGCTCCAGGCCAACGTAGAGCACCAGGAAGTGGTTGGCCGAGATCATGACCATCATGCCCAGGGTGGCGAACAGGAGCAGAACGAAGAATTCACCCTTGAACAGGTCGCGCTCGCTCAGATAGGAGCGTGAATAGACCAGCACGGCGAGGGACGCCAGGTAGGTCATCAACTTCAGCACATCGGCCATCATGTCGTCTACGAACTGTCCGCCGAAAGCATATTGCGGCGCGCCGGAGGCCGAGAAGAACGTAAGCAGCGCGGCGCCGACCAGGGTGAGCAGGGTCAGGGTGTAGGACCACAGGCGCTGCTTGGCCGTGGCTTCGAGCAGCAGGATGGCGCAGGCCATGACCAGCACGAAGATCTCGGGCAGAACGGGAACGAGGTCGGAGAAGGAGAAGGTCATCGCGTGCATGATTGATCAGGGCACCAGTTTGCTGTGCGACACGTGCGCCAGCAGATTGTCCACGGAGGCGTGCATGACCTCGGTCAGGGGCCGCGGGTATAGGCCCATGCCCAGCACACTGACGGCCAGCAGCAGCAGCACAATGAATTCGCGGCCGTTGATGTCCAGCATTTCCTCCACGTGGGTGTTGCCTACCGGCCCGAACACCACGCGCTTGTACATCCACAGGGTATAGGCGGCGCCGAAAATCAGCGTGGTGGCGGCCAGGAAGGCCCACCAGAAGTTCACTTTCACCGTGCCCAGAATCACCAGGAACTCGCCGACAAAACCGGAGGTGCCGGGCAAGCCGGCGTTAGCCATCGCGAACAACATGAAGAACGCCGCAAATCTGGGCATCTTGTTGGCGACACCGCCGTAATCGGCAATCTGGCGCGAATGCACGCGGTCGTACATCACGCCCACGCACAGAAACATGGCGGCGGAGATGAAGCCGTGCGAAATCATCTGAACCAGGCCACCTTCCATGCCAAGCGGGTTGAAGATGAAGAAACCCAGGGTGACGAAACCCATGTGGGCGATGGACGAATAGGCGATCAGCTTCTTCATGTCCGACTGCACCAGCGCAACCAGGCCGATGTAGACCACGGCGATCAGCGACAGCGTAATCATGAAACCGGCCAGATAGTGGCTGGCATCCGGCGCGATCGGCAGGGCGAATCTCAGGAAGCCGTAGGCGCCGACCTTCAGGGTAATGGCGGCCAGCACCACGGAACCACCGGTGGGCGCTTCCACGTGCGCGTCCGGCAACCAGGTGTGTACCGGCCACATCGGCACCTTCACTGCGAAGCCGAAGAAAAACGCGACGAACAGCAGAATCTGTGCGGTCATCGCCAGCGGCAGCCTGTGCCAGGTAAGGATTTCAAAACTGCCGCCGCTCTGGAAGAACAGGTAGAGCAGCGAGACCAGCATCAGCAGCGAGCCGAGCAGGGTGTAAAGGAAGAACTTGATCGCCGCATAGACGCGATTGGGGCCACCCCACATGCCGATGATCAGGTACAGCGGAATCAGCATGGCCTCGAAATACACGTAGAACAGGATGCCGTCGAGCGAGGCAAAAACGCCGTTGATGAGGCCGGACTGGATCAGAAAAGCCGCCATGTATTGGCCGACACGCTGCTTGATGACCTGCCATCCGGCCAGTACCACCAGGATGGTGGTGAAGCTGTTGAGCAGAATGAAGGGCATGGAAATGCCGTCCACGCCAAGGTGGTAGTTGATCTTGAACATCGGCACCCAGCGCGCCAGTTCCTCGAACTGCATTTCCGCCGTGCCGGCGTCGAAACCTGTCCACAAGGGGATGGCCACCGCGAACCCAAGCGCGGCACCGAGCAGGGCCAGAGTTTTCTGGCCCTCCGCGTTCTTGTCGCCGCCGGTGATGAGGATGAGCACCCCCGCCAGGATGGGCACCCAGATGGTGAGACTCAACACGCCGATTCCTAATCCTTCCGTCATGGTTTTTTTCTTGATCAGGCCCGCGCGAACAGGGTGGCCATAAGCAGCACACCGATGATCATGACGAAGGCGTAGTGGTAGATGTAACCGGATTGCAGGTGGCGCACGATGCCGGCGATCCTGCCGACCAGGCGGGCAGAACCGTTCACCATCCAGCCGTCGATTGCCTTGACGTCACCCCAGCGCCACAGACGGCCGCCCAGCTTGCGGGCGCCACCGGCGAAGAACCAGTCGTTGAAATCGTCGAAACCGTATTTCTTCTCCAGAACCAGATGGATCAGGTGGAAGCGCTTCCGAATGGCGGCGGGAATATCCGGCCGCTTCATGTAGAAGAACCAGGACAGGCCGACACCGGCGACGGCCAGCAGGAACGGCAAGGTGGCCAGCGCATGCAGGGCCATCGCGGCGGCGCCGTGGAAATGGTGTTGCAACTCATGCATGGCGCCGTGGCGTTCCGCGACCTGGATGGCGTGGCCGAACCAGCCGCCGAACAACAGGGGTTCGATGGCGACATAACCGATGGCCAGGGAAGGAATCGCCAGCAGGATCAGCGGCAGGGTGACCACCCAGGGCGTCTCATGCGGGCAGCTATGGCCGCCATGATGATGGCCGTGAGCGTCGCCGTTCTTGTCCCCCTCGTGGTCGTGCGTGTCATGCGCACACTTGAAGCGCTCCTTGCCGTGAAACACCAGGAAATACATACGGAAGGAATAGAAGGCGGTGACGAACACCCCCAGCACCACGGCGAAATAGGCAAAGCCGGAACCGGGCAGCGTGGAGAACTTCACCGCCTCGATGATCGAGTCCTTGGAGTAGAAGCCGGACAGGAACGGCGTGCCGATCAGAGCCAGCGAACCGATCAGCGAGGTGATCCAGGTGATCGGCATGTACTTGCGCAGGCCGCCCATGTTGCGGATGTCCTGGTCGTGGTGCATGCCGATGATTACCGAACCTGCGGCCAGGAACAGCAGGGCCTTGAAGAAGGCATGGGTCATCAGGTGGAAGATCGCCACCGAGTAGGCGGACGCGCCCAGGGCCACGGTCATGTAGCCCAGTTGCGACAGGGTGGAATACGCCACCACCCGTTTGATGTCGTTCTGGATCACACCGAGGAAGCCCATGAACAGCGCGGTGATGGCGCCGATCACCATGACGAAGGACAGGGCGATGTCGGACAACTCGAACAGCGGCGACATGCGCGCCACCATGAAGATGCCGGCGGTCACCATGGTCGCGGCGTGGATCAGCGCGGAAATCGGGGTGGGGCCTTCCATCGAGTCCGGCAGCCAGACATGCAGCGGGAACTGCGCCGATTTACCCATCGCGCCGACGAACAGCAGAATGCAGATCACGGCCATCAAGGGCCAGGGATGGCCTTCGATCAGGCTGACATTGTGATCGGCGTATTGCGGCGCCATCTGGAACACCTGCTGGTAGTCCAGGCTGCCGAAATAAGCCAGCACCATGCCGATGCCCAGCAGAAAACCGAAGTCGCCGACGCGATTGACCAGGAAGGCTTTCAGATTGGCGTAGATCGCCGATTCCCGCGTGTACCAGAAGCCGATCAGCAAATACGACACCAGGCCCACCGCTTCCCAGCCGAAGAACAACTGCAGGAAGTTATTGCTCATCACCAGCATCAGCATGGAGAAGGTGAATAGCGAGATGTAGCTGAAGAAACGTTGATAGCCGGGGTCGTCCGCCATGTAGCCGATGGTGTAGATATGCACCATGAGCGAGACGAAAGTCACCACCAGCATCATCACGGCGGTGAGGCGGTCAATCAGGAAACCGATTTCCAAAGTCACGTCGCCCGAGGTCAGCCAAGTGTAAATCGTGCCGTTAAAGGTGTTGCCGGCCTGCACGTCCTGGAACACCGCCAGTGACGCGAGCAGGGAAATCGCGACGCCGAGGATGGTGACCGTGTGGGCGCCGGCACGGCCGATGGTCTTGCCGAACAGGCCGGCGATGACCGCGCCGAGCAGCGGGGCGAGGGGAACGAGGAGGTAAAGGGTTTTCATGTCCATCGTTCAGCCCTTCAGGCGGTCGAGGTCGTCGACGTTGATGGTGCGCAGATTGCGGAACAACACCACCAGAATGGCCAGGCCGATGGCCGATTCCGCCGCCGCCACGGTGAGGATGAAGAACACGAACACCTGGCCGGCCATGTCGCCCAGGTAATGCGAGAAAGCCACGAAGTTCATGTTCACCGCCAGCAGCATGAGTTCGATGGCCATGAGCAGGATGATCACGTTCTTGCGGTTCAGGAAGATGCCGACCACGCTGATGGCGAACAGCACCGCGCCCAGGATGAGGTAGTGATTGAGACCGATCATTCCTCGTCCTCCTTCGGCGCTTCCGGCTTCTGCGATTTGATGTTGACCATGTAGACGCGGTCGGCGCGTTTCACCTTCACCTGCGCGGCCGGATCCAGTCGCTTGCTATCCTGGCGCTTGCGGTGAGTCAGCGAGATGGCGGCGATCATCGCGACCAGAAGCAGCACCGCCGCCAGTTCGAAGGGGTAGACATAGACGGTGTAGAGCAGGCGGCCGAGTTCCCTGGTGTTGCTGTAATCGGCCGGCAGCGGCGCCGGTTCGGTCAGGCCGAGGTCGGCCCCGCCCAGCACCATGACCATCTCGATAATCATGAGGCCGGCCACCAGCAGGCCGGCGGGCAGGTAGTTCCAGAAACCCTTGCGCAGTTCCGCCAGATTGATGTCCAGCATCATCACCACGAACAGGAACAGCACCATCACCGCGCCGATGTAGACCAGCACCAGGGTGATGGCGAGGAATTCGGCTTCCAGCAGCAGCCAGAGGCCGGCCGCCGTGAAGAAGGCCAGCACCAGCGCCAGCGCGGAATGCACCGGGTTGCGCGCGGTAATCACGCGCAAAGACGCCAGCAGCAGGATGCCGGAGAAAACGTAGAAAACGAGGCTCTTGAATTCCATGAGTATGTCCGTCAGCGGTACTTTGCATCGACCGCGCGGTCGCGCGCGATCTGTTCTTCGTACTGGTCGCCCACCGCCAGGAGTTTTTCCTTGGTGTAGTAGAGGTCGCCGCGCTTTTCTCCGTGGTATTCCAGGATGCGCGTTTCGACGATGGCATCCACCGGGCAGGCTTCCTCGCAGAAGCCGCAGAAGATGCACTTGGTCAGGTCGATGTCGTAGACCGTGGTGCGGCGCGAGCTTTGCCCGTTCCCGTCGTCGCGCTGTTCCGATTCGATCTTGATCGCCATCGCCGGGCACACCGCCTCGCACAGCTTGCAGGCGATGCAGCGTTCCTCGCCATTGGCATAACGGCGTTGCGCGTGCAGGCCGCGGAAGCGCGGCGATTGCGGGGTCTTTTCTTCCGGGAACTGCACCGTGATCTTGTGCGCGAACAGATTGCGCCCGGTCAGGGCCATGCCACGCAGCAACTCGGTAAGCAGAAAGGTGTCAAGGAAGGACTTGATGCCGTTGAACATGATCGCGTCCTCCTTAGTGGAACAGATAGCCGTAAGGCGTCTGCATGGCGGCGCCGACCACGACGATCCAGACCAGGGTCACCGGGATGAACACCTTCCAGCCCAGGCGCATGATCTGGTCATAGCGATAACGCGGGAAGGTGGCGCGGAACCAGAGGAACAGGAACAGCACGAAGCCCATCTTCGCCGCGATCCAGAAGAATCCATCCGGCAGGAAGGGGAACGGCGACAGCCAGCCGCCCAGGAACATGACGCTGGTGAGGCCCGCGACCAGGATCATGTTGGCGTATTCGGCCAGGAAGAACACGGCGAAGGCCATGCCGGAATATTCCACATGGAAACCCGCGACGATTTCCGACTCGCCTTCCGCCACGTCGAACGGAGCGCGGTTGAGTTCCGCCACACCGGCGATCAGATAGACGAGGAACAGCGGGAACAACGGGAGGAAGTACCAGTGCCAGAAACCGCCGCTCTGCGCCTTGACGATGTCGCTCAGATTCAGGCTCTGCGCGCACATCAGCACCCCGACCAGAGCGAAGCCCATGGCGATTTCATACGACACGATCTGCGCCGAGGAACGCAGGGCGCCGAGGAAGGCGTATTTGGAGTTGGATGCCCAGCCCGCGATCACCACGCCATACACGCCCATCGAGGTGATGGCCATGACGTACAGGAGGCCCGCGTTGATGTTGGCCAGCACCAGCGATTCGGTGAACGGAAACACCGCCCAGGCCGCCAGCGCCGGCGCCAACACCAGAACCGGGCCGAGGATGAACAGGCCCTTGTTGGCGCCGCTGGGGAGGATGATTTCCTTCATCAACAGCTTGAGGCCGTCGGCGATGGGTTGCAGCAGGCCGAGCGGGCCGACCCGGTTGGGGCCGATGCGCACCTGCATGTAGCCGATGATCTTGCGCTCGGCGTAGGTCAGATAGGCCAGGGAGATCATCAGGGGCGCGACGATGGCGATGATCTTGACCAGGGTCCAGACCGGCAGCCAGGCGGGGCCGAGCAGTTCGGCGATGGGAGCGAGCATTGCGTCCATATCAGGCTTTCTCCACGCTCACGGAACCCAGGCGCGCGCCCAGGGTGGCGGTCAGGGGGTGGGTGGCGGCCACGCGCACGGCATCCACCGCCAGGCGGTCATCGCGGCGCACCGGAAGAATCGCTTCGGCCGCACCCTGGCGCACCCGCACCATGCCGCCCTCGGCCACGCCCAGGCGAGTCAGCAACTCGCTGCCGATCCACACGGCGGGGACGCCGGCACCCGGCGTCGCCTGCAAGGCGGGGGAACGGCGCGCGATGGGGTCGAGTTGATACGTCGGGGTTTCGCCCAGACGCTCCAGGCCCTCGACGGGAGCCGCCAGGTCCAGGCCGGCGCCGGCGCCGGCGATGCGGTTGTTCAAGCGTTCGGCCAGGTCGGCGGCGGGATTGCCGGGCAAGGTATCCGCGCGTACCGCCTCGGCGCTGTCGTAATCGAAACCGCCCAGGCTCAACAGGTTGCCCAGCACGCGCAGCACCTTCCAGGCCGGGCGCGCCTCGCCCAATGGCTTGACCACGCCGTGGAAGCTTTGCAGGCGGCCTTCCATGTTGACGAAGCTGCCGGCGGTCTCCGTGAACGGCGCGATGGGCAACAACACATCTGCGTAGTCCAGCGCGTCGCTCCTGAAGGCGCCCAGCGCGACCACGAACTCGGCCCCGCGCAGCGCAGCGGCGGCCGTGGCGGCGTCATAGGCATCCAGTTCCGGTTCGGCGCCGAGGAGAACGTAGGCGGAACGCGCATCCGCCAACATGGCGCTGGCGCCAAGACCGTCGGGGCCGGGCAACGCGCCCACGAGTTGCGCGCCGACGCTGTTGGCGGCGGGAGAAAGGAAACCGAGCGTGGCGCCGCTCGCCTCGGCGATGGCCTGGGCCAGAACATGCAGTTGCGCGGCGGCGGGATGGTTCTGCGCCAGCGCGCCCAACAGCACGGCCTTCTTCTCACCGCCGCCGTTGCCACCAAGCAGACTGGCGGCGATGGCACGGGCGCTGTCACTGACGCTGGAGATCGCGGCCAAGGCCGCTCCTACATCCGCGCCCACCTCGGCGCCGGCTTCCTGCATGGCCTTGGCGATTTGCGCCAGATTGTTCACCCAGGCGCCGGGCTTGGCGATGAGGCGGGAGTTGACCTTGCACAGCAGATCATCGCCCGCCGTATGCAGCACGTTGAGTTGGGCGCCATGCTTGACCGCATGGCGCAGGTGCTGCGCGAGCAGCGGCTGTTCCTGGCGAATCGTGGAACCGATCAGCAGCACGCGATCCAGCGTATCAATATCGGCGATGGGCATTCCCAGCCAGCGCGCGCCGTCGCCGACCGTCGCGTCGGCCTGCGCCAGGCGATGGTCGATATTTTCCGTGCCGAGGCCGCGCATCAGCTTGGTGAACAGATACAACTCCTCGACCGTTTGATGCGGAGAGGCGAGCGCGCCGATGGCGGCCGGGCCGTTGCTCTCGCGAATCCGGCCGAGGCGGTCGGCGACGTGTTCGAGGGCTTCCCGCCAGCTCACTTCCCGCCACTGCCCATCTCGTTTCAGCATCGGTATGGTCAGACGCTGCTCGGAATTCAGCGCTTCATAACTGTAACGGTCACGGTCGGCGATCCAGCATTCGTTGATGGCTTCGTTCTCCCGTGGCACCACGCGCAGGACACGGTTGTTCTTCACATGCACCTGGAGATTGGCGCCGAGACCGTCGTGCGGACTCACCGACTTCCTGCGCGACAGTTCCCAGGAACGCGCGCTGTAGCGGAACGGCTTGGAAGTCAGCGCACCCACCGGGCAAAGTTCGATGACGTTGCCGGAGAGTTCATGGCTGACCTGGGTTTCCAGGAACGGCATCACTTCGGTGTGCTCGCCGCGGCCGGGCATGCCCAGCTCCATCAGGCCGGCGATTTCCTGGCCGAAGCGCACGCAGCGGCTGCAATGGATGCAGCGGGTCATGTCGGTGGCGATCAGCGGGCCGAGATCCTTCTCTTTCACCACGCGCTTGGGTTCGTGGTAATTCGAGGCGGAGCCGCCATAACCGACGGCGATATCCTGCAACTGGCATTCACCGCCCTGATCGCAGATCGGGCAATCGAGCGGGTGGTTGATGAGCAGGAACTCCATCACGCCTTTCTGCGCCGTGATCGCCTTGGGCGAACGCGTCATCACCTTCATGCCGTCGGTCACCGGCGTGGCGCAGGCGGGCAAGGGCTTGGGCGCCTTTTCCACTTCCACCAGACACATGCGGCAACTGGCGGCGATGGAGAGTTTCTTGTGGTAGCAGAAATGCGGGATGGCGATGCCGGCCTCATGCGCGGCATCCATGACCGTGCTGCCAGCGGCGACTTCCAGTTCCTTGCCGTCGATTTCGATCAGGGGCATGGAGTTATTATTCCGATAAGCTGCTAATTAAATTCAGCAGCTTGTTGCGGAAATCCTCAGATTGATTTCGTAATTTGCAAATCAACTCAAACTCAACTTCATCGAGAAAGAGGGCGGCGTTATCACGATCCATCCAGCCATTGGGTAATTTTAGTTCTTCCTCAAGTTTCCTTGCATAGTGAGGGTGAATAGCTCTTTCGCCACGTTCGTATTGACTGTATTCGCTTTGGCTTAAATTCAATATCTTGGCGAAATTTTTCTGCGCAGTATTAAACGCAACAAGCCTAATTAGCTTGAAATTCGCTTGTCGATTTTGGTTAACGATGTTTGTCATGTGCCACTCGCAAGTTACACCAAGCACTTCTTGTGCTTGATGTGGTACTCGAATTCCTTGCGGAAATGTTTCACGAAGCTGGCGACCGGCCCCACCGCCGCCTCGCCCAGGGCGCAAATGGTGTTGCCGCCGATGTTCTTGCCGATGCGCAGCAATTCGTCGAGGTCTTCCGGACGGCCCTGGCCCTGCTCGATGCGATGCACGATGCGGTAGAGCCAGCCGGTGCCTTCGCGGCAGGGGGTGCACTGGCCGCAGGATTCCTCGAAATAAAAGTAGGACAGGCGTTGCAGGGCTTTCACCATGCACACGCTGTCGTCCATCACAATCACCGCGCCGGAACCGAGCATGGAACCGGCCTTGGAAATGGAATCGAAGTCCAGGGTACAGGCCATCATCACGTCGGCGGGCAGCACCGGGGCGGAGGAGCCGCCGGGAATCACCGCTTTCAGCGTATGCCCGGCGCGCACGCCGCCGGCCATTTCCAGCAGGTCGGCGAAGGGGGTGCCGAGCGGAATTTCATAGTTTCCGGGCTTGTTGACGTGGCCGGAAATGGAAAAGATCTTGGAGCCGCCGTTGTTGGGCTTGCCCAGTTCCAGGAAGGCCTGGCCGCCGTGGCGCAGGATCCAGGGGATCGAAGCCAGGGTTTCGGTGTTGTTGATCGTGGTCGGCTTGCCGTAGAGGCCGTAACTGGCGGGGAAAGGCGGCTTGAAGCGCGGCTGCCCCTTCTTGCCCTCGATGGACTCCAGCAGGGCGGTTTCCTCGCCGCAGACATAGGCGCCGTAGCCGTGATGCGCGTGCAGATCGAAATCCCAACCGGAACCGAGGATGTTCTTGCCGAGAAACCCCGCCGCACGAGCTTCCTCCAGCGCGCGTTCCCAAGACTGGTACTGCTCGAAGATTTCGCCGTGGATGTAGTTGTAACCCGCCACCGCGCCCAGGGTATAGCCGGCGATGACCATGCCCTCGATGAGCTGGTGCGGGTTGAAGCGAAGGATGTCACGGTCCTTGAAGGTGCCCGGCTCGCCCTCGTCGGTGTTGCACACCACGTATTTGTCACCGGGAAAATTGCGCGGCATGAAACTCCACTTCAGGCCGGTGGGAAAACCGGCGCCGCCGCGACCGCGCAGGGCGCTGGTCTTGACCTGGGCGATGATGTCCTCGGCCGGGGTCTTCTCGGCGAGGATCTTTTTCAGCGCTTCATAGCCGCCGTTGGCCGTGTAGGTAGCCAGCGAGGCGGGCTCGGAATGCCGCAGCGTCCAGAGACAGACCTGAGTATCGGGCGTATTCAGGCTCATTTCATCTCATCCAGCAGCTTGTCCACCGATTCCGGCGTCAGGTGGTCGTGCATCTCGTGATTGTTGTGCAGACACAGGGGGCCGTGGCCACAAGCGCCCATGCACTCGCCTTCCTTGAGCGTGTAACGGCCATCCGCCGTGGTTTCGCCGAAGCCGATGCCCAGCCTGCCTTGCAGGTGCTCGGCGATCTTGTCCGCGCCCTGGAGCTGGCAAGGCAGGTTGGTGCAGAGGGTGACCTTGTTGCGGCCAACCGGCGCCAGGTCGTACATGTTGTAGAAGGTGGCGACCTCGTAGGCGGCGATGGCCGGCATGGCGAGGTAGTGGGCAACGAACTCGATGCTGTCGCGCGACAGCCAGCCCATCTCGTTCTGGGCGATGCGCAGGGCGCCCATCACCGCCGACTGTTTCTGGTCGGGCGGGTACTTGGCGAGTTCCTTGTCGATCTGGGCGAGGGATTCAGCGGAAAGCATGTCTGTTACCTATCACTCATCTGTCTATATCGCCGAACACGATGTCCAGGGTACCGATGATGGCCACCACGTCGGCGATCATGTGGCCGCGTGACATTTCGTCGAGGCCGGCCAGATGCGAGAAACCGGGCGCGCGCAGCTTGAGACGATAAGGCTTGTTGGCGCCGTCGGAGATCAGGTAGACGCCGAACTCGCCCTTGGAATGCTCCACCGCCGCGTAGACCTCGCCTTCCGGCACGTGCATGCCTTCGGTGAACAGCTTGAAGTGATGGATCAGCTCTTCCATGTTCGACTTCATCGCTTCACGCGAGGGCGGCGCCACCTTGTGGTTCTCGCTGATGACCGGGCCAGCGCCTTTGGCAGAATCAGCTTTCAGCCATGCCACGCACTGCTGGATGAGGCGGTTGGACTGGCGCATCTCTTCCATGCGCACCAGATAGCGGTCGTAGCTGTCGCCGGTGCGGCCGATGGGAATCTCGAAGTCGAGCTTGTCGTACACCGCGTAGGGCTGCATCTTGCGCAAATCCCAGACGATGCCGGAGCCGCGCAGCATGGGGCCGGTAAAACCCAGCGCCTTGGCGCGGTCGGCCTCGACCACGCCGATGCCGACGGTGCGCTGTTTCCAGATGCGGTTGTCGGTGAGCAGGGTCTCGTATTCATCGACATAGCCGAAGAAACGTTTCGAGAAATCCTCGATGAAGTCGAGCACGCTGCCCTGGCGATTTTCGTTGAGGCGGCGCAGATCGGATTCGTTCTTCTTTTTGCTGGCCTGGTATTGCGGCATCGCGTCCGGCAGGTCGCGGTAGACGCCACCCGGCCGATAGTAGGCCGCGTGCATGCGCGCGCCGGTCACCGCCTCGTACACGTCCATCAAATCTTCCCGCTCGCGGAAGGCGTAGAGGAAGACGGTCATGGCGCCGATGTCGAGCGCGTGGGTGCCCAGCCAGAGCAGGTGATTCAGGATGCGGGTGATCTCGTCGAACATCACCCGGATGTATTGCGCGCGTTCCGGCACCGAGAGGCCCAGCAGGCGCTCGATCGCCATGCAGTAGGCGTGCTCGTTCTGCATCATGGACATGTAGTCGAGCCGATCCATGTAGGGCACGGATTGCAGGAAGGTGCGGGTTTCCGCCAGTTTCTCGGTGCCGCGATGCAGCAGACCGATGTGCGGGTCGGCGCGTTCGATCACCTCGCCGTCGAGTTCCAGCACCAGGCGCAGCACGCCGTGCGCGGCCGGGTGCTGCGGGCCGAAGTTGATGGTGTAGTTGCGGATTTCAGCGCTTGCGGAGGCGGTCATTGCGCGGCCCCGTAGTTGTCTTCGCGCACGATGCGCGGGGTCACCTCACGCGGATCGATGCTCACCGGCTGATACACCACGCGCTTGAGTTCCGGGTCGTAACGCATTTCCACGTGGCCGGAAATCGGGAAGTCCTTGCGGAACGGATGGCCGATGAAGCCGTAGTCGGTGAGGATGCGGCGCAGGTCCGGATGGCCGTCGAAGACGATGCCGAACAGGTCGAAGGCCTCGCGTTCGAACCAGTTCACCGCCGGCCAGACTTCCTCCAGGGAGGGCAATATCGGCAATTCGTCGTCGGCGCAGAAGGTGCGCACGCGCAGGCGGTGATTGCGCTTGATCGACAGCAGATTGAGCACCACGGCGAAGCGTCGACCGTCCCAGGCGCCATCCTTGTAAGCGGAATAGTCCACACCACAGAGGTCGATCATCAGATCGAAGGCCAGCGCGGGGGTGTCGCGCAGCGTCGCGCAGATTTCCAGCCAGTCACCGGCCGGCACCTCGATGGTGACCTGTTCCTGCGCAATCTTGCTGGTGAGAATCTTGTCGCCCAGCGCGTCGTTAACACGATCGAGCAGCACTTCAGGAGTCAGTGGCATGGCGGCGTCCTGTCAGCGGGCGATGGTGCTGGTACGGCGGATTTTCTTCTGCAACTGGATCAACCCGTACAGCAGCGCCTCCGCCGTCGGCGGGCACCCCGGCACATAGATATCCACCGGCACGATGCGATCACAACCGCGCACCACGGAGTAGGAATAGTGGTAGTAACCGCCGCCGTTGGCGCAGGAACCCATCGAGATCACCCAGCGCGGCTCGGCCATCTGGTCGTAGACCTTGCGCAAAGCCGGCGCCATCTTGTTGCACAGTGTGCCGGCGACGATCATCAGGTCGGACTGGCGCGGACTGGGACGGAACACGATGCCGAAACGATCCAGGTCATAACGTGAAGCGCCCGCCTGCATCATTTCGATGGCGCAGCAGGCCAGACCGAAGGTCATCGGCCACAGGGAACCGGTACGGGTGTAATTCACCACCGCGTCGACGCTGGTGGTGATAAAGCCTTTTTCCAGGATGCCTTCGATGCTCATGTCGTCATTCCCAATCCAGGGCGCCCTGCATCCATTCGTAGACGAAGCCCACCACCAGGATGCCGAGGAAAATCATCATGGACACAAACCCGAACAGGCCGATCTCCTCCAGCACCAGGGCCCAGGGAAAAAGAAAGGCGATTTCCAGGTCGAACAGAATAAACAGGATGGCCACCAGGTAGTAGCGCACATCGAACTTCATGCGCGCATCCTCGAAGGCCTCGAAACCACATTCGTAAGGGGAGAGCTTTTCCGCGTCCGGTTTGTGTGGCGCCAGCACGAAGCCGGCGACCATGGGAGCCACGCCAATGGCAAGCCCCACCAGGATGAACATCAGAACCGGAAAATAATTTTCGAGCATGGCTCCCCCGAATGGCGCGGCCAACCTACGCCAAGAAGGCGCGCAGTCTAGGCTTTCAGCGACCTTGCGTCAAGGCGACAAAAAACAAAAAACCCATTGGTATCAATGAGTTAATAATTGATTTAAGGGGATATAAAGAAATTCGATGGTGCCGACGGCGAGACTCGAACTCGCACGACTTTCGTCACTGCCCCCTCAAGACAGCGTGTCTACCAATTTCACCACGTCGGCATTACGCGGCATGCCCAGGGAGCATGCCGAAGAACTCGATACGACTTATTTCGGAATTGCGCCCGACTTATCCAGACCCGCCGGTGCCTGCACCGGGGCCGACTGCGGCGCTACCGGAGCCGCCCGTTGCGCGGCCGGCTTGGCCGCCGTGCTCTTGAGGCTGGAAAAATAGGTCAACCCCATGCTGGTCAGGAAAAATGCCGTGGCCAGCACAGCGGTCGTGCGCGACAGAAAGTTGGCCGAGCCGGTTGCCCCGAAGAGGCTGCCGGAAGACCCGCCACCGAACGCCGCGCCCATGTCGGCGCCCTTGCCGTGCTGCATCAGCACCAGACCGATCACGGCCACCGCCACCAGCACATGAAAGATCCAGACGATAAATTCCATTTCGATTCCTATATACCCAACTAAAAACCCAACTTAACCCGCCCGGCAGATTGCCAGGAATTCTTCCGCGTTCAGGGCGGCGCCACCGATCAGGCCACCGTCGATGTCCGGCTGCCCCAGCAACTCGACCGCGTTGCCGGCCTTCATGCTGCCGCCGTACTGAATCACCAGACCCTCCGCCACGACGGCATCCAGCTCGCGCACTTTGGCGCGTATGAAGGCATGCACCGCCTGCGCCTGGTCGGGTGTGGCCGTCACGCCGGTCCCGATCGCCCAAACCGGCTCATAAGCCACCACCGCCCTGGCCAGAGACGACACGCCGCACTTGGCGATCACGGCATCCATCTGGCGCGCCACCACGGCTTCGGTGATGCAACCCTCGCGCTCGTTCAGAGTCTCGCCCACGCACAGGATGGGGGTCAGACCGGCGGCCTGCGCGGCGGCGTACTTCTCCGCCACCAACTCGTCGCTCTCGCCGTAGATGGCGCGCCGCTCGGAGTGGCCGACAATCACATAGGCGCAGGCAAAATCCTTCAGCATGTTGGCGGACACCTCACCGGTGAACGCGCCCTTGGCCTGCTGGCTCAGGTTCTGCGCGCCCCAGGCAATGGCGCTGCCGGTCAGCTTGGCCTGTACCTGCGCGAGGTAGGGAAACGGCACACAAACCGCCACGTCCGCCGTCACGCTACCCATGCCGGCAAGAATGCCGGACAACAGGGCCTCGTTCTCGGCCAGACTGCCATGCATCTTCCAATTGCCGGCGACCAGTTTGCGACGCATCGGGTTTCCCCCTCTAAAAAAGGCCGCGAATGGTATGTTGGAACGCAAAGAAGGTCAATCCGGAACTGGTAACGCGCGCGTTCCATTCAAAAAACACGCATGCCGTTGTCACCAAACTTTCACACTCCCCTGCCACATTCGCTGGCCATGCCAGCCGTCCGCTCCGTCTTCATCTCGGATGTCCATCTGGGCACCCGCGCCTGCCAGGCTGAAAGCCTGCTCGCCTTCCTGCGCGAATATCCCGCCCACCATCTCTATCTGGTCGGCGACATCATCGACTTCTGGAGCATGAGCCGGGGCATCCACTGGAGCCCTGCGCAGAACACCGTGATCCAGAAGGTGCTGCGGCGCGCGCGCCACGGCGAGCAAGTGGTATTCGTGCCGGGCAACCATGACGAAGCCCTGCGCGATTACCGAGGAAGCGCGTTTGGCGATATCCGGGTGGAACACGAATACGTGCATGAGACCGCCGACGGGCGCCGCTTCCTGCTCATTCACGGCGACGATTTCGACCAGGTTACCCGGTATCACCGCTGGGTGGCGGTGCTCGGCGACGTTGCCTACAACCTGCTGGTCCGCATCAACGGCTGGCTGTCGCGCTTGCGCCGGCTCCTGGGCATCCCTGGATACTGGTCGCTTGCGGGCTACGCCAAACGGCGGGTGAAGACCGCCTTGCGGTTCATCTTCGACTTCGAGGATTCGGTGATGCGCCATGTGCGCGAGCGCGGCCTCGACGGCGTGATCTGCGGCCATATCCACTGGGCGGCGCTGAAGGAGATGGATGGTCTGATCTACGCCAACTGCGGCGACTGGGTGGATTCCTGCACCGCCATCGTCGAACACGAGGACGGCCGCCTGGAAATGGTGGTGTGGAGCGCTATAGCGCCGGCATCCTTGCCGGCAAGTTTGCTTGGGCGAAAGACGCCGGCGTTCCAGGCCGAGCCCGACTGATGCGCGTCCTGATGGTTTCGGACGTGTATTTCCCGCGCATCAACGGCGTCTCCACCTCCATTGAAACCTTTCGCGGCGCGCTCGCCACGCGCGGTGTGGAGGTCACGCTGGTGGCGCCAAGCTATGGCGACGACGCGCCGGCGGCGGGGATCATCCGGGTGCCGGCACGGCGCGTGCCAGGCGACCCGGAGGATCGCCTGGCGCATTACGTAAAGCTGCGCCGCGCCACCCTCAAAGCGGCCGAGAGCTGCGACGTGATCCACATCCAGACCCCGTTCGCCGCGCATTACGCCGGCCTGCGCGCCGCGCGTCGGCTGAACAAGCCGGTGATCGCCACCTACCACACCCTGTTCGAGGAATACCTGCGGCACTACATCCCCTGGCTGCCGGCGGCCTGGCTGCGCGGCCTGGCGCGGCGCTTCTCGTGCGGCCAGTGCAACGCGCTGGACACGGTGATCGTGCCCTCCTCCGCCATGCGCGCGCGCCTGCGCGACTACGGTGTCACCCGCCCCCCGCATGTATTGCCCACCGGCCTGCCATCCACGGCCTTTACGCCGGGAGAAGCCGCCGGCTTTCGCGCCCGTCACGGCATTTCCCCGGCGCGGCCGGTGGTGATGTTCGTCGGGCGAGTGGCGCATGAAAAAAACATCGGTTTTCTCCTGGAAGCGGTCGCCCTTGCTCGGCGCGTTCTTCCGGAACTGTTGTTTCTGGTCACCGGCGAAGGCCCGGCGCGCGCCGATCTGGAACAGCGGTCGGCGCAAATGGGCCTGGCCGGCAGCGTGCGTTTTCTCGGCTACCTGGATCGCAAGCGCGAGCTTCCCGCCGCCTACGCCGCCGCAGACATCTTCATCTTCGCCTCGCGCACCGAAACCCAGGGGCTGGTGTTGCTGGAAGCGATGGCGCAGCGCTGCCCGGTAGTGGGCCTATCGGTCATGGGCACGGCGGACATCCTGGAACCCCGGCGCGGCTGCCGCGTCGCCCCCGACGACCCCGCCGGCTTCGCGCGCGCGATGGTGGAATTGCTGAACGATCCAGTCACGCTCATGCGCCTCGGCGAACAAGCGCGCGCCTATGCGCGCGAATGGTCGGATCAGGCGCTGGCGGACAGGTTGGCGGAGATTTACCGAGGGCTTGCGCGATGACCGCGATCGCCTCCGCCGCGTCGCGGGCAAGCCCGCTCCCACGCGGGGTTCTGCGCATCCTTCTGGTCACGGAAACCTACCCCCCGGAAATCAACGGCGTCGCCATGACCACGGAACGCCTGGTGCAAGGCCTGCGCGCGCGCGGCCATTGGGTGGGCGTGGTACGCCCAAGGCAGCGGCATGACCGGGACGCGGCGGATACCTGGGTCGTGCCCGGCCTGGCGCTACCGAACTATCCCGGCCTGCGCCTTGGCCTTCCGGCCTGGCGGCGCCTGGGAAGGTTGATGGACGGGCAGCGGCCCGACCTCGTGCATGTGGTCACCGAAGGCCCCCTGGGCTGGGCCGCCTTGTGGGCCGCGCGAGCGCGCGGCTTGCCGGTGACCTCCGGCTATCACACCCACTTCGATCAATACAGCGGCCACTATGGGCTGGGCTGGATGATGCCCTGGGTCACCCGCTGGCTCGACGCCCTGCATCGGCGCTGCCAGGCCACCCTGGCGCCGACGCCGGAACTGGCCGCGACACTGGGCGCGCGCGGCATCCCCAACGCGCGCGCGCTGGGGCGCGGCGTCGATACCCGGTTGTTTCAGCCGGCGCGGCGCGACCACGCGTTGCGCAAGCGCTGGGGACTGGCGGACGACGACCTCGCCTGCCTCCATGTCGGGCGCCTCGCCCCGGAGAAAAACCTGGCCGTGGTGGAACAGGCATTTGCCGCCATCGCCACTCACAACCGGCGCGCGCGCATGGTCTGGGTGGGCGACGGCCCCGCCCTGCCGCGTCTGCGCGAGACACATCCGGAGCACATCTTCGCCGGCTCGCGCATTGGCGAAGATCTGGCCGCCCATTACGCCAGCGCCGACCTGTTTCTGTTCGGCAGCCTCTCGGAAACCTGGGGCAATGTGCTGACCGAAGCATTGGCCAGTGGCTTGAATGTCGTCGCCTACCGGCGCGCGGCGGCGGCGATATTGATTCGCGACGGGGAGAACGGCATGACCGTCGCTCCGGGTGACGCGGAGGCTTTCATCGCCGCCGCCCTGGCCCTGGCCGGCAACCCGGAATTACGGCGGCGCCAGGGCGAGGAAGCCAGCCGTTCCATGCGGGAATATGGCTGGAAAAGCATCGTCGAGCGGTTCGAGGCGATGCTGTGGGAAGTGGCGCGGCGCTAGGACATAGGCTGGGCACGCCCCGCATTGCCCATCCCACGACCCTTATTCTTCCGCCGGTTCATCCAGATATTTCTGCAGGCGCCGCTCGAACACATGGCGGTCGAAGCGCCATTCTTCGAGCAGGTCGATGGCCAGTTCGAAGGGTTTCTTGTCCAGTTGATACAGGCGCCCCATCGCGAAAGCGGAGGAGTCTTCCAGGGCGGCGCAGAGATCCTTGAGGATCGGCGTGGCTTCGTTCTCCGGATTTTTCCGGATGTACTTGGCGATGGTTTTGACGGCGTTGGCCATGATGCTGGTTTCCTTACCAATGTAATGCCCGCAAGCGGGCGGATTCCCTAGATCGGTTGCTCGAACACGCGGGTTGCCAGACTACCGGCACAGGGATCGTTTCCGCCAGCCACAATGTGGCTGCCCGAATCTCTGCGAGCCTGCTCCAGCCGGTTTCCATCGCCAAGCCCCCGCGCGCGGGCGCCAGCTCGTGTTGTATTTCGAAAGGAGGCGCGGCTCAGGCTTCGACCACGATGAAGCCGGCAGGATAACCACCCCAGGTGACGGATGGGTGAAGGAAATATGACAACCGGGCCGGCGACTCGCCGGCGCCACGGATCAGCCGAAGCGGCCGGTAATGTAGTCCTCGGTCTGTTTTTCCCGGGGCTTGATGAACAGGGTGTCGGTCTTGCCGAACTCGACCAGTTCGCCCAGATACATGAAGGCGGTGAAGTCGGAGATGCGCGCCGCCTGCTGCATGTTGTGGGTGACGATGGCGATGGTGTAATCGTCCTTCAGCTCGTTGATGAGCTCCTCGATCTTGGCCGTGGAAATCGGGTCGAGCGCGGAAGTCGGCTCGTCGAGCAGGACGATTTCCGGCTTCACCGCGATGGTGCGGGCAATGCACAGGCGCTGTTGCTGGCCGCCGGAGAGCGACAGGCCGCTCTGTTGCAGTTTGTCCTTGGTTTCCTCCCAGATCGCCGCCTTGCGCAACGCCCATTCGACGCGGTCGTCCATCTCCGACTTGGGCAGTTTTTCGTACAGGCGCACGCCGAAGGCGATGTTCTCGTAGATGGTCATCGGAAACGGCGTCGGCTTCTGGAACACCATGCCGATCTTGGCGCGCACCAGATTCACGTCCTGTTTCCGATCCAGCAGATTGTTGCCGTGAAAGTTGATCTGCCCTTCGGCGCGCTGGCCGGGATAGAGGTCGTACATGCGGTTAAAGGTGCGCAGCAGGGTGGACTTGCCGCAGCCGGACGGGCCGATGAACGCGGTCACCCGGCTCTTGGCGATGTCCAGGGAGACATTGGTCAGGCCGCGAAAATCGCCGTAGAAGAAGTTCAGGTCGCGAACTTCCAGGATGGCGTCGCCGTCGGCGGTCTGTTGGGGGGCGGACATGGGGAACTCCGAATTCAGTCTGAGGATTTTTTGCGGAACAGCACCCGCGCGATCACATTGATCCCGAGCACCAGCAGGGCGATCAGCAGGGCGCCGCCCCAGGCCAGGCTGACCCAGTTGTCATAGGGGCTCATGGCGAACTGGAAAATCACCACGGGCAGATTGCCCATCGGCTGCGACATATTCGTGCTGTAGAACTGGTTGTTCAGCGCGGTGAACAGCAGCGGCGCGGTTTCGCCGGTGACGCGGGCGATGGAAAGCAGGATGCCGGTGACCACACCGGCCTTGACCGCGCGCAGGGTAACTTTCAGCGACACCTGCCAGCGTGGCGCGCCCACGGCGAATGCCGCCTCGCGCAGGCTGGTGGGCACCAGCAGCAGCATGTTTTCCGTGGTGCGCACCACCACGGGAATGGCGATCAGGGACAACGCCAGCGAGCCCGCCCAGCCGGAGAAGCCGCCCAGGGTGGCCACCACCAGGGCATAGACGAACAGACCGACAACGATGGAGGGCGCCGACAACATGATGTCGGTGATGAAGCGGGTGGTCGCGGCGAACTTGGACGTCGTGCCGAATTCCGCCAGATAGATCCCGGCCAGAATGCCGATCGGCGTCGACACCAGCGTGGTCACGCCGACGATCATCAGGCTACCGACGATGGCGTTGCGCAGGCCGCCGCCCTCGCTGCCCGGCGCGGGGGTGTCCTGGGTGAAGAAATTCCAGGAAAGCGCCGAGAAGCCGTTGTAGAACAGGGTCCAGAGTATCCACAGCAGCGCGAGCAGGCCAAACGCCATCGCCAGCATCGACAGGGCGATGCCGATGCGATTGGTCCAGATGCGGCGGGTATACAAGCTCATCGCGTGACTCCAGGTTGCCCGCTCATTTGCCCTGCTTCACGGTGCCGCGATGGATCAGCCAGCGCGAGAGCGCCAACACCACGAAGGTGATGACGAACAGCACCAGACCCAAAGCGAACAACGAGGAAATATGCAGGCCGGGGTCGGCCTCGCCGAATTCATTGGCCAGTGTGGAGGCGATCGAAGTGCCGGGGGCGAACAGGCTGCCGACGATGCGGTTGGCGTTGCCGATCACGAAGGTGACCGCCATCGTCTCGCCCAGAGCGCGGCCGAGGCCCAACATGATGCCGCCGATGACGCCGACCCGGGTGTAGGGCAGAACCACGTTGACCACCACTTCCCAGGTGGTGCAGCCGACCCCGTAGGCGGATTCCTTGAGCGGCGCCGGCACGGTCTCGAACACGTCGCGCATCACCGAGGCGACGAAGGGAATCACCATCAGGGACAGCACGATGCCGGCGGTGAGGATGCCGATGCCGATGGGCGGGCCGGCAAACCAGCCGCCGATCACCGGCACGTCGCCGAGGGCGGTTTGCAAGTGGGGCTGCACATGCTGGGCGAACAGCGGCGCGAACACGAACAGGCCCCAAATGCCGTAGATGATGGAGGGCACACCGGCAAGCAGTTCGATGGCGGTGCCGAGCGGGCGGCGCAACCAGACCGGGCAGGTTTCGGTGAGGAACAGGGCGATGCCAAAGCTGACCGGAACGGCGATCAGCAGAGCGATAACGGAGGTCACCACGGTGCCGTAGATGGCGGAAAGCGCGCCAAACTGCTCTTCCGGCACGTTCCAGACATTGGTCCAGAGGAAAGCCGGGCCGGTTTGTTTCAATACCGGCAGAGCCTCGATGGCCAGGGAGATCAGGATGCCGGCCAGCGCCGCCAGTACGATGAAGGCGAACACCAGGGTAACCTGGTGGAAAAGCATGTCCTGAATATTGAACTTCCTGACCTGGCTGGCGTGCAGGTCGATGGGAGGGGCCATGTCACTCATTGCAGTCTTTCCTGAATTGATCCGGCATTCTCCGGAAGGCCCCTCGACTACACAAGGAGGCTTTCGGAGAAAGTTCGGGCGCGGAAGAATGCCCCCGAGGGCGCCAAACACCCGGCGGCGCCCCCCCCCAAGGGGGGCAAGAAACACTTGGGGCGGCCCGGCGTGTTACGACTTCCGCGCCCGAACCGATACAAGCGATTGAAATTACTTGATGTTCTTCATCTCGGCTTCGACCATCTTCACCACGTTGGACGGCAGGGCCACGAAACCCAGTTCCTCGGCCATCTTCTGGCCGTGGTTCAGCGACCAGGCGAAGAAATCAACCACGCCCTTCTGACGGGCGGCGTCGGAACCCTTCTCATAGGCCAGCATGTAGGTGGCGCTGGTGATCGGCCAGGCATTCTTGTGGGTCTGGTCGAGCAGATCCGGGGCCATGCCCTTGATCTTGAAGTTGGCGCCGCCCGCAGCGTCAGCCACCGCGTCCTGGCTCGGCACGATGAAGTTGCCGGCCCGGTTCTTCAACGCCACGAAGTGCATGCCGTTCTTCATGGCATCGGCGATATCGACGTAGCCAATGGCGCCGGCGATCTTCTGGACATTGGCGGCGACACCGGGGTTGCCCTTGCCGCCGACGCCGTTGACCGGCCAGTTCACGGTCTTGTCGGCGCCGACATCGCGCTTGAACGCCATCGACTGCTTGGCCAGATAGTGGGTGAACACGTGGGTGGTGCCGGAACCATCGGAACGGTGCGCCACGGTGATCGCGGTGGCAGGCAGTTTCACGCCGGGATTCAGCGCGGCGATGGCGGGATCGTTCCACTTGGTGATGGCTCCGCGGAAGATGTTGGCGGCGGTGACGCCATCCAGCTTCAGCTTGCCGGATTCGACGCCGGGCAGGTTGAACACGATGGTGACGCCGCCCATCACGGTCGGCACCTGCACCAGATTGGCCGCGTCCAGTTCGGCTTCGGAGAGGGGCGCGTCGGTGCCGCCGAAATCGACGGTCTTGGCCTTGATCTGCTTGATGCCGCCGGAAGAGCCGATGCCCTGGTAATTGACCTGATTCCCGGTCGCGCCCTTATAGGCCTCGGCCCACTTGGTGTAGACGGCGTAAGGGAAAGTCGCGCCGGCGCCGGTGACATTGGCGGCCAGGGCGGACAGGCTCAGGGAAAAAGTGACAAACGTGGCGGCGGCCAGAGTGGCCAGTTTCAGCGGGGTACGATTCATGGGTGATCTCCGGACAGGTTCAGTTGGGAACCGGCGCAGCTTATGCGCGAATTATTACAGGCTCGTGACGGCTGTAATAATCCAACCCGATCCACGCCGCCGCCTCGACGGCCTCATCCCCCCGCAGCCGCCCGTACCGCGTCGGCGATATGGTTGGCGGTGCGTTTCACCTGGGCCTCGTCGCGGCCTTCCACCATCACCCGGATCAGCGGCTCGGTGCCGGAAGCGCGCAGAACCACGCGGCCGCTGTCGCCCAGCTCCGCCTCCACTTCGGCCACGGCCCGCGCCACGCCGGCGTCCCCGTCGGTCTTGAAGCCTCGCGCCACACGCACGTTGACCAGGAGTTGCGGGTAGGTGGGGCAGTCGCGCGTGTAATCGGTCAGCGACTGGCCGGAGCCGCGCAGGGCGGCGAGCACCTGCAAGGCGGAGACGATGCCGTCGCCGGTGGTGTGCTTGTCCAGGCAGAGGAGGTGGCCGGAGGATTCGCCGCCGAGTTGCCAGCCATGTTGTTGCAGTTGCTCCAGCACATAGCGGTCACCCACCTTGGCGCGCGTGAACTCGCAGCCCAGGGACTTGAGCGCCAGTTCGGTGCCCAGATTGGTCATCAGGGTGCCGACCACACCACCGTTGCGATGGCCGACTTCCTTGCGATAGCGGGCGATGGCATAGAGCAGTTTGTCGCCGTCCATGATCTGGCCGGCGGCGTCCGACATCATCAAGCGGTCGCCGTCGCCGTCCAGGGCCACGCCGACATCGGCGCGATGCTGGCGCACCGCGCGCGACAGGCAATCGGTGTGGGTGGCGCCGCACTCCTTGTTGATGTTCATGCCATTGGGTTCGTTGGCGATGGCGATGACATCGGCGCCCAATTCGTGGAACACGTGCGGCGCGATGTGATAGCCGGCGCCGTTGGCGCAATCCACCACGATGCGCATGCCACGCAAATCCATGTCGGTGGGAAACGTGCTCTTGCAGAACTCGATGTAGCGGCCGGCGGCGTCATCCACCCGCTTGACCTTGCCCAGTTGTTTCGAGGAGGCGGTCTTCATCGGCTGGTCGAGCGCGGCCTCGATGGCCAGCTCCACGTCGTCCGGCAGTTTGGTGCCGCGCGCGGAGAAGAACTTGATGCCGTTGTCCTCATACGGATTGTGCGAGGCGGAAATCACCACCCCCGCCTGCAATCTGAGGGCGCGGGTGAGGTAGGCGATGCCGGGTGTGGGCATCGGCCCGGTCAGGCGCACATCCACGCCCGCCGCCGTGAGGCCGGCCTGCAGCGCGGATTCCAGCATGTAGCCGGAAATGCGCGTGTCCTTGCCGATCAGCACGCCGGGGCGTTCTCCGTGCATCGCCTCGACCTCCACCGACGCCAGCACACGGCCGGCGGCATAGCCCAGACGCATGGCGAAATCGGGGGTGATGGGCTCCTCGCCCACCTTGCCGCGCACGCCGTCGGTGCCGAAATATTTCCTGCTCATTGTGGGTCTCCTAATACGTTCATGATTTTCAAGGCATCCACGGTGTCCCCCACATCGTGGACGCGCAGTATCGCCGCGCCGCGCCGCGCCGCCAACAGCGCCGCCGCGACACTGGCGGCCAGGCGCGCCCCGACCGGCCGCCCGGTGATCTGGCCAAGCATGGATTTGCGCGACACGCCGGCCAGCACCGGGGCGATATGCGCGAATTCGGGCAACGCCTTGAACAACGCGATGTTGTGTTCCAGGGTCTTGCCGAAACCGAAACCGGGGTCGATCAGCAGCCGCTCGCGAGCAATGCCGGCTTGCAAGGCCGCTTCGACCCGTTCTCGCAGGAATCGCACCACTTCCGCCACCACGTCGCCATAGCGCGGGTCGCTCTGCATGCCGCGCGGTTCGCCGCGCATGTGCATCAGGCACAGGCCGCAATCCGAGCCCGCCACCGCTTCCAGGGCGCCGGGCGTTTGCAGGGCGCGCACGTCGTTGATGAGGTCGGCGCCCGCCGCCAGCACGGCGCGCATCACCTCCGGCTTCATGGTATCGACCGACAATGCCGCGCCGCAGTCGCGCAGCCCTTCCAACACCGGCAGGACGCGATCCAACTCGGCCTGAATGGACACCGCCGCCGCCCCCGGCCGCGTCGATTCGCCGCCGATGTCGAGGATGTCCGCCCCCGCCTCACGCAGGGCGAGGCCGTGCACGATGGCCTGGCGCGGCGAACGGCCGCCGTCGGAAAACGAATCCGGGGTGACGTTGACGATGCCCATGACCAGAGGGCGATCCAATGCAAACAGGGTGCGGCCGCAGCGAAACATGGCGGGCAAATCCGACAGGGTGTTGGGTTGGGGTACCGGATGCTGCAAGTGGCAGCCGCGCATCGTGAACGGAACCGGGGCGCGCCGGACTTTAGCGACCCGGCGGTGACGAAACAAGTGAAGCGTGCCGGCCGCCATCTCAACGTGGGCCATGCATCGGGCCAGGCCCTCAATCCCGTTGCAGTCCGGCCGCCACATCGCGAAAAGCGGCCAATGCGGCTTCAAGGTGATCGATGATCTCCTGCTGCAAGGCCTCCGGCGGCGGCAGGTCGTCGAGGTTGTCCAGGCTGTCGTCCTTCAGCCAGAAGATATCCAGACTGGCCTTGTCGCGCGCCATCAGATCGTCATAGGCAAAGTATCGGAAACGCGCATTGGCGGCGCGCTCATGGCGATTGTCCGGGTGGTAGCAGGCGATGAAGTCGCGCAAGTCGTCCAGCTTCAGCGTGCGTGTCTTCAGCGTGAAGTGCTTGTTGGTGCGCAGGTCGTAGAACCACACGCCCTGGGTGTGGCGCTGGCCATCCTTGGGTTTGGCATCGAAGAACACCACGTTCGCCTTCACCCCCTGCGCGTAGAAGATGCCGGTCGGCAGGCGCAGAATGGTATGCACATCGCAGTTCTCCAGCAGCTTGCGGCGGATCTTCTCGCCGGCCCCGCCTTCAAACAGCACGTTATCCGGCAAGACCACTGCCGCTTTGCCATCCACCTTTAACATGCTGACGATGTGTTGCAGGAAGTTGAGCTGCTTGTTCGACGTGGTTTCCCAGAAATCCTGGCGCTCATAGGTCAGCGCCTCGCGGTCTTCCTCCCCCTCCTCGTTGGTGATGGTCATGCTGCTCTTCTTGCCGAAGGGCGGGTTCCCGCGCGTATTCGTGCGCCAATTTCAGAAACAGCAGGTAAGTGAGCTGTTCCAGGTAGTCGCCATAGCCCACGCCGTCGTCGCGCAGTGTGTGGCAGAAATTCCAGACTTTCTGGACGAGGGAGGAGGTGTTCATGGGGCTCCAGACAATAAATCTCTAAATATTATTTTTACATTCAATGCGTTATGTTAATTCTCGTCGTTATTATCCCGACCTTTGGATAATAAATTGAGCGTAGCCCACAAGACGGTTTGCGTCCGAGTCACCATACACAACGCAGTTTGTGTCTGATATTTCGCTATTTTTAATACGCAATCCGCGTTGTGTATGACGGGTTGGACTCAAAGAATCTCCCGGCCCTCGGCGCAATTGAGCAATTCACGGAAGGCCAGCACCGCCGAACGGCGCCCGCTGCTCTCGCGTAAAACTTGCAAAATGCCCGCCTCCCGCAGGGTGCGCAGAAACGGCAGCGCCGACTGTTTGGGAATGCCGGAACGCTGCACAAAGTCACCCGACTGGAAAATCGGCCGGTCGAACAGAGTATTCGCGCACGGCCACGCCCACCCCCGCCGAGAGGTTGAGCTGCTTCATGTCCTGAATCACCCAGCCGGCCTGATCGAGCTTTTGGTCGATCCGCTGGCGCGCCTTGTCTTCCGGCGTCATGCGTGCGTCTCCCTTGCCATCAGCGTGCCCATCGCCCATGAAACGCGGAGCCGGGCACGCCATCTGTATGAATTTGTCAGCCCATCCCGATCGGGGTGGCACGGACGCGGCATCGTAGCAGCGCGGGACGCGCCAAGGCCATCCGTTTAACTTGGCAGCCTGTCGGAATTTGGATGGGACTTTTCTGGCTGGGAGTCTGGGTGGGAAAATGCTCAGGCTTGAGCAGGATGGAGCGGCGCGCGATATTTGGCTCGATTTTGCGAGATAAATGGCACTGCACAACGTTGCGCATACAGCAATCTTATTGCTGCGGGGTAAACACGGCATGGGATGAGTTGGATCTGTTGT